>CAVUBN010000020.1:0-528962 GCA_963739715.1 uncultured Chloroflexia bacterium | reverse complement strand
CTCGACGCACCGCGGCATCCGACCAAAATGAGCATCAGGCCTGGTGCCAGGACAACGCCGATTGGCCTACGCATGCCACTGTCTCACGGTATCACCTCGATCACGATGGTCTCGCTGAAGTTCAGCCCGTCCACCTGCAGCGCGTAGCAACCGGGTGCGTCATCCTTGATGCGGATATAGCCAGTTTGCGTGAAATTGCCGGTCGGCGCGGTGAAATAGAGATTTGGTTCGGGCGGACTATTCCCGCCGAACCCGACCGTGTTCGATCCGGCGACTTCACTGCCACGGACCAGTACCGGCCCCTGGTAGCTCGGGTCGCTGGTCCAGACTACCTTGAACAGCGTCCAGCCAGCGTCGTTGCTGGTCGGGTGTAGCTGCAGCGCGCCGTTGCTGTCCGTCTGGCCGTCCACCATGTAGAGCGGTCCCGAGCCGACGGCGGGAGACAGAGCGGGATTGACCGTGTGAGCGACGTCGGCCGGACAAAACCCGCCCGGCAGCAAACTGACGTCGTTTCGCAGTTGGCGCTGGCGCAGGGTCTCTTCGATCAGGGCGTTGCCGGTCAGATTGGTCGCGGTCGGCGTATCGACCGTCGCGCCGACGCTCCAGGCGCCGACCTGTCGTCTGTCGCACGAGATCATCGCCACCACGCGAACGTGCTGCTCTGGAAGATCGTTCGCCTGTCGGTACAGGTCGGCCACGACGCTCACGTAGCCCGGCAGCCAGGTTGTGTTGGCGGCAAGCACCTGCTCGACCTGTAGCTGCTCATTCCACAGGTGACGCTGCGCGATGTAGTTAAGGAAGTCGACGCGGCTGGTGAGCCAGGTGTCGCCGGTCGTGCTGGTTCCGTCACTGGTCGTCACCGCCGCCAGCCAGGCTCCGTCGCTCAGCGGAGCGTCGGGCAACATCGCCTTGAGCGAGGCGTCATCGTCCCGGTTGAAGGAGTCGACGAACTGGTTCAGCAGGTCCGCGGCGCCAGCGTTGACGCAGTCCGAGATGGTGAGGACTGGCGCACCCGTCGCCACCGGCGCGGTGTCAGGAGTTGCCGCTGGCGTCACCACGCTGACCCGGGAAAAGACCTCGAACCATATGTCGCCGGTGAACGATCCGGCTTGCAGTTGCGCGTGCCAGCAGCCCGAGTGCGGGAAGGTGAAGGTATTGAGCCACTCGGTACCGGGACGGCTCCAGTTGGCCGTGTCGAGCACGACGGGGTTGGATTTGGGTTCGATCTGGTTCCCCTGGGTATCCTCCATGGTCAGGGTGGGCGTCAGCGGGCTGTCAATCTTCCAGGCGATCTGGACTGGTTCGTTGGCGTATAGTGGCAGTTGTTGGAACAGGAGTGCCCAGAACTGACCGACGCTCGCTATCCCACGTATCTCGACGTTGATGTCGGACGGGTTTTCCGTGGACGGACCGAACGACGAGGCGTGGCAGGCCAGATCGGTGTGGGTCAGACCGTCGGCGCCAGGCGTTGGCGTGATCTTCGGTACCGGACCAGGAGCCGGATTCAGATTCGTTGATGAAACGTCCTTGACCCAGACGACGAAGCTGAGCGAGTGGCCCCTGTATTCGGCAGTCACCTGCCAGCAGCCGCTAGTGGGGAATGTCATGCCAACCAGCATCGCGCCGTCTGCGGTAGAGGGGTGATCGACGAATGGCTGGCGCTCCGAATAGCCGTCGAGCCGTACCGCGCTGACTACGAGATCGGGATGGGTTTCGGCGTTCGCGCTGAAGCTGGCCGACCACCAGAAGAGCCGGACATTCTGGTTCAAGGTGCCGTCGAGTGGCAGGCCGAGCCACAGGTCGTTCGTGCCATACCAGTAGTCGCCGTAGAGCGGGTGGGACGGATCGGCCGGCTGACCACCCGAGGGCGTGAAGATCGGTTGACTCGGCACGGTGACCGGGCAGGTGCGCGGAACACCACTGGCCGGCTGATAGGCGACGGTGAAGGTCGTCGGCACGGCTGGTATTGTGACGCAGCCGACCGGCGTGCCGTTGCGCTGTTTAAACACCACCAGCGTGAGCGGTTGGTGCGTTTTGTCGGCCGAGATGAAGGTATAGTACCAGCCGTATTGCAGAAATGAGGGAATCACATCCTGCCCACTGAGCTCCTGTTCGTGCATCGACGACACCTCGTTGCAGGTCTGGCGCACAACGTGCCAGGTCACGATGTCGACTGAATTGTCCACGCTGGTAATGAGACGCAGATCGTTCGTCGGCATGATTTGGGCGTCGACGTTCGCCTGGAGGTTCGATCCGTTGACGGGCCTGATCGGCACGGTCAGCGCTCCGCTGCTCGACCAGGTTGGCGCGGGAAAGGCCGCCACCGCCGTCCCGACCCGATTGTTGGCGCCTGACACGGTTGGCGACGCGATCGCGCCGACCTGCTGCTTGTTCTTGTCGCCACCGCCATGGTTGCCGATCAGGACCGCCAGCACGACCACTACCAGCGCCAGCGCTGCGCCGCTCGCCACTAGCCGTGCCGTTCCGCCGAAGCGGCTCGGGCGCGCATCGGTGCTCCAAACGTAGACTGACGAGAGGTCAGGATTACCGCTCGAGCTTTCGGAACGAACGTAGCTGCCTGGAGCAGACGGTGAGCTATATGGAGTCCGGCGTTGTGACACCTGCCGTTGGATCTCCGGCCAGAGGTTCGGCTCGCCCCTCGGCACCTCCTGCCGGGCAAGGCGGCGAAGCTCGCGGGTTAGCTGCCTCGGGTTCATCGTTTGTGCTCCTCGGGTGTGTGGGTCGTGGGTTTGACGTTGGGCAGATCGGATTGATGCAGGATCTGGCGCAGGCGTTTGCGCGCTTCATGCAGGCGCCAGCGAATCGTCCCTGGCGCGCTCTCAAGCTGCAACGCAACCTCGCGATCGCTCAGTCCGGCGTAGTAGCGCAGCACGATGACGGCGCGCTGCTACGGGGTGAGATGCCACAAGGCGTCGGTGACCGAGTCGAACTGCTCGAGTGTCGCCAGAATCTCGTCGGGGCCGGGTGATTCGTCCTGGAGCTGATCGAGCATGGTGGTTTCAGATGAAACCTGTCGCGACGATTGCTGCGCGGCCCGGACGGCGTCGTTGCTGACGATGCGGAAGAACCAGGGGGCGAACGGCCGCTCCGGGTCGAACTGTTCGATGCGCTCGTAGACGCGCACGAAGGCACTCTGGACCACGTCCTCGGCCACCTCGCGATCACGCGTGATCAGCTGGGCGATCCGCGTCGCCTCGTTCTGGTAGAGCCGGACCAGGATCTCCAGGCCGCTGATTTCACCCTGCCGCAGCCGGGAGATCGCCTCGCGCTCGTCCACTTAACCCCCTCTACCTCTTCTATACGTCAAGGGGTGAATCTGTTGGCTTTTCGAGCGAGTTGATGGTTTCAGTTTAGTCGCAGCGTAACAGAGGGGTGAGAAAATAGGAGGAGACGCCGTTCAAGTTTGCGTCCTGGCAAGGTGAATCGTCCTTCTCACTGGAACCTGTTGCGCCCCGGTTTCGTCGGATTTGTGAGATGCTTTTAGTAATGCGTCACGAGTTATGTAAGCCCGATGCGGATAATGGCCGGCGCATACCGGACACTCTGAATGCTCACTCGGTTGGGCGTCGTCCTTTGCGGTCATGGAGGAACGTTTGTCTGCTAACGGCTCACGAAGGTTTCGGCACAGTCTGACCGCGGCTGTAAGTATCGTGGTTATCGTACTCATGGGTGCCTGCGGTACCGCGGATTCTTCGCGAAGTAGCGGTGCGGGCGGTCAGATCACACCCACCGATGCCCCGAATGAACTCAACATCCAACCCACTGCACTTGCGACGAAGGGGCCAGAACCATCTCCTATGCCCATATCCACGCAAGATCCCAATGCTGGCTTCTCACTCGCTATCAGCGGGACGTATATCAACCCATCGTCTGCTGAGGAGTTTGTCCAGTGGTGTGACATGATCGTTTCCGGCACCGTCATCCAGATTCTGCCTGCGCAATGGTCGACCGCAGACGGCAGCCGCCCCGCTGATGTCAGTTCGAAGACCGTACCGGATAAATACACGATCGTGACGCCGGCGATTCTGGAACTGGATGGAGCTCCGCTCGTCAATCGCCTAGCGGCCGATGGGGTGTCGGGGCAAATGGTAGTGACCACCTTTGGCGGCCAAGTCGGCAAAGATTATATGATTACTGAGGATCCCACGCAGCATCTCCAAGTGGGTCAGCATGTCCTCCTGGGATTGTCCGACCATGCCTATCCCCAAGCAGCTAATCAAGGTCGCTATCAGACTACGGCAGGACAGAGTTGGACCGTCGTAATGGTCTACACGCTGACTAACGACGGCAAGGCAGTCCCGGTCAGATACGGCGATCAGTCCTATGATCAGCCAGTGGACGCTCAAGCATTCATGGCGGCGATCGTCGCCGAGTCGCTCAAGAACCCTTGATGATTTCCGGATTGGCGACCCCAAGCGCGTGACGGACATCCACGCGGTACTGAATCATTCCGCCTTGAGATCTCGGAACCTTACGTGGTGGCGGCACCTGTGGCCGCCAGTACAATACCCAGCCAACCTTTTTGCAACCCGCTCGTAAGTGACTGACCGCTCAAGCGGTGTTCCACGCGCCGACAGTAGCGCAGCCACCGGTTCCCGTCCGCAGGCCGGCACAGGTCCGGCCACTACCTTACTTGGCTCAGTCCGCGGTTTCCATCCCGGGCAGCGCCGCCAGTAGCGCAGCCACCGGTTCCCTGACGGTTCCCCGCAGGCCGGCACAGGTCCGGCCACTACTCCTTGGCTCAGTCCGCGGTTTCCATCCCGGGCAGTCGCGATCAGAATCCTCGCTTGTATCGTCATAGTCAATCCGCTGCGATTGGAGGCCCATGCATACCGTCGGAGTCGGCTTGGGTTATTTCTTGGCCACCGGCCGCCAGGCAGGTGGCGAGCCGTCGAGTCCAGTCTGGTCCGGGGCAAGCATCTGGCTGAAGACGGTCACTGGTGAGGAGCCGCTCAAGCGGATCACGTCGAGTTGGATGCCTGTATAGTAGTTCCCTCCCGGAGTCGCCAAAGACTGGTCACGGGTGTATCGGGTATAGGCGATCGCCTGTCCGTCGGGCGACCAGGCGACCGAGATGACCCCCGTCTCCTCCGGCACGACCTCTCGCAGGCCGGTGCCGTCGGTATTGACGACATCGACGCCTGCCCGCGCTGTTCCCGGAACCGTTGCGTTGAACAGGATGCGCGTGCCGTCCGGCGACCAGACGAGATCGCTCGGCAAGCTGTCGCCAACATTTATGTCATGCTGGCCCGATCCGTCGACGTTGACGACGGTGATCGTTCCATACGCCGTGCTACCGACTGGCTGGCTCTGGACGATGGCGAGCTGGCTGCCGTCTGGCGACCACACGAACCCGACGATCGATGTGACATCGGTTGCGAGCTTGCGCCACTCTCCGCTGCCGGGCGAGACGAGATAGATTTCGTATGGCTGCGAGGGCGACTGCTGGCCGGAGGCCGCGATCCAACGACCATCGGGGGACCAGATCGGATTCGTCATGGAGATGTTCTCCGGTGCGATGCGCTTTATGCCTGATCCATCGACATTTAGAACACAGATCTGACCGTCGGTTTCACTGCTCCCATCGCGTGAACACTCGAAGGCCAGCTGGGTGCTGTCCGGCGACCAGGACAGATTGTGAAAGCTGCGAATCGCAGTGGGGGTCAGGTCGCGCGCGTTGGAGCCGTCGGCGTTCATGACGTAGATGGAGATGGGCGGCCAGGCACCTGGAGGCCCGGTGAACAACCCATAGGAATGGGCGGGTGGAAAGAACCTGGTCTGGAAATACGCGATCGACTTGCCGTCGGGAGACCAGATTGGGCTGGTGTGGTCGTCCGGGCCAGATGTCAACTGGCGCAGGTTGGTGCCGTCGGCGAAGACCGTGTAGATCTGGTAGATACCGCTTCGGTCGCTCGCGAAGGCGATCTGGCCGCCCCGAGTTGTTGACGCCACGGGTCCCGATTGTGACGTACCGCCGCTCGGGATGAGCGTGCGCGCGACAAGCAGTCCGCTCGCGAACAGGGCAAGCAGAAGCACAACCGCGGCGGCTTCCAGGCCACGGGAAATCCGCAACCGGCGCACTCGCGATTTTGACCCGTGCTCGGTCTGACCGCTCCGCACCCCTGCCCAATCAGGAGTCGACGCATCGTTGGCGACTAGTGACTGAACACGATCTTTCCCGCCCGCTCGTCGCGCGAATCGCTCGTTCAGCCGCTGGCGTTGCGCCGGGGAGAGTGAGAGTTCGGAGAATGCCGTGCGGATCTCGCGACCGAGCGCCTGCTCGTGCACGTCAAATATCCAGTCATCCAGCGGCATCGTGGTCTCCTAGCTCGTCGGAAAGGCGCCGTAGGGCGCGATGAATGCGAACGCGAACGGTTCCAGCCGAAAGGTTCAGCATCTCGCCAATCTCGGGGCTGGTCAGTTCGGCGACGTAGCTCAGCAGCAGCACCTCGCGATCTTGCGGCGGGATACGGCTCATTGCCTCGACGGATGCGCGCCCCGTTCTCCGACCGGATGACGGTGCTCAAGACGTCTTCGTCGATGTCCGCATCGGCTCCCCGGCGACTGAACGCTCGCCAAAGGCGCGACAGACGTCGCTGCTCGTCGGCAGATCGTCGTCGGGCGATGGTGAAGACCCACGAAGCAAAGCTGCCGCGTTCTGGCTCGAAGCGCTCGATCTGCTCGAATACCGCCATCATCGTGTCGTTCACGACGTCCTCGGCCAGCGACGCCGATCCGGTCAACCCGGCGGCGAAGCGGTACAGCCGATCGGCGTAACGAAGATAGAGGTGCTCGAAGGCTGCGGTGTTGTGGCGCGCCGCGACGGCCAGCTCGGCATCCGGCGTCGCCGGACCATGGGAAGGCGTCGTCTCGTCCGGGGCGGCCGCTGCGCTTCTGCTCCTCCAGCATCCGCTCCTCTCCGATTAGTATTCGTCTGAGTCAGGGAAAGCGTTACACATCCTGCAATCGTTGCCTTGAGAGGGTGAGCGGCATGAGGTGTAGCCGTGTCTCATATCGGGCACTACGGCAGGTGGATTGTCAAACTGGGAGTATGCCGAACTCGCGTCCTGATGTTGGTCTCTTGATGACATCAGGTCTGTCTCTGGAGTATGTGCTCGAGACGTGGCAGTATGTTGGGCACATCCATCATAGCTCGTTATTCCCAGGAATGGTGTTCGCATCCCGACATTCATTGGCACCAATTCACGTTTCGACGCAGATTGCAGGTTGACGGTCACTGAAGTGCGCTGGATCTTCTTCAAGGAACACCGGCACCAGAGGGACGAGGGCCCGTGGGTCTTTCGCGTGCCACTCGTCTGACGAAGAGCCCATTGCAATCGTGCCGGAAATCCCGACGGCCAGTAGACTGACCACGTAGGTCGTTGCACCTCACGATCGCCGTTGCCGTTAGAGGATTCATCGTGCCCGCATTGCGCAGCCGTAAGATCATATTCCTCGTTGTACTTGGGTGCCTGACGTGCTCGGCCTGTACCGCGTCGATCCGCAACCCGTTCTCATCGGCAAGCGGTTCCGCGTCAGGGCCGGAGCTACGAACGCGTCAGGACGCGATGACGGCCGGATACAAGCTGATACCGGGAAAGGACAGCAAGCGATCGACTATCGTCGACGTCCAGCAGATGAACGCAACAGAATGGATCACGTGGTTGGAGGAGCATGGAATTCAGACTGATCCCGGCTCGGTCAATCCGTCATCGTCCATCTGGGTGCTGGAGTTCACCGACGCCGCTCTCTATCAGCCCTGTTCGGCTGCGGACCAGACCGTTTGTGTTCACGACCACGTCTATCTGTCGCTTGACGAGATGAGCGGCAAGAATCTCGGTTTTCTCTTTCCTCGCGGCGGAACACCGGGGGACTACGTGCCGTGATGGGTCCAGGCGTCGCCTGGAGAATACTGTGGTTCGCTACAGTGTCGCCGACGTATCGTTGGCGCCGGAATGCGATTCACGCGAGTCCTTTATAAGGAGGAGTCAGTTTGTCGGATTCGGCCAAGAATCCGAAAGGCAACGCAAGATGAGATCGGCACCCGTGCGCGTTCAAGCAATCCCGAAGTCGCGCCATGACGATCCGCGATGCACTCACCGTCGTTATCCCAACCATGATCGGCGTCCTCTGGGCTGTCATTGCCGTCGACCTCACGTTCCTGTTGGAGATCGATTGGTTGGCAGCGCCGCATGGTGTCGTCGCGGTCATTGCCTACGTTATTCAAGTCATCGTCTTCTGGCCGTCGGCTCTCTTCTTCCTGGCAGTCCGGGCATTGCCAGTCATCGGCTGGCAGCCGGGCTGGTTCGGGCTGTCGCTGCTCACCGTGGCCTGCGGTGGAGTCCCCGGAGCGTTCGTCGGGCTTGCGGTTTTCTCCTGGTCGCGGAGATGAGGAGGTCCCGCAATCAGGCGGGCACAGGTCCCGTATATCAGGCGGGCACAGGTCCCGCAATCAGGCGGGCACAGGTCCCGCAATCAGGCGGGCACAGGTCCCGCCACTACGCCATGGGTACGACCTCTGGTAGTGGCGGGACCTGTGCCCGCCTTACCTCCCCCAGTCTTTCCGCCCAAAAATGCGACAAATTGTGCATGCGCTATCTCTCGCAAGCGGGTAGGATGATGTGTGCAATGCGCTGCAAACCGCCTAGTCACGTTTAGACTCTCAGTCAGCGCGCAAATACGTCACCAGAGGAAAGACATCAATCGCATGACGACCGAGACGGCTTCAGCCTCCTCGACAGATGACGCTCCCGCACGAACCGAGTTGCCGAGACGCCGCTTTGCCGCGCTCCACTCGCGCAACTTTCGCATTCTCTGGTTTGGGCTGATCTTCTCAAACGTCGGTGCTCAGGTGCAGATGGTGGCCGAGTTCTGGCTGATTCTAAAGCTGACCGATTCTCCGCTTGCGCTCGGAATCATGAGTCTCTGCTTCGGCATTCCGATGATTACTCTGCCGATGATTGGCGGCGCTGTGGCCGATCGCTTCGATCGTATTACGGTGCTGAAATTCACTCAGGCTGAAGAGTTTATCGTGCCACTGATCTTTGCCGGAATCATCGCGTCGGGTCATCTCCACGTCTGGATGCTCTACACCGGAGCGGTGCTGAGCGGCGCCATGCTGGCGTTCGACAATCCCGCGAGACAGGCTCTACTGCCGGGTCTCGTGCCGCCGGAAGACTTGATGAACGCGACGGCACTGATGTCAGCCGTCTGGACCGGCGCCATGCTGATTGGGCCAGGTATTGGTGGCCTGCTGCTCGGGACGCTTGGCGCCGCGTGGCTGTTCGCGATCAACGGCGTGACGACCCTCTCGGTGGTCATCGCGATCTACTCTCTACGCGATGTTCGAGGTCGCCGGGAAGCGCAGGCTGAATCAGCCCTTGAGCGTCTGGTTGGTGGTGTGCGCTACGCCGCCGCGCATCGCGGAGTGCTGGCCCTGCTGGGACTTACCTTGGCGACAGGTCTGCTTGGCCGTTCCTACTCGACGCTCCTGCCGATATTCGCACGGGATCTGTGGCACACCGGGCCGGGTGGTTACGGACTACTGTTGATGGCTCCCGGGGCCGGATCCTTAATTGGCGCCTTCGGCGTGGCGTCTCTTGGCGACATCAAACGGAAGGCCCAATTGGTCGTCGCGGGAAACATCGTTTTCAGCGTGGCGCTGATCCTCTTCGCGTTGCTTCCTCCCTACGCCGTGGGGTTGGCACTGTTGATCGTCGCTGGTCTGTCCGGCACCGCAGTCGGAGCGGCAGTCGGCACGATGCTCCAGTTCGCCACGCCCGGTGCGCTCCGCGGGCGCGTGATGAGTCTCTACACCATTGCCGTTATCGGTGGCGCGTCATTGGGCGGTCTGTTGGGAGGAGTGCTGGCCGAGGCGACGAATGCGCAGGTGGCGGTCGGTATCAGCATCGTACTGCTCATTGTCGCGACTGTCGCGCTGGCGACGTCGGTGATGCATCCAATGCCCGTGCCGCCTGAGGCGACCGCATGAGGCGGCCCTCACCGCCCCTTCAGCCTTGCGACAATCGGAGCGAAATTGTCGATGTCGCGGTCGAAGATCACGTAATAGGTAAGTCCAAGCTGCTCTCGCCGCTGCTCGATCATCTCGACGATCGCGTCAATTGAGCCGATCAGGATGTAGGGCGAGCCAAGCACCTCTTCGGTCGAGATTCCCCAGCTATCCGACATCTGCTGGACGCCACTTCGCGGCTGGTCGGTCACCAGGAAACGCTGTACCAGCATGTGAATCTCGATCTGGTCAAACCGTGGTCCAGCCGTTTTACGCAACAACTCGACCTTGCGCAGGAAGCCGGGACCGGTCGATTCATTGAAGTGGAATTCGCCGCCCTGAGGACGCATTAACGGCAGGATGCTGACGATGTCCGCCTCGCGCGCCGAGAGGCGCAGCATGCGCGGCCCACCGGCCCCGATGAGAAGCGGCAGGCCCGGCTTTTGCACCGGCTTCGGGGAGCCTTCGAACTCAGTGAACTTGTAGTATTGGCCGTTGAACGTGAGCGACTCACCGCGAAGTAGCGCTTTGATGACGTGGACACTCTCTTCGAGCTCACCGGCCCGGACCCCAGGCGGGTCGAACCTGATGTGGGTCCGCTCGAAATCGCTCATCAATGATCCACCGGCCCCGATGCCAAGTTCGAAACGACCGTCGGACAATACGTCGATGGTCGCCGCCTCCATTGCGACCAGCGCCGGATGCCTTAACGGATTCTGCAGCACGAGTGTGCCAAAGCGCAGCTGGGACGTCACCGAGGCCGCCATGGTGAGTGCCGGAGCGTAGGCGAAACGACCGCCGAAATGGTCGGCGATCGTCAGTGTGTCGTAGCCAAGCGCCTCCGCTTTGCGCGCCTTTTCTTTCCATTCGTTTGCCGAATCCGCCCAGTTGATCTGCACTCCGAAACGAAACGGCCTTCGAGGAGAACTCGTCGTCATTTGTCTATCCGGGGCCATTCATGTTCCAATTCCGCGGCTGATTAACCGAAATCGCGGCCGCAGTCAATCCAATGATGGTCGAAGGTACCATACATCCCACCGGATGAGCCGATCCCTTGGCGCAATGCTCTGCCAAACCTGAGACAGGCGGTGCGGCCCACGGAAGGAACGCTCGACGGGACCAGGTCAGGTCACCAGCGCGGCCGAGCAACGCGCGCGTCGTCCTCCCTCGCAATCTATCTTCGAAGCAAGCGAACGCGCTTGAAACCGACAATTACTCACCCCCAACGTTTGACAAGGAATGCCGTGTTACAGTGAGATCGATCATGAAGGACGAAAATAGAACGTTTTCCATCGACATTCGGCCAGCCGAGAGGGAACTGCTCGACCTGTTAGAGGAGCGATTCTCTCCCGGAAACCTGTCGCGGTATCACCATCGTCGGTTCGCTACTCAACAGAGCGGCGCCGGTATTTATTTGATTGCCTGGCATGGCGCCGAGCCGGTCGGCCATTTTCTACTTCGATGGGGCGGCCCCGAGGTGGATCCAACGACGACGTATCCGTCGAATACAGCCTGTCTCGAGGCAGGGGCCACACGGCCGGAATTTCGGCGACGTGGTGTCGCCACACGCCTGATCCATCACGCCGAACGGCTCGCGCGGGAGGAGGGGCATATACGCATCGGGTTGGCAGTCGGGAGTGTTGACAATCCTGCAGCGCGCCATTTGTATGAGCGCCTGGGGTACCGCGACTGGGGCGGGGGCGAGTTCATCACCTCGTGGGACTACGAGACTGAAGACGGGCGAAAAGGTCGTGAATTCGAGGTCTGTATCTACATGTTCAAGGATCTCTAGAGCAGTAACCTTACGTCACTCTCTCGGATTCCTCATGCGTGTACTGCACGATCCCTGCGCTGCTGCTATCATCCGCCGCAGTCTGGTGGAGATCGGCCGGCGAAAATGGCGAGTGCTGTTTGACGGTCGTGCAGGCGGCACGGTTGAGGCAATCACAACCCCCAACTCTGGATCGATCTCGATCGAACGGCGCCGTTTCTGCGCGAGGAGCGCTGACATGGGGTATCGAGGATGCTGAGAGGGGTGCATGAATTCGACCGCTGAGATGAGCGATAGAAATCGCTTGCCGCTGCTTGCGCTATTGGGCGCCAGCACCATCTCCGAGATCGGTAGCACCCTGACGCTCATCGCGCTTCCCTGGTTCGTGCTTGTGACGACCGGCAGCGCCGCGCGGACCGGTCTTACCGGCTTTTCGGTGGCGGTGCCGGGCTTTCTGGTGGGGATCTTCGGCGGCACGCTGGTTGACCGGCTCGGTTACCGTCGTTCGAGCGTCACCGCCGATATCGTCAGTGGTATCGGTCTGGGTCTGGTCCCGACTCTGTACTTCACGGTCGGGTTGCCCTTTCCTGTGCTGATGGCACTTGTCTTCGTTGGATCGATGCTGGCGATTCCGGGGATCACCTCACGTCGCTCGATGCTGCCCGAGCTCGCCGAGCTGGCTGGAGTGCGGCTGGAGCGGGTCAACGCTGGCTTCGAGTCGGTCCAGCATCTGGCACTGCTGCTCGGTCCACCGCTGGCCGGAATTCTGATTGCATGGCTGGGAGCGACGACTGTCCTCTGGATCGACGCCGCCAGCTTTGCCTTGTCGGCCCTCTTCGTCTGGACGTTCGTTCCGGCATTCAAGGCGCAATTGGAGTCGACCGAACGGCCCCCCTACTTCACTCAACTCGCCGAGGGTATCCGATTTCTGCTACGGGATGCGTTGCTCCGAGATATGGCCATTGTCGTTGCGATCTTCAATGGACTCGGGGCTCCGATCTTCGCCGTCGCGCTGCCGGTCTTTGCGAAACGGGAGTTTGGCAGTGCGACCGCGCTTGGGCTGATGGCGAGTGGATTCGCGGTGGGTGCGCTGTCCGGCGTGACAGTCTACGGTGCCATCGGGCATCGCTTGTCACGCCGGGCCGTCTGGTATGTCGCCTATCTGCTGATGCCTGGCTTCTACTGGGTATTGGCCGTCCACACCACGCTTCCCGCTCTGCTGGTCGTTCTTGCGATCATGGGCTTTGCCACTGCGCCGCTCAACCCATTGATGGTGACGATCCGCCACGAGCGTATCCCAAATGCAATGCGCGGGCGTGTCTTCTCCACCTATTCGGCGATCACACAGCTGGTCTCGCCGCTCGGTATCGTCCTTGGCGGGTTCGCCATCTCCGCGATCGGATTCCACATGACCGTCCTGATCCTTGCCATTGCGGTCCAGGTCGCGGCGCTCGCCCTGTTCTTCGTGCCGTCACTGTGGAATTTGGATCGGCCGGCCCAAGCCTGAATCGGTGCGTTTGAAAATGCCGGACTCCGAACATGTCAGGGCTTGCCGAGCCAACACTCATACCATCCGAGCACCCGTCGCAGGATATCGAGTTGGTGGGTGCGCTCGCGAACGCCATGTGGCTCACGCGGGTAGATGACCAACTGCACCGGCATGTCGCGCTCGCGCAACGCACGCTCGAAACCGATCGCCTGACTGACCGGCACGCGCTCATCCTGCTTGCCATGGAGCATCAGTAACGGTGTCTCGGCCTGGGTCGCGAAGGAGATTGGAGAGACCTCGGCGGACCGGCTTGGCCCGGTGCCGTCCCAGGGGCGGCTCCCGCCGAGGACGCTCTCAAACGTTGACATGTCACTCGTCAGCGTCATCATGTTCCAGTCGCTGACGCCCGCGCCCATCACGCCCGCTTTGAAGCGATTGGTGTGCGTCACCGCCCACGCGGTCATGAACCCGCCCTGGCTCCAGCCGCCGATGCCGAGCCGATCGGGATCGGCAATCCCTCGTTCGATGGCGGCGTCGACGCCCGAAAGTACATCCGGGAAATCGCCAACGCCGACGTTGCCACGAGCGTAGGTGGCGAAGCGGTGACCGTGCCCGAGGCCGCCGCGGTAGTTCGGCATCAGCACGGCGTAGCCGTGGATGGCCAGCCACTGCGCCCAGTTCAGTGGACGCAAACTCCACCCATTCGGGGAGCGTCCGTATGGCCCGCCGTGTACCAGGACGACCATCGGCAGCGGTCCCTCGGGTGCCTTTGGTGGTCGGATCAGCACGCCGTCGAGTGCCAGCCCATCCGGCGCCTGCCAGTAGAACGGCTCCTGGATGCCGAAGGCGAATTCACGCAGCGGAGCATGGTGATCGCTAACCTGCCGGAGCGCGTTCGGTGCGCCGACGAAGAGTTCTGGTGGCTCACTGCCGGAGGAGCGCACGACTGCGAGAAGGGGCCGGCCGTCACGGAGCGAGAGATCAATGGCTCCGAAATCTCCCTCCTGGTAGGTGTAGAGCCGTTCTCGTTCTTCGCTGACGGGGTCGAGCCACTCGAGGTGGGTGGTCAAGCCCTCGGCGAGGCTGATGACGACGCGCTCGCTTCCGGGGACGGCTCGCAGGCCGACGACGCAGTGCTCGTCGTCGCGTGTTGGGCCGACGTTGCGCGGTGCTCCTGAACCATCAGACGGCACGGCGTAGACGGTGAACGATCCCTGCGGCTGGGGATCGTGTGATCCGACGAAAAGGAGCAGTCGTCCGTTCGGACTCCAGGTCAGGTTGCGGGGCGACCAGCCACCTTCGATCGGAATCTCCGTCACATCAGCACCGTCGTCCACGCTGATCACCGCGATCTGAGATCGGAGGCTGGACTCCAGTTCAGGTGTTGGCCGGGAGATGTAGGCGATGCGACTCCCATCCGGCGACCAGGCCAGTTCAGTGAGGTGGATGTCGCCAGTTGCGAGGGTGCGGATATCGCGGCTGGCGATATCAAGGATGTGGAGGCGGTTGACGGACCAGCGCTCGCCATAGACTTCGCCGTCGTCCCGCTCTCGCTCACGACGTTCCGCCTCTTCGTCCGGATCGTCAGGACACAGGAAGGCGATCGTTCCACCGTCTGGGGACCACGCGAAGCGTTCGATGCCCCGCTTGCGCTCGACCAGCAACTCCGCCTCGCCACCGTCACGGCGGATGCGATAGAGCGCGCGGCGGTCTGGCTCCTGTCGCTCGGAAAGGAATGCCAGCCACTGGCTGTCCGGGGACCAGCGTGGCTGCTCGTCGCGCCCGGAGCCGAAGGTGAACTGACGAGCCGGTCCCAAAGCAACTGGAGCCAACCAGATGTCGCCCTCAGCGTGCTCGATCCGGCCATAAGGAGTTGCGACGTAGGCGACCGCGGTCCCGTCGGGCGAGATTCGTGGGTCCTCTGGGCAGGGCAGCGAAACGATCAATTCTTCAAGCGCCGTCATACGGATTCTCCATTCCCCTCTGCGTTGTGGCCGCCAGTTGGAGCCGAGGCAAGGATAGCCGACCGGGCCGTCGCACGGAATCCGCATGCCACAGCGCGAGCCAGATTCGTTGTGGCAAAGAGCAGCAGGAAAATGCCGCTCGAGCGTCCGGTTGGGACGCTTCACCGGTCACAACGCCAAATGGTAGCCAACCTCTTTGACGATGCCAGAGCCGACGGAGAAATCTCGCTCCTCCATCGCGCTTGCGCCCTGTCGCTCGTAAAAGGAGCAAGCCTGAGCGTTGCTGGCCAGCACCCAGAGGACCATTTCAGCAAGGCCGCGTTGACGTAGGTGAGTTTTCGCCTGCCGCCAGAGTCGCCATCCGGCTTGCTTTCCCTGCCATTTCGGGACGCACGTAAATGGCGAAGAGCTCTCCCTCCTGGTTGCGGTTTGGACCGGCCATCGCGTAACCGATGACCTGCTGGCCAGATGTCGCTACCATCAACCCGGGTCCCAGCCCCTGCAACGTTCGTTCGAGTGCCACGTGACTGTAGCCCGTTGCGAGGAATTCGGTGATCTGCTGCTCCGGGATCTTTCCCGTATAGGTTTCTCGCCACGTCTCCTCGGCGATCTCGCCAATCGCCGCCAAATCGGCTGAAGTGGCGGGTCGAACGCTGACGGGTTGCTGTGCACTCACCATGCAGCCGCTCCTCTGCCCCAGCTCGTCGCTCGCTTTCGAGCAACGGAATCATCATTCACCGCGGATCAGTCAATAATACGGCTGCTTGGAAGCCCGTCGCGTCCTATCTCCGCACGTGAACGTCACTCAGGCTCTTTGCCAGAGATTGGATCGACAAGGATCAGACCGCAAATCAATGCCAGTTCTATCGTCAAGGGAAGACGCACCACTTTGTCGAGCTTGATCCAGACGGCCGGCTGATCCGGGCGCAATGAGTGGACTTGAGTAGGAAGCCGGCGTGAACTTGTCATCCTGAATGCAGCGAAGCGAAGTAAAGGATCTCTCCTGGTCGCAGATCAAGAGATCCCTCGGCTACGGCCTCGGGATGACAAAGTCGCGGAGGACATCTACCCATCGAACGTGACAGACCCGTTTGTCTGGTATCCGCTCTTCCTCATCGTCGATGTCGCGATCAACGCCGACCACAAACCCATCGGCCATGCGGTTGACGTAGGCGTAATAGGCCGTCATCTGTGACCGAATTGCAGCAGCAAACTCCGACCGCTTTCCTGGCTCGTTGGGAGCCGGTCGCTGGTGTCTTCTCGGCTAGATTCAATCGGCTTGAAGAACGTACTGAGAAAAGTCGACTCTGCTGTTAGAGCAGTTCAACTAGTCTGAGGCCCGCCACTTTCCGGGTACCTCAATCGCTTCTCCGTCACCCGGCCACGGCGGCATCGTGGCGATAATGAAGGTGAGGGGCTCCGTGCCAGTGTTTCGGAATTGGAAGTGAGTTCCCAACGGCACGGTTAGACAAATGCCTGGGCCAACGCGGTCAACGCTGGCCCGATTGCCTTGCTTCCGCCACATCTCTCCAACGCCGGATAGAAAATACCAAACCTCCTCAACGGTCCTGTGCGCCACTGCGTGCGATGTCTTGCCTGAGGGAAGAGTGAAATGAGCAAAAGTGCCTCGATCGAGGCCAAGGAGAAGTCGAACTTCCGATCCGTCGGGAGCCATATCGTCGAACTCTTCTGGCAAAGACTTGGTCGCAAAGTCCATCACACATTCCTCCGTTTGACCTGACCTCAGTTGTTGGACCATTCAGTGTGAGAGTCCGGTCAGCCGGTGACGTGCTCCTCATCGTCGACATAGCGATCGACGGCGACCCCAAGTCCGTCGGCCACGCGGTTGACGTAGGCGAAATAGGCCGTGACCAGGTTCACGTCGAGGATGTCGACGTCGCTCAGACCGGCTGCGCGCATCGGCTCCAGATCTGCTTCCTGCATGTCCCAAGGCGCCTCAGTCAGCTTGACGCTGTAATCGAGCATTGCTCGCTCGCGAGCGTTGAGCGGTGCATCGCGGTAATCACGTCGCAACTGGGTGACGAAACTTGCCGGGTGGGTGCGTCTGGTGAGTCGCTGCAGACCGAGCGAGTGATGACGTATTCAGTATTTACAGCGGTTGATGCTCGAGACGACAACTCCAATCATCTCGCGCTCGGCACGGCTCAGCCCGGCTGGCTCATGCATCAGCGTGTGATACATCCGCGCATGATCGCGTAACGTCGCCGGATGCAGGCTGTGGATTTTCATGATGTTGTCGACGACATGATGCCGCCGGTCCATCTCCTGCTCGTAGAGATCGGCCAGATCACCATCGGCTTCATCCTCTGGGATCATGCGAATCCAGGCGTCTTGCGGCATGCGCGCTCCGATCGTCGACGTCAGTAGCTTACTTCCAGACCTGTTCGAAGATACGCAGGAAATTCTCGCCAAGAATCTTGCTGACGTCTTCGTCGTTATAGCCGCGTGCCAGCAGCCGGTCGATAAAGTTCACCACCTGCGGGTACCTGTGGAAATCGCTCAGCGCGCGGCGTGGAGAACGGACATCCGCCGTGACATACCTACCATATTCTTCGCTGACGTTGGGGTACCCGGGGTCGCCCCACGGGTCAGTCTCATGTAACGGGTATGTGCCGAGACTCATGTCGGTCCCGATGCCGATGTGGTTGGCCGAACCCGTTAACTGCACCACGTAGTCGACATGGTCGATGAAGTCGTCGATGCTCGGCTGGGCGTTCTGGCCTTCCTTCATCACCAGCGGGCCCCACGGTGCCAGCCCGATAATGCCACCCTTGTCGACACAGGCTTTGATCTGATCGTCGTCGATATTACGCGGATTCTGGACAACCCCGTTCGGATTTGAATGGCTAAAGACGACCGGCTGGCTGCTTCGCTCGATAATTTCGAGGCTCGATCGTTTACCGAGATGCGTGCAATCGAGTAGCAGACCGACCCTATTCGCCTCGTCCACCACCAGCTCACCGAAGCGGGTCAAGCCCCGGTCGTCGCGGTCGAGCGCGCCACCGCAGATGCGGTTCGATGCGTTGTACGCCGGGAGCATCATGCGCAGGCCGAGCAGATAAAATGCCTCGACGCGGTGCAGCTTATCGGCAATAAAATCGCCATCCTGCGCCGCCATGATGATGGCGGATTTCCCCTCGCGTTTGGCGCGCCGGATGTCGCTGGCTGTTTTCGCCAGGATCATCTCCTGATTGTTGCGCACGACCAGATGCCAGAACATTGCCTCTTCGAGTACTGTGTCGAGCGACGCATGTGGCATCCACGCAGTCGCCGCGTACGCGGTCACGCCGTGCTGATGCGCGACCCCGTAGTCGGCGTCCGGCCAGGCCTGCATGCAGGAGTCGATGAAGATGTACGGATGATCCCGTTCCAGAATGCCGTGAAATCCCTTGTTCTCAGCCGTTTCTGCCATTCTGCTTCCCCTTATCGTGTGTGTCCGACAGACAGCTTCGTCAGAGCAAGCAGGTAGTAATATTTCCCTCCCGCCTGCCGAGATACTTGCGTCGTCCCTCGCATTAGAACGCCAGACCGTAGCCATCGCGACGAGGGTCTGCGCCAGCCGAGAAGGCGTCACTTTCCGGATCGATCAGAATCCCCTGCCCACCACCGACCAGCGGTGTCCAGTCGTCCGTCACGTTGACTTCATGGCCGCGCTTACGCAGCTCGTCGATCACGTCAGCCGGCACGCGCCCTTCGACGACCAGTTCGGCGCCGGTGCCGGTCTTGAAGCGTGGCGCTTCGATCGCCGCCTGGATGCTGAATCCGTGATCCATCACGTTCATCATCATCTGTGGGGTCGTCTGCATGATGCCGAAGGACCCGGGCGTGCCGACCATCAGGAAGAGTTTTCCATCTCGCCAGATCTGCGACGGCGCCAGGCACATCTCGACCTGTTTATTCGGGGCGATGACGTTCGGGCTCTCCGGATCGAGATCGAACCAGTGAGCGAAGTTGTTGAGCGCCAACCCGGTACTGCCATGTACCACCTGAGACCCGAAGGGGGCGCCGAGTGTCTGGGTGCAGGCCACCGCGTTGCCGGCCGCGTCGGCCGCAACGAAGTGAGTCGTGCTCTCCCGCGTGATGCTCTCGGGACTGCCGGGCAACACTTCTTTGTCATGCTTGCTTGAGGTGTAGCGGTCGCCACCGCTGTATCCGGCGTTGGTGGCGTCGATGAGTTTGCGTCGCTGGTCCGCATACTCTTTAGAAAGAAGAAAGTCGATCGGTGATGCCGGATTCGGCGCGTAGGTGGTGCGGTCGGCTACTGCCAGCTTGATCGCCTCGGCCAGGTGATGAATGTACTCGGCCGAATTCTGGCCCATTCCAGCCATGTCGTATCCCTCGACCAGATTGAGCGTCTCGAGATACTGCATGCCGCTGCAGGGGAGTGGTGGGCAATAGACCGTGTAGTCGCGGTACGTCGTCGAGATCGGCTCCTCCCAGGTGGGCTTATAGCTGGCAAAATCCTCAGCCGTCAGCAGACCGCCATGCGATTGCGAGAAGGATGTAATCTCCTTCGCGATGGAGCCACGATAGAAGGCGTCAATACCGCCCTCGACGAGCGTGCGGAACGTTCGCGCCAGATCAGGCTGCTTCAGGATCGAACCGACTTTGGGTGTCTCTCCGTCGTGGAGGTAGGTGCGCGTGGACGTTTCCCAATCCAGCAGGCGGTCATGCATGAACGCCATGAAGAGGTTGTTCTTGATCGTGACCGGATATCCCTGCTCGGCAAGCTCGATGGCGGGAGCGAAGACGGTCGCCCGATCCATTGTGCCGTAGCGTTCCAGCGCCATCAGCCACCCTGCGAGCGAGCCGGGGATCAGCGGTGAGAGGATTCCGAAGTCGTTCGAGCCCTCCTCGGAAAACCGATCGAGCGTCGCCCCGGCAGGTGCACGGCCGATGAAATTGAGCACTACCGGTTTCGTTGCCCCGGCTGGCTTGATGACCATGTAGCCGACCCCCGCAGCGCCCGACATAAACGGCTCGACCACGTTGAGTGCCGCAGCGGTCGCGACGATAGCGTCAATCGCGTTGCCGCCTTGCCGCAGCATCCGTAGACCCGCCTCGGATGCCAGCGGATGAGCCGATGCGACCGCACCGCGGCGTCCGCCGACGTAGGGTCGATACGCCTCTCCCAGATTTGGCCACACCACGACGTCCCCTCCCCTTCAATCTGCAAAATCTGTGAATCGCCCAAGTAGGTTTCAATCACCGGGCCGAGTGCGCAACTATCTTCACTGGACGAGATAACGATGGGTTGCACCCATCCCTGTCTTGAAGACGACAATGACTACGACCTGGCGATCAGCGTCACTATAACGAGTCAATGAGAGGTCGTCTATGGCGCGGCGTTCGCGGTCGTCGCGTCTGGCGGGCATGCGAATCGCCCGATAGTGGTCACACCACCAGGCTAGCGATGGCGATGACGCCGAAGCTCAAGATAATCGTGCCCGAGGCGCGATTGACCCATTGCATGACGCGTGGAGTGAAGCGGGAGCGAACAAGACTGACTCCCGTGCTGAGGATCAGCCACCAAAGAGCTGAGCCGGAGAATACGCCGAGAACCAGCATCGTGGCCGAACCGTAGCCCGCTTCACGAGTTCCGGCCCAGCCGAGACCGGCAAAGATCGCGACGAACGAGAGGATAGTCGCTGGGTTTGTCAGCGTCAGGCCGAAGGTCGAAATGTAGTTGCTGAGCAGCCTGCGTCGTTGACCGGCCTTCGCTGCTTGCCTCGCCGGATGTGCCAGGATCGTACGAATGCCAAGATACCCGAGGAAGAGTCCGCCGATGATGCGCAGCGCCGTTTGCTGGTGAACCAGGAGGCGGGAGACTGCCGTCAGGCCGAAGGCAGCGATCGCTCCATAGCACGCATCGGCGGTGGCGGCACCCAGCCCGGAGAGGAGGCCGGTCAGCCGGCCTTCGGCCAGGGTGCGACGGATGCAGAGCACGCCAATCGGCCCGACCGGCGCGGCGATCGAGAAGCCGAGAACCATTCCCTTCGCGAAGAGCCCGACGTCCAAGCGTCCTCCGTCGAATAGAGACGCTCAGACCCCGAGCACAGATACGCCCGGGGTCGAATGCTTTGTTCGAGCGAACGGTCAGTCGTTCGCTATGAAGCTGGCCGACTGAATGTCCGGTCCAGCACCATTTGGTAGCGCCGATCGCCAGTGCCAATCTCCTGGCTCGGACCAGAGCAAACTGCCACCGGACGTGATCGCCCAGATGCTGTTGTCGGGCGCAAGCTGGAAGAGTTCGACCATGTCCGCCATCGGTGTCTCGATGTCCGTTGCTGGCGGATTCCCAGCTGTCGCCGCCGTCAGATGAGACGTCAATGCGTCCCTCCCGGCCGACGTGCGGAGCCGGGCCAGCCAGCAGCAGGTGCGTGTGCGTCGGAGGGATGATGGTGGCGCGCGTGTAGTCGGTCAGCAGCTTCCGCCAGGTCTTGCCGCCGTCGCGCGAGCGGCCGATGCCGCCCAACCTGGGCGAGTTCTCATCCCGCTTCTCGTTCTTCAGTCCGGCGTAGCCTAGCGATGCGTAGAGCAGGTTGCCGTCATCAGGATGGCCGCCGATGTGGTGGATGTCGTGATCCGGCCCGACCTCGATGTAGGACCAGCTAGCTCCGCCGTCATCACTGTCGAGCAGCCCTCCGACCTCGACCGAGGCCATCAGTCGCGAGTCGTTTCCCGGTGGTGAATAGAAGTTGCGGATCGCTCCGGCGCGCGGGGAATAGGGCAGATACCATTCTTCGTAGGCTGGCAGTTCGTGGATGCCCTTCAGTTCGCTCCAACTGTGACCGCCGTCGTGGCTGCGGAAGGCGCGCCCAGGCTCGGTGCCGCAAATCAGCGTGTTCGGCTGAGTCGGATCGGGGCCGATGGTGCGCAGAGCCGTAGCCGTCAATCCTTCACTCGATTGAGACCAGGTCTTGCCGCTGTCGTCGCTGCGAAAAATACCATCGCCATAAGTGCCCGCCAGAATCGTGTCGTTTCCGCTGTTGCTACGCCAGGCGTGGATTGCCCAGACGCGGTGATCGTCGAGCCCGAGTGGCTCCAATCGTTCTCTCTCCAGGCGAAAGACGCCGTCGCGGGCACCAACGTAGGTCACGAAGCTCGCCATAGTCTGCTCCTTGCCGATATCGAGACTTGATTGATCGATTGTACGTGAGTCGATCCCCATCGCGCTGCAGCGCGTCTCAAACTATCTCCTCAACGATCAGAAAATACGAAATTCTTCCCTGGTTGACGACGAATCGTCCTGGGACAATGGGACTGTGTCGCATTCGCACGTGATATGACGCAGTGATCAGAAGATTGCTTAGCGATAAGGGAGTGGAACATGTCCGACCGGCGACCAATTAAAGGACTCGGTGAGATAGCGTTTCGCGTCGAGGATCTCGACCGCATGCAAGAATTCTACGAACGTGTCATCGGGTTGGAGTTGATGCGTCGCTTCCCCGAATCGGCCTTCTTCCGTATCGCTGAGGGCGTCGCCGGGCACACCCAGGTTCTCGCCCTATTCGATCGGACCTCCAGGCCGGATTACACGGGCATCGAGCCGGAGCGGACGACCGTCGATCACATTGCCTTCGGTATTGCGCTCGATGATTATGAGCCCGAGCTCGAACGCCTCAAGCGGCTCGGAGTGAAAGTCACCACCACCACCCACCAATGGACACAATGGCGCTCTCTCTATGTGTGGGACCCAGAAGGGAACTGCGTCGAGTTGGTCTGCTTCGATCCAAGCGTCTGATCCGCTCACTGTGGTTCACACTCTGGTTAGGAGGTCGTCGAGAACGATCCGCAATTGATCCATGTAGTGGGGATCAATCGTGGGTGCCGTCTCCTTGTTGAAGCGTTGCCCGATCTCTCCGAGGAACGCGACGCAATGCATCGCCGTGTAGAGGGCCAGAACCGATCGTTCCTCGCTGGAAAGGTCGAGCGCCCCACTCCAGGCGTCGATATAGACCCGGTCGTACCCGCGCGACAGCATCGCCATATTGGTCAACGACAACACCCACAGTGGGTCGCCAAAGCAAACACTATCGACATCGACGATCCCCCTGAGTTGTCCACTGTCGATGATGACGTTCTTGGTCGTCGTGTCGTGCAAGAAGCAGGTTGGCTGCACGCGTGCGAAGTAGTTGCGGAAGGGAGTGGTTGCACGAGCTACGCGGTCGACCGGCTCCGCGTTCATCACTCCGGCGGAGTGAATCCAGCGGCGGCTTCTTTCAAGACCCGCCTCCAGTACCTCGATCCAGGTGGATTTGAGTGCCGGGTCATCGCGGCGACGTGCGTAGCCAAAGCCGGGCCCCATCGGGAGGCTCGCCACACGCCGTTGAAGATCGACCACCTGCAATGCGATGTCGCGTTTCTCCTCGTCGGAGAGCTGCAGATAGCAATCACCGAGATCAACGCCCGGCAGCCGCTCCAGAATCAGAACCGGGAACCCGTGCACGGATTCGTCAAGTTCGGCGTAGATGATCTCCGGCAGCAGAACACCTAGCTCGACAAGACGCGGATGCCAGTAGAGTGTTCCCCCGAAGTCATGTCGTTGCTCCGAGCGAGTCAACCGGATGACAAGCCGGCGGCCATCGGTCAGCCAGGCATCGAAGACAAAATGGGCCAGGCCGTTCGGAAAGCGGCGCACGTGATCTACCGTGCCACCGCTGATCGCCGCGAGAATTCGGATGGCATCGTCGGGTGTCGGCTCACCCAGCGAGCGTTGCCGGGATTCTCGCTGACCGATCACGCCTCGGCCCGGACCAGAAATTCGCTCAAAAGTGACAGGTACTCATCCGGCTCTTCCAGGTGGGCGCAGTGACCGCTTTGCTCGAATATGCGCATCTCGGAGCCAGCGATACCTGAATGGAGCGTCTCAGCACACGAGGGGGTGATCTCATCGTGGCGTCCGACCGTTATCAACGTCGGAACCCGGATCTCGCCGAGACGTGACGTGCGGTCCCAGTCCTTCAGATTGCCGATAACCGTGAACTCGTTCGGACCGTTCATCGTCAGATAGACCGCGTTTCCGTCGAGATTGGCAGAGGTCCGCAATAGCGCATCAGGCCAGGGATCGAGCCGGCAAACGTGCCGCTGGTAGAACTCATTCATGCCTCGCATGTACTCAGGGGTGTCGTAGCTCTGTTCTTGATCGCCACGACGAATGGCATCACGCATGTCGGCGGGAAGTTCATTGATGAGCCGGTTAGCCTCGCGTACGAACTCGCGAGTACTTGCTGACGTGCTGGCCAGCGTCAAGCTGACAACGCCGGATGGTGCGCTCAACATGTACTCGATCGCGAGCCATCCGCCCCAAGATTGCCCGAGCAGGTGAACGCGATCCAGCTTCAGCGCCTCACGAACTTCATCCACTTCGTGGACGAATCGTTCGATGCGCCAGAGCGACGGATCGTCTGGCTGATCGGAAAGCCCGCAGCCCAGCTGATCGTAGAAGACAACGGGTCGCTCGACACCGAGCGCCTCAAGCGATTCGAGATAGTCGTGCCCGGCTCCTGGTCCGCCGTGCAGCGTGAGCAACGGTATTTCGTCGCTCCCTCCAACTATTCGATACCAGAGTTGACCTCCTGTCACCGAGATGCGACCCTCACGCGATTCGACTGTCGTCATCGGACGAACATCCTTTCCCGAACTGGTACGCCTGGACGCGACTGCAAGGCGTCCGGAAGCTTCGACACCTGCTGCCCTCTTGTCTTATGCCAGGCGGGCGGCGATAGTGCAATCATATGTCGGCGCGTGCCTAAAGCCCGATGGGACAAGGAAAGAGGTGAATATGGTTACTGGAATCGACCATCTCGTTATCTTAGTGCGAAATCTTGACGACGCGATAGGAAGCTACGAGCGACTGGGCTTCCAGGTGGCCCGCGGAGGCGAGCATCCAGGCGGGACCCACAACGCGCTTGTTGGTTTTGCGAACGGAACCTACCTCGAGCTGATCGCCTTCCAGGAACCGGAGAAGCCACACGATCATCGCTGGTATGCGTATCTCGAGCTCGGCGGTGGTTTGGTCGACTTCGCACTTGGGACGGCAAACGTCGAAGTTGAGCTCGAGCGACTTCACCGGAAGAAACTCGACTATCGTGGTCCGATGCCGGGAGCGAGGAAGCGGCCAGATGGGCAAGAGATCGCCTGGCGCATGGCTTGGCCACCAGCTGAGCGAAGCGGCGATCTCCCCTTCCTGATCGATGACATCACTCCGCGCGATCTGCGGGTTCCATCAGGTGACGCCGCAAAGCACCAGAATGGAGTTACCGGCGTGCGTTCCCTGGTTATCGCGGTGCGAGACCTGGATGAGGCAACCGCCGAGTTTGCGGCGATCACCGGTCGTCAACCCTCTGACCGGTCGGACAACGCGGAACTGCAGGCGGAGACCTGTTCGATTCAGGCCGGACAGCAGACCCTGATTCTTGCTTATCCCACGTCACCACGTAGCCCAATTGCGGCGCGAATTCAGCAGAAAGGGGACGGTCCATTCCAGGCCGTCTTTGGTACAGACAGCGAGAACATCCCTCAGGTCACTCCGGAGCAGGCCGAAGGCGCGCGACTGGTCTTTGCCTCAAACGTCTAGATGGCAGGAGTCCAACGGTCAGGCATCGTCTGACGCCGGCCAATCAATAGCTGAAGGCGGAGATAAGCTCCGCCTTCGTCGTCTCACACATGCCGCCGATCGGACCCCATCACGCTTCAGGCGGGTGGGAAGTGCCGGATCGACATCGGGATGCCCCTCATCATCACGTACCTCTGTCAGAATCACTGATCACTTACAGATCCAGTTGACACGGTCGTTGCCGGAGATTATAGTGGGGTCAATCCCAAGTGGTCTGACCACTGACCCAAATGAAGGACGAGCGATGAGCACCCGGCTCCCGATCGAACCCGTACAGCGATCACGGCTATCGCAGCAGGTCATTGTCCAACTCTGCCAGCTTATGCAGAGTGGACAGATTGAGCCTGGCGATCGGCTGCCATCCGAGCGTGATCTGGCCGAACAGCTTACGGTCAGTCGAACGTGTCTGCGTGAGGCGCTACGCGCGCTTGAGCTTTCCGGCCTCATCGAATCCCGCCATGGTGGTGGCACATACGTTCGAGATTTTGGCGAACCGGGTATCTTCTCCCCACTCGTTCTCATGCTTGGCATGACGGAAGATCTGGCTGGCGATCTGGGTGAAGTCCGAAAGATCTTCGAGCCGTCCGTTGCGATGCGCGCGGCGTTACGGGCGGATACGGATGATCTGGACTCGCTCACATCAGTGCTGACGCGGCAGATTGAGGTGCTCGATAGTGGTGGACCGCTTTTCGAGCTCCTTCCGCTCGATCGAGAGTTTCACTCCATGGTCGCGCGGGCATCGCACAACCAGGTTGCCATTCGGATGGTCCAGATGATCAATCAGCTTGTCTACGAAGGGCTGGGGCGGGTCTCTGCCTCGCTCACACGCAGTCTACTGGCCTATCAGCGACATTGTGAAATCGTGGCTGCCATTGAAAGCCACGATCCACGGCAGGCGCAGGCGGCTATGCTGCGTCATCTGCAGGAGGTTGAAGATCAGATCGTTCGTGAGCTTATCGAGTTCGAATGACCACGGTGGCAGGCCGCGCCGCGGCTCCGATTGAATCGCATCGTGGTTTTCATTTACCGTTTGCGTGCGGTGGGAAAGTAGTTCGCGAGTAGTTCGTGCCCGGAGGAGAGCGGGCGGATCGACGAGTTGATCGTTGGTATCGGAGAGCAACTATGCTCGCCAAAGAGGAGGAACAACGTAATGGAACCGGTTGATGGTATGTTGATGTTAGGATCGCGCTTCACACGTCGCAAGGTGCTCGGAGCGGCGGCGGCGACTGGTGTTGCTGGATTGTTGGCGGCCTGCGGTAGCTCGTCCAAGTCGACGCCAACTACGGCACCTGCCGCGACTGCCACGAGCGCCAGTGGCGGCACGACACCGGCGGCGACCAGCGCCGCGACTTCGGCAGCAACCTCGGCCGCTACAACGGCCGCACAGCGACTCAGGCCGCTGCGGCCACCACGGCGCCGGCGGGAAAGAAGGGTGGAACACTCACCCTCGGCTACAACGTCGAGCAGTTATTGCAGCTGGACCCGGCCCGCATCAGTACCGGCCGTGTCGCCGGAGAGCTCCTCTGCAACATTGCCTCAGCCCTGGTGCAGTTCGACGAGAAGCTGAACGTCATGCCGGACCTGGCTGAGAAATGGGAGATCTCAGACGATGGTCTGAACTATACGTTCCACATCCGCCAGGGGCTGAAGTTCTCCGACGGCAATCCGCTGACGGCGGCAGACTTCGTGTACACCTTCAATCGCACGAAGGATCCGAAGCTGGCATCGCCGCATGCCAACAAGCTTAAGTCGGTCACCAAAGCAGACGCGCCGGATGACACGACCTTCACCCTCACCTTTGGCAAGCCATTTGCGCCCTTCCTCGCAACGACGTGCAGCCGCGGCCCGGGCCGTGCCCTCACGCCGGTTTCCAAAGCCGCGGTTGAGAAGCAAGGCGATGATGATTTCTTGCTCAAGCCGGTCTGCCACGGCCCGTTCATGCTGGTGCCGGATACGATGGACGCGAAGTCGGGCTTCACCATGGAAGCATTTGACGGTTACTACGGTGGGCGTCCGTTGCTCGACAAGATCGTGGTCAAGTTCATTCCGGATCCGGCCAGCCAGGTCAACGCTCTGGCTGCGGGCGACATCGACTTCATGAACGAGGTGCCGCCACAGGGTTTTGCTCAACTCGAAGGCAACGACAAGGTCACGGTCGAGAAGATTCACGGCACCAACTGGATCGCCATTCAATTCAACTGCGCCCGACCTCCGTTCGATAATCAGGACGCGCGGATGGCGGTGGCGAAAGCGATCGACCGCGTAAAATTCATCAAGACCGCACTCTTCGGATTGGCCGAGCCGAGCGTCGGTGCGATCGCTCCAGCCTTTGGCTGGGCAACCCAGACAGAGGCAGACCTGAAGGAAGATCCGGAGAAGTACGACGAGGCCGCCGCGAAGAAGCTGGCCGAATCGTCCGGACTGACCAAGGTGAAGCCGATCCTGCTCGCTGGTGCCAATGCCCACCGAAACGAAGATGAGATTCGTAACCAGGTGCTGAAGATCGGGGTGGATCTCCAGCTCGACTTGCTGCAGAATGCCGACTATAACAACCGCTGGCAAAACGGCGACTACGATATGGCTATCCAGGGAAGCGTTGTGGACGCCGATCCGGACGACAACGACTACAACTTCTTCTACCCGGATGGCGCATGGAACACCGGCAAATGGAACCGGCCCGAAGCCAAGCAATTGCTTGACGACGAGCGGGCGGTCACTGATCAGGCCAAGCGCGCGAAAGACTTCCAGGCCTTGCAGGACCTGGCGCGCAAGGAGGCCGCGTTCGGCTTCCTCTACCACGCCTACTTCCTGCCTGGTTTCCAGAAGTACGTGAAGGGCCTGCGCCCGATTCCAGAGATTCTTGAGTTCGAGACTGTCTGGCTGGATAAGTAACCGATACCGGGCTGAGGCGGAGGAGTGGAACACGGGCTTGAACGCCACATGTCCGCTCCTCCGGCTCGGGTCTCGCCCCAGGGGGAAACTTCATGACCCAGTATATTATCCGCCGGTTGTTCTACTCGCTCTTTATCATCTGGGGCTGCGCGACTATTGTCTTCTTCATGCTGCGGTTGGTGCCCGGCGATCCTGTGGCAGCCATCCTCGGCATCGAATACACGCCGGAGGCCGCTGCTCAGCTCCGGCACAACCTCGGCCTCGACAAGCCAATTTACGTCCAGTACGTCGAGTGGATGGGCGGCGTGTTGCACGGCGATCTCGGCAAATCAATTGATACACGGCAGTCAGTGTCCAACGATATTATCAAAGCGTTCCCGAAGACACTTTCGATCACAGTCCTGGCATTCATTTTTGGCGTGGTGGTCTCGGTGCCGGTGGGAATACTGGCCGCCCTCAGGCGGGGGAGTGTATTCGACTTCATTGCAAGCAGCACCACGTTCATCGGAATTAGTCTGCCGCCATTCTGGTTCGGTATCGTTTTCATCCTCATATTTGCGGTGCAGCTCCACTGGTTTCCGTCGGTCGGTTACGTCCCGCCGTCGGAAGGCTTATGGCCGTGGCTCAAGCATTTGCTCCTCCCCGCCTTGGCCGCCGGTGTGGGTGAGGTTGCCATTTTGATGCGGTTCGTACGCGCTGGGCTCCTCGAGGTATTGGGGAGCGATTACGTCCGTACCGCACGCGCCAAGGGGCTGTCCGAAAACCGCGTCATTATCCATCATGCGATGCGAAACGCGATGATCCCAGTCGTCACCGTCGCCGGTCTTTCGTTAGCCGCTCTGTTGGGCGGCCTGGTTATCACCGAGACCGTTTTCGCCATCAGCGGCATCGGTCGGCTGCTCGTCAACTCCATCTTCGCCAAGGATTACCCGATCGTGCAGGGGGTGATTCTGGTGATCACGCTTTTCTTTGTCTTGACCAATCTGTTGGTCGATGTCATGTATACGTTCCTTGATCCGAGGATTCGATATGGCTGATCAAAAGTCGGTAAAACCCATCTCCACCGATGCCGTCGTACAGCCGCCGCTTGAGGAGCGGCTTGGTCGGCTGGGTGAGGAGCAGCGCGCCGCTCAGGGAAGCCGGTTCCTGCGGCGAATCAAGGCCGAGAAGAAGGCCTTCCTGGGGCTGATCTTCGTGATCTTCCTGGCATTCGTCGCGATCGCCGGGCCGATCCTTGCCCCATACGGACCCGACAATGTCGACTTCGAGATACTTCAAGCGCCGAGTCTGCACCACCCAATGGGAACTGACTCGTTCGGGCACGATCTGTTTAGCCGGGTCATTCTTGGGACGCGAGTCTCCTTTACCGTCGGCATCGTGGGCGCGTTCCTCTCGATGATCGTGGGCGTCTCGCTGGGAATCGTCGCTGGCTACTACCTGGGCTGGATCGACAACCTCATCATGCGTGTGGTCGACCTGATCTGGGCATTTCCGGCGATTGTGCTGGCCATGGGGCTGGTCTCTATCTACGGCGCAGGCATGAAGAATGTCATTCTGGCGATTGCGGTTGGAAACATGGTCGCCTTCTCGCGCATCGTACGTGGGGAGATACTCCGTCTCCGCGAGGCGGATTTCACCCTGGCGGCCCGCTCGATCGGGGTCCGCGACTGGCGCATCATGCTGCGGCATTTGCTACCAAACACTGCGGCTCCAATCATTGTCCAGATGACCCTCACCGTCGGCTTCGGCATTCTGGCCGAGACCGGATTGACCTTCCTCGGATTGGGCGTCAACCCGACCACGCCGACATGGGGTCAGGCGCTCAATGACAGCCATAACTTCATCCACCAGGCCTGGTGGTTGGCGGTCTTCCCGGGTATCGCAATTGGGTTCACCGTCCTTAGCCTGAACCTGATGGGCGACGGCCTGCGCGACGCGCTGGACGTACACAACGTGAGTGATGCATAAGGGGATAATATGGCCCTGAAGGCACTCCGGTAAGTGGCGAGGACTTTGCTGGCATGACATGAGGGGGCGACAACTGTCACCCCCTCATCGTCGTATTGGTGACGGCCTGTTACTCAGACTGGTGAATCGATGCGAGAGAGATGAGATTCACGTTCGAGAGCGAGAAGAGTCTTCTTACGCTCCACGCCCCAGCGATAGCCGCCGGACTCGCCATCCCCTCGAACGACGCGGTGACAGGGAACGATCAGCGCTACCGGATTGGACGCGCAAGCCTGCGCGACGGCACGCGCCGCTTTGGGCTGGTCAAGGGCACGGGCAACTTCGCCATAGGATCGTGTCTCTCCGGTCGGGATCGTGCGTAAGAAAGACCAAACCTTCCACTGAAAAGCGGTCGCCCGCACATCGACCGGGAGGTCCTGAGAAAGCTCGCGCCCATTCAAAAGTTCGGCGACGGCGTCAACCCAGCCGGTGTTGGCAGGCTCGCCCTGATGAATATTTGCGGACGGGTATTCTCGCTGGAGCGCCCGCTCGAGTTCTTCGTCCGAATCCCCCAAACTGACGGCGCAAACGCCTCGCTCTGTCGACGCGACAAGAAGCCGGCCCAGTGGGCTGTCAACGATGGCGTAGCTGATATCGAGCCCGTGGCCCCCTTCTCGGTAGGTCTTTGGCGTCATACCGAGGCGTCCGGGTCCGCCCTCATAAAGGCGACTGCTCGATCCAAAACCCGCGTCGTACAAGGCGGTGGTCACGTCTGAACCGTTTCGCACCTCCTCCTTGAACCGACTCATGCGCCGCTCCTGAATGTACTGACGCGGTGTCAGGCCAGTCATGCGCTTGAAGGTGCGGTGCAGATGGTAGGGACTCACGCCACAAGCCTCACCCAGCATTGAAAGTGTGATGGTCTCCTCCAGGTGCTCGTCAATATAGTGACTCGCGGCCTGGACCTTGGCGATGTCTGGTAACGTCTGTCGTGGGTGGCAACGGCGGCAAGCCCGAAAACCGCCTCGTTCGGCGCTCAAGCAATCGTCGAAGAAGAGCACCTGTTCCCGGCGTGGCCGGCGCGAGGGGCAGCTTGGGCGGCAGTAAATCCCGGTCGAACGGACCGCGTAAACGAAGGTTCCGTCGCAGGTTGTATCGCGCTGCTGAGTTGCGTTCCATCGCTGTTCGTCGTCTAGACGCGACGAAGTGACTTCTTGGGATGTGAATTGATGCACGTGTCTGTCCTCATCGCGGGCTCCAACTGTCGATAGTTAGATGATAGGAGCCTTCAATGAAGCATACTATCCGAATCTTGCGCTGAAACTTGGCACGTGAAGAGTGTGACGATCTTCACCTATTCGGCGGATGTGGGAGTGACCTGTGCGGAGGTCAAGCGGTGACCGCACGGAATTGGGATTGGCGTCCGAGAATGCGGTCGAGTACCGAACCAGGCTGGTTTTTCGGAGCCTCGGCCTTCCGACGTCGACGGTAGCCTTCGTCGAGTACTTGATCGATGTCATCTTTTCTCAGGATCCACTGTAAGTTGCCCACAGTCGTTCGTGCCGTATTGTCCAACCTTGCGCTTCCGCCGATTACGATAACGCTCGCAAATTCCGAGATCGTCACGTTCTCCGCTTCATGTTGGTCGAGAGCAGCGCCAATAGCCCGAAGAAAATCTTCGTAGCCGGATGGCAGCAGTGGCGACATCGAAGCTCCTCGCTCGCCCTTCCCCCGATTATGGTAGGCGCCAGTGACCCAGTGGGAAAAGTCGCGATCTGGGAACTCGAGGGCGTCAGCCGCACGGCCATGTTCCGGAATAGCACGAACGATGAAGCCGCCGTCCACCTCGAAAATCGAGGGTAAACGGTAGCGGTTAACGTCGAGCTGTCGACCGATGACGCGCAGGCGATTCTGGTAGGTCAGGTTCAGCAACTCTGGTGGCATTCCTTCCGGAAATGACGGTGTTGTAGGTACGGTTGTTACCTTTGATTGTTCCAGGGAGACTTGCTGAACCACGCGCGCCGTTGCATCGTAAACCTGTGCGTCTTTGATGAAGTAGTCACTGACACCGGCCCGAAAGGCTGCGACGGCTACCGATTCTGATCCGGCACCAGACAGCATATAAATTGGAAGGTCGGGTTTCCGCTGGCGTAATTGCCGGGTGAGGTCGACGCCGGTCATATCAGGCAGCTTGTAGGCAAGGAAGCAGACCCCACAGTCGTTGTGGGTAAGCCAATAGATAGCGTCCTTCCCGTTCGTCACGTGGTGCGGGCCCTGGAAGCCGTGTGCCTCGATCGCTCTGGAGACCCCCCAGGCGATCTGCGCATCATCTTCAACCAGCAATGACGTCATGTGTGGCATGGCGGGCTCCCTTCCGCAAGCGCTAACGTCTGCGTTGGGGTGATCAACAAATCCTCGGAGCGACTGTCAATGCGGCAATTCGTTATCCTACCAAATAATAAGCCACATTTGCGGCATAGGCGTCGCTCTCGGGAGCGTACGTACGCCCTATGAGTATACATAGACTGTCGCGAATGAACAGACAAGTACGATGGTACTTTCTCACCAAATGATACTAGCAAGTACTGGACAGGTACGCGAGAGACGCTGCGTCCGTTCGATTGGCTCGCTCATTGCGCAATATGTGCAAGACTCAGCCGGATCGAACTGGGGTCGGGTAGAGCGAAAAATGAGTATGCAGGGCGAGCCACCGATCATTCCGCCGCTCGAGAATGATCGTGGCGCGTCCTGGTCTATCGAACCAGTCCCCTTCTGTGCGCTGTCCCTGTGAATCCCACGGAACGGCGACCCAGGCTTGGTCGCCAGACACGCCGATATGCATCTCGTCGAGACGAAAGGTGAAGCCGCGGGTCACGCCCCAAATGTTGCGCCATTGTCCGTTTACGAGCGCGTCCAACCCGACACGCATGCCAGCGAACGTGCCGAAGCCGACGACCTCCGGCGCGAACATGGTAGCGCCTCGTTCATAATCAACCGCTCGCACTGCCTCCGAAAACTCGTCGAGCCATTTTCTGATCTGATCGTTCTCGGCTGCCATTGAACGTCTCCTCTCAGACGATTGTCCCCACTGGAAGCGCATGAGCAGTCATCAGCGAAGCGGTATCGGAGCAGAGCCAGACCACCGAATCGGCGATCTCTTCGGGGTTGCCGAAACGTCCCAACAACGTCCCGGCGCGCTCGCTCTCCTTCTTTTCGAGGTTCGCCGCGAACAGACGATCAAGCAGATCGGTGTCGACGTATCCTGGGCAGATGGCGTTTACGCGAATGCCTTGCTTGGCATAGGCGAGTGCGACCGATTTGGTCAGACCGACGACCGCGTGCTTGCTCGCTGAGTAGGCCGGTAGCTCCGGACTCCCCTTGAGACCGGCTGATGACGCGGTGTTGACGATCACCCCGCCCCCCTGACGCAGCATCTGTCGGATTTCGGCTTTCAGACAGAGCCATACTCCCCTGACGTTAACGTCGAACACGAGATCGAAGTTGTCATCCGACGATTCGACAATTGGCGCGACCATGCCCAACACGCCTGCGTTGTTATGGGCGCAGTCGAGCCGTCCGAAACGCGAGACGGCCTCGCGGACCAGCATGTCAACCTGCTCTGCGTCCGTCACGTCCGCCTTGACGAAGAGCGTGTCGCCGCCGTCCTGTGCAATCGACTCGGCCGTCGCCTGTCCACCATCCTCGTCCACATCGGCCACGACAACTCGTGCACCTGCCGAAGCGAACGCTAATGCCGAGGCTCTCCCGATCCCAGCTCCGGCACCTGTGACCAGCGCAACTTTCCCCTCAAGTAACCCCGACATGACTTCACCTTTTTCACAGTTGATACAACTGACAGGACGCCGTTTCCCTGCCGGCCGCATTGTCGCACGTCGCAATTGGTCACGTGGCGACCTTATGAGCCGTTGACGTCCTCCCAGTGCAGAATTCAGAGCGAACCGTCACCACACTGAAGGAGCATTGATTCATCATCCTTTTCGAGAAGGGTGCCAGGTGAGGCTCGGACGTTTTGGGCTTGGGCCGCGAATAGGCCGCGTGGGTAACGTGTTTACGTATCATAGCAGCCGAACCAGCATGCCCGGCCGGACAGGTAAATCGACTCTCCATGGTAGACTCAACATCGGTGAGACGGGTTCCTTATTCTATCACGAGGCTCAAGAAAAGGCAGTCTCTCGAGGGGTGGCATGATCACAACGCAGGACAAAATCAGAGATCGAGTCGGGCTAGAGCGCAAGCTGGCGATCGATAGCTATAATGTCGATCCGAACCGGGCACACATCCGAATAATCGATCATGATGACTGTCTCAAGTGTGAACGCCAGCAGTGCATCAACTGTTGCCCGGCGGCCTGCTATGCGCCGCAATCCGACGGACGCGTCCTCTTCTCGTACGAAGGTTGTGTCGAATGCGGTACCTGCCGCATAGTCTGCAACGAGTTCGAAAACGTCGAGTGGACCTATCCAAGTGGCGGCTACGGTATCCAGTACCGTTACGGCTAATTCTCTGCCCTCAAAACGATTCTCACCAGCGAATAGAGCCTATCGGAGCATCGGGCACTGACGGTATATCGCGCTAGGTACCGGTCGCGGCCCTCACTGTTTCGTTGAGCTCAGCCTGGTAGTCGGAAGGGAGATCCAGTGCCGCCGCTCCGGCAAGAATCGGTCGGGTGTAGGTCGTGGTTGGCTGGAACGGCTCGCCCGGGTTCGGCATGACGTAGGTGGAGGCCTTGATCCGTCGATCATCGTTGTCGGTGACGGTGAACTCGACCCGTTTGTAGTAGCCTCGATCGACGCCAGAGATTCGATCCAATTCATCGTACTCTTCATCACTGAGTTCATAGACGAGGCCGTGGATCAAATGCCCTGGGGCTTCGTCCAGATTGCAGCCTCCGCCCGTCTCCTCAGGCCCATAGTGCGCGAACGCGACGCGATAGCCTGATAGATGCGCGACCACCGTTGGTGACGCGGTTGGACAGAACTTCCGCATCTCTTCGGTATCGAGCAGCGTGCAGTACGCAAAGTAGCGCGGCATCGGAATCCCCTATCGTGTTATGCGGTCTCAATTCGATTGAGCACTTACCGATGTTCGGTGCCGCCACTTTAATTCAGACATCCCCGACACGCAATTGGAACAACGGGAAATGGCCATGAACATTCGCGTGGCTTATCTTACGAGATGCGATCACCAGGCTTGTCGCTTCGCGCATACTTGAGCCGATGTATGGAAGGCGATTCGAACCGAACCGTGGGCGATCGGGACCTTCCAAGTCGAATAAGACATGTAATTGCGTCATCGCGCGACCCATATTAAGGTTGAAACATGTATTGGAATCGAAAACACGTCATGGTTTGTACCGCGAATCACTGTATGCAAAAGGGCGCCCAACGCGTTGCCGGTGTGCTGCGGATTCAGCTTAAGCGCGAGGGACTTGACACCGATGTTCTGGTCAACACCTGTGATTCGATTGACCTGTGCGACATCGGACCGAATATTGTGGTCTACCCAGACGGAATCATCTACTCTAGTGTCGGTGTGAAAGACATCCCGGAGATCATCGAATCCCTGCGCGAAGGAGGCCAACCGGTCGAGCGTCTCGTTCTGACGCCCGGAACCGGCGATGAAGAGCGCCGCCGGGAATTCTATGCCGAGGTGATTGCCAGCGAGTCGATCTCACCGGAGGCATTTTCCCAGATGGCCGAACACTATGATTTCGATGAGGCGTGGGTGAATGAGCAAGCGCGCCGTGGATTCATCGCTCGCAAGCCAATCGACGGAGAACCAGCAATCACGGTCACGAGCAAGGCGCGTAATCGCTATGGTCTGCCACGCGTCTCAGAGTAGTTTCATGCTCTGGCTAGCGGACGGATCTGCACGAAGGAGAATCGATGGTTGAGCAGATTGACGGCGACCGGTTGGGTAACGACTCCGTTGCCAACGATTCGCCATCAGTCACTCCGATCGCCAACCCGCCCCGTCCCTTCGCTCACCCCGCCGAGCAGGAATTCGCGTCTTTTCTCGACTTTTACCGTATTCGCTGGCAGTACGAGCCGACCACTTTCCCATTGCGGTGGAAAGATGGTCGGGTTGCCGAGATGTTCGCTCCCGATTTCTACCTGCCGGAGCAGGATCTTTATGTAGAGTTAACGACCATGAAGCAGAGCCTGGTAACGCGCAAGAATCGAAAGATGCGCGAGGTTCGCGAACTCTACCCCGACATCAACGTTATTCTCATCTATCGAAAGAACTATCACGAGCTCCTCTCTCGCTTCGGCTACGGATCGGTCGACATCACGTCGCTTCGGCCGGATCAGATCGAGCAGGTTCTGCTTAGTGCTGCCGAGATCCAGGAACGTGTGAATGAGTTGGGACAGGAGATTTCGCGCGATTACGCCGGTCGATCGATCGTCTTGGTGGGAGTGCTCAAGGGCATCACCTTCTTCCTGGCGGATCTCGCCCGGGCGATCACCAGACCGCTTGTAATCGAATATCTCCAGCTATCGCACGACGTCGAACAGGGTAGCGTGCAGTTGAGCACCGATCTCAACATCGACGTCACCGGACAGCACATTTTGCTGGTGGAAGACATCGTCAATACCGGTGTCTCGATGGACTTCGTGCTGCGCACCCTGCGGGAACGGAATCCGGCTAGCCTTCGCGTCTGTACGCTGCTTGACAAGGCTGAACGTCGTCTGGTTCCGGTCGATGTCGGCTACGTTGGCTTCACCATTCCCAATGAGTTCGTTGTCGGCTACGGACTAGACTATCGCGAGCTTTATCGCAATCTACCGTTCATTTGTGTGCTCAAACGAGACGTGTACGAAGGTGATCAGCCGATGTTGGACACAAGCGGTGAAATATTGACTGGCTCGGACCACTGACTTCAATCGTCGGTGAGTCGAATTCACGAGACGGGAATTTAGATCGAAGGTGAACGGTCCGGTGAATTGCGAACAGATCCTGAACGAGCTACGCGCTCAGGGCAACGCCGAAAATCTCGAAGGCATGGCGCGTTTCGGTATTAACCCTCACGGAACCCTCGGCATCAGTATTCCGACGTTACGCCAGCTTGCGAAGCGAATCGGGGCCGATCATCGCCTGGCGCTCGAGTTGTGGGAATCGGGTGTTCACGAAGCGCGCATTCTCGCCGGGATGATCGACGACCCGGCGCAGGTAACGCCACAACAAATGGACTCCTGGGCCTCCGACTTTGACAGCTGGGATGTCTGCGATCAGGTCTGCGGCAACCTTTTCGATCAAACACCATATGCCTTCGACAAAGTGAGCGAGTGGAGCCGACAGGACGACGAATTCACCCGGCGCGCAGCGTTTGCTCTGGTCGCCGCCCTAGCGGTTCACGACAAACGAGCTCAGGATGATGCCTTTGAAGCCTGCTTTCCCCTGATTATCGGGGCAGCGTCCGATGATCGGAACTTTGTCAAGAAAGCGGTGAACTGGGCACTACGCCAAATCGGGAAACGGAATCTGGCTCTCAACAAACGAGGGATCGAGGTCGCCAGAGAGATCCAGCAGATCGATTCGAAGGCAGCCCGTTGGATTGCCTCTGATGCCCTTCGGGAACTGACCAGCGCGAAGGTGCAACAGCGTCTGGTGAGGAAGCAGCAAGCTGCGCGCTGACGAGCATGAGCTAGCAGGCGACTTATTGGAGAATGGCAGCTAGCTCTGTCATTGATGCGACTTCGAGATTGGGACGCTGGCCCAGTTCGTCAAGCGGCCGGCGGCTGCGATTGATCCAGCAGACGGTAAACCCGAAGGCTCTCGCACCGGCCACATCGAATCCGTTTGACGAAACAAAGAGCGTCTCATCTCTGGCAATGCCAATCCGATCCTGTACCAACTGATAGACAGCTGGATCCGGTTTGAAGCGTCGCACTGCATCCACACTCAAGACATGATCAAAAGAGTCGCTCAGATCGCTGTGTTCGAGCGCCAGCCGCAACATAGGCGGACTGCCGTTCGACAGGATGGCCAGCCGGTGGTCAGATTGCCGCAAGCGATTGAGTGCTTCCGGTACATCGGGGAATGGATTCGGGCGAAACCATGCATCCAGCAAGGTCTGTCGATTGGTGTCGTCGATCGTGGCACCATTCGCCGCCAGGGCGTAGATCAGCGCGTCGCGACTGACCTGATCGAAATCAGCATACGTGCCCATCATCGTACGTAACCACGAGTACTCGAGCTGCTTCGCCCTCCACAAATTGACGACGTTGTTGGCAGCCTCGCCTAGCAAATGCCGCGCTTCCTCGATCACCGTTTGAATGTCGAGCAAGGTTCCATACGCATCGAACACGATTACTTTCGGCTGGTTCATGGTTTCACCTCCCGGTACGTCTGGTGTTCTCTATTGTAGGCGAGAAGCACGCTATTCGCGGCTATTCGATTGCGACTCGATGTTTCGCTGTCGATCGCGACGAATGGTTGGCGTCAAATCCCTTCGTCTATGCGATATTCATAGGGTCATGCCGATCATCCCGGCTAAGGGATGGGTGCATGCAGGGCTCGAACTACCACGGTGATTGAATGCCGTGTAGCGGAGGATATGTGATGAAGATCGTCATTTCGGCTGACATGGAGGGGACGACCGGCGTTGTCGAATGGATCCACGTGGAGCCACCAGACCATGCGACACCGATTGGATCGAGCGCGGCGGAATACGGCTGGGCTCGCTTGACCATGACTCGCGAGGTTAACGCCGCTATCGAAGGCGCGATGGCTTCCGGTGCCGACCAGGTGATCGTGAACGAATCGCACGATGGCATGCGCAACCTGTTGCCGGAAGAACTGCACAAAGAGGCGCTGTTGATCAATGGTGCTCACAAACGATTGAGCATGGTCCAGGGCGTCGACGAGCCGGACGTAGCCGGCATTATCTACACCGGCTATCACGCCAAGGCGGGTACTCCCAATGGAGTGCTGGCACACACCTACACCGGTTTTGTTCAGGATGTGCGTCTCAATGGTAAGTCGGTCGGTGAGTATGGCCTCAATGCGGCAGTCGCCGGTCATTTCGGTATTCCAGTGATCATGGTGACGGGTGACGATCATGCTGTGCGGCAGACCCAGGAACTGCTCGGCGACCGCATCGTCGGTGTTGCCGTCAAACGGGGCATCGGAACGATGTCGGCCATTAACTTGCAGCCGGCCAAGGCGCGCGAACTCATAAAAGCGGGTGCTGAAGAGGCGATGCGGCGGCTTCCATTTTTGAGACCGTACAATCCAGGATTTCCTTGCCGAGTTGAGGTGGATCTTGATCACCAGCAGAAAGCCGACGTGGCCACTCTCATCCCCGGCAACGAGCGGATCGGGGAGCGATCGTTCGCCTTCACGGTTGAGAATGGACTCGATTTGATGATCATGTGGCGTGCATCCCTGAATGCGGTGATGTCGCGCTTCAATATTTGATCGATCGCCACTGAGATCAGCGGCTCGCACCATCACGGGGAGGATCTGTGACAGAGCTCAATCTGCCATTGGCCGGTCCTGGCGGCGAGCCGGTCGACCTCAGGCGCACCTTTCACTCTCATGGCCTGGCTTCGCTGGCGCCGATGGCGGTCGATGATGCGGGTGCTTGGTTTGAGGTTACCCTTCGTCTGACATCTTCTCAGCCTCGGACGGTGCGAGTCGCTGAATCGGAGCGGGGCAGCGCGATCATCAGTATCTCCGGAGATCCAGTTGACAGTCTAGTCGCGGACGAGATCATCGCACAGGTGCGGCATGTACTTCGTCTCGACGAGGATTTATCCGGTTTCTATCGGCAGGCTGCACGCGACAAGCGACTAGCCTGGGTGACGAACGGAGCTGGCCGCTTGATCCGTAGCCAGACGGTTTTCGAGGACGTGGTAAAGACCATTTGCACCACGAATTGTGCCTGGAGTGCGACTCGAAGAATGGTCGAGGCGCTCGTTTCCCATCTCGGCGAATCGTCTGACGATGCCCCTCAGGCAGGTGTGTCGGGTCGGACTTTCCCTTCACCCGAAGCGATGGCCAATGCCGACGTTGATTTCTATGGACAGATTGCGCGGGCAGGCTATCGCGGTGCCTATTTGCGGAAGTTGGCGCGAATGGTGGTCGATGGGGAGGTCGATCTCGAGCGCTTTGGGCAGGTGAGCCAGAAGGAACTATCCGACGATGAGATGGCGAAAGAACTACTGGCGCTGCCGGGTGTAGGTCCCTATGCGACCGCTCACATCATGATGATGCTCGGTCGCTACTCCCGCCCGGTCCTCGATTCCTGGACGCGCCCGACCTACGCGCGGCTCGTTGGGCGCGAACAAGTGGACGATGCTGCCATCGAGAAGCGCTTCCGGCGTTATCGGAAGTATGCTGGCCTGGCTTTCTGGCTCTTCGTCACTCGCGATTGGATCTCTGAAGCCGATATCGAGGTCAGTCTCTGATCGAGGGGACAACTCGTCAACGTCATGATCGCGGCTTGGGCAGGCGTTGACACTTGGGGCAGAGATAGGTTCCCCGGTTATTGACGCGTGTCTTGATAATAGTTGTGCCGCAGCGTGGGCACGGCAATCCCTCTCGTCCATGGACGAATGGAAATTCGCCAACATCGGGCTGCGCCTTGGTGTGGAGTATCCGCGCACCGCCGATAGGGATAGCGTGCTCCATCGTCGTGGTGATGCCCTCATAGATGCGTTTGATCTCATGGGTCGACAGCGATCCCGCCAGTCGTTCGGGATGGATGCGCGCCTGCCACAAGCTCTCATCGGCGTAGATGTTGCCAATTCCGGCGATCACTGATTGGTCGAGGAGTGCGGGCTTGATTTTGGTTCCTTTGCGGCGCGCAAGTCGTTCCGCCAGGAATTTGCGAGTGAACTCGGGTGCGAGGAGATCAGGACCAAGCTTGAGTTTCGCCATGTACGCCGGGACGTTGTCGTCGGGCATTATCCAGACGCGGGCGAAATGACGGATGTCGGTTAGGTACAGATGGGCGTCCCCCTCAAAGTCTAGCCGCAGATGTGTTGACTTGTGCGGCATTGGCGCGTCGTAGGCGGGGACTGGGTGGCCGGCAGCGAACCCGGGAATGCTACTGCCGCGTGCGATGAGCTGGCCACTTAGTTTGAGATGGATGACCGCGGTGAGTCCGTCGAAGTTCAGCAGCAGGTACTTGCCATGTCGCCCTGTGCCACCGAGCGTCTCGTGGCGCAGACTGCCGAGATCTAGACCGTTGTCGCTGACAATGAGCTTAGGTAGCCAGAGCTCGTAGTCGAGGATGCGGCGGCCGACCAGTTGTTCGGCGATCCCACGACGCGCGCCTTCGACCTCGGGTAGCTCGGGCAACGATCTAACATCCTTCAGAATCAGGCATCAGCTTCAGCAAGCGTGACACCATGCCGGAACCGATACCTCTCGACCTGTGTGTAAACGCCAGCAACGAAGAATGTCGAGCAAACAACCGGAACACGGTTGAATCGACCCGTGATAGAGCAAGGGAACGTCACATCGAGTTCAACTGGAAGCTAGTCGCTGGTGATGCGTGATTCGAGGTTGACTTAGCCCCGATCGACTTCCCAGTATTTTGGGTCGAGTGGGTCGACCTTCTGCCGCGAATCCAACGTATTCCAGACGGTGGGAAACGCATAAATGGCAACGCCATTGACAACCACGTCACGCGCGCTTCCCCCCGGACGATCAACCGGAAAGATTTCGCGAGGGGGCTTGCTGATAAGCTCGGCCTGAAACCAGCCGTGCTCTGTACAGCGACCCGAATGCATCTGCCAGAGCAGGTGTGCCGTGACATCGCCGATGTCGCGTACTTGCACGTCAACTAGTTCGCCGCCGCAAATTGGGCAGCGCATCGGTGTGCTATTCTGAACTGCGACCACCGTACGTTGACCTTCCATAAAGGTAAATTGGAGCCGTCAAGACTCGCCGAACCACCCTCTGAGATCGTACCATAGAAGTGTCTCGCGGGAACCGCACGCTTGAATGCGGAGGTCGTCTCTGTGCTGCCGGTATTGCTCTCACGGCGATCCTGTGGTAATCGTGATCTATTACAACGTGAGACAATGGGCGTTGTGTAGCGTTGACCATCGCGCGCGCCTACAATACGGCGAACCGGCGCAACGATGGTCAGTAGCTTGTGGGACTTTTCAAGGAGGTAGGGGCATATGGCCGATCAGGCGATCGTCGACCATCTCATCGCGACGTACCGCGATTTGAATATGAAAGTTCGCGGACGCGACTTTGGCGCTCCGCAGGCACCTGAGGATCTGCTCGGGAAGACGGACTCGGTACCGGCCATTCTCTTTGCGTTGCGAAATCGCGAGTTGAACGTTTCCCAGGCGGTGAAAGCCATGCTCTTGGGATTAGACGTGACCGGTGACGATGAGCCCGCGGTTCTCTCGGAACAACAAGTCGCGGCTGGTACATCCCCATCAGTCCTGCTGTCGCAGTTTGGCACGGCGCGAGAATCAATCCTCTCCCAGGTCCGTGAACTCCCGGACGAGACCTGGAATCAGACCTTCGTGACGCCACGCGGCGAGATGCCGTTGAAGTCTTATCTACAGACTCTGGTAGATCGGGACAACGAACGCATGAAGCAGATCGATGCCCTCCTTGGATAGGCTGGTGTTGAGCTAGCCTACTCTGAGGTTCCTAGATGTGTGTGATCTCAGGGTGGAACGCGTCTGATATCGGTGCTGCACCTCTATGAGTAGAGAAGCCCGGTTGGAGCTGTGCGCGATCGTGGTTTAGTCAAGTAAGATATGCGGTGGCTCAGGGGGGATGGCCCTCCTGTTCTGGTCGTTGGTCCCGTAGTCGATAGCTGCCAGAAGGTTTGTTTGTAGGACGCATGGCGCGATGAGCCGATTTCAAAAACTCGCGATCGCCGCGGTTGGCACCGGTTATCTCTTGCTGGTGGTCGGGGCGATCGTTCGATTGACCGGCTCGGGGGCCGGTTGTGGCTCGGAATGGCCCGTTTGTAACGGCCAGGTCGTGCCTAGCTCAACCATGAGTTCGACTGTATTCGACTTTTCGCACCGGCTCTTGTCGGTTCTCGTGACACTCCTGGTGGTTGCGTTGGTCGTAGAGGGCTGGAGCCGGCGGGCGAGTAAACCGCTCCTTTTTTGGGGATCGCTCGCCACATTCGTGCTGGTGATCGTCCAGATTGTCCTCGGAGCGATTACCGCGGTGACAGCCCTGACCCCTTCCATTGAGGTGGCTCATCTGGGCTTGGCCCAAATCTTTCTCGCCGTGCTCGTAGTCGTCACGCTCGTGGCGTTGGCACCCTGGGTTGCAGCTGTCTCGGGATCCCCTGCTGGCCGTCGCTGGACTGGCCTTGGCTGGACATCGATGATAGCGGCCGGGTCGACCTTCGTACTCATTCTCACCGGAGGTTACATAGCGACGTCCAAGCCGGCCACCGCCTGCGCGCAGTGGCCGCTTTGTGACGGCCGGTTGATCCCGTCCGGCTTTACTCCAACTGATATCCACATCATTCATCGTTGGGTGGCGCTCATCACCACGATCGCCGTGATTAGCGTGGCAATACAAGCCAGGCGGCTTCGTCCCGATTCACAGGTGCTCATGGCCCTTTCTGTATCGGTCGCGACGATCACCTTCTCCCAGATCTTCGTCGGTGCGGCAAGCATCTGGTTCAAGTTGAACCCGATTCTAGATGTGGCCCACCTCGGCGTCGCCACTATCGTATGGGGCCTGCTGCTGACGATCGCAGTGCTGGATCGGATGCTGGCGGTGTCCGATGTTCGAGCGACTGTTTCCGTTGAGCGCTTGCGGGTCCGATTACGCCAGTCGGCCTCGGATTATCTGACGCTGACCAAGCCCAATGTGATGATTCTCCTCTTGATCACGACATTCTGCGGCATGCTGATCGCTAAGGCCGGGCTACCGTCGGTGCGCATCATTTTCTGGACGCTTCTTGGCGGCGCCCTCTCGTCTGGTGGCGCGGCGGCAATGAACCACTACATGGATCGCGACATCGACGCGATTATGAAGCGGACCCGCAAGCGTCCGCTGCCGGGCAAGCGCATCCCGGAAATTCACGTGCCAATCTTCGGACTGACGCTCACTGTGCTGGCGGTCTACATTCTGGCGGTCTTCGTCAATCCGCTGGCGGCGCTTCTCTCGCTGGCAGGCAATATTTTCTATGTCGTCGTGTACACCAAGTATCTGAAACGTTCGACGCCGCAGAACATTGTGATTGGCGGCGCGGCGGGCGCGTTGCCACCGATGGTCGGCTGGGTGGCGGTGACGAACCACGTCGGGCTTCCAGCCTTGCTTCTGTTCGCCGTGGTCTTTTACTGGACGCCTCCGCACTTCTGGTCGCTGGCACTCTTCACGTCATCCGACTATGCGGCGGCGAGCGTGCCGATGTTCCCCGAAGTGTATGGTGACGCCGAGACGAGACGGCACATCTTCCTTTATACGGTGATGCTCGTCATCACGACCCTCTTCTTTTTCCCACTTCGAATTATGGGATTGTTCTACCTCGCCTCTGCGCTTATTTTGGGTGGCCTGTTCCTGTACAAAACCTATCAACTGACTCAGCACCCAGCCGACCAGAAGCAAATTGCGAAGAGTGTTTTCTTCTATTCGGTCTACTATCTCGGTCTGATCTTTGCCGCGATGGTTATCGACCGCATGCTCTTCTTCGGACACTTCTAGCTTATAGCGGTAATTGTCCCCATTCCGTGCAGTGGCCTGTTTGGGTACCGCTGATGCTCAGTCGGTCTCATCGATTGAGATCTGTTGGATGGTATCCGCGTCGTAAAGGACCGGTGGGCAATTCCGCAGTCGGGCCATGTAGTAGGCGTCCACGAATTCGCCAGCACGGAAGGCGTACGAACGCAGGGTTCCCTCGGTGACGAACCCAAATCGCTCGTAGAGACGAATAGCCACGTCGTTATCGGTATAGACTTGAAGATCGAGCCGTAGCAGGTTGTACCAATTGTCGGCGAGATCGATCAGGGCTTTCATGAGCGCTGTTCCAACGCCGCGACCCTGGAAGTCGTCATGCACGCCCATGCCAATCGATCCGGAGTGTCCTCGACGGCCTCGATTCAGAGACAGACCGGCATCTCCGATGACTCGCCCGTCGATCTCGGCGACCAACATGCGATTACTCGCGTCAATTCGAAAGCGTTGCTCGATGTCGGCTGCCGACTGCAGTGGGAATCCGAGCGTGCCTGCAGCCGCGCGGGGCTGGTTATGCAGCTCTGCGACGGCAGTGAAATCACCAGAGTCCATCGCCCGTATGACGATCTCGCTCGCCATGATGATCACCTCCTTCGACTCACTGGAAGTCTCTGAGCTTACTGCGATGATGTCGAGGTTACCGCGAGATGCTTGCCGCTACGATTCGATCCCGCTAAGCCAACTACCTCGTTTCCAGTCGTGCTGATCAAGCTCGCGCAGGAAAGGGACAACAACCTTGGTGATGGCACCGACGATCGCCTCCCCCTCCTCGGCGCTTCCATCTGCTGCCCGGCCGGAATAGCCCTTTGGCACGGTGCCGCGGAAATTGCCGACGATGCTTAGTGGATGGTCGAGCCGTTGATTCGGTTGGTTGACTGCCAGATCGATTCGGGTCGTCTCGGGTGCGCCGTAAAGGACGAGCGACATCTCCGACTGACCGGCATGGTCCAAATCGATATCCCAGCTTCCGGCGAGCGCATTTCGTGCTGCTTCTTGCCAGCCGCCGATCATGGCGATCTCGATTCCGTGGTCTTGATAGAGGGATCGCGCGGCCGATTCCGCCGGTGGCGGGTTGCCGTCGTGCGCGGTCAGAATGGCGAACTTGCGAATGCCGTGCTGCATAGCCGACTCGACAATGTCGCGGATCAATAGCGATAGCGTCTCAGGGCGAAGCGACAGCGTCCAGAGAAAGTCGATGTGGTGAAAACTGACACCGTAGTCGAGCGCGGGTAACACCAGCGTGTGGCCGAGCTCACGCGCTATCGCTTCGGCTAACGTCTCGGCGCCTATTGTGTCGGTGCCATAGGGCATCGATGGACCGTGATATTCGGTCGCGCCAATGGGTAGGATCGCTTTATCGAACTGTCCCCCGGCCACCGCCTGTCCGGTCATACGTTCCAGACGCACTTCAGGAGTCATCGGTCTACTGGGCATATCTCCGCCTTCCCGCGAATGTCGCTGGCATAATCCCGGCTGCGGGACCGTCAATTACAACAGGTGTTCACCATGTGCAAAAAGGGCGGGAGTCCCACCGGTATGCAGGAAGATGACCGTATCACTTGGATCGAAGCGACCCTTGCGGATGTGATCGATCAGTCCAGCCATCGCTTTGCCACTGTATACCGGATCGAGGAAGATCGCCTCATTGCGGGCCAGCAATGTGATGGCTTCGAGGCATCCTTCGGTCGGCACGCCGTAAGCCTGACCGGCGTGGGCTTCGTCATGGACGAAATCGGAATCAGTCAAATCAACGGTGCTACCCAGCAGTGCAGCTGCCTGGCGCACGATGTCGGCCGCGCGCGATGAGCGATCCCCGGTTCCGGGGCTGACTGCTACGCCATAGACCTGGTAGGGCGCGTTGTACAGCTTGGCACCGAGCACGAGCCCCGCCTGTGTGCCGCGCGAACCACTGGCGAAATAGAGTCGTTTCGGCGCTACACCCATCTCGAACAACTGGCCGACCAGTTCGAGCGTCGCCGACACATAGCCCAATGCCCCGATAGCGTTCGATCCCCCGACTGGAATGATATACGGCCGTTCGCCCTCACTCTCGAGCTTCTCTGCGACCTCTTCCATTGCCTCGTCGGCAGTCTTGCCGGAGTCAGCTAGCAAGAGATGGACATCGGCATCGAGCAGGCGATCGAGGAGCAGGTTGCCTTGAACATCTGGCTGCTCGGTCGACGAAGTGAGCACAAGCGCCGCCCGCAGCCCGGCCAGACGCGCGGCCGCCGCGGTCATTCGAGCGTGATTTGACTGTACCGCACCGGCGGTGATCAGCACGGTCGAGCGCTGTTGTACCGCATCGGCTACGAGAAACTCGAGCTTGCGCGCCTTGTTGCCGCCAAAGGCGAGTCCAGTCAGATCATCCCGCTTGATCAGAATGCGTGGGGAGCGATCCGATCCACCGAGCGCCTCACGCAGCCGGGTTGCGTCCTGAATTGGGGTCGGCAGCGTCGCCAAACGAATACGCGGCTGGGCACCAATCGACATGTCACCTCTCCTGATTCCTGATATCGATACCACCAGCGGTCTGATCAGCTCTCGACGGCGAACGGGGTCGTGGCATGGATACCGCCGGGTAGGGCAACAATGCGGGCTTTTCATGTCTGCGTCAAGGTCGGGATGTGCCGGCCGCATAGGTCCGCATGGAGCCGTAGAAACTGCTCCACCCCGGGAAAGCAAACCACGGTGACTATCGATGGCTGACGTTCGTCCTCATCCGTTCCGGTAGCCTCGCCGGCCTCGATCAACGCGCCGCTGAACTGCTACGTGACTGGGCGGAGACGCCGAATATGCTCACAATTCCTCTCCTCGTCGAGGAGCGTCTTTGGTGCATAGAGGAGATATCCAGCCGGTATCGGTGACGTCTATGCATAAGGTTCGTTACGACGTGTGGACGATTCTTGACTGCCAAGCGCGATCGATAGCGGCCTTCGGCTCAGTCAGTTGTGACCCGAAAAAGCTCATGAACCAATGTGGGCTCGCGAAATCCGAGGTTCTCCGCGATCTCAGCGTACGTTGAATCGGCTGCGGATTCCGCCTCTTCCCTTTCAAGCCGGTTGGCATCCGGATAACGAAAGACCATAACGACAAGATTCATAGGTCCGGATAGTGCATGCAGAATACGAGGAACTGCCCATCCTCGCTCAAGTCGATAGGCACGCCACACCTCCGCCGCGTCGATGAACTCGGAGAGATAACCGTATGCGATCTCACCGCGCACGTGGAGCTCGAGAGCCATGCTGTCCTCCCTCGCAAATAGCGTGTTCGATTCCGCTCTCGAGATACTACCCCATGTACGCGGAATAACAGTGAGCGCAGTTAGAATTGGCGGTAGACGGCGAGGGCAACATCATGCTAGAACAAATGTGCGAGAACGGCTTCGTCTGTGACCACAGTACTGGTGCAGACTGGACGAACCCGAGCGAAGGTGAACGGACCGAACCGCTTGTTGACAATTTGCCGCACGAGAAAGGGATCGAACTGAATGAAGACCCTTCGTCAGCTAGCTCTGTACAACGACTGGGCTAACCAAAGAGTGTTCGATATCTGCGCCGCTGCTTCGACACAGGACCTGAGCCAGGCTGCCAAAGGGACGGTTGGCTCTGTCGGCGAGACACTTGCCCACCTGGTCGAGGTGGAAGATGTGTATCTGCTTATGTTGCAGGGACGAGATCCAGGTGATGTGACCGACGATGACGACTACCTGTCACACGACACTCCGTGGTTCGCTCAGCGGTCGCTAGAGCTTGGCAAGGCGTACCAGGCGATGCTGTCGAAGAACGACGAAGCCTGGCTCGAGTCGACCTTCAGCGTCCCCTGGTTCGGCTTCGCTTTGAGTCGTCGCGATGGTCTGCTTCAAGTGTGGACACATTCGGCCCAGCATCGGGCCCAGGTTTTATCAGCGCTCGGATCACATGATATTGAGGTTCCCGACGTCGACTACATCTTCATGCTGTCCCTGGAGCCTGGTGCCAAAGAGTGAAATGAGCAACCGATCGGTCGGAGGCGTCAGGTGACCTTGGATCAATCATCGGCGGTGTTGTAGGGGCCCATTTGCGCCTCGGTAAAGGCGTATGGGCTATGCGGATCACGCAGACAGACGATTGGGGCGGCGACGCCGAAAATAGCGAAAGCGAGTAAATAGGCGCTAGCCTTCGCCCAATCTTCACGGCTGATTGGACCGTCTTCCCCAGCGGCCCTGATGTAGGCGACGCCAAGCGGAACGTGCAGCATCAGTGCGGTCAGGGCACCGGGCGCGTACGTGTAGGCGCTACTGCCTATTCGTGCCCGGCGTGGGAAGACGATCCCGTGCACGACCGCCTGTCCGATGCCGAATAGGACCGTGCCCAACCCGAGCCACTTCTTTTTCGGGAAGATGGCCGGGGCGATATAGGCGGGATAGCCGAACACAGTGTTGACCCACATTGACGCGTCCGTGTTGAGCGGATAGTTACGCGGGTTGTCACTCTTGAAGAGGCCCCGATTGAACTGACCGGGGAAGTACCCGGGTGTCTGATACTCCTCGTATTGGTGGACCAATAGAGCGGCGAAATTGAGAATGGAGAGGAGTTGAGTCTTTGTTAGTTTGCTACTGGCCAGGGCGGTGGTGCCAGTCACTCCGAGTGCCAGTACTGCACCGATGCGCGGCCATCGAGTGCGGTAGGAGCTCATCGAGAAGCTCCGCATTCTGCATTCCTTTTCACTACTGATGAGGCGTTTGCCCGTCCAGGGCCCCATCAGCCTGCAAGATGAACCGCAGCACTCTCGCCGTGTCGCGGCCCCTCACCAATTGATCCCCTCTCCCAATTTTGGGAGAGGGGAATACGAGCGAAGCGAGTAGGGGTGAGGGCCGCTCGACGGCCTTTACTTCTTCGCCATGGCCTGCTGAACGTTCTGTGACGTGATCGGCAGGGTCGAGATACGAGCGCCGGTGGCGTTCGTAATGGCATTGGCGACGGCCGCGGCGGTCGGAATGACTGGCGGTTCGCCGACACCCTTGGCACCGTACGGCCCCGCTTTGGATGCCAGCTCGATCAGGTTGACTTCAATCTCCGGCACCTGGTCGGCCTGCGGCAGGCTGTAATCCATCAAGCTCGGGTTGAGAGGCTGACCATTGTCGTCATACACGAGACCCTCGTGCAGCGCCCAACCGATACCCTGCGTCGCACCACCCATTACCTGGCCGATCACCAGCGCCGGATTGAGCGCCGTGCCGACATCCTGCGCCACGATGACCTTGTGCAGCGCTACTTCACCGGACTCGGGATCGACATGCATCTTGACCATCTGGGCCGAGAAGCCCGGCGCGCGATCTTGCACCGCCGACTTGCCGTTGCCGTAGACGGGCTCGTACTTGCCGCCGAACGTCATGCTCAACGCGGCGACATCACCCAGCGAGATGGTCTTGTCCGGCGCCCCTTTAACCTCAATCTGACCATTTCTCATGATCAAGTCTTCCGGAGCTACCTCGAACTCGGTCGCCGCGATAGCCAGCACCTGCTGCTTGGCGTTTTCAGCAGCGGCCCGAACGGCGGGCCCGAGCGTATAGGTGATCTTGCTGCCACCGCTCATGCCGGTGTAGGGGGCGCTGTCAGTGTTACCGGTAACGATCTTTACTTTGTCGACCGGGAGTTCAAACACTTCGGCGGCAATCATAGCCATGACGGTGTTGGTACCGCTGATGTCGACCGAGCCGAGGGCCAGCGAGAGCGTCCCGTCTGTGTTGACGCGCATGTTGGCGGCACAAGGTTCGATTCCGCCCGGCCATCCACCAACGCCGACTCCGATACCGATATTCGCCTCTTTGCCGCGTTCTTGCCACATCGACTGCTCGCGCATCTTTTCGAGAACGAGTTTTAGACCGATGGCTGGCCACGGCGTGCCGTTCGGCTGTGGATCGCCCTCGACCGAGCAGCTATGAAGCCGGAACTCCAGCGGATCCCAGCCGAGCGCCAGCGCCATCTCGTCGATCTGCTGGTCGATGGCGAAGGTCGCCTGCGGTGCGCCGGGAGCTCGATAGGCGCCAACTCCTGGTTTGTTGGTCAATACCTCGTATCCGACAAGGTCGAGATTCTCACAACGGTAGTAGCCACCAATCGCCATCAAAGCAACGTTGACTGGCGTGCCGGAGTAACACCCTGAGTCGAAGACGACTTTGGCCTGAACAGCAGTGATCTCACCATTCTTCTTGGCGCCGGTCTTCATCGTGATCACCGAACCGGGTGCTGGAGTCGCCAGCACGAATTCCTCCATGCGAGTCAGCACGATTTTCACCGGACGTCGTGTGCGAAGCGCCAACGTACCGGCGAGCGGCTCGAGCAGCACGGTCTTGCCACCAAAGCCGCCGCCAACCTCCATCGGAATTACCGTCACCTGGTTCTGCGGCAGTCCGAGTGTGTCGGCGGTCATGTTGCGCGTGTAAAACTGACCCTGTGTAGCGGTATAGATCGTCAGGTTGCCCATCGGATCGGGAACAGCCGTTGTCGCGTGTGGCTCGATGTATCCCTGGTGGACGAACGGAGTAACGTATGTGCGCTCGACGATGACATCCGCTTCCGCGAAACCCTTGGCGACATCGCCGCGCCTGAAAGCCATTGCGGTCGTTACGTTGGGTCCGAGATCCGAGGTGTCGATTTCCTGACCACCGGAAACGGTGGCGTGTGCCTGAGCTTCGGCCGAACCACCTTCCTGACCTAGCTGTCGCACCGGAGGAGCATCAAGCTTCATCGCTTCAATTGGATCAACGTTAACGCCGAGCGACTCGTACTCTACGTCGACGAGCGAGGCGGCTTCCATGGCGGCGTCTTCGCTGGTGGCCAAAACAACTGCTATCGGCTGCCCGTAGTACACAACCTTGTCGCGTGCCAACATCGCACGAGCGCGCTCGGACGGCTCTGGACCGTCTGGAATCAGATCCTTGCCGGTGAACACGCCGACGACGCCCGGCACAGCCATGGCCGCGCTGGTATCAATGCTCAGGATCCGGGCGTGCGCCTGATATGCCGTCGTTAGCCGAGCGTGCAACATGCCCGGCAGGTTGAGATCGGCCGTGAATTGGGTTTGTCCGCGGACTTTCTGCGGTGAGTCAATTCGTGGGATTGATTGCCCTATCATCGAGGTGGCTGCCATCTATCCTCCTTGGATGGTTCGTTGCATCACGCATCAGGTATCTTCCGCTGTTGCGTACAAATCCGTCAAGCCTTGTCGCCCTCGCCGCCGGCGCAACACCGGGTGTTTTGTCAATCACGGAGCCAGTCCGGCTGGGGACAGAAGGTGGACCCACACAGAAACGGAACAGTGACTGATTCATCCTACCAGTCTTTGGTCCCGACTATGGTCTTAAGCCAGACCTGTAGCGCTTTTCGCAGGTGGAATTGGCGCGCGGTGGACATTCACTCGCGTGGGACCCACCTACGTCACCCGACGCAAGTAATTGAGTGCTCTGACCCGCCACAAATCGTGACGGGACAGAGCGACGAGGACAAGTCTTGCGGTGAACCTTTCGGCAAGGGCCGACGCTACAGGGCGCTAGCCAGGCGGATGAGCGTGTCTGCCTGCTGGTTGGTGAGGGTGAGACCACGCTGTGAGTTGACCAACTTGATGTAGGTGTTGACGAAGGATGCTTGCAACGGTTGGTCTCCGAGGGCCCCGGCCCATTTGACACCGGTCAAAGTCGCCATCATCAGGTAGGCGACGCGCGAATTGGATACGAATTGGTGGGTGAGGTGGGACAGGCTATCGGGCGTGACGACGATGGTAAAGGTAACGGAGCCGGAGCCGACGTTTCCGGCGAAGTCGGAGGCGGTCGAGGAGAGGGTGTTGGTGCCGACGGCGAAGGAATAGGCAGGTGCGGTGGTGTCCTGGCAGTCAGTCGAGGCGACCCCGGAGAGCGCATCGGAAGCCGAGCAGGAGATTGTGACGGTCTGGTCGACGGTGTAGGTACCGGCATTACCGGAATAGGTGATCACCGGAGCGGTCAGATCGATGTTGACCGGACTACTGTTGACGGAGGTGCTGTTGCCGGCGAGATCGGTAGCGGTACCGGAGAGCGTCTGGTTGGCTCCCCTCGCTGCTGATGGTCTGATCGCTGGGACAGGTAGCGATCCCCGACAGCGTATCACTACAGGTCCAGTGGATGGTGACCGAGCTGTTGTACCAGCCATTGGCATTGGCACTGGTGGTAGCTGCGCCACTGATGGTCGGAGCGGTCAGGTCGATACTGACCGGACTACTGTTAACCGTGATGCTGTTTCCGGCGAGATCAGTGGCGGTACCGGAGAGCGTCTGGTTGGCTCCCTCGCTGCTGATGGTCTGATCGCTGGGGCAGGTAGCGATACCGGAGCCAGGGGCCATCGGCGAGATCGGGATCGCTACAGGTCCAGTGGATGGTGACCGAGCTGTTGAACCAGCCATTGCCATTGGCACTGGTAGTTGCGGCCCCACTGATGGCTGGTTTGGTCAGGTCGATCTTGACCGAGACACTGTGGTGTGGTGTTTCTTCATTCCCGGCATTGTCAGTGCTCCAGAAGGTGACCGTATGACTTGCTTCCGTGCTGACAGTGAACGGCGCGGAGTAGGTCGTCTGAGATCCGCTGTCAAGCGTATAGAAGGTATGGGCGAGACCGGAGCCACCGGTATCGGATGCCGAGAGGGTGATGGTCACGGCCTGATTAGTCCAGGAGCCAAAGGTATAGGTGGAACTATCCGCCTTGGCGGCACTGCCGGTGGTTGTTGGTGGGGTGGTATCCGTGACGGTGAGACTCTGCTGCACCTGGGGAGCCGAGTTGTAGTTGGAGTTGCCTGCTTGATTCGCGTTGATGGTGCAGACGCCTGAGGTCAGGATGGTGACGGTACCGCCAGAGACGGTGCATATCGGTGAAGTAGCAGTGGAGAAGCTGACGGTTAGACCGGACGAAGCGGAGGCGTAGCTGGTGATCGAGAAGGGAGCATCGCCCCAGGTCTTTTGCGGCAAGGATGAGAGGTTGAAGGTGATCGTCTGGTTGGCCTTGGAGACGGATAACGTGCCGGTACCGCTGGAACTGGTGTAGCCAGAGTCCCCGGCGAAGCTGGCGCCGATGGCACCTGAGTAAGAGCCAGCGTTGATGCCAGAGAGGCTGACATTCGTAAGAGTGGCAACTCCACTACTGTTCGTGGTGGCCGACCCGACGGCGGATCCATTGTGGGTGAAGCTGATCGACTTACCAGGGACTCCGGTGCCATTGACGGTCAAAGTGGCGGTTAGGGAGGCGGTGCCGGCGAAAGGTCCCGATCCGGAGACGGCACCGAGCGCGGTGGTCTGAATCGGATTGACCGCGCCAAACTCAAAGGCCCCGATGTCACAGTGCGATTCTGCTGGACGAGTGTAGCCGCGCTGATCGCGGTTGCTCACCGGAGCGGCGGCACAGGTCGCGTCAGTGCCCGCATTGATGGCGACACTACCGGTACCGAGCGCGATGGTTTGAGTTGGACCGCCATTGTTGGCGAGGGACCCGAGCTTGAGATCGCTGGAACTGACCTGGGTGACACCGCACGTACCGTCGTCGTCGAGGTTGCCGCCACCGTTCGTGAGGGTTCCATTGGTCACACAGTTTCCACCGAAGTTATAGGGATCGAGGCCGCTTCTGGGAGGGCCGTTCGCCAAGATTGAATTCTTGATCGTCGTGGCCCCTCCGCCAGCCAGGTAGATTCCGTCCCGCACACCGGTCATGATCCCGTTCGCGTACCAGTTGGCGTGGTTGCCGGCGAGTGTGCTGTTTATGACCGTCAACGTGCCGCTATTACCAATGGCTCCGCCGGCCTCCGCGTTGTTACCGGAGAACGTACTGTTGGCGATAGTCATCGTGCCGCTGGTATTCGAGACACCGGCGCCGACCCCCTCCCCCGCCCACGCGTCAGCGGTGTTGTTGCTGAAAGTGCTGGCACTGATAGTCGCGGTTCCGCCCTCGATGTCGATGCCACCACCTCGACCACTTACCGTGTTGCCGCTGAAGGTGCTGTGGGTGACGGTAAGCGTGCCAATGTTGCTCATGATTGAGGCGCCATTTGCATGCGTACTGTTGCCGGAGAATGTGCTGTTGTCGATGTTCACGGTTCCGAGGGCGCTGAGGATCGCGCCGCCACCGATCAATCCGGAATACTGGTTGCCGCTGAAGGTGCTGTTGTTGATGGTCAGCGTGCCTTGTTCGACGGTTATTGCGCCACCGACGTTGACCGTGTCGCACCCCTGGCAAGAACTGTAGGTTCCCCCCATGCCATTCGTGACGGTTAGATGGTTGAGCGTGAGGTTGCCGTTTTGCGTGACGAAGAATGCCGATGTCCAGCCGCCGCCATCGATCGTCACGTTCTGCCCGATGCCGTCGATCGTCAATGTCTTGGAGATCTGAAACCCGTTCGACCACGCGGTTGCCGGTGGTGTAATCGTGCCGCTACAGCTAAATGTGATAGTGTCGCCCGACGCCGCGTTGGTAATTGCCTGAGAGAGTGAATTCGTGTCGCAGGTAGACACCACCGATGTGGCCGCGGCGGCTGGGAGAACTGGACTGGCCACTCCAAATAGGGCGGCCAGCAAAAGGCTGAAGAATATCGTCGCACGAACTCCGGATCTGATCACGATTGTCGCCTTTCTGTTGATGTAATGTCCGACTATTCACAACCCGACGTCGCTCAAGATTCGAGAACGAAGGATTCTCCCGTAGCTCCACCCCACTGCCCTGGCACGCAATGAGTACCTGAGCGTCACGCACGTAGCGCCAAGACACAGCACTCATTCGTTGGGGCCTTCTTTCCTTGTGGAGCATTTACCCAGCACGTGTTCTCTCGTCCTCTGTCAGCATGAGCGACAGAGATGAACCGACCCATGAGGCCCGGATATTCGCGCTATTTCGTCGCCCCTCCCCCACCTGCTCCATATGTGATTCAGTCGTGATTGTGGCCGGTTGTTCTAGATCGCCGGTAAGCTGATCCATCTCGCGACTAGGAGCACGATTCCTCGATGAGTTGAGTCGGATCGCCGAGACGGGCCGAAAGGTGGCGACACTGAACGTCAACTCGAGAAAGATCAATGACGCCCGGGGGTCCGCCGGTCAGTCGCGCCCAAGGACGCAACCGACACGCCGTATCCCCCGAACAAGACTCAGCGTAAGGTGTGGCCTGAATAGCAGCATCCGCGAAACCCCTCGATCGAAATTGGGAGATCATGGCGGAAACCACGTAGTGCGGGTCCACCGCACCACGCAGCGTGGAGAGATTAGAGGAGAGTTTGCCGATGAGCGAAGACGATCGCCTCGGCGCGGCTGTGGACACCGATCTTGGTGTAGATACTGGTGAGGTGTCGTTCAACGGTACGGATGCTTAAGAACAGTGTCTCTGCGATCTCGCGATTGCTGCGCCCGGTCGCGAGCAGGCGCAGCACTTCGATTTCGCGTGGACTGAGATCTGTTGTCGCGGTCTGCGTAATGGCCGATGTCAAATCCGCGAGACGGACCGCCACAGCATCGGCGCGAGCCAGTGCTCGCCCTGCTCCGAGCGGAATGCATATGACACGAGCCTCATCCAACGCCTTCTGGACCAACTCTGTCGCGCCAGAACGTCGATGGAGATCGGCGTAGGCAACGAGGGTCAGCGCTCGTTCATAAGGAGCATTGCAGCTATCAGACAGAGCGAGGGCAGAATCCAGATGTTCACGGGCATTTGTCAGCCGCCCGGTGTGTGCTTCGATCTCACCAAAAAGTCGATGCGCCGACAGCAGTGCCAGTGGTTGGCGTGGATCGCTGCCGTGTTCCAGCGCTCGCCTCACGTTTAGAATTGCCTGTGGGAAATCTCCGGCATGGCGATGGAAGTCTGCCCAGGCGACATAGCCGTCGGCCCGGCCTGTTACTGCACCACTCCAGGCTAGCCATCGATCGTGGGCATCGAGCCACGCTTGGGCGGCGGCCAGCTCTTCAGCTTCGAGGCAGAGGGTTGTCGCCACGCGCATCAGCGTCAGGGCATGCACTAGATCATCGCTTCCTGGAACCGCCTGTGGTCCACCTGGAATCACCTCATGCACGTATTCCCAGGCCAACGATGTATCTCCCCGCGCTAGCGCGATCTTCGCTGATATAACGGTTGACATCAGATGTTTTTCCGAAGTCGTATCAGTTGAACGATGCGCGTCTAGCGCCAGCTCGCGCGCTTCCTCCCAGTCTCCTTCGATGTATAGGAGCGGCAACCACGCCATGCGGGGAGAAACGTCGCCATGCGTGCCGCCAGAGCGGCGCCATATCGTTTCGCTCTCGCGTGCAATTCGTCGCCGTTCAACCAAATCGTCCGCGCCATAAGGGAGTTGCGCAGTTGAGAGCTGATAGAGCAACATGACCGCGACGCTCGACTCGTCGGATGCGTGCAGCAACGCGTCGTGGGTTATTGCAAATGCCTCGTTTGACTCGCGAAACCGACCCGCGAGAGACAGTGCGATCGCGCGCGCCCACCAGGCTCGCGTTGACACATCGCTGGAACGCTCAATGATCGCTCGGGTACGGTTGAGTGCTTCGTCAATGCGACCTACGGTTGCCAGCAACGCCGCCAGCAACCCGTCGACTTCAGAACGGTTCGGGACAACGCCCTCGCGCTCTAGCTTCTCAACACGCTCGATCTCCTGTGGAGTCAGACGAGCGAGTTCAGCGATGCTCGTCTCCAGATCGACCATTCCAATCCGCATCTCCCCAGCCAGGCAACGGGTTTGGCCCCGGACGTATTTGACGTAGGCGAGCAACACCGCGTCGGAGATATCGATGGCCAGAGCCTCAGCTGCTTCCAGAACAACCAGCGACATTCGCGGTTCCGCGCTTCGTAAGAGCTTTGCGCGCCGCAGCAGGAGCCAGCCCCGCCTAGTCGGATCACCGTCACTGCCACCCATCATCTCGAGCGCCATTTCAAAGTGCCTAGCGGCCGTCACCCAGGCAACGCGCTCGGCTCTGCTACCGGCACGGATGAACCACTCGACTGCGCGTTGATCCATCGCCTGCCGGAAGTGATATGCAACCGTGTCGGGCTCGCTGCCTACTTCGACTGCCAGCGCTTCGGCGATCCGGCGATGCCAAATTTGCTTTCGCGGGAGGGGTAGTCCTTCGTAAAGAGCGTCGCGTACCAATGCGTGGGTGAACTGGAAATGAAGTTCTGCGGACCCTTCCTCGAGCATATGTGCTCGCGTGGCAATTTGAATAGCCTCACCCAATAGATCGTCGTTCGCCCCGCTGACTCGTCGCCACAAGAACAATGGCACGTCCTGTCCAATCACCGCCGCAAGTTCCAGCAATCGCCGGACCTCCGGGCTGAAGCGGGTGATCCGTCCATCGATGACTTGCCTGATAAGTTTCGGAACCTGGATCAGATCGGTGTCACCGAGCACCCAGCCGTCTTGCGTGCGGCGAAGTCGTTGCTCCTCTTCAAGCATCCGCATTAATTCCAGCAGGTATAGTGGAACGCCCTGGCTGCGCGACTCGAGATGCGATGCCAGACGGACAACATCTGAGCGCGGCAACGAGTAGCGTAGCGCGATGAGTTCCTGGATCTCCGGCGTATTGAGTCGGCGAAGCGCGATTCGCTGTGCGTTCGATTCGCGAACGAGGTGTGGCAACAGTTGGTACAGACCACGGTTGAGCACTAGATCCTCGTCGCGGTAGGTTGCTATGAGAAGAAGCGGCATGTCGCGAACCTGTCGCGCGAAGACTCGCAGGAAATCGAGTGACTCAACATCGGCCCAATGCAGATCTTCGAGCACGAGCATAACCGGGCCGCGTTTCGTGAGCGTTTCCAAGAATTCCTGGAGGACCGAGAAGAATGCGTCCGGACTTGGCATGCGCGAAAGCCACGCGCTATCTAAGAGTAAGGCTGGCGCCGGTGGCAGTTTCTCGGTGCGTGTAGAGCTACTGATCATCTCGCGCCACGGCCCGTACGGATGTGGGGTGCCGGCGTCATAGCAGGCGCCAGTCAACACAAGACAATCAAGTGCCGCAGCATGTCCGGAAAGAGCACGAACAAGTGATGTCTTGCCGATGCCCGCTTCACCGCTGATGACCACGACCGAGCCGTGGCCGGACAGCGCGGCCTCGAGGTGTGTTCTCAACAAGTCATGCTCGCGCGCTCGACCGACGATTTCCGATGAAGGCGGCGATGACCAGGGGAAAAGCGTTCCCGGCGGCATATGCTGGAAATTCTCCTGCCGACCTGACGAAAGCGAGGATTATGTCCGAAGTATACCGGAATCAGCGCATGCGATCGTTGCGTGAAAGACGGGTCAGCGGTGAGCGCAGATCTGAGCACCCATTTCGATGCTCCACCGATTCAGCCAACTTACCGTCAAGGTAGCCTTCGGCATTAGAGGCACCCCACTCGACCGGACTGGCTCCAGCAAAGGATGGCTCTGACCCGCCACGAATCGTGACGGGACAGAGCGACGAGGACAAGTCTTGCGGTGAACCTTTCGGCAAGGGCCGACGCTACAGGGCGCTAGCCAGGCGGATGAGCGTGTCTGCCTGCTGGTTGGTGAGGGTGAGACCACGCTGTGAGTTGACCAACTTGATGTAGGTGTTGACGAAGGATGCTTGCAACGGTTGGTCTCCGAGGGCCCCGGCCCACTTGACACCGGTCAAAGTCGCCATCATCAGGTAGGCGACGCGCGAATTGGATACGAATTGGTGGGTGAGGTGGGACAGGCTATCGGGCGTGACGACGATGGTAAAGGTAACGGAGCCGGAAATCACGAATCGTCCATCACTCTCCTTGGCTAACCGTCTGCCCAACTTTCCACCGACAACCAGGTGCTCCCCAGTGATCGCCTGCTGCCCGCTAGCTGTGAATCACGATCGAGCCGCCGCCGATCGCTTGACCGCCGTTGTCGTAGATCACGGCATCGTTGTTGTTGTCGTCGGTGATCCGGATGCGGAAGGTATCTTGGCCCCCGTCTGCTGCCCAGATCATGAATGTATAGCTGCCAGCGCCGTTGATCGTGCCGTTCCCCTTGAACTGGGCGCTAGAATCGTTCCGGTTGATGATCAACCATTGGTAGCTGATGCTCTGGAGGGTGAGATCGCCGGCATGAAACCGGAACTGGGCGCCGCCTGTCGGTGTTGTGGCTCCCTTGTGGTATGTAGAGACGAAGTTGAACTTGGCCTTGGCCCTCAGGTTTGGATCGGCCTTGTAAGCACCAGCCGGGGACTCAATCCAACCGGCGCCGGTGACAAAGCCGGCCGATGGGTCGTAGATTACCGCCGCGGTGCAGACCGGATCCGAGTCGACGGTACCGTCATTCACCGTCAGACAGACATCGTACATACCTGCCTGCATGTAGCTGTGCGACGACGTAGCTCCGGCCCCATTTTCACCGTCTCCGAAGTTCCACACATAGGTCAGACTATTTCCGTCGGGGTCGGACGAGGCGCTGCCGTCGAACGCGAGCGCGGTGTTGACCGCGCCGAGATACGGCCCGCCAGAATTCGCCACCGGCGGCTGGTTTGAGCTGACTTCGTTCTCCAAAGCACCGATGTCACAGTGAGCCCCGTGTAGTCGACTCACACCGCGCTGATCGATTCCGCCGACTGGAGCAGCGTTGCACGCGCCATCATCACCCGCATCGATTGCGGGGCTACCTGCACGCAGTGCCATCGTCTGCGTGGGACCACCGTTGTCGGAAAGAGCCCCGAGCATTGGATCTATTAGTGCGGTGCCGGTGCCGACCAGATCGCCGTCGACCCCGTCTGTCAACCCAGAACTACCGTCACTCGCCCCGACAAGATTGTGCCCGCCTGACGTGATAGTCCCACTCAGGTCCGGACCGCTGCCCGCAGTGTTGCCAGCGACGATCGTATTCGTTAGCGTCGCGGTACCGGCAAATCTGTTGTCGATGCCGCCACCCTGGCCGATCTGCGTGCCCGAGGAGGTGGAGTTGCCGGACAGTGTGCTGTTCGTCACTGAAAGAGAGCCGGCATTGCTGATTCCTCCCCCATATCCGGCGTTGTAGGCTTGAACTCCATTCGAATTGACGTCGACGACGGCGGAGTTGCCGGAGAGGGTGCTGTTCGCCACGGTGACGATGCCAGCGGGTCGGCTGAGTCCGCCGCTATTGTTGTAGATGCCACCGCCGTTGGCAGAGCTGACGCCGCCATAAGATTTGTTGTTGGAGAGGGTGCTGCTCGTCATGGTTACCGAGCCGGTCCAGTTGTAAATACCTCCGCCAGCGCTCCCCTGGAGGCTATGCGCGGAATTACCGGAGAGTGTGCTGCTCGCTATCGTAACGGTGCCGCCGTTGTAGATACCTGCGCCGAAGGTGGCGGAGTTGGCAGAGATGGTGCTGTTGGTCAGCGTCAGATTACCGCTATTGTTGTAGATGCCTCCGCCATCACCGAAGGTCGCGGAGTTTGCGGAGATGGTGCTGTTGGTCAGCGTCAGATTGCCGCTATTGTTGTAGATGCCTCCGCCATGACCACCCGCACCGTTGCCATCGACGACGACGGAGTTTGCGGAGATGGTGCTGTTGGTCAGCGTCAGATTGCCGTTATTGCTGATTCCGCCGCCGTCGCCGCCGACCGCGGAACCGTTTTGGATCGTAAGCGCGCTTAGTCTTGCTGTCACCCCGCTGTCCACCACGAAGACCGTCGCGCTGTTGTTCCCGTCCAGGATCACCGTGTACCCTATGCCATCAATCGTCACGTTTTTCGTCAGTGTCAGCGGTCCTGCCGTCAACGTGATTGTGCAGTCCTGATCGAAGACGATCGTGTCACCCGCGATCGCTGTCTCGATCTGTCCCCGAAGTGTGGTCGTTCCGCCATCATCCGCGCAGCTCGTGACGAGTAGGGTGTTCGCAGCGGAGACCTGCGCGCTTGGAGTGATCGCCACCGCTCCGAGCAGCAGTACGAGACAAATTGGCACCAGCCAGCGTTGGGATGTACTTGGTTGCATCATGATCGTTTCCTCTTTCCTAATCCTTCCGGACGCGTCAGGTGCCCGCCGGATACCGACCAGACCGAGATCCGTTATGTGAAGCCATCAGTAATGTCAATTGCTCTCTCATGGTTGCCGCTCGCGATCGGATGGCGCGGCACGGCCGTGATTAGAGCCCACGTTGCACGATGACCTCACCCGAAATGAGCGGCTGGAAATTGGACACGTTGGCCTGTCCTCGCTCGCGCTGCCACGCTTCCATTACTTGCCGCATGCCTTCAAGGGTTCCGGCGTCGACGCCGATGCAGAGGCCGCCTACCGTACCGTCCTCTGCCTCAAGCGCAATAAACGCGACGAACCCCGGCACGGCTCCCAGCACCGTCGCCAGAGCGCGACCCGACTGATCACGATCGCGCGACGAAGCACGACCCTCCAGGTCGATATGGAACATCGATGCGTGCATATTCGCCCTCATCGTGAATGGCGCGCTTAGATTGCGTGGCAGAGCCAATCGCGCGTCGCGCCCGAAAACGGCCATCGCCAAATTGATGGTGATGGAAGTATGAATCGAGAAGATGGCATTGCCATCCAGAGGTCCACGAGGAGGCTCTCTATTTTTGAAGTGGGAGGTTCTCTATTTTGGTGCTGCGCGCCTCTACGTATACGTAGATTGTGTGATTATCGGCTAACAGTGGACGATTCCGCGGGCGGCGAGGAATCACGAATGCTGGGTTCGGCGAGCCCATGGGTCTTTAGCCAGGCAGCCACTTCGACTCTCGAGCGCAATTCGAGCTTCTGAAGAATATGGTGCACGTGAACGCCGACCGTGCGCACCGCCAGGAAGAGCATGTCGGCGATTTGCCGGTCGGTGAGCCCTTCCGCAAGCAAGTGGGCCACCTCGAGCTCTCTGCGAGTCAGTGGTGAGGGCTTCGGACTTTCTGGCTCCGCGCGCCGGAGGTGATGTCCCGTCTCATCCAGAAGCGATCGGGCCGCCAGCACCGCCTCGCGAGGTTCGAGTGCATACCCCTCGCTCCAAACCCTTTCAAACCAGCTCTCTCGCCGCAACACATCAACTCTCACGATGGACGTTCTCAAACGACAACCCACCCACGTGAGTACCCAGAAGGTCTGAAAGCGCTTGGGCCGCACCGACCAACTGGACGCCTTCCCGCGGCCTCGCCGTTTCAATTAACACGTCGGCGAGTGCAAACAGGTCGAAGGCGACGAACCAGCGATCGCCCAAGCGCAGATGTGTCGTCATCGCTTCGACGATCAACTGGATCGCCTGCTCAAACGTTCCTTGGCTCTGCAATGCCCGGCCCAGACCTACTTGAGCGATCGCGGTGTGGCGGAGGTCGCCGAGCGCGCGGCTTCGATCCAGGCTCTCGGCAAGTAGTGGTATTCCCTGCGCGAAATCGCCTTGCACGAGTGTGGTACTCGCGAGATTCAGCAACGTAAACATCACGCCATGTTGATTGCCCAACTCACGATGACGGTTCAGCGCATCGGTGAGGAGGGCGGCGGACTGTGGGAGATCTCGCTGCATCCGATAGACCGTGCCGAGTTCGGTCAAGGCGTCGGCTATGCCCTGCTGATCGCCCGCGCTTTGGGCAAGCTCGAGACTTTCACGGTGAAAGATCTCTGCTTCCGAGTAGTGGGCGCCTTGATCGTCCTCGAACAGGTACGTTAGCCGACCGGCCCCACGCAGAGCTCTCATCCTCAACCCGGATTTGACACGGTTCGAGGGCAAAGACAGGGCTTGACGTAGCCAACGTAGCCCTTCCGTCAGGTGTCCATGAGCCTCCCAGAACGGGACCAGTTCGGCCGTTAGACGCAGCGCAGCCCCCGAGCATGCACCGTCAATGGCACATTCCAGCGCCGCCCGCAAGTTACCCTGTTCTCGTTCGAGTCGCGTCAACCAGGCTTCCTGATTCGGTCCGCGAACCTCGTCAGCAGATCGCTCGGCGAGATTGAGATAGAAGGCTAGGTGCGATGCCCGTGTCTCGTCAAATTCTCCCTGGTCATGTAATTTCCCAAGTGAATACTGGCGTACCGGCTCCAGCAGGTGATACCAGGCCTCACTTTCCCCAACGAACGCCACGACGAGGGACTTGTTCACGAGACCTGTGAGTGACTCAAATACGTCGGCCGGCGGGAGATTCTCATTCGAGCAGACTTCTTCGGCAGTCTCGAGCTGAAACTCACCGGCGAAGACCGCCAGGCGACGAAGGACCAGCCGTTCGTTCTCAGACAGCAGCGCTTGGCTCCAATCGAGTGCCGCCTTGAGCGTTTGATGACGAGTGGGGGCGACCCGGCTACCACCAGCAAGCAGGCGGAAACTGTCGTCGAGGCGGTCGTGGATCTGCTCGATCCCGAGCACACGAACGCGTGCGGCCGCGAGTTCGAGCGCAAGTGGAATCCCGCCGAGTCGGGAGCAGATTTGAGCGACTGTGATGGTGTTGCTGGAGGACAGCTTAAAGGAAGGCAGCACGGCTTGGGCGCGATCCACGAACAATTGAACTGCGGGAGATTTCGCGATCGAGTCAGCTGTCCCAGAGGCCTGAAAGTCGGGAGTATCAAGCGGCGGAACACGGCGCTGGTGTTCTCCTGCGATTCGTAACGGTTCGCGGCTTGTGGTGATGATGTGCAGGTCCGGACAGGAATCGAGCAACCTGTCTACGAGAGCGGCGCACGCATCGATGAGGTGCTCACAATTATCGAGGACGAGTAATGCCGGCCGTGACGCGAGGAAAGCGGTAAGCGCCGCCATTGGGTCGGTAGAATTGAACTCGATCAGGCCGATGGTGGTAGCCACGATGATTGGCACGAGATCACTATCAGCGACGGGAGCCAATTCCACCACCCAGGTCCGTTGTGGGTAATCAGGTGCAAGATCCGCGGCCAGTTGCAGGGCCAGCCGAGTCTTACCGCACCCTCCGACACCGGTCAGTGTCACTAGTCGCTTGTCGGAACGACGCAAGATGTCGCGAATGGCGGCAAGTTCGTGTTCGCGACCAATGAGCGACGTTCTCTGCACCGGCAATGCGGAGATCCGCGTGTCGAGTTCCACTCGTCAATCTTTCTTCTGGCAAGAAGCGCATCTTTGTCGCACTTTATTGAGGTGGCCATAGACCAGATGCCCCAAAGTATACTCGGATGCCAGAATGGTTATGTCACAAGTGACGCTGGCGGTTGATCACCTACGGTGGGCCGCTATCTGCGGTACGATCGAGTGGGTAGGTTTGAAATCCGAACTGACCCGGACAAAGCGAGACATTTCAAGCGTCACCAACCAAGTGGCAAAGTTGGATAAGGCCTCAGATGCGCCCCACGTTTCATCAAAGTATCGACACAGTCCATCCCCACGCGCAGCTCGTTGCGAGACGCTGGCACCTGCCAACAGCGCGATTGGCCTATCTGGATGATCCTGATCAAATCGATGAATATGCGCAGATCTTGGTGCGGCGCCGAGAGCGGTCGCGCCGGCGCGGGTTGCGCGTGTATTGGTCTCTCTTTTATGGAGGAACCGGCGTGCTTCTCGTCGCTGGTCTGCTCGTCAGCGCTACCCTGATTGCCGTCGCCGTTCTCTGGCTGACTCTACTGGTCGCGGCAGGTCTGATCGTCTTGAGGCCGACCGCCTAGTCGATATCGGTGCTTGCTAGTCGGCGGTACGTCCACCATCCACATAGAGTGTCTGGCCCGTCACGAAGCGTGAGGCGTCGGACGCGAAGAAGAGGACGGCGGCCGCGGACTCCTCCGGCGTTGCCAAACGCCCCATCGGTATGTCACGCACGATCTCCTCGCGTCGCCCAGGCTCTTTGAGATAGATGCTCGTCAACGGTGTCTCAGTGTAGGCTGGACCAACCGCGTTGACGGTGACGTTGTACGGTGCCCATTCGACGGCCAATGTCTTGGTCAGCACGGCCAATCCGCCTTTCGACGCACCGTACGGTGCCAGGTTCGGGTGGCCGACCATACTCGACACGGAGGAAATCGTCACGACCTTGCCGTATCGTTGCTCGACCATGATACGGCCAGCTGCCTGCGTGACGTAGAAAACGCCTGAAAGATTGACGGCGATGATTCGCTCCCATTCCGCCGGGTCGAACTCCAACGCCGGTTTGCGAATATTGATGCCGGCCGCGTTGACCAGTATGTCCAGCCCGCCAAGTTTTTCGACGGTCCAGCCCACGCACTCTCCCGCTGAGGACGGGTTGCTGGCGTCCACGGTGGTGGCGAACGCATCGTGACCAAATTTACGAGCCGCCTCGGCAGCCTGCTCTGACAGTTCGGGCGATATATCCGCGGTCACGATTGCTGCGCCGAACTCGGCCAGGGCTTCGACGCAGGCTTGCCCGATCCCCCCGCAGCCGACGACCAGCGCACGGCGACCGCTCAGGTCAAGCTGCGATCGATAGCTGGTCACGCGTTGCTCCTGTTCTCCGAAAACACCGGCTACTCTTCCGGTCCAGGCGCCTGATCGCGCCGCGGGCTGAGGTTGTTCAATGTTTCGACCACCTTGACGCCGGTCACCCGCGCGCCATGCGGCGTGTTTCCAGGAATAATAGCAACGTCGCCTGGGCCCAACCTGGCAATCGCGCCGGCAACGTCGAATTCGATTTCTCCAGTGAGAACAGCGGTGATCTGTTCCTGAGGATGCTGGTGAGTGGGAAAGACCGATCCCGGCTGGTAGATATAGCGGACGAGGGTCTGTCGCTCACCCTGGACGACCTGCCGCGTAATCCCGGTGTAGACCTGTTCGATCGGGATCTCGTTCCAATTCATGGTATTGGACCTTTCCGCCATCGTCTGCCACATCATCTTCTTCAGCCGGGGCAGTAGTTCGGGGTCGTCATGCCACGGGTTGACGGGCATTTCTCATGTGCTCCTCGACGATGATGCCTCGCCACGCGCATCCGAAAAGTCGTTCTTGCTCAATTGTCCGTCTGACGTCCTAGAACCTAGGACAGGTGTTTGGATGGTCAGCCGGGGACCCAGCCTGGGACGTCGTCCGTGCCTGACGTGAGATCCAGCGGACTCGTACCGAGTAGTTCGGCAACCTTCTTGCTCAGCTCATCCATGGCTGGCTTCTGAAATCCCATCCCCTGCCAGACGACGGTGCCGGACGTATCGATGAGGTAGATCGTGGGCGTCGCCATAATGTCAAAAGCACGCGACACCTCATAGTCGTTCTTGTCGACGAGCATCGGAAAGGTGACGCCTGCGCGTCGAGCGAACGAGCGCGTGACGTTCGGTGTGTCTTGAGCGATGCCCCAGACCGTGATTTCTCCGTCTGAATAGGCCTGGTGAATCTTCTCGAGGAAGGGGAATGCGGTCTTGCTCGCCTGACAGGAGGACTTGTAAATGCCAAGCAGCGCCGGTCCATGCTCCAGCGCCTCGGCAAGATCGTATTTGTTCTCGTCGGTCGCATCCTTCAGGGTAAATATTGGCGCGGATGCGCCGTCCTCAATCGGCATATTGACTCGCTCCTCTCCCTCTTCCTCGCAACTGACGCGCGCTGACGTGTCTAACCCGTTGAACAGCAGGAAGTATTCCGGTCGACCGCCAACTAGTCGAAATGCGGCAGGCCAACGCCGATCGCTTCGCGCACGCGCTCCATCTTGGCGCTCGCCATGCTCCGTGCCTGCTCGGCTGACTCACCCAGGATTCGAACCACCTCGGTTGGATCTTCCGTCAGTTCCCGCAGGCGCTGCTGCATCGGAGCCATCTTCTCGACCACCAGATCGGCCAACTCTCCCTTGAACACGCCGTAACCTTTGCCGGAATAGCGCTCTTCGATCTCCGGTATCGACATGTCGGACATCAGAGAATAGATGGTCAGCAAGTTGGAGATGGCAGGTTTGTTCTCCCGATCGAAGCGGATCTCAGTGCCGGAGTCGGTCACGGCGCGTCGGATCTTCTTCCGAATCTGGCTTGGCGAATCCTGCAGCTCAATTCGACTGGCCGGGCTCGGATCGCTCTTGCTCATCTTCTTCAGGGGATCTTCAAGGGACATGATGCGCGCTCCGACCGGTTTTATGTCCGGCTCAGGGATGACGAAGGTTTCGCCAAACGTGTTATTGAAGCGAATAGCGACGTCGCGAGTGAGCTCGATGTGCTGCTTCTGATCTTCACCGACCGGGACGAGATCGGTGTCGTACATGAGAATGTCGGAAGCCATGAGCGCTGGATAAATGAAGATGCCCGCTCCGACGCGATCACTGCCCCTAGACTTTTCCTTGAACTGTGTCATGCGGCTGAGCTCACCAAAGGTCGCCAGCGTGCTCAGCACCCAGGTCAGTTCGGTATGCTCGCGGACATCTGACTGGACGAATAGAATCGATCGAGCGGGATCAATTCCGGCCGCCAGCAAGATGCTGGCGAGATCCATGTTTCGGGCGCGCAGAGATTTCGCGTCATACGGCAACGTCATCGCGTGCAGGTCGACGATGCAAAAGATGTTGTTGTAGAGATCCTGCTGGCTGACCCAGTTGCGGATAGCGCCAAGGTAATTCCCGAGGTGAACTTCCCCGGTTGGCTGAATTCCGGAAAACACACGTTTACGCCGAGCCACTATCGGTTACTCCAGTTCGTCCGTGTCGCACTCGCCGACAGTGAGCGCGTTATGCTGGGAACGCGGCAATGCGAGATCGAGTCTAACTTGAGAATCCTAGCACACACGCGGGTTCGGTTCTCCGGTAGCAGGGGAAAGCCTGATGGGTTGGGTATACTTTGATAGCGGGATGTGAAGTGAGCCATCGTGAGGAGAGGGATGCATCCTCTTGACACGATCCAGACGTATATTGAAATGCACCGTGGTCAACCGGCAGTGCTGCGCGAGTAGCGGCTGGTATGGACGCTGACCTTCGGGACTCGGAAGATGCTGTGCTGGTCCGTCGCATGAGCGAGGGTGATGTCGCGGCGTTGGAGGAGCTCTACAATCGGTATGCCCGAGCGGTTTACTCTTTCGCGGTGCGGATCGTCGGCGACGGGCTGGTGGCCGAAGAGATACTTCAGGAATCGTTCACGCGTGCCTGGCAGCAGGCTGGACGATTCGAGTTGGCACGAGGAAGCTTCGCGAGTTGGTTACTCAGCATCACGCATAACCGCTCGATCGATGAACTCCGGAAGCGCCAACGGCGGCCACGCAGAGCCGATTCGGTAGACATCACCGATGTTCTTCGGGGTGAGGTCGACAAGTCCGCTGACGTTGAGGAAGCAGCTGAGCTATCTGAGCTTCGCGATCGCATTCGCACGGCGATGGAGAAGCTACCGTTGCCTCAGCAACGCGTTATAGAGTTGGCGTATTTCGAGGGGTTCACACAACGGGAGATCTCGGCGCTCCTGAATGAACCACTCGGCACGGTGAAGACGCGGATGCGACTAGCGATGCAGAAGCTGAAGGATTATTTGGGTACGGAGGAGGGCGCGCGGAACTGATGCTGGAAGATGATTCCCACATCGGTGAACTGGCGGCATCATATGTTCTCGGAGCTCTCGAGCCTGACGAGGTAGAGCAGGTCGAGTTGCATCTTCTGTCGTGCGCAGAATGTCGCGACCTGGTCGAGACTGAGCGCGAGGTCGTTAATCTGCTTCCGTTTATCGCTGAGCCTGTTTCTGTTCCGGCTCGCGCTCGACGGTCACTCCTTTCCCGTATCCGTTCCGAACCCGAAGATGAGCTACCCACCATCGGGGCCCCACCTCGTTCCAACGTTGCGACGATTCTGACTCGATTGGGTTGGGTGGCGGCGGTCTCAGTTGCGGTCCTGGCATTGTTCCTTGCGTGGAACGGCTCGCGGATGCAGGATCAGGTCGACAAGAAGAACTCCGAATTATCGGTTCTCAAGGAAAATCAGCAGACCATCGCGCAGGTGGTCAGCGGACCGAACGGGTTCGTCACCAACCTACAAACGACCGGAGTTGCCTCTGGCGCGCGGGGTGGGGTGATCATGAATCCAACCCGCAACGCCGCGCTTCTGGTGGTTGAGGGGTTGCCCAAGGCTCCTGACGGGCATGTCTACGTCGTCTGGATGACGCGTGGCAGCGATCACGTCAATGCTGGCGTGCTGCCGATCGATAATCAAGGACGAGGAACCCTCTATATCACGATGCCTCAAGCCCTGGCAAGCTTTGATGGAATCCTGGTCACCGAAGAAACCGGCACCAAGGTGTCCAGCCCGTCAGGCACACGCATGCTTGCCGCTCGCGTTGGCAACTAGTACGTATTTCCCTGCACACGCGGATAAACTCAGGCTAATCTCAGCTTGGCCCTGGCCAGGCGCGTAGTTCCGATCACCCTATATCCCACACTGCTCATCCTGAACAGAGGAATCTCCGTGCCGTCGCACGTCATTTAGGGTTCTCGCCGGCCCATAGATCGGGCGTGGCAGGCGACAACGGGCTCAGATTTCGATGACAGATGTTTATCATCGCCAGCCAGCGCCATAGTACTAATGTCTGAGGTATGTAAGACAGAGGTCCGTTGTAGTACTGGTCCCCACCCAGTACATTTTAGCTATGTGGGGGTCGGTACCCCCCAGAAGTGATCGCAGAAATCGGCAGTCTGGTGCAGGGCAAACTTGGTATAGCCGGAACGCCTGCCGGTAGGTTTGAGTCACCTCACAAACAGGGAAAAGTGAAAGGTAACCGAGCGCCGCGCCATACTGCCACGTCGATTTATGGTCCGTCGCAGCCGGAGCTGTGGGCCAGGGTCCTGGAACGATGAGAGAATGCCTGGCGCCACCAAGTTCATGGCGATTAGCGGAACAGCGGGTTGCAAAATGTCTGACCGGAAGTCACGACGGGTCGGAGTGTGACGAACATGTCGTCCAAGCCCGGTGGGGTGGGCTCCCGATTGACACGTCGCTTGATGTTGCTGGTCGCGATCACGGTGGTGATGCTGGCAAGCGTGTGCCTCGGAACCGTGATCTCGGTATTGCTCCTCGGGCCGCTGGTCGTGCTCGTAGTGGCGACAACGATCGTATGTGGGCTGCTGGCGTGGCGTTACTTTCGAGATCCCGTACCGTCGCGCGACACGATTGTCGGGCTGTTCGCCGCGGTTGGTCTTTCCGGTTGGCTCGGCCTGGAACGGCTGCTGAGAGTGCTCGAACGCGGAACCGACATGCAGCGAGAAGAGGCACCAAAGGTGGAGGAGAGCGAAGTAGTGACGCAGTCGTTCCAGGATCCGTTGACAACCCTTCCTAACCGGGCCCTGCTGCTCGATCGTCTGGAGCAGGCGTTGGCCCGTGCATCGCGCATTGATCGGCCGGTGGCGGTGCTCTTCATCGACCTCGACAATTTCAAGCGGGTCAACGACACGTTGGGCCATTCTGCCGGCGATCATTTACTCATATCAGTCGCGGCTGTATTTGAGACATCGATGCGTGCGAGCGATACCGCTGCTCGGGTGGGCGGTGACGAATTTGTCATTCTGCTGGAGGACATGCGTGATTCGATCGAGGCGACATTGGTCGCAAAGCGGATCATGGACTCGCTCGCAATGCCATTTGTTTTCGGCGAGCGTCAGGTCAATGTGACTGCCAGTATCGGAATCGCGATTAGTACGTCGCCGCTCGATCGGCCTGAAGAGATGCTGCATAACGCCGACGTTGCGATGTATCGGGCCAAGCACGGGGGCAAGAATCGGATCGAGATATTCGACGCCGCTATGAACCGTGAAATTCAGGAACGACGGAGGCTTGAAGAGGATCTACAGGTCGCGCTCGATCTCGAGCAGTTCGAAGTCTATTACCAGCCAAACGTCGTGCTCGACTCCGGCGTCATCATGGGGGTAGAAGCACTAATACGCTGGGAGCGACCGAACCACGGCTTAGTCTATCCGGCCAGTTTCATACCGCTGGCTGAAGAGACTGGTCTGATAGAGCCGATCGGTCAATGGGTGCTGCGTGAAGCCTGCCGGCAGGTGCGCCGCTGGCGTTTTGCCGAGCCTTCTCCACTCGTTTCTGTGAACCTGTCGCAGCGGGAATTCTACACTTCTGAGGTTATTCGCGATATCACCGACGCGCTGGATCATTCCCAAATCGATCCCAGGATGCTTGCGCTTGAAGTGCCCGAACGCGTGCTGATGCTTGATCCCGATCGCTCGTTGGGGATTATGCAATCGCTCAAGGACTTAGGCATCAAGATTGTCATCGACGACTTTGGCGCGGACGCATCGTCGTTGAGATACCTACGCCGTTGGCCGATTGATTACTTGAAGATCGATCGCTCACTAATGATTGGACTTTCGCACGATTCCGAGAACTCAGATATCGTCTCGACTTTGGTGGGCCTGGCCCATTCACTTGGGCTGCGCGTCGTGGCCGAAGGGGTCGAAACAGCCGCACAGGCCAGCTGGCTGCGCGACATCAACTGCGACCTGGCGCAGGGATATTACTTTGCGAAGCCCTCTGGTAGTCGTATGACGGCCCTGCTCTTCGAGGATGACATCTCCTGGCTGTTCGAAAACGAACCTGGCCTCCCGACGTTCTAGAGACGACGCACAGACATCAGGTGAACGTCAGTGCGAAGCAATCACGTGCTCGCTTCAAACCTGGAACTCACCGTCTTTCATGAAGAGTTGGTCATCGACGCGTACTTCACTTTCTTGCCGCAGGTCACAGATCATGTCCCAATGCACCGCGGATTGGTTCGTGCCGCCAGTCTCCGGGTAGCTGGCACCGACGGCCAGGTGCATCGTGCCGCCTATCTTCTCATCGAACAGGATGTTGCTGCTGAACTGGCGAATTCCCTGGTTCGTGCCAAACGCGAACTCGCCCAAATAGCGGGCGCCCTCGTCGGTGTCGAGCGTCCGCAGTAAGTACTCCTCGTTCTTCTCGGCGGTCGCCTTGACGACCTTGCCCTTCTCGAACCAGAGCCGGATATCCTCCACCTCACGTCCAGCAACACTTGACGGGAAGCTGAAACGCACGTGGCCGTTGACCGAGCTTTCAACGGGACCGGTGAAGATCTCGCCGTCTGGGAAATTGTACTTGCCGTCGGCGTTGATGAACGTTCGCCCCGCGATCTCGAGGGTGAGGTCGGTCCCCGGCGCGGTCACGTGGACGGTCCGCTTGTCGCTGAGCCATTGGACCAGTCGCTCTTGCTCTCGTGAGATCTTGCGCCACTCTTCGACCGGATCGGCGGCATCGAGCAGCCCAGCCGAGTACACAAACTCCTCGTAGTCGGCCAATGACATTTCGGCGTCCTGTGCGTAGGCGTCGGTCGGGAAAAGGGTGACACACCAGCGGAGCTTGCCTTCAGCGGAACGCTCAAGATACGTCTTTGTCAGGTCAGCCCTGGCCTGCCGTGCCATCTGCTGGCGAGATGGATCGACGCCCGATAACGACTTGGTATTGGCGTCACTCAAGATACTCAGCGCGGCGTCGGCCAGCTCCGGCATGATTCGTTCATCCGGCCGAATGTAGCGAAGCTGCTCGTCGGAAGCGTTGCGGTAATAGATCTCGGAAAGCCCGGGGATCGAGACCTGGACGAGTGGGTTCCCACCAAGGAGAACGACGCGACGATAGACCTCGCGGATCAGCGGAGCGGCAAGTGGCGAACCCGCGATGGTCACCAACTGCCCGGGCTGCACGTCGAGCGAGTACTCGACCAAGATGCGTGAAAGGACTTCGATTCGGCGGTCGGCCATACCTGTTCCACCTTTCATAGTTGATGCACGTCGTTCTGATCTGTCGTGACGTGGGTACTCGCGTCCATGAGCCTCAGGACTGGAGTACTACCGAAAACACGACTTCGGGATGATGCGAGCCAGCAGATAGACCCGTACCATGTTAACTGATGGAGTAGATGGATGCGGATTTTGAGGATTCCATGAAATTGTTCGACGGAAGATCAACAATGATTCTTTCGCGTAATCGTTCGGGCCGATCGATTGGGACGCGAGCCGGAGTCGGTCAGGCGACCGTCGAGTTCGCCATCGTCAGCATTATTTTTCTGATGATCGTTCTCGGTACCATCGATTTCGGTCGAGCAATCTACATGTATTCGGAATTGACGAACTCGGTGCGTGAGGGTGCCCGGTACGCCCAGGTCGCTCCGACAGCCACATCGGCAATCAAGTCTGCAGGTTATCAGTAAATCGCCTGGTCTTGGCCTTAGCACCAGTGATGTGACGGTCACATGCTCCAGCACCTGTACGACCGGAAACGACGTTACCGTGAGAGCAAACTTGACCTTCTCACTGGTGTCGCAGAGCTTCTTGGGGATCAGTCCCTTTACCATGCACGCGACGGCCACTAACGCGATTGACTGAATCACGGAAATACCGCGATGAAATGGAGCCAACGTTGAGCGCGCGCGATAGACAGGTCAGAGAAAAAGAGAATTTCGGTCGCTCGCTCGCCGTGCGCCGCTCGCGAACTCGCAGCCGCGGTCAGAGTCTCGTCGAGCTTGCGATTACACTTCCGTTACTACTGCTGCTGCTGTTCGGAACGATCGATCTGGGCCGGGCCTTCTTTGACTACATTCAAATGCGCAATGGTGCATTCGAAGGAGCGAAGTACGGCGCCCGGCTCCCGGCTGATACCAGCGGGATTACTGCCGCCGTCATGAATCATGGCGTCCCCTCGGACACTGTTGTGACGACATCTACCACAGGAGATCCGAGCACTATCGGAGCTAATGCTACGATAACGGTCACTGTGACTCGAACGTTCACACCGATAACGACGTCGGTTTTCTCAATTCCTTCTTTGGCATCGGACCGTTTGTCCTGAAAGCGACCGCCACGATGAAGGTGATGACGTGATTCGCAGGATTCGGAACATCTGGCGTGGTGGGTTCAAAAGCAAAGGTCAAATCTTAATCATGGCCGCGGGGTTTGTCGGTCGTGCTGGTGGGCATGCTCGGACTGGCGGTCGACCTTGGTTACGCCTTTGCGCAGAAACGTGCGACACAGAATGCCGCCGATGCCGCAGCCATTGCCGGGACGCGTGCGGTGACCAAGTGGTCCACGACGAACTTGTCTGTCACCGCTTGGCCCGATGCCAGCAGTGTCGCCGACGCCAACAAGTTCGGCGATGCCACCCAGACGGTCTCCTGCCACTACGTCGATGACACGGGCGCACAGATAGGAAGCCTGCAACCAACTGGTACCGCTAACCGCTACTGGGGTTACGGTGACGGTCTCTGAGACTCATCCGACCTTCTTCATCCGCGTGATTCCTGGCGCTCCGAAGACGGTGACGACAAGTGCGTCCGCGACGGCACACGCTCAAACGGTTCAGCCGGACGGCAGTGGCGCTCCGTTCATTATGTGTGGCTCCAGTGCCAAGCTCCTCGATGGGGGATCATTGCCAATCGTCATCAAAACTGGCGCACGTACGAGATCAATCCGGCTGCCGTCGGTCAGACGTTTGAAGTGCACGGAACAAATCGACGATTGCGGGATCGCCAGCGCTAGATTCAAAGGGCTGGCAAGGGGGGACAACAACGCGGGCAAGACGATACCGGATTGGTTCCTGGCCGATGACGGGGTAGAAAACCGGACCCGCTAATCAGCTCGTTGCCGGTGTCCAACGGTGCCGGAGGCAACACAGGGGATCCGTTCGATTGCGTGATGTTCGTGCCACTCGCAACTGACAACCCCATGCCAATCAAAGACGGCAGCGACAACTACTTTTACATCGTTGCCTACGCTGCCTTCCAGGTTTCGGAGTGTAAGTGTTCGTGTAAGCATCAAGCGACGCTGATCGGGAATTACATTATTCAGGCGCCAGAAGGCCTTCCATCCTGGACGGCGGGAACCTGGGCTCGTGGCGCCGGTGGAATCATCGCCATACGCCTCAGCAAGTGATCGCGTGTTGCCGTAAAGACCATGCGTCGTTTCGAGATCCGTGATCCGTTCAACGAGAGGACCGCGCAATGGCTGGAAGACAGCATTTGAACATTGCGCGGTCCTGATCAATCCCCTTTGATTCCACCGATGAACGCCTCCACTGGCAGCGCAGGCATCGTCAAGAACTGTACTGTTCCCCGAGATCCAAGCATGAGTGACACGCGAGCGATGGTCTCGTTGTCAGGTGCTTCCACGATGTTGAGAAAGTCATAGGATCCAAGTAGCGCCCATTGCTCAATTACTTGAGCGCCGAGCAGCTCGATCTCGCGATTTACCTCCAGGATTCGTTCTGGTCGATCCTTGATTGTCTTGCGACCTTCATCGGTGAGCGTGCTGAGCATTATGTAGGTTGCCATGGCATGTCGCCCCTATCCCTTATTGATGCATCCAATTTGATTGATCTCACCAGAGTTCGCGACACTCTTGTCGGACGCTATTGCGCGATGTAGCCGCCGTCGACCGAGTAGCATGAGCCAGTCACGAAGGACGCCTCGTCGCTCGCCAGAAAGGCGATAACCGACGCCACTTCCTCCGGCGTGCCCATCCTTCCGATCGGATGCCGCTGCTTGAGCCGCTCGTCCGACTGCCGCAATTGCTCCTCAGTTCGCCCGACCCGCTGTCGTTGGACAAGCGGCGTGTCTATTGTCCCGGGGCAAACGCAGTTGACCCGAATCCCGCTATCGACGTGGTCGAGTGCCATGGCTCGGGTGAGCTGCACCACGGCGCCCTTCGACGTGACGTACGCGGCGGCCCCACGGGTTCCGATCAGTCCCAAATTCGAGCCCAGGTTGATCACACTTCCGCCGCCCGCGTCGATCATATGCGGTAGGGCGTAGCGCGATACGAGAAAGACACTGCGAACGTTGGTTGCCATCAACGTGTCCCACTCATCGACGTCGGCGGTAAGCACCGATCCGAAGTTAATGATTCCGGCGTTGTTGACCAGCACGTCGATTCGCCCGAAGCGCTCGACGACAGCATCGACCATCCGCTTTACCGCGTCCTCTTGGGTCACGTCGGCCTCGAAGAAAGCGGCCTCTCCACCCTTCTGGCCAATCTGACTGGCTAGCTCCTCACCCCTGGCGCGATCACGTGCGACGATCGCCACGCGAGCTCCTTCGGCAGCCATCCGCACGGCCGTTGCCTCGCCAATACCGGAGTTCCCGCCGGTGATGAGCGCTACCTTTCCTTCGAATCGCATGTCTTCTCCTTTCGTTTAGTGAGTTTATGTCGATTAGATTCCCGTTGTCGCCGTCATTGAATCGGCGATCACACTCACAGGAATGGAGCCATAGGACAGGAATGTGTCGTGAAACCGGCGCAGGCTGAAGTCGCTTCCCTCAATCCGTTCGAGGTCACGTCGTAGCTGCCAGATCTCGTCGGTTCCGGCTAAGTACATCAATGCTGCGCCTGGGAACATACTGTTCTTGACCGCTTCCTGCTGTGCCGCGTCCGGAGTCATGGCGGTCCGTTCCTGATAGAAGCGGGCGGCTTCGTCGAGCGTCATCCGACCGCTGTGCAGCTGAACATCGACGATCGCGCGCGCAGCCATGCGCAATCGGGTGTGCGCCAGCGAGAGTCGCTCTAACGGCGTGTAGAAGCCGGTCTCCTCCATGAGCTCGCTGGCATAGCAGGCCCAGCCTTCCGCCATGGTGCCGCCACAGAGCATGGCGATGCGCGAGGCACAGTCAACGGCGGCGATGCGGCCGATGTGCGACTCTGCACGGTAGGCGTGCCAGTTCTGAACCTGGTGGCCGATGCCGCCATGATGGACCACGTGATTCAGCTTGATCATGCTCTCGTTGTTTGCGCGCAAGAACCGCTCCTGCTCCGGGGCCGGCGCCTCACTGTCGAACGGCGCGATCAAGTAGTCGACAACCGAAACCGGGTCGAAGGCGGACGGTGCTCGGTAGAAGAGGAAATAGAGATACGGCGCCGCCTGGCGTGTCCAGCGGGGTCGTGGGACATAGCGTATCGGATAGTCGGGCCAGGTCAGCAGGTCGTGCTCAATGGCCTCGTCGTGTGCCTCCTCCCAAACCTCACGATAGCGGTGCTCGTACGTTTCAGTGGTGGGGTGGTTATTGGCCAGTCGGTCGAGTGCGTCTCGCCAATCGGCGGAGCCGAGCTCCATCGCCAGTTTGGTCAGGCCTTCGTCGGTCTGGTGCAGCGTGTTCCAGGCTTGTTCCTCGATCTGACTGGCAGACCGATCAAGCTGATGACCTTGCCGGATAAGTAAATCGAGTGTCTCCTCGCCACAGCCGACCATTTCGATCTGGCTGGCCAGAAGTTCGCCGTTCAAGTAGGTGTGAAAGCCAGTCACCGCCTTGGCGGCGTGATCGGCGGCGGATCGGAGCCGCGAATCCGCAATCCCCTTCTCAGCCATCAACAGATCGATGCCGTTGCTGAGAAACGCGAGGGTCCCATCGCACTCTCGGATAGCGCGCTGCGTCCAGGCAGCGGGCGCCGAGTGAATGGTCGTCTGAACCTGCTGGAGCAGCTCTGGAATCGCGTGCAGCCTGGCAATCGCCGCTTCGACCCGCCGCGGCAATGGTGCAAAGTCACGCAGGAAGAGGCTCATGACCCCGAAGATAGCTTCCCCGATAGCCAGCGATGGATTGCCGCGCCACATATGGTCGCCGCGGTGCTCCCAATCTTCGATCGCCAGCATCCCGGCCGCCAACCGTCGATCGATGATCTGAGTCGAGTTCAGTGACTCGTCCGGCAGCGCCGACAGCCGTCCAAGGAACGAAGCCGCCTCCGCGCCGACATCGTCGAGCCCCTGCTCAGAGAGATCTGGAAGGAGATCGTCGTGCTGATGTATTCCAATGAAGGTGGCATTGACCGGGTGCCAGCGATAGTAGGCTGCCAGCACCTCGTCGAGCCAGTGTGCAAAGGCTGGAGCCTGATCGGGAATTGAGCTCATCACTCAGTGCTCCAGCGGGAGATCGACCCAGCGCCGTTCGTGAAAGGAGCGCTCGACTGCGTTGATCGTCTCCTGAACCCAGGCACCATCGTCGAAGTTCCCCTGATTGCGGTCACCGCCCTCTTCAATCTCATCGATAAAATCCTTGATGAGGTTGGCATAGAAGAGACTACGCCACGATTCTCGTGGATGGCCTCCAGTCGGATAGAAATGCTGCGGAATCTCCATCTCCTTGAATTCGACGCCGTCCGGGGTTGCGAGCTTGACGGTCTCCGCGACGCCGAACTCCTCCACCAGCCGGCAGATGATCGCTCCATCGCTGCCGTAGAGCCGTGCCTCGATGCCCGGGTAGTTGCCTACGGTGACGAAGCTGGACTGGATCGAGCCGATCGCGCCATTGGTGTACTCAGATAGATAGATATCGCCGTCGTCGATGTTGATGCGCTGCAGGCCCTCCATTCCGCGTACCAACCGCTCCGGCACGAAATTACGCATCGTGCCGACGACTCGTGCGTAGTCGGCGCCTACCCACCAATGGCTGATGTCGATAATCGGCGCACCGTAGCCTTCGAGCGATGATGTTTGAAGGTGGTTCGGGTCCGCATTCGGATCGAGCTGGCGCAATGGGGTCTGAGGACTGAGCCATTGGGAGTTTTGCTCGTAGCCATTGAAGATGAAGGGTGTGCCGGTAAAGCCCTCGTCGATCAGCGACTTGGCGTATTGGACTCCGGGACTATAGCGGAACGTGAAGCCGAGCTTGGTCTTGAGCCCTTTGCTTCGCGCCAGATTGGCGGCACGCATAGTCTCGCGAAAGTCATAGGCGACCGGCTTCTCGCACAGGACGTGTTTGCCCGCTTCGAGGGCTGCCCAGGAGAGCTCGAAGTGGGTATGCGATGGCGTGACGATGTCGATCACGTCGATATCTGAGCGGCCTACGATCGCCTGCCAGTCATCGGTTGCCTGCGGAATGTCGAAGTGCTGGGCGAACTCCTCTGCCTTGCTCTTGTCTACGTCGCAGATGGCGACAATCTCGGCACGTGGATCCCGCTGCCAGCCGGGGATGTGGGCTGAAAAGGCCCAGTCCCCCGCACCCAGCACGCCAACACGAAGTTTGCTGCGGTTCATGGCGTTGTCCCCCGTTCTCCGTCTTTGCGAAACGCGCCCAGTTCTGATCCGGACGACGCCTTATCGTCATTATCCATGTCACACTCGGGTTTGGACACGTCTCCCGGGTACTCCGACACTATACTTGCGGCGAACGCAAACGAAAGCGCTGGGAGCTGCGGCGTCCGCCGCCCTGGCTTCGATACCCACCGGCAGGCTGTAGATGGCAAACGCTCGACCGAACAAATCGGTCAAGAACCCCCGGGTCTGGCTCTGGATGGCTTGCGGCAGTGTTGCCGTGATTCTGACGTGCGTGGTCCTGGCCGTCGGGGTGATCGTGGTTCGGCGGTACACCGCCGATCGGAACGTGATTACGAGTGTGGGGCCGTTGCCGGTCGGCTCGTCGACGCACGCGCTGACGGTCGGCGGCCTCAGGCGCACCTATATCGTCTATCGGCCGGCCGAGTTGACCGGGAGCGCGCCGTTGGTGGTGATGCTGCATGGCGGCTATGGCAACGGGGCGCAAGCTGAACGCACCTATGGCTGGGATTCTGAAGCGGATAGCCAGCACTTTCTCGTCGCCTATCCCAACGGCGTCGGTGCCGCCTGGAACACCGGTGGTGGCTGCTGCGGACGCCCGGCAACCGAGAACATCGACGACGTCGGCTTCATCACGGCAATGATCCAGCAGATCAGCCTCGAGGCGCACGTCGACCAATCGCGTATCTACGCTACCGGCATCAGCAACGGCGGTATGATGGCCTATACGCTTGTCTGTAACACCTCGCTCTTCGCGGCGATCGGACCCGATTCGGCCACGCAGCTTGGCACGTGCCCTCAACCAAACCCTGTCTCGATCATCCACATCCATGGTACGAATGACACTCGGATTCGTTACAACGGTGGTGAAGGAGAGGGAACGGCGCATATCGATGGCCCGGCGATCCCAGACTTGAACGCCACCTGGCGCGCTATCGATCGGTGCGATCCGCCCAGTGATTCGGTGAATGGCGTGGTCACGACGTCAATCGCGAAGTGTGCGGACGGACGGAGTGTCGAACTGATTACAATTGATGGTGCGGGTCATCAGTGGCCGGGAGCGCCGGGCAAACCGGTCCTGCAGAAATTGCTGCATCTCGACGCTCCGTCCACCGCCCTGGATGCAACGAGCACCATCTGGCAGTTCTTCGTGCAGCACCATAGATAGCCTGCCGCTGCCGCCATGAACGAAGGGAAGGATGATCGAATGGATGTATCGACCAGCGCGTCACCGTTTCGAGGCGTCTACGCCATTCCACCGACTCCGTTCGATGAGCGAGACGAGTTGGATGAGCAGTCGCTGCGCCGGGCCGTCGAATTCTGCGTGATGGCTGGGGCGCACGGAATCGTCGCGCCGGTAAACGCGAGCGAAGCGATCATCTTGACGGACGCTGAAAGACTGAGGGTCGCTGAGATCCTGGTCGGGCAGACGGCAGGCCGACTGCCGGTCGTCATCGGTGTGTCGGGCATTAGCACCGCAGCCTCTGTCCTCTATACGCAACACGCAGCCGAGATCGGTGCCGACTCCGTGATCGCAATGCCGCCTTACGTCAAGCATCCACCGGCCAGCGAGATTCCCGAGTTCTATGCAGCGGTGGCACGAGCTGGTCGGGGGCTGCCGGTCTGGATCCAGAACAATCTCGGGCCGGTCGGCACGCCGATGAGCCCACCGCTACTGACGCAGATGTTACGTGACATTCCGGAAGTCGCATTTATCAAGGAAGAGTCGGAGCATTCGCCTCAGGTGATCACGCAGATCCGTCAGCTCGCTGGTGGCCACCTCAAAGGAATCATGGGCGGCATGGGTGGCCGCTTCGTGCTGGAGGAATATCGACGAGGCGCCTGCGGCACGATGCCCGCGTCAGAGGTGGCGGACGCACAGGTGCTGGTCTGGAACGCACTCGAACGAGGCGACGAGGCCGAAGCTCGCCGTCTCCACACCCAGCTACTCCCGATGCTGAACTACGAGGCGCTCTACACCTATGCCATTTACAAGGAGATCCTGGTGAAACGTGGGATTATTGCCTCGTCACGAACCCGAGCCCCAGGAGCACCAACGCTTGACGCCGAAAACCATCGGGAGATCGACGCCCTGTTGCGGGATCTCGAGCCGCTGCTGACGCTCGGGATGCACCCGGAGATTCGAATCTGAGCCGTATCGCTACCCTACTAGCGTGGAAACCTCCATGCCGTCGCTGCCGAAGTCATGGTAGGTGCTGTGGTAGCGAGGCGAGTTCCGCACGTAGTCTAGATAGGGCGCGATTTCGTCGACGAAGACCTTGACGTTGTCTGCGACGACGACAGCTCCGGGAGCCAGGAACGGTTCGACGGCCTTGAGATAAGCCAGATACTGCTCCTTGGCCGCGTCGATAAAGACGAGATCCCATGGCCCACTGAGCGTCGAGATCGTCTTGAGAGCGGGTCCCTCGATAACCTCGCAACGATCGGACACTCCGGCCCGCTGCTGGGTTTCTCGAGCCATCTCCGCGTTGACATGATCGATCTCGATGCTCACGATTTTGCCACCGGCTTCGAGGTTGGCCGCCATCAAGGTCGATGAATAGCCGACCAGTGCGCCGAGCTCGAGGATGCGCTTCGGCTTGTGATCGCGCACGAGCTGGACGAGTAATGTTCCCTTCTCTGGCCCGATGATCGGCCAATCACGATCATCTGCCTGCGCCTCAATCTCGCTGAGTACGTCCCGATACGATGAGCTCAATAGATACTCCCTGCCTGCATTCCGCCGCGAAAAAACCGCGGGATGAATTCATCATCGTCCACGTCTTGACCACCGGTTCCATTGCACTGATGATACCCCTTGACTCCCCGGCTCGAATCAGGACTCGGTCCACGCTGGGGAAGTAGGGAGAGATAAGATGCATATCGTGAAATTCGAACGTGGTGGCCGGTCGGCGCTTGGCCTGCTGGAAGACGGCGTCGTCTACGAGGCGCAGGGTGAACTTTTTGGCGATTTGACTCGCGGAACGTCCGTCGGTTCAGTCGATGATGTCACGCTGCTGGCACCGGTTCAGCCCAGCAAGCTGGTCGCGATCGGCCTGAACTACCTCGATCACGTGACCGAGGACGCCCCTGGGTTCGAAACGCCCGAAAACCCGATTATCTTCCTCAAGCCGCCGAGCTCGATCGTCGGTCATGGGTCCGATATTATTTACCCGGATGGCCCCGAGCACGTCGACAGCGAGGGCGAGCTGGCCGTGGTCATTGGACGGCGAGCCCGCTATGTGAAAGCGGAGAACGTCGACGACTACATTCTCGGCTTTGCATGCTCCAATGACGTAAGCGCGCGCGATTACCAATTCAAGGATGGTCAGTGGTCACGCGCCAAGGGATTCGATACCTTCAGCCCGATCGGTCCATCCATCGCGACCGGTATCGGCGCCTCGGAGACACTGACGCTCACGACACGGCTCAATGGTGAGGTTCGACAGCAGTCGGGCACCGACAAGCTGCTCTTCGACATCCCGACGTTGATTGAGTTCATCAGCCGCGTGATGACGCTTGAACCTGGTGACGTGATCATGACCGGCACTCCGGCCCACCCGCCGCAGATGAAGGTTGGCGACGTGGTCGAAGTTGAGATCGAGCGGGTCGGGACGCTACGTAATCAGGTGGTCGCGGAGCATCGACCGGCATAGCGTCCAAGTCGTCGGCATTGATTGAACCCGCCGTCCGAGAGATCGTGCGGCGGGTTTCCGGTAGCGTGCGAACGACGGGAGGTTGCATGTCGCCACGGGAAGAGCTACTTGAGAGAATGCTCTCGGCCTGGACCGAACTGATGACCATCGTTGAACGCCTTGATGGTCAGTTCGATGATGATCTGGGAGACGCTTGGCGGGTTGGCGATGTGCTGGCGCATATCGCCCTTTGGGAACGAATGGCCGATCGGAAGCTGTCCGGTTCACCGGTTCCGAACGCGGCCGACCTCATTGATCAGGAACCCTGGGATCTGGATCTCTTCAACGAAACGATGCGGGATCGATGGCGTGGACGCTCGACTCAAGAAGTCGTTACCGAGTTGCGTGCCGCGCATGAGGCGCTGGTGACAACGGTGAGCGAAGCCACCGAAGAAGATTGTGCGAAACAAGGTCGTGTCTGGGACGTGATCGAAGTCGATGGCGCCGGCCACTACGATCATCATCTTCCCGCCTTACGGAAGATCGTCACAGGTTAGTCGCGAGACGGTTAACGTGCGGACCTCCATGGCTATCGGTTCCCCGTTACCGCGCCATGAAGGTCTGCCGTCGTAATCGAGCCAGCGTTTCACACCGGCAATATTCTGGACGGGCGATACCAGATCGTATCACCCGTCCAGAATCTGTCCCCACTTACCTCACGTTACTTCGTGATCACGATTGACATTCGGACCGCGGGCGTCGTCCGCGCTGGATGATCGGTCGAGTAGCTCAGCTGCGGTACCGAGTAGACGCTTGGGCGGGCGTCCTTCCCTTTGTATATCGTCGGATATAGGTCGATGATATGCGTCCCCGCGCCGCCGGTCGCTTTGATCGTGAACGTGACGTCGCCGTTCGTACTGAAGCCGCATACGTAGCCGATATAGGAGTTGTCGTAGGTCACGGCATAGGTGTTGTCATAGGTTGTCCAGCCAAGACCCTTCAGGTGGACCGTGATGTCCTGACCGGATGTTGCCTGCGTTGGCGTAATCGAGACGATGGATGGCTCGATCACGACACCGGCTGCGGCAAGTGCCTTGTCACCCTGAACGACTTCGAGCCGGTGCTGGCCACCAAGGTCATCCGGAATCGCGATTGTCTTGGTGAACGCGCCATTGGAGTCGGTTTGAATCGTGCCGAGATCCGTCGAGGAGTCAGAGAATCCGGTTGAAGAGACTCGGTTACCGGTCATGCTCCACCATCGGAGAGTCAGCTCCGTGTTGGCGGGCAGAGCGCTTCCCTGTATCGTCGTCTCTGTCCCTACTGTTCCCCGGTCTACCGAGAGGTCCAGCTTGCCTGATCCGTCGACCTGAACCGGCCACGGATTGTCTGTGGACGAGAAGTCCTCGACCTGCTCATTGGCAATTTCTGGATCGCTGGTCACATTGAAGGCGAAGTCGGCGGAGGGCACCGCCTTGTATGGTCCTTGCAGGTAGTTCAAATACGGGATGGGATTGTACGAGTTGTGCCATACGGATATCTGGGCCTCGCCGACGGGACCGGCTGCCCGGATACGCGCTACCGCGACTCCCTTGTTCGTCACTCCAGAGATGAACCCGAGGTAGTGGTTGTTGTAGAGCAGGTGCCATGTATTGATATTGGTCCGCCAGTCGATGCCGGTAATGTGCAGTTCGATCAGCGTTCCGACTGGCCCTTCTTTCGGACTCATCGTGAACGTGGGCATGACGGTTACGGAAGCCTGGGAAATCTCCTTCCCGTTCACACTTCCCCGTACATCGTGTTCACCGCCGAAGTCGACCGGCACCGTCAGGCTACCACTGATCGCGCCTGATGCATCCGACTTCGTGGTCGCGATCACGTTCGACGTCTCATCGAAGCGCTGACCAACGAATTCGGTTCCATCTTGAAGCTCGTAGTGACCATTGACCGTGTGCCACACGAGATCGACCACGGCATTGGCAGGATATCCAGTACCACTAAACGCAACCGTGTCGCCCGTCACAGCTTTCGGAGGATTGAACGCCAGCTTGGCCGTAAAGGTCGGCGCCGGCGTGCCAGCACCGGGTGTTGCGGATTGCCCCGCTGCCCCAGATACGTTGCTCCCGTTGCAGCCTGAGAGGGCTAGCGCGAGCAGTATGACCAAGGCGATTGGTAGTGAGTGTACGATCTGCGGCCATCCCCGGTAGCGATGCTTCATCGATCTCCCCCTTTTACTATTGCTATGCGCGACATGCGCGCCCACCTCTAGCTATACGTGTCCGAGAATTGATGCTTGCTCCTGCGAGCGGATCTCCGTCTGACAAACTCAGCGAGTGCGTGCAACGGCGCGGAGATCCCTCGCGATCCGTTCTCAATTCAATTGTGAGGGGGGCGCGTCGAATTCGTGAGCGCAATGCTCTGCAGTGAATGTTCAACATTGTCGTGGAAAACGTGCAGAATCACTGCTGGGCGCAGCGATGCGTCGACTCCGCAGGTCATTCTTGCAAATGGGAAGACCGCTGTGGAAACGGTCGTTGGCTTCGACCGCTATCGTTTGAAGCGGAGCATTTCATGTGGGCCTGCTTGTGATTGGATGGAGCGGGCCCCAGAATCGACGTGCACGACAGCTTTGACACGCGGCGAGATCACACGGTCACGTCCGCTTAATCGCTGCTTCCGTGCCGATTATCTCGTCGATGGACCGTATGCCGACACGGTCGGCGTATTTGATCAGGTCGTGAACGATGACGCCGGGCAGAGCCGGACCGCCGTAGATGAACGCCGTGTAGAGCTGAACCAGTGACGCCCCGGCTTTCATACGTTCGATAACGTCCGCCGCGCTCTCGATTCCCCCTACGCCAACGATCGGCAGCTCGCCGTGCGTCCGTTGATAAACCTTCCGCACCAGACCCAGCGCCAGCCGTCGAATTGGTCGTCCACTCAGTCCCCCCGGGAAGTGACCGATATCACGAGCGAGCAGACTGTGATCGGTGCTGGTGTTCGAGACGATGACACCGGATGCCTCTCCATCGATCGTTCCGGCCAGAACCTCGTCGAGCGCATCGTCGGTTAGATCTGGTGCGATCTTGACGAGCACCGGTCGTTCGCGGCCCCCGAGAAGACGCGCGGACCGGTGGTTCTGATCGATGACTGGGCGGAGAATCGCGGTGAGCGCGTCACGCCGCTGCAGATCCCGCAATCCGGGCGTGTTTGGCGAGCTCACGTTGATCGTGAAGTAGTCGGCGACATCCCACAGGGTTTCGATCACCGAGACGTAATCGGCGGCCGCTTCTTCCGCGGACGTGTGCCGGTTCTTGCCGAGGTTTATGCCGACAATTCCGGGAAAGTGCTTGCCAGCCAACCGCTGGCGCACCAGTGCCGCGCCCTTGCTGGGAAATCCGAGGGCGTTGATCACTGCACCTTCATCCGGAAATCGCCAGAGTCGGGGGGGTGGATTGCCGGCTTGCGGTCTTGGGGTTATTGTGCCGACCTCGACTGCGCTGAACCCGAGTTCGAGTAGGCCGGCCACCGCAGCCCCATCTTTGTCGAAACCGGCGGCGACGCCGAGCGGATTAGCGAAACGCAGGCCAAAGAGGTCGATGCCGAGCCGATCATCGACCGGTGGCGCCAGCCACTTCAGTGCGGCAGACGGCGGTCCGGTCAACCGAAGAGTATGCAGCGCCAGACGGTGCGCGCGCTCCGGCTCGATCACCGCCAGGAGTGGGTAGAACCACAGGCGGTACCGATCGACGAAACTTCTCCTAGCGGCCAAGTACGAACTACCTTCCAGCCTCAAATCGCGAGTGACCGTACACCTCTTCGCACTCTAGAAGAACGCCTTTGGTAATGCAATGGGTTGGACTGGATATTTCGCAAATATTATCGCACCGGCGTGTCAAAAACGCAGAAACAGTCGCTCTGGTGTCTTCTGTCACTCTTGCTCGCACGCTCGGGACTAGCTACCATCGCGGGGTGAACACGAATGATGTATCCGGCTTGACAGGAGGATCGCATGGACGAGAGTCGACTTGAGCAGGTCGACCGCTATATCGACGAGCACATTCAGCAGTACATCGAGGATCTCAAGCGCCTCTGCGCGTTGCCGAGTGTTGGCGCTCAGGGCACCTCGATGAACGAGACGGCCGAGCTGACTCGTGAGCTACTCGAGAAATACGGAGTTTCGGCGCAAGTCATGCCAAGCGACGGCTTCCCGATGGTCTATGGTGCGTTGCAGGGGGCCAGCCCCAAGACCGTACTCTGCTACAACCACTACGACGTCCAGCCGGCCGAGCCGTTCGATCTATGGGATTCGTCTCCCTTCGAGGCGACCGAGCGAGATGGCAACCTGTACGGCCGTGGCGTCGGTGATGACAAGGGCCACATCGTCTGCCGCCTGGGAGCGATCGACGCACTCAACGCGGTACTTGGCGAGGTGCCTTGCTCGGTCAAGTTTCTGATTGAGGGCGAAGAGGAGATCGGCTCCGGCAGCATGCCGGCGTTCATCGAGCAGCATGCCGAGATGCTGAAAGCAGATGGCTGCCTATGGGAGTTCGGTGGAGTCGGCTACGATGGCCGGCCGCAGATCTTCCTCGGTATGCGCGGCGACTTCTACGTCGAGCTGCGTTGCAAGCTACTAGCTCACGACGCCCACTCGGGCCTCGGTGGGTCGATCTTCCCGAACGCCGCGTGGCGACTCGTCTGGGCGCTCAATACCTTCAAGGACCAGAACGAGTGCATTCTCATCCCGGGCTGGTACGACGATGTGCGTGGCCCGACGACACGCGACATGGAACTCCTTGAGCACCTACCCTCAGACGAAGAGCGGCTGAAGGTCAGCTACGGGCTGGAAGGCTTCCTCAAGGGCGCGACTGGTGTCGAGCTACGTCGACAGCAGGTGTTCGAGCCGACGTGTACCATCGCTGGGTTTGGCGCGGGCTATCAGGGGCCGGGCTCAAAGACGGTATTACCGTCCGAAGCAATGTGCAAGGTCGATTTCCGGCTCGTGCCGGATCAGGACCCGGCCGATTTGATGGAGAAATTGCGCAAGCACCTGGACGTTAAGGGTTTCAGCGATATCGAGATCATCCAACACGGAGCCTACCCGGCGGCCAAGGTCGATCCGGACGATCCGTTCGTGACGCTGGTCTCCGAGGCTGGCTTCGACGTTTACGACATGCCGGCTGAAGTCCATCCGACGAGCGGCGGTTCCGGTCCGATGGATCCGTTTGTCCGCGTGCTGAACGTGCCGATCGCCAACGTCGGTATTGGCTATCCGGATTCCGGTGCGCACGCGCCGAACGAGCACATTCGCATCGAGGATTTCATCCGTGGTATCAAGCAGACCGCGCACGTCTTTGCCCGCATGGCTGATCTGGAGTAGAGAGAAACCGGGCGTCATGAATGTCGCCCCTACGACTGCGGAGATGACCCCGGGCGCGATGAATCGCGCCCCTACGACTGCGGGGATGACCCCGGGGCGCGATGAATCGCGCCCCTACCGGGTGATGGTCCTGGGCGTCATGAATGTCGCCCCTACCGGGTGATGGCTCTGGGCGCCATGAATGTCGCCCCTACTGGGGAATGGCCCTGGGCGCGATGAATCGCGCCTCTACCGGGTGATGGCTCTGGGCGTCGATGAATCGTCGCCCCTACGACTGCGGGATGGCCCTGGGCGCGATGAATGTCGCCCCTACTGCGGGACGGTTCTGGGCGTCATGAATGTCGCCCCTACAATTGCGGCACATCGTCGTAGGGGCGCGATTCATCGCGCCCACCCGGTTGCCGCCGCGTTCGTTCGTGCCTGTTCCCCGTAGTGCCATCTTTCCCAGGCCGGCAGCTTGGGCTATGATGTCCAAGTGTTGGATGAAAAATCGGAATCCGCCGCGCGGAAGTAAAAGGTGTTCTACGGTCTGTTCTGGCTTATGATCGAGGTCTCCCCCTTGGAGATTCTCGGGCTGCCGGATAACACCGACTAGTGAAACTGGCTCGTCGTTGCCGAAAGGAGTTCGCGCCGTGCTCAGAGAGTTCAAAGCATTTCTGCTGCGAGGAAACGTCATCGATCTGGCGATCGCGGTCGTCATCGGCGCAGCCTTTGGGGCCGTTGTTACCGCGCTGGTAAAGGATTTGGTCACACCGCTGATCGCGGCGATGGGCGGGCAGCCCGACTTCTCTCAGCTCAGTTTCACCATCAATAAGAGCCAGTTTTTGTACGGAGATTTCATCAACGCCGTGGTCGCCTTTATCATCATCGCGGCGGTCATCTTCTTCTTTGTCGTCATGCCGCTGAACAAGCTGATTGAGCGGACACGACAGCAACCGACTACGCCTGATCCAACCACGCGCAAGTGCCCGGAATGCCTCAGCGAAATTCCGCTCGCGGCGCGCCGTTGTGCCTATTGCACGGCGGTCGTTTCACCGCCCGGTAGCACACAGCCGGGAGACGACTAGACGCGATCGTTTCCTCTGGAACTGGTCGAGCAGCAGAGATCTAGGCCGCTGGCGTTAGCCGGTGCTGCAGACCCAGGCACGCGGCCCACCGGGCCGCTCAGGCTGCCATCATTGGTTGCCACTGGGGTATGAGATCTCGTACCCAGCGCCGTGCCTCGGGATCGAAAGCGCCAACACCCGGCCGTTCGCGTCGATCTCGGCCGTGAAGGTTGCTTGAACGGCGCGAATCTGCTCGCGAATGTCCGTCTCTTCGGGCGCACTCAGTTCGATGTACGCCGAGTCGTCATCAAGACTGACATACTCGGCGGCGGTTTCATCGCGTATCCATGGATCGAAGGCTTGTTTGAGGTCAATGCTGGATTGCCGCAGTGCCTCGATTCCGACGATCCGTCCGCCCACGCCCATGTCGACATAGCCTGAGAGGCGAACTCGTCGCCCGGCCCCGCTCGATTCCAGATCGAGCGTGAGGCGTAACGCGTTTTCGTCTGATTGATAACTCAGTCGCATGCAGATTCCTTCATCAGACCGGTTGGTCGGTCCACCACCTCAATGGTAGCAAAGCCCTTCGTCATGGTCTTGTTGCGGGAGCAGCGCAAATCTCGGCACGATTGCAACACACGCTCCAGTATCGTACTCGCTGGGATAGCTGGCAGCACTCGGCGTTCTACACTCCGCGTCGGTGTTTGCCGGTCTACCACGCTGGTAGCGATCCTGCTGTCGATGAACTAGTTGCGGCATCACCGCGAATAAGGAGAGTGACGATGGAAATGTCAGAACTCATCAACAGTGCACGAGACGCCCTGTCAGCAAAGCGGGTCTTTGGCGACCCATATGAAAAGGACGGCGTCACCATCATCACCGTCGCGAAGGTGTCGGGCGGCGGTGGCGGTGGCTCGGGTGGGGACGCCAGCGGCGGTCAAGGGGCTGGGCGGCGGATTCGGGATGAGCGCGGCCCCGGTAGGTGCCTACGTCATCAAAGATGGCAAGGTCTCCTGGATGCCGGCAGTCGACGTCAACCGTGTGATCCTCGGCGGTCAACTGGTCGCGATCTTCATGCTGCTGACTTTCCGCGGGTTCATGCGGCGCCGGATGCGGGAACGCATGATCGAGCGCATCGCCGCCAAGCGGCGCTCCGGCAAACGCCATCGGTCGTAGATCGGGAGACTGACGGCAGCACGCATCTCGCGATAGTTGGTCCCTTGCCCATGTGCCGCCGGATGTGCCGGGTTGCGGGGTCACTGGTGTCCACGAAGAGGAACATCTGACATCGTCCAAAGCCAAAGTGCGGAAGACGATCTAGTGTTGGCCGCTGCGGCGTGAGGCCGACTAGACGCGCGAGCCAGGTGTATCCGGCGATCGTCTCTCGCGCTCAGGGCGTACGGGTGCGTTCGATCGTTGGCGTGGCGGATGCCTGCGCTGATTGCGGGTGCGTGACGCCGTCGATTATAGCGACGACTGACCAGGAGATGATCAGCATCAAAACGACCAGAGCGACGATGATCCAGCGCTGTCTCTTTCGTGCGGTCATTGCTCGCTTGTCATCCGGGCGGCTTCTCCTCACAGCATCACTGATATGATCGATTATCGGGCGCCGGTCGATCTAATCGCAACCTGGTTGGCACGTCCGTAGCGTGTACTACCTGAGAGCCGTCGTGAAAGAGCATTCGACTATCGCTACGTCTACCGCGCGGACCAGACGGACTGTTAGTGTTGAGAACATTGGAGATTGTGTTAGCACGTTTGCATTGTGCCAATCGGCCGCCAGGCTGTGCGATTGTAGAAACAAGGTTGATTCAACATCACATCAGGGGAGAGGGATCTGTTGTCGAGTGAGGTAGCCGATGGTCTGGGCAAACAGCCTGAGCAAGAACAAGGTTCGGTGAAAGCGTTCGGAAAGCGATTTATCAAGGAATTCCAGACGGACGATCTCACCGGAATGGCGGCGCAGGTCGCGTATCATCTCATCTTCGCGATTCCTCCCCTCATCCTTCTGACTGTTATGGTGGCAGCATTGTTCAACCAGTACACGCATCTTTCAGTCGTCTCGACTCTTCAGGGATTCATTGACAAACGTGCCCCCGCGGACTTGCAGAGCGTCCTCGATTCCGTCATCAACAACGCGATTGGCAAGGTTAGCGGTGGAACCGCCTCAATCGGAGTGGCTACGACGGCGCTTGTTGCACTCTGGTCTGGATCGAACGGCATCAGTTCGTTCATAAAAGGCTTCAATCGAGCCTACAATGTCGAAGAAGGCCGGTCGTTTATCAAGATGAAACTGCTGGCGCTGGGTCTTACGCTCGCCCTTATCTTCGTGATGATCGTTGCGTTCGCACTCTTCGTTTTTGGTCGACAGATCGGACTGTTGATCGCCGATCAGGCCGGACTCGGCGGCCAGTTTGTTACGGTGTGGAATATCGGTCGCTGGCCCGTGGCGATTGTCTTTTTTATGGTCCTCCTGTCTCTTCTCTACTACGTTGGCCCGAACGTGGACCAGGGGTTCAAGTGGGCATCGTATGGTTCGGTCCTCGCGACGGCCCTCTGGATTGCTGCAGTCTTTGCTTTCAAGCTGTATCTCACCGTCTCAAACCCAGGAAGCACCTACGGAGCCTTTGGCGGGATCGTCGTGTTCCTCTTCTTTCTCTATATCACTAGCCTGATATTCTTGATCGGTGCCGAGCTCAACGCCGTGCTGGAATGGCGTCATAATGGACGGGCTATGGCCGAATCTCCGCCGATAGGCCCGGTTTACGCTTCGCCGGATAGTACATCGATCCAGAACGGGGCTGATCCCGTGTCATGCGACCACGGATCTATAACACCGGGACCATCGAACCCTCACCCGAGTCGCCAGATGGCCAAGTCAATCATGACCGGATTCGCCGCGGCTGTGGTCGCTGCGGCACTCGGCTGGCTCCTAGGACGGAACAAGCCGCGTACCGGCTGATAATCACATCGGGGTGTCGATTGTTCCGGTTGGTGGCGTACGTTCGTGACCGTCTAAGTGGTAACCCAAAGGTGCTAGATTAAACTCTTTCTTCACAAATCAGCCGCCGTGGGTGTGCGAAGTTGGTACGATTGACCGCATTGTATTGCACTCCTTACTGTCATGATTTGCCGACCTCACCTTGGGGCTATGAAGAGGATAGAACGATATGAATGTGATCGAGGCGGCTGTACTCGCCGTTCTTCAAGGGGCGACCGAGTTGTTCCCGGTCAGCAGTCTGGGTCACTCGGTGATCATTCCGAAGCTACTCCACTGGGATATCAATCAAGGCTCTGATTCCTTTCTCCCGTTTCTTGTGGTCTTGCATCTTGGCACGGCGCTCGCGCTGCTCCTGTTCTTCTGGCGAGACTGGTGGAATCTGTTGTCGTCGTTGATCGGGCAAGGGCCGGTCGAGGAACGACCGCAGAACCGAAAGCTTTTCTTCCTCGTTGTGGTCGCCACGATTCCGGCGGGGATCATCGGGCTGGCACTCGAAAAACCCCTACGTCACCTGTTTGGTGCCCCTCTGGTTGCGGCAACCTTCCTGGCGATCAACGGCGTGGTGCTGTTCATCGGTGAACGCAAGCGGCGTAAGGCCGGTCTCCGAGAGGCCAGCGATCTTAGCTGGGGACAGGCCCTGATCGTCGGTGTGAGTCAGTCGACAGCGCTAATTCCCGGTATTTCGCGTTCCGGCGCGACGATGGTTGCCGGATTGTGGATGGGATTGCGACACGAAGAAGCCGCCCGTTTCTCCTTCTTGATGGCAACACCGATCATCGGCGCGGCGGGCCTGCTCGAGGTTCCCAAATTGATAAAGCATGGCTCGGAGTCGAGCGTGAGTTTGGTCTTGTTCGCCGGCGTGCTGGCGGCTGTTTCTGCCTATCTCAGTGTGACGGTCCTCATGCGTTATTTTCACCGGACCGATTTTGAGGCGTTGAACCCATTTGCTTACTACTGCGTCGCCGCCGGCGTCATCTCATTCATCCTGATCCTGGTTGGCGTGTAAACCCAGCACGTTCACGATAATTACCGTAGCGATAGGGTTTGTCGCCGAGATTACGTCTCAGGTGGGTGTCCGTCCGACACGCTGTCGAATCGAGTGCCAGTGCTGATCCCATCGCTCAAATAGCTTAAGCCGCCAGATGAAACGGATTGCAGACGCCCATCCGATGACCACCATCCCAATCACGATGAGATCGGCGACTCCAAGTGACTCAATATGGTAGAAGCGACGCGTGACCGGCACGATCATGAAGATTGCGAAGAGGGCGAACATCGCCCCGGCGAGGAGCGTCGGCCGCCAATCCCCGTTCAAGTCGTTCCCTCCGGTCCAGGCTTCGGTGGGTGGTTCAAGGAAAGGGATCAGCAGGATCCCGCAGAAGACCGTGACAGTGGTGAGCGCGGTGCGGGCCAGCATTACATCGCTCGTGAGCGAAGCGTAGAGCGCATACACCGCGACGGCGACGATCGCGATACTGATTGAAGCAGGGATGACAAAGGGCGTAGCCGCCCGCAGCAGGCTTTTTGCCGGAGTCCCTGGCTTCGCCCAAACGGCAAGCGCGAAGGTTGGGATGCCAACTGTCAGGAATGCCAGGAGTGCGTTGTGCTGCGGCATGATCGGAAATTGTTCCCCGATCAGCGACGTACCGAGGACAATGAACGCCACCGCCATGGTTCGGACAAGGAAGAGCCGGATGATGTCTTGCATGCCGGTTAAGATACGCTGCCCCTCGCGGAAAAGCTGTGGCAGAACCGCGTAAGAATCGTCCAGCAGGACGAGGTCGGCAACGCTGCGAGTCGCTTGGCTTCCGCTGCGCATCGCGATCGCCAGCTGTGACTGCTTGAGCGCCAGGATATCGTTGACGCCGTCTCCGATCATGGCGACGTAGTGGCCATGATCTCTTAGCGATCGAACGAGCCGTTCTTTTTGCTGCGGCGTCACGCGTCCAAAGACGGTCACGTCCTCGGCCACCTGATGGAACTCGAGATCGTTCAGGCCATCGAGCTGCAACCCAGAGATCACTCGATCGCTCCCGGCGATCCCGGCCTGCCGGGCCAACGAGGCCACGGTATCCGGGTTGTCTCCTGAGATGATCTTCATCTGGATGCCAAGAGACGTGAATCCCTGGATAGTTGACTGAGCCTCCTGACGCAACTCGTCCCGAAAGCTTATCGCCCCGAGCAGCTCCATGCCCTTAGGCAGAGTCGCACTTCCGCGTTGCGATCCGAATGGCTCCTTGACCGGGCCTCGTGCGAAGACGAGCGCGCGTAGCCCCTGGTGTGTCCAATTTGAAATCCGCTCCTCGACCTCGATACCTGACTTGAGGTGGGGAAGGATCATCTCCGCCGCCCCAAGGATGTAGCTTCCGTTCAATTCATCGGCGAATGAAAGGGCGCTCCACTTGCGCTCGGAGGAGAACGGAACCTCCGCGACTCTCTCATGCGCCAGACCAGGACACGCGGCGCGAATCGCATCGATTGTGCGATTGCCTCCCTCCGTACTAGCGGCGTAAATGCCCAGTAGTTCTTTGAACCGCGTTTCAGTGACGTCTGGGACCGGAAACACTTCCGCCAGATCGAGCCGATTCGTTGTGAGGGTGCCGGTTTTGTCCATGCAGAGAATGTCGAGGTGACTCATCGACTCGACTGAATTCGTGCGCTGGATCAATGCTCCTTTGCCAGCCATCCGCACCGCAGCCATGGCGTAGGTAACCGCCACCATAAGGTACAGTCCTTGCGGCACAACCGCTACAATCACCGCCGCCGCCCGAACGCTCTCGATGAGCGGTAACGTGTGGTAGAGCAGGCGAAAGTTATTCGCGACCAGAATACTCAGCAGCACGATCGCAGCTGCCGCCGCCTGAATGATCAACCGCACGTCGCGTTGTAGCGGAGTGCGCACCTGACGAAAAGCTCTGGCTCCGGCCGTGATTTGCTGCGCCAGGCTGTTGTGACCTACCCGGCTGGCTTCGTAGATTCCATTACCGTTGATGCAGAAGCTGCCTGAAAGGACCGTGTCACCAGCCTGCTTTTCAATGCGATCCGATTCGCCTGTCAAGAGGGACTCATCGAGCTCGAGACGATTACTATCAACGACGACTCCGTCGACGACAATCTGGTCGCCGGGTCGGAGAGCCAGTAGATCGCCTCGAACGAGCTCCGCAGGGTTCAGTGATCGTTCCTGACCGTCGCGAAGGACCGTTGCCGTTGGTCGGTTGACCAGTGCGATCTGATCGAGTTTGCGCTTGGCTCGCGCTTCCTGGATTACCCCTGCCATCACGTTGAAAATGACGAGCCCGGCGGTCATGATCGCGTCGCTGTAGAGTCTCAGCGCAATTAATGTGATGGAGATGGCGAACAGGAGTATGTTGATGAAGGAGACGGTATTCTCACGGAGGATTCGACGATAGGATCGGCTCGTCTCGAACTCGACAATGTTGCCCTCGCCGCGCGCGCGACGAGCGGCGGCTTCTTGCTCGGTGAGCCCTCCATGCCGGGCAGCGGCTTTCATGTCGGTCTGTGTTGCGATCATGATCCGGCGCGTAAGTCGCGCCACCTCAATCCGTGGTTGCGGTCAGATGCGTCAAGTCGCGAGAACACCTCGACCGATCTCGATGAAGGGGACAGATCTCAGGCTGTTTGAGAATGCTAGCCGATCTCGGTAGGTGACACCGTCTCCCACCTTCGGCGCCTCTCGCCCTCCTTCGACAGAACATTTCGGCCACGGTCAGTGTACCAACGGCCTCTCGATCGAGATAGTCTGGCGGATCGGAGGGTAGACGCCAACTCCGCGAACCGCCAAAGTCTCAAGTTATGTCGGCGTTGAGATGATAATCACCGTCCGGGCATCGTATCATTCGACACGTGAATGTAGATGCTGATTTTGGGCCGGCTGCCCCCAATCTGAACCTAGAGCAGACGGAGGATCCGGCGACACGCCAAAGGATCGGCCCTGCCACGCCTCAGTCTCGCTGGAGACCTCGTGCCGGTCTACTGGCTGTGGTTCTGTGCATGATATCGCTAGCGGCGTCCGCCTGGGTCTCCACCACCGTCTTCGATCGGCTGCCGCACGTCGAGGATGACGTTGCGTTTCTGTTCCAGGCTAGGGTCATCGCGTCGGGTCACCTGCTGATTCCGCCCCCCAGCTTGCCTGTCTTCTTTCAGATTCCATTCGTGATCATTCGCGACGGTCACTGGTTTGGCAAATACCCACCTGGCTATCCGATGGTGCTGGCGCTGGGTGTCCTGTTCGGACAGCCCTGGCTGCTCAACCCAATTGTCGGCGCGCTGGACGTTGGCCTCGTCTATCTGGCGGGCCGTCGGCTGTTTGACGCCGCGACCGGTCTGCTGGCAGCCGCGCTCCTGATCTCCTCGCCCTTCTTCCTACTGCAGTCGGGCTCGTTCATGTCGCACACCGTTACCCTCTTCTGGTCGATGTCGTTTCTGCTCATGTTCGAATCGACGAGGCGCACACGGTCGATTTGGAGAGCGGGCTTGGCCGGGTGCATCATCGGTATGCTCTTCATTTCTCGCCCGCTCACAGCGGTTGGAATCGGCATCCCTTTCGTCATCTGGGTGCTGATTGACTCGGCGCGAGAATGGCGGAGGCTGCGCGAATACCTGGTGATTGCGGCCGGTTTCGTTCCGTTTGTGCTGGGCACGCTCGCGTATAACCGAATGACAACCGGCAGCGCTGTCCGATTCGCCTACGAGCTGTGGTGGCCGTATGACAAAGTTGGGTTCGGACCCAACGTCGGGCGCGGGGGGCATACCGTTGCGGCCGGACTGCGAAACATGCGGTACGACGTTGACCATCTGAGCCACTATCTTTTCGGCTGGCCGGATCGCCTCAGCATGGTGCCGATGATTCTTGGGTTGGCGCTTGCACTGAGCGCGCTCGTCTGGCGGTTGGGGCGATCGCTTTACCGGCGACAGCATGCCGGGCAGTCCCAGGATGTCGTCAAGCCCCATCTTGTGCCGGAACTCTGGGATCTCCTGCTGGCCGGGATGATCGTCAGTCTGATTACGGTGCACATCGCTTACTGGACGCCTGGGCTGATGTTTGGTCCGCGCTACTACTTCGAGGCGATTGGCGCTATGGTGCTGCTCAGTTCCAGAGGGATCCTGGGGCTCGCCAGGCTGCTGTCTATCCCGATTCGTGTGGCTGCCCCGCGATTACCGGCGCCACGCCTCTGGACGTCGTCACTGCTCCTCATCGTGGTTGCCGGTATGGTGATCTGGAACTTCAAGGTGTATGCACCTGCACGGTTTCGAGAATCGACCGACTGGTACAACATCAACGCGGATGGGCTTCGTGTGGTTAAAGCCGCCGGAATCAGCAACGCGGTGGTCTTCGTTCGTGAGAAACAGTGGACCGACTACGCGCCTTTCTTCTCGCAAAACACGCCGGCGCTCAATACCGATATCGTCTATGCCATAGATCAGGGAAGTGCCGATTCGGAGCTGATGGCAGAATATCCGGATCGCTCCTACTACCTCTACGCCGATGGCAAGCTGACTCAGATGAATGGGCCATAGCGGCGCTGGTTAACCCGCTCCAATGGTTACTTCGTCTTGAGCTTTCGTGAGAGGGCCCGCAAGTCTGTATCCGGGTCAGCCAGCACTACTGGATCGACTATCGCCCGAGCCTCGCACAGCCGTCGGGCCGATCTGAGATCGCGTGGACGGTTGATCGTCGCTGCTGCATGCACTTTCCCGTCCCGTAGGAAGAAGATGGTCGCCTCCAAATCGGCAGTATCACCGCGAACGACGATTTCATGCCATTCGGTCGGGAAGCCGACGTATTGAAGGTTCACGTCATACTGATCAGACCAGACGTATGGCAGGGGAGCATATGCTTCGGCTTGCCCGAGCATGGAGCGGGCAGCCGCGGCCCCCTGCATGGCGGCGTTGTCGTAATGTTCGACCCGAAGAGGTTCGCCTATGTCAGGATGCCACCAGTTTGCGACGTCTCCGGCGGCATAGATTCCAGGCGCGGAAGTCTCACAGAATTCATTCACGACCACTCCGTTGTTGACCGTCAAGCCCGAATTCTGCGCTAGGTCGACGTTCGGCCGCACTCCCACTCCAACCACAACCAGGTCACAGGGGATGCGCTCACCATTCTCCAGTATGGCTTCCTCGACACGATCGCCGCCGCGCAACTCGACCACACGGGTGCCCATTCTTAGCTCAACATTGTGACGCCGGTGGATCTCGGCAAATAAACTGCCGATGGTATCGCCGAGCGCCCTAACCATAGGGGCATTCAGGAGATCGACGAGCGTCACGTCGTTTCCGAGAGCGCGTGCGCTAGATGCGACTTCCGACCCAATGAAGCCTGCGCCGATGACGAGCACCCTCCGGCCACCGCTCCGTAACTCACTGCCCAAGCTTGTCGAATCTTCGAGCGAGCGTAAATAGTGAACTCCGGGTAGATCGAACCCTGGCTGGCGTAGCCGGATCGGACTCGCGCCGGTCGCCAGGAGCAACTTGTCGAATGAGACCACCTCGCCGTCGTCCAGCGAAAGGCGATGCCCTGCCAAATCGAGTCCGGTGGCGCGTCGACCGAGTTCGAGCTCGATTTGTTGCTCGGAATAGTCAGATTCCGACTGAAAGAAGAGCTCGTTGCCTGGTTTATTCCCCTGTAAGAACGCCTTCGATAACGGCGGACGTTCATACGGGCGGACCGGTTCGTCACCGAGCAGCACCAGCCTGCCCTCGAATCCGGTCAGGCGCAAGGTCATCGCGGCACTGTGCCCCGCGAGGCCGGCGCCCACGATCACAAATGTGGGTCTTGCTGCCACTGGCTACTCTTGCTCCTTGGGTACACGAGAGACGTAGACGGTTTCGTCTTCGATCAACACGTCGTAGGTCGTTAGGGGCAGCACAGCCGGGAGGTTGGTCGCTTTGCCGGTGCGTACGTTGAAGCCGGATGAATGGAGTGGGCACCAGAGTGTGTCGTCCTCGATCTCGCCGTCAGAAAGCTCGGCGTACTCATGGGTGCAGATCCCGTCGAGGGCGAACACTTCTTCTCCCACGACGCAGACAATACGGTCTTCTTCATCAACCGAGAACGGATAGACTCCCCCATCTTCAAGATTGTCGGCGGACATGACGAACACGTATCCTTCGGGCGCTGGCATAGTTCCTCTCAATCACGAACAGACATCAGTCACACAGTTTCGGGGCGGAGAGCCCGCCCCGATCTCGAGTTGCAGCGGAAGGCGAGCAGGTTCCCGCATCGCCGTTCAGCATACCCTAGTCTTCGCCGGATTCAGTATTCTCGCGAACCTCGACTGAATCCGCGATCGCCCCCTTGAACCCGACTCGGCGGTGCGAACCGTCACAGAACGGCTTTGTCTCCGAATGACCGCAACGGCACAGCCAGATGTCGTCACTGTCAAGAACAACCTCGTTGCCCTTGTGGTCAACGACGGTAACCGGCCCGACAACGTGGTACGAGCCGTTGCGAGTCACTTCAATTCGAACATCTGCCACTCAGTATCCTCCTAGATTCTTCGCGCGAAACCGCAATCCTCATGCGCGAAAACACTATAAACGGAGCCGTGGCAACAAGGCCGCTCCGTATCATCGCCGCGTTCACGAGGTGTGGTTGTCTTTCGACTTCCATATTTCAATATACCATGGAAGGTGATCAACTATTCCCGTGAGCTACTCGGCAGTCATGGGAAGCTGCTTGACGCGTGAATTCGGCTCAGTCAGACTGCCTTCAAACGAACGATCGGTGTGCCGCATTGTAGAGGAGCACGTCGTGCGAAGTTCCCCTGATATTACAGCTGGTGATATCGAACGGACGCTACGGCTGATGGCAGAAGACACGTATGGACTGCAACGTGCCTCTGAACTCGAATCTCGCCTGGCGCACTACGCCCAGATGCTTGCACGCATCGCTGCGGCTGCCGTCGAGTTCGGGGAAGATCCGCCTGATCTATCAGGTATACCGGAGGGCGACGACGTTGAGGGAGTTTGCTGACCTGTCCGCCATCGAGACTGTCGCTGCTGTTCAAAGTCGCCAGCTCAGTGCACGTGAGATTGTCGCGTCGACCTTCGAGCGAGTCGATCGTCTAGAACCCGTGATACGGGCTTGGGTTGTGCTCGACCGCGATGGCGCGCTCCGCCGGGCCGAAGAAATAGACGCCCGTCTCGCACTCGGAGATCCGCTTCCACTTGCAGGGCTCACGGTTGGTGTCAAGGACATCATTGATATGGCGGGGTTGCCGACCGAGGCCGGATTCGCCCCATTCCACGACCGGGTGGCCGCGGCGGACGCGGAGATCGTGAGGCGTCTGCGGGACCTCGGCGCGATCCCGCTCGGTAAGACCCACACAACTCAATTCGCCTTCTCGGATTCCGCACCGACGAATAACCCCTATCTGCCGAGCCACACGCCAGGCGGTTCGAGCTCGGGCTCGGGAGCGGCGGTTGGTGCTCACATGGTGCCGCTTGCGCTCGGGACCCAGACGGCGGGGTCTGTGCTGCGTCCCGCCGCCTATTGCGGCGCGGTCGGATTCAAACCAACGTTTAACTGGATGTCTCGCTCTGGTGTGCTGCCGCTGTCATGGTCGCTCGATCATCTTGGGTTGATCACCCGCAACGTTATGGACACAGCCTTTATCTTTGATGCACTAATTGGCAGCGAACCGATCAATCCTGCGGAGTCGCGGCGGCCCCGTATCGGGCTGCTCAGCGAGTTCGTTGATCGAGCCGACCCGAGCATCGCCACCCATGTTCGTGGGGCGGTTGATCGTGTGACTGAGGCTGGTGCGACTGTCGAGGAGGTTCAACTTCCGGTCGAAATCGATCTGCTACTGGCAGTCCATCGGATCATTATGCAGAGCGAGGTGGCTGCCATACACGCCGAACAGTTGTCCCGTCACCGGGACGATTACGGCCCGATCCTGGCGACGGAAGTGGATGTCGCGCAGCTGATCCCGGCGGTCTTCGAAGTCAAGGCCCGGCGTCTGCGGAGGAAAATCCGTCGTGTGATCGACGCGCTTCTCATCGGTTACGACGCATGGCTACTGCCGACGGCGTCGATTCTGCCACCGCCGCGAAGCGCTGGTTCAACCGGCGATCCCTCGTTTCAGGCTCCCTGGACGATGCTTGGCACGCCGTCGATCTCGTTACCAGTCGGACTGGATGACTCAGGATTGCCGATCGGGATTCAGTTGGTAGGACGGCGTGGGGAAGATCGCTCACTCCTGTCAATCGCGGCGTGGACCGAATCGGTGCTCGGTCGAATCGATCCGCCGGACATCGTTGCAGGAAAATGAATACGGAACGAGCGACAAGAAAGGGTGACTGACCGGCGATGGGTGTGCTGACCAGACCAGAAATACTGAAGCGCATCGATTCAGGCGAGATCCAGATAGATCCGTTTGATCCCGACTGCGTTGGTCCCGCCTCAGTCGATCTTCATCTTGGACGACAGTTTCGCGTCTTCCGGCCAATTCATGACATTTTTCACGTCACGGACACCTCGGATCATCTCGATGTCACGGAAGTAATGGAAGTCGACGATCATTTTCTCCTGTTGCCAGGGCATGCCATTCACGGCGTGACCGTCGAGCAAATCACGCTGCCGGACAATATCTGCGGCTGGATCCAGGGGCGAAGTCGCTTTGCTCGAGTTGGTCTGATGGTCCACGTGACGGCCAACTTCATGCAGCCGGGCATAGAGAACGCCAAGCAGGTGCTTGAGATGAACAACGCCGGCCCAATGCCGCTTGCCGTTCATCCTGGCACGTCGATCTGCCAGATCATCCTGGAAGAATGCGTCGGACATGCACACTACAGCGGACGTTATCAGTCGCAGCAGATGCCTTGACTTCGAGAGCGGTTTGGGCGGAACAGGTCAACGCAGAATCGTATGTGTCGCCAGGCTCGCCCACTCTTCAAGCTCGCGCCCGCTGACAATCGTCAAATCCCCGTGAATCGTCATTTTTAGCGACGCGAGTGAAACCCCCAGTCGCAACGCCCGAGCGACGTCTCCTTCAAGATAGCCATGCAGGAACCCAGCGGCTAGAGCATCTCCGGCGCCAACCTTATCCACGATCTGTACCGGCACCGGCACCTCCCGATACAGGTCGCCGTCCTGGGTCAAGGCGATAGCTCCCTCGTCTCCCAACGTCAACACTGTCGTAGCGGCCCCGAAACGTCTCGACAATTCCTGTGCGATCTCTTCATTTGTGCCTGTGATTCCCCAGAGGAGCTTCGCATCGTTCCGTCCGCAGAAGAGGATCGTTGCCGACGAACAAAATGGCTCGAGCGTGGCCGCCGCAACAGGTGGCGACCAAAGCAGGGCGCGATAGTTCACATCAAAGCTTATGGGGACTCCCGCGCCGGTCGCTGTCTCTACGAATCGCCGTGCGATTCCGGCACATGATTCACTGAGCGCCGGCGTAATGCCGGTCAGATGCACCAATCTGGCTCGTGCCGCGAGAGAGGCATCGACGTCATCGATGCTACAGAGCGAAATAGCAGACGAGGCGCGATCATAGATCACGTGCGTGGGACGAGGAGGTGTCCCCACATCAAGATAGTAGACACCCACCCGTCCATGATCGACCCATCGAATCTGCTGATCGTCAACTCCATGGCGACGGACCTCTGCGGCGATTCGTGCTCCAAACGAGTTTCTCGGAAGCACGGAAGCCCAAGCAACGCGTCTACCCAAACGGGACAGCGCAATCGCGACGTTCGATTCTGTGCCACCGATCCCGATGTCGAGCGCGGGAGTCGTCTCAAGCCGATGACCGGCTGGTGTCGAGAGCCGAATCATCGTCTCACCGAAGGTAACGAGATCGTAATCGACCACTAACCCGCCCTTCCATCGGTAACCACGTGTCGTGTTCGCCTAGTCTACGGTGACTGACTCCGTGGTGCCTTCTTCCACCTTAGAGGTCAAATCGGTTGCCCATTCATGTTGCTTCTTGAGAACGCGGAGCGCAACAGACGTTTCAGTTCGTAGCGTCCCTGGAATGCGAGCTAAGCGATTCGTCAGAAAATTAAACATCTCATCTTGGTTGCGGAAAGAAGCCATAAGCATCACATCGTGCGCGCCGGCCGTAATCGCCGACCACATGACCTCCGGCATATTCGACACCTCAGCCGCCGCCTCGCCGATGCGCTCGGGCTCAACCTGAACGCTGATGATTGCAGTAAGCGCGTAGCCAAGGTGCTCCGGATCGACCGAAGCGGTGATCTTGAGAATGCCGCTCTCAATGAGGCGGCGAACACGATAGCGGACCGTCGCCTCTGGCACGTTGAGACGACGCGCAATCTCCCGATTGCTGCGCCGTCCGTCAGCGCGCAAAAGGCGAATGATTTGTCGATCAAGTTCGTCAGGTTGTAGTACTCGGTTTCTGCGCGAATTCTGGCCGTCACTCATAACGGGCCGGGGTCTCCTCTCTGTCGACCTTTTTTCGTCATTTTGCATGGGGGAACATTCGTGTCTTGTCGAGTCTTCCCCGCGGCAGGGTCACACACCAGGGCATGACACCACACCCAATCATAGTCGTTCTCTCGGGTTTGTGGGGCGATTATGTCCCGCCGAGACGGCATCTTCATCTACGCTGACCGCGTTGGCGCTGCATGCCTCCACGACACCTCATGAGGTATCCGGCGCTGCGCAAATGACAAACACCATGTCTCGATTATACGGGACATGGTGAATTGCAGTCGAGTTGACTATTGTACGAACGGAATTGCCTGAAGATCAGGTCTTGACCATCCCCTTTTGCAGCGCTTTGCTGACCGCTTCGGTTCGACCGCCAACGTCGAGCTTGCGATATATTGCATTTGCGTGAAATTTCACGGTTCGTTCGGTTATATGCAAGTCAAATGCGATCTCTTTATTGCGTAGGCCACGTGCCATCAAGTTGAGTACGTCTTGCTCGCGTGGCGTAAGCTCTTCTTCAATGCCCTCGCCACGCAATATGTCCCCAACACGATTGAGAAGTTTTCCCGCGACCGCAGGCTCGAGGAGCGATCCTCCAAGATTAACGACCCGCACGGCGCGGAATATTTCGTCCCGTGGGGCGCCTTTGAGCAAATAGCCACGAGCGCCGGCTTCGACCGCGCGGAGAATTCGCTCGTCGGTGTCGTAGGCAGTCAGCACGACGACTCGCGCGTCCGCATCGAAGGCGCGCATACCTTCAATTGCCTGAACTCCATCGGTGCCGGGCATCGCGAGGTCCATCAGGACGACGTCAGGCTTCGCGGCCCGATAAATAGCAATCGCCTGGGCGCCGTCTCCAGCCTCACCCACCACGGTCATATCGTCCTGCGTTTCGATGATAGCGACTAAGCCTTCACGGACAACGGGATGGTCATCGACGACGAGAATTCTAATCATGTCAGCCTCGTGATTTTCCGTCTTGTCGCGCCTGGCGTGCCTCAAATGGGACCGTTACCGTGAGCTTCGTGCCATGACCTTCAGTGCTCTGAATGCTCAGCGACCCTTTTAGCAACCGCGCTCGCTCGCGTACACCCACTAATCCAAACCCGGTCCCTTGCTGCGCCGAATGAGCCGCGATCTGTGGGTCGAAGCCGACGCCATCATCGTCGATGGAAAGCGTCACCTGGTCGTCCTGCGCCTGCAATGACATCCGAACCTGCCCTGCCGATGAATGACGTCGGATGTTATCGAGCGCTTCCTCCGCGATTCGAAGCAGTCCCATCTCGACCCGTGCCGAAAGTCGCCCGCTCAAGCTATCAGCCCCGAACTCGGTTTCGATTCCACTCTCATCGACGAATCGTTGCGCCAGACGTCGGAGCGCATCGGGCAATGAAACTTCCTGCAAGCGAGCTGCGCGCAGATCCAGGACCGATCGGCGCGCCTCTTCCAGGTTGGTTCGTGTTAATTCTAGCGCGCGGCGAACCTTTTCTGCTGCCTTTTCCGGTTTGGCCGGTAGGTAGGCGTCGGCGAGATCAAGTTGCAGCGAAATGCCGGTCAGCCCTTGTGCCAGGCCATCATGAATCTCCTGGGCTAGTCGGCCGCGCTCCTCGGCCACCGCCAAACCCTGCGAGCGCGCATAGAGACTCGCGTTCTCGACCGCTAGCGCAGCCGAGTCGGCAACCCCCTGTGCCAGACGAATTTGATCCTCGGTAAAGGTTCCACGCTCATCACCAGTCGCGACCAGAGCCATACCCAGCACATGTCCCCGCGCTACTAGCGGAACCATTAGAGCCGGCAGACCGCCGACAATAGCGCGTAAAGCGGGGCCGGCTTCGGCTGCCTGGTGCGGACAGCAGCATACGACCGGTTGCTGATCGGCGAGCATCTGACGGATGACTGGACTGTGATCGATGGGGAGTGAGATTCCGCTATACGGTAATTGGTTCGGTATCGGGCGGTCGTCGACGACGGAGACAGTTGGGATGAAATCGCGCGACTCGTCGTCGATCAAATAAATCGTGCAGCTTGCCGCGCTGGACGCCTCCGCAATGCCGGACGCGAGGCGTTCGAGCACTTCGTCGATGACCAGCGACGAGCCCGCCGCGCGGGTTGTGCTGAGCATGAGCGCCAGCGCCTGACTTCTGTCGCGCTCCTCATCGAGCAGACGCACGTTCTCCAGTGCGATCGAAATCTGATCCCCAATTGTGATGAGTGTTGTCAGGTCGTGGTTGTCAAAGGAGAAGGGCTCCGGGCTCTGAACGTCAAGTACGCCGATGACGTCGCCTTCGTGGATGATCGGAACAGCCAGTTCGGAATGAGTTGTAGCGGTATCGGGCGTTCCGAAATAGCGTAAATCTTGATTGACCTCTCCCACCAGCGCCGGTTCCGCCGTCGCCGCGACGTCGCCAACAATCCCGACCCGTCCAATGGGAATGCGAAGGTCCTGTAGGAACGATCCAACGAGACGCGGAGAGTGAGCACGCAACACGAGCTCAGGCGCTTCCGGGTCACGCAGGAATACGGCGACGAAGCTATAGCCGAATGATTCGTGTATGAGATCGGCCGCGGTACGAAGTAGTTCACCAGTGTCGTGCAACGTGACGATGCGATGCGCGAATTCATTAATCGCGGCGAGCTGTCTGGCCCGGCGCCGCTCCGCCGCAATCAGCCGGCTGTTCTCAAGCGCCACCGCGGTCTGGCGGGCGACAGCGGCGAGGAGTTCGACTTCCTCTTCGTCGAATGGCATCAACGGGCAGAAGAGTGCGATGACTCCGATGGTCTGACCGCCTTGAACCATTGGAGCGGCGAGAAAGGAAACCTGATCACCAAGGTCCGACATCGGATCGGGCTCGAGCCCCCGCTCGCGGCAGGCAGCCGCATAATCGATGACCGACAGCGGCTCCTGCGTTTCAGCGACCAACCGTGCCAGGCTGGCGTGACGTGGTTGATTTTCCAGGTCGTGCCGTCGCTCACCATTGAAGTAGACGAGGTGCGGAATAACGTTGCCCGTGTTGCTGTCGTAGCTTGAGATCATGAAATGGTCAGTTTGAATGACGCGAGAGCAAATCTTGTGGACGTCTGCGACGAGTTCCGAGAGATTCCCCGAGGTGTTGACGACGCGAGATATGTCGGTCAGGACGCTCAATCTTGCCTGCCGCTGGCGCCGCTGGCGCTCAAGATCCTCGGCGATCTTCTGCCATCGCGCGTCGCCAGGACGCATGTCCGCCGACTCCAGTATTGCGGTGGTGATGTGACGCACAAATCGTCGGGCACGGCGCGTAAGGTCATCAAGTGAAAGGGGACATTCAGGAACGCGTTGACAGTTGACGCGTAGTGCCTCGACGAAAAGGGCCATGGCAACGACTGAGTCGCCGATCATCTCGCGGGATGGCTCAATCGAAGTCCAGAGACGTCCCAGTGAAAGCTGACTGCTTTCATCTCCCCGGAGGAATCCGGCGAACGCAAAAACCGAACTCACACAGAGTTCGGTCAGCACCTCATTGCCCGGTAGATCGGTATCGTAATCCAGAAGAGACTTCCAGGTTGCGGTAATCGCCTCGCTGTTTGTAAGGATGAGAGCGGCCGCTCGTTGTCGGTCCGCCTGTGGAAGTTCGCCCGCCATGCCTGTCATTACCCATCTAGTTCGTTCGTACGGCCACGTGTGTTGAGCAATATTCGATCGGCCGATGTTCCTAGTATGCGGTAAGACCACTGAGGCCAGCATCAAACTAGAGCACAGTTGATCGCTGTCCAACAGTACAGGCTAAGTATCTGCTAAGCCCTCAATCTGATGCAACCGTCGTTTCAAGATGGCTTATGCTGTTGGACCGATCATCATGGTGTGGCGAGCCTGACGCATTCGTTTCGTAGCGTGAGCTGTGCCTAACAGGACGACGTGTGGCTCAGCCAGACACTCGTTAGCGGCTCAACATTGGGAGTTTGGGTTCAATTGCGTCACAACAAGCGCTAGTCGGCGAGTGTCGCGACCTCAACCACCGGCTTGCGGCGTCTGCGCTCGATGAGCGCCGCCGACGGTGTCTTGACATTCCATACCAGACCGATTCGGTTGAATAGGCGAATGATTATCGCGGTCAGGTCGAACTGACGCCAGGTCATTCCGTGATATGCCATCGCCGGAAAGGCATGGTGGTTATGGTGCCAGCCTTCGCCGAAGGCGAGCAGGCCGACGAGCCAGTTGTTGCGGCTTTGATCCTTGATATCGAATGGTCGATCGCCAAATGTGTGGCAGACCGAGTTGACGGCCCATGTCACATGATTCACCACCGCGATGCGCACGAATCCGCCCCAAAGCAATCCCTGCCATCCAGCGATCAAATACGGAATGACCAGCCCGAGCGCGACCCAGAGCAGAAACGTCCGGTCGATGGCGACGATGAGACGATCATTGAGCAGTCGTTTTCCATAGCGTTCGCGATCTGCCGGAGGTGCCGAAAAGAGCCAGCCAACGTGCGCGTGAATAAACCCCTCGACCGGCGAATGCGGATCACCTTCTTGATCGGAAAAGGCGTGGTGCTTGAGATGGTTCGCCGCCCAATCGATCGCGCGGCCCTGCACTGCCATGGCAGCCAATATCAATGCTACGGCCTTGAGTACGGGGCCCGTCTCGAAGCTTCGGTGAGTCAGCATCCGATGGTAGCCGAAGGTCACCCCGACTCCGGTTGCCACGTACAGGACCAGAAAGAGGGTCAGCTCTCGCCAGCCAATCATCTGATGCCAGAGACTTATTATCGCGTAGACGGTCGCGACGAGCGGACCGACCACGAACAGGAGGAGGATGCTCTGGCGGACGTATCGGCTCATAAGGCCCCTATCTTTCTTCTCAAGAGAGAATGCGTGCCGCGCGGCTACTCCACGCGGCGCGCCGTTTGTGCAGCTGCGAATGACTTAGCGCTGGCTGGACGATGTTCGTCGGGGCCGTCTGCGTGATCGATGACAATCGTCACAGTAGACCGGGCGAGTAGGATCTGGGCGGAACGGAACTTCCGCCCGCTGTCCGCAAGATGAGCAGACGATCGGGGTTCGCGACTCGCCATTTGATCCGACCGAATGCCTCATCGCTGCTGGGCGGGTTACGTTTGCAGGCCTGTTGCTGATACGCTGCTCTGGCCGTCCATCACGCCTCGTGTCACGCTGAGCGTTGACAGTTGATCGTGAACCGAATGATCGATCCCTAAAGGATGGCGCGGCGGATTCGCGTGTCTGACGCTTGGTGGCTTCCTCAAGGGCGTCGTCCCCGAGGGCGGCTTGCGCTCCGCGCCAGGCTGCGCGTGGCACGCGGCCACCGAGCGATCGGTCGAGCTCGCGCCACTTGGCTCTGTCCCCCGGAGCGAGTAATGTGATCGCTCGTCCTTGACGACCCATGCGTCCGGTGCGTCCGATGCGGTGGGTCATGAGCTCTGGTGACTCCGGTAGCTCCAGATTGATGACCTGATCGACCGATGTGATGTCAAGTCCACGGGCCGCGACGTTGGTCGCCACCAGAATCTGGACGTCTCCATCGCGGAACTGCTGCATCACGCGATCACGCGCGTTCTGCGAAAGATTGCCCTGGAGCGCGCCAACTGGATAACCGTCTTGTTCGAGCTTCTTCGCGAGTTTCTTGACGCCATGCTTGGTTCGGCCGAAGACGATGATCGAGCCATCTCCGCGAAGATCGAGCAGCTCTCGGAGCGCTCCGATCTTGTCGTCGTTCGGAAGATCATAGGCAACGTGCTCAATCGACGGCACGCCCTGTGAATTTTGATCGATCGCCACCAGCGTCGGCTGGCGTAGATGTTTGCCGGCAGTGTCGCTCACCCATGCTGGCACGGTAGCCGAGAAGAGCGCCGTCTGCCGTGATCGCGGTGTGCGTGACAGGATGCGTTCTACATCCGGCGCGAAGCCACGATCGAGCATCTCGTCCGCTTCGTCGAGTACGAGAAAGCGAACGTGGTCGAGATGCAATACGCCCCGATTGATGAGATCCAGCACACGACCTGGCGTCCCGATTACGAACTGTGCGCCGCGCCTGAGGGCGGCGATCTGCGGACCAGCCGCTCGCCCGCCAAAGATGAGCGTCGAGCGGATTGCCCTGTCCATCGGGAGTGTTTCCAGAACCTGGTCGATCTGCACCGCGAGCTCGCGGGTCGGCGTCAGGATCAATACCTGTACGTCTCGTTGCGTTGGATCGACAAGCTCGGTGGCTGGAATCAGGAAGGCAAGCGTCTTGCCTGACCCGGTGCGGGCCTGTCCGATGACATCTCCACCGTCGAGCAAAATTGGAAGCGCCGCGGTCTGAATTGGCGTCGGTTCAGTAATATCGTTGCGAGCGAGTGCGGCGATGGTTGAAGGCCTTATGGGCATGGAAGAAAAAGACCCGGCGCCGGTCGCCGGATTCAAGACACGCTGAGTTAAAGTCTGAGACAAAAAGAGAACCCTCTCGTTGCGCGGCGAATAAATGAGACACCAGAGGTACCGTCGAGCTGGCTAGTACGGCTCGGCGTCCCCTCGCCGCGGTGGAGGGTGCATTAGCGTACTACATGCGCGATTTCGTCGTTCGCGCATCCTAAGGCTTGAAAAGTATACCATGTACAGTCCGTTCACCGGCGTGATGAGTTCCCCCAGACTCACCTCTGAGTCCTCGTAAGATTTCGGTAACAACTTTGTAACTGCTGGGCAAGATCCGGTCGGTACCTTCAGTACACATGCGATTGTCGGCGAGCGGCAATCGTATCGCGACGACGATGTTCGTGTGAAGGGGCCGATATCCCAATGCAATTTGACCTCGACTACAGCCTTTCCGCCCCGCCGCTCGAGCTTTCCCCTGATCTGCGCATCGTCGTCGTTATTCCGGCGCTGAACGAGGCTGCGTCAATCGGGTCGGTCGTCGATGGCCTGCTGAACCAGACGTCTGTGCCACTTCGCGATGTCATTGTGGTCGACAACGGGTCGGACGACGGTACCGGTGACGTTGCTCGTCAGCACGGTGCGCTGGTGGTGCGAGAGGAACGCCGCGGTTATGGCTCGGCCTGCCGTGCTGGCGTCATGGCCGCGATGAATGCCGACGTCGTCGTACTCATGGATGGCGATGCCGCCGATGACCCGGACGATCTGGCCCGCATCGTCGAGCCCTTGGTCTGGAATGAGGCGGATTTGGTCGTCGGTTCACGCGTCCTGGGTTCGGTCGAGAGCGGCGCGATGACCCCTCAGCAGGTAGCTGGTAATCAGTTGACTTGTCGTCTCATCGGCAAGATCTATGGTCGCGACGTTACGGACCTGGGGCCGTTTCGCGCGATCCGCCGGCGCGACCTTTTGCGTCTAGACATGCGCGAAATGACCTATGGCTGGTCTACCGAGATGATGGTCAAGGCCGCTCGAGCCGGCTATCGCTATCGCGAGGTTCCGGTGCGCTACCACCGCCGGGTCGGTAAGTCGAAAGTGGGCGGAACCGTTCGCGGCAGCGTGCGTGCCGGTCGCTCGATTCTCTTGACAACCCTCCGGTACGCTCGTTGGAAACCTTCTGACGCGGCAAACACCGAGACGAGAATGGAGGCGAGCAGATGACTGATCGTCTCTTCATCGCGGCTCGTGCTCCGCGTCCCGGCTTTACCAAGACTCGTCTGGGCCGAGCCATCGGACACTCTGCCGCGGCGTCGATCTACCGGGCGTTTCTTTCCGATCTCGCTGCCCGATTCGCAACGGTAGAGTTCGACATCGGCTGGTACGTCACACCCCCCGACGCGTGGCCAGAAATCCTGCCCTGCCTACACGGTGCGTTGCATTCGGCCATGGTCGTTCCGCAGCCGGAGGGGGACTGGACGACACGACAACGCCTGCTCTTTGCTGACATGCCGCTCCGGGGAGAGGATCGGACAATCCTGATCGCGTCCGATTCCCCCCACCTGCCAGTCGAATTTGTCACGCATGCATTTGAGGCGCTGGCTGACCATGACCTGGTCTTCGGTCCAGTTCACGATGGTGGCTACTACTTGATCGGCATGCGCACCCCACGCGCAGCCGCCGTTCTCGACGGCGCAGTGATGAGCAACGGCGACGTGCTGGCCTATCTGATCGATCGTGCGACTTCGTTGGGCACCTCCGTTGCCCTGGTTGAGCCAACTTTCGATATCGATGAGTTCGAAGATCTTTCACGGATTAGCGCTCTGGTGATCCGGCGTGACGATCTTATGGCGACTCGACGGGCTCTTGGCAGTCTAAATCTGCCGAGCGTGGGATGTGTGCCCAGAGCGCTGGTTTCCACCGGGATTGAGGCAGAGAGTTGAGTAACACAGGTTTGTGGATCAAACGAATCGGTATCGGCATCTTCGCGGGTTTGGTCGGCGCGCTCGTGATGACCGCAATGATGGCGCTTTTCCGTATCGCGCTTGGGATTTCGCCCCCGGCTGAGCTTCTCGGTGACCGGATCGTCCCAACGCTGGACGTACGGCAGTTCATCGATCTCATCATCAAATATGGTGGCCCGAACCAACTGAAGCAGATTCCGATCAAGGCCTCGATTGCCGGTCAAATCGGTGTTGGTGTGGTGTTTGGCGTCATTTACGGCCTGGTCGTCAAAGAAGGCGCCGGCCAGAACCTGTTCCGTATCGGCCGGCTCGATCTGACCCGTCGCGGTGTCGCATTCGTCTCGAGCCTGGTGTTTGTTCTCTGGGCGGCCACGGTTGTCTATCTCTGGCCGGTGTTGGAGTCGAACTATCGTGGGCTGCCACCGACGCCTGCCAGGATTCTTATCTTGCTCGCGATTCTTTTCTCGTACGCGTCGTATGGCATCACGTTATTGCTTGGTTACCACGCTCTTACCGGGACGATGCGGCAAGTCGAGACGACAGCCAGCGACGAACGATTGCGTATGGGCCGGCGCGCGGTTCTGGTTGGTGGCGTGGGAGTGGTCGCCGCGGCCTCGGGTATGGGACTGATTCGTGCTCTTTATCATCGCGCGACGTTCTCCTACGACGGTACCCGCTATTATGCGGCCGATGCACAGTACATTGTGCCTGCCGACCGTTTTTACACCGTCACCAAGAACATCATTGACCCGATCGTTCAGAAGCCGATCTGGCGGCTGGAAATAGGCGGGTTGGTCGATCATCCACACACATACACCTTCGATGAGTTAGCGTCGCGAACTTCGGTGACCCAGGACACGACACTGGAGTGCATCAGCAATGGCGTCAGCGATGGCCTGATGAGTAACGCCACCTGGACTGGCGTGCCGATGCGCGATCTACTCAACGAAGCGGGTCTGAAATCGGGCATCAAACGTGTCCTGCTCCGAGCGGTCGATGGCTATACCGATACGATTCCACTCGACAAGGCGATGGAGCCGACCACTCTGGTCGCCTACCGGATGAACGGCCAGTCACTCCCTCATCACCATGGTTACCCGGTTCGCATCATCGTTCCTGGCCGCTTTGGCGAGAAGAACGTCAAATGGGTGACGCGCATCGAGCCGGTTGGCGAAGAGATCAAGGGCTACTACGAGAGTCAAGGTTGGGGCCCAACGTTCATACCTGCCACGAATTCGCGCTTCGATTTCCCGTTCAACGACCAGACCCTGTCGCTCGCGTCCGATTCACCGGTCAAGACGCGAGGCGTTGCGTTTGCCGGAGATCGTGGAATCAGCAAGGTCGAGGTCAGCTTCGACGACGGCAAGTCATGGTCCGCGGCCGTGATCGATCCGCAAGGCAGCGATCTGACCTGGCGGCTTTGGCATCTCGACTGGACTCCGTCCCGCGCCGGCGACTATCGGCTTTGGGTACGGGCGACCGATGGCACCGGAACCGTCCAATCCAAGGAGCATTACGACATCGTGCCTGATGGAGCCTCGGGCTTCCACCGCATCACCGTTCATATCACCTAATCAGACAATCGTGGGGCGACGAGAAGGAAGAGGAGTCAATGTTCAAGAGTAATCGGCGCGCGCTGGTCACCGGTGGGGCGGGATTGATTGGGTCGCATATCGTGGACCTGTTGCTCCGCGAAGGTTGGTCAGTCCGCATTCTCGACAATCTTGAACCACAGACGCACCGGAACGGCAAGCCCGTCTGGATTCCGGCGGACGCTGAGTTTCGGCAGGCAGACATTCGTGATCGTGACGCGGTGACCGCGGCACTGGCGGATATCGACGTGGTCTTTCACCAGGCGGCATATGGCGGCTTCATGCCCGAGATTGCCAAGTACGTTGACGTGAACAGCTTTGGCACAGCTCAGCTACTCGAGATCATTCGGGATGAAAATCTGCCGATCGAGAAGGTGGTTGTCGCATCGTCGCAGGTCGTCTACCCGGAAGGTGCGGTGAACTGTCCGGAGCATGGGAGAGTCTTTCCACGAACGCGTTCAGTCGAGCGTCTGTCCCGAGGCGACTTTGACGTCTATTGCCCGATCTGCGGTCTGGAAACCACCGCAGCGCTCACGCCGGAGTCCGCGCCGATCTCGGCTGAGACTGTCTATGCGATCACCAAAGTCGATCAGGAACGGCTGGTGCTGGGATGGGGTCGCCAGACCGGCATTCCAGTGGTGGCCCTACGCTATGCGTGCACCTTCGGGCCAAGGCAATCCCTCTTCAATCCGTACACGGGAGTGATCGCGATCTTCGCCTCACGTCTTCTCAATGGGTTGGCGCCGATCGTCTACGAAGATGGGCTACAAGAGCGTGACTTTTGCTTCGTCGATGACATCGCGCGGGCCAATCTCATCGCGGCAATGAGCGATTCTCTCGATGGACAAGCCGTTAACGTGGGGAGTGGGCGCGGAACCACCATTCTGGATCTGGCTCAGCGTGTGGCTTCTCGGCTCGGTGTTGCATGTGAGCCAATTGTTCGAGGCGAATTCCGACCTGGTGAGATCCGGCGGCTGGTTGCGGACAGCAGTCTGATGCGGTCAACCGGTTGGAAGCCGCGCGTGAGCCTTGACGAGGGGATCGAGCGGTATCTGGAGTGGGTACGGCAGCAAGGGGACGTGCGCGATTATTTCACCTCCGCCGAACAGACATTGCGATCTAAAGGAATTGTCCAGCGCGTGGCGATGTCGGTCGCGAGTAGCGCTCGATGACGGAGGTTATCGGCAGCACATCCTCGCGAATTCGGCGGATGTTTGCGCGCCATCGCGCCGCTGACACACCGACCACCCGCTCGACCCGACGCGAGCTGTTTGATGCGGGCGTGCTCCTGCTCCTTGGAATTGGCCTGGTCGTCTTTACCTTCCTGGTTCCCCATTCCCACGAGTTTCTCAAGCAGCCGAAACGGTTCACTCTGTTCGAAGTCATCCAGTTCGCTTTCTTCATCTCCGGCAGCATCTGGGTTTTCGTGCGCCGCCCGTCAGCGCGCTGGATTCTCCCGATCATCGTGCTGGTCGCGCTGGCGGCTCGTCTGGTGATGGTGACCGGAACACCGTATGCCTCATCCGATATTTACCGCTACGTCTGGGACGGACGTGTGCAGACGCACGGAATCAATCCATTTCGCTACGCGCCACAGGACGACGCGCTCAAGCCGCTTCAGGATACGGTGATCTATCCATACATCAACCGGCGCTGGGTGCCGACGATCTATCCGCCAGTTGCGCAATTCACTTTCGTCGCCGTTTATCTGATTCATCCAGACAGTGTTACCTGGACCAAGACAGCGTTTAGCCTCTTCGATATTGGAGTAATCCTGCTTATTGCGCTTGCATTGAAGCGGACCGGCATTCGCCCCGAGCGTGCCATCCTCTATGCCTGGCATCCGCTGGCGATATTCGAGATTGGCAGCAGCGGGCATGTTGACGTCGTTGCGGTCCTGCTCCTTCTCGTCGCCCTTCACGCCCGTCTGTCACACCGCCCGGTGCTCACCGGGATCGGAATCGCCGCTGCCGCGCTCGTGAAATACTATGCCGTTGTCGCGGCGCCAGCGTTGCTCAGTGGTAATTGGCGCCGTGACCTCAAGTTTGGCGCTGGGTTCGTCGGGAGCACTGTCCTGGCCTATATGCCATATATCAGCGTCGGGAGACGGGTCGTCGGGTTCTTACCCGGCTATGTTAAGGAAGAAGGGTTCGCGTCCGGCGGTCGCTTCTACATTCTCGATCACCTTGGCGAGTACGCTCACAAGCTAGACTGGCGGATTCCCGACCTGCTCGTCCGGCACAATCTTAACGCCGTTCATCTCTTCGATCTCGCGCTATTGATGGTCATGGGCCTGATGTCCCTCTGGATTTGGCGACATCCAGTCCAGCGTCTGCAGGAGGTGCCACGCCGCGCTCTTCTCCTCTACCTGACGCTCCTCGTCCTGTCGACTCCGAGTTATCCCTGGTACGCACTGCTTCCGCTCGTCTTGCTTCCGTTCGCCGGGCAGCGGCTGTTCATCGCCACTCTGTACTCGAGCAGTACCGCCCTGCTCCTCTACCTTCAATGGTATTGGCCCGGGCAGCCGCACTGGCCACTGAAAGTGGTGTATGGCGGTGGCGCCATCGTTTTGACGGCCGTGGCTATTACCTACGGGTTTAGTCTCGTGCCCTGGAAACGACTCATTGCTCTTGCGCCGCGGCGGTCGGCGATGCATTCCGGACAGGAGGCCTAATCGAATGGCGCTACGCAGCCCATCAATCATCGACACGATTCGATCAGAACCTCCGGCGGAGGCGAGCCTGTTCGAGCGCTTCCCCTGGCTCTATGCGTTGTTTCGCGAGCGTTTGTTTCGTGACGACACCGACCGGATCATTGCATCGTTGTGGCCAGCCACCGCTCCAGAGCTTGGTTCGACGTTGATCGAACTCGGGTGCGGACCGGGATTTTACGCACGGCGTCTTTCCGAGCGCTTCCCGATTTTGAATGTGGTCGGCATCGATCGTTCAGTTCAGCAGCTCGAGTTGGCGGTTGAACGAGCGGCTTCGCCGCTCCTCGCGAACTGCCGCTTTGAGTGGGGGGATGCGCAGGCGATCGCCTTTGCCAGTGGCAGCGTCGACTCGGTCGTGGCCTCGCGGCTGATCACTGTGTTACCCGATCCAGCCCGTGCGGTCTCTGAGATCCATCGTGTGCTCCGTTCCGGCGGACGATGCTTCATTGCCGAACCGCGTCCTCATCCGATCGCACATATTCCGCTCAACCTCTTGTGGATGGCTGCAGGAATCTCTCGCATCTTCAGTCGAGGACACGTCTGCTATCGGGAGCCGGTGGCGCCAACGCTTCTGGAAACGGACGAATTCCAGGAGCTATTCACATCGCAACCCTGGCGCGACGCGCGGGTTTGGGCCGACGGTCGGTACCAGTACGCGGTCTGCGCGAAGTCATGACCCAAGGCATGTAGTTTTGACGGAACCGGCCTCCTGAATCCACGTTCTATCTGCGGAAGAACTTGAACGCGGTCCGCCGGCGTGGTTCGCTTTTCGTTTTCGGTCATGAGTCATTGGCGAACCTACGCGGGCCGTCTTGAACAACATAGTTGTCGGACTGCTTGTTTGTGAAAAAACTCTTACTCCTTGCGGTGGTCGTGCTGATCTCGGTCAGCTTTCTGCCGGTTCGAAAATCGGATCAGACGACCTTCGCGAACTCTATGTTCGAGAGACTTTGGACTGAGCAAACGGCGGCCGCCGGAAATCTCGATCTATGGGGTAGCGAACCGTTACTTTGGCGCGTCGAACCATATGCCGATGCCCCCGATGGCCGGCGAATCGTCCAGTATTTCGACCGTGGTCGGATGGAGCTGACGCCAACGGCGAACGGTGGCACCACGGTCACACAGGGTCTGCTGGCGCTTGAGCTCACCACTGGCCAGATTCGCCTCGGTTCGAAGTTGCTTCAGTATCAGGCTCCTCCAAATACCGCAATCGATAGCGGAACCTCAGATACGTCGGTCGCGACCTACGCCGGACTATCACAAGTCGTGCAGCAACCGGCCATCGATCAGTCGATCAGTAATGCACCGATCGACGCCTGGATCGATGCGGCAGGGACGGTCACGCATGCGGCGCCACCTTCGCCGGTTAGGGCAGCCCAGTACGTTTCGTCTACCGGTCACAACTTGCCGGACATTTTCACTGCCTATTTCAGCAAGAATCCGTTTGGGCAGATGACCTGGGTCCAGGCACTCGGCTATCCGATCAGTGAGCCCTACTGGACCACGTTCCGGCGAGATGGACAGGCGTTGCCCTCCCTGATTCAGGTGTTTGAGCGCCGGATCCTGGTCTACACGCCTTCGCTCTCGGTGGACCAACAAATCACACTAGCGAACGTCGGACGGCATTATTACCGTTGGCGTTATGGGGTGGATGCACCCCGGCAACTGCCGACGCCAATGGCTGGCGACTCAGCACCGCTCCTGAATGTAACGGTTCCCGATGGGTTCCAGGTTGGGATCTACGCCCAGCATCTCGGAACGCCTGTTGGGCTAGCGATCGGGCCGTCTGGCAATCTCTGGATGGCCACGGAGCAGGGCGATATTATCAAAGTGCGCTCGACCACGAGTGGTGGTGCTGCAGGCAAGACCACTATCTTTGCGCAGGATCTGCCAAATCCGCGCGGACTCTCAGTATCGGGGGATGCAGTCTATGTCGCGGTCGATGATGGGATCATCCGCCTTCGCGACACCAATGGCGACGGGCGTGCAGACCAACGGGACTACATTAGCAAGTCGGTCGAACCTGCTTCAGCATCTCAGGGAGCTCCGGCAACGACGTCGGACGGTAACGTCTACGCCGCCGGCAGACTGCTGCCGGACGGCTCGAATCGCGTGATCACCGTGACGTCACCGACGGGAACGACCAGAGCCGCGACCCGATCGCTGTTGAAGCCCGGACCGATTTTGGTGGCCCAGGGTCGGATTTACGCGATCGATCAGCGGCCCAGCGGTACATCCTCCCTGTACGAAATGTCAATTCTCAACGACGGGACGGCGGGGCCGCCATCCTCGCCGATCGCACAGTTCTCGACAGGACTGACGGTGAATAAGGTTCTGTTCTTCGATAGCAACCTCTGGCCGACAGAGCCGGATGGAACGATCTTTGCCGCGGTGTCTAACGGGAACCAGGGTAAGATTGTCACGCTCAAGCCAAATGCTGACGGAACTCTCCCTGACGTCGTCGACTTCTCGACGGGCTACGCTCAGCCGGTCGACATGGTGATCGGACTGGACGGGTCACTCTACGTAGCGGATGCAGCCAACCAGCAGGTGATTAAGATTGTCGCGACCAAGCGTACCGGTCCGTAATGATGGCGCTACGACTCGGATCCTAGCCACCTCACCGAGGATCCTCGAACCTATCGGGAGACCCCTGTTCTTGTTCAGGGACGCGTCACGCACGTGTATGCGGCGTATGGACGGCCCGGTCGCTGCCGAACCTCCTTAATGGTGAAGCCGCAGTGCTCCAACATCGGTCCCAGCAGCCAGCTGAACGTGCTGAACTCGTCTCGAAGGTGCGTTTCGAACTCGGGCCGTGTCCAGCCGTCCTCTGGACGTGAGGCCGCTCCACTGAGCCAGTCTTCGACATACGCATCGATCTCTTGTGGTTGGCAATCGAACACGAGGTCATGTAAAAGGAACACTCCCCCGGGGCGGAGCACGTCGGCTACTCGCTTCAGTGCCCGTACTTTCCAGAAGTCGGACAGATGATGCAGGGCGTTGCGTGAATAGACGAAGTCGGCAGGCTCACCGACGTGTTCGTAGCTGAGAAACCCGCCGGACACGGTCTCGATGTTCGTTACGCCTTGTAGCTTTGCTCCAGCCGTCAAAGCAGCCAGCATAGCGGGTGATACGTCAACCGCTATGATACGTTTGCAGAACGGTGCGATCGCTAGGGCGAAGGTGCCCGTTCCAGCACCGAAATCGATGACTGTGCTGGCGTTACTCAGACCGAGTCGCCGAAGTAGATCCACGTCGTCGGTCGGGTCGGTGGCCGCTTTTCGGTCGTACATCGCCACGTAATCGGGGTCTAGATGCTCTTCTCCCGCGTGCGCCGTTTCATCTGGCCACCAACCCGGTATCTTGGTGCTCACTGTCGCTCGCTCCAACCTCATGACGTACCTGACTCAGTTTCTACAGATTGTCGGGTCCGCTGTTCGGATTTCCCTTACCCAGCTGCTGAGCCCGCTTGTATGCGGCCCAAACGGACCGCGCGATCACCGTCCGCAGGCCACCCTTCTCCATCTCGTAGATTGCCGAGGCGGTGGTGCCGCCCGGTGTCGTCACCATGTTGCGGAGCTCTGCGGGGTGCTTACCTGACTCTCGCGCAAACAAAACCGACCCGAGCATGGTCTGATGAACCAGATCTTCGGCAGTTCGTCGTGGGAATCCCATGTGGACACCGGCGTCGATGAGCGCCTCCATCACCAAGAAGATATAGGCCGGCCCGGTTCCGCTCAACGCCGTCGACATGTCGACGGCATCCTCGCTATTGACGCGAACTGCCGTTCCCAGGGTGCTGAGAATCGCTGAAACCAACTCTTCACCCTCGGCGTCGACAGCCGGGCCGGCAAACCAGACGGTGGCTCCGTACCCGATCTGTGCTGGTGTATTCGGCATCGAGCGGACGACTCGCTCGTGGCCCAGTCCGATGGTGAGCTGTTGCACCGTTGCGCCGGGCACGATCGAGATGACGAGCTGCTGGTCATCCAGTGTGCCGGCCAGACCGGCCATGACATCATTGAGCGACTGCGGTTTCACTGTAAGTAGCACGATGTCCGCGCCGGTCACGACGGCTCGATTGTCATCGATGATGCGCACGCCAAGCTTCGCTGAAAGGTCGTGTCGCCGCGTTTCGACCGGGTCGCTTCCGATAAGTTGGTCAGCGGTGACTTGCTCACCTCGAAGCAAGCTCGACATGATGGCTTCGCCCATCACGCCACAGCCGATGAACGCGATACGCCGGTTCCAGAGCGCGCCTTGCGAGAGGCTTTCTTTCATGGTGTGCATGATTCCTTCTCTCCTTACTATGTCAGCGATGCGACTGTTGATTCCCCGATCCTGTACGAACGGTTGTTGATGTGCGGCTCTCAAACACGAAAGAGACGCCGAGAAGGCGCCTCACCATTCCGGAGACCCGTCCAGCGTCTGAATAGACTAGCCGAGGACTCTGAATGGCGCGGCCTGAGAACCGCTGCTAGGGTCGGGCATAGGAAGAGGGAAGAACTGCGACAGAACATTGCTATTGGCGGAACCACGGACGCTATATGCGCCGTCAAACTGGTGATTCGAGTGGTATATGTCCGATCGGCGAATCACGATCGTCCTTTCAACCTTGTGAGCAGCAGGCGTGTTTGTCGCGTGGCCCATTGTACACGTTGAAACAGGGAACCAACAGTTGCCGTGCTCTGCTGCGGCAATTTGTTGGCGAAGTCGGACTGGCTCCCTCAAATCCGAATGTTACCGGGGAGGGAGCATGGCGGTCGACGGAAGTGCCCGCAAAGCAGCGGACACGCCAACGGCGGTCGAGATCTATCTTGCGGCTAGCCTGGGTAGAAAGCGTCCCCTTCGATGAAGGCATCGATGAAGTCACAGATCCGATCGAGTGCGGTAGTGATGATGCGCTCTCCAAGTTCGGAGGATGCGTCCCGAGCGTCGCCCATGACTCCGTTCGCGCTGAGCTCGTCAAACGTATAGGCTGTGTGAACTGGGCCCGTGGAGGAGGAAAACGGATATTCAGGTTCCAGTGGTTCACCGGCGGCCAATGACTCGTTCCGAACCGTCCACGGTGCAAGATACATGAGCTGGCTGATCTCGTTCCGATCGGCGTGGCCGTTCTCGTCTCCCGGCACTGGCGGTTCGATTACGTCCTCGGCGAGTGCGGAAATCGAGACCCAGGCAGTGTTCAGATCGAGCTTGTTTCGAAGCCGTCCGAGCAGGAGCTCAAGGGCTCCTTGGTTACCGGAATGCGTGTTGATGAAGAGGAAGCGATCGAATCCGTGCTCGGCCAGGCTCTCGACGACCTCGAATAGGACGTTCATGAACGTTTCACCTGAAAGTGATATCGTGCCCGGGAAGCTCATGTGCTGCGGCGCAATGCCGAATGGCATGACGGGTGCGACAAGAACGCGTGGATGGAGTCGTTCGGCGATCTTGAGCGCGAATTGGTACGCACGTGCGGCATCAGACGCGAAGGTGCTGTTCGGCCCATGTTGTATGGTCGCACCGACCGGCAGCACCACGAGATCGATGTCTCGAGCCGCCGACTCGAGTTCCGACCAGGTCATATCCCATAGTGCACGATGTGACGAGTGGTCCATGTTGACGTTCCTCGGTTCCGTGGATCCGGCGCAGAGCTAGCGATAATACCACGCTTGGCCGAATGCATCACGATTACGAGGCCTGAAAGGGGAAGACTCTATTGTCAGTCGCCGAATCAACCCAGCGGAGTTCGCAGAACGAGACTTCACGGTCGAGCAGGTCGTATCTGCCGATTGCTGATTACGGTGTGATTGGCGATTCGCGGAGCATCGCCCTGGTCTCCCGCTACGGATCCATCGATTGGTGGTGCATCCCACTGTTCGACGGGGATGCAGTTTTTGCACGGTTACTGGACTCTCATCTCGGAGGATTCTTCTCAATTGAGCCGATTGGTGACTACGATGCGGGGCGTCAGTACATGGATGACACCAACATCTTGACCACCGATTTCACGACCGATGGCGGCTCGGCTCGGCTCGTCGATTTTATGCCTGCACTCACCGAGCAGCAGAAGGACACCTTCCCGATCCCGGATCGCGCGATCGTTCGGCGTATCGAAGGAGTGTCGGGCGCGGTCAAGTTGCGAGTCTGCGTGAGGGTTCGGCCCGACTATGGACGCCGCAGCCCGACTATTCGCACGCACTGGCCAGGCTGTTACATGATCTCTTGGGGTGGTATGGCCCTGCATGTCATCAGCAGTGTTCCGTTGAAGGTCGAGCCGGACGGGATTCTATCCGGCGTCGTTGACGTGTCGGCGGGCGACTGCGTTGATCTGGTTCTCGCATATTCGGAGGAGGCGCCTGCTGAACTCACGAAACTCGACTCGCTTGATTTAATTCAGCAACTGACCAAGAGCTACTGGCAGAACTGGTCTCGAGTCTGCAATTATCGTGGTCCGTATCGGGAGGCGATAGTGCGGAGTGCGCTAACGCTGAAGATGCTCACCTATGCGCCATCGGGAGCGATTATTGCCGCCGCTACGACGTCGTTGCCGGAGGTGATTGGTGGCCAGCGTAACTGGGATTATCGTTTTTGCTGGTTACGAGATTCAGCCTTCACGGTACACGCGCTACTCGAGCTTGGATACCGCGACGAAGCTCATGCGTACTCGCAGTGGCTCCTCTACGCCACCCGGCTAACTCATCCCGAAGTTCGAATTCTTTACACGATTTACGGGCACGCTAAGGCCAAGGAGAGGGAGCTCAACTACCTCGAAGGATACTGTGGCTCGCGCCCGGTCCGTGTTGGAAACGCGGCCATCGACCAGTTTCAGCTCGATGTCTATGGTGAAGTCATCGACGCGTTGACCCTCTATCGTCGCTCGGGTGGTGAGTTTGACCGGGACGCTCGTGGGCTAATCAAAGGGATGGCTGAGGTCATCATGAAGCGTTGGGATGAGCCGGACGACGGTATCTGGGAAAAACGTTCCACACGTCAGCATCATATTCATTCCAAGATAATGGCCTTTGTCGGACTCGAACGAACACTCGAACTAGCGAAAAGTGATGGCCTGAAGATCGATGCGGCGAAGGTGGCCAAGACGCGAGACGCCATTCGTGAATGGATCGTGACGTACGGATTCGATCACCGGATCGGGTCGTTCACGAGCACGCCGAATGGCGATCTCGATGCAGCCCTACTGGTTGCGCCAATGGTTTCGTTCATGGACGCCCAGGATCCGAGGATCATTGGGACAGTCGATGCCGTTCAGCGGCGGCTTGCCCACGGTGAGCTCATACACCGGTATCTCGGCGAAGACGGGTTGTCCGGTGATGAAGGAGCCTTCATCATTTGCTCGTTCTGGCTGATCGAAGCGCTGGCACGTATTGGGCGTGCCGATGAAGCGCACGAACTCTTTCAGCGTATGCTCGATCACCGCAACGACCTTGGGTTGCTGGCCGAAGAATTCGATATGAAGAACGACTGGCAACTCGGCAACTTCCCGCAGGCCTTCAGCCATATTGGGCTGATCAATGCCGCTTTGACTCTTTCGAAGGCTGATACGTTCCAAGCACCGTTCTAGCGGCGGCGCTGAGGATAGAAGGCTCCCGAGGATAGCACCGTAAACCACGTGTGCCACCATCGTGGCGATGGCCGTTTGCTGTCCGTAGTTGAGTGCGAGGAATCCTGGCGGCTGGAGATCGCGCGTCGGCTCAGGTCCGGTGGAGTTTGTCGCCATCCGTGGGTGGATCCCCGGTAAGGAGGGCATGGCGATGGACAGTACGAAGAAACCGTGCACGGCTCCGATGATTGCCCCGACCCACCAGGTGGCGCGACGAATCGATTCAAACGCTGAGGCATAGCCATAGGCAAATGCTAGGCCGTTAACGAGATGGATTATGAATCCATAGACTTTGGCGCGGTCGCGGCGTCTGGTAATCATTGTGCCAAGCATCAACGGGAGATCAATGCGTGTCAGCCCCAACGCTTGGCCGACGCGAAGGATCGACGTTAGCACGATCGTTCCCGCGAATCCCCATACAAATGTCTGCTTATGCTCCAAGTGCTTATTCCCTTCGATTGCGGTCCGTCCGGTCTCATCCTACCTTACTCTCTATACGTAGCACCGCAGGAAACCGGCCGAGCATTATTTCGCGCCTCGCTATAATGTTCGACACCGGACCGCAGGTCAGCTGGCCTTCTTGGAGCAATGTGTGACGAGATTAGAGACGACTGGACGGGTTCGAGTGCTGATCGTGGCAGCCTACCCGACGATACGAGCTGGACTCAAGGCGGTCATCGAAGGTGATCGAGCGTTCGAAGTTGCCGGCGAGGCCGTCAACCTTGACGCGCTGATTGCTCAGCTTGAGAGTCTTGCCCCCGATGTTATTCTGCTCGACGCGGGGGCGGACATCGAAGCGTTGCTCGAGGGACTCGAGCCTCTCGCAACTGGTGGACTCCTGCCGCCGTTAGTTCTCATTTCGCCAGCGATCGACGTCGTCGCAGAGGTGATCGCGGTCGGAATTCAAGGTTTCCTTCTCCCGGACGCCTCGGCTGACGAGATCGGAGCAGCGCTTCGCTCGGCGCTCGCCGGTCTGACCACTATCGACGGGAGAGCTGTCGCGTCATTGTTGGAACGCAGAACGCTCCCGGAAACGGCACCGGCACCTGAGGGTCATTACGAAACTCTGACACCGCGTGAGGCTGAGGTGCTGCAACTCATCGCGCAGGGATTGCCGAACAAGACGATCGCGGTCGAGTTGGGCATAAGCGAGCATACGGTGAAGTTCCACGTAGGGTCGATCCTGACAAAGCTCGATGCTGCCAGCCGGGCGGAGGCACTCGCACGTGCGGCGCGTGTGGGTCTGATAATCCTGTAGATCCGTCATTCGCCGAAGCGCACCGCTCACCTCTCCCAAACCGAACCTAGCCATTGGTAGAGGATTACTGCTAGTAGGACGGGCGGTGCCTGGCTGCCGGCCCCGGTCTATCCTCGTCATAGGTAATAGAGAGCGGCGGTAGGTCCAGCGACTGGTTTCTTCGGATCACAGCCGTCTCATCAACACTGGAGGGCAACCCCATGGAATCGGGCGGGACCGGCACCAATCTTCTCGTCGAACTATCAAACAGTCTGGCTGAGGTCGTCGCTGATGCTCAGCCCTGGATCGTGCGTGTTAGCGGACGCCGCCGATTCGGTGCGACCGGCATGATCTGGAGCGCGGACGGTCTAATCGTGACTGCCGATCACGTAATCGAGCGTCAGGATGATATCAGGGTCGGTCTGGCAGACGGGCTTGAGCTTCAGGCGACGCTAGTCGGTCGCGATCAGGGTACTGACCTGGCCTTGCTGAAAGTCGATGCGTCCGGGCTCTCGGTGGCGGAATTTGGCACGGAAGCGGCAAAGGTCGGTCACCTGGCGCTCGCACTCGGCAGGCCACATGGCGATCAGGCGATGGCGTCGCTTGGCGTGGTTAGTGCCGTTGGAGGAACCTGGCGCACCTGGCGCGGTGGTTCGATCGAAGGAGTCATCCGATCTGACGTCACCCTGTATCCTGGCTTTTCGGGTGGTCCGCTACTCGCCGCAAATGGACAGGTAATCGGACTCAACACGTCAATTCTCGCGCGAGGTCTGGCCGTCACGATCCCGAACAAGGTGATATCGCGCGTGGCCGAGGCGCTTTCGAGCGGCAAAGGGACCAAGCGTGGCTTCCTCGGGATCGCCACTCAACCGGTTCGTCTACCTGACAACCTTCGATCGGTATTGGGACTCAAACAGGAGAGCGGTTTGCTCGTCGTGAACGTCGAGTCAGACAGCCCTGCTGAGCGCGCCGGAGTAATGCTCGGTGACACTCTGGTCGCCCTGGATGGTCGTGAGACATCTGAGATAACGGTCTTGCAGGATGCGCTCGGCCCAGGTAGCGCTGGCAGCGAGCAGATTGCCCGAATCGTCCGCGCCGGTCAGTTGACCGAAGTAACCATCACAGTCGGAGAGCGGTAATACCATGGTTTCAACGACGTCCTCTTCGATCGGAATCCCACTATCGCAACGACTCGGGGATCTCTCAGTCAACCTGAACCGGTCGATTGTCTCCGTTCGCGACGGCCGTAGAGGCTCTGGCACCGGCGTTGTCTGGTCGCACGACACCGTTATCACCAATCACCATGTCGTGCATGATGACGACACGGAATTGATCTTTGCCGACGGACGTGAAGCCATCGGGCATGTCATCGGGCGCGATCCGCACAACGATATCGTTGCTCTACGAGTGGAGAGCGCCCCAGAGCCAGCCACCATCGGTGATTCGACCACGTTGCGAATCGGACAGATCGTGCTGGCAATCGGTCACCCGATGGGAATTGAGCATGCGGTTACCGTGGGGATCATCAGCGGACTACCGACACCTTCGGATCCTCGTGCGATGATCCGCTCTGACCTTCATTTGAACCCGGGAAACTCCGGTGGTCCGCTGCTCTCGGTCGACGGTACGGTGGTTGGCATTAACGCAATGGTAGCTGGTCCCGGTACCGCCCTTTCGGTGCCGGAGTACACGATTCGGGCCTTTCTTTCTCGTTTGGCCGGAGAAGCTCCAGTTCTGGGGCTCGAACTCACCGCGGTGCAGATTCCTCAGGCGTGGAGTGAATTTGCGATCGCGGACGGTCAAACGGCATTGCTTGTGACCGGAGTCGCTCCAGGGAGCATGGCAGATGCTGCCGATGTGTATCCCGGCGATATCATCGTAGGCGTGGGCGATCTCGCTGTTCAGCATCCGCTGCGTCTACGCGAGGAACTCTCCTTCAACGGACGCAACGGTGCGATGAGACTTCGGCTGATCCGCGGCGGTCAACCTCTCCAGATTGACATTCACCAGCCCACCTCGATCTAACAACTCCCCGGACTTCGTCCCGCACAAGCAGCGTGGCGGAGCCGGGGAAACCCAATATGTTCGGGAATGCTGAACCTTTTACGAACGAGCGGCGAGGTGCATCTGTGCCCTGTCTGTCATACTACAGATGATCTCCCGTTACTGACTGTTTTCCTTGTGCATGGATCACTTATCCTGCGAAATGGAGCAGAGCAAATGCCCCTGAAGGTTCCCGGAATTCACCACGTCACCTCGGTCGTTGGCGATCCCCAGCGCAACGTCGATTTTTACACCACAGTGCTGGGCTTGCGCCTGCTGAAGGTCACCGTTAATTTTGACGTGCCCAAGACCTATCATCTCTATTTCGGCGATCACTCCGGCACTCCGGGGACGATCTTGACGACCTTTCCGTGGCCACACACCACACCTGGGGACATCGGTTCGGGGCAGATTGGGGTAACCTCCTTCTCGATCCCTGATGGCGCGATTAGCTATTGGTTAGATCGACTCAAGCGGCATGACGTCGTGACAGAGGGCCCAGTCACCCGGTTCGAGGAGGAGTTCGTCACGTTCGCCGATCCGGATGGGCTGGTCACTGAGTTGGTGAGTCGAACGGGAACAGCGCCGGGCGATAGCTGGCATGGGGGACCGGTATCGCGGGAGCATGCCATCGTTGGATTCGCCGGAGTAACTCTTTTCTCGCGCCGTCCCGAGCGGACCGCATCATTGTTGACGGACCTGCTCGGCTTCACATTCGCTGGCGAGCATCACGACGTCCGACGATTCGTTGCCGACAGCGGACAGCTTGGTTCGACCGTCGATGTCATGCTGCATCCCGCAGCGAAAGAGGGTACCGAGGGGCCCGGAACTGTTCACCACGTCGCCTGGCGAACACGCGACGAGGCCGAGCAGCAGGAATGGAGTCGTCTCCTCACGGGGGCAGGTATCTCTGTGACGCCGGTGCGAGACCGGAGCTACTTCAAGTCGATCTATTTCAAGGAGCCAGGCGGAATCCTGTTCGAGATCGCAACAGATCCGCCCGGATTTGCCATCGATGAGCCGGTAGATGAGCTGGCGAGCAGCGTCAAGCTGCCTCCCTGGTATGAGTCGCGACGAGCAGAGTTTGAACGCGGACTCCGGCCGGTGCGCCTACCGAACGGTGTGACTGTGCCGTGATCGCGTGAGCCGGACGTGTCGCCAGTGACTTTGGTACCTTGTCCGCACGTTTCCCAATCGAGTTAGGTGTGGCGACCTGATCCGACAGTAATTCTTCCGTGGCGATCCTCCCTCAGAATTTCTGTGCGTTCAGGCTATACTGCCCGGGACTACCGCTGGATTTCGAGGAGGAACGCCATGACTGAAACAGATGGAACCAAGGCCCTGAAGGATCGGATTCAGGCTCGGATCGATGATCTCATGCCTGAGTTGGGTGCTCTGAGCGACGATATTTTCGCGCATCCAGAGATTCGCTTTGAGGAACATCACGCGGTCAAGGCGATTACTGAGGTTTTGCGACGCCACGACATCGAGGTCGATGTAGGTGTCGCTAACTTGCCGACCGCATTCGTCGCGCGCGTTCCAGGACATCAGAGCGGCCAACGAGTCGGGATTCTTGCCGAATACGACGCACTGCCGGAGATTGGTCATGCCTGCGGCCATAATCTGATCGGGACCGCCTCGGTCGGTGCGTTCCTAGCTCTCGCGTCGGTGGCTGACGAGTTAGACGGCGCGGTGACGCTGTTTGGCTCGCCTGCCGAAGAAGGGGGCGCCGGCAAGGTCATCATGCTCGAAAACGATGTCTTCGACGGTATTGGAGCGGCGATGATGACACACCCGTTTCATACTGGCACGACCGTCGACACTCCCTTCCTTGCCGCCGGCTCAGTTGTTTTCCAGTTTCACGGCAAACCGTCACACGCCGCGGCAGCGCCAGAGCAAGGCATCAACGCGGTGGACGCGCTAGTCATGACCTACGTCGGTATCAATGGGCTGAGACAGCGTCTTCCGAAGGACGTCGTAATCTCGGCCATGATCACGCATGGTGGTTCTGCGGTTAACGTCATTCCTGATTTCGCCGAGATTCGCTACTCCGCTCGTGCCGACAAATGGAAGCGGGTTGAGAGTGTCATCGAGCAGATCATCAGAGTTGCGGAAGGTTCTGCCGCAGCTATTGGCGCAACCGTGACGGTGGTGAAAGGCCGCCCGACCGATCGTCCGCAGTTCCCCTTCGCTACCGAAGACAAGCAGAACGACGCCCTGAAAACGATCTTCCGTCAGAACCTCGATGCGGCCGGTGTCAAACATGTCCCCTATTCGCCTGAGATGGGTAAGGGGTCGACCGACTTTGCCAATCTCAGTCAGGAGATCCCCGGTATGCATCTGATGCTGGAACTCGACGGTACCGGCGGTCACGCACCGCACACGGTCGAGTTCGCTCAGGCGGCCGGTTCGGAGCATGGCAAGCGCTGGCTGCGGCAGGCCGCAACCGTGATGGCCTTCAGCGCTGTCGATATTTTGAACAAAGAAGGCGCTCTTGAAGAGGTGCGCGATTCCTTCGCGGCTGCCGACGATTAGCTGGCGGGCGCTGTTAGAGTCCTCGGATGACGTGCCGACCGGACCACTGTTCGGCTGCTGGTTCGTGTTGGATCGGGTGTCTGGGGTAGTAGTCTGCGGGATCCAAGGACTGCCTCTGCCCAAGCCTAGTAAGCGTTGTGGCCCTGAAGAATCTCGACCATCGTCTGGATCATGATCTTGAGGTCGAATGCGAGCGACCAGTTCTCAACGTAGAACAGATCGTATTCTATGCGCTCGTCGATCGAGGTATCGCCACGCAATCCGTTGACCTGAGCCCATCCGGTGATGCCGGCTTTCTGGTGATGTCGCTCAGCGTAGCGCGGGACTGACCGGCTGAAGCGAGCCACGAAATAGGGTCGCTCGGGTCGTGGCCCGACGATGCTCATTTCACCGCGCACCACGTTGATAAGCTGTGGCAGTTCATCGAGTGAGTGACGTCGCATGAACCGGCCGAGCCGAGTGCACCGCGGATCATTCGGCTTGGCGAATATCGGGCCGGTGTACACCTCGGCATCGACTCGCATCGACCGAAACTTCAGCAGGTCGAACGTCTTTCCGTCCTGTCCGACACGCGTCTGGACAAAGAGGGCAGGTCCGCGCGACTCGAGCTTCACCAGCACGGCCAAAACCACCATAAGCGGAGATAGCACCGAGAGTGCGGTGAGGCTGACGCCAAGGTCGACCAATCGCTTGACGGACCGGCTGACTGACGTATTCGAGCGGTCTGGCCACGCCCCGTCGTCCGAGATCCAGGCCAGGTTGTCGATGCTGCGCTCAACCTCCCAGCCGTGATGTGGCGTTTGAGCTGGAATGGCGCTGGCGACGAATACAGTTCCGGTAGAGGTACGATTCGTGGCCGGATCGAAGTCGATCACCTCGGGTTGTCGGTCCGCAACGAGAGGTTGACCCGTTCGCGTGGATGAAGTGGCCGCCATCACGAGCTGCTCCGCCATCGAATCATTTCGGTCGCTCCGCGGCAGTGTGGTTGCGCGTGCGGTCCGTGAGGTTTGCGGGTCGATGCCGATTGCGCTCCGTGCCTGATTGGTGCCATACGTGGTGGCCTGCGCCAGGCGGAGTCGAGGGCCGTTGGAGCGGAATGTTAGGGAAATCAGCGATCTTTCCAACACGATCGCAGTGATCGACACTATTCCCGCGATCACTATTTGGGGTGATGCGACTAAAAACCCAACGTGAAGAACGGCCGCATCAGTGATCGCCGCGATCAACATGCTCAGCGTCACGAGAGTGGCGATAATGACAGCGTCGGACTGTAGCGCGAATCTCGACGATTTTGCGAGCCCAGCGATAGTAAGCAGAATGGTCAGTGACAGCGTGGATGCGCCTATCAGCAGAATCTGATCCCAAGGGAGGGCGACTGGCTGCAGATTCCCGCCACCGGGCCAGACCGGAAGCTGGAGCGCAATATACAGGACTAGTCCGAGCAGGAGCCCGTCGAGAATTGACTGACCGGCAGTGAGCCTGAAATCTGCCGTGCGGTTTCTCTGATTGTCAGGGATAGCGGCCGTGACGGCGCGTGCATAACTAGGCGCGGAACCGCTCCGCACCGGACGTCGGCGTTTACTCACTTATGAGCTCCCTGGTATCGGAATTTGTCTCGCGGGCTGGTTCACGCGACGCGTTTCTCGGTTGCTGGGCGAACCAGATTGAGACCAAGAGCGACGCAGGCGCGCACGAAGATTCCCGCGGCGACAAGCCAATTGATGAGCGCGAACGTTTCGGACGCGTAGTGTTTGCGGTGGAAGAGATACATGGCGCGATAGAACTCGATGATGAGGCGATAGCTTCTTCGAGAGCTGCTTGCCCCTTTGTAATGAAGCGCACGTGCTTCCGGAACGTAGAACACCTTCCAGCCATGTTCCTTGATGCGAAATGCCCAATCGAGATCTTCTCCATACATAAAGAACGACTCATCGAGCAAACCGGCATCATCGATGGCTGCGAGGCGTACATGCATGTAGGCGCCAACGACCGAGTCAACCTCAGAAACTTTCGTTGGATCGAGATACGTCAGGTTGTAGCGCGCAAACCGCGGGCTCTTCGGGAATCGGCGCGCCAGCCCGCTGAGTTTGTATAAAGCGCTTGCAGGCGTCGGAAAAGACCGACGGCAGGCCAGATCGAGTTCACCGTTACGCAAAACGAGCATTGGCCCAACTGCTCCGGTATCTCGATGTTCATCTAGGAAACATGACGTTAGCCGGATCGTGTCAATCTCGACGAAGCAATCAGAGTTGAGGAGCAGCACGCTTCGTTGCCGCCGATCAGCATCCGCCGGAATGTTCGCCAGGATCTCCTGCAGGGCAAGATTATTACCCCCGGCGAATCCGAGGTTGCGGTCAGACGAGATCGTTTTCACCATCGGGAAGCTGGTTTTGACGAGCGAGACGCTGTTATCGGTGGAGGCATTGTCGACGACGTAGATCTCGATCGGTTGATCGAAACGACTCTCGAGCACGCGTGAAATACACTGCATCAAGAGCCCCGCCGTATTGTGATTCACTATGATGACTGATACGTACTCCATAGCATTCGTTAGTATGGTGCCGCTGCGTCCCCCAGCGCAAGGATTGTTGCATTCAAAGCAAAAACCGCGTCTTCCTCGCCCCTTTTTGCCCTTGTGTCACGATCCGCACTCTCGATATGTCGAGTACCTCTGCTATTATGACAAGCCTCATGGTGAGATTCAGGTGAATCGGCGTGGTCACGCGGATGCTACAATAGAGTATCCGGTACACATGCGATAAACGGTGATGTTCGTAAAATGTCACGTCAGCGAGCGAGTCTGAGGGACGAACGTGGAATCCGCCAACTCTCCAGTCACCAGTTTCCCATCGGTCAGACCGTTGATCGGTCGCGAGCGCGAGCAGGTAGCGCTTGGCGCACTTCTGAGTCGCACAGTTGAAGGCGCCGGCGGGCTGGTACTGATCAGTGGAGAGGCGGGTATCGGGAAGACAACCCTGGTCGAGTCCGCCTGTGCAGCGGCGCGCCGAATCGGCGCGATCGTGCTGCGCGGGAATTGCTACGACTTGACCGTGTCACCGCCCTATGGTCCCTGGGTGGAGATCGCCAACGACTATCGGCCGGGTGATGATTGGCCAGAGTTACCCGCCTTCATTCACAACCGCGGCGCGCTAGAAGAGCTTGGAGGGCAGGATGCGCTGTTTCTCCAATCCTGGGAGTTCTATGCGTCACTCGCCTGCATTCAGCCGGTGGTGATCGCGCTTGAAGACCTGCAGTGGAGCGACGAACCGAGTCTCGAGCTGCTGCGCTTCGTCGCAAGACACGTTTCGGGCCACGCGATTCTGCTGCTGGCCACCTACCGAGATGAAGATCTCTCGCCCGATCACCCACTCTTCCAACTCATTCCGATGCTGGTCCGGGAGAGCCGAGCGGTGCGCCTGAAACTGAACCGCTTTGATCGAATCGACACTGGCGATCTGATTCACAAACGGTACGCGCTAGAGAATGACGATCATGAACGCTTGCTCGCCTATCTGCAGCAGCGAGCCGAGGGGAACCCGTTCTTCATCGATGAGCTGCTGCGTTCCCTGGAAGACGAAAGCATTCTGAATCTCAATCAGGACCGCTGGATGCTCGGCGATCTATCCCGAGCACCGCTTCCATCGCTTGTGCGGCAGGTCGTCGAGTCTCGTATGCGCAAGCTCAGCGACGATACCCGCCGCATGATGGCGCTCGGCTCGGTCATCGGCGAGTCGATTTCGCTCGATCTGTGGCGCCGCGTTGCGGAGGTGTCCGAGTCCGAGCTTGCCGACTACCTGCGCCCGGCCATCGAGCATCACCTACTCATTGAGGGTACGTCGCCGGATCGGCTGCGCTTCAGCCATGCGCTGATTCGATCGGCACTGTACGAGGGTATCGTGCTTCCGCAACGAAGGCTCTGGCACCGGGCTGTCGGAGAAGCGATGGCGGGGACGACCTCGCCAGATCCGAGCCTGGTCGCCGATCACTTTCGACGAGCGGGTGATCGCCGTGCCGTTGAATGGCTCAGTCGAGCCGGTCGCAGAGCGCAGCGACTCTATGCCTGGCGAACCGCCGTCGAGCGGTTTGAGGATGCCCTGGCGCTTATGGATGGATCGAAAGATGATGTCCGGCGACGCGGCTGGCTCTGCTATCGCCTAGGGCGGGTCCTGTGCTTTAGAGATCCGGAGCGAAGCCGCATTTATCTCGACGAGGCCGTTGGCCTCGGAGGTCTTATTGGTGACGATCTGTTGAGCGCATGTGCGATCACTGAGCGCGGGCACCGATACGGGCTCGACGGCGAGTATGAACAGGCTCTCTCGATGATGGCGAACGGCCTCGAAGCTTTCGACCGAGTCCTGGAACAGAATCGGCAACCGGCCGAAGGGCAGCCGGCAGCGCAATCCCTGAAGCGAGGCATGGATGAGCTACGAGGAATGCGGCTGCTTTGGCTGTTCGCTGTCGCGACGTTTGATGACGCTCTCTCCGAAGCGGAGGCGCTGCTTGCGAAGCAATCCACACCTGAGCGCTCTGACCTTCGAAACTCGGCTTCTGGAACCGCAAATCTCTACACCACGATCGGTTGCTGTTACGGTTCACTTGGTCAGGTGGAGAAGTCGCAACAGGCATTCACACAAGCTCGTCAACTCCACCGAAATCCGTTTGCCCTAGCGCTGATTGTCGATGCGGAAGTCGAATTCCTCACCTTCACGTATATGGCCGATGTTCCAGGGCTGCTTGAAGATCAGGTTCGCCAGGCAACGGAGTATCTGATCGGTGCAATCAATGCTGGTATAGCTGTCGACGGTGCATTCTCGACGGCGCAGACACTGTTGAGCCTGGCTCGTGGAACAGACTGGGCGGCGACTATTGAGATGCTTTCACATGCAAAGCTTGTTCACCCCGACGCGCTGTGGCGCAGGCAGGCGAGAGTAATGCTCGGGAGGTTTGCTCGTCGTCAAGGAAACGCTGAGGACGCCTGGGGCGAACTTCAGGCTGTTCTCCCAGCCGGTGCGAGCGTAGAACCAGGGAGTGAACACGCCTTCTTGGTCTTCGGAGCAGTTTCATTGGCATCTGAGTTGGCGCTCGACGCAGGCAACTCAACTGTTGCACACCGTTGGATTGAGACTCACGATCGTTGGCTTAGACGATACGATAGAGTGCGTGACCATGTGAATGGACATCTTCTATGGGCGAGGTACCACAAACTGGTGGACAATCGGCTTCGAGCGCGTTACCACGCGGATTGCGCCCTCAATCTTGCAGAAAGCCCGAGACAGGCGCTGTACCTTGTGTCGGGTCATCGGCTCCTTGCCGAACTCGAATTAGATTCCAGACAGTTCGCCGCCACGGAAGAGCATGTGAACACGGCGTTGGCTCTTGCCGACGCCTGCAAGGCGCCCTACGAACGCGCGATCACCCTGCTGGTCAAAGCTCGGCTTGAGGCGTCACGAGGCAACGTCGATGATGCTGGCGACCTAATCGATGAAGTCCGCTCCATTTGCATACCGCTCGAGGCAAAGCCAGCGCTATCCGAAGCCGATGCCCTTGAAGCGAGCCTTGAGTCGGATGACTCCGACCACCATGCATCCCACACGCTGACGCCTCGTGAGCTGGACGTCCTGCGCCTCGTCGCGCGAGGGCTCACCGACGCCGAAGTAGCCGAGCAACTCTTTGTCAGCCCGCGAACGGTCGGTTCGCATCTCTCCTCCATCTACACCAAGCTCGATGTACGCTCCCGCACTGAGGCGACCCGGTTCGCGGTCGAGAAAGATCTAGTCTGATCCAACCCTTGTCCGCATCTTATCCGGACTGCGCAGAACTACTGATGAACATCCGCGCAGGAGCCTCCAGATTGGGCGAAGAAATTCCGTAGTTCTCACGATGTCCTGATGCCCCGTTACGATCACAATGTACAGAACGGCAAATAACTCGACCCGGCGATGGTTGTGGCGTCACCCGGAATGGCTTCGGCAACGCCAGCGACCACCTTATGCGTCGGTACAGGAGGGAAATAATGGACGGCTTGATCATGGACTATCCGTTGACATTGACGGCCATTCTTCGACGAGCGGAAACGGTTTTCGGTGACCGCGACATCGTGAGTCAGCTACCGGACAAGACGATCCATCGCTACACGTACGCCGCCATGGCGGAACGTGCGCGGCGTTTGGGACTTGCACTGCAAAAGCTGGGTGTGCAGCCAGGTGACCGCGTGGCGACCTTCGGTTGGAATCACCACCAGCATCTCGAGGCCTACTTCGGCATTCCGTCAATCGGAGCGGTATTACACACGCTCAACATCCGCTTACATCCCGATGACATCGCCTACATCGTGAACCACGCTGAGGACAGGGTCGTGCTGGTGGACGATGTTCTCCTTCCACTCTTCGAACAGGTACGGCCGAAGATCGACGTCGAGCATTTGATCGTGATGTCGCACAGTGCTACCGGACATGACGGAATGCTGTCGTACGAGCAGCTAGTGTCGGAGGCGGATCTCGCCGATTTTCGACAACCGGAACTTGACGAACGCCAGGCGGCGGCGATGTGTTACACGTCCGGAACGACTGGACGACCAAAGGGTGTCGTTTACTCGCATCGTGCACTTGTCCTGCACTCCCTCGCGGAGATCGGACCCGATGTTCTCTCGCTTCGTGAAGCCGACTCCGTTCTCACGGTCGTGCCAATGTTCCACGCCAACGCCTGGTGTCTCCCATACGCCTGTGCGATGGCTGGCTCGAAACAAGTTTACCCGGGTCCCTTCCTCGACGCTCAGAATCTACTGAAGTTGATGGAACAGGAAGAGGTAACGTTCTCGGCTGGTGTGCCGACTATCTGGCTCGGGATGCTCGATTACCTCGGTCAGAATCCGGGTGAAGTTGATCTGTCGAAGCTCGAGCGAACAGCTATCGGTGGTCAGGCTGTGCCACCGTCTTTGATTCGCGCCTTCAAGGAGCGCGACGAGATCGACATTCTCCACGGCTGGGGAATGACGGAGACTTCGCCGCTCGGCAGTTTCACCTACGTGCCCAGAAGCCACATGGATGCCCCAGTTGATGTGCAGACAAAATACCTGGCGATGGCGGGAAGATCTGCGGCTCTCATCGAGATGCGAATTCGCAGTGGCAATTCGATCGCGCCGTGGGATGGCGAAACGATGGGTGAACTCGAGGTGCGGGGACCTTGGGTTGCCTCTGCCTACTACAAGGATCCAGATAGCGCTGACAAGTTTGCCGATGATGGCTGGCTGCGAACCGGCGATATCGCGACGATCGATTCGCTCGGCTACATGGAGATCAGGGATCGCTCCAAGGACGTCATCAAGTCCGGCGGTGAGTGGATCAGCTCGATCGCGCTTGAAAATCAGCTGATGGGGCACCCGGCGGTTTCCGAAGCCGCGGTGATCGCCGCCACACACGAGAAGTGGCTGGAACGACCGGTCGCGATCGTCGTCCTGAAGGACGGCACATCGGCGACTGAAGACGACCTGCGCGACTTCCTCGCGCCCCATTTCGCCAAATGGTGGCTGCCGGACCGGATTGTCTTTACCGGCGAGATTCCACGCACCTCGACCGGTAAGTTCATGAAGGCCACGCTCCGGGAGAAATACCGGCAGATCCTTGTCGAACGTGCTGAATCTCCTGTGGAGAGCATCGCTCACGACGACTAGCCATCTAGGATGATCGAGTACGGGTCCGCGGGCGCGATTCATCGCGCCCTAACCAGTCACAGCAGGCTGTCCACGTTGATGCGGCAATATCTATGGCGCTCAGTACGCGGCTAAATTTGGGGAAGGTCGCCAGCGATCGGAATGATGCATGCAAGTACAGGGAGTCTGCGATCCATGCTTTTCGGCCGTCAAAGACGCATTCGTACGGAACTTCGATGAATTCGGTGAAGTTGGTGCTGCCGTCTGCGTGATCCACGAGGGCCGGATCGTCGTCGACCTCTGGGGCGGCATGAGCCGATCCGATCAACGGACAGTCATGGACCGCCGACACACTCATTGTGGTCTTCTCCTGCTCGAAAGGCGCGGTCGCCCTCTGCGCGCATCTGCTGGCTGATCGCGGCCTGCTCGATTTCAACGCTCCAGTGACCACCTACTGGCCCGAGTTTGGCGGTAACGGCAAAGAATGTGCGACGGTCGGGATGCTATTCAATCACCAGGCGGGAGTACCGGCATTCCACCAGCCGTTGAAGCCGGGTGCGTTCTACGACTGGGATTACATGACTGCCGCGCTTGCGACCGAGGACGCGTTCTGGGAGCCGGGCACACAAGTGGGTTATCACTCCTTCAACATCGGCTGGCTGGGTGGCGAGATCGTGCGTCGTATCGACGGCCGTACGTTCGACCGCTTCTTCCGTGAAGAGATTGCCACGCCGTTGGGACTGGACTTTTGGTTTGGGCTTCCAGGTAACGAGGAATACCGTGTCGCCCCGATGCTTCCGATCGTGGACCATCCGTTCCAACTGGCAGCGCGGCACGCCCCGGAATCGATCTCAGCGTTGCAGATCCTGAATAGCGGCGGATTCGCCCAGCACGAAGAGCACAACCTGACCAAAGCACATCAAGCTTGCCTACCGGCCCAGGGCGGCATCACGAATGCGCGGGGACTAGCCAGGATGTACGCCCCGCTCTCGCTCGGCGGGTCATTGAGTAACCTGCGTCTCGCTCGTGAGGAAACCGTTCATCTGATGGGCAAGGTGAGTTCCTCCACGTCATTGGACCTGGTGCTCGGCAAACCGTATTGTTACTCGTACGGCTTCATGAAATCAGGCGGTTGGATCAAATCTGAGTCGGCGTTTGGCCATCCAGGTGCGGGCGGATCGCTCGGATTCGCCGATCCTAACGCAGGCCTGGCATTTGGCTACGTCATGAATCAGCAGATTCACGATCCGGTGCGCCGGCAATCGCTGGTTGAAGCCACTTACGACTCACTTCACGTGGCTACCAGCAGCATGGCATGAATCCTGGGTAACTTCCGGCAGTCAAAACGTACTTCACCGGTTCTTCACGTAACGTACTTTCAAGATTGATCATCGCCATGGTCATGTTAAGAGCGGATTCCAAACCCCTCATCTTATGTCCAGCTGGCTTTCGTCTACGCGGACTCGATCCGTCGCTTTCACATTGTGAAGAAGTGGCGGATTATCGCCTCGTTGGCTATAGTGAAAGCGATCGATTCGACAATGGAGAGCGTGCGGGAACCGGAACAGACACCGGATTCGCCGCTGACGTACCAGCTTGTGAAACCAACGACCAGATGTCTGCAGTTTTTGTTGGTGAATTCGGCTCAAGTGTGAGGATGGGATACCTGTGGACGGTTTGATGATGGATTTCCCGCTGACGATTGACACGATTCTCCGACGAGCAGAGACGCTTTACGGTCCACGGGAGATCGTGACTCAGCTGCCTGACAAGAGCTTGCACCGCTACACCTACGCCGATATGGCTCGTCGTGCCCGGCAGCTCGGCGTCGCGCTGAACACATTAGGTATCGAGCCCGGCGATCGCGTGGCCACCTTCGCCTGGAACCATCATCAGCACCTCGAGGCCTATTTTGGCGTTCCGGCAATCGGCGCCGTACTGCACACCATTAATATTCGGCTGCATCCAGACGACATCACCTACATCGTGAACCACGCAGAGGATAAGGTTGTGCTGGTCGACGAGTCGCTTATGCCCCTGTTCGAGAAGGTAATTCCGAATATTAACGTCGACCACATCGTGGTCATCTCGGAGAACGAGACCGTCGCCAACGGAATGCTCACTTACGAAGATCTGCTCTCGACTGCCGATCCCGGCTGACTTTGTCGAGCTCGAGATCGGCGAGAAGCAGGCGGCCGCGATGTGCTACACGTCTGGCACGACCGGCCGGCCGAAGGGGGCCGTCTACTCACATCGCGCGATCGTGCTGCACTCGTTAACCTCGAACAACGCCGACGCGCTGGGGTTGCGCGAGGTCGATTCGGTTCTACCGGTCGTGCCCATGTTCCACGTGAACGCTTGGGGACTCCCCTTCTCCGGTGCGCTCGCGGGAGCCAAACAGGTGTTTCCGGGTCCATATCTCGATCCAGCCAGCCTGGTCTCGTTGATGGAACGGGAGCGGGTGACATTTTCGGCCGGCGTGCCGACTATCTGGCTCGGAATCCTTCAATACATGGATCAAAATAAAGGGAACTTCGACCTCTCAGCACTGTCACGGATGGCGGTTGGCGGTCAGGCCGCGCCGGCAGAGATGATCCGTGCTTTCAAGGATCGCCACAATATTCAGATCATGCACGCCTGGGGTATGACCGAGACGACTCCGCTTGGGAGCGTCACCTATGTGCCGGTCGGGCACGTGAATGACTCTGCCGATGCGAAGCTACACTACCTCTCGACTCAGGGCCGGACCGTGCCGATGATCGAGGCCCGTATTCGGGCTGGTGAGTCTGTTGTTCCTTGGGATGGTGAGACGATGGGCGAGCTCGAGGTACGTGGCCCATGGGTCGCCTCCAGCTATCACAACAATCCTGATGGCGACGTCCAGTTCACGCAAGACGGCTGGTTCCGGACGGGTGACATCGCGTCGATCGACTCGCTCGGGTTCATCACGATTCAGGACCGCGCGAAGGACGTGATCAAATCGGGTGGCGAATGGATCAGCTCGATTGCTCTCGAGAATCAGTTGATGGCGCATTCGGCCGTCTCGGAAGCGGTGGTAATCGCCGTGGAGCACGCGAGATGGTTGGAACGGCCAATCGCCATCGTGGTGCTCAAGAATGAGGCGTCGGCCAGCGAGCAGGAATTGCTCGACTTTATCGCTCCGCACTTCGCCAAATGGTCGATACCTGACAAAGTCGTGTTTGTAGACGAGATTCCGCGAACTTCGACCGGCAAGTTCATGAAGGCGCCGCTACGTGACCAGTATCGCAAGCTGCTGATCGAGGGTGACGTGGCGTCTACAGCGACCAGCACGCAAGACGTTTGATCTCGGTCAAGCTCAGTGCAATTCTCGTTCACCATGTCTGAACGATTGAGTCGTTGTGAGCGTGTTGAGCAGGGCGATGAGTTCGTGGGATCCCCGTTGCCATCCTAGGATCTAGCTTGCGATGGACGCATGTGTCGACGTGGTGGTTCAACGTGCCCTTGATTGAGTCTTGATTGAACCCACGGGTCGGGCATTTGATTCGCTACTCTATGCCCCTAGTGGCACCTCGACATCCTCGACTGCTCGGCTCAGCTTGCTCATCGCTTCGGACCGCCGTCGCCGTACCAACGAACAATTCTCTCTGACAGAATGAGCCACCTCTTTCGAGGCAAGAATGCTCCCACGGCAGTGCCAACGTAGTAGAGAATCGAGAGGCCCGGTAACCGTTTGATTACAGTCGGCCGGTCACGCTCGAGTCCTGATAATCCGATCGCTACGACTTCATCTACTGCGAGAAAGCGCCGGGTAGCCTGCCGTTGAACCCGAGACTTCGGGGCGTCGGCCCCAAACGACTGCTGCAAGGGGGTGGCAACCGATCCGGGGCACAACGCGACTACTCGGACTCCAGCTCTGTGATTCTCAGCCCACAATGCCTCACTAAACCGGAGGACGAATGCCTTTGACGCCGCATATACAGCCATATACGGGATCGGTTCGAAGGCGGATGTCGACGCGAGATTGATGATTGCACCGTCGGAACGCTCGACCATTCGCGGTAAGTACAGACCACACAACGCTACCAAAGCCTCAACGTTGACCTGTATCATTCGCATCTGCTCTTCGAGAGTTGCCGCAACAAAGGGACCTCCGGCGCCAATCCCTGCACTGTTTACAAGAAGGTCTGGTTGGAAACCCAACGCATCGGCTGCGTCCTGAAGCTTCTGCGGCCCAGTGCGCTCGGACAGATCGATTGGCACCACTTCAGCTCGGATAGTGTATCCACGCCGGAGTTCCTCCTGAATTTCAGATAGGCGTTCTTGTTCGGATGGGAGAGCGGTGAGCAGCACGGACATACCTCGCGATGCCAATTCACGCGCGAATGCCGCACCAATTCCCGATGATGCACCAGTTATAAGAGCGCTTCGATTCTGGTACTTCACGATTCCCTCATCTCTGGGGCCCATTTCCCAAAATACCGAGTTGCGTGGTTGATCAATGCGGGAGATGCTTCCGCTCTTGAAGCTAAAGTCCTTCATATTGTGTCACGCCGACCATCTCCCGTGACAGAATCGGAGCCGGACGTGTGCTCGCGAGATTGAAGCCACTCGTTCCGCGGCTAGTGAAGATCTGGGTGGGCGGAGCATACGTGAGTGGGACATTGCCGTGCTGGTGCGAACAGTACGGTAAGTGGAATCTGGAGATTGTCCGGCGCGATCCGACCACGCAAGGCTTCGCCGTTCAGCCTCGACGCTGGGTGGTCGAACGGAGTTTCGCCTGGTTGGTGTGCAACCGTCGGTTCCGGGTCGATTACGAGCGCTGGGTACAAACGAGTGAAACGCTCATCGAGGTGGCGTTCATCCACCTCCTCCTGCGACGGCTCGCGACGAGCACTGGATGAATCACCAAACACGCTCTTAGGGTTTTCGCAGTATGAAACGCTGGTACCGGAGCCGGCCAGACGCGAAGTTTGCGTACTGCTCGCTATCCGGCATAGCGCTAAATTCGTGCATCCATCCTCGTGCGACCCTTGGCGCGAGCTTCTGAATTTGTTCCGTGCTGCGTTCCACGTTCAGATCCAGTGCTTTGACCACGTTTGCATTGATTAGTCTTACGTCCTCGATAATGAAGCCGGCGTCACCGATTTGCTGCTGCAGCTTTTCTACTTTGCTTTGCTGGCGGAAGTCAGTGAGGAGGAATGTCCCACCTGACCGAAGGATCCGGAAGGACTCGGACAGGAATCGTTCCATGCTCGGATAACCGTGCGATGACTCGACATTCAGCACCACATCAAATGAGGATGAAGCAAAAGGGAGATTCTCAGCGTCGCCGCGTTGGAAGGATAGTCCGGAGACATGATGCTGGCGCTCACAGAACGTGATGGCCTTCTGCGCGAGATCTAACCCGACGATCTTCCGCGGTTTGAAGTATCGGGCCACGAAGGAGGCGCCGCCACCGCGGCCACAGCCGATCTCAATCACGTCCTTACCCTCGAGGAGGGTGTCCCCAACCGCCGCATTGTAAAGCTGAATACTGTGACGATCTGGTTCGTCTTCAGGTAGAAGCACGAGTGGCTTTTCGGAATCATCCACACGAGCATAGCCATAGTTGAGAAATTTGATGTTGTCAGGGCTGAAATGGCTGACTACTTGATAAGTAGAACGAACAGCGGTCTTCGCGACAAAGGGACATAGACGAGGCATGGCGCGACACAACGTGTTGATCACGAACATCACTGGTTGTCTGCGCGGACGACGAGTTGATGTCGAAGGCTCCACGACACCCAGTATCAAGAGCAGCGCGATGAACTTGGCTGCAACGCGGGCATGCACGAGAGTCAACTCCTTGCAAGTGATCCAGGACGAAGGAAGCGACTCTCGCTTCCCAGAAATATCTCAGGACTTCGTACGGTCGACAACGTTGGATTGACGTCTAGTCGACCGTACTTTATCCCATGACGTCGAGAATTACGACCGGATGAAGCAGCGCATGTCGTATCGTGCAAACGTGCAACGGCTCATCGGTGGCTGGCGGACTGATTGCCATCGTGCTCGATAATCTGCAACGAACCGACTAAGGCAGTTTCGATCTATTCGGATTGGACAAGTTCGCGGTCGGCAATCAGTCTCGACCCTCTGTCTGCTCGCTCCGGTCGACAGAGACATGGTGGTCCAATATCTTCGTGAGCACGCCAAAGGGAACCCACTCACTACTCAGGAAATGCTATCGGCCCTGGGAGAGCAGATGGTGTTTGGCTTCTCGGTAATCTTAGCCGGGTGCCGGCCGAGAGAAATGCACGCGGTACGAATCGACACGTCTTCGACCGGGCGCTGATGTCTACACTGGTTGCGAGAACCTGTTCTCTTTGGATATACGATCAAACCTGCGGGCTTTTGATCGTATTCTGGGCGTGACAATAATCCGCCGCGTTCGAATACAGTCGAAATCGAGGAGTCAATATGTTAGGTCAGGAATCGTTGAACGCTGGGCTTGATGGACGCGTGGCACTGGTCACGGGCGCGGCCTCGGGTATTGGCCGTGCCTCGGCGATTGCCCTTGCCCGTGTTGGTGCCCGGGTTGTTGCCGCCGATATCGAGCGCGAGGGCGGTGAGGAAACCGTGTCGCTGATCATAGGCGGCGGCGGCGATGCGCGGTTCGTTAGCGTCGACGTGAGTCAGGAAGCAGATGTTGAATCGCTGATACAAGATATTGTGAAAACCGATGGACGGCTGGATTGTGCCGTCAACAATGCGGGCGTCCTCGCGTATGGTATTTCCGTGGATGAACATTCTGAAGACTTGTGGAACTCCATAATAGACGTCAATCTCAAAGGTACGTGGCTCTGCATGAAGCATGAGATACGTCAGATGCGGGCTCAGCAGAACGGCACGATCGTCAATATGTCGTCGGTGCTTGGCTTGCGAGGTATCGCTGGATCAGCGGCCTATGTGGCAAGTAAGCATGGTGTCATTGGACTAACCCGTACCGCGGCTCTAGAGTGCGCATCTGATGGCATTCGCGTGAACGCCATCTGTCCGTCTTGGATAAGAACTCCGCCCATCGGTTTCATGATGTCCTTTGCGCCGGAAATTGAGGAGCAATTCACGTCGATGACGCCACTTGGACGTCTCGGCACACCAGAAGATGTGGCAAACGCCGTGGTGTGGCTCTGTTCTGACGCGGCGGCGTTCGTGACTGGCCATTCTCTCGTAATCGATGGCGGTATGATGGCATAGCGCGATGTTGATACGTTCACCGGCGATTCTCACGTGACGGTTGAGATCCAGCCCGATCGAGATTGGCGCTCAAACGAACATGGATCACGAAAACTGGAGCCTCTCGGAACACAGTTATCCACGGCTTTCGGAAAAGCCTGACGTTCACTCATCCGCCGTGGTCGACACGACAACTGGACCGCTATGACGGCTGATGAGCTTGACCTTGGTTGCGGCGTTCTTCAACAGCCACGGAATAAGCGGGCGGACTCCCCTGTCAGCCGCTTCCTTTGATTCCCATGTGTGGACCAGAATGAGCGTTTCGTCGGGGGTAACAATCCCGTCGAAATGGACAAATCCTTCCTGCGCACGGAGTTTCGGAACTAGCTCTGCCTCGGCCTTCTCGATCAGATCGTCGAGACTCTGCTTGGACTTGCCCTTCCACAGCGACACGTTCGCATGCATCAATACTGCTCCTGTTGACTACATCTACGTTGATTGGCGTTTCTCTTCGACGGCATCATACCAGCCCGCTGGCTAACCCCGGTCAAGAATCTCCACGATTTCTGCAAGCTGATCAATTGATTCCTCGTTCGTCGGATAGACACCGACCTGCAGGTGCGATATGCCCTCACGTTCAAAGCCACGAAACGAATCCGCCAGTTCCTCGGCGGTGCCAGTGAGCGGCAACAACCAGTCTGGATAGAAACCAAGGTCGGTAAAATCGACCAGAACCGCGCAACTCCGCTGCAGCGTCGCCGGATCGCGGTTGACCTTGACGCAGGCGGCATCGACTGCTTCACGCAGCGGTGGGATCATCTCTGGGCGGCTGTGGCGAAAAGTCAGAATGGCGTTCCAGATATCTGCATACTGTGCGGTGAGCCTGAGCATCCGCGGGGAGTGTTCGAGCGCGCCAATGAGTATGGGTGGCCCGCTCTTTCGTGGTCCGTCTGGCAACAGCAGGCAATCACGAGTCTGATAATGTGTCCCCTCAAAGCTGCTCTCTCGGTGGTGTAGGAGGCCGTGGATGATCTGGAGTGCCTCCTCGAACCGTCCCACACGTTTGTCAAACGGTAGTCCAAATGCTCGATGCTCCGGTTCAGCATCGCCGGCCCCGAGCCCGAGAATTAATCGACCCTCCGAAATGTCCTCGACGGTGTTCACCATGAAGGAATGAACCGCTGGGTTGCGAAAACTCGTGCTGCTAACCAGCGTCCCCAGCGAAATTTGGGAGGTGACCGATGCAATGGCCGCCATCGTTGTCCAACACTCCCAGCTGCCAAGTGGCTCAACGTCCGGCCCGCGATAGTGGAGCAGAAAATGATCAGATAACCAAACGGAATCGAGTCCAAGCTCCTCCGCTCTCTTTGCAAGCGCAATAATGTCCGAGGTACGACATGGTTCACCGGTGACCAGGTCGCCGGCGGTCGAGAGAACAACGCCGATCTTCATAGGACGTCCTGAGTCGGGCAACGCGACCTCCAGCACTCTTTCTCCCCCTAACCTTGTTCGCATCGCTGAATTCTCACACATGTCGGACACAACATCGAATGAGGTACCGCAAGATGATAGTCGATAGCGGAATTGCGCCCGTGCGGTTACCCGGTTAAGTTACGAACCAGGTCTCGACTCCGCCTGCCGGCGACCGAAGATTGGCGTAATTGTCACCAGGTAGCCGAGCGATGCGATGGCGATCAGGCCACCGACGACCGACAATAGCCCCGAAACCTCGATTTGACCGAGAAGTACTCCGTATGCCAGCGGCATCAGTGCCTGGCCGAGACTGCCGACTGACTGGAAGATCCCGATGAATGTGCCCATGCCGTGCTGATGACCCATGTCGACCGCGGAGGTGGAGACTCCCGCCACCAGAGCCGCGATTGAAACACCGGCGATGAGGGTTGCTCCAACCGCGATGAGCGCTGGCGAGAAGTTACCGAGCACGACCAGGCCGATCAAGGTTCCAATGCCGCCGAGCAATATGAGCGGATGGATACCAGTGCGGTCGGCCACATTCCCCCACAACGGTTGTACGGCGGCGGTCGCAAAGCTGGCGATCGAGAGAAGCGCGCCAATCAGGATCGAGCCGTATCCGCGTGAATTGCCGAGCAGCGGAAAGAAGGAGAGAACGATCAGGCTAGTCGGCGCGACGATGAAGTTGAAGGCAAGCAGCACACGGGCCTGTCGCTCAATGCGGATTCGCCCAAGACCGCGATCTTTCGCCTGAGCGGGCGGATCGGTCAGCGATCGATCGAGTAGCAGCACCGCCATCGCCGAAACGATTCCCGCCGGCGCCAGCAGGAAGAAGACGCCGTCTTTACCGAACTGGTGAACGATCAGACCGCCGGCCAGTGGTCCGAGTGCGTAGCCAAGCCACTGGGCCGCATTGTAGCGGGCCATGGCTGCTCCGCTCTTTCCTTTCGCGTGCTGGCCCATAACCGCCATTACCATCGGGAGCACGATGGCCGACCCGACGCCATGCAACGCTCGCGCACCGGCGAGCGCGAAGACATTGTTGGCGGATGCATAGGCGATCCCGATTGGGACATAGAGCAAGGTTCCGGCGATGAGCAGTCCGCGATAGCCTCGCCGGTCACCGAGTCGGCCCACGAACGGACCGAGCACCAATCGCGTAAAGTAGATCGAGCTGACGACCAACCCAAGCTGAAAACCGCTTGCTCCGAGATCTTTCGCATAGGGAGTGAGGATCGGCCAAAGCGTGCTGGTGCTGGCCACCATGAGAAAGACGATAAAAAGCAGAGGGCCCATGCCGCTCACTGGGTTTTCGGTATCCCGTGGGTCGGCCGCGTTCTGTGCCATAGGTAGACTCCTGTCCACTTGAGGCCAGCCACAGCCGGGGGATCCCATTCCCGGATGATTTTGGCGATATTTACATTGGGCCAAACTCTACTGAACGTCCGGCGAGGTCGTCAACCCCATCGGACGTTCAATTGGCGTATTTCCCGGATTTCGGGTTTAGCCTCCGTAACGCCAGAGGTAGTAATGGCGGCCGACGTTCCCCATCTCGACCTGCCAACCAGATGGATTGGATGGCGTGTAGGTCAGGCAGCGACGCTCGAAACACTGGATCAGTACGTCCTTCACCTGACCACCCACTTTCACCTTGGCCCAGTACGCTTCAGTGATTGGATAGCCGGTCGCAAAAAACGTTGGGTCAAACAGCTTGCCATCGACATTGGTCGAGCCGTTCCAGATCGTGCCGGTGCTGTTGAGATAGGTCCAGAAGACGTCCGCCACGGTGTGGTTCGTTTCTCTGACGAGCTGTGTGGCGTGTACTCCGCCCGGGCCACCGTTGGTGACGTTACCGTTGCGGTCAATTGTCGCCCGGATTTCCGTTCCTGTCGCGGTAGCTGGGGCGTTCAGCATCCCCTTGAGTGCTGCATAGGTCGGACCGGTCGTATCATCCGGGTCGCCCGCAACTGGAATATTGGCCGGGCCCTTGTCGACGAATCGGTTGTCGCCCAGCTGCATCTGCCCGGTAATGAGCTCCTTAGCCAGCAGGCCATTGGTCACGTACCAGCGTGTGCCCTGGTCACCGTACGGAATGGTGACCTCCATGCGGCTTTTGTCGTAGTAGCGGACAGCACGTTGGCCGTTTGGTGCATTGTCATATGGCTCGACAACGGTGGCGAAAGCGTTCGGTCCCCAGACCCAGGTGCGCTGGGCCATGCCAAAAGCAACTGGCTGGTCCTCTCGGGCCCAGGTGCGATCCCAGGCGATCTCCGCCGAAGATGTGATCGGCGAGGATTGCCACGAGAGCCAGCCGATGTTGTCGAAAGATGCCTCGACGCCGGTGGCAACATCGCGAATCGAGATGACGCTCGGCTTGCCGTTTGGCGCGTCGATCAACGCGATCCGAGAGTGATCGGACGAGAAACCAAGGAACATGCGGTAGTCGTTGGAGAGCAACAGGCTCTGATCACCGCTGTTTAGGTCAATGCGAGTGATAGTGGTCGGATAAGTCTGAACGGCATAGGCAAAATTGCCGCTTGTGTCGACCGTAAGATAGGAGTCCGGCAAGGTATCGGACGGATACCCAATCGGGATATTCGGGATCACCTTTTCTTTGCCGCTGTTCACGTTGAGCACGACCAGATCGTGTCCACCTGCTCCGTAATCCAGGAAGATCAGCTTGCTGCCGTCCGGGGTGGTGAAGAATGGCCCGCCACACGGATTCGCGAGGCGTGCGGAAAGCTGCCGCGTGGAGCCGGTGCTGGTGTCGTAGCTCTTGATCGTTCCGTCGTTGGCGGAGACGTAGACAATCAGGTTTCCGCCTCCGGCCCATGCGAATTTCCCGATCGTCTGGCCGATTAATTTCGTTTCGCCAGAGAATATGTCGAACCAACCGAGCTGGCGAATCGGACAGTTTGTCCCGTACGGGTTGCTCACGATCTGGGTGTAGCCGATCTGATGATCGTTACCCGACCAGGCGATCACGTCAGCACTTACGCCAGCGTCCCGAACGTGTGCCCCTTCGCGATCGAAGACCTTAATCGTTCCGTTGTCGATAAGTGCGAGTCGTGCACTGTCTGGTGACCAGAGCGGTTTCGCCCCAGTAGATAGCGATCGCAGGCCAAACGACGGATCTATGCTGGCCATGTAAACGCCGCGCCTGTCTTCGTAGGGCCCGACGGTGGCGATGCGCGTGCCGTCCGCCGACCAGGCGATGTCATTGAACCCTCCGGTGGTCGTGATCTCCCGAGCGTTCTGTCCGTTATCCTGGCTTACCCAGAGATTGTTGCCCCGGTCGAGATAAGCGACCAGACTGCTCGGCTGCAGGCCATCGGCGAGCGCACCGGGTATTGCGGGGAAAAGGGTCAGCGTGGCGAGAATGAGGCCAAGAACGGCGAAGTGCGTCATCCGGGGATGGGTCCTCGGCATGCTCGGCAACCTCCCGATCAATCTTCGTCAATACGTAAGGGCCGTACCGTCCAATGATGTGCGACCCCAGACGGCTCACTGCTCCGTCAGTGAATGCTACAACGAACGACCTACCGTATGGGTTCCCAGTACCTGATGCAAGCGAGACCCGTCCCAAGGTGGAAGGCACCACTGCTTTTCAGCCAGGCAACCGGGCACAGAGTCTTCGAACTGCGCCGTTCTTCGGATGCGAGCGGAGTCGGCGCGGGTTATCTTGGATGGAGTTGGATCGCGGCAATCGAGCCGATCGAGGAGTTGAATATGTATGAGACGCCCGAGGATCTCCAAGCATTCGACAAGTTGCTGACAGATAGCATCGTGAACGCAGGCGCGTTTCTGCGGAGCTCGTTTGAAATGCCGGAAAAATCTTTGTCTGCGCTGCAGCTCTGCCGCTATCTCGAGGGAGTCCAAACCGTTGCGCTGGCAACCATTACCTCCAAGGGCGAGCCTCGTGTCGCGCCGATAGGAAGCTTCATCTATCGTGGGAGGTTCCACATCCCAACAACGATGGAATCGGCCAGGGTGCGTCACATTCGTCGCCGATCCTCCGTCAGTCTCACATTGTTCGAGGGTATCGACTTCGCAGTGATTGTTCATGGAAACGCCGAAATTCTGGATGCCGAGCACCCGGACTTTGATGAATTGGAGGCGATTCATCGCGAACACAGCGGCGCCAGCGTTCGTGATTGGGGTGAAGGCGCGTTCCTGCGCATAGAAGCGGCGGCCTTCTACTCGTTCGCCCGCTATCCGGATAGATTTCCAGCCTGATCGATCTGCAGGAGGTGACGAATTGTCGGTTCGTTCCGTTGAAGAGCGCGTGAACGATGTCTACGCGAAGCTCGAAACCGAGGTCGATATATGGGTCGCATCGGCCAGCGCAACCGGTGATGCCTACCTCATCCCGCTCTCCTATTTCTGGGATGGTGTCTCGCTGGTCGTCGCGACCCCCAAGGAGAGTCGGACCGCGCGCAACCTGCGCCGGTCGGGATGGGCCAGGATGGCTCTCGGCCCGACGCGTGATGTCGTCGTCATTGAAGGCCCCGTTGTCGAAATCACGGTCGACGCCGACAACGCTCTTGCCGAGGCTCACGCGCAGGCGGCAGGTTTTGACGCACGTGAAGGACCGGGCGAGTACGTCTTCATTCGGCTCACGCCCAGTCGCATCCAAGCATGGCGTAGTCCAGCCGAACTATCCGATCGGGATGTCATGCGAGATGGGCGCTGGCTGAGCTGAACACGCTAATCGCGACGTAGCGGCGGCACCCGTGGCCGCCACCGTGGTCTGGCCCAATCGACAAGCGACGTAGCGGCGGGACCTGTGCCCGCCGCCGTCGATCGATCCGGTGGTAGTGCGAGGTTGGTGGTTCCGGGCCGAACGGCCCGCTGGCGGGCAGAGACGCCCGCCACTACATTGATTCGTCGGCGATTCGCACTCGCCCGTTAGAATCCGTGCCCGCCGCCGTGGATCGATCCTGTGGTGGTGCGAGGTTTGGTGGTTCCGGGCCGAACGGCCCGCTGGCGGGCAGAGACGCCCGCCACTACATTGATTCGTCGGCTAAAATCCGTGGCCGAAATCGGAGGAGAGGCGATATTCATCGGGGCTCCACGGCTTTTCCCAGGATCCGTCGGCGTACCGGCCCAACCGAAACGGCGTGAGATCGACCGTCGTAGATTTGCCGTGGACGATCAATTCGGCCATGCAGCGACCGATAGCCGGCCCCTTCTTGAATCCGGCCCCACAAAAGCCAAGCATCAGGTGGAGACCATCAACATTTTCGACCCCGCCCAGGATCGGGTGCAGGTCAGGAGTCATGTCGTAGAGGCAGGCGTAGCCATACAGTGTCGTGGCACGGGCCATGGCCGGCATGCGCCGGGCGAGAGTCCGCTTCACGGCGTCGTCGAAGCCTGGATCCATTCGGTCGTCATAGGAGAACGGATCGACCACGTCGTGAAACTCGCCTCCACCAACGCCGGCCAGCGTGCGGTTCGGACCGGCATTGCGGCAGAAGAAGCCGGCCGCTGTGTCAACGTAGGTCATCGTACCCGACTCCGGCATGTCCATCGGACGATTCAAAACTGTAACCTGCACTCGCTGTGCCTCAATGGGTACCTCAACGCCGATCTTCGCCAGTAGTGGAACTGACCAGGCTCCGGCTGCACAAACGACTGTCTCCGCGGAGATCGTACCGGTGTCGGTCTCGACTCCGACGACGCGATTTCCATCCACCAAGATTCCGTTGACAGTTCGCTCTTCGGCGACTCGCGCGCCGCCACGCGTGGCGGCGTTTGCCATCCCCCGCGTCGCCGCCACGGCATCCACATAACCAGAGTCCCGCTCATAGGCGGCCACTGCAACGTCGTCCATACGAGCGAACGGCTGCAATTCACGGAACCGTTCCGCGGTGACAACTTCAGACTGGATGCCGACCCGATTCTGCATGGCGACGTTCCGGTGCATTCGCCCGATGTTGACCGCGTCGTCGCCACTTGTTGAGATCGTAACGATCGATCCCGTGTTCACGAAGCCACAGTCGCCACCGATCTCATCGTTCCAATTGGCATAGGTCAGCAGACTAAGATGCGCCAACGTCGCCTCGGGCACGTTGGAGTAATGCTGCCGCAGCAAGGCACCGGTCCGTCCGCTTGCTCCAGCTGCCAGCGTGTGGCGTTCGACGATCATCACATTGCGCACACCGAGCTTTGTGAGCGCGAACGCCAGGCTGGTGCCCATGATTCCGCCGCCGATAATCACGACGTCTGCTCGCTCCGCCATCTCGCGCTCCTCTGCTCGACCCGCCGTACTCGTTGTGACTTCATTCCGAGTCTGTCACACGCCGGAATAGGAGGCAATGACAATGTAACAGCACCTCCGATAATCCTCTTCTCCTTGACACTGCACCCCGGCGTTGCTAACCTCTGCGCGGTGTTTCGCGGCGTAAGCCGTTGGGGAGGTATGACTCGAAAATGCTCTACCGTATGCCCGGACGCGCCAGGTGCCGCCGGTCGTCTTCCAGACCCTAGCTGTCGCGTTTTGGCCGCGCGTCGTGTGGCGCGCGCATATGTGTAGAGGAGTCCACCGAGCATGCCGAACGATTCTGGTATCAAAAAAGCAGTCCTCGCCTACTCCGGCGGCCTCGATACGTCTGTCATCCTTGCCTGGATCAAAGAGAATTATGGCTGCGAGGTTGTCGCCTACACGGCCGACCTTGGTCAGGGCGATTCCTTCGACGGCCTTGAAGCCAAGGCATTGGCCAGTGGTGCATCCAAGCTTTATGTCAAGGACTTGAAGAAGGAGCTCGTCACCGAGTACGCCTTCCCGGTGCTCCGCGCTGGCGCGCTGTACGAGCGGAAGTACCTGCTCGGCACGAGCTTCGCCCGTCCGGTGACCGCCAAGCATCAGGTTGAGATCGCCCTGAAGGAGGGCGCCGATGCGGTCGCGCATGGTTGCACTGGTAAGGGCAACGATCAGGTGCGGTTCGAGCTCACCTATCAGGCGCTGGCACCGCATCTCAAGGTGATAGCTCCCTGGCGCGAGTGGGACATTCGCTCGCGTGAGGACGCGCTCGACTACGCCTACTCCCACGACATTCCGGTGGCGCAGTCGAAGACCAACATTTACAGTCGCGACCAGAACCTCTGGCACTTGAGCCACGAGGGCGGCGAACTCGAAGATCCGTGGACATCGCCGAACGAAGATATGTTCCAGTTGACGGTTCACCCGTTGGACGCTCCTGACAAGCCGACCAGCATTGTGGTGGGTTTCGAAGAGGGATACCCGATAAGCCTCGATGGTTCAGTCATGGATCCGGTCGACCTCGTTTTCGCGCTCAACAAGCTTGGTGGTGAGAACGGAATTGGACGCATTGACCTGGTTGAGAACCGATTGGTCGGGATGAAGAATCACGGCATCTACGAGCAGCCGGGTGCGACCATCCTATCGACGGCGCACAAGGAACTGGAGTCCATCGTCCTTGATCGTGACACGTTCCATTACAAGGATTTGGTCGCTCAACGATATTCGGAGCTCGTTTACAACGGTTTGTGGTTCACGCCGCTGCGTGAGGCGATCGACGCCTTCGTCGACGTTACGCAGAAGCCGATGACCGGCGAGGTTCGGATGCAGCTATACAAAGGCAACTGCATCGTCACTGGCCGCAAGTCGGCGAACACGCTCTACAGCTACGACTTCGCGACCTTTGGCGAAGATGAGGTTTACAACCAGGCTGATGCCAAGGGCTTCATCAACCTGTTTGGACTGCCGCTCAAGGTTGCGGCACTGGCCCGGGAAAAGCGGCAGCAGGACGCGTCTGGCGACTAACTGCGGTCAGCAAGTGACACCGAAACTGGGGGTGCCGTGTTGGCATCCCCAGTTTGTTTCTGGGCTGCAAGCGGTAGTGCATCCGCTCGCCCGCGACGTAGTGGCGGCACCTGTGGCCGCCACCGGCCATTCGGCCGGAACCAAACCAACGCAAGCCGCCAGCGTATCGACGTGGGCGGCCACAGGTGTTAGCGGGCAAATACAAGTCGCCGACGAATACATGGAGTGGCGGGCGTCTCTGCCCGCCAGCGGGCCGTTCGGCGGTGTAAACGATGTCTCCGAACGTCTGTAAACCATCTCTCCGGTCTATACAGCGTCTCTGCCCGCCAGCGGGCCGTTCGGCCCGGAACCACCAACCCGTGCCAACCGTCGATCGACGGCGGCGGCCTCAGGCGCCGCCGCTACATCGCTTGTCGAGGTGGCGGACTTCGCTCAGATTGGCGGCCACAGGTGCCGCCGCTACGTCGCTTTACGAGGAGGCGGAATTCGCCCAGATTGGCGGCCACAGGTGCCGCCGCTACGTCGCTTGTCGTTGAGAGTCGACGTTTTGGCAGGCTACACTCGCTCGGCGTTGTCTTGGCTTGATCAGATTGAGGGGAGAGTCATGTCGTCTCGGGGATTATCAGAGATCGTGCTGATCGTCGGCGACGTTGCGGAGGCGGCCCGATTCTATCGTGAGGTCGTCGGACTAATTCCCGTCAAAGAGGCTGAGGAAGACTGGGCCTGGTTTTGGATGGGCGAGCCCGGCAAGCCGCAACGTTTGGCGGTTCACAAGGGAAGCCTGTTGTTCGAAGAGTACTCGCCGTATCCAGAGGGTCAACGTTGGGGCCGCGTGCACTTTGCGCTACTGGTGTCTCCTGAGGACATCGATTCCGCTTTACAACGAGTCAAATCCCATGGCGTCGATGTTTACGGACCGACTCGGCAAGAATGGATGAACGCAACGTCACACTACTTCTACGATCCGGACGGGAACCTGGTCGAATTCTGGACGCCGGGACCGAATGGCTGATCGTCAAGTTCTTGCTGGATTGCCTATCACATAAAGCGCAGTGGATTGGCCAGATGCCTCCTGATCCATTTTGATCTCGAAAGTGCGTCAGATTCTGATCTGTGAGGACCGACCGCGTAGGATCAGCAGTCGACGACGAATCACTTCGTTCCGAAACAAGGAGGAGTTCGTTTGCGCGTTTTGTTGATCTCTCTCGGGTGATCTTCCACCAGGAACCCGGTAACGCTGGTGCCGTGCCGCCACAGTGGCGTACACACGAAGAGACGAAGCCACTCTGTCGTACTGATTACTCGTACTCTAATCGGCTCATGACGTTCGTTCACCACACCTCGACGCACGTGGACGCCCCATCGCCTTTCGACGCCCGGCCCGAGTATTTCACTGAGTATCCGGGATTAACCCGGGAAGCGGCTGTCTGGCTAAACGAACACGGGGTGCCCAACTTAGGCGTCGCGGGGCCCAATGCTGGACACCCGAGTGATCGCGAGCTTGGGGTGCATGTCGTCTGCCGCGATTCAAGGCAGGCGAACCCGAACTGAGGACGGCTCCGTGGCGTCGTACTGAGCCTCATCCTCGGCAATCTGGGCGAGTCCGTCACGGCTCAATCCCTCGATGATCCGGCGCAGCCACAGGATGTGCTCGTCGTTGAAATCATCCCGCACCCGTGGGCCGAGAGTGGGCAGGTCAACGGTCTGTCCGTTGTCGAGATCGCGGAGCGCGTTGATGACCCGACCCCGGTAGTAGCGCATTGAGCCGGCGAAAGGTTCCTCTTTCTTCTTGCGCGTTCCCCGCGGAAGCGACGCGATCACCGACAGGATCTCGGGGAATGCGGCGCAGTGTTGTCGCAATGGGCAGGTTGGGCAGGCCGGTTTACGGGTCATGCAGACGACCGCGCCAAGCTCCATCAGTGCCTGGTTCCACTCGTAGCCGTTGTCCTTCGGGACAAGATCATCGGCAATGGCCTGCATCCCACGGGTCGTTACTCGCTCCTTGGGCAGTTCTGGGCCGAGTAGCAGACGGTGGAGCACACGGCGAATGTTGGTATCGAAAAAACCGACGTCCTGCTCGAAGGCGAAGCAGGCGATCGCACCAGCAGTGTACGGGCCGATGCCTGGCAGATCGCGCAGCAAGTGAAGATCTCGTGGTATCTCACCACCAAAGCGTTCCACGACGGCCTGAGCCGTCCGCTGGAGATTCACGGCTCGACGGTTGTAGCCCAAACCTGACCAGGCACGAATGACATCAGCAGTGGGAGCTGCGGCCAGTGCTTCGAAGGTCGGGAATTTCTCGAGGAACAAGTGATATTTTGGGATAACCCGATCAACCTGTGTCTGCTGTAGCATGACCTCTGAAACCAGAATGCGATAAGGATCGCGCGTCCGGCGCCAGGGGAGATCGCGCGCACTCGAGCGATACCAGGTGAGAAGGTCGCCTCGCAGGTCCGCGACCTTGTCGGGTTCTGAGATGGTAGGTTGGTGAGGCCTTTCAGTCACGACCCAATTTTACCGCCTCGTGCGGATCCGGACCCGGGCTAAAGGCGTAGCTCTCCTTCGAAGACCGGTACGACTTGTCCACCTACCTCGACTCGACCGGGCTTCCCATCGTGCGCTTCGACTCGTAGGTGAATAAAGCTCTGGCGGCCCATTGCGGTTCCTTGCTCGCTCAGAATTTCGGTGACGCCTTCGCCTCTGGCCAGCCCGTATTTCACCAGATAGGCGCCGAGCGGTCCGTTCGCGCTGCCGGTCGCCGGGTCCTCGCGGAGCATGCCGCGACCGACGCCGATCATGCGGCAATAGGCGCCATTCTTCCCCGGATCCGGTGCGAACATGAAGGCCGAGCGCACTCCCTGGCCGGCTCGCGCGATGCAGTCGCGGTACGCGTCGAGTCGGGGCGAGACGCGATCGACGGCCTCCTTGCCGCTCAACGGCACGTAGAGGAACGGCGAGCCAGTTGATGCCTGCTGCACTGGCGCATCTGGTATCAGGTCGTCGGACTCGAGTCCAAGAGCGTGAGCGATCGCGTCCCGATCCTCGAAGACGTTGCCAAACGAGGCCGGTCCCTGATCCATCCAGACGAATTCTCCCTGGTCGGTCTGCTCGGAACGCACGGTGATGGGACCGATACCCAGTTCAAGTACCATGCGCGTCGAACCGGTCGGCACCATATGTTGATCGCCAAGCACCCAGGCAGTACCGACTGTCGGGTGTCCGGCAAATGGAAGTTCGGTTGACGCCGTGAAGATGCGAACCTTTGCAGTGTGATCCGCGTTCTCCGCAGGAAGTACGAAGGTTGTCTCGGACAGGTTCATCTCGTTGGCAATCGACTGCATTTCGTTGTCGCTGAGCCCTCTAGCATCGAGAAAGACGGCCAGCGGATTACCGCCGAAAATTCGATTGGTGAAGACGTCGACCTGCACGAATCGATAGGACTGAGTGTGGCTCCGGCTCATCTTCATTGTCCTCTCGTTTACTGTGGACCGGCGAACGGCTCGAGCTTCCCACAGCGATCTCCAAACTTCAATCTGGATACGTTTGAAACAGGGCAAGATTTGTCATTCTTGTGCCGTCCCGATTTACGGCGCTCACCGCGGGCGCTACGATAGACGCAACTCCATTTGGAGGGAGAGGAGAAAAGCATGAGACGACTCAGGGTAGGCCTCATTGGCACCGGCACCATTGCCAATAGTGCGCACCTGCCGGCCATTGCCCACCTTCACGAGGAACTGGAGCTGGTCGCGGTCGCCGATATCCGGCCCGAGATGGCCGAGAAGGCAGCCAAGGAATACGGCGCTGAATCGTGGTACAGCGACTACCGAGAGCTACTGGCTCGTCCCGACATCGACTTCGTTGACATTTGCACCCCAGAGTTCCTGCATCGCGAGCAGGTGACCGCAGCGGCCGACGCTGGCAAGCACATCCACTGCGAGAAGCCGATGTCATCAACGGTGGAAGAAGCCGATGCCATGATCGAGGCGGCGCGCCGCAACGGTGTCAAGCTAATGATCGGGCATAGTCGCCGGTTCACCCGGCGATATCAGCGAATTCGCGAGGCGATCGCTCGGGGTGAGATTGGAGACGTTCGAATCGTCCGCGAAAACGAGCGCCGGGCTGGCTCGATGTATAGCGCGCTCAACCGCTGGTCGGGCTACTGGGCTCCTGAAGAGGGCCAACCGTGGATCGCATCGGCCCAGTACACCCAGGGAGCTGCCCTCACGAACGCCGTTCACGAGACCGATCTGGCACGCTGGTTCGCCGGACAGGACGGTGCGTCTGTTTACGCCGAGGCGCGCATTCTCGACCCGCGCGGTGAAGTACCCGACATGATCACGTACACCATCACGTTCCAGAATGGCGCGATCGGTGCGGCGGAGGTGGTCAATCAGCTGCCGACCGGCTACCCCTACTTCCACATGATGGAAGTCTTCGGTACCGACGGGACGATACGGGCGACTGACCCACCGATGTCACCGTACGAAGTCTGGACGACCGATGGTATGAGTTTCCCAACAAATTTCGCGTTGCTCATCCATGTCGACGAAGCTTATGTCAATGAATTGCAACAGTTCGCGGCCTGTGTCCGCGATGACACCGAAGTGCCGCTCGATCCATGGGAGGCGAGGCAGGCCGTAGCCCTTTCGGTGGCGGCGGTTGAATCGAGTCGTACCGGCCGTGAAGTCGAGCTTCCAGCGGCCAATCGTCCGGGAGGTGCGCGATGAGCGGGTCACGACCGATTGCGGTTATTGGCAGCGGAAGCGTCGCTGATGCGGTGACGCACGCAATTCGCTACTCCCCAGTGCATCAATTCGCCGGAGCGATTGAGGCAGGCCAGGCAGTGCCGGACGGAACCGGGATGGTATTCAATCTGGCCGCCGGAATGGATCAAATTGCAGTGTTGCGTGGGTTGGCATCGTCCGACCTCCCAGTAGCCACGTTGCCGCTGGCAACCACCGACAGCGCGGCCCGGGATGCAATCGGCAGCGGTCGCATTGTGCAGGTCAATCCCTTGCGCGGCTTCGCAGCGCTCGAGGCGTTCCGGACCGACGTGCGCGGTGGGAAAGCCGGCAGGCCGTACGGCATCTTCGGCGCGCACCGGGTGCGACAGGGGCAGGGCGATGTGTTTGACTCGGTCGGCGTTTCGCTGCTCCACTTCGCCTTCGAACTCTTCGATGAGACCTTGGTTCGCGTGCAGACAACAAAGGCGAAGCTGTTCGGCAAAGATGGTGACGCGTGGTTCGTCATCGCCAGGGGAGAGCATGATCTGATCGTCACACTTGAGTTCGCGGCGTCACTTTCGACCAGCAGCCCCGCACCAGAGCAGATTCTGTTTGAGGCGACGGGCTCAGGAGGCGTGTTGCGCGTAGAACCGACCCGGCAGGTAATTCAGATTTCCGGCGGCGACAAGCAGACGAAGGACGTCGCCTGGTGGCCCGATGAGGCACCGGGCTTCGTGGATGCCGCTGTCCAAGCGACCGACATCCACGAACCGGCACGCGAACTGGCCTTTCTCGACTTCGTTGCCGCGGTGCGGAAGTCGGCCGAGAGTGGCCAGGCGATCGATCTGACGTAGCGGTCTACTCGACCTCGACGATCACTTCGATCTCGACCGCGATCTGACCAGGCAGTCCGCCCATGCCGACTGCTGAACGGGCGTGGCGACCACGATCGCCGAAGACTTCGACGAAGACATCCGAGCAGCCGTTGATTACCTTCGGCTGCTCTCCGAAGTCGGGCGCGCAATTTACCATGCCGAGTACCTTGACAACGCGCTTGACGCGGTCCAGGTCCCCCACCGCATCCTTCATCACCGTGATCAACGTGAGGCCAACCGAGCGGGCCTGCTGATACGCCTCTTCAGTGGTGATGTCCTTTCCGACCTTGCCAGTCTTGGGGCGGGTACCATCCTCGTTATATGGCCCCTTGCCCGACAGGAAGAGCAGATTTCCGGTCTTCACCCAATGAACGTAATTGCCGGCAGGACCTGGCAGGTCCGGAAGTTTGAGTCCTAGTTCCTTGATATGGGCCTCGGTCTGCATTGTCTACCCTCCACGATCACTACGAACGATTCACGTCGCCGGAATCACCGAGTTGCTGTATTCCGACCTTGTCAGAATACGTGAATCGGCCGAGGTCGGCTACAGGTAAGCCTGGAATTGCGGAGTTGGGGCAGGGCGGCGTGGACCATTTCCTGAGGACGATTCTTCGGCCGGAAGGGCAACGTTGGTGCGAAACCCTCGGGAGTACCTTCTCGTTAAGACATCGATAGAGATCTTGAATTGAGTAGTCCGCCTTCAGAGTGTAGTGGGGCGGCCAGTTTAGACCGCCCCACTACTCTCCTCCTCACGTGCCGGGGTGGTGTGTCACCTCGCGACGTCTTAATCTACGCTGCCGGATGTGAAATCGGTTTTATTCCGCGAGAAACTGCTCCGCGACCTGTGTCGCTTGACCAAACCATTCAGGTTCCCTCGGATCGAACCAGATCACCGATTTCATGCGTCGCAACCAGGTCATCTGGTGGCGCGCGTAGCGATGCGTGTGAAATTTGATTCGTTCCACCGCCTCGTCTATAGACATGAGGCCGCGAATGACATCGACGATTTCGGGATAACCAATCGCGCTCATAGACGGCAGTTCCGGAGAGATCCCGCGGTTCAGCAATGAGCGGACCTCGTCGATCCAGCCTTGCTGGATCTGGACATCGACACGCGCGTCAATTCGCCGGTACAGTTCTTCGCGCGGCAGTGACAGACCAATCATCAGTACACGAAACGGCGGTGGTGATTTCCCTTCAAGATCGCTCATGCGCTGACCGGTGTGGTGATGAATCTCCAGCGCGCGGATGACACGACGGACGTTCGTGAAAGGTATCCTCATCGCGGCAACCGGATCGACCTGCGCGAGACGATGATGAAGGCTTTCCGGTCCGTCGACGCTGGCCAGGTTCTCCATGGCGGAGCGGAATTCTCGATCGGGCGGCACTTCAGGAATGCGCCAACCTTCGAGGAGCGCGTTGACGTAGAGAGGCGTTCCGCCGGCCAGGATCGGTACACGCCCCCTCTGGTGAATCTCCGCGATAGCACTCATGGCATCTCGCTGATAGAGCGTGAGGGAGTAACTGTCAGTTGGATCGAGGAAGCTGATGAGATGATGGGGCACCCCTGCCATTTCGGCGTCGGTGGGCGTTGCGGTGCCTATGTTTAACCCGCGGTAGAGATAACGTGAGTCCGCCGATACGACTTCACCGTTCACGACTCGTGCCAGACGCATCGCGGCTCCGGTCTTGCCGACCGAGGTTGCGCCGACAACTGCGATGACAGGTTTCTTGTCTGCAGATTGGGGGGTTGTTACAGTTGTTCTATTCATTCACCCGTCTCGATCATACACGGTCGTGAGTGGCGGGCTAAGGAGGAACGTTTGCTCAGATTGATGATCCAGTCACTCAAAGTCGCTGCGATTGTCGTCTTGTCGCTGGCAATCATTTTCGTGTCGCAGCGGGCACTATTTCATTATCTCAATAGTGCCAGTGCATCGTCGGGTCAACAGGTCACATTCGTGGTCGCCGAGAGCGAAAGTGTCGGCAGTGTCGCCACGCGGTTGCAGGATGCTGGCCTGATCCGTTCCGGGACGTATTTTAAGCTCAAGATGCGGCTAAGCAACGCTGATTCCAAGCTGAAAGCCGGACGATTCTCGCTAGAAAAAGGGATGTCGGTCGATCAGATCATCAGTGCCCTGACTACGTCGGACAATGTTCAGGTCATCAATATTCGATTTCAGGAGGGTTGGCGTACAGAGCAGTATGCCGAACAGCTCGTGCAGGCAGGGCTGATTCAGACGACCGATCAATTTACAGCGGCAATCCAGAACGGGAACTGGAATTACGATTTCCTGGCCAGTCGCCCGAATGAAACGACGCTTGAAGGCTTTCTCTTTCCTGACACCTATCAGTTCCGGGCTGATGCTACCCCAGCCGACATCATCAACATCATGCTCCAGAATTACGAGTTGCGAGTTCCAAAGAACCAGCAGGCCAAGGCCCAAGACCTCGGCTTGAACCTCTATCAGGTCATGATCGTCGCTTCGATCGTCGAGCGTGAAGCGGTGTTGCCGGAGGAACGACCAATTATCGCGTCCGTTTACTACAATCGGCTCAAGAAGAACATGCCGTTGCAGGCTGACCCCACGGTGCAATATGCGATCGGAACGTCGGGAGACTGGTGGCCGCAGATAACACCCAACGACCTGAACGTCCAGTCACCATATAACACGTACCGTACGCCCAGCCTGCCCCCAAGCCCGATCTGCAATCCGAGTGCCGCGTCAATCGATGCCGCGTTGAACCCTGCTCAGACTGACTATCTTTACTTTGTGGCGAAGGGTGACGGAAGTGGTTCACATGTCTTCGCCAAAACGTATGACGAGCAGCTGAAGAACATTCAAAAATACAGTGGCGGAACGAACCCGTGATCGGAGATCGAGCTAGGACCGTCGCGCAGGACCGAGGGTCATGCAACGAGTTGGCCTGATCGGATATCCGGTCCGGCATAGTCTCTCTCCCGCCTTTCAACAGGCGGCATTCGATGCGCTCGGGCTGGAAGTTCGGTATGAGCTGTGGCCCACCTCCCCGGACCAGATGTCTGAGCGCGTCGCCGGTCTCCGCTCGCACGATATCCTCGGGGCGAACGTAACGGTGCCCCATAAGCAGCGCGCGTTCGATCTGGTTGACTCCGTCAGTGACTTGGCGCGACGTGCCGGAGCGGTCAATACGATTCTCAAGCAGGGAGACGATCTCCAGGGTGATAATACAGATGTGGCGGGTTTCCTAGCGCCGCTGAAATCACGACAGCTTGAGCCCTCGGAGATGAAGGTAGTAGTACTTGGCGCTGGTGGCGCGGCGCGTGCAGTTGTCGTGGCACTTCAGGCGGCACGCTGTCCCAACATCGTCGTGGCGAATCGCACACCTCAGCGAGCAGCCGCGCTTGCTCAAGAGCTCGGCGGCATGATCGAAATCTGCGGACTCGACGAAGAGCTGAATTTACAACTTCGGCGCGCCGACATGTTGGTGAACGCGACGTCGGTTGGGTGGGAAGCTGACCAGCTGCCTCTTGACGAACAAGCTTTGCGAGCTCTCCATCCCGCTGCCGTCGTCTACGATCTCACGTATCGGCAGACGACCCTGCTGAGCGTGGCTGCAAGGAACGGCCATCCGACGCTCGACGGGCTCGAAATGCTCGTGGCTCAGGGAGCCGAGTCGTTCCGGCTGTGGACGGGCGAAAATCCACCGTTGGCGCTCATGCTTGAAGTCGCCAGATCGGCTGCACGTTCTCGCTAATTGTGACGTGCGACCCCCAAATTGTGACTAGGGTCCCACATGCACTTGACCGATCTACTGGTAGGCTCGGAATGGTACCGGCAGAACCCGATGATTCCGTCGGCACGTTCGAGATAAGTAGCGGCTGATTGCGTTGGAGTCAAATCAATGTTGTTCGTTGCGTTGGTGGTATTGTCAGGGGTCATTGGTGCATTTGCCGGATCGTTGATTCATGCAGCCGCGGTGCGCCTACCGGCCGATCTTGATGCGATCGGACCACCGGTCTGCTCAAGCTGTTCGACCCCGCAGCCAAAGCGAGCGATGTTTCCTGGTTGGCCAGGATCATGTGAGCATTGCGGTGTGAGCGATCGGAATATTCGCTGGGCCACTGAGGCCGCGGCAACGGCGCTGGCAATGACGGCGATCATCATATATCATGCGTCGCTGATGGGTGTCGCTGTCGCAATGTTCAGCATGTTGCTGCTCCTCATCTTGAGAATTGACTGGCAGAATCATCTGATCTTTACCATTACCATCGTTCCGGGAATTGTGCTCGCGTTGGCGGTAGCCGTATTGCGTTCGCCTGCGGCGTTGCTTTCGGCCAGTCTCGCAGGTGTGGGCGCGGGGCTCCTCTTCGGAGCCTTCTTTGCCCTGGCGATCATAATCTATCGCAAACAGGCTCTCGGCTTTGGGGATATTCTCCTGGCAGTGTTGATCGGTACAATGACCGGTCTTCAGTCAATCTTGCCGGCACTGTTTGTCGGCATGATCCTCGCGGCAGCTGGCGGCTTGCTGCTGGTTGCGATTGGCAAGCGTACCCGGCATGACTACATTCCATACGGCGCATATCTCTGCGCCGGAACGATCATCATCCTGCTCGCCCATTGACGCTGAGGGCTTGAAACGAGTTGGTATTTTCCATCCCTAGTCTAACGTCGGACTGTTGGCGACGGCACGCACCCGCTGAAACTCGTTCGTGAACGCTTGCGCAAGGGTTGCATTGTCGACGATCAACAGGTTCTCATCGTTGCTGCTGTCAGCACTCTGACTGAAGTTGAAAGACCCGAAAACGACAATTCGGTTGTCGACGATGATGACTTTGTGGTGCATCGACCAGGGATTCCCATCGGTGTAGACATCCAATCCCGCTTCTTTCAGTTTTCTGTACTCGGAATATTGAGTCTGGGATCCAACCGTCTCGAATACTCCGCTGACCGAGACGCCGCTCTTGGATTTGGCCAGCATCTCATTTCCAATCGCGTCATGGGTGAAGGAAAAGGCCATGAAGTTGATGCTCTTCTGAGCGAGACTGATGGTCTGGACAATCAAGTTGGCGCAACTCGTCTCCGGAGAAAAGCAGTTCTGGACTGACGTGCCGTCGATAGCGAGGACCGGGTGTGGAATGGCTCGGTCCTTCGACTTGCCGAAGTCGCGCGCAATAAACATCTTGTTGAACTCAACCGTGTAATTAGCGGCCAGATCGGTCGAGCGGATCACGATCATGTTGTTGTTGAGATGGTAGGTATCACCGTCCGTATAGTTCCATGATCCAGTCGAGACCCACTCGCCGTCCACGACCGTGAATTTGTTGTGCATGATGGCTTCGCGCTGGTCGTCGACGATTGGGATCTTGGCCCGCTTCAGTGTGTCGAATGCGGCCTGAATCGTCTTGTTGGTGCTGGTGAGCGTGTCCGTATCGGTCACCATGCGCACGCGAACGCCCCGCTGCGTCGCGTGTGACATCGCGACCGCGACGTCGCTTAGATCGAAATCGTAGGCGGCCACGTCAATCGTCTTGGTGGCCCCGTTCATCAAGTCGACAAGGTGAGTGTCCAATCCACCGTGGTGGTCGGCAGGATTGTCCGGATACTTCGGATTCGTAAAGTAGACCTGATACCAGGTCGCTGATCCCGACGAAGCGTCGGACGTGGATGGCGTGGAACGTGGAGGTCCCCAGACCAAGCCCACGACCATCAGAATCAACATACATGTAAGAACAACCACGACGAGCCGGGCGCTACGACGCCGTTTCAAGATCCCTGCTCCTGAGTTGCGGTCCGTAAGGCATCGATGATCCGCTCCGCCGTGACATCAGATGACCGGTTCGATGTAAACCCGCGGGAAAGAGTCTCTCGCACCCTTATCGCCTCTGCCTCACTGAACATTGGCGTATCGATGCTACTCGGAAGAGTGTTCACGTCACCAGCCTCCGCGGCCGCGACGATCGCTCGTGTCAGCATGCGCGCCGCTCGACTCACGTCCTCCTCAGCCGATTCCGGCACCGAGGTCCTTAGAGCCCGGCCTGTCGCCGCCGGTATCATAGACGTCACGAACGTGAAGATTGGACCGAACCCGGTATCGGTAAGCGCTCCGCGCAAAGTTTCGTCCTCGGACAACCGTTCGATCACTTGACGTGTGATCCGTTCACGATCGTCTGGCAGTTGCCGAACCGAGGGACGAATGCCCGCCCTTTCACGTACGGGACGAAAGCGGCGCGTGAATTGTCTTAGCCGGTACACGGTTCACCTTCTTCATTGGCGCCGATCTGAATCCCTCTTCCGAGCGATGTTTGATGCCATCAATGATATCCTGTCGACGATTTGGATAATCGTCAGGTCAGGCAGCAAGCGTCGACAGGATTGGGGAGCGCGACCATGAGTAGACTCGATGGCAAGGTAGCGATCATCTCGGGTGCGGCCACCGGAATTGGCGCCGCCACGGCGCGTCGCTTCGTTGCCGAAGGTGCACGTGTTGCGATCATTGACGTCAACGAACAAGACGGCATGGCGCTTGCCGAGGAACTCAATGGCGGTAGCGCGGGCAAGGCGAGATTCTACGGGTGTGACGTAGCTGATCTAGATGGGGTGCGAGACGTCGTCGATCAGGCCGCCGAAGCGTTTGGTGGACTCGACATTGTTTTTGCCAACGCGGCCGCCGGAACGATTGTTGTCGGCGGAACGGTCGAATCGATTGAGCCGGAGCGTTGGGATCTGGCCTTCGGCGTTAATACTCGTGGTGTTTATGGGCTCACTCGTGCCGCGCTGCCATATATGCGAGCGCGAGGTGGCGGATCAGTTATCCTGACCTCCTCCAGCAGCGCCTTCATCGGCACTTCGGCGCGGCCAACGCACGCCTATGCCGCAACGAAAGGAGCGCTCATCTCGCTGGCGCGGTCGATGGCGGTCAGCTACGGGCCACTGGCAATCAGAGTCAACGCTCTGGCACCTGGTCTGGTGCGCACGCGTCTCACCGAAGACATCGTTTCGACACCGGAACGGCTGGCCCAGGCGATCAAGGGGATTCCGCTGCGTCGCTACGCCATGCCGGACGAACTCGCCGCCTGTGCACTCTTCTTGGCCAGTGATGATGCCAGCTTCGTCACGGGAACCGTCCTCGTCGCCGACGGCGGGCAGACGATCATGTAATGGTCACTGAAGTGGGCGGGCGGCACTTGTGCCGCCCGAGCATCGTGGGTTCCGCGATTTTCTATACGCTAAGTGAAGTGTTCGTTCCGATATGTTCAGTTCCGGGCAGGCCTATTGTCCGGACGTTGGCATCACGACTACCGATTGGGCGGTGAGCGTGCCGTCCGATCCACGGCTAATCGTGATTAGAACCGATGAGCCGGCTGTCACCGCGCTCTGGTCGGCCTTCTGGGTGGTTGCGTAGGTCGTTTGGGCGTCAAGAGCGACCGTAGTCGTTGAGCCATTGGCCAGGGTGATCTCCAATTGCTGCGGGTTGACCGATACAATGGTGCCGTCCAGCGGACGGTTGGCGCCACCCGCGCCGCCGAATCCGCCACGGCCTCCGGTCGTCGTCGGCTGACTCGCGGTCTGCTGGCTCGCGGGGAGCAGGATGATCGACTGCGCGGTGAGGGTTCCATCCGCCGCCGCCGAGGTCGTCACATAGACAGATGCGCCTGTCTTCAACGAACTCTGATCAGCTTTCTTTGAAGAGGCATAGGTCGTTTGAGCGTCAATCGCAACGGTGGTCGACGCGCCGGTGCCGAGCGTTACCTGAAGTTGGCCACTGCTGACAGAATCGACCTTCCCTTCAATCGGCCGTCCGGCAAATCCACCACCGAATCCACGACCGCCCGCTTGCGGAGTCGCGGCGTCTGCCGCCGGTGTTTGCGCTGTCGATCCGGTTCCGGTTGTGCCGCCGCTCGTGCGACTCGCCGTATCACCGCTCGCTGCGTTGGTCCGAGTGAATGTCCCGATTGATGCCGCGCTGGCCGTTGACGTGGTCGAGTGACGACCGTAGACGGTCCCGGCCGCAAACGCGGCACCCAAGCAAATGCCAAACACCGCAACTCCAATGAGGATCTTTCCGAACGAGAGCTTCATTCACCAACGACCTTTCCCAAGATGAACAATAGTGCTTCAAGAAATGATGATTTCGCGTTCCGTCCAGGCTATTCATAGCGGAGCGCCTGGATCGGATTGAGCTGAGCAGCGCGCATGGCCGGATAAAGACCAAAGAAGACCCCGATCGCGGCCGAAACGATAAATGCAAGCAGCACGGAGCTGGTGGCGACGGATGTATAAAACGTTTCGGTACCGAGCTGTCGTCCGTTCGCAACGTGTGCGGCGCCGATTCCGAGCGCGACGCCCAGCGCACCTCCAAGGACGCTGACCGTGAGCGATTCGACCAGAAATTGCATCAGAATATCCTGACGTCGTGCACCCATCGCCTTGCGGATGCCGATCTCGCGGGTTCGCTCGGTCACCGACACCAGCATGATGTTCATGATCCCGATGCCCCCGACTATCAGCGAGATGGCAGCGATGCTTCCGAGCAGAATAGTGAAGGTCTGTGTCGACGCCGTCAGCGTCGCGATCGTGTCTTGCTGGCTCTGAATGGTGAAGTCAGGCTGTGCAACGTTGTGCCGCTGCTCGAGGAGGGCAGTGATATCGTCCGTTGCCGCGGTCATCTGGTTCTTATTACCGACCTCGATATTGATCGTCGATATCTCATAGGAACCTTTGCTCGTTCGCGATACCTGAACTTTGGTCACCAGCGTTGTGATTGGGATGAAAACCTGATCGTCCTGGTTTCCCAGTGCGGTTCCTCCCTTTGCCTCCATCACTCCTTCGACTCGGAACGGCAGGCCTGTGCGGCCTCGGCTGAGACGGATCTCCTGACCAATCGGATCGTTTGTTCCGAAGAGTTCCGTGGCCACGTTTGCCCCTAATACGATCGACGGGGCAGATGAACTGACATCCTGATCCGTGATGAACGAGCCTTCCGCCGGATGAAAATTCCGCACGTTTTCGTAAGCAGCAGTGGTACCCACGATCCGCGTATTGACGTTCTGCCCCTGGTACGAAAGCTGAGCGTTCGTGTCTGATTCAGGCGCGACACCACTCACGAGCCCGATATTTTGAGAGATGGCCGTCGCGTCGTCGAGTGTCAATGTAGCGTTTGATCCAGCGGCCCCACGAACTCCGCCGGTCGTCGCGGCACCGGGACGGACGAACAGAAGATTGGAGCCGAGGCCGGCGATCCGGTCGGTGACTTGCTGCTGAGCTCCCCGCCCCACCGCGACCAGCGCAATGACTGCGCCGACACCGATGATGACCCCAAGCATCGTCAGCAGTGTCCGCATCTTGTTGGTCGTCAGGGCATTCAGGGCGATCCTGAACGCATCGTCGATTGTCATTGTGGTTGCTTACTTCGTTGGACGCTGACCGCATTTGGAGCGTCCGATAGAACCATTCCATCTCGCATCGTGACAATACGGTGTGCGCGGCTGGAAACATCGGGTTCGTGCGTCACCAGCACGATCGTGATGTCTCGTTCGTCGTTAAGCTGTTGAAAGAGATCGAGAATCTCGCTGGTTGAATGGCTGTCCAGGTTACCGGTTGGCTCATCGGCGAGGATAAGGCTGGGGTTCTTCACGAGTGCACGGGCGATGCCGACACGCTGCTGCTGGCCGCCAGATAGCTCGGTAGGCCGGTGATTCAGACGGTCGCCCAGCCCTACGGTGATCAGCGCCTCGGTCGCCAGCTGCCGTCGATTTGGAGTACCGCTGTAGATGAGGGGCAGACTGACCTGGTCTATCGCGGAAAGCTTCGGCAGCAAGTTGTAGCTCTGAAAGACAAAGCCAATCTTGTGAGTGCGAATCAGTGCCAGCTCATCGTCGTTTAGCCCGTTTACCAGAATGCCGTCCAGTTCATAGGTGCCTGAGGTTGGTGCATCGAGGCAGCCAAGGAGGTTCATCAAGGTTGATTTGCCAGAGCCCGATGCGCCCATGATCGCGACGAATTCACCGTTGGCGATCTCGAGTGAGACGCCAAGCAGAGCATTCACGACCACGCCTTCAAGTTGGTATATCTTCGATAGTTCATGCGTGATGATCATGACTATTGTCCGCCTGGAACGCGGTTGAACCCGCCGCCGAGACCGCCGCCGAACCCGCGACCGCCTCCAAGCGTCGTTGTGGTGGCGGCAGTCGTCGATGCCGGGATCACGACCACGTCACCTTGCTGCAGGCCAGTATCAACTTCGGTTTCACTGTTCGCGGTGAGGCCAGTAGTTACCGTCTTGGTCTGTTCCTTTCCATTGACCATCACTGTGACGACTTGTTCGGCTCCCTGCCGTTGAATGGCCCGTGAGGGAACGATCAGCACGTTGCTCCTGGATTCGGTCGTAATCGCCGCCGTGGCGGTCATCCCCGGTGCGGGACCACCGGTTGTCGGCAGATCGGTAATCGATACCAGGACTTGATACGTCACCACACCTTGGGTGACGGTCGGAGACGGGGAGAGAGTCGTGACCTGGCCGTTGAACCGTTGGTTCGGTAACGCGTCGACCGTCACGACGGCCGGCTGTCCGATCTTAATGTTGGGATAATCGGACTCCGCCACTGACGAGGAGACATACAGTCCAACAGGATCGACTACCTCTATCGCGGCAGAGCTGCCGCCGGTGCTCACGTTGTCCCCCACGTGAATAGAAACGGCGGCGATTATTCCATCGATAGGAGAAACCAAGTTCGCCTCCGCCAGATTGTCCTGCGCTTGCTTTAGCGTGTTCTGGGCTTGTTGGATCGAAAGCTGTTGAGCGTCAAGACTGTCCTTTTCTGGGCCGCTCAGTACAGACTGGAGATTTGCGTTTGCGGCATCGAGTCCTGCTTGCGCAGAGTTGACCGTCGCCTGGGCGGCGGCGACGCTCTGTGCGGTGGGGTTGAGTAGTGCACTTAATTTGGCGTTGGCGGCGTCCAGGCCAGCCTGTGCACTCTGCACCGACAACTGCGCGTTCTTGAGCGTCGTGGCGTCCGGATGATAGAGCCCGTCGAGCTTGTCTTGCGCCACGGTTAGCCCGGCCTGAGCGCTCTGCACCGCCAGTTGATCCGCCTGAACGGTAGCGGAATCGGGATTGTGCAACTGATCGAGTTTGGCGTTGGCGGCGTCCAGCGCCGCCTTGGCGCTGGTCACCGCCTGCTGCGCCGTCTGGACCGTCTGCGCATCTGGATGTTGCAATGCGTCGAGTTTCTCTTGTGCGACCGCCAGCGCTGCCTTGGCGGAATCGACCTGGTTCTGGGCGGCTTGCACGTCAGACGCTGACGGGGTGAGCAATGAGTTCAGCTTAAGCTCGTCCAATGAGAGATTGGATCGGGCAATCTGCAGGTTTGTATTGGCGGTCGTGCAGTCGACGGCCCCTGGCTGACCGCAATTCGCCACCGCGGTTTGCGCCTGGGTCACGGCGGCTTCCGCTTGAAACACTGCCGCCTGAGCGGCGCGAACCTGTTCGGTCGGCGGATGCTCCACCGCATTGAGATTGGCTTCTGCTGAATCGACGTTGGCCTGAGCCTGGGACACAGCCTGTTGCGCGCTACCGAGGTCAGCCGCGGAAGGATTAGTCAGCGTTTGCAGAGCCGTCTGCGCGTTCTGGTAGCTCGTTTCGGCCTGGGTCACCGCCTGCTCCGCGCTCGCGATATCGGCCTGACTGGGATTGGAAAGCAGGTTCAGGTTGTTCTGGGCCGTGGTGAGCGCCTGTTGTGCCTGCGCGACCGCCTGATTGGCGCTGTTGACGTCCGCGGTCGACGGATTGGTCAGCGTGGCCAAGTTGTTTTGCGCTGTGTTGACGCTGACCTGCGCCTGCGCGACCGCCTGCTGGGCGGATGCAATGTCAGCAGCACTTGGATGTTGCAATGTCTGGAGGGCATTCTGGGCGTTTACCAGTGACTGCTGCGCGTTTGAGGCCGACTGGCGAGCGGACGCGACGTTGGACGCGGAGAAGCCGTTATAGAGTTGCTGAAGACTATTGTTGGCGGAGTCGACGCCTATTTGCGCTTGGGTGACCGCGGCCTGCAAGGCCGTCGAATCGATGGTGGCAAGAACCTGTCCTTTCGTCACCTTGTCACCGACGCTCACCTTCACCTCAGCCACAGTTCCAGCGGCGGCGAAGTTCAGGCTCAGGTCCGCGTTAGTCTGGAGATTGCCGGTAGCGTCCACAGTTGACGCAAGAGTTCCAAGGCGGACTCTGGTCGTCTGAGGCGGTGCCGCAGGCGGCTTGTTGGCGCCGGTCGCTCTCGTATAGCCGTAGTTCCCGGCGATCAGGCTGCCGATGAAGACCAGAATGACCACGATGATCTGCCCGCGAGTCAGGCTGAGGCGAGGAGGACGGGCGTCGTGCCCGAACACCGGGAGAGGCATTGTGTTATCGCTCAACTGGAGATCCTTCTCTTGCCCCGCAATGCGGGGAGCATGCCGCCGCGGTCAGCGCCATTGAAGGTTGAGGCAGAGAAGTTTTGGCCGCGTTCAGCACATCAGTCTAGCGACACTTTGTAAACGGCGTGTTACACGAGGGACGATCTCGAGGCAATTCAACTAAAGAGCCATGCCGGGATTGCAGAAATCGCAACTGCCCAATTCGAGCGAGGTGAGGTAACGCGGAGGTGAAGCTGTCACTGTTCCGTAACGTTTACCAGCTCATTATTGACATTCCGTGGCGATGTCATCGCTATCATGAAGAAGGCGATCGCTCGAGAGGTTGTCCTGTGATGTGGATCCTATGCATCAATCGGAGGTAGGTCTTGAAGGCCGTGGCTCTTCTCACTACCCTGTTCCTAAGCCTGGTATTGATTTCGGCATGTACCGGGCAGAGCGGAGAGGTGAACGTGGGATCGACCAGAACCGAGAACATCGACGTGACTACCCCGACAGGAGATGGCCCATACCGACTTGAGTTGACGATGGGCGCAGGGACTCTACACCTGAACCCAGGCGCTGGAGGCCAAATCGTCAAGGGTACCGTTACCTACAACGTCGACGACTTCAAGCCCGTGGTGACGACTAGCGGCAGCACGGTACGTGTCGCGCAAGGTAAGACCAGCATTCGATCGTTCCGAGGCACGGTCAAGAACGACTGGAATCTCTCTATCGGTGACGCGCCGATGGCACTCAAGCTGGCGGTCGGCGCCGCGAAAGGCGAATTGGAATTGGGCGGTCTTTCGTTGACCGACCTGTTGGTCGACCAGGGAGCGACTGATCTTGAAGTCTCGTTCAGCCAACCCAATCAGGTGACACTCGACACCTTAACCTTCGACGCTGGGGCCGCTAAGTGTGTGATCGACGGCCTGGCGAACGCAAACGCCAAGAACATGGTGTTCAAGAGCGGCGCGGGCGATTTGAGACTCGACTTCAGCGGCGCACTGCAACGAGACCTGCACGTGAGTGTCACCGCGGCGGCTGGAAATGTGGTGATCACTGTTCCCAGCGGGATGTCGGCCGTTGCCACCGTCAATGGAGTCATAGCCAGGGTAACCACATCCGGCGCCTGGGCCAAGTCTGGAAACGTATACATGCTCGATGGCGGCGGTCCCACGATCACCTTCGACTTCAAGATGAGCGTGGGAGCGCTAGAACTGCGCAGTTCCTAGCGAGAAAACATCTGACCTGACGGGACCGCTGCGCTTCGTGACCATGCAATAAACGGGTGACGTTCGATTAGGGCTGATGAATCACTGCCAGTGGACCGAGCGCACTACGCAGCTTGCGTTGCAGTTCGTTCAAATCGATCGGCTTTGACAGCGAATCGTGGTCGGTTTGCGACTTGTCGCTCGAGGTGACGGTCATGAGCATCGGAATATGTTGCTGAGTGGCATCGGCAATAACCGATTCCAGCAGGCCGTTCGCATTCTTCGATGCCCGCATCGTTCCGTCGATGATGATCAGAGACGGATGCTCTCGTTGGAGGAGGTACTGTGTCTCGGGATCGCCCTGGCTGAGAATCGCGATATAGCCTGATTGTGCCAGGGTTTCATTGATGGTCGTGAGGAAGTTCGAGTCTGGATCGATCACTGCGATTACCGGTTCTGTCATTGTTTCTCCGCTAGATAGGCACAACTTTGTCCTCAATTACTGTATCCAAAACGCGTGTCACGGCTGTTAGGTTCCGGACGCTTCGTGTATCAATTCTGTGACAGTTGGGCTGGTTCGCGCTCAGTCACCGGTACGAATGGTGATGTTGCCGTTACTCGATTGGATGTCCAGTTTCATGGTGACGTTCGTGGCTCCCGCCGGATCGTTGATATAGAGTCCGTTGCCGCGATCGGTGAACCCACTGGCGTCGACATAGCCCGAGTCACTGGTCGCATTAATTTGAACGCCCAGATTCTTCGGAACCGTGATCGTGATTGAGCCCGAGTCGGTCTTGAATGTGCCGGTCAGAGTGCTCGTCCAATGACCATTGAGATTTGTTGTAACGTCCCCGCTCGACGAGTCGATGTGAACCACGGTGGGAGCGTGATAGTCACCGTCAAGAGTCAGCCTGATGCCGCCGCTGGCAGAGCGTACTGACACCCTGCCCAGCTGTTGCTGCGCTCCGCTGAGGCTAATGGTTGAGTCGCCGCTGTCGCTACTGACGTCGAGCGAATTCACCGTGAGCGTATCAAGGTTGAGTTTCGTGCTCGCGCTCTTACTCGTAATCGAGAGATCGGTCGGGACATCGTCGTTCAAGTTGATCGCCCAGCGATTTGTTTCGGGCCCCACATTGAATCCAGCCGGCTTCGTCGACTGCGTAACCGTGAGCAGCCCCCTGGTTCCATTCACCGAGTAATCGACTTTCGGAGTGCGCTTGTCGTTGGTGGTGAAGCTCGACTCCATCAACGCGTCGGCTCCGCCGGCTAATTCGATCTGACCGTCACCGATAACGAAAGAGGCTCGTAGACTTTCGGTGTTACCCCGGTCTATCGTTCTGGTTACCGTGCCAACGTTTCCGTAGCCGACGCAGGCAACGGTTGCCAGCAGCAAAAGACCTGCTGCCAGCGGACTAAAGAGTCTTCCGATCGACCGATCCACCAACGAAGTGATCCTCTCCAATGATCATCGAGGCAACGACCTCAATGGACGCCAACCAATAGGGTACCGCGTGCCCCGATTGTTCTGTCGATCGGTCTGGGATTGAAAAAGCGGCCGTGGGCGAGTATCCAAACTGGCCGATAACGCCGTATTCTGCATGGACAACCGCGGAAGTTCTACGGAGTGGTACAGGTGACGCGCAGACTTTCGGCACGAGGTGCCGATGTAGTTGTGAGGGAAGGAGCCAAGTATGTCGGAGCGACGTACCTTCGAACTCGGCCGCATGAGCTGGAAAGAGATTCAGGCGATCCTGCCGCGGAATCCCGTGCTGCTGCTTCCGATCGGAACGGTGGAGCAGCATGGCCCACACCTACCGGTGAACGCCGACAACATGGTGGCTGATTTCGTCGCGAGGCGAGCGGCGGAGGCGACCGAAGCCTATATGGTGCCGGCCATCAACTATGGCTACTCGCCGCTGTGCCGCGATTTTCCAGGTACGGTCTCTATCCGTCCTGAGACGCTTACCTCGGTTATTCGTGACGTCTCTCAGGCATTGTTCCGTCAGGGATTTCGGCGTTTCATCTTCGTAAACAACCACGGAGGAAATCAGCCATCGTGCGAACAGGTCGCGCGTGAGCTCAAGGCGGAACACGGTCTGGTGATCGGGAACATCTACCCCTGGAATCTCGGCTACGCTCTGATGCGCGACACGTATGAAGATTCAGCGGCTGTCTACGGCCATGGCGGTGAGCCGGAGACTTCGGCCATGATGGGGATGTTCCCGGAAGATGTGATGATCGATCTGATGGCTGGCAGGGACCCAATCACCTCCGGGCTGTTCAAACTGCGGCGAGATAACCTGATCGAAATTCCCGGACAGTCCGTCGGGGGCACCGTCTTTCTCGACCACGGCGACCTCTTCCCGAATGGGGTGAGCGGCGATCCATCGCCTGCGACTGCCGAGCGTGGCCAGATGTGGATCGAACGAGTCGTCAATTTCGCTATCGACTTTGTTCGGAATTTCGACAACGCAACTGTGACCGCGAACTGGGCCAGACGCCCAGACGATCCACGTGTCCAGTCAGCGGACTGACGGTGTCCGGCTCTATTCCTGCAATTCGTCGATTGTATGGGCGAGGCGGTCAAGAAATTGCGACGGGGGCTCGCCGTCCAGATCATGACCGGTCTTCAGCGCAAAGGCCCGAGCCAGCGACAGGCCGATTCTGTCGGCAGACTCCTGGTTGAGGGTGGATCGTCTCTGCAGATACTCACGAAGCAGACGATGGTCCTCGGGCGTCAGTCTTCGCACGTCGCGGATGGCGGCATGGTTGGAATCAACGATGGCGGGTTCGGATGGAGCGAGTAAGTGACTGTCGACGTCAAGCGTCTCAAGTTTCACGCCTTTCTGCTCCTTAACGACGATGGTTCCGGCCGCAAGGTCTCCTAAACGACGTGACTTTCGGTCGATAAACATCACTACAAGTCCAGCCATATAGTAGACAGGCAGGAAGTCGATGAGGCGGATGATGTTGCGAATAACTGATGTCGAGAAAGTCATTGGGTAACCGCCCTCGCGGATGACCCGAAGTCCAATCCAGCGTTTCCCAGGAGATTGGCCGTGCCAGAATGTTTCGAACAAGATGTAGTAGAACGCGATAAGGCAGAAGCTGAGAAACCCGGTGCTGGCCAGCGCGAACGGGAACGCGGTGCCAGCGCTCTGGTTCCGGCCGGCAAGCGCGAGGATGAAAGCGATGATGAATGTCACTCCGAACGTTCCTGGGATCAATATGATGATGAGCCCCAACCCAATGATGATCGAATCGATCAGTGCGGCGAGGAAGCGCGAGCCGATGCCGGCGATCGCGTAGGAAACGTCGATTTGCTCAGGCGTTTCAAAGCTGTAATGATCGCCCAATTGGAATGGCGGTAGATTCATTGTCAGGTTCCTCTGATCCCCGCTCGTTCATCCGGGATCGGCGTGCTCGGTGGCAGGAGCTGGAATCCCTTCTGGAGCGTACTCGAGATCGTCGGAAGAAACGGCGCCTCTCGTCCGACGATCTCGAGTCGCTCGGTCACCTTTACCGACAGATTACCTCGGATCTTGCCATCGCCCGCCGCGACTTTCCTCGTGATCGTGTGCGGCAGTATCTCGAGCAGCTCATCGGTCAGGCGCACCCAATCATCTATCATCGTGAAGCACGCCAGTGGCATTCCCTCACACGTTTCTTCACTCATGGATTTCCCCGCGCCTTCCGTCAGGCCGGTCCGTACACGTTCGTGGCCTTCTCGTTGCTGCTGATCCCTTTCGTTTTGACGATCGTCCTAACCCTGGTGGACCCCACCATTGGGCGAATGATCCTTCCGGCCGGTGACCTGGTCGACAAGATCGAACAGGGGCAGAGCTGGATGCAGATAGCACGTGGCGATCGTGGTCTGGCTTCGTCATTCATCATGACCAACAATATTCGCGTCGCTTTTTTCGCCTTTGCCGGCGGAATCTTGTTCGGGCTCGGAACGGTCGTCGCGCTTGTCGAAAATGGTCTATTGCTGGGAGCGACGGCAGGTCTCGCCATCCGGCACGGGCTTGGTGGCACGCTAATCGGCTTTGTCTCGCCACACGGCGGGATCGAGATGACAGTCATCTTCATTTCCGGCGGCGCCGGTCTACGTATCGGTCACGCCCTGCTGAGCCCTGGCCTCGTATCACGCCGAGCCGCACTTACAGCGGCTGCGAGTAAGGCTGTCCCGCTTCTCTTTGGCTGCGTGCCTCTCCTGGTGATTGCCGGTGCGCTGGAAGGGTTCGTCTCGCCAAGTGGCATTCCAAGATTAGCCAAATTCCTCATCGGCGCCATCGCACTGATCTTGCTCTATTCCTACGTACTTGGTGCTGGGCGTGACACATCATCAGATGTCTAAGCACGTCCCGGCAAGCTTGCCTATTCTGGCGCGGCTCATAGTCGCGACCGGGCCTTCGTTTCAAGGTAATGATTGATCATTGCCGGCGAGAGAGACTCAGGTGAGCCCTCGATGGTGGCGATGCCGTAATGCTCTAATCTTTCGACAATGCCGCGGCGCTCCTCCAACAGCCTCCGTGCCACGACCTTCTGGTATGACTGCAACGAGTCGTTCGGCAATTGTTTCCCCATCGCGATCAGGTCCGGATCGCTCAGGCTGGCGCAGACCACGAGATGACGTCGAGCCAGCAACTGTAGACTTGGGACGATGGTTGTGCTGTCGAGCTCTCCCGCAAAATCGGTGAAGAGGATGACGAGCGAACGTCGCTGGTTGCGGGATGCCAGAAACGAGACCGCCCGGCGCAGATCTGTTTCAACCGGCTGCACGCGAATGCCATGCAACGAGTCGAGTAGCAGCTGAAACTGTCGGTCTCCTCGCGCCGGTGGCACGAAGACCCTCACCTGATCGGCAAAAGCCATCGTTCCGACCCGGTCCCCCATCTTTGTCGCGACATAGGCCAGCAGCAGTGCCGAGTTGAGGGCGTGGTCCAGCTTGTCCAGATCCCCGGTCGGCGTCCCCATGAGGCGACCTGTGTCGAGCATCAGAAGCAGGCTCTGGCTTCGCTCCGTCTCGTATTCAACGGTTATCGGCCGGAGAAGTCTCGCGGTCGCCTTCCAGTTGATGCGCCGGTATTCATCGTCCGGCAGGTAGTCGCGCAGACGCTCAAACTCGTTGCCGCGACCAAGATAACGTGTTCGATGAACTCCGACCTCGGCAAGCCGTCCACGGCGGGCAAGTAGATCGTATTGGCGAATGGCACGCAGGTTTGGGTAGACGCGGGCAGGCTCCTGACGCCGGTAGCCAAACTGGCGCACCGCGAGCCTGAATGGGGTTTCGACGCGCAGCCAAATGTCGCCAAACTCGTAGGTTCCGCGTCTTACCGGGTGAAGCTCGTAGCGCCCCTGCCATTCGCCCCCTGGTTGAATCGTGCCACCCAGGATAGGTTGCTCACCGGGAATCTCGGGGGGCGCCTCATCACGTACCCAGATGCGGTGCGCCGCTGCGTTCCCAAGTCTGCGACTCGTCCAGCGGACGTTCAGTGTCACGGTGTTCGGCTCACCGAGCGACAGGCGTTGGTCGTGACTCCGATCTACCGTGAAATCTTCGGCGCGCGGACCGAGTTGAATGTCAACGGCGAGCAGTGCGACGAGCGCGGCGAAGTAGATGATGGCGGCGAAGACTGCCCCATGAACAAACGATCCGAGCACCAGCAATAGAGCAGTGGTCGACATTAGAAGCAGAAGGCGCCAGGTCGGCATGACGGTCATTCAGCGTGGTACTTCAACGACCGAGAGGATATTGCTGACGACCATGTCGGGAATCATGCCTTCAAGCTCGACCTCCGGTTTGAGCACGATTCGGTGACGCAATGTTGGCAATGCCAGCCGTTTAACATCGTCCGGCAGAACATAGTCCCTGCCGTCGAGCGCAGCCAGCACTTTACTCCCAAGCAGCAACGCAATCGCCGCTCTTGGGCTGGCTCCAAGACGTATGTCGCGAGAGCTTCGTGTCTCTCGGACGATCGCGGTAATGTAGCTGATGATCCCAGGATCGACTGCAACCCGCTGACATTCAGCGCGTAGGACGCCGATCTCCCCCGGCTCGAGAATTGGTCGTAATCCCAGCGAGTCCAGCGCTTTCGCGTCAAATCCCGCATGGTAGCGATTCAGAATCTCATGCTCTTCGTCGGATGACCCGTAGTCAACCAGAATCTTGAACAGGAAACGGTCGATCTGCGCCTCAGGCAAGGGGTAGGTTCCTTCGTATTCGATCGGGTTCTGTGTTGCAACGGTGATGAAAGGCTCTGGCAGAACGTAGCGAACCCCATCAAGGGTGACCTGGCGCTCTTCCATTGCCTCAAGCAGCGCGGCCTGTGTCTTGGCGGGCGCACGGTTGATCTCATCGGCCAGCAGGAAATTGGTGAAGATCGGACCCTGCTTCAGATGGAAACGACTGGTCGCCAGATCGAAGACGCTGGTACCCAGAATGTCCGAGGGCATCAGATCGGGCGTGAACTGGACACGGGTGAATTCCGCCTTGAGCAGCATGGAGAGGGTCTTGGCCATCAGCGTCTTGGCCGTCCCAGGGACCCCCTCGATCAGGACGTGACCACCTGCAAGGAGGGCCACGAAAAGGAGTTCAATCGTCTCTCCCTGCCCCACAACGGCGCGGCCGGCCTCGGAGAGGATTTGGTCGCGTATTGCTCGTGTGTTCGTCATATTCCTGTCTTTCCCTCATCGTGTATCGGGTTATCTGATCGAGAGGCAGTCTGGCCACCGATATTTGCAGTCGGCCGCTGCATCAGACGCGCAGCGATGAGTTCTATCTCGCGAATGAGCGCGACCAGTCGTTGTTCTTCAGGAACTTTATCCGACTCAATCTCTCGCAGCGGCTCGACGAGTTCGATAGCGTTCGGGCTCCGCTGCGCAATTTGCTCCAAGAAGATTGGTGTCGGTAGAGTCGACTGTACTCTGAAGCGCTTGCCCAGCATTCGTTTCAGCTGCTCAAGATAGTGATCCCGCAGCCATTCCCGATGCCGGTTCTGATGGAGCATGGACGCTAGCGTTATGGCGAACTCTGAACGAGCCCTTCTCTGCGCAAACGAATACGGACGGGCTACGTGCCCGAAGCGTCGACCGCTCAGGACGAGAAAGACAAACAGAACCGTCACCAGATACAAGATAGACCAGCCCCAGGGTTGTCTGAAGAGCTGATAGGTGAACGTGCCCTGCTCGGTGAAGCCGTGGTGATACTCGTCGATGATAGTGGTACTGCCTGCCGGAACTGATGCCAGCAGGTTCAGGACCAAGTCGCGGTTGCCGGGCTCAGACAGGCCGCTATTACTGAACGGATCACCGCTTGAGAGTACGATGATCGTCCCATCGCCTTTGGTTATCGAAGCGGCGACGATCTCATCGTTGTTCGCCGCTTCGAGTAGCGGAATCCAGGCAGGGTCGCGAAACGCGAGGGTCGCGTATGTGTTGACAGCGCTCCTACCAACGGGAGGATTCAAGAGCATGGGCTGGGCCGGACGCACGTCAACCATCTGGGCCGCATGAGGGATGACCTGTACACCGAGCTGGCTCAACAGGTTGCTGGGTTTTCCTGACGCGACGACCAACGTGCCGCCTTGTTCTACCCAGCTGACAATCGCCTGAATCTGCTGGGCGCTGGGGTCCAGCGATGGAAAGAGCATGAGCAACAGGCCGTCCGCTGACGAGAGCTTGAATGGCCGGTACTGGAGCGTGCTCGGTTGATAGCCCAGGTCGGACAGCCACAGAGCGAGGGCCCGAGTTCCTTGCGGACCAGATTCATGGACATCGTAGGTCGGATAGGACAGTGGTTGCTTCAACGAGCTCTCATGCCGGGTTGCGATTGCCGTGAGAATGGCCGCCAAAATCAGCAGTGCGGCGAGGATGACTGGGCCAAGCACTTTGGTGCGAGGGAGTGACAACGTCATGTGGCCTCCCAGGCCCAGCTCGAAAGTTGAGCGAACTCACGATAATCCTGCTCGCTGCAGTGGTCGGCACCGTACCAATATCGATCGAATCGATCGACCAATGGTGCCAACCGTTCAGCAAGCGCCGAACCGTTACTCGTCGTGACGGCCTTCAACACTTCACGATTGGTCAGCGATCGCTCGAATCGCAGCAGGCCCCGTTCATCGAGACGGAACAACGCTGCTATATACAGTGTCCTGATCGCCAACCTGTAGGAGTTGTCTCGTGCCAGCGAATCAGCCTCTTCGCGCAGCTCAATCGCGGTTTTACGCGCTACGCCGGTCTCAGCCGAGAACCGTCTGATTGCGGGGCCAAAACCGCGCCGGACACCGCGGATCGGCCCGACAATCACGATCACGATTGCTGCCAGGCCAATCGCCACGAGCGCCATTGTCCATACCGCCGGTGAGGGAATGAACCCACCCAAGATTGCCGCGAGGAACCGTGCCACCGGTGCAACGATTGGGCCGAGCAACAGCCGAAGCTCACGCAGAATCCAGCCGGTAATGCTTGGCGCAGGACTCTCCGTCTTCTGGTGGAATTCTGAACGCGCCAAGATCGATTGCAGGCTCCGGCTCGCATCTGTGCCAGGTTGGACACCGCTCTTGTTGGACTGAGCGCGATCCAGTTGAGTCAGGATCGCCGACAAACTTGTAACTGCGTCAGCGATGCGAGGAGGCCGAGCGTCCAGATCCGACACGATCGCATTCAGGTTTGGCGCGATTGTCGATCCATCCGGTAACTTCACTTGCGATATTGATTGAAGATTCGCCGCAGTCTGGTTTGACGTTGATGGATCGTGCTGCAGGTTCGTGAGCGAAGTCTGGATGATCTGGCGATAGCCGTCGAGATCGAACGTCCGAGCACCTGCTGTGGGTAGGATCACGGCAGATAAGAGTACCGCAAGAGTGACGGCGAGAATGGCGATGAAGCGCCAGCGATTGTTCGGGAGAGAGGCGATCCGCTTCCGGCCGTGTTCAATCGACACGTTACGGGCGACTGGCAAAAGATTGGGCTTCCGCTTCAGCCCGGTTGGCCATCAACTCCAGATCTAACCCTTCCTTACGTGCTCGCAGATCGTAATACAGGAACAACCAGGCAATGTATATGACTGGACCGGTGATGATCGTGCCGGCTGTGCTGAAGAGTGTGCTGATCGCGGCCGCGATGGCTCGGAAAGTCGAACCGAAGTCCCCAAACGCAACTGAGAATCCGAAGATGAAGCCCGGAATCGCGAAGACCAAATTCATTACATAGACGATCATGTAGACCAGAATAGTGATTCCGAGAACGCGCCACCACTGCCCGCTGATCAGCGATCGACTACGTGAGAGTGACGACCATCCACTTTTGCTTTCGAGAACGGTTACGTGCAACGCGAGCAGCCAGCAGGTCCCGAGGTAGATCGCGATAGGAATGCCGATGATAGTAACGGAGATAACGACAAGAAGGAAAAGTAAGAGCATTCCAACGCCGATCATCGCTGGATATCGTTCCATTCCGGTCATATATGACTCCGTCACGCTCGGTCTCCTGCCCATGCGAATTTCGGATACAGCGTAGATCATGGCTGAGAGAACGCCGAGATAGACAACGAACTGGACCAAGCCAATGATCAGGGTGCTCCCCGCGTAGAACAGGAGATCGGAAGTTCCTCGTTGCTGCACCGCGATTTGCTGGAACACCTGTATTAGCGCCATTGGAATCATTAAGACCGCGCCGATCGAAAGAAGGAGGAGAAAGTTCTTCCGATAGACGTGGAACGTCTCGTCGATCAGGTCTGAGACGCTCAGGGGCCGAAGTGGCGATATTCCTGAGTCAAGCATTGGTTCCTCTCGATTTCGTGCGGCTCTCTGCTCAAGCCCTGCGCCGAGCACCAGAGTCTTGAGCTCGAAACGGAGTAATTAGCCACCATTTCGCGGCGACGAAGTGAGTTCTCAAGCGAGAGATCGAGACCGACGGGGTCATTATAGGATCGGGTATGCCCTGCAATAATAGCCTGAATGTACCTTCGTCGCGAAGTCGTAGGGCGCCACAATCAGCCGAACCGCACCTCTCGGATGACCACGTAGATCTGGTGACGTTCACGTTCTGGTTACGGGAATCGACCGGCCGGGGTGCCGTTCTGCACGAAATTGTCACGCCGGGGGTAATCTACGGCACACTTTTGCTGCGTGAAGTGCGGCACGATGGAGGCGTCAACTCCCCATAGACGGCCAGCGGGCGTCAAGAGGCAAGGAGTTGGCTCAGCTACCGGTGAGACCAGTATCGTCTTACAGTGCGCTGGATCAGGCTGGCACACCGGGGTGCTCACATTTCCATCAGGGATGGAGTCCGGGTTCATAGCCATTGGAGGCACGCAATGAGATTTCGTTACCATAGTCGCATTCATATCGCGAATGCCGTTCGCGAGACGGTCGACAGGGAAGCGAAGCTGCTCGACGAACGACTGGCTCACGTCGAGGAAGATCTCAAGTTGCTTGACATCACCTTCGATTATCATCTTCGCAGCGATACCTACACGGCCAAGCTATTGCTTCACGTCCTAGATCGAAACATCGTTGCCACCTCTACGGCCGAGCGGCAATCGATGGCGGTGCGTCAGGCATTTGATGATCTCTACGATCAACTCGATGCGTTCATCGCCAAGTTGAAGCACGAACCCGAGATTCGCAACGAGCAGCGCAAGCCGGCATGGTTGCCGGAACCGTCGCTCCCGATCGACTAATCGCTCATTTCCCCTCTCGTCCGGCCGGGTAAACCTGCGTGCCCGGCCGGAACAATTTCAGGTCAATCCCGCCTTCATGACAAACGGAGCTGACTGACGATGTGCCAGACAACAATCGACCTCAAGGCCATTCTGGACGATCTGAAGCTCAACCCGGTTGGGATGAACCGGTGGGAGGTACCAAAGAAACCGCCGATGCACGTTCCCGCCAGGATCTTCACGGATGAGGCCGGGATTAAGTCGCTTCGAGCTGACCTTCGCGAGAAAGACTGGAGCGCACTGCGTCAACTGGTGAATGTTGCGACTCTCCCAGGTATTGTGGTCCGAGTGTCGGCTCAACAGGACATCACCGGTTACATCGCCCACGAGGTGAAGGCCGCGACCTACTCCGGACTTCGAGTCGTCGACGAGGCGGACTGTGTTCTGCTTCGCTGCTTGCTCGATATCTGAAGACTTCGTCATGATCGGAGAGGTCAGTATGCCCAACAGTCAGCGAAGACACGTGAACAGCGACGTATCTTCGAGTGAGGTGATGGTTTCATCCGAGAATCTGGCGCTGCCCGGTTTTGTCGATGTGCCTGCAAACGCCAAGGGGATCGTCATCTTCGCTCACGGCAGCGGCAGCAGTCGTATGAGCCCTCGAAACCGGACCGTCGCCCGTGCACTGAACCAATCTGGGATTGCAACACTCCTCTTCGACCTGCTGATGCCGGAGGAGGAATTCGATCGTGGAAACGTCTTCGACATTCCGCTGTTGTCAACGCGTCTTGTTTTGGCTACCCGCTGGGTGCGGGATCAGCCGGAGTTGACGGCGCTCCCGATTGGCTATTTTGGCGCAAGCACCGGGGCAGGTGCCGCGCTCATGGCAGCAACTGAGGTGCCTGACGAGATCGCTGCCATCGTTTCCCGTGGTGGACGCCCGGATCTCGCCGGTGAGGCATTGCGACGCGTTGTCGCCCCGACTCTGCTGATTGTCGGCGGCTCGGACTCACAGGTGATCGTCCTTAACACTCAGGCGTACGACCTGCTTCAGTGCGAACGACGGCTCGAGATCGTACCCGGTGCCACCCATCTGTTTGAGGAGCCGGGCACCATGCAAGTCGTCACCCGTCTCGCCATCGATTGGTTCAGCCGCTTCTTGGGCAGCGAGAATGCTCGTGTGGTGAATTAGCTCGGAACTGGAACTCGATCGATATCGCTGTCAGCGTGGCTAACTGACCAGAGCAATTCCCAGGGCTTCTTGGCGCCGCGAAGAAGCCCCCGGTCCAGTCGCTTTGTGCCATAAGCTTTGGCTATGCCGAACCAGGTGGCAACCGAATTCACACTCTGGCTCAACGGGACATCATCGGTCAGTTCCTCAAGCGGTTCGAGATCGATTGTCTCGCGGCGTTTGACGGGCTTCTGGAGGGCCGAAGGCAGGCTGCGTGCTATCACACGTCAAGTGTAGGCAGTCGCGTCCTTGCCAATGCCCGCTGGTGACCGCGGCGTCGGTCGCGCGTAGCGTGAGGAGATTCGCATCGATCGGTCGGTCATCGCCGCCAGGAACAAGCCTTGGTCGTGCATTCACTCTGTTGGTTTTGGTTGTTCACACAGCGTTGGATTAGGAGACGAGGATGCAGATCGGAATGCGATTCCTTGCGATCCTTTTGATGACAGTGGGGCTCACCCTTGGTTCCTCAGCACCGATTGCTGCGGCGGCTCAGACCGCGGCAATTTCTCCACCGACTCCCGGAATGCTTGATTCTGCCGCCTCCACGAATGGCGACATCGTAGTCTGGTCCGAGGAATTCGGCGCGACGACAGGTAATGCCGACGTCGTCGGCGCTCACCTTTCCGATGGCATTGTCTTCACCATCGCCGACGGGGTCGAGAATCAGTCCCATCCTAAGATCGACGGCAACGTCGTAATCTGGATCGTGTCCACATCAAACTGCCCGTCGTGCGACGAGCTTCATGCCCGGGACCTCAGCGGTGGCAGCGAAGTGACGGTCGCGTCACCGGGTCAGACACTCTCCTACATAGACGTGTCCGGTCACTGGGTCGTGTGGGTCATGGGCAGCCAGATCATGGCCCGGGATATTAGCACGATGGACGACCCCGTGACCCTGGCGACCGCCAGCGAAGGTTGGTTGGTATCTCAGGTGGCTATCACGGGCAACACCGTTGCCTGGGTCGAGCAGACGGCAACCCCCAACCGCACCTATCCATGGCAGATCCGCGTTGCCCGGATTGGCGGATCGGGGCCATCGGTAGTGGCGTCCGGCGTGACCTTCGTTGGCAACGCCATCGGGTTGGCGGTTGGAGGTAATACGCTGGTTTACAGCGTAAGAGGTATCACAGACCCCTACTACGGCGAACTGTTCAAGGTCTCACTCTACAGCTTCGTCGGCATCTCGATCGCGCAGAACGCGGCATCGCCGACGACCGATGGCCGCTACGTCTTCTGGCAGACCCAATCCTCCTACGATAGCCCGCCAGAGCTGCGCGGTTACGATCTTCAGACTGCAAGCCTGTTCACGTTACCAACCACGGCGCTGACGAATGGGACGCCGGACGCCGACAACGGGGCAGTCGTCTGGACGACATCGAGCCGTCCCGATCTGATGGTTTCCTCACTGAAGGACATCCAGACGGCCTGGCTGTGGGAGGTCCTGCCGAGCGCACCTCGACCGAACCCGGGCACAACCGACCCGAATTGGCTTTACTTCCCGGAGACGGGTCATTACATCAGCTTTGGGTTTAAGACATTCTGGAGTCGATCCGGCGGTTTGTCGGTCTTCGGCTATCCGGTGACCGAGGAGTTCTCCCAGCGGAATTCCGATCTCGGTCAGATGCTGACGGTGCAATATCTCGAACGCCAGCGCTTTGAGTATCATCCTGAGCTAGCCGGTACGGTGTACGAGACATCGTTAGGCCGTACCGGCGCCGAAGATGCCAAAGCGCGCAATCTTGTGGTGACGCAGCCATTCCAGCCGTTGCCGGCCAATACGGCCAGCACCGACGCCTGCCAGTTCTTCGAGGCCACTCGACACAACGCGTGCTTCAGTTTCAAGGACTACTGGCAGTCGCACGGGCTCGACTTTGGTGACACGGGGATCTCGTATCGTGAGAGCCTGGCGCTCTTCGGCTACCCGATTTCGGAGGAATTCGTCGACAGTCAGACCGGTTACATGACGCAATACTTCGAGCGGGCGGTGTTTGAGTACCACCCGAATAATCCGGATCCCTACAAGGTTCTGCTCAAACGGCTCGGTGCCGACGAAGTGACGCAGCAGGGTTGGTAGACGTGAAGCTCGGCCGCGACGCTCGCGGCCGACCTGTCTCGTTTCAGGAGGAACCGCTCACGCACGGCCGAGCTCTCGCAGTACCGGCTCGAAGGCACGGATTGTCGCCACCGTATTAGGCAGCAGATAGATCTGAAGGTGGCTGATGTTGTTCTCGGCGAACCGCCGGATCGTCGCGGCGATTTCCTCCGTTGATCCGCTGATCGGCGCGGCCTCGCCGCGCCCCATGCTCGCCGGAATCTCGCTGTTTCCGCCCACATCGATCATGATCGAAATCGTGCGTTCCAATGAGGCCGGATCGCGGCCAACATCGGCACAGGCGGCGTCGACAGCGGCGTTAAGGGGTGGGACACGATCGGGAGAACTGTCCGACATCGCTAACCAGGCATTCCATTGGTCGGCGTACTGCGCGGTCAGGCGCAGCATCTTCGGGCCGGTTGTCCCAAGCATGATAGGAATGCCGTTGACGCGGGGGCCGCGCGGCAGCAGTTCGCAATCTCTGGCAGTGTAGTAGGCCCCCTCGAAGTCAATGTGACCGTCGCGCAGCAACCCGTGAATGATCTTCAGTGCCTCTTCGAAGCGGGAGTAGCGGTGGTCGAACGGAAAGCCAAAGGCTCGATACTCCGGCTCGTGCCAGCCGGCACCAAGAGCAAGAATCAGGCGGCCGCCGGAGATCTCGTCGACGGTGTCGGCAATCTTCGCAAGGAGCGCCGGATTGCGATACCCGGTACAGCTCACCAGCGGCGCAAGCTCGACCCTGGAAGTGACCGCGGCGAGGCCCGCCAGGACGGACCAACATTCCCGGACGCCCTGTGGTGGTTCTACTGTTGCGCCTTCGAGGTAAAGCAGATGATCCACGAACCACAGGGAATCAAAGCCCATATCCTCGGCCGTCTGTGCCATGGACACATAGTCAGACCAGCGAGCGGTCTCTCCACCCATGTCCCGCTCGCCTTCGGGCAAAACCAATCCCAACTTCATTTTGAGTTGACTCGCCACGTCCTGCATCTCCATCTCCGTGCCGTTGAGCGCCAGAGTGTCATCTGCGATGGGCCAGCGACTACTGGACGTCTTGCCGTATATCTGAGTGGCTACTCCCTATCGTTTTCCGCCATCCTGCGGATCGCCATCTCGCGCAGGATCTCCACCACGGCCAGGTGCGTGGAGATCGGGATGGCGTCAACGTTCGGATCGACGTGTCCTTTTGGCGAGTTGATCAATCCGAGGTCGGCACCCCGGCGCAGCAGAGCCCCCTCGCGTTCCGGAGTGTGGAGCAGATCCGAATCGCGGAGCAGGGCCGCCAGGCATGCCACGATCGCGTAGCAACCCCAGTTAGAAACGCAAGCGGTCATCAGTACGTCGGTTGGAGTGATGGCCCCGATTCGATCGCCAAAGCGGACGTGCTCACACACCGCGTCTGTGATTCGCCCCATGCCGATCTCGTTGCCGCCATCACCGACGCCGACCGTCGGTATGCCGCGACGGTGCGCTTCGTCGAACACGTAATCAACCCGGGCCGGGACGTTGCCGAGATCAGCCCCACGCGCGCCGTAGTATCGGCCATCGGCTGCCCGACCGACCCGTTCCACGGAAAAGAGGAGACTCGGTTGCAGTTCGTCGAGGAGCGGTCCGGCGACCGCTTTGCCCTGCTCGTCGTCCTGCGGGTACTCGCGTAGCACTGCTGCGGACAACCGCCCGCCCGGCATGGCGGTACGGAGTGCTTCGTCCATCGTCACCAACGCCATCCCGGCCGCGCGGAAGACCCCGCCAATCGGCTCCAGCAGGGTCCGCTCGGCGAGTACGACCGGGATCACGTTTCGGCTGAGCACGAGAGCCCGGGCGACAGCGGCTGCACCAGCAGGCCCATCACTTTCGGCGATGTTGGGGCTGATCCATCCGCGAGAAGCGAATCCTGTGGTGATCACGACGGTCCCGCCCTGAGGCACCCTCGCTAGCTTCTCGGCGGCGGCCAGCGCCAACGGCTTGCCTACAGCTTTCCGCGCGGCGGCATATAGTCGCTCAATGCCGCGACCGTTGAGATCCATATTGACGAGGCGATCGATCCGTTCTTCCATGCTGGCCTTTCGTATGCACCTGAAACCAGTTTCTGATCGAAAGCCCCGCACCCGCGGACCCAATGGGACATATTGGCGCCCGAGTTGCCTTCAGGAATACCGGCTCCGTGGGCTGAACTGTAGGGGGATCTTGTATCCTCCCACATTCACCTCATACAATTCTGGCGGGAGCACGCAAGGTGGTCCCGCGCTTTGCGTCCCAACTTCCGAGCCAACAACCGAACGCGTTCTCGTGCCGGGTATCGGGATCCAGACGCACTCTCATCCCACCACCGGCGGGCGACGCTGGCCAACCCGGGTCGCCTGCTCAAACGCATACGCCAGCTGCAATACCCCGAAATCGTCGTGATGGCGACCGACGATCTGTACTCCGACCGGCAATCCCTCCGGCGTGAAGCCACACGGAACCGAGATGGCGGGCAGGCCAGTAACGGTAATGAAGTAGGCCGATTTCATCCAGGAGATGTAGTTTTCCATCTGCACGCCGTTGATTTCGGTTGGATAGGGCTGGTTCACGTCGAACGGCGGCACTTGATTCACCGGACAGATCAGGTACTCATATGTTTCGAGGAACTGCCGGACTCGATGATAGAGATTTGTTTGCTTCGCCATCGCCTGTGCCACTTGCGGACCCGTTAGCTTGAGACCCTCCTCGGTGTTCCAGATGACCGTGTCTTTGATCTGGTCACGGTGCGTCTTCAGCAACTCCCCGAATCCCAGCGCAAAGTTAAAGGCGCGTAGCGTCAGGAAGATCTCTTCGGCGTCGCCCAGGTCGGGTGTTGCCTCGTCAACTTCACAGCCAAGGTCAGTGAAGATGTGTCGTTGGCTTTCCAGTACCCCTCTGACGCGAGGATCGACCGGTAGTCCACCTAGATCGGGGCTCCAGGCGATTCGTACGTCGCGGAAATCTCGGTCGAGAGGCTGGCGAAACATTTCACCTGGCTGTTCGATCGACATCGGTGCTCTTGGATCGGGCCCGGCGATTGCACTGAGCATCAGAGCGACGTCCTGCACGTTGCGGCCCATCGGGCCTTGGGTCGAGAGCGCCCACCAGAGGAGCGCGGCTGGCCAGCCGGGTACGCGCCCAGGCGAAACGCGGAAGCCGACGACGTTGTTGAAATTAGCCGGATTGCGTAGCGAACCACCTGTATCGCTTCCGTCGGCGATCGGTAGCATGCCGCAGGCCAACGCGACAGCCGCTCCCCCGCTGCTACCACCGCACGTCTTGGTCGTGTCATACGGGTTTAACGTCGCGCCGAAGACCGGGTTGAAGGTCTGCGAACCCGCGCCGAACTCGGGTACGTTGGTTTTGCCGATCGTAAGTGCTCCCGCGCCCTTCAGCCGCTCGACGATCAAAGCATCCTCATCCGGCACGAAATCGCGATGGATCGGCGAGCCAGAGGTGGTACGCATTCCCTTGGTCGGCACCAAATCCTTGTGGGCGATCGGTAACCCGTGCAGCGGACCAAGTTCGTCTCCGTTTGCGACGGCGCGGTCGGCGGCGTCGGCCAGATTTAGCGCATCCTCGTCGGGGATCTGCGTAATTATCGCGTTCACCATTGGATTCACGCGCGCGATCTGATCAAGATGCGCCGCCATTACCTCGCGTGCCGAAATCTTCTTGTCACGAATGTTTGTTGCTAGATCGGTGGCACTCATGAAGCAGATGTCGTCGGTCGTCATATTCTCCCCTTGCCTTTTCATGTTCCCATGTCCGTTGCCAAGGAATTGCGGTCGTGTAGTCGGTCTAAGGGATAATACCCGTGTTTCCGTTGCTGCGCCTGTCTTCCAAGGTCATCTACTGTCTGGCGCGTAACGTCGGTGCTATGATCCGGTCTACTGAAGTGGAGTCTATCGATGGCGTCTGATTGCTTGGTGATCGTCGTGGAGGTGCGAGTGTGGACCTTGGATTAAGCGGCAAAATCGGCCTCATCACTGGAGGAAGTCGAGGGATCGGGCGCGCGACTGCACTGGCACTGGCCGCGGAAGGCTGCGACATCGGCATCTGTGGACGTGGCGCCGATGGGATCAAGCGAACCCTCGGTGAGATCCGCGAACTCGGAGTTCGGGCCCATGGCGTTACCGCCGACGTTTCAAAGCCGGGCGAAGTCGAGCGTTTCGTCGATGAATGCGGAGCGGCTTTGGGCGGCGTTGACCTTCTCGTCGCCAACGTCGGTGGAATGTCGGGGAAGACATTTCTCTCCCTGACGCCCGAGGATTGGATCCAGACCTTCGAGACAAACTTATTCCATGCCGTGCGGGCGATTCGTGCCGCAGCCCCGACCATGCTGGAACGCGGAGGTGGCAGTGTCGTGATCATCGCGTCGATCTCAGGCTGGAAGCCCGGCCCACGTTCGCAATACGGCACCAGCAAGGCGGCCGAGATCTTTCTCTCTGGTTCGCTCGCCTGGGAGCTTGGGCCGCATCGTATCCGGGTCAATACGGTCAGTCCGGGATCGACGATTTTCCCGGGCGGTGGCTGGGAGCGATTCCAGAGCCTCAACCCGGATGTCTTCGGCGAGTTCGAACGCAATGAATTCCCCTGGGGACGGCTCGCGAACCCTGAAGAGATCGCCAATGTGGTCACCTTCGTTCTGTCCGACCGTGCCAGCTGGATCAACGGCGCGAACATCCCGGTTGATGGCGGACAGGGCCGTCCCGACGTCTTCTTTCGCTTGAGTGACAGCTAGTGGACTTGAATACGCGCGGTTGGCGCATCTCGCACTGCTGGAGCGTAACGGAGAGATCCTTCTGCTGTCGCTCAGGATGACGGGGATGCCAGCTAGTTTCTCTCGTCATTTTGAGGCAGCCACCGACGAATCTCTCTTCACTAGCTTGAAGTGATCGGTGCCTCGGGTTATCCGTGGTTGACGTCACTAATCGACCTTCTCCGATAGTGAGAGGACGGGTCAGTTGAGTGGAACGCGATGGGATGCAGTCGTCATCGGCGGTGGGCATAACGGCTTGGTCGCTGCCTGGTATCTGGCCAATGCCGGCCTCAAGGTGCTGGTGTTGGAACGGCGTGACTTCGTGGGCGGCGCCGTCGTCACCGAAGAGCTCTGGCCCGGATATTCGGTGCCGACCTGTTCCTACATCTGCTATCTGCTGCAGGCCAAAGTCATTCACGATATGGACCTCCGCGAGCACGGTTTCGACGTGCATCACCTCAATCCTGGCTCGTTCACTCCGTTCCCCAGCGGGCGGCGCATTCTCTCCTGGGACGACGATCAGCAGGCTGCGGCGGAGCTTTCTGCCTTCTCGGAGCACGATGCTGAGGCGCTGCCTCACTATCGCGCCTACCGAGAGCGCCTGGCTCGCATCTTTTACCGTTGGTTTCTGACGCCTCCGCCGTCGTTGGCCGAAATGACCGCCGCCGTTGCCGGAACCGAGGATGAGCCCCTGCTGGAGAGACTCCTGTTTGGTTCGGTCACTGATTTGCTCGACGAATTCTTCGAGTCAGACGAGGTCAAGGGCGGATTGACCATGGCCTGGGACGCTGGTGATCCGGACGCACCTGGAAGCCTGCTTTCCGGGATCTACCCGGCGATCTCACAGTTTACGCCCGACGAGGATGCTGGGATCGTCGTCGGTGGCATGGGCGGTATCACGTCAGCGATGCGGCGCTCGGTTGAGGCCAAAGGGGTCACCGTTCGAACGGGTGTGACGGTCGAGCGCATCCTGATCGAGGATGGACGAGCCGTCGGAGTGAAACTGGAAGGCGGGGAAGAGATCGCGGCGGACGTCCTTCTGTCGAACGCCGACATCAAGCGGACCTTTTTGCGCATGGTCCCGCGATCGGCACTTCCAGAGGAATTCGTGTGCTCAGTTGAGCGTCTGCGAACGCGTGCCGCCTATTTCAAGTTTCATGCGGCGCTGGATGAACTGCCCGATTTCACGTCCTACTTCGGCGCCGAGTACGACCCGCGTATGCTGGCGCAGATCAAGATCTGCCCATCCATCGATTATTACCGCAAAGCGTGGGATGACGCTATGCGCGGTCGGATCACCGATTCCCCGGTCATGTCGGTGCAGATCCCGAGCGTGTATGACCGCACGCTGGTGCCACACGGCGGACATGTTATGTCGATTTGGGTGCAGTATGCGCCGGTAAAGCCAAACGGCGGTGAATGGACGGAGGCGCTGACGCGCCAGGCTGGCGAAATGCTGATCGGCACCCTGGAGCACTACGCGCCGAACATCCGAGACGTGATCCGCGACTGGGTCTGTTTCACCCCGGCCGATATCGAGCAGCGGGTGGGGATGACCGACGGCAATATTCGCCATATCGACATGGTGGCCGGACAGCTTCTGAACCAGCGTCCGCTGCCTGGCTGGAGTGACTATCACACGCCGATTGAGAACCTCTACCTGTGTGGTGCCGATACACACCCCGGCGGCGAGGTCACCGGTGCGCCCGGCCACAACGCGGCTCATGCGGTACTCAGAGCGCTCGGGCGCAGCTAGCTCTCATGGGTGCCGGAATGGTTGGGATCGTGCCGGCCTCATCTCGTTGAACGACACGTGCCTCGCACAGCCCAGGCCCGCGCGGTCAAGTTGATTGAACCGTCCGGTTGGATCGGGAGCGCTGCGCGGATGTGTTCTCGAAGTGTGGTTCGGCGCTCCTCATCGAGCGACATCGCGTAACCTGGAGCCGGACCCTGCCCACCGAGGAATGGCGACCAGTAGTCTTCGAAGTCGCGAAACGTCGTCGGCACATCGAGTGGGCGTGTCACTACGTCGACAAGGCTGTCGGATCTGAAGAGTTCCCCGAGCGGACCTGGCTGGCACAGCGGAAAGCGGCGCCCCTCGTCAAGATCTCGTGCGGCCGGATCGAGCGCGGCGGCCGCGTCCCAGAAGTAGCGCATCAGCTGGGTCCCGTCCGTGTAATCCCAAACGTAGATGGCAACCGTGCCGCCAGGACGCGTAACCCGTGCCATCTCCCGTACGGCGCGCCCGGGCTCCGGAAGGAAATTGAGCATCAGCCCGGAGACGACGGCGTCATAGGATTCGTCGGTATAGGGAAGTGATTGTGCGTCGCCAACGTTGAACGCCACCCGAGCGTCGCCGATCTTTTCACGAGCGTAACCGACGTAATTTCTTGATGTGTCAATCCCGTGGACTTCGGCGGGCGAGGCGCTCGTGATGATCGTCTGACTGAGCGCGCCGGTGCCGCAGCCGACGTCGAGCCAGCGGCTGCTCTCCGGAACCGCCAACCAGGTGAGAAATTCGCGGGCGATTGGATGGCTCCAGCGGCCGACGTACCGCTCGTATGCATTCCCGTTGGCCCAGACTTCCGATGGAAGATTCGTCTCGGTCATGTGCTTCTCCGTATTTGGAATGATCACGGGAACGCCTTTGCAATGTCTTGATCGAGTAATATCGATCGTAGCATGGCCACAACGTAGTCACAATCTTGCCCATGCCGGACTGCCTTATTGCGCGCCGGTTGCGCCCATCAACTCCGTCTCGTGTCTGCGGCCTGGAGAGTGAATTCGCAAGGCCAATTGCCTTGCTCACAGCGGTGATCCGTTATGTCTAGCGGCGTGAAGCGGCGCGGGACGATCATTCTCTCGCTGGAGCATTCCAATCTCCTTCATGAACGTGCCATGCCGCAAGTCCACACTCATGCTATGGTTTTATTTCGTCGATGCGGAATCGATTTGCGGAGGTTGGTGGGCAACCCTGTGACTCGCTTGCAGCAACAACCATTACTTGTTGTCGCGCTGATCACCGTTGTAGCACTCGTGGTGGCCATCACTTACTCGAGCCTCGCCGTCTACAAGGCGTTTCAATACACCAACACGCCGCGCCAGAATGTGAGCTCTATCACGCCGCCAAATGACGGCCTGACCTACGAGGATGTCTCATTTCCGTCGGCTGCCGGTGATGGTGTGCAACTCAGTGGCTGGTGGGTGCCGAACCCGAATTCGCATCGCGCATTGATCCTCGTACACGGTCGATATGCGAACCGCATGCAGATGCTCCCGCTGGCGAAGCCCCTCTGGGAACAAGGCTACAACCTGCTCCTGTTCGATTTACGGGGCCACGGGAAATCGACGTATGTCGAGAGCACCTATGGCATCAAAGAAGAGTGGGACGTCATTGGTGCGGCGCAATTCGCGCGGCGGCAGGGTTTCGCTCCGGAGTCAATTGGCGTTATTGGATGGAGCCTGGGCGGTGCCAGCACGTTGATGGCGATGGGTAGCTCGACCGACTTCGCGGCAGCAATGACTGACTCGGCCTACGCGAACTCGGATCCATTGCTGGCACGCAATCCGCTCAGACCGGGCCTGGCGCTTGCCATGAAGTTGTTCAGGGGTGTCGATCTTTCGAAAGTGCGTCCTGTCGATTCAATTCGTGAGCTGCACGACCGCAGCATCATGCTCATTCAAGGCGCTGCCGACACCGCGGTGCCACCAGCGCAAGAGAAGCTGCTACAGGCTGCCGGTGGGGGCAACGTCAAGCAGGTCTGGATCGTACCAGGTGCCGGGCACGTGCAGGCGTATTCACAACATCCGAGCGAGTATATCCAGAAGGTGGCCACATTCTTCGAAGAAGCGTTGAAATAGAAGTCGTGGAGCCATAACAGGAATCGAACGCCGCAAACCACACCCGAGAACTAATCAGAGTAGGGGAGCAGCCTGTCTGCTCCCGCAATGTACCCCTTTGCGAGAAAAGCGGGTGAAATCTGGCGACCGACTGGGGCCGTTCTCGCAGATCGAACGTGGCCGCCGTGGATCACTCAAGTCAGCCCGGGATATTTGTTCGACGGTGTATCGCGGGAGCCAGACAGGCTGCTCCCTTACTTTCGTTCCTCGGTGGGTGACGTGTAACTCTTCCCCTCATCACGCGAGCGAGCGTCGCCCGACATCTTCCAGGACGGGGAAGCCGACGAGGTATGGATTGAGGCCATGGTGCGAGGTTCGTTGAGGGCCGGGGGCGACTGCGGTATTGTCATCCTGGTGAGTGGTTGTCATCTGACGACCGGAAAGTCATGCGGTGGATCGTAACTGGCGATAGTTGCAGAGGCGGTGCGTTTCACGGATCGTGCGTGAAATTGAACCATGGCAGTCGTGGATCCGAGCAATGGATGGGAGATTCGATGGGACGCTGGAAAGACGGAGCACAGTGCGCGGTCATGTTGACCTTCGATGTCGACGCGGAGACGCTCTGGTTGGCCGGCGATCTGACCAATCTCAATAAGCCAGGCTTACTCTCCATCGGCACCTACGGCGGGCGCGTCGGCGTTCCGCTAATTCTGAATCTGCTGAAGAATTATCAGATACCAGCGACCTTCTTCGTCCCTGGCTGGACCGCCGAAACGCATTCTGACATGATCGGAGTGATTGACAGCTATGGTCATGAGATCGGTCACCACGGCTATCTGCATGAAGAGCCGACCCAACTTAATCGTGAGCGAGAAGAGGATGTGCTGAAGAAGGGCCTTACCGCACTGCGGGCCGTTACCGGCAAAGACCCGATCGGGTATCGTTCACCGGCTTGGGAATTCTCTGCTAACACCATCTCGCTATTGCATGAATATGGATTCAAATATTCGTCGAACATGATGAGCCACTTCATTCCATGGCAGCACGCTGAAACACACGTGATCGAATTGCCGGTGCAGTGGGTTCTTGACGACGCTCCCTACTTCTTGTTTCGACCATCGGGTCCATCACGACCAATTCAGCCCGCCGGTGTCGCCTATGAGGCCTGGAGCGAGGAGTTCCGCGGCATCTACCACTATGGGGGGTTGTTCAATCTGACTATGCACCCGCAGTTCATCGGTCGGCCCGGTCGTCTGATGATGCTGCAGCGACTTATCGACTATATTCGCGGATTCCCGCAGGTCTGGTTCGCGACGGGAAGCGAGATCGCCGAATTCTGGACCCAGCACCTGGCCGAGCACCCCAACGACAATCAATTGGGCCACCTCGACATCTGACGCTTAGTTGTCCCGTTCGATCGCGGCATTCACGAGGTTACTTTCGAGCCAGCCAGCCACGGCTTCGGAATCCTTGTGTTCGTTGGGAATACCTTCCCACAAGTCGTCGAAGTACTCGCGAAAGGTTCGAACCACGTCGGTCCGTACTGAACGGTACGCGACGCCGGGCCCCTGACCAGGGAAGATATCTGTGTTGAGTCTGACGTATGCCATAACCTGTTCCCTACCTTTTACAAGTAGGTTGAACGGGATGTTCTCGCCGAGCAGTCCAACACGCACATTTGAATTGGCTCGCAAGGTTTGGACGAGGTCGGTTACGTGTTGTCGCACGATATCGTGATCAGCCTCGACCCTTAAGCCCCAATATCCGGAATCAATGTATCTACGAATCGCCGAAAGCGGATAGATGGTACGAGTCTCGAACTGTTCGACGTTCTGCCGTACGGCGGACTGGAGTGTATTAGCCCATAGTCGAACCATGGCGGGATCTTTTGGCTCACGATTGAAGATTGAACGAAAGACGTCAATTGGATCGATATGGCCACCGGTTGGAGCAGTTACGCTCAGAAGTCTGTCCGACATTACCAGGCGATCTCCCGGTAGCTCTTCCATTTGAGTAATCACGCGGCAGAAACCGTCGACGTCGAGACCAAAGTCGGCAATGCCGGTCAGAATGTGGGCGATTGACGCTTGTACACCTTGAGACATCAGCTGATCGACAAGTTCTTTGGCTCGAAATGGACGGGAGCGTTGGGCCAATGTGAGCCAACGGAGGCCGTCGAGCAGGGCTCCCTGCGTCTCGTAGCTTAGGGACAGAATTGCTGGAATGACCTCTGATTCGATGTCGACGTCAGTCAGAAGCTCACGCAGTTCCTGTTCGGTCTTCGTGGACGCATCCTGGTACGACGCGAAGTAGTTGATATCAACGCCCAGCGCGGCCGACAAGCTCATCACGTCCGGAAGTGTCACATCGCTGCGACCTTGCTCAATGCGCGATATGCTCGTTCGTGACAGACCAGTCCGGGCGGAGAGTTGCTCCACCGTGAACCCTTCACGCCGTCGAAGCATGCGCAACGCAGGCCCAATGCGCTGCCCGACGCTTCGCGAGCGCCTCGATCGATATTGTTTTCGCTCCATGGACCCTCCCCGTAGTTCCTTGAGCGACTGACCTGGAAACTGGCCTAGAATAAGCCCTTTCCGGTGATCATCGCTCTCCCCCGTTCTCCACCTCAGTGATTTCTTTCTCTAGCCACTTCGCTATTGATTCTTGATCCTTGTCTTTGTCGGGTAGCCGAGCCCACTCCCGCTCGAAGTGCTCGTTGAATCGTTTCACAACCGACGGACGCGAGAATACGAGTGTCGTTTTGGGTTCCTGAGGATCTGCCCCGGAAACGTACCCAAGTACGGTCACAAGAACGTGATGGTCCCCTTTGATCCGATAAATGAGCGGCAGCTTCGTCTTTGACAGTCCAAGCTGAAAACTCGGTTTCGTGCGCAACAAATCAATGGTTGCCACCAGATGCGCAGCAACGAGATCGGGAGGCAGGAGAATTCTGGGACCTCGTGCGCCGGTATGAATGTAATGTTCGAGACGTTCAATTGGAATGATCGTACGTGATACGTGATTGTTCAACGTAGCGCCCATCGCGGTGCGTCGAGTTTCTGCCCACTGCTTCAACATCGTCGAGTTCGGTGGGTCCATCCCATAGCTCGCGCGAAACAGATAGAGCCAGTCAACAGGAACCGACACTGGACTGATCGGCAGACGATCGGTGAAGATAGCTCGATCGCCGGGCATCTCCTCCAGCTCGACCGATGCGCGCATATGGTCGATTGGCGGAAGACCATGTTCGGAAATGCCCGCGAGAATCAGATCCAGGCTATCATCCAGGCCATTCCGTTCTATCGCATCTTCGATCGCGTGCAACTGCATCATTCGATCGGCTCGCTGTGGCAGCCTTGCTTGCATTGAGCGGACGAACGCAGACCGTGCTCGTGGATCAAGGGCAAAGAATTCTTCCCAGTTTTCTCTAGGAATGCCGAGATCTTCGAGGAACCCCTTTAGCTGAACTCGTTCCTGGTAGGCTGCACCAGCGCGCGACCATATGTCTGCCGACGTTGTCCCCAAGAATGGCGCCAGTTGCGCAATTGTCTCTTCGTTGGGACAGACTTGTCCACGTTCGATATGACCAAGTCGGGAAACCGAAATACCCGACTTGATTGCGAGCTGGGAGCGAGACAGGTTTTGAGAGCTTCTCAACTCTTTCAGTACAGCCCCAACCGAAGTGCGGTAGTCGGGAATCTCACAATTGCTCGATAATCCGGACATCGTCACCTGATAATCCTGGTGCGCCGTATGCGCAACTTCTCTTCGGCGGAATCCAAACGTACCACGAGTATGCTGATTATGTTGCTACATAACGGTTCCACTTTGTTCCAGTTTGCGGAGGACGGGTGATTTGGCTATGTTGCGTTGGATTGAGCAACCGATGTCCGGGTGGAGTCTCTCCTCCTCGCTCCATATCCGGCCAGCGATCCAAGGCTTGACACGGATTGGTTCGCGTGGTTTCTGAAAGGTGCTGTGATCTGCTCGACCACATTGAATCTTTTGACGAGTAGATGTCGTAGTAACTGCCAGAGCGAAAGGACGATGACGTGACTGCCGAACGACGGGCAGACCTTGAAACGAACTTGATGGCCTCAGTTTCTAGCGAAGAATTGATGAATTCCACCCGATCGATTGCGCAATGGATCCGAATGTCGGGGACGGAAGACGAAGCTCGAGCCTTTGATTGGATCGAATCCAAGCTAAAGGAATATGGACTAGAAACGCATCGTTTTTCCCATCCTGCTCTGGTTTCCTGGCCGGAGTCGGCTTCGCTCGATCTCCTGACCGCCGGCGGAACGGTATCTATCGAATGTGCAACTCACGCCTTTGCCACATCTACTCCCGATGGTGGTCTGGAAGGAGAGCTCGTTCCCGTTGGAAGTGCAACTGTCGAAAACCTGAAGAAGCACGATCTGCGCGGGAAAATCGCCTTGATCGATGGCATCATCACCGGGAACGCAAATCAACTGGTGGAGCAGACCGGTGTTGCCGCCGCGATCTGGATCGCTGGAGAACGGCTGCACGAGCGAGGTCTTGACCCGATCTGGGGTACTCCGACGCCTGAAACGGCGCACTTGTTGCCGAAGACTCCCTCGGTTTCCGTCCGTGGGGTCGAGGGAGTGCGAATCAAAGAGGCGTTGGCGCACGGGGCGGTTCGCGTTCGGCTCCAAACCAAGGTCTACCAGGACTGGCGCACGCTGCCGCTCCTGACCGGTGACCTCCGACCGGCGACGGACGGACCCGAGTCCGAATCATTTGTGATGTTCAGCGGGCACGTTGATTCCTGGTATTACGGTGCGATGGACAACGGTACCGCCAATGCCACCATGATCGAAGTTGCGCGAATCTTGTCTCAGCACCGATCTACGCTACGACGAGGCATGCGGGTAGCCTTCTGGTCCGGTCACTCGCACGCTCGCTACGCCGGATCGGCATGGTACGCCGACAACTTCTGGCACGATCTGCATGACCATTGCGTGGCACATGTCAACGTCGACTCCGTCGGCGGCAACGGTGCGACCGTGCTTTCGCAAGGCAACACCATGTCCGAGGTCCGCGATTTCGTTAGCGATGTCATCGAGCAGATCGCCGGACAGGAACTCGCTCCTCGGAGGTATGGACGCTCGGGAGATCAATCCTTTTGGGGCCACGGAATTCCGGCCATGCTGATGTCCCTCTCGGAACAACCAGCCGAGAATGCCGATCCGCTCCTGCTTGCCCTTCACCACCAGATCAGCGGTGGTGGCGGAGTGGGCGGGGGACTCGGCTGGTGGTGGCACACCCCGGACGACACAGTCGACAAGATCGATCCAGATTTTTTGAAACGGGACGCGACCATCTATACGTTGATCCTGCACCGACTTTGCTCGGCGCGAATTCTCCCCTTTCACTACTCCTCGGTCGTAGATGACCTGCGAGCGGTCACAAACGGCATACAAGAGAAGGCCGGCAATCACTTCGATCTCACTCCAGTTCTGGTCCAGATCGCCGAGCTCGGGGAGGCGGTTGAGGCACTGGATGATCGTATCGACTCGCTCAGCAGCGGTACCAGCAGCGATGCTCAGGTTTCGGCGATCAACCGAGGACTGATGGATATTGGGCGCAGCCTGATTCCGGTCGATTACACCAGCACAGGCATGTTCGATCACGATTTGGCAGTGCCGACGCAGCCGCTTCCCGCCCTGCAGCCTGCCGTGCGACTAGCCGGCATGGACTCGTCTTCAGGTGAGTATCAATACCTCCGGACCCGCCTCGTGCGGGATCGAAACCGTGTCATCTATGGATTGAAGCAGGCGACCCGTGCCGCGAACGAAGCGTTGAACACCGTCGAACGCGACTGAGAGGGAGGAAAGATGTCGACCGATCTGACAGATCGCGTTGCGATCGTTACTGGGGCGGCTCAAGGAATCGGCGCGGCGACGGCACGCAAGCTGGCCGAGCGCGGCGCTCGGGTAGTTGGTGTCGACATCGAGGGTGAAAAACTCCAGGCGGTGATGACGGAGATCGGTGGTACGACGGTCGTTCATGATGTAACCGATGCTCAGGGCGATCAGAAGCTCGTCGATGATGTTTTTCGGGGCCATGGACGTCTCGACATCCTGGTTAACGTGGCTGGCGGCACGCTCGGCGCCGGTCGTGGGATCGAGGCGCTGAGCATCGACGACTGGCATCGAGTGATCGCGCTCAACATGCACGCGCCACTATATCTGGCCAAGGCAGTCGCACCGATCATGAAGACGCAAGCCAGCGGGCGAATCATTTCCGTTGGTTCGGGTGCGGGACGTAGCCATAGCCGCACCGGGGTGATCCCCTATGCTGCCGGGAAAGCCGGACTCATGGGCCTGATGCGGCAGCTTGCGGTTGACCTGGCGCCGCATGGCATTACCTGCAACACGGTCTCACCAGGATTCATTCTGACCGAACGTGGAACCGACGACTGGGCGAGTCGCAGTCCGGAGCAACAGGCGAAGGAGATGGAGACGATCGCGATCGGACGGCTGGGTGAGGCGCGGGAGATCGCCGACGTCATCGCCTTCGTCGCGTCAGATGAGGCGAGCTACATTGTCGGGCAGACGATCATGGTCGACGGTGGTCATTGGATGTTCTAACCCGAAAATCTGAGAGCTCTTCGCGACGTGATGAATCACTACGCTCATCGCGCTGTAGCTTGCTTCTAGTCGCTCGCTGGGCTGGTCGATAGGACTGCTGCAACCGTTGATCGGATCAGCGAGCGGTTGCTAACGGTGATTGCAATCATCAGCAGCAGTGCCAATGTCCCGGTACCGGTCAGTGTCGCCGTCGCACCGATCGTTGCGCTGAGCGTTCCAGAGAGTAGGATTCCGAGCGGCGTGCAGCCAATTGCCATTGCGAGCACGCCGAGCGCGCGTGCGCGGAACTGAGGTTCGACGGTGTTGATGATCAGGACCGGCTGCATCGAACCGAAGGCACCGAAGAACCCACCTGCCAGCACCTGCAAACCGAGTGAGAGTGGCAGGATTCGTGACACTCCTAGCGCAATGACCATAAAGGTGCCGAAGAAGGCGCCTCCGAGGAAGTAGCGTCCTGCCCTGGCCGGTCGTGCCATGAAGACCAGTGTTCCTGCGACGGCGATGGCTCCGATGCCATCAGCACCGGCAAGGATTCCCATGCGCTGCGGTCCTACATCCAGGATCTGACGTGCGATCACGGCTACGATCTGTTGATACGGAAAAACCAGCAGGTTCATCACGACGGTGATCAACAACACGGCCTGAATGAGCGGAATACGTACCGACGTACTGAACCCCTGGGCGATCAGACGGATTAGCGGAATTGATTCCTTGCGTCGGGTTTCACTCTCTCGATAGACGCGTCGCACGCGGAGTATGGCGATAACCCCGTAGGCGTAGACAGCGGCCAGGACTGAATACGCCAGTGTTGCCCCGCCCAAGGCGAGTAACGAGCCAGCAACAATCGTCGCGCCGATCTTGCTCCCCTGCATCGACATCGCTTCGAGAGACATCGCGTTGCCCGAAAGCTCGGGACGGTTCATTTCCGATATCAACGCTCGGCGCGTTGAAAAGTCGGCCGCCCAGCCGCAGCCGAGCAAACCGCTTCCGATGCAGAGCATCTCGAAGCTGGCGCGGTCAGTCAGGAACAGCACGGCGACTGCGAGAGAGATGACCAGTCCCGCCGCTTGCACACCAAGGAGCAGCGTCGTGCGTCGAACGCGGTCTGAGACCGCGCCAAGCACTAGGCCGAGCACCAGCATCGGTAGGGTGCGAAAGAAACCAACCAATCCGACATCGAAGGCGGATCCGGTCATCGTCAGCACGACCCAGCCGGTCGTGACGATCTCCACCCAATACGCGCTGTAGTAGCCGATCCCTGAATACCAAAGACGCCGGTAATGTCGGATCGATTTCAGCGAGGTGACGATCCCCCCGGTAACCTCGCCGAGCGCGCCCGCGCTCGAAGATTCCCCTGTCAACCCGCTCTCCCCGCCGCGACATGTACCGTTGCCCGAATCGAGTGGCAACGTGAGTTGAATGCTAGGGGTCGCCGGTCGACTCGGCAAGGAGAGAATGAATCCAAAGGTAGCTTGCCGCCATTTTCGCTTGCCGGTACGATGCCACTGATTACGGTTGGACGCATCGGTATCGTGTGAGGTGTGGCAGTGACCTTCTCGGTCATGGGGTACGACCCAAACAATGGTGATGTCGGGATGGTCATCAGTACCTGGGCGCTGGCCGTCGGGAGCCGCGTGCCAAACGTCGAGGCTGGAACTGGCGCCGTGGCGTCGCAGGCGAACACCAACGCAAGCCTCGGACCATACGTCATGGAAAGACTGCGCGCGGGATACTCGCCGCGAGAGGCCGTGGAAGCCGCTCTGGAAACCGACAGCGCGCGCGACCAGCGCCAGGTCGTCGCGATCAACGTAAAAGGGGAGGCTTTTGCCTGGACCGGCGCGACAACCAAGCCCTGGGCCGGACATCGGATCGTCGAGAATTTCGTGGCCTTTGGCAACCTGCTCGTTGGAGAGCAGGTGCTGGATGATGCGCTCGATGCCTACGAGTCGACCTCGGGCGAGTTGAGAGATCGTTTGATGGCGGCGTATCGAGCGGGCCAGGCAGCCGGAGGCGACGCGCAAGGAGTGCAATCGGCGGTGCTTCGCGTCGCGCGGTTGAACGCCTATCCGTTCATCGACCTACGTGTCGACGATCATCCGTCACCGATCGATGAGCTTCACCGCCTGCTGGAATTGGCTGAACGATCTGTCGCGCCCCGATTGCCACAGTTGGAGTTGGTCGCGCCGGGAATCGTTCAGCTGGGCCAGCCCTTGGCAGTCCGCGTCAGTCACGCCGGACTGCCGGTGAGCAGTATCGCCATTAGCGCGAATAAAGCGTTTCAGGGGCTGACTGACGCAAATGGGCAGCTATCGGTCCTCTTTGAGGAACCGGAAGACTACTACCTGATGGCCGCGCAGTCGCCGACCGCGAACTGCGCCGCGGCGAGCTACCAATACGCCCCGGCTGTAACGTGGGTGCGGGTCAAACCATAAATCACAACTAATCAACGAGAACCGGTCGCCTATCGGAAGTTGGTTCAGTACAGGAGGCGCCATGGTCTACGACGCGGTAGCAGGCAACATCACGATTGCGTTGACCGGCGACGCAATGATCAATCGTCGCATGTCGGTCTACCAAGAGAACGCGTTCTTGAAGCTCGTCGAGATCCTACGCGGTGCCGATGCCACCCTGGCAAACCTGGAACAGGGGTTTCACGAGTGGGAGGCCAGCTATGGCAGTGTCACAAATACTTCGTTCCAGGTTTCGCATCCATCAAATCTGGCGGAGCTGAAATGGATGGGAATCGACGCGGTATCGACCGCGATGAACCATGCCTGGGACTATGGTGAAGCAGGTCTTCTCGCGTCACTTGAGAGCCTCAAGCGTTACGAGCTGCCTCAGGCCGGTTCCGGCGTGAATCTTGGGGAGGCGCGCGCGCCAGTTTTCCTGGACACGGCGCGGGGACGAGTCGCCTTTCATGGCTGCGGCCACGATGCAGTACGTGCCCGAAACCGCATTTGCTGGCCCAGGTCGCTCCGATTTTCCTGGAAAACCGGGCATCAACGTCTTGCGCAACCAGACAACCTATCTCGTTCCACCGGACGAGTTCGAGAATATCAGGCGTTTACGACGTGGCTTGAAGCAGGATGAGCAGGAGGAGTCTTATCGTCGGTTTCAGCCCCATTCATCCGATGCGCTGGATGAGGAGCGCGAACTCCGTTTCATGGGCCGTGTATTTCGAAAATCGGACCGATTCGGTATGGAAACAACCTGCAACCCCGATGATCTGTCAGGGATCGGATCCTGGATCCGCGGGGCACGTGCGGCAGCCGATTGGGTTGTCTACGGAATTCACGCTCATGAAAGTGCGTTTGCCGGTGAATTTCATGGAGGATCGCGGATTGGCCCGCCAGATTTCGTGAAGGAGTTCGCACACTACGCGATTGATCAAGGATGTGACATCGTCTCTGGTCACGGCTCACATTTCCTGCGTGGAATCGAGCTGTACAAGGGCCGACCGATCTTCTACAGTCTTGGCAATTTCATCTTTCAGAACGAGACGGTGCAGCGAGTGCCGGCCCCGGCGTATTCATCAAACAAACTCGGTGAGGACGCGACCCCCGGTGAATGGGGCAAATCACGCTCTGGTGGTGGGAAGTATGGATTCGCTACTGATCCGGTCTTCTACCGGACCGTCATCCCGATCTGTGAGTATTTTGGTCGCAATTTGAGAGAGATCACTCTCTATCCAGTTGATCTTGGTTTTGGAAGTCCGATGAGCCAGCGTGGCCGGCCGGTAATGGCGGCACCGGAGATCGCTCGCCAGATCCTCTATTGGTTGCGAGAGGTTTCAGAGCCGTTTGGAACAAGAATCGAGGTCGAAGGATCGATCGGCGTCATCCGGCCGAAGGTAGGATGATCAGGTAACCAGACATCGATCGAGCCATGAGGAGTGCCGGCAGTCTTGTCTCTCCCCGACGAGCTCACACTTTCGCAAATCTGGAACGCGCAATGGTTGACTACACCATTGTTGCTGACCGACAAGCGCGAGCTGCGGATCGTATACCGGGGTGTCTGGACTCATGGCCTCGGCGCTGACTTCACCAACGCGTATCTTGACGTCGCTGGACGCCTCGAGCGTGGATCGGTCGAGATCCACCGGCGGGCATCCGACTGGGTCGGCCACCGCCACGATCGTGACCCGGCATATAACGATGTCGTGCTGCACGTCGTCTGGCAGGACGATCTCGATGGGCCGGTGCGACGCAGCGACGGCGTGTCGGTGCCGACTCTGATATTGGCTGATCACCTTTCCGGCACGGTCGAGGAGTTTGCGCGAAGTCCCAGCTTGCGGCCGCTGGGAGCAATCGGATTTGACTATTGCGCGCCGACTGCCGCGAAGATGCGCCCCACTGACGTGCATGATGTGTGGGAACGGGCTGGCGATGAGCGTGTTCGCGGCAAGACGGAATTGGTCGCGGGACGGCTGGCTCTCGAACCTCCGGCGCAGGTCCTGTATGCGCTATTGCTTGACTCACTCGGCTTCACTCGAAATCGGGACGGGATGCGCGCGGTTTCTGAGCGACTACCATACGATCATCTGGATGCTCGGCTTTTCGGTGCTGGCACCTCAGACCGCTTTGTACGAGCCGCGGGACTGCTACTTGGTGTTTCCGGGTTTCTGCCTCTTTCACCGCACGAACAGGAGTTGGTGGGAATCGATGCCGGTCAACGAGAAAGGATCGAGCGAGCCTGGATCCGGATGGGCTCGGCATGGAGTTCGATCACGGTAAAGGCTTCTACCTGGAGCCTGGCTCGAGTTCGTCCGGCTGCGCATCCAGTTCGCCGCTTACTTGCCCTGGCGCTGATCCTATCTCGGATCGAGTCAGGGCTCATCGAAGATGTATGTTCTCTTCTCGATCAGTCAGATTCGTATGGTGCGCTTCAGCGCTGGCTTACCTCGCATAACCCCTATCTCGGTCGAGCGCACGCTCACGAGGTGATCGTCAATGTCGTGGTTCCCTTTGGTCTGGCCTACGGCGACAGCACCGAACAGACCTGGCTGGTCGATCGATCGATGGAGTTGTGGAATCGGCTTGGTGCCGGGAGAGGCAACTCGGTCGTGACCCGCATGGTTGATCAAGTCTGTGGCGCACATCCGGTCCGCGTTGGAAGCGCCCGCGCCGAGCAAGGTCTTCTTCACCTGCATCGCACGGGTTGCAGCCTCATGCGCTGTTTCGAGTGTCCGATCGCCCAGCTTGAGATTATGTCGATTCACGACACTCCGACTAGCTGAACAGCGTTCGCGACTCGCTCCGACTCCGGCCAAGGTTCAATGTTGACCGGGCGTGGGCCGGCGTCAGGATGCTGACGTGAAGACTGGAAACGTGGTAGCGTTCCCCGGCTACAATGGTGCTGGTGGCCATTGCGCGAAGGGGAAGCTCGGTGAATTCGACCGTCACTCGCGTCGATACGACGCAGGACGACCTGCCCACGGGTGGCGAGGGCGGCGACCCGGCTGAAAAGCTTGGATTATTCTCGTCCCTACTCCTCTATCGTGATTACCGGCAGCTCTGGTTCAGTACCGTTCTGACCCAAATTGGCCAGTGGATGCTCCAGATCACGCTGGGGTGGGTCATGCTTACCCTCACCAACTCGGCCGGCTACGTCGGCCTGATCGGCTTTGCGTCGGGCATCCCCTTCATCCTGGTATCAATCCCGGCAGGCGTAATCATCGATCGCGTCGATCGACGGATGTTACTCATCGTCTGCCAGGCAGCGGCGATGATTATCGGCTTCGGGCTCGCGCTTCTCGTCTCTCTCGGGCACGTTCAACCCTGGCACTTGTTGCTGGCCGCGTTCCTCAACGGATCGGCGTTGGCGATCAACAACGCTACCCGCCAGACAATGGTGCCGGCGTTCGTAAAACGCGATCACCTCCAGAACGCGATCGCGGTGATGTCGGCCGGACAGAACTCAACACGCATTCTCGGTCCGTCATTGGGTGGTCCGGCGATTGCTTTGATGGGGGCGTCGGGCGCGCTCTACCTGCAATCCGCTTTTCTACTCGCGGCCTTGCTCAACACGTTGATGCTTCCTTCCGTGCGGCCTGCTATACGGACGCTCGATCTGCGCCGAAATCTCGGTGAGGGTATCTCCTTCGTCGCCAAGAGCCCGATATTGACGGGCCTTATCGTGCTGGCGGCCATCCCGTCGTTATTGATCTTTCCTTACGTCCAGCTATTGCCCGTCTTCGCACGCGATATTTTGAACATTGGGGCCGATGGCCTGGGCCTGCTCCTTTCAGCCGGGGGTACCGGCGCTGTCGTTGGGTCACTGGCCGTTGCTGGGGCGGTCAAGCTTCCACGCCCAGGATGGATCATGCTTGTCGGGACCTTCATCTACGTCTTCGTGGTGGTCGCTTTCGCATTCTCAACCTGGGTGATGCTGTCGGTCGTGTTGCTCTTCTTCTGTGGCTTTCTTGGGTCGGCCTTCATGTCACTCAACAACACGCTACTTCACGTCAATTTGGACGATGAGATGCGTGGTCGAGTGATGGGTGTCTATACGCTGACCTGGGGATTGTCGACGATTGGAGCGCTGCCGATGGGTTTCTTCGGAGATCTCATTGGAGTACCAGTGGCAGTCGCCGCCGGCGCGGTGATTACGGGTATCGGCGCCATTTTGGTCGGGTTCCGTTGGCGCGAACTCCGGACACTCTGACGTCTGCCAGCGAATTATTCGTTTCCTGTGATCTCAATCTCTCCTGTCCATCGCACACGGTGCTTGCCAGTCGAACCGCAAGGGCTGGAGAGGCTGGGTTATACTTTGTGGCACTTGGAATCGAGTCATACATGATGCTGTTTGCGGCGCGAGAGGAATGATCGAGCATGGATAGTCGGTGGGCAGAGCGATGGTCGAGACGTGGAAAGCTGGCAGCGGCGCGGTCAGCACCTTCACGGACCCCGAATCCGGATATGATCTCGTTTGTTTATGGTGATCCGGATGCCGACAGCCTGCCGTTGAACGAGATGGCCTCCGCTTCGGAGTATCTGGCCGAGCACAAACGGACCGATGCGCTGGGTTACCAGGATCCGATCCGCGGCGATGAGCTCAACGAGGCTCTCTCGGAGAAACTTGCTCGCGATCAGGGAATTACGGCCAAACCGGAAGAGATCCTCGTGACCTCCGGCGGAAGCGGTGGCCTGTCGCTTCTGAGCGACATGCTGCTCGATCCCGGCGACACGATCATGATCGATGCTCCGGCCTGGATGGGTGCCACCGGCATGTTCCGGCTGTCAGGCGCTACTATGGTGGGTGTACCGGTCGACGAGGATGGAATCGACCCGGCAAAGGTCGCTGAGACGTTTGATCGACTGGTGGCTGAGGGCCGCCGGCCCAAATTCCTCTACACGATTCCGACATTTCAGAATCCGGCAGGCGTTGAGCTCAGCCTGGAACGTCGCAAAGAGCTGGCGCGAGTCGCCGACGAGCGCAATCTGCTCGTCATAGAGGATGACGCCTATAACGACCTGCGTTTCAGCGGCGAAAAGAAGCCGACCATCTACAGTCTCGTCAACCCAGGGAACGGTTTCTTCTTCGGAACGCTCTCCAAGACGATCGCCGCGGGGCTCCGCCTCGGTTACATGGTCGGGCCGGCCGACATTGTTGCAACCATGGCGCACGGCCGCGTCGACAGCCTGCGCAATAGCTATTCAGCAGCACTGGCCGACTGGTTCTTACGTACCGGTAAGCTGGAAGAGCATATCCAGGAGTTGCGTGCAGTCTACAGTGAGAAGTGCTCGCATATGCTGGCGGCGCTCGAACGCGAGATGCCGGAGGGCGTCACCTGGACCAAGCCGAATGGCGGATTCTTCCTGTGGGTAACGCTGCCCGATTCTGTCAGCGCGGTTGATCTGCAACCCGAGTGCCGCGCGGCGGGCGTCGACTACATTGCAGGCCCGGCCTTCTTCGGTGATGGCGGCGGCGATCACAGTCTTCGACTGTCATACAGCGCCGTGAGCATCGATCAGATCCACGAAGGAATCAAGCGCTTCGCGAAGGTCGTGCGTGCGGCGCAAGCCAAGGTTGCCGCACCGGCCGATTAGGCGATTCTCAACCCTCACAATTTCCTTCGTCAGATGCGGGAGCCCACACGGTGCTCCCGCTTCGACTCTGGGCCAATGATCGCAGGCTTGCCATGCCTTCCTCCAGCATTTTCGATCCGGTCGCGATCTCGGATTTTGTGTTATCCAGACTACGTTCTCCTGTTTAGCGGTCTCTTTCTCCTCCACGTCGCATGACACTAGTCCTGAAAAGACCAGGGGCGCCGATCCGGTAGAGCGTTGCGATGTATGCAGCTTTCCTGGTGAACATGGGACGGCTATACTGCCTGTAAATTACACCCGCAAAACCAGAGGAGGAATCGCATGGCGAACCCCGATTGGTCGCTATCCGAAGACGAGCGCAGGACACTCGAACGGGTCCTCGATGCCCTGTTGCCGCCAACCGGCAACTTCCCGCTGCCGTCGCAAACCGGGATGATCGACCAATTCATCATGGAGCGGGTTCCGGCCGAGGATGAGGACCAGACCCTCTACCCGGGTCTTGATGCGACCGCGACTCAAGCTGTTGCTAAGGCAGCTGAGATCTGCCGCGGATGTGACTGACGCGTTGTCTCGTCTCGAACGGGAGCAATCGGAGGCGTTTCAGTCGATCTGGCGCCTTGCGGTCTATGGTTACTACTCCCAACCTGAGACTATCGCCGCTATTCAGAGCGATCTTGCTCCTGCCTATCACGGAGCTCCATTGCCCGTAGGGTATGCCGATGTGATGCCGCGCTGGGACGTGAATGACCCACTGCAAATGCCGCGTTCCCCGCGAGGTTCATATATCCCGACCGATCAGGTCGAGCGTGTCCAGGCCGATGAACTGATCGATGATAGGAGTCACTGATGAGTTCTCCAATGCCGACTGACGCGGTGATCATCGGTTCAGGTGCGGCCGGAGCGGCACTTGCTTTCCGTCTCAGCGAAAGCGGGGTACGCGTTGTCTGTCTGGAGCAGGGTCCGTGGGTATTGCCCGCGGAGCATCCGCATTACAGCAATGAGTGGGAGTTTGAGCTCCAGCGGCGCTGGGGAAGAAATCCCGGTGTCCGCCAGGCTACCGCGGATTATCCAGTTGCTTCCACCCGGGTGAACCCGATGCTCTACAACGGCGTGGGAGGGAGCACGATCCACTACAACGCTCACTGGCCACGTCTGAAACCAGTCGACTTTCGCAAGGGAACCGAGCACGGTCTGGAAGGCTCAGCCGATTGGCCGATCAGCTATGAGGACTTAGCCCCATACTACGAACTGAACGACTCGATTATGGGGGTGTCTGGTGTCGCTGGAGATCCGGCCAATCCCGAGCGTTCTGCGCGTCAGACCCCTCCCCTTCATTTCGGCGTTCATGGCCGGCGGGTCGCTGAAGCGTTCGAGCGCCTGGGCTGGCATTGGTGGCCGGCGGACAACGCCATCATCACCGAGGATTATGATGGCCGAACCGCCTGCGTTCACTGCGGTGCCTGTCGTAACGGTTGCCCGCGTGGCTCCCTCGCGACAGTCAGTTGGACCTACTGGCCGCGTGCCCTACGTAATGGCGTGGAGCTACGTGCGAACGCCCGGGTAGAGCAGATTACGGTCGACGAGCAGGGCCGCGCCAACGGTGCGACCTATATCAATCTGCGGACGGGAGAGCGCCATCATCAGCGAGCCTCGATCGTGATCTTGGCGGCCAATGGGCTCGGGACGCCGCGTCTCCTCATGTTGTCCGAATCGTCCCGTTTCCCGAAAGGAATGGCCAACAGTTCCGGGTTGGTCGGTCGTTACCTGATGCACCACGCCTACGCCGAGAACACGATGATCTTTGCCGAACCAATCGACGGCTTTACCGGCGCCTATGGCGCGCCGATTCTGAGCCAGGAGTTCTACGATACCGACGTCGAACGTGGCTTCGTCAACGGTTTCACCTTTCAGATCGGCCGCGGAATGACCGCATCACCGGCTGCGCTCGATCTTCCCTGGGGCGAAGATCATCGAGATGCCTTCGCGCGGCTGTTCAATCATGAGATCTGGTTCAGCGTCCAGACAGAGGATCTACCGCTCTGGTCGAACCGGGTCAGGCTTGATTCGGCGCAGGTCGATTCGAGCGGGTTACCCGGGGTCGCGATCGAGTGGGAGCTGCACGCAAATGACCAGAAGATCGTTGAGTTCGGCGTAGAACGCGCGCAAGAACTGGCTGAAGCTGCTGGCGCATTGGAATTGGTCACGAGCGGCGTCGCGGACCCGAACCCGGCCTGGCACCTGCTCGGAACCTGCCGCATGGGGTCGGATTCCGAAACCTCGGTGACGGATGCCAATCATCAGGCATGGGACGTCCCGAACCTCTACATCTGTGATGGATCGTCCTTCGTCACCGGTGGTTCGGTCAACCCCACCTCGACGATCGGGGCGATGGCGCTACGCTGCGCCGATCGCATACTGGCCCGAGATGATATCCATAAGTAAGCGCGGAACACTCGTCGACGCGCGGCAGGATCTGGAGGCACCCCTCGACCTCGCCATCGAGACTGGACGCGTCGCCGAGGTGGCTCCAGAGATCGCGTCCGACAAAGCGCACGAAACCTGCGACGCGGCCGGGAAGCTCATCATGCCAGGGGTCGTCGATAACGAGGTCCACATTCCGAATCCCCTACAGAAGTGCAATGTTTGGGCACTTGGAGCGTCACGCGTTCACAGACCGGCAGGTTCGCCCGCCGGGGTCATTTCGGCGAATATCTGCTCAGGAGTCAGGCACGAACCGACCTCATGCTCGGCTTCGTATGTGCGCTCGTCGAGTGCCGCGCGGATGCTTTCTACAGTGCGCTGGTAGCCCTCCGGGTGCGCCGCTGGCAGCTCCGCTCCAAGCCGCGCGATGTGGGCATCCCGCGCTCCGCATAGGCGCGCCGCGCGAGGCCACTCGCCTCGGGCTGCCGCCACGCCCGCCATCCCCTCCAAGCACCACGAAATATACAGCGGATTGCCGATGGACTTGAGAAGGATGACACTCTCGGAGAGTTGTGCCGATGCGCGAGCCGTGGCGCCCGTCGCGAGCTCCGTGAGGCCTAGCTGGATCAGTGTCACGGCCTGTCCCCAACGATCATCACGCCGCCGCGCGGTGGCCAGTGCCTCGTCGAAGAGCAACCGGGCGCGCGTATAGTCCGCTAATCGGAGGGCGATTTGGCCCAATGCCCCGAGGGCCTGGATGATTCCGTGCTCGTCACCGCGTTCACTGTAAAGCGCCAGAGCCTCGTCATGGAGTGCCGTCGCGTCGTCGAACTTCCCCTGGAACTGCGCAACGACACCCAGCATCCACAGGGTATCCGCCACCCGGCCGATGTCCCCAAGCGCGCGTAACAGTCCCAACGACTCGCCGCCCAACTTCTCCGCCCGCGCAAATTCTCCGGCATGCCCCGACGTGACCGCTGCGCCGGCGAGTGCTTCGGCAAGGCCGCGCAAGTCACTTCCCTCGCGGAGTAGCGACACAGCTTGGTCGAATAACTTGTCGGCCCCGGCAACGTCTCCGGTGAACGCGGCGACGTAAGCGAGGCCGACCAGAGCGGCAGCTACGCCTTCTGGCTCCCCCAACGCCTCCGCTACTGCGCGCGCCTCTTCGTGGCAGCGGGCGGCTTCGCGATATTCGTCTCGCAAACGCATCATCAAGCCCTGGGTGTTAAGCGCCGTCATGAGGCGCGTCGCTGACTCTCGCTCGCGGGCAAGCGCAACCGCCTCCGCACAGAGCGAGGCTGCGTCGTCGAACGCCGCCTGTTGAATTGCCAGACTCGCCGCCCCGACCAGAGCGTTTGACCGTGCGAAGTCGGTAGTCCTCTCCGGATCAATCGGGAGACATAGTGACTCACGCAGCCACCGACGTCCCTCGCTCAGGTGGCCGCGCGCCGACCAAAACCGCCAGAGGGCACTGGCAATTCTCAGCGCAATGTCGCTGTTGCCACAGTCGATCGCCCAGCGCAGGGCGACGCGTAGGTTGTCATGCTCAGTCTCCAACCGCTCACTCCAGGCCGCACCGCCCTTCCCGTTCAGTTCGGACGCCGCGTCCTCCGCCAACGCCAGATAATACGCAGCGTGCTTCTTTTGACAGGCCTCGACCTCGCCGCTGTCATCGAGCCGTTCACGACCATACTCACGAAGCGTCTCCAGCATCATCAGGCGCGGTTCAGAGGACGGCACCAGCGTTTCGTACGCCTGCCGCAGGAAGCTCTTGTCTACCAGTGCGGCCACAAGTTCCATGGTTGATGGAGCTTCCTCGAAGTCAGCACTGACCACTTCCGCTGCTTCCATGGTGCAACCGCCCGCGAAAACACTGAGACGGCGGAAGAGTCGACGCTCGGACTCGTCAAGCAGGTCGTAACTCCAGGCGATCGCACCACGCATCGTCCGCTGACGATCCGGCAGGTCATGCGGCCCTCCAACGAGCAAATTCAATCGGCGTTCGAGACGCTCCAGCAGCGCCGAGGGCGGTAGGACACGTGTCAGAGCCGCTGTCAGTTCGATCGCTAACGGCAGTCCATCGAGCCGTCGGCAAATTGCGGCCACCACGACCGCGGTCTCCGCATTGGGCGCGAGCTCCATCCCGACGGCCTGTGCACGATCCAGGAAGAAGGCGGTTGCGGCCGACCTCGACAACGTCCCGGGCGAGGCGGTTTCGTCGGGCAACTCGAGTGGCGCGACTCGGTACTCGCGCTCCCCCCGAACACGCATCGCCGCCCGGCTCGTCGCCAGCACAACCAGTCGTGGACAGGTCTCCATGAGGGCAAGCACCGCGTCGCGCGCCGCCATCACGTGCTCGAAGTTGTCGAGAATAAGCAAGAATCGCTTGAAGTTGAGGAACGCCGCCATCTGTCTGTCAAGAGAGGCCGCGTCGCGCTCTTCCAGTCCTAGTCGCGTGGCAATAGTCGGTAGGACTAGCCCGGGATCGCGCAGTGGCGCAAGGTCCACGAAGACGGCGCCATCGGCAAAGTCCGCCTCCACGCGGGTCGCAACCTCGAGAGCCAGTCGCGTCTTCCCCACCCCGCCGGGACCGGTCAAGGTGATCAACTGGTTCACCCCGGACTGCAGCAGGTCTGCAATTGCGGCGGCAACTCCATCGCGCCCGAATAGCGGTGTGAGCGGACGCGGGATGGCGGGTGACGAGGTTGTCGCAGTCACGAGCGAGCGGTCTGGCCGGGCGGTCGCGAGGAGACGATCGCGATCCGCTTGGTCCAGTTCCAGCGCGTCGGCCAACAACGCCACGCTGTCCAACCGCGGCTGACGAGAGGGGTTGCGCTCTAACTCGCTGATCGCCCCGGCGCTCATCCCGGCTCGCTCGGCGAGCGCTTCCTGGGTCATTCCGGCTGCCAGGCGCAGGCGCCTGAGCGTCGCACCAAAACTCGTGGGCTCCGAAGAGGTCATTCGAGTGGCTCCCGTCGGACGCGTCTTCCCAATGATTGATGGTGTTTCCCTATGATACCGCGCCGGCGACCACCTTCGCTGAACGGAATTGTGGAGTGAACGTGGAGTGAACGTGGAGTGCTCGTGCTGTTGCCCGACATTCGGAAGGTGCAAAGTGAAGTTCATCCGGCGTTTTGTTCAGGTGATCGGCAATCACCGAGCAGCGAAAGGAGCAACAGTTATGATTTTGGCAAAGCCTGCTCACGAAGCGCAGACTCCGACGGACCAGTTCCGATCATGGGCAAGGCTGACGGCGGTGGCGGGAATTGCCTTCGTGGCACTGACCGTCATCGGCCTTGGCCTCAGTGGCGCGGATCCGTCGCCAACTGGGCCATTGGACACCGTGCGTGCGCATTTCAGCGACAACCGAGAGCTGGTGCTCGTGAGCTTCTACCTGCAGAGCCTGGGGATGGTGTGCTTTCTCGCCTTCGCCGCTGGGCTCGCCGGCCTCGTGCGGCGTGGCGGCGCGGACACGCTGGGCATCCTCGCCAACCTGATCGTGACAGGTGCCGCAGGCGTGGTCGCGGTGTCGCTCGTTGTCAACATGGCGGCGGCCGCCCTCGCCTATCGGGTCGCTCTAGAGGGTGACCCGGGCGCGGTGCAGGCCCTTTTTTATTTCTACATGATGGTCCCGTTCATGGGACTCCCGCTGGGAGCATTCCTGGCTGCCGCTGGCACGGGCATCCTTGGGAGCGGGGTGGCCCCACGTTGGCTCGGCTGGGTGGCGCTCCCGCCGGCGCTTTGCTTGCTGGTCGGAGTGGCCGGTATAGGCGATCTGTACGGTCCACTGGAGTTCCTCGGCTATTTCGGAGGATTCCTGCCGTTTCTACTGTGGGCGCTCACACTCAGCATTGTGCTGCTTGTGCGGCGAGTTACCGTCGCGGCGGAAACCGAGCGGCGATCACTGTTCGCGAGCGGCGAGCGGTGGCAATCGGAATCCTGACCATCGCGCTTCGTCCACTGGACGAAAGCTGAGGTCGGCACTACGAGATAGAAGGACAGCAAACCATGGCGCTGGACGAACTCAAGGCCCGAGCCCGTCGCGTCGCCGACGAATTGCTCACTCAGGGAGACCTGGCCATCGCCGACGAGGTTCTCGCACCAGACTTCCGCTACCATGCGCCCGCGCCTCTCGGTCCCGGCGCCGAGGGGATGAAGCAGTTCGTACGAGGTCTACGCTGGGCCTTCCCTGATCTTCGCGCTGTGGTCGAGGACGAGATTGCCGAGGGCGATAGGGTGGTCCAGCGTCTCACGCTTATTGGAACGCATCGAGGGGACTTCCTCGGTATTCCTCCAACTGGAAAGCGCGTTACCTGGCAGCTTGTGTCGATTCAGCGCCTGGGGCGTGATGGGAAAATCGAGGAGTATTGGTCCAGTCCGGACCTGTTCGGCTTGATTCAGCAGCTCGGCGCACAGGTACACTCGGGTACCGAATCGGCGCGCTAACTGCTTGACGACTGGCGCAGTTTACGTGGCCCACCCCAGACATTGGTGGCCGGACGTGCCGCGGCCAGGTAAGCGCACTCACAAATGAGCGGCGCGGTCCAGGCACGGATGACCAGGTGGTTTATATCACGACACATTAGGGAGAAGTGCGATGACTAGAAGCTTTCTGAGAAGGGTTAGGCATGAGCCAGCCTCCGCAGCATGAGGCACGTCATGACGCCGTAAATCATCGCTTCACTCGCGTGGCGCACAGGCGCTCGTAGTGCTTGGCAAGTCGGCGGCTCTGCCCCAACCAACCAAACGTGGGTTCGACCACCCAACGCCGTGGGAGCACGCCCCGGAACTACTTCTTGGCCGGCGGCAGCCGGACCCATGCGAAGTGTCCCACCGTCGGGTCCGCAGGCTCGGGCTGGTACCGCCTCGCCCCGCTCGACTGCAGCCTCTATGTCCCGCTGGTGATTGATCCCGCGTTCGCGCTGCACGGCCTCTGGCCGAACTACGCGATCGGGGGCCGGGGCGTCTTCTGGCTGCTGATCGGAGTGGCTCAACTGGCCGAGGGTAACAGGCAATCTTGAGACGACACATATTGGTGATGGTAGCACTGGCGATGACCACATCGCCTTCGAGAAGGAGTACCAAGATGGTAACTGGGACAGCCTATACGCCAAAGCTCGCGCGCTGCCTGCAGCTCAACGCGCTGGCGCTTGCCTTCAGCCTGGCGCACAGTGCGGCCGACTACGGCGTTATCTTTGACACGACGGACTTCAACACGTGGGGCGTGGCCGCCTATCTCGGGTTGGTGGGCGCCGTCTACGGATGGTGGAGCTGGTCGATGGCGCAAGCCGCCGTCGGAGGTCGTGGTGCGCTGCCAAGCCTGCTCGTCCTTTCCAGTATCTGGGCGGTGCTGAACGGCGTGACGTTCCCCTTTTCCCCACTGACCTACGCGATGGCAGACATCGTTCACTTCGGGTCGCTGCTCTTCGGTCTCTGGGCGGCGTATGCGACGCTGCGGGCGTGGCGCGGCGGCCAGGTGACAGTTGCGCGGGAACTGTGAAACCGGGAGTGGACAACGAGAAGAATGGCAGGAGGCGATACGGTGGCAACACCTGGATTCTGCTCCCTTCCCCCTTCTCAGACAGGTTCTAGTCCACGATCTGTGACATGTCATCGGATTGAAAAGGGCGGCCCACATGGCCGCCCCCAAATTGACGATGCGAGTGACGATCGAAGTTACAGGTTCTCGATCGTGATCGGTTCGATGTTACCGGCTGGCTCGAAACCGAAGATCCGCGAATAGAAGTAAAGCTCCGACTCGAGGCTGTGTTTGATGTTCTCGGCGCGCCGGAAGCCATGCTGTTCGCCCTCGTAGGCGATGTAGGCGTATGGCAACCCTTTCCGCTTCAAGGCCTCGACCATCAGCTCTGCCTGGTGGGGCGGCACGACCTTGTCCTCGAGTCCTTGAAACAGCACGAGCGGACACGAAAGCAGATCGGTGTGATAAGCAGCCGATCGCTCCTCGTAAACTTCGCGCGCTTCAGGAAACGGACCAACCAGGCCATCGAGGTACCGTGACTCGAACTTGTGGGTCTCGCTGACGAAGGCGGGCAGATCGGCCAGCCCATAATAGCTGGCGCCCGCCGCAAAGACATCGCGGAATGTGACCGAGTTGAGGGTCGTAAACCCTCCGGCACTGCCACCCCGGATCGCCAACCGGTCGCCGTCGACGTCGCCTCGATTGGCCAGGAAGTGCGCAGCGTTGACGCAGTCGTCGACATCGACCACGCCCCAGTTCCCCTTGAGCCGCTCACGATAATCGCGACCGTAGCCAGTGCTGCCACCATAGTTGACGTCGACCACCGCGAAACCGCGACTCGTCCAGAATTGAATGCCGAGACTGAACTGGGAATTGGTAGCCCCGGTTGGCCCGCCATGGCTGAAAACCAGAAGTGGCGGGCGCTCGCCGGAGGGCCCATCGAAATCCTTGTTGGTCGGCTTGTAGAAGAACGCGTGCGCCGTCAAATCGTTTTCCGTCGGGAACTCAATCGGCTCGGCGACCGAGACGTAATCTGGATCGATGCGCAGCTCAGAGCTGCGATGTACCACGTCGACAGTTCCGGAGGTGGGATCGATCGACACGACGGTCGCGAACTCGGTCGGGCTCCCCCCGATCGCCCAGATTTGTCCATTCGCCGATGTGTGGCAGTAGTCAAGGGAGGTCATGCCGGTGTTCAACGTCTCGACCGAGTTGCTGCCTGGACGGATCAGTCCAAGAACATCGCTTCCAGCCTCCGCGTAGACGAACGCGATGGTACCGTCCGGCAGGAAGTCATAGCGCGAGAACCCAAACGACCACTGTGGTACGCCTACCTCCGACTCCATCGGAGCTAGAGCTACGGCCTCTCCGTTTTCGAGACGGTAGAGGTTCCACCAGTTGGTTCTATCGGAGATGAAATGGAGCACACCGGACGGGCTCCATTCCGGCTGGAATATCGACTCGGTGTCTCCGCCGGCCACCTTACGGGCATTGGTGACCCCGTCGTCGGTCAGATCGCCCACCCAGAGCTCGCAGCCGTCCCAGGGCATATTGGGATGGTTCCAGGTGGTCCAGGCGAGCTGACCACCGTCCGGACTCACCCGCGGAAAGGCGTAGAAGTCGTTGCCCGAGGCCAGCACCTGTGGTGCCGATGAACCATCTAGCGACAGGCGCACGATCTCGTTTGTGGCCTCTCGATCAGCAAAGTGGCGTTCTTGAACGCAGATGGCGCTACGCCCGTTGGGAGTCGCGACGCCGTCTGCAAAGCGCAAACCGGCTTCGACGTCCGGCTCAGGCGTAATCTCGATCGGGTCATCTCCCGAGTCTTGACGGTAGAGCCTCTGGTTAGTGAAGTTCGAGAAGTAGACCGTCGAACGGCTCACAAAATAGGAGCCGCCGCCATATTCGTGGGCTCGAGTTCGCGCGTTGAATCCGGGCGGCGTGACGTCCCCTATCGATCCATCGGCCGCGCGACGCACGATAACGTAGCGGCCGCCCTCGCTGGGCCGACCTTCGAGCCAGTAGATGTCGTCGCCAGAGACAGTTAGCTGCGATAGGCTCATCGCGCTCGACGCCGCAATATCAGCTGAAATCGGCGAGCTCCATGAGCCATAGGGCGCTGACGTGGGATCGGCCATTACTTTTACCTCCGAGTTGCGCACGCCTGACCGAACGCGCTCCGGTCCAACGTGCCTGTCGTCTTCAAATATCTCATGGCGCTAATCGCCAATTTTCGGTCTGACCACTGACGCGAAGCGTTCCATGCGAGCCAGCATGCCGTCCATCGTGGCGTCTTGCAGGCCGAGGATGAGGTGACGAACACCCAACTCCGCGAAAGATCGAATGTCGGCGGCCACCACCTCAGGTGTGCCAGTAAAGGTTCGGCGGGCGCCATCCTTGGTTTGCTCAGCTTCTTTGTCGTTGTACCATCCCGCGCTATAGGCCAGATCGATTTCGGACGGATCGCGATCCGCTTCTCTCGCATACTGTCGCATTCGGGAAACGCCTGCGCTGAGCTGTTCAATCGTTCCCATCGGATGGCGTGGGTTGCTCCCGATTGGATACCAGGCGTCGCCCAAACGCGCGACGCGTCGGAGCGCAGCCGGACTCTCACCTCCGACCCAAATCGGAGGATGGGGTCGTTGAGCTGGCTTAGGCGCAAAGGCAATCTGGCTGAAATTCGTGTACTTGCCCTGAAAACTCGGCTCGTTGCTGGTCCAAAGCTCTTTGAACGAGCGAACGAATTCGTCGGTCACTGATCCACGCTCCTTGAATGGCGGTGCCCCGAGGGCTTCGAACTCCTCCCGCATCCAACCGGCGCCGATGCCGAATATCAATCGTCCGACGGACAGGACGTCGAGTGACGCCAGCATTTTTGCCGTCAGGACAGGAGGTCGCTGCGGTACAACCATCACCGACGTGAGTAGTTTCATGCGGGATGTTCGCGCGGCAGCATAGGTGAGCAGGGTAAGCTGCTCGAGACATGCTCCCGTTGGGTCCCCGGAAAACTGACCCGAGGCACTGTAGGGGTAGCGCGAATCGATCGCTCGCGGGATGACGACGTGATCACTTGCCGCGATGATGTCGAAGCCAAATTCCTCGCCTCTCTCAGCGAGTGTTGCCAGGTTCTCAGGTGTCGCGAGCGGTCCCCGCGTCGGGAGGCTGAAGCCTATTTGCATGTGTGTCCCTCCTAAATCGAGTCCCCGGCACCGTACGGTGCTCCGCTCTTGACGTCAAGAGTGACGCTGAAAACCGCCATCCGTGTTCACCTCTGGAATCTGCCAACCCTGATCCTCTATGTCAGCGCCAGCGAGAGTGCGAACTATTTTCGGCAGACATTGATTGTCGAATACGCGCTCTACCGCGTCCGCGTTACTTTCGAAAGACCTCGCGGTCGATCAGGATCAATGCCCTTTGCCCTGGCGAATTCGAGCGCCCAGAGTTGCCCGGGAATGACCGCGAGAATGGGAGAGAGCCACTCGGGAATTCCTTGCGGCAGGGGCAACCGAGAACTCGCGCGATTGAGAAAATCTTTCTGATCCGTGATGGCGATCATGTCGGCCTTGCGTTGCACGAGGATGTTGTGGAGCGCGTCGATATCGTCGAAGACCGCGCCGTGCGGCGCGATCACGATGGCGGGGAATCCATCGTCAATGATGGCAATCGGGCCATGGAGGAACTCAGCTGATGAATAGGCTTCGGCCACGACATAGGATGTCTCCTTGATCTTCAAGGCGATCTCATACGCGGTCGCGTAGTTGTAGCCGCGACCGATCACCACGAACTGGCGCGCCCCCGCGAAGCGGGACGCTTCACTGCGAATATCGCCGTTGAGCCGCAATGTTTCGGTGATGAGGTCAGGGAGTCGTGCGATCTGATTCTGAACCTCTGCGTCGCCTTCAAGTGCTGCTGACAGCATTGCGAGTGCGGTCAGTTCGTTGGTATAGGTCTTGGTAGCAGCGATTGATCTTTCTTCACCAGCGTGGAGCGAAAGGCATAACTCGGCCGTGTGTGCCAGCGCTGAGTTGGGCTCGTTTGTCAGCGCTAACGTCAAAGCACCTTGACGGCGAGCTTCCGCGACGACAGCCACAATGTCAGGGGACTGGCCAGACTGGCTGATGCCGATCACCAGCGCATTCCGCAGTCTTGGAGGAGCGTGATAGAGCGTGAAGAGTGAAGGCGTCGCCAGGGCAACCGGAAGCTGGTTGCGAGCGCCGAAGAGGTACTTTGCGTAGCGAGCGGCATTGTCGGATGTACCCCTGGCAGCGATCATCACGAATTGGGGATCTGCGGCGCGGATGCGATCCGCGATCTGGCCGACCTCTCCGCTACCGGACGAGATCAGCCGCGCTACGGCTTCAGGTTGCTCATGAATTTCTTGCTCAAGCTGACTTTGTGTCGCCACAGGGCCACCCCACTGCTACGTCATTGCCTGCACGAGCCGTCGCACCACACGGCTGGTCTCGCGGGTTGATTCGGTCACATTAAACGCTCGTATGAGGGATCACAACAGAGTAAACGGCGCGTGACCGCCGGTGCTCGACACGGGCTCCGTCTTCGATTACGCTCGCCCGTAGACATCGATCTCGTTCAGCCGGATGATCGATGACGGCGGACGAAAGGAGTGACGGGCGGTATGGCGAAAGACTATCGTCGGTATAGCTATTGGCTCGAGTCGTGTGGCGACGATCTAACGCCGCGCCCCGCACTCGATGGATCGATCGACGTTGACGTCGCCATCCTCGGGGCTGGCTTTACCGGTCTCTGGACCGCGTACTATCTCAAGAAGCGCGATCCGTCGCTGAACATCGCCGTCGTCGAGAAGGAGATCGCTGGGTTCGGGGCATCCGGTCGCAATGGCGGTTGGGTTACTCCTGGGTTACAGCTCTCACTTCCAAGAATGGCCGAGCGGTTCGGTACCGGAGCCGCGAAATCGCAAGCGAAAGCGATGGTCGCGACCGTGAATGAGATCGAGCGTGTCGTCGCCGCGGAAGAGATCGACTGCGATTTTCAGAAATCGGGTGCCCTGCGTATTGCGCGCGGTGTTCAGCAGTTGCCGTCAATCGAACGAAGCTATCACACGTACAAAGAGTTCGATTTGGCCGACGATTACGTCCTGCTCGACGAGAAGGAGACTCAGGAGCGAATCAAAGTAGCCGGATCTCTTGGATCGCTCTTCACACCGAATTGCGCGGTGGTCCATCCGGCCAAGCTGGCACGCGGCCTCGCACGCATCGTTGAAGCGCTGGGCGTGACGATTTATGAACAGACCGCAGTGACCGACTACACCCAGGGTCAATCACCTCGACTGATCACCGACCTGGGCGACGTGCGGGCCCGGACGTTAGTGCTGGCGGGCGAATCGTATTTGTCGCAACTGCCAAAGCTCAGCCGCCAACTAGTTCCGGTCTATTCGTTGATCGTCTTGACCGAGCCGCTGAGCGACCAGCAGTGGGAAGAGATCGGCTGGGAGAGTCGGGAATGCGTTTCATCCAATCGCTTCACGGTCGATTACCTCTCTAAGACCACTGATGGCCGGATAGTCTTTGGTGGTCGCGGCGCGCCCTATCACTACAATTCGCAAATCGCTGACGAGTACGATCGTTACGAGCCGACTCATTCAATGTTGCGCGAAATGACCGTTGATTGGTTCCCGATGCTCAAGGACGTGCGTTTCACCCATGCCTGGGGTGGTCCACTCGGGATGCCGCGTGACTGGATGCCGACGATGACCTACGATCCGTCGACACATCTGGCCAGCGCGCGTGGCTATACCGGCCAGGGCGTCGCCACCGCTAATCTCTCCGGTCGGGTGCTGACCGACCTGATCACCGGCAAGCACTCAGAGCTGACGGAGCTGCCGACGGTCGACCATCACTCCCCCGATTGGGAGCCGGAGCCATTCCGCTGGCTCGGCATACGTTACGTTCAGAACGGCTTCGGACGGCTGGACGAAGAGGCCGAGCGTACTGGTCGCGCGCCGAGTGGCCGTAGCCTGACTGAGCTTCTTGGGCGACATTGATCGCGAGATAGTCCGGCACCGGATTATCGCCTGCCGGATCATCTCGCCGACGCCAGAAGTCATGGGACCGGCTATGAACGAACTACCGTTACGGGCGTGACTCGGGATGGTTACTTTCCCATACGACCGAGAGTTTCTGCTCCCCGGACATCTGGATATTAAGGTCTTTCAACACCGGGTTCAGGATATTCTCGGAAAACTGCTGGGCTGCGGCATCCGATTCCCAGACGTTGAACGCCCACCAGCCACCATCGTCTGTCGGTCCCTCGGCGTGAAAAATCGCGCCTTCCGGCGGTCGATTCCCGAGCTGACTATTGACACCAGCCATCACCTGCCGAGCGGTTTCTGATGGCGTATTTGCGAGTCGGCTAAAGTAGGCCACGGGCATGATCACACTCCTTATCCTTAGAATGTCGGCTGATTTCGACTTTCACAGTGGTCCGTCAACGTAATCGCGCTTCACCATGTCAGCGAAACTCGTGAATCGTATTTCAGGAAATCGTTGTTGCGCTTCCGCAGCATCAAACGAAAGATCGGTGGTGTCCATGACAACCCCACCCTGAATCTGACGGGCGACTCTCGGATTCAACGGTCGTATGAGTACTGACATCACGCGCATCATTGGGAGCGGCACGGCGCTTGTTGAACCGTGCTTGCCGGTAACCGTGGAGAAGACCTCTGTGACCTGTCGCATGCTGAGGTTCTCCGGACCTCCGATGTCGATCACCTCACCGAACATGTTGGAATCGGCTATCGCGTGATCGACAACGCGAGCCACGTCGTATACCGAGACGAAATTGACTGGGTTTCGACCACGCCCGAACACTCTTGTCTTACCGGTGTTTATGAGCGGCTCACCGATCACCTTGGCCCAGGTCTCCATGTAAGCTGTTGGTCTGATGATGGTCCAGTGGAGTCCGCTTCGCTGTAATTCCTGCTCGGCGAGCGATTTCATGCGAAAGAGCTCCATCGGGTGATCTGGCGATGCGCCGTGAATCGAGAGAAGTACGAAGTGCTCGACGCCACGAGATTTTGCCGCTTGAATCAGATTGCGATTGCCTAGGTGATCTACTGTCTTCGGGTTACAGTCGCCGGTCCCGGTGAACCCGTGTACGGCTGAGACGACCGTTTTGACGCCGGTCATGGCGCGCTCGACGGAGGGCAGATCACGAACGTCTCCGGCCACGACTTCGAGGAATTCGCCGCGTGGCAATTGACTCTGGACTGGGTCGCGCGAGAGAACGCGCACCTTATGACCTCGCTCCGTGGTCAGTCGCACGATCTGCTGACCCAATTGCCCAGTTCCACCGGCGATGAGAATCATGCATTACCCCCTTTTCCCCTACGAGTCCGGCCAATTGGGTTATCGGCCCGATGGTTCGCCGAGCAATTGACGAATTGCTGGTTCAGCTCCCGGCACGGGCTGCAGTACCGGTTCCATGTACAACCGGGCCCAAGCCACCTTCCCGTGGCGCACTTCTTGAATGGTCACACCGCGCATGATGAACGCATTGCCATCACGCCGGGTACCTGTCCATTCCCATTCGGCCCACGCTGTTTCGCAGCTCGATGCTCTCCGAACCAGGGTGGATTTGAGATCCGGGACGGCGGCGAAAATGCTCGTCCAGTTCATCCGCATCTGCTCGTGTCCGCGAAAGGACCGTTCAGGATGAGCGGGAAACGCGCTGTCGTAGTCCGGATGGAAGCAATCCGCGAGTGCGTCTAGATCGTGTAGATTCGTCGCGTCTCGCAGACGCTCGATCAACATGTCGGTTGCGGACTTCATGATGAGATCCTCTCTCTTTGCGAGCAACTAATTTCTGCCGGACCAGGAACTTCAACCGACGCTTGCTGCTTGCTCCCGATGTTTCGGATTCTTTTCGACCAGCAGTGCGCCGTGCGCCCGCTCGTGGGCAGTCGCTGAATGCGGCACAGACTCCGGAAGTTTCGAACTGCAGTGCTATGATAGTCTCGCGATTTAATGACAACGCGCCGGGAGTGCGCCAATGATGCGCCAATTCGAATCGGACGGGGTTGCGCGTGACGCAATCTCGCTTCCGCCTTGGAACGTGGTCCTTCGATCACTGCGCGAGGCATCGGGTGTGACCCAGGAAGGTTGGGCCGCACATCTGGGTTATGGTCGCCGCACACTCCAACGCTGGGAACGTGGCGACAATCCCCCAGACGCTGCGGCAACCGAAGAACTGGTCAAGCTCTGTGCTTCGAGGGGCTTGTATCGGACCTACCAGCGGGGTTCGCTCGCCGGAGTGACGATTACCGGCGATTTACTGCGAGGCCTGATATCTGACGCTCGGCTGCATCGAAATAGCCGTGCATCCGTCTCAGAGCAGGTCTCACATGCGGACACGCGGGCCGTCCTCAATATCGTTCGAGATCTGTCGTTGCCACGACACCTTGCTCACAACCTCCCCGTCGAAATCACGAGCTTCATCGGACGGGACAAGATACTCAGTGACGTCGTCCATCAGTTGGACCGCTCGTCTCTCGTCACGCTGGCCGGGACCGGCGGTGTTGGAAAGACCCGTCTCGCGCTTCGAGCGGCGGCCGGCCTCATCGACGGTTATGTCGATGGAGTCTGGTTCGTCAGACTCGAGACAATTGAAAATCCGGCGCTTGTCGCGCAGATTGTCGCTGCGACGGTCGGAGTCCGCGAGCAGCCGGGTCAGCCGATAGAGTCGTCACTCGAAGAATATCTTCGTGATCGACAGCTGCTCATTGTTCTGGACAATTGCGAACACGTTGTTGAATCCTGCGCGACGCTTGCCGCCCGTCTCCTGAGCACGTCCCAGGGGCTGCGGATATTGACGACAAGCCGTGAGCCGCTTGGTGTCCCCGGTGAGGTTGTTGTGCGTGTCCCCTCGCTTACGGTTTCAGACGCGGGCTCTACTACCGGCACAAAGGGAATCGTCGCGTCGGACGCTGTTCAACTGTTTGTCGAAAGAGCCGAGGCGAGCCGTCCGGATTTCGAACTGACCCGACAAAACGCAGACGCTGTGGTCCAAATTTGCCGTCGACTCGATGGAATCCCGTTGTCAATCGAGCTCGCGGCAGCCTGGGTTCGCGTTCTGACTCCGGCGGAGATTGACACCCGGCTGAACGATCGATTCCGGCTGCTGTCGGGCGGAACCCGAGCGACACCGTCCAGGCACCGTACGCTGCAAGCCGCGATTGACTGGAGCTACAACCTGCTTGCTCCCGATGAACGGCAGCTTTTTGATCGGTTGTCGATCTTTGCGGGACCGTTCAGTCTTGCGGCCGTCGAGCATGTGTGCGCGTGGGGCGATGTTGCAGAGGTGTTACAGCCGCTGGCACGTCTCGTCGAGAAGTCCCTGGTCATTGCGACGACTCGTGAAACAGGCCGAGAGACCGAGTATCGGCTGCTGGACACCCTGCGGGACTACGCTGACGCGCGACTGCGTCAACGAAATGAATATGACGAGTTGCGGCGGCGTCACGCGGAATGGATCTGCATCCTGGCCGAACAATTGTCCACCGCCATCCATGGTCCTGATCAGCGCGCCTGGCTGAATTGGGTTATGTACGACGACGCGAACATTCGTGCGGCTTTGAAATGGGCGATTGACCAGCAGGATTCAGAGCGAGCGCTACGCATCGCCGTGTCGCTTTGGTGGCCCTGGGGAGTTCTTGGCCGCCCGCGCGAGGTGCGAAACTGGCTCGATCGCGTGCTGGCATTACCATACCGCGATTCACGTCCCCTCCAGGTTCTCCGAGCTCACGCCATGTCAGCTCTTGGGACGGTAAGTGTTCTTCAGGGAGATATCACTGCGGCGCGGTCGGTTCTCGCCGAAGCCATGATAGGTGCAATCAAGATCTGAAGACGAAACCGCGGTCCTTGCGGCGCGGGTTGGAACGGCGCTGCTTGGAGTTGGCGCTGGTTCAGCGGAAGCTGCTGCCACAGCTGAAGCGACGCGCGGACTGGCACGACGGCTCGGGAACGACTGGCACGAAGCGCGACTATTGGAAATGATGGCGCAAGTGGCGCTTCGTCAAAATGATTCCCAGGCTGCAATTACACTTTTGGAGCAAGGAATCGAGATCGCACGTCACGCTGGTGATACGTGGGGGGTGGCTCAGCTTCTCGGAAACCTTGGCGATGCCATGCGATCGAATGGTAATCACGCGCAGGCTGAAGCGCTGTACCAGGAGAGCCTGTCACTTCGTTCTTCTCTCGGTATCCCGGGCATTGCTCCAAACGTGAGACACAATCTTGGATACGTCGCCCTGGCCGAGGGCTCCTCCAACGGCGTGCATGAGCGATTTGTTGAAGCCTTGAGGGAATTCGAGCGCGCCGGTGACCGTCGTGGAATGGCCGAATGCCTCATCGGACTGGCAGGAGTCTTCGCGGTCGTGGGAGACTCGTCGAAAGCGGCTACCCTCTTCGGTGCCGCCGAGTCCGCGCTGCAGTCGATGGGCGCACAAATCTGGCCGTCAAATCAGGCGGACTATGAGCGACTGATTGCCAGGGCACGAACCGGGCTCTCGCCAGCTGAGTTCGATGCTGCCCACGCGAATGGCCGGAGCCTCTCGTTGGACCAGGCGGTAGAACTCGCGACGAACTGACCCTTCGACCTGCGTCAAACGAAACTCATCGCTTCAGACATGGGCTCGAAATATCGGTGGCCAGAGGCCTGGCGCACACGCCAGCGCAACTTCCGGGATCACCAATGATCTCGTTGTGGCCAGTCCCACGTGGGTGCGTTCGCGGATCATCTCCCGTTCAATCAAAGTCCGCGCCCCGAAGATGTGGAAGACAAGCATCCGACCCGGGGCCGTGGTGTCGACCTGCTCGGAGAGCCTCATGAAGCCGATCTCTTTCTCATCGAGCGTGGTCATCACGCTTCAGCGACAAATCCCGGTCAACGATGGACAAATGGGTGTCGTCTCAAACGCCGGCGGCGATATCAAGAAGAAAAACAGAGGTTGCAGGACGCGATTCTTAGCCAGCATTTGTGCAGGAATGGTAGTGACTTTCAGGTCGTCGTGGAACCATCACAAAACCGAAGGCTAAAGAGACACTTTTAATCGGCTGCATCGATGGGTTAAAATATTTGCATGTAAAAGTGCTGAAATCCGCGTTCATCAAAGGTGGACCATGATCCTTCCAAAAGAACGCGACCCTCGCTTCATCACTATCCGCCGCGGTGGGATCCTTACCGAGGCGGATCACCACCTGCTCGCCTTGTGGGCGGCCACGTGTGCGGAGCACGTTCTGTACTTGTTCGAGTCGGCAAAGTCTTCGGACCCGCGACCACGTCAGGCGGTCGAAGCTGCTCGTGCTTGGACTCGTGGTGAAATAAATATGATGCAGGCGCGGGAATTGGGTGGCCATGCAATGGGGGCGGCCAGAGACCAGCGTAGTGCAGCACGGCATGCCGCGTACGCGGCCGGCCAGGCGGCGGTCGTCGCGCACGTCGCTGCGCACGAACTCGGGGCGGCTGCCTATGCGATCAAGGCCGCACGCGCGGCCGTACCGGAGGAAGAGAGCGAGCGCGCAGGACGACGCGAGTGCCGGTGGCAGCGCGACCAAATCCCAGAGGCGATTCGCGACCTTGTCTTGGACGATCAGCGGTTGCGAAACGACATCTGCTGGTCGGTGTTCGACTGCTGATACGTGATCATCTCAAAACTCGTAATCTCACGGCGTACATTCGACACCTTCTGCCTCAGAATCTGCTCTTATCGACAATGGCGTGGATGGTATCGTTCGCTTAAGGGCACAATGCAAGCCTCGAACAGGAGACGAAGGTGCGATGATGCCGCCGCCAGTCACTGTATCTGGTCAGGCAGTCCCGAGTTTCCCGTGCCCACTCGGACCGCTGGTCGGACGAGAGAACGAGACTGCGGCGATCGTTACCTCGCTTGCTGGCGCTCGAACGCGTGCAAAAATAGGTTCCGGGTTGCGTCGATGCATGTGTTTCCACAGCACGGTAACGTTTCCACCGAGACGATTTTGCGCCGTCGCATCTTCGGAAACGCGATGGGTAAACTGAGTCGGGTGCCATCGGGCAACATCACCGTTGGGGTGCCACGCACACCGTAACGCTCCCGCGCCAAGTGGCCTTCCTCGAGCACCGCGTCACGGGCCAACCCGTTCTCCAGCGCCCGAGACAGCGCTGGTACTTCCAAGCCGACGTCCCGCGCCAGCTCCAGCAATACGTCCTTTCGGCCGATGTTGCAGCTCTCGGCGAAAAACGCCCGACGAATCCGCAGGTCGTAGTCGATGGCAAGCGCCTCATCTTGCTGCCGGGCGGACCAGACGGCTTCAAAGGCAGGAAGCGTGGTTGATGGCCAGTCGTCGCCGTCAAACGGGGCAAAGCTCGCCGCAGGTTCCTGAAGCGACGCGAGCCACCACTCCTGTTCGAGAATATCGCGCGGAGCGGGCCCGCTTCCGAACACCTCGAGCGGATACGGACGAATGCGGAGTGTTACCCGCTGCTTGAATTCTGGGAGTACGGTATGTAGGCGCACGGCCATGATATAGCACCAGGGTCAGTAATACTCGGCCCACTCCCATAGTTCGACTGATCTCGTGATAGACAACGATCATCCCTTTCAGATCTGATTGCAGAACTTATCCATCGCGGGTTTTCACGATGACCCGACTACGAACACCATAAACCCTCTTGCACGAGCGATCCTTGTTGTAGAACAACCTTGCAGGTCCATTGCCTCCTCGGGTCGGTATCCGTAGCGTCGGCGATACGGTACGCATGACGTCGGAAGGTTGTCGATTTCTGCGGTGCATGTTCGAGGCGGGCGACAATGCGGGGAGACCGTGGGCGGTTGAGAGACGGCGACGCCGTTGATGATCCCGAGGCACGCAGTCCTCGTCGAAAATCAGAGCCCGCTCCGAACACCAGCAGCGTACGAAGCAGGTGGAAACCGACCGTGTGCACCGAGTGCAGCGCCGAGCAAAAGGACTGCTCGAACGCACGGATGCGCTGTTCGGGTGAAGCGCGTTGCCTCTCCTCCAGATTTGCCGTCGCTCGCTACATCGACGGTATCTGGATCTCCTAAGTTGCAGGAACTGGGTACACATTCACGGTGCCGTGCGACTCACAGCGCCGAACTGGTGTGGAGCGTCACTCCTTCGATATTGGCTGTCCGTTCTTCCGTGCGGTCGAAACGAAGGGGGCCGGCAGACGCAGCGAGCACAGGATTGACAACCGCTGGAATTTCGTCGGCGATACTCTTTTGGGCCTTGAAGGTCCCTTCACGGGATATGCTTATTGTGACAAGCCAACCTATTTCGTCTCACAAGAGGAATCTGTGGCTACACAGGGAAACACGTTTGGGACGGCCCACCCGAACGCTGCGGGCCATGCGGCGTACGCGAAGATGCTGCTCGACGCGATCAACCTGGACGAGCAAACTGAGCCATACAATCGTGTAACCGTAATTATCGATGCGCTCAGGATAGGTCACTACGACTATACCGCTGGCGGCAGCCTCCCTGTCGACATCTACATAGGTCTCCAGCAATTCCAGAACGATGACTCGTATCTGGGGCGGTTTCTGGGCCCGGGGGAGAACAAACGTCTCGTGGTCGTCCCCCGAACGGGTGATTGGGTCTCGGTTCCCGCGGATCTGGGTACTTTCACGCTGGATATATGGGCGCCAACGGCTCCCCCACGGCGTGCAACGGTGATTCGGTTGTCCATCACCAATATCCCGGAAATCTTGCACACATTCGATGATGGCTATGGTGCAGGACCACACGTTCTTGAGTACAACCAGGTGCAATATGGCCTAACCGGTGTGAAATACCACATTGTCGTAGCGTCGCTTCAGCCCCTCTTTTTCCCAACCCTGCCCGCAGATCGTCCGTGACGTGGACGAAGAGCCAATGCCACTCGGTGTCGTGATCGCCTGAGATCAGTCTCCGACTCTTTATGACTCGACCACGGTGGATTGACACCGAAATCTGATTCGCATAGACGCATCTGCCAGTCGCTGTCACGCGAGTCATGAGTACGGCGATCCTCTTAGATCGCGCCCGCCTCACGTAGCCGTGTAATGGCTTCGTCGGAAAGCCCCAGTCGCTCGTGCAGAATTTCGTCGGTGTGCTCGCCAAGCAGCGGCGGATAGCTGCGAACTTCGGCGGGTGTGTCAGACATGATGACGGGAGGACCGACCACACGCACGTTCCCCGCAGTCGGATGCGGCACCTCGACGACCATTCCACGATGCAGGATTTGGGGATGTTCAAGCGCCTGCGCGACGGTGTTGATCGGTCCGCACGGAATGCCGGCTTCGGTCATACCTTTGAGCCAGACCGCGGCGTCCTCAGTTTCGAAAATCTCCTGCAAAATTGGAATGAGCACGTCTCGATTGGCGACCCGGCGCGGATTCGTGGCGAAGCGTTCGTCACCAGCAATCTCAGGGTGACCCATTAGGCTGCAGAGTGACTGAAACTGACGGTCGTTGCCTACTCCGACGATGAACCACTGGTCGCGCCCTTTAAATGTCTGATACGGCACGATCGTCGCGTGAGCATTCCCGTATCTTTTGGGTAGATCCCCCGACGTGAGATAGCTGCTGCCGACATTGGCAAGCCAGGCAACTGCCGATGGCAGGAGCGCGGCGTCGACCCGCTGACCACGACCGGTCGTTTCGCGGGCATGCAGCGCGGCGAGAATGGAATTCGATGCGAACAATGCCGTTGTTATGTCGACTACGGCGATTCCGACCTTCATCGGCTCGCCATCGACCTCACCGGTCACGCTCATGATGCCGCCCTCGCCCTGCGCAACGAAATCGTAGCCGGCGCGATCGGCATAGGGGCCGTCCTGGCCGTAGCCGGTAATAGAGCACCAGATGAGACCGGGGTTCTCCGCCGACATGGTCTCGTAACCGATGTCCATGCGGTCGAGTGTGCCGACTTTGAAGTTCTCGACGACGATGTCCGATTGCCGTGCCAGGCCACGCAGGACGTCTCGAGCGCGCTCGTCCTTCAGATTGAGCGTGACGCTCTTCTTGTTGCGATTGGCACAAAAATAGTAGGCACTCTCACCGCCAGCCCACGGAGGGCCCCAGCGGCGCGTGTCGTCACCTATTCCGGGCTGCTCGATCTTGATGATTTCAGCGCCCAGATCCCCGAGCATCATGGTGCAGTACGGACCAGCCAGAACCCTCGACAAATCAAGCACACGAATGCCGTCGAGCGCTCCGCTCATTCTTCGTCCTCTTTCTGTTCTAGTAACCAGCAGGCACGACATCACACGGATGGGAGCTTGCCGGCTTGCTCGAAAATCGTTCCATTCGTGGGACGAATAGCGTTCTGACGCCGCCTCGCGATGACGGTGGGTCGTTGGAGGAGCAAGCCGCAAGCGTCCCGAATCACGTCATCGGACGTGAGATTCAGGCTAGCCTAGCACACCTAGCAGTCTCGATCGTTCCAATGCGATTGAATCGGAGGAATGAAAGCCTGTCTTTCCGAACAGTTGTCAGCAGGCCAACTGCGGTGAACGAGCAACTGGCTAATCGCCCACCGGGTTTGCGCTGGCTGCGCCGCAGACCTAGATGACGACAACTGAATCGTCGCTACCGTGATCGTTCGGAACGTAGCGATCGGCTGCGTGGTCGTTCTCCCACCGCTCGCCGTCCAGTAAGTAACGGAAGCGATACTCGTTACCGGGTTTGAGCGAGATCGTCGCGGTGAACCCGCCCCCCGGACGTTTCTTCATCTTGGTGGTAGCTTCGTTCCAATCATTGAACTCACCGACCAAAGTCGCTTTGTCCGCGCTGACGCTGGCTGGAAGCTCAAAGGTCACTCGACATGACCGGCGCGTCTTTGTGTACTCCTTGTTGATCATTCTGTAATCTCCTTTCTCCAATTTCCCTGCACGCTCGATGCCGAGGATTCTCAGCGGCAATGCAGCAGCATTGGCGACTTTCGCCGCTGCCCATTTCATTCGCCGGGACCTATTATCGAGACGTGTCGGGCAACGTCACTCTATCAGAAACGGATGATGCGGAGTGTTATGTCGACAACTCCTTGATCATCTTCAGTGTCTCGTCTTGATATCCAAGACGAGAGTAGAAGCCGCGCGCGCCGCTGTTGTGGGCAAAGACGTCGAGTGCGACGATTCGTAAATTTCGATCTCGACTCCAGGCTTCGGCATGCTGCATCAACAGTCGTCCGATTCCTTTTCCGGCGGCCTCATCTGAAACTGCCAGTGTCGCCACGTAGCCTTGCCGCTCTCCGGTCAGACCGTCATTTGATTCACTATCACGTGAACGACACCGAGCCGCTGACCGGTGTGATGATTGTCGGCAACAAAGACGGCCTCGTCCTGCCCCGTCGCGTTGACGGTAGCTTCAGCGTAATGTTGGTGAAAAGCGTGCATCTTGGCGGGGTCGCGCCATGGCGGCGTGCCAACGGCCTCCAGTCGTGAGGTCAGACCTAATATGAATTCGCGGTCGTCGGGTCGCATCGGGCGAATCCGAACGGGGTTAACATGGTCCGCTGTCATTGCGGCTCAACGCTCAAGATGACCCCTATGCCGTCCAGATCATGGGTCGCGACGCTGGGCTGTCCTGCCGCATTTGTCGAGCGTTGGAACGCAATTTGGGCATCCTCAAGGCGGGTCGCCACGATGTCGAGGGAATCGGCATCCGGCATCAGTACCGTGAAATCGATCAATCCTGCTGTATCATCGCGCGGGCCGGGGACGCCACGGCCGGCCCAGACATTCAATCCAATATGATGGTGGTAGCCGCCGGCCGAGACGAACAATGCCCCCTGATAACTGCGTTGCATGACATCGAAGCCCAGGATTCCCGCATAGAAACGTTCGGCGCGATCGAGATCGCTCACCTGAAGGTGGACGTGCCCAATGTCACTTTCGGTCGCCATCGATCCGTCGTCGTCTCTGGCCCCGGCCAATGTGCCGAAGAGTGATTTCAGATCTAGTGGGTCGCTCACCATCTGCAACTCACCATTTTGGGTCGGCCAGACTTCGCGTGGACGGTCGACGTAGATTTCCAGCCCATTGCCGTCCGAATCGTTGAGATAGAACGCCTCGCTGACGCCGTGATCAGCCATTCCTGAAATGGGCCATTTGTGGGTGATCAATCGCTGGATGGTGCGGGCCAGGTCGATCCTGGTCGGTACGCGAATGGCGGTGTGGAATAGGCCAGCCATCTTCCATGGCTTTGGCGCTACTCCGGGAACCTCGTCGAGCTGGAATTGGGTGGGGCCGCGATGAGCCGCCTGCAGCTTGACCGATCGGTCTCCATGCGGTTCGACCTGGTAACCGAGGATGTCACGATAAAAGGCCAGCGACCGGTCCAGATCGGCAACGCGAAGCCGTACCTGCCCGGTGTGGGTCGTCTCCGGAAGTGATGGGCGTGTGGCTGTCGCCCACGTCGTGGTCATTGGTTGGCTCCTATTGCGTCTCTCGTGAATTTGAGTCGTCGACCCTCAATGTTTGTCTGACTCCACTCGCATACGACGCGTCCAGCTCGCCAGTGCTGACATATACCGGACAAGTCGCTCGCGCGTGTCGTCATCATCAAGTGTCCCATCGTCGTCAAAGTACTGTGTGGCATTGGGTAGGAGCATTTCCGGTTTCAACATGACATGCGACTCAGTGAAGAGGAACACCTGACGCAACGCAAGCTGAGCACGTACAGTTCCGAACCGACCTCCTGATGCGCCCATGATACCGATCGGTTTGCCTTTGAGTACGCTGCTGGCGGCCGGGCGGGAGGCCCAGTCGAGAGCGTTCTTGAGTCCTCCCGGTATCGAGTAGTTGTATTCCGGTGTAGCGATGAGCAGACCGTCAGCGGACGCGATCTGTTCCTTGAACCGGCGGACCGGGTTCGGTGGAGAGTCTGTGTCAAGATCGGTGTTGTAGAGGGGAATATCGCCAATCTCGGTCGTCGTCACGGACACTTCAGGTGGAGCGGCTTCTATTGCCGCGTGCAGCAAGGCGCGGTTGTACGAGCCCTTGCGGAGACTACCAGCGAATCCAAGTAATTTCACGTTGTCCATGATCAAGTCCCCCTCCGAGTTGCTGTTCGAACATTCTGCGGCCGGCAGACTCAAGGCCGGTCAAGCACGCGAGTCCGCATCGATAGTTCGCGTACCATTGCTAACTATCCCCGGGTGTCACTGCATTCCCCTACTGCGCAGACAGCCAGCCTGGAATCGGGTTACCATATCGCGAGCACGTGAGGTGCGAATGTTGATTCGGCCAGAATTGCAGGAGAGAGGCGTGAGTATGGCTGTTGATCTGAGCTCGCTCAGGGCAGAGTTCCCGGTTACCCAAGATTGGTCTTATTTGAACCATGCGGCGATCGGCCCGTTTCCGAGACGAACAACAGCCGCGATCGAAGAGGTCGTTCACGGTTTCTCATCGCCGCAGGAGATGGACGGCGAAGCTCGAGAAGGTTCGATCCAGATCGCTCGGGAAAATGTCGCCGCGCTCGTCGGTGGGCAATCCGACCAGGTAGCGTTTGTCGGGAGTCTTGCCGACGCCATCAGTCTGGCGACCGCCGGAATCGACTGGCAGCGTGGCGACAACGTGTTGATCCCACGTGAAGAGTTCCCTTCCAACGTCTATCCCGTCCTCAACCTGGAGCGTCATGGCGTCGAAGTGCGTTATGTCGATAAAGGCGACGATGGCTTTACCAGCGTCGATCGCATCGCCGCCGCGATTGATAGCCGAACGAAAGCGTTGGTAATCAGCCATGTCGAATTCATGACCGGATATCGTAACGATCTCACTGCCATAGGAACGTTATGTCACGATCGTGACATTCTTTCTATTGTCGACGGAACACAGTCGATAGGCCCGCTGGCCATCGATGTCGCCGAAAGCAAAATCGATGTCATCGCAGCGCATGCCTACAAGTGGCTGATGGCTGCGTTTGGCCTCGGAGTGATGCATTTTTCGGAACGAGCAATTGAACGAATTCACCCCACCTATTCAGGGCGTCTAAGCGTTCAGAGCGGCTTTGAGAACCTCGAGTATTCACTTGACTGGCGGCCAGGAGCGGCGCGCTATCAGACTGGAGGGCTCAACTGGATCACACTGGCTGCCTTCAATGCATCGGCGGATCTGGTTCGTTCGGTAAGCCCTCGGGAGATAGAGCAGCACACGCTGAAGTTGACCGATCGTTTGCTCGAAGAGGTGGCGGCGATGGGCTATCAGGTTACGTCAAGTCTGGATCCGTCCCACCGTTCCCAGATCTGCAGTTTCACGACCGGTGATCGTGAGCGTGATGGCCAACTGGTGTCCATGATGGAGGACCGAAAGGTCGCGGTGTCATTGCGAGGCAGGGGGGTTCGTGTTTCACCCTACTTCTATAACTCGGACGAAGATATTGATCGATTGCTCGAACTGCTGCCAATGCGCTAGATCGCAGGTCGCTCGTTGATGGACTATCATGAGTAGATCGTAGGGTTCGCGCGGCAACTGATTTCGTTTCGACTGTTCCGATCAGTCGCTGCTGTGAACTGCTTTCTGTTTGCCGGGCCGAGGGAGGTTTTTGCGATGGCGACAACGGAACAATACACAATTTCCGAATTCGTGGAGGACGCAAAGCGAGTTGTGAGTACGTCAGAGGACGATCGTCAACGCGTGGTCGATACCCTTGCCCCACTGGTGAAGAAAGTAGTGTGGGACGACGGGCTGTTCGAAGAGCGATTTCGAGCTGAGCCGGAAAATGGTCGACCGCGGTACTTGTATCACACTCAGCCGGATGGCGCGTTGCAGGTGTATGTGGTGGAGTTTGCCCCGGGTATGCCGACTCCTGTTCACGATCACCTCACCTGGGGTCTCATTGGGGTTTGCGGCGGCGCTCAGAAGACGTCCCGCTACCAGCGGATCGATGACGGAAGCCAGAAAGATCACGCCGATCTTCGTTTGATCGAGGAATCCGTGCTTGAGCGCGGCGCGGTCTATCCCCTACTCCCGCCAAACGATATCCACCGGATCGAGACTGTGGGTGAGAAGCCGAGCTACTCTCTTCACGTACTCGGTGTCGATCTTTCGCGCCAGCATCGAAACATCTTTGATGTCGAGGCTGGCTCAGTTACCCCGGTAGAAGGTCGTGGGATGTAGCATCAGCATCGTTTCATTTGTCTGTTGGTGCGAGATAAGGAGCGTCCCCGCGTGGGACGCTCCTTCTTATTTGGCGTTCGCGGCGAGAATTATGTCGCGCTGAATGACACGACAGGAATCCCGATATTTCGGACGGTGCGGAAGCCCCTATGCGGCTGGCGTAGATCTATTTTCCATCACGTTTCTGACCCATTTGGCCGCTACCGGAGTCCACTCTCGAAGGTGCGAAAAGGCCACGTGATTGGCGTTTGGAATGAAGTACAAGTTCTTTGGACCACCGGCGGCAGCGTAGAGACGTTGTGATTCTTCGGGTGGAACGACGAGGTCGTTACCCGCTCCGATAACGAGCAGCGGCGTTTTGAGTCTCGGTGCGATTTCTTCGAGTGACATCGTGTTGACCATGGTGTGGATTTTGGCCGGATCTTTCTCGTGGGTCGTGTAGGCAATCTCCTTGTGTACGATCTGGTTGAGGTGCCGGAAATATGGCGCTGGGTTGAACGGCGCAGTCACTGAGATCGTGGCCGCAATATTCGGTTGGTGTTGAGCGACCTGAACGGCGTACGCTCCCCGCAAGCTGATTCCCAGAAGGGCGATTCGCCGTGCGTCCAAGCGATTATGTTGGTTGGCGTAATCGACAAGCGAGTCGCCTATGTCGAGTTGGTGCGGATTCGCTGGCATTCGTCGCCATGCCTCGCCACTACCGGGTGTGTCGAGCGAGAGTGTTGCCATCCCTTGTTCGAGAAATGCCTGGCTCCAGCCTACTGTTTCCTCTTTCACGGTACTGGCACCGTTGAGAATCACTATTACCGGAAGCTCACCTCCGCTGTTCGCTGGAAGCTGTAGATACGCAGGCAGTGAAATGTCTCGCCACGGTATTTCAACGTGAATGGCCATTGGTTCCAGTTGCGGCGCCGCCTTCCGGTAGTTGATAGCGGCTCGTCCATAGAGGTCTTCGCGTCGTTCAGTGTCTTCGAATTCGAAGAGTGCCGCGTAGTGAAAGCAGAGTGCCGCGCGCGCCTGGTGTCTGGCGGCCTGGCCACTGTGACCTTGAGAGTGTGCTTTTCGAGATTGCGTCAGGTAGTCGTCAGCGGTTTGGGTCCATGATGTGGACCACCCTCGTATGGTTCTCACGGTTTTCAGCGTGGACTTGATCTGGGCAGGATGGATTCCGCCGTTGACGAACCGATGTCGTGCTTGGCTGCTCAATGCGTTGGCTGTTGCGACTCTGAACAGGATGTCGATCGATCTGCGCGTTACCCGGTTAGCGATCCAGAAGCGTGGGGAGATGATCATGGCGTTGGTTGAGCTCCGATTGTTGCGAGCGGGCATTCGGCCTTTGTGATGCCTGGCGATTGCTCGTAGGCAGGCGTTTGCAACTCGTTTGAGCGTGTCAATTTCTGAGGAGCGGCGGAGAAATTCATTTTCGATTGGAGGTCCACCCCGGTGGACCTCTGTTGTCCCGTCGCGTCTGACAAATTGTACCATCCATCAATTCGCACTTGGTGGTCAATGTACTGTTGTCATCCGCCGTGGCGACGGGATGATCGACGGCTTCGGCGCCATTCAAGCCAGGACGTCCTGACGGGGCGGCGCTGGTTATCTGTTTTGAATCGCCCATGAATGTGACGTGGGGCTCGTGTTCGCGGTGAGTCTGCCTGTGAGGTGGAATGTGGTCCGTCTAAGTGATTCAGGTCGTCGTTGCGACAGGACATAAGAGTATCGTCCAGTACGAGGATTCGAGTGCTTGTTCGGATCGAACGTCTTTGGGACTCTGCCTGTGAATTGGTCGGTCGCCGAATTTGCGTCTCTGGGGGAAAGTCGTATACTTTCTTTGGTTATACCCGTAGGGGGTATAAGTTCGGTTAACTTGAAGGTGAGTACAGGTAATGACAGTTCATGTGTATCGCGTGCCAGATGTCAGCTGCGAGCATTGTGTTAAGGCGATCAACGGCGAGCTTACGAAGATCGACGGGGTCAGTCGAGTCGACGTGAATCTCGATTCGAAGGTGGTGACCGTTGAGGCTGCCGACAGTGTTTCTGATGCGCTGTTGCGATCCGGAATCGACGAGGCTGGTTACGACATTGCACCGTAGATGCCCGGGTTCGCGCTTTTGGATTGCGTCCTGTTGATGTGACACGACATAACAGATGCGATGATGAACTTGATCCCGAAAGATTCCGTCGGAATAGCGGCCGGTCCTTCATCGTCGGTGGAAGTTCTTCCCGAGTAGGTGGGGCTATCACCAGAGTATCGCATTCAGTCCTGGCGGTGGAGTCTGTTTCCGGGAAATGCGTGAATCCGTCCACCCCGGTGTACCGCGCCACGTGAGCCGGAGAAGCATCACGGTCGGCGCAAGCCATATCAAAGGCGGGTTGGTGAATCTTGTTACACCCGGGATAGGCTAATAGATGGAGGCGCTACCGGGTGTGGCACATTTCGCCGTGGCAGCATCGACCGGCTAATTTCGACATGTCTTTGGCCCGGGGAATCGATTTTGTGTGACCTCAGAATGACTCCGCTTGAAAGGTCAGCAACGCGATATGTTGGATCAGGTTAACGATTGCCTCTCGATCTTCGACCTGGTCACTCATGACGACGACCACGATCGGGCCGTTGGGAGCGAAGATGATTCCCGCATCGTGCACTGAGTTGTCGAGATCACCGGTCTTGTTGGCCACAGTCGTTTTGCTGGAAGCCTTGCCGGTGGTCGAGTCGATGGCCGCGGGAGTGGCCTTCGATCCTGCGACTTTCGTGTTGTCTACGTCCGGGCTCGGCGTCGACGACTCGCGGGTGTTCATGCCCTCGGGTGATTGCTGGCTCTCCGGCGTCGCGGAAATCGCGGTGAGATCACGACCGGGAGAGGCGACCACGGTCGCCACGGACTCCGTCTCGATCGCTGGTGACCCGGCTTTGCTTGACGAGCATCCTGCCAGAATCGCAAGTATCAGGCAGGATGCCTGAGACGCATTGAGAGCACGCCGAGCAGTCCGGAGTTTCGTTGCCGAGTGAGGATAACGCCTGACGTTACCGCAATTTTGAGAAGTCGACATAACACAATCTCGTATCACGGCATTGGTCCCCGCGGCAGAGTGGCCGCAATCTCGATCAAACCGGGGTGCTGGATACTGTCCCAGGTTGCACATGTATCGTTTCCTGCACAATACTCCTCGGATGGGCGGACCGTACGCGTTGGGGAGGAACCACGTTTGTCCAGCCAGGCACTCGAAGCAATCCAATACCGGGGCCTCATTCGCAATCTGGTATCCAAGGATCTGAAGGTACGCTACAAGAATTCGGCGCTCGGATTCCTTTGGTCGCTTCTTAACCCGTTGCTAATGATGGTGGTCTTCACTTTCGTCTTTACTCAAATCCTGAATCAGAACATCGCGAAGTTCCCCGTCTTTGTGTTGGCGGCGCTGCTGCCCTGGAATTGGGCTGCGACCGCGGTGACGATCGGGACCTCGACCCTGATAGACAACCGGTCCTTGATCAGCAAGGTCTACTTTCCGCGGATACTGCTGCCAGTTTCTGTCGTGTTCTCCACTATGGTCAATTTCATTTTATCGTTGCCTGCATTGTTTCTGATCATGGCGGTGTTCGGCGTAGGCTTCACTCCATGGCTCTTGTACATTCCAGTGATTGTCGTGGTTCAGGCCATCTTCCTCACAGCAGTTATCCTGTTTCTGGCTCCGCTGAATGTCTATTTTCGTGACACGCTGGTGCTTGTCGAAGTCGGACTCACGGCCTGGTTCTTCATGACGCCGATCTTCTACCCGATTGAAGCTGTTGCGCCGAACCTGACCGCCTGGATGTATCGTGTTAACCCGATGGCCGCCATCGTCGCCGAGTATCGAACGGTTCTTTATCATGGTGGGGTACCTGACCCGCTGTTCATGGCCCGAACGGGAGCGACCTCCCTCGTTATGCTGATTCTCGCGTATCTATTCTTCAATCGTCTCAATCGCAATCTCGGGGAGCATCTCTAGTGAGACATCAGTCACGCAGAGTACGATCGAGCGATAGCGCCATCGAGTTCCGTAGCGTTTCGCGTCGATTTGTGCTGCGCAACGAGCTCCGGACTTCCTTCCAGGACTGGTTCGTTGGGTTGGTTCGTCCACAGGGGCGTGGTGAGGAGTTCTGGGCACTCCGAGACGTCAGCTTCTCGGTCAGGCACGGTGAGGCAGTCGGAATCCTTGGCCGCAATGGTGCCGGCAAGAGCACGCTGCTCAAGCTGGTGACCAGAGTACTGGAACCGACCTCTGGCGAGATTGTCTCGAACGGACGCATTCACGCCATGCTCGAGCTCGGCGCGGGCTTTCACCCCGAGCTGTCGGGCCGGGACAATGTCTTTCTCAATGGGAGCCTTTACGGTATCTCTCGTCGACAAATGGAACAACGCTTCGATCAAGTTGTGCGGTTCGCCGATCTGGAACGCTTCATCAACACGCCAGTCAAGCACTACTCATCGGGCATGTTCATGCGACTCGGATTTGCCATCGCGGTTCACATGGATCCCGAGATCCTGGTAATTGACGAGGTATTGGCCGTCGGAGATGCTGCATTTCAGCGCAAGGGCTATGAGGCGTTGGAACGGCTCAAGGAGTCTGGCACGACAATTCTGTTCGTGTCACACAACGCCGAGCAGGTACGGTCGTTCTGCGAGCGCGCTGTTCTGCTCGAGGGCGGCCAGATGCTCGACATCGGGCCGACCAATGAGGTCGTTGATCACTACCAGCGGATGCTTCAGGAGGTGACCGTCGACGCGTCGATTCTGCGAGTTCGCCCGATCGACCAGTCTGGAGCCGTCATCGAGCGCTTCTACAGCGGGGATGATCTAAGTGTCGAGGTACTACTTCGATTGCCATCTGAGCAGCGAGCGACTGGCCTCTTCGTCGCGCTTGATCTTTACGATCGGCAGGGAATACACCTCTTCGGTCGCACCAGCCAACTTCCCGACATTCTCCCCGTGATCGAAGGCGTCGGAACCGACATCCGGAGGATCAGATCCACCCTCAGAGGATTGCCCCTGGCCGAGGGGCCGATCACGGTAGCTGTTACGCTGCAGCGCTCCGCTGGGAGCGGCATCGAGACCGTCGACCGGCAGGAGACGTCGATCGAAATCGACCGGTTGGGGTTGTCGGGAAACCGGGGCATGCTGCGTCTCGACAACGCCTGGGATTGGGAAGCGCCGCCCAGCTACGAGGCAGAGCCACCGTCAGGTGTTCGGCTTAGCCGCTGGACCGGACGATAGCGGGTCCCGCGTCGGACTCAGTCCGTTGGTGTGGCAGCGGTGAAAGAGATCGACCTGAGAACCGCCTCGAATAGGGCCGTCATCCGCTGCTCCTGTGCACCGGTATCGGTGATTGAGTAGCCCGCACTCAGGCTCACGGCAATGCGCCGTCCTCGCGCAAAGAGATAAACGACATCGACCCGTGCGCCCTCCTGGTTGACGAGGATTCGAACGCCCTTGATCTGGTCGTATTCGACTTCTCCCCAAATTGTCGCGCTCGACTTATTGTCGAACTGACTGTGAGCAAAATCGATTGGATTGCCCTGGAAATCAGACTTCTCGATTGACACCGAGAGCTTTGCTGGAACATCGGGATCGTTTGGCGTGATGTCGGCGAAATAGGACGAGCCGCTCCGGTTCTCGTCCGCGACGGACCATCCGACGGGATAGCGGAGCGTCAAGTTGCTGACGGTCGACAGAGAAGGCCAGGACGCGCTTTGGCTCGTGGCCTCCTGGCCAGTCGTTCGCCATTTCGTGATCCAGTACGCGACATAACGGACCGGGATCGCCGAGATGACGTTTCGACCTGAGTCGCCTTGTCCGCTCGTGATCATTCCGATCAGCTGTCCGCTGGCGTCAGATAATACGCCGCCACTGAAACCTTGAGCGAAGTCGATATTGGTGGAGATGATCGCTGGGTTGTCCGAGGGTGGGGTAGGACCAGTCTCGACAATCTGACCAGCGACTTGGCCATACCCGGCCGTTGTCTCATCAAACCCTTCGGCAAAGACCTTGTCGAGCGGCTCGAGCTGTTCGAGCCCAAGTCTGACGGGCACCAGACGACTTGCCGAGACTTTGAGTAACGTCAGTCCCGTGGTGGAGTCGGTCGCGATGCGAATCGGTGTGGCGACCTGACCATCCGGCAAGACGATCTCAGTATTCTTAACAAGATTCGCCTCGACCGTCATCAGGAATCCGTCGCTGGTGATGACTAATGCAGCACCAGCTACTTTGTTCGTGCCGTTCGCGCGGATCAATGCCATCGAGTCACGCAGTGGAGCCGGTTGTCCCGAGCCTATTGGGAAATCAGTCGGGGTAGGAATTGGACGCATTTCAGCGACAGATGGATCCGAATGTGTGACGATTGTACGTTGACCGCTACACGCAGCCATGAAAATCACGAGGAGTATGAGCAGCAGACGACCGGTGAATGCCGAAAGTCTCGTCCGGTACCCCGCTCGAGCACTGCAGTATCTCGCTTTCGAGCCTTTTCGCCCCTTAGGCGGATGTTCGTTCAGCACCCCAAAGGTCCTTCGCCGAGTCGGTCGTCCCATGACATTAGTCTAGCGCACGGTGACAGAGAGGCAATCTGCATCTTCGCTTCACGTGTCATTCCTCCCGATCATCCGGGGTGAAAGGTCCCTGAACATACCGGACCGATATCTCTCAGTCTAAACCTGTGACTGACAGTACACTCTTAGGGTAGTTTGGAACCGCGCAGAGTAGGGCTGGGAAATCGGTCGAGAATGATTTGGAAGAATGAGTTTATGCCAGGTGCACGCGTGTTGGTTGTCGACGATGATGCCGTCTTCATTCGTCGAGCAATGGTCTCTCTAGGTCAGGCTGCGGACGTTAAAAGTGTCGCGTCGGGCGAAGATCTGTTGCGTCGCGTATATAACTGGCTCCCAGACGTCGTTCTCCTCAATATGCTGCTCGACGATCGCGACGGGTTTCAGATGCTTGAGGAGATCCTCGATGTTGAGCTCGACCACCGACCTTTTGTCTTTTGCACTACGTCCGGACCTTCTTCGATCAACCGCTTATCAGATCGGCCGGACTGGCCCGTCGGGACCATCTCGCGCTCTACCCGTCTTGAGCAACTTCGTGACACGATCAATTCGGCGCTTGCGGCGCGAGAGAGTGTCCGAGACGTTTTAGACTCCGAATCGCAGCTGTCGATTGCGGCATCAACAATAGCTGGCTAATTCAGATCGATCGAATCAAACGTCGCGATGTTGATTCCGGCGCTGCGCATCTCCTGAATCGCTTTCTCTGAATCACCATGGTTAAGCTCTACACCTCGGACGGCGTCGAGCAGCAGCGTGACTTCGATCCCTGTCTTGCGGGCGTCGAGGGCACTCGCTCGAACGCAATAGTCTGTCGCCAAGCCACCGACGTAGAGGTGCTCAACTCCGTCCCGCTCCAGACGACCGGCCAACGTTGTCCCATCGAGAAAGTGACCGTCGAAGGCCGAGTATCCTTGGTCCTCCGATCCATCGCCCGTGGTGACGATATTCTCCTGATCCGGCAAGATGAGATCCGGATGGAAGTCTGCGCCGGGGGTTCCCTGGATGCAGTGCGGTGGCCAGAGCCCGCCGAACTCCTCAAAGTGCTTCGTCACTGACGGATGCCAGTCCCTTGAGGCGTAGATCGGCATCTGGAGGGCCTGAAAGCGCTTGGAGTAGGCGTTCAGCACCGGAACGACCAGATCTCCGTGTTCTACCGCTAGCGAGCCTCCAGGGCAGAAATCGTTTTGCACATCGATGATGAGTAGGGCAGACTGACGAGTCGACATAAACCCTCCATGTTGCGTCACTGTCGTCGAACTCTCTATTAGTAGCCGGCGATCGACCAGTAAGCAAAGGGCCGGAACAACGGTTATACCGCGTTCCGGCCCTTGTGATTCAAGATTGAGTTGACACTTCGGGCCCGGTGATGACTACGAGATCGGGGAGCGCGAAGTGAGTGGTACCGCAGGCCGTCGTCGCTCAACGACCTTCCGTGTGAGGCGCGGGACGATGAGGTACGCCAGAATGGTAATCAGAGAGCCAACAATGACGTCCAGAATATAGTGATTAGCCGTTCCAATTACCGCTGTTGCCATCAACAATGGGTAACCTATCCCGAGCAACCAGTGAATCTTGCGCCGGCCAACCCGAATTACACCAATGCCGGTGAATAACGCGAACCCGACGTGCAGACTCGGCATAGCGGCAAACGGGTTGTAGAGCATGGCAATGCTTTGCTGATCGTAGTTGATGCCACTGTACATCTGTAGCGTGTCAACAAACCCCGTGTACGGGAAGAATCGCGGTGGTGCCAGTGGGAAGAGAATGTAGATTGCCAGACCCGTCCCAAGAATCACCAAGAACGTGTTGCGAATCTCACGGTAGCGATCCGAGTGAAACGCATACACCCAAATAGCGAAGATGATCAACGCCGCCAGGTGCGTATAAGCGTAAACGAAATTCAACAGTCGAACGAATTTCGGCTCGGTGAGAAACTGGGTCTGCAGCGCAATCTCGTGAAAGAGACCGAACTTTTGCTCGAAATGCATCACCTCACGGGCGTGCCCGAATGCGACCGCCTCTTTCCCGGCAGCCACTCCACGCGTAACGTAGTACATCAAGAAGAGCGCGACCATCAGCCCGCATTCAGCCAATCCGTCACGAGCTCGATCGAGTGTCGTGCTGCTGACACGCGCCCGACGGGGATTGTTCATGGGTGCGTGCCTCCCTTCGTGGTTCATAGACGTCCGATGCGAAGACACATCATGTTGATTAGAGCACCAGGCCGCGTTCCATTCCATGGTCACGTGGCCCGGTCTTCACCTGTCCAACCGGACAGTCGACCTTATCGCTCGTGCTCGATGTTCGTTCTCTACCGCTTAGTGCGGTACATCATTGCGGCACGAACAATGGTGATGACCTCTAGTATAACCCACCTGGCGAACCCCCAAATGTAGCACTGGGAATCGGATAGCAGTATACTCGCACAGAGTGTACGTACACTATTGCCGTGCGGAGAACAACATGACACCCGACCCTATGACGCCAGGACCGACTATCAACGCAACGATCCAGGAGTTCTTCGAGGATCTCCGGCTTTCTCCGCGAAGTAAGAAGACCTATCGTATCGCACTCAACAAATTTGTGGCGCATCTTGAGAAGCGATTTGGAATTTTGGCCGAAGAGGTTCCGGTCACGTCGTTGTGCGAGGACCACGTCACCGATTTCGTTGCGTCATTAATCCCGGACGACATTCGCTCGCCTGAAGAGGTCTCGCAGATGCGGACGGCTCAGACAAATCTCGCGGCGATTCGAAAATTCTATTCATATCTTGCGTCGTATGATCTTCACCCGACGCTGTCGACCGAGAAGCTTCGCAATCGTATTACGGCGATGATGCCGCGATTTACGCCCCCACCTCCCGACGTGCGGCTGACCGATCTTGACCTGATCGTCGAGTTCGTGCGAAACGGGCAGCGAGAGACGGACGCCAGCCGGGAGTTGCGTCGACTCAAGATTCGAGCGCTGATCCTTTTTCTTTACCGGACGGGTGTTCGAGTATCAGAGCTGTGCGGTATCCGGCGCCGAGACATCGACTTGGCGAGTGGCGCAGCATACGTCTATCGCGCCAAAGGGGGCAAGAGCCGGACCGTCCATTTCGATTCGGAGACTGCCGACGCGTTGGTTACCTACTGGTCGGCGCGTGGCGATGCTGGTCGTGGAATAGGGTCGCTCCCGGCCTTCAGCGGTCGTGATCGCGTCGGAGAGCCAGGCCGGGCGATCAGTCCCAGAACGGTCGAGCACATCGTCGGCGAGCTCTGCGAACTCTCCGGCGTAGAGAACCCAATCACACCGCATTCATTTCGACACGGACTAGCGACCGAGATGGTCCGTCGCCGCGTGCGAGAGTCCACGGTGCAGACCATTTTGGGACACGCTTCACCGACAACCACCCGCATTTACGTGCATAAGGTTGCGCTGGAAGTTGCCGAGGAGTATCAGGATGCGTTCGGCGAATACCATAGGCCGCCAGGATCGTGAGCTGGCTTAGCGTTCAGACTCAGCTGTTTCGGACCGGGCATAGCGCTGAATCATCTCGATCGTCTGGGCGTGAAACTGACTGTTGCTCATGACCCGGGTCAGCCCGGCAGCCTTTGCCTCGCGGAACGCATCCACATTTTTGTGCGGCCCAAAGGCGATGATCGGAACGTCTGAGTTCTGCTGTCGTTGACCGTTAGAACGTAGCTCGTCTAGATCGGCGCGACTGCTCAGATCGACGATTCCGAGCGCTACGTGAGGACCTGAGAGGGCATCACGGAACTCTACGGTCGTCTTGACGATTCGCGGCACATACCCCGCGCGCTTGATCTGGTTTCCCAGCGAGACTGAAAAGAAGAGATCCGTGACGAGCGCGACAACCTCGGTCGCGACCTGCTGTTCCATGTTCGCTGCCTTCACGATTCGGTGAGTTGCGACCAATTCGATGCTAATTAGGGAGGGCTACCTGGCCGCATAGGCCTGATAGCCCTTTGATCTGCCAGAATACCTGAATCGCGCTCAAGTCTAGGGTAGTTGAAGATCCTCGGCTATCTCCCGAGCGGCTCGCAACCACTTCTCGTCGGTGTCGTCCGGCACTGAGCATCCGTTGGCGAGAATGAATTTGCGTCCACCCGTTTGGCGCAGGGCGTCCTCGGCCTCTTCGCGGATCTTCTCAACCGGCCCATTCGACAGCGCGCCGAATTCGTGCCAGCCGCCCATGAGGCATTTACTGCTAAGGGAACGCGCTTCACGCAGGCTCGGGCCCGCAAGCCGGTCGCTCCAGCTCATCACCTGAACCGGATAGTCGAGCGTGTCTTCGAAATAGAGGTCTTTGTCGCCGTGAACGTGGAGCACGTTCAGCCAACCATTTCGGTTGCCCTGGAGCGACAACAGGTCATATGGCCGGCCCAATTCCATGTACTGCTCGCGCGTCATCGCCTGCTTTGTACAGCCCTGCAACGCGAAAAACACTCCATCGGCACCGGCGTCCATGCAATCGCTGATATGTGCTCGCAGATTCTCAGCGATCGTCGCCAGGGCTTCGTGAATGATCGATGGGTTTTCTACCGCATGTTGCATGAATAGCTCGTTAGACGTCGCGAAATGCATCGCCTCGGACAGCGGGTTGAAGACTGTCATGATGATCGGCACGTCGAACCCGACCATCTCTCTCAGCGCTTGAATGGATGCGGCTCGCTGGGTGAAGTAGCGGGAGCGAGCTTCGTCCAGCGGTTCGAGTAGGCGCCAGTCATTCGGGTCGCTGATACTGCGGCGCGGGAATGGATAGGCGATATCGGGCATGATCTTGAGAATGTCGAGATCGAAGCTCTCGGCAAAGAAAGAGTACGTAGCTTCGGCCATCTTTCTGCCCGAACCCTCGGGACGGAAGTGATGCCAGAAGCAGACCGGAATGCGGTCGATTTCGTCTCCGTTGACCGCAGCCATTACTCGTTCGTATTTGGTCATCTCATCCACGGTTGCCACGTGACGGACTCCCTTCCCTGTCTGAAGTTCTAAAGGATACAAAGGTCAGCACGCACCACTACTTGCCGTTCGCCCGCGCGGGCACGCATTGGCCATCTTAGCACAGCGCCTAACGTGATCCGGCGGAAACTGAGTACCTGACCCAAGACCAGTCTATCGACGCACCTGGTGGCAATAGAAGGTGAACGCCCCCGGTTTGGGCCGGGGGCGTCAGGGGAAGGGGGAGGGAATGGATCGGGTTGTGTTGCGGGAGATGGGAACTCTCCCAGAGCACCTCAATGCTCTGTACTTCTGTTAACCCGTAACCCCTTCAAAGAGTTACTGGCGTCGGTTCGTTTGTGGACAATTGGCCATGGAAATGATGCGGCTAGGATCTTCGGCAAAAGGAGATTGCCAACCTACATCATCGAAGCGCAATGCTGGATTCTGCAAGTCTGACCGGGATCTGGACCTGAGGTTCGGCGGAATACTGTCAGTGGTAACCGTTGACGGAGGCTGACCCATCTGGCAGCGCCAGTGACATGATCGCCTGACCATCGGGACGAACCACGCTGATCTCGTCGGTCTGCCCATCGCTCCCTTTGCGAATGACCGCGAGTTGGCCGTCCGGGGTAACGACCACTCCCGCGACCGTCTCACCGTTCAGGATGTGCTTGGTAACGCGCAACGAGGTCGTGTCAAGGATCCAGATCCCGTTGCCGGCCGAGTCTCCTCCGGAGACGGTTGGAGCGACAAGATAGAGCGATGATCCGTCTGGGGCGATCGTTACGCCTGGATGAATCAACACGCCGGCCATGGCGCTGGGGGCCACCTGACCGAGCAGCCACTTCTTGAAGCGATCGATCGGCGATTGGTCGGGCGACTGAGGAGCCGATACGGAATAGTCTGTCTGTCGCGAGATCTTGCCCGTTGCCATGTCTATTTCAGCGATCTGCTGTGCTGATGTATTGACGGCATAGAAATGGCGTCCGTCGGGGTCAGATACCCCATCGACGTAGAGCGGGCTCGACGCGGCAATCGACTTGAGGTCGACATCATGAGTGACCGTGCCGGTCAGTGGATTCCAGGTCACTAACGCGACGTCCTGTGAGCTCGGCGATGGGGAGCAAAGACTGTAGCGGAGGGCTCCTTCATCCGCAACCGGTCCTGTTGGACCACGATATGGAATGAGACAGTGAGTCAGCGGATCGTCCGGGGCAACCGATCGTCGGTATTCATCGATCGTGGCAAGCGTCTGCGCGTCAAGTGTCGTGAGCCGATAACCGGTTATCGAGGTCGATCGCACGACCTGCTCCGAAACGATAATCTGCTTGCCGTCAGGCGTGGTATCCACGCGCGCCCAGGTGCTATCTGCGCTGATGGAACCCTGAATCATGCGTTGCTGAAGTACTTCTCCGGTGTTCGGGTCCGCGATCGCCACCCAGGCGAGCCAGCCTTGACCCAACTGCCGGGCCCAGTAGATGTAGATCCGGCTCCCGTCGGGCGAGAGAGTCATGGCAGTAGCGACGGCTGGTTGGTCCGTACTGCCAATGAAGACCGACGCGCGTATGGCACCGAGATCGACGGTACTGATCGACTGCCCGGTTATCCCATCTTTGAGCGATACGGTGAGTTGCCAGCGGCCACCATAGAGCGGGTTTGGAGTCTCAAGGGGTACGAGTTGGCTGTCGGTCATCCACCAGCGATCCCCGGCATGGACAACGTCCCCACCCGTGAAGCTGGCGACACTCCCGGTACTCGGGTCCAGTCGATAGACCGTGCCCCAGGAATCGGCACGCAGGAACACGGGGTTTCGGATGTCCGGAACGCTTCCATCCGGCTTCGGATCAACACTGACAACCTGCGATAGTTTTGCGTTGCCGAGAATGTTCTGCGCCTCGATGCGAATGACCCACTGGCCTGGCTGGTTCAGTGCCATCGAGACTTCGTAACGGCCGGGAGTATTGAGTGGTCGGCCGACCGTCGATAGAATCGGACCCGTTTGGGAGATCGAGGCCGTGTCTTGGGGCAGGTTGAGTGTTGCCTGGACGTCGAGTCCGTAAACTGGCGCTCCACTCGCATCGACAACCGTGAACCGGACCGACTCGACGTCGCCCAATGACGGCGTATCGTTCGACAGCTTCACATCGGTAAAGTGCCAGGTAGATGCCAACGCGGATACGGCAGACCTAGCGAAAGCTCCCGAAGCGGTGCCGAAGAAGACGAGTATCAAGATGGTCAGCAGCCGGAGAGTTCTCCCCAGCATTGAATACCTCCCTGGATGACCAGAGAACGGCTGCCTAGCGGGTGAAGTGTACCCCTTTGTCATGAGGCCAGCATATTACCGGTAGTCAGCGTGCGGGCATATCGGGTCCGCACGCCAAACCGAACTGCTCCGAACACGGTCAATAACTGGCATAGTGGTTAGCTGAACCGGTAGTCGCCTGTATGTGCTTCCTCAAGATACCGTGCCAGAAGCATGATCTCCGCTTGAATGTCCTCGACATTCGCCATCTCGTTGACCGTGTGCAGATAACGAGTTGGCAAGGAGACGGTGATGACCGGCATTCCGGCCCGAGTCAATTGCATTGCTCCGGCATCCGTGCCGCCACGAGAAAGCACTTCGAGCTGGTACTTGATGCCGTGTTTTTCGGCGATGTCTCGAAGGTGGCGGATCAGCTTGTGATTCGGGATATGCGATGAGTCGAAGATCTTGATAGCGACCCCGTCGCCCAGTTTCGACACGCGCTCCGTGCTGTCAAATCCCGGTATGTCACCTGCGATCGTGACGTCCAGCGCGATACCGATATCCGGATCTACGCCGAACGCCGCTGTGCGCGCTCCGCGAAGCCCAACCTCTTCCTGGGTGGTGGCGACCGCGACGATCTCCGCCTGATGGTCGCCAACGGCTCGCAACGCCTCAATCATCATGAAGATACTGGCACGATCATCGAGCGATTTGCTCATCACCGTCTGGCCGACGCGCTCCAGTGTGCGGTCGAATGTGACCATATCGCCGATCTCAACCTTTGCCTTGACGTCGTCAGTTGACATACCCAAGTCAACATAAAGATCAGTCACTTTGGGAGGCTTGATTTCGTCTGGAGACAGGATGTGAGTCGGCTTGGTTGCTAGCTGAAGAGCGCCCCGAAGAACGGAGCCGTCGCTGGTGTGAACGAAGACACGTTGAGAGGGAAGCACCCGGGCATCAAACCCCCCGACGTTCTGCAAACGGATGAAACCATGGTCGTCGATGGAGCGGACGATGAAGCCGATCTCATCCATATGCGCCGCGAGCATCACCCGCGGACCGCCCTTCCCATGCTTTCGAGCAATGACATTGCCCAGCGCGTCGACGCTGATTTCGTCAACCAGGGGACGCAGTGCTTCGATGACGATCGGTCGAACCGCGTCTTCTCGTCCAGGTATGCCGGGCACCTCGCAGATGCGTTTGATCAGGTCGTAGTTGAACTCCATGCTACCTCCAGTAGTGATCGTATCGATGATGGTTCGGCGCGTTCTATAGACCATCGCAGATGCTACCGCCATTGACTCACGGCGTCAAAACCCGCGAGTTCATATATGATCGGAACACCACGAGTAGGGACCGAGACGAAGGGGTGGGAATCCGATGTCAAGAGAAATCGATGTCGAGCGAGTGCGCCAGCAAACGCCAGGCTGTCGGGAGGTCACGCATTTCAACAACGCCGGAGCAGCGCTGATGACACAATCGGTCCTCGATGCGACGGTGGGACATCTTCAGCTTGAAGCGATGATTGGCGGTTACGAGGCAGCCGACCGCGCGTCGGACAAGATCACGGCAACGTACGAAGCGACTGCGAAGCTCATCGGCGCACATGCAGATGAGATCGCCGTGGTCGAGAACGCTACCCGTGCATTCGACATGGCGTTCTACGCTATTCCGTTCAAATCCAGGAGACCGAATTCTCACCTCCGTTGCCGAATATGCCAGCAATGTCATTAGTTACTACCAGGTAGCGAAGCAGACGGGGGCTGTCGTCGAGGTCGTTCCGAATGACGAACATGGGCAATTGTCGATCGATGCGTTGAGGAACATGATCAACGATCGGGTGAAGCTGATCGCTCTGAGCCACATTCCAACGAACGGCGGTCTGATCCAGCCGGTCGAGGAGATCGGAAAAGTGGCGAAAGAGGCAGGAATCATGTACCTGCTGGATGCCTGCCAGTCGGTTGGCCAACTGCCAGTCGACGTAAGCGCGATCGGCTGCGACATGCTTTCAGCCACGAGCCGAAAGTTCTTGCGCGGGCCGCGTGGCGTCGGCTTTCTTTACGTCCGGCGCGGTCTGTCGGAACAGCTTGAGCCGCCACTGCTCGATCTGCATGCGGCCACCTGGGTGGACACTGATCGCTATGAAATCCGGCCAGATGCGCGCCGGTTTGAGAACTGGGAAGCCAATATCGCCGGAAAGATTGGGATGGGCGTCGCAGCGAAATACGCGCTCGATCTTGACGTTGCGGCCGGTTGGCGACGGATTCAAGCCCTCGCTTCGGGATTACGGCAGCGGATCAACGCTATTCCCGGTGGTGCAGTGCGCGATCTTGGCCAACAGCAGTGCGGAATTGTGAGCTTCACACTTGACGGTATTGAGGCCAACGCGATCAAGGAGCGGCTTGCTGAGCACCGCATTAACGTGACAACGTCAACCGTGTTTTCGACTCGCTTCGACATGACGGCGCGCGGCATCGACCAACTTGTGCGTGCTTCCGTCCACTATTACAACACCGAAGCGGAGCTCGATCGGCTGGCCGAGGTACTGTCGTCAACGCCGAAGACGACGGCGTGACGACCCAGCTATGGCTAAATTGATAGTATTGTCGTACGCGAAAGGTCGTCAAAACCTCAGCAAAAGGACGCCGACGTGAGCGAACTTCAGAGCGGATCCACCCCTCTCTACCAACAGCTCGCTGCCAAGCTGCGCAAGCAGATCAGCGCGGGCGAGTTTTGCCCTGGGGACCGTCTTCCGTCTGAGGACGCGTTGTGCGACGAATACGGGGTCAGCCGGATTACCGTCCGTGCGGCACTCGATCAGCTTGTCGATGCCGGGCTTCTATGGCGCAAACGCGGAAAGGGCACCTTTGTCTCAAACCGGCAGGTCGACCACGAGCTCATTCATCTGACAGACTTCGTCGAAGACATGGCCGCTTCCGGGCTTCAGCCCTCGTCACGTGTGACGTTCTGGGGAGAAGAGACGGTTAACCAGGAGATCGCGGGGAAACTCGGTATTTCGAGCACCATGCCAGTGGTCAGGCTCGACCGCTTACGAATCGCGGATGGGATCCCAATCGCATTCGACGTCACCTACCTCCCATTGCGCTATGGCCGGTTGCTCGACAAGGATCGTCTCGAAACCGAAACGATCTATCACCAGCTCGAGAATCAGTATGGAATTCCGGTCGTCTCGGGTACCTTCGTGATAGAAGCCTCGACGGCCGATCGCGATCTCGCTGGACATCTGCAGATCAATCAGGGAGCGCCAGTACTGGTGATCAATCGCACGTCGTACACGGAGTCGCGCGATCCGATCTATTTTCAGATTCGCTCCTATCGTGCGGACCGCGTGCGCTACCGTCTCGAGCTTGGACGTGATTATCCGGACCAAAGAAATCAGCTGATGGAATTCACTCCCGTCTTCGAGACGGGACAGGAGTAGGTGGCGTCTCTCAGTCGAGCTGCGGCAGCGTCACCAATGTTTCAACGTGCATTCTCCACTTCCGGCCGGTGCTCGGCGCCAGCGGACGATTTACCAGACGATTCCTGCAGTCGTTGCAATGGAGCGCGACAAATCACTCGCTGAGGAGAATTTGAATGTCAAACCGTCGTATCGGCTTTGTTGGTGTTGGGTCAATGGGTCGTCCGATGGCCATGCGCCTACTCGAGGCCGGTCACCAGATCGTCTTCTGCAGCCGGCGGACCGAGACGGTGCAGATGTTGGAAGACGCGGGAGCGCGCGGTGTGCCAACTCCACTGATCGTCGCGCGGGAGTGCGACGTGATCTTGACGTGTTTGCCAGGTGATTCTGAATTGAATGATGTCTATCTTGGGCCTGAAGGCGTCATCGAGCACCTCGCACCAGGTGCCATGGTCATCGATTTCACGACCGGCTCTCCAATGATGATTCAGCGGGTAGCCGCCGAAGCTTCCCATCGCGACATCCGCGTGGTCGATGCTCCGGTTAGTGGCGGGACCTGGGGTGCCGAACGAGGCACGCTCACGATCATGGCCGGTTGCGACGAGGATGTGCTCCGGGAGGTCGAACCGATTCTCTCGGTGTTGGGACAGCGTGTTTTTCACGTCGGTGGTGTGGGTTCAGGCAAACTTTTCAAACTCATCAATAATCTCCTGACAGGGACGACCATGGTGATGGTTGGGGAAGCGCTCGCGGTTGCCGCGAATGCCGGCGCCAATCTGGATATGCTGTACGAGGTCATCTCGGCCAGTTCGGGGAATTCGAATATCTGGGCCGACTCCGTCCCGAAAATGATCCATGGCGACGAAAATGCTGCCGGTTTTCGGTTGGAGCTTATGCGTAAAGACATTCGACTAGCCGCCTCATTGGGTGAGGATCTGGGCACACCGACTCCGCTCACCACGCTCGCGCTGCAGTTCTACACGGCAGCCTGTGCACGTGGCATGGGCAAGCAGGCCGCGAACGACGTGGCGCGACTTGTCGGCCGTTTCGCCGGAGCAGAATTTCGCAAACGCGCGGATGATGAGGATGAACGCTGACAAAAGCTTCATTTGGCTGGCGCAGCGTCGTTCGCTTCAAAGCACGGGCACATGTCAACATAATGTGGTCAGGACTGAACACCTCCGTCTAAAATGGGCGTGACTCCCAGAAACTGAAGCGTTGCGATCGGACCATCGCAGGTCGATCACGTGAACGGAGACGAGGATGCTTGCAGCTGTCTGTTATGAGCATGGCCAGCCGCTGGTCGTCGAAGAAGTCGATCTTGATTCGCCCAAGCGTGGCGAGGTGCGTGTCCGGATCGGCGCGGTCGCGATCTGTCACAGCGATGTCCATCTGATCCGGGGTGAGTGGGGTGGCTCGGTGCCGGTGATAGCCGGCCACGAGGCCGCGGGCGTGGTCGAGGCGGTCGGAGACGACGTGGGCCTGGTGCGACCGGGCGATCACGTTGTCGTCTCGCTGCTCCGGTCCTGCGGTCGCTGCTTTTTCTGCCAGCGTGGCGAGCCCTTTCTCTGTGAGGGCACCTTCGCGCTCCGTTCCGAGACGCGCCTGCACACACGCAATGGGAAGCCGATCCTTCAGGGAATCAGTACCGCCGCGTTTGCCGAGCAGGTCGTGGTTGATCAGTCACAGCTCGTGCCGGTCCCGGATGACCTGCCGTTTGACCGTGCCGCGCTGTTGGCTTGTGGCGTCATTACTGGAGTCGGCGCGGCCGTCAACACCGGACAGGTACGACCAGGCAGCAGCGTCGCCGTCATTGGTGTGGGCGGCGTAGGTCTCAACGCCGTTCAAGGCGCGATGCTCTCCGGGGCCAACCCGATCATCGCGCTTGACGTGTTGGATGCGAAGCTCGAGGCGGCACGCGCGTTCGGTGCGACGCATGGCGTCAACGTCCAGAACCCTGAGGCAGTCGAGCGGGTGCGTGAGCTAACCGAGGGCCGTGGCGTCGACTACGCGATCGTGGCAGTTGGGAGCGCTACTGCGGCGGCGCAGGCGATCGGGCTGACCCGACGCGGTGGCACGGTCGTGATCGCCGGGATGCCGCATGCTGATGCCAGCTTCCCCCTGCCGGTGTATCGCTTCGTCGGGTCGAGCCGGCGCATCCTGGGGAGCTCGATGGGCTCAACACGTTTGTCCGTCGATGTGCCGCGATTGGTCGGGCTCTACCAGCAGGGACGGCTCAAACTCGACGAGCTTATCAGCGGTCGTTACCCGCTAGACCGGATCAACGAGGCAATTGAAGAGATGGAGACGGGGCAGTCGTTGCGCAACGTTATTGTGCTCGAATAGGTGGTACCGGGCACGGCGACAAGCTGTGATCACTGATCACCAGAGCATTGCGCTGTGCGCGGTGGGTGGGACGAGTCCTGGCAAGCGAACCCACAATGCGTTTGTCGAATCGTTCAATGGCGATTTCCGGGAGGAATGTCTGAATCAGCACTGGTTTGAAAGCCTCGCTGAGGCGCAGGAGGTGATTGAAGCCTGGCGAGTGGACTACAACGAAGACCGGCCTTATCGAGCTCTGCAGCAGCAAACGCCGCAGGCCTTCCTGGCCAACTGGGAGCCCCTTGAGAAGGCGGCGGACTAACCTATCAGGTGGACTAATGCGGGGGTCCGATCATACCCCACAGATTGGTCGTCGTTGGAGACGCGTGCATACCCAATCAGCGTACGGACAACCATGATTGTATGTCTTCCGGATCATTTGCGAGTCATGTCATTGCCCGCTGCAGATTGCCGGCACGGCTCGAACCGCCGACTGGACGTTGACCGGTGTAACCGCCAGATCTAGACTGCTGCCAGACTTGGCGCTTCCTTCAACCTGTGGCTCTGGAGTGCCGCACTGTCGTGTGCGGCTTTACGCGGGTCGAACCTGAGAACCTACGGTCGACGAGTATCCACGACGTCTGCGACGGGAAGCGCGATGCGTTCGGGCAGCACCCGCTGACCGTGACTGACCGAGGCGTTGAGAGGTTACCTCATGAAGGACTACGGGAAATACAGTTTCTGGCTTGAGACCTGCGACGACGATTTGACACCACGTGCCCCGCTCGAGGGTTCAATTCGTGCCGACGTGGCGATTCTCGGCGCAGGTTTCACCGGCCTCTGGACGGCGTATCACCTGCTGCAGCGCGAGCCGTCGCTGAAGGTCGTTGTGGTGGAGAAGGAGATTGCCGGGTTCGGTGCATCGGGGCGCAACGGCGGCTGGTGCTTCGCTGGCTTTCCGTACCCGCCAGAGAAGCTTACGGCCCGTTATGGACGTGACGCCGCTAGAGCAGTTTCGCTCGCGATGTACGACTCGGTCGATGATGTCGGCCGGGTCTGCGAACTTGAGGACATCGACGCGCACTTCGCCAAAGGTGGCGAGCTCGAGCTCGCCCGTGCTGCCTATGATCTCCCCAAGCTAGAGGAGCTCTACAACGAGTACCGCGCGATTGGTCTTGAGGACCACTATGAGCTCTTGGACGCCGATCAGACCAAGGAGCGTATCCGCGTCGCCGGAGCCGTTGGCTCGTTCTGGAACAGAGAGGGCGCGGCCATCCAGCCGGCACGATTAGCGCGCGGACTGGCTCGGGCGGTCGAGCGGCACGGCGGGACGATCTACGAGCAGACAGCCGTTACCGACTATATGCCCGGCCCGTGGCCGCGGCTCGATACCGAGCGCGGCAACATCTCGGCCAAGGTCATCGTGCTGGCTGGCGAGGCGTACCTGTCGCGGTTGCCGAAGCTGCGACGCCGCATCATTCCGTCGACATCGCATATGGTGATCACCGAGCCACTTTCCGATGATCTCTGGCGGCAGATCGGCTGGGAGCGGCGTGAGGTGGTTGGCGGCTTCGGGACGACCGGTGCCTATCTCAACCATACTGCCGATGGCCGCATTGCATTCGGTCCGTATCGTGGCAGGTACCCGTTCAATTCCAATATCAGGGACGCAATCGACCGCCAGGAAGATGTCTTCGAGCACGGTCGACAGTCGGCACTGCAGTGGTTCCCGATGCTGCGGGAGACCGGTGTGCGTTTCACGCATGCCTGGGGTGGTGTCTTCGGCGTCCCGCGTGATCATATGCCGATCATGCGCTACGATCAGAGCACCGGCGTGGCGCTCGGCTATGGCTACACCGGTGAAGGCGTTGCGACGGCAAATCTCTCTGGCCGCGTGCTGGCGGACCTGATCACCGAGCGCGACACCGACCTCGCACACTTGCCGATGACGTACCACGAGCCCATCAATTGGGAGCCGGAGCCGATCCGCTGGTTGGGGTACTCGATCGTTCGGCGTGGTCGCTACCGGGCAAACCAGGAGGTTGAAGCGACCGGCCAGTATCCGGAGAAGCCTGGTATCGCGCAGCGCCTGTGGAGCTTCGAGCCGCCGCGCGCCTGGAAGGCGATCTGGCGGCAGGACGCAAAGGACTGACCCTGATCAATTCCAATTTAAAGGTCATCGACCGCTGGGTTAAGACGCTAACGCTTGAAACAGAAGGTTCCATCGACTCCACAGTTGACGGGCCGTTGGAGACGCGTTTCCCGGGTCGACGGTCGCGACGGAAGCCGTGTTCGAGCGCACCGGTTGCCGCGCCGGACTTCTCGCCATGCATGGGTCCAGGGACGTGCTGGTAACGTAGCGCCACCCGCGCGAGAATGTTTACCCCATCGTTTCAAAGACCCCGGTACCGATGATCCCGCTCTCGCGGACGGTCAAGACGCTTAGTCCGCATGCTCGACAGCAGTCTGTGTTTCCACCTCAACCGGTGGCGTACGACCCGACAGCCACCGACATACGAAAAACGCAACAACCCCCGCAGCGAGCGGCAGCACCAACGTTAGCACTCGGAGAATGTTGATTACGTTCGTGATATCTTGGCCGAAGAGTATAGCAATGACGTCATCGCTTCCTGCCAGAAGTAGCATGATCAGGAACGTGACACCAGCCGCACCAATCGCTGTGCGAACGGCGTTGTCACGCGGTCGGTCGAGCACATGATGGACGTCGTGATCGTGCGTGACCGCGGCTTCCAGAAAAGGCCAAAGATAGAGCCCGCCCAGGATGATCAGTGCCACGAGGCCGCCAGAAAAGAAGACATTCGGTATGAAGTAAGGCCCGATTCGAAGACTCGCAGCCGGGATGAGCCGTAGGGCACCTTCCAGCCACCCAAGATACCAGTCTGGCTGAGCTGCGGATGTCACTGCTGCCGGATCGTACGGCCCGTAGATCCATATGGGATTGATCTGCACCAGTGCGCCCAAGGCCGCGATGAAGCTGGTGACAATCAGGAAGTATCCAGTCGCTTTGCTTGCATAGGTTGGCCAGAGACGGGTTCCAACGATGCTGCGATTCGAACGGTTCGGCCCGGGATAATTCGTATGTTTCTGCCGCCAGATAATGACGAGGTGCATTGTGAGAAGCAATATCAGGAGTCCCGGCAAAACCATCACATGGATCGAATAGAGTCGCGGAACCACACTGGGATTAGGCACAGGACCACCAAAGAGGAACGACGAAAGCCATGCGCCGACAACTGGAACTGACAGAAGGACCGAGTAGCCGATCACCAGACCGGTTCCCGAAAGGAGGTCATCGACGATCGAGTAGCCCGTAAACCCGCTGAACACAGCAAGTGTCAGCAGTGTTGCGCCGACCAGCCAGTTCAGTTGCCGCGGACGTCTGAATCCGCCTGTGAAGAATACCCTGAGCATGTGGAGGGCTATCGCACCGACGAACACGACGGCTGCCCAGTGGTGAATCTGACGCATCCACAGTCCGGCGCGGACATCGAAACTCAAACGAAGAACAGACTCGAACGCATGGGACATAGGAACGCCTCGTAGCGGCGCGTAGCTTCCCTGATAGCTCGTTGTCACTCCGCTGCTGGCCCGGAAGAAGAAGACCAGGAATGTACCACTCACCAAGAGCACGATGAATGAATAGAGCGCAACTTCGCCGAGCATGAATGACCAATGATCTGGGAAGATCTTTCGCAGAAAATCGCGACGACCCAGCCGAGCGAGACCGAGCTGGTCGTCAAGCCATCGCGCGAATCGTGAAACAATCATATGGTCCAGTACCCCGGTCCGACTGGCGTCTTGTAGTCACTTTGTGCGATGAGAAACCCATCGGCGTCCACGGCGATCGGGAGTTGCGGCAGTGGCCTTGTCGCCGGGCCCGCTATCGGTTTTGCCCCCCGCAATACATCGAACGTTGATTGATGACAAGGGCAGAGGAGGAGCTGCTGTTCCTCTTGGTAGAGACCAACCGGACATCCGGCGTGCGTACAAATCTTCGAGTACGCGATGATCCCCTGATAGGTCCACTTCCGCTGCTCCGGGGGTAGCTTTAGCTTGTTAGATTCCACTCGAATCAGCAGTGTTTGCCCATTCGCGTCGCCAACGTTGCCGTCTGGAAAGACCGTCAGCACGCCGCCGACATATGTATCGGCTGCTTTGACTGGCTTTCCATCAGACGTGACCAGTCGAGTTCCAGCCTTCCAACTCGTGTGACGTAGCAGTGGAAACGGGTTTGGACCCAGCGAGCGAATCAACGACACCCCGACGGCGGAGAGCCCACCAACCAGCAGGAGGAGAGACCCACTCAGAAGACGGCGCCGCACGATCGATTGCTCGCCGCTGACGAATGCTTCAACGAATTGAGCACGCTCTTCAGGTGAGGATGCCAATTCCTCACGCTCACCAACGGCGAGCTCGTCTGGCATCGCGGAGCGTGCCCAGGAGACGAGTCCGGCTCCTCCGAGAAAGAGGGAGAGTGCCACCAGACCGCCGAAGATTTGTATGCGTGCGTCTGTCCAGTAGGCCACCACGGCCCCAACTGCGGCTACCGCTCCGATACTAATGAGGATTAGGCCAGCTCCAGTCGACGCCGTGTGAGCGGGTGGCTGCGTGATGCTCTCGTCACGCTCATTCTTCATCCTCGTCCTCCTCGCTCAACCCACACCGCAGCAAGTACTGCGGTCCCGAGACCGAAGATGATTGCGATGAATCCTTCGGTGACTGGGCCCGGAAACACCAGATCGATTCCTCCTGGGTGTGAAGTCGACTGCAATGCGTCCACATACGACGCGATCGACGCTACCTGAGTGTCTGAGAGAGAACTGGTACTGAAAGCGGGCATCGTCCCAAATCCGACCCGGATCGCGGAGACGACGACGGGAGGTGAAGACTTGGTGATATCCGGGGCATTCGTATCGTTGTAAATCAGTGCGCCACCACGGAGAGTAACACCGTGACATCCAGCACAAATGAGTCGATAGTCCTCGCCCCCAGTTGGGACATCTCCCTGTGTGGCGAATTCGGACACTACGTAGTCCGCGACCGCCTGAATCTCCTCATTTGACAGTTTGCTTCCGAAAGCGTCCATGTCTGGTAGCCCGTTGCGTACCACATCCTCGACTCCCGGAATTGCGTTGCTGACAGCCGGAAGTCCCTTTAGGCTCGGACCTTCGGTGGCCCCTCCACCTTGATCTCCATGGCACTCCGCACAATTGTCTCGATAGACCGATGCCCCCTGGGCAGTTGATCCTTGGGCGGCTGCAGGCTGATAGCTCGCCAACATAATCGCGAGTACCACTGCTCCCACGCTGAGAAGCCCAAACGCGGCCATTCCCGCTCGTGCAAATCTGGATTCATGATGTGATGGCGGCAGGCGATCACCGCTGTGACCTCGAAGAAATGTACTTCGGTTCCGAAATGCCAATTGGTTAGGTAATGGAACCATGCGTGACACTGCTCGTTGAGCCGCGTTCTTCTCCGAGGCCAAGATGCCGTCCCTCTGCGAGTGCGAGCCGTTCGAGCCGAAAATTCGGTTATCCATGCTCGCGACATTCCGGCGGTCAACTACCAACGATGCGATGCTTTGCCTTTACCCTGAATGACAAGCTGACGCAAGGCATGTCGGGTAGCAAGGTACAGCTTGAATATGATTCGATATTCAATCTACAGCTTGATTCAATAGACCTACTCTGAGAGCGCCGATGCAGCCGCCCCCACCAGGAGCACACCGACACGATCACTGTAACACAGGATTAATCTCCTGGGTCAACCACCTGCGCAATCTCAAACATCCAAAGTGACCGATTGGTACCAGTGAGTCGCTCCCTTTTGCCGGACGAAGCCGTTGCCGACAGGCAGCCCACTGAATATGCTGGCGCGGTCATACGTGAGGTCAACCACTTGAAGGCCCCAGTTGGTCGCCACGACGAACCGACCTCCGCCCAGCGAACGGGTGATCCTCAGACGATTCTCGTCAATGAGTATCCTGAGACGAGCCGTACTACCTTGAATGGGAAGAATCCAAATCTTCCACTCTCCTCCCCAGGCTGCGGCGACGAACGCGCCTACGCTGCGCAGTTGGCGCTGGCAGGAATATGGGTGACGTACCGTGAGGCGCGTGGAATGGTTCACGGTTTCCTGCGGGGACGTTTCTCCGGAGCGCGCGCCCAGGTTGTCCTTTGGAGGAAGGCATTACCACTCATCAACTGACCGATGCGCTCGAATCGTTGCTCCGTGACGGTGACCTTGCCGATCTCTATCAACCGCGATGATCTCTTGAACTTCAACGTCAAGCGCGCAAACGCCCCCGCGATGTACGGCGGGCGCTTCGCGGCGATCTAGCTCGGGTTCGGAAAACCTTCGGTTTGATATTCGAGCGTAAGCGAAAAAGCATCACTAATCCGCTCACCACCACCGTTTCATCGTCACGGCCACCGCACACAGATGTGCGGGATACTCCTGACACCATTGCGAGAAGCTTAGCGAAACAGTAACGAGCAAAGGTTGTTTGCGCGAAGAACGGCTACCCGAACAATTGCAGCGCCCGCTAGCAATGCTGATATGAACCAACGAGGGGCCTGATCCCGATGCCATGGCCGAGACGCTCAATCATGCTCGCTCTTACCTGCGTGCTGGTGTTTCTGGTCGTGGTGGCGGGGATGTGGTTCAGCGGAGTCTTGCCATTTACTCAGACGGACGCCGCGTTTCATGGAACCGAACTGGACCCGCTGAAACCCGCTCCGGCGTTCACTCTGGAAACGGTCGGCGCCAAGCCGGTCGACCTGAACGATTTCAAGGGGAAGATCGTGCTGCTGTATTTTGGCTACACGTTCTGTCCCGACGTCTGCCCAACGACCCTCTCGAGCCTTGCCCGGGTCTTGAGGGATCTTGGCCCCAAGGCTAGCCAGGTGCAGGTCGTGATGATCACGGTCGATCCGAAGCGCGACACGCCAGCGGTCATCAGTAAGTACGTCACACGCTTTGATCCGAGCTTCGTTGGCCTGAGCGGAACGCTGGATCAGATCAGTCCGATTGCTGCAGCCTACGGTATCTCATTCGCCGATGTGCCCGTCACAGGAGCGAGTGGCTATCTGGTCAATCACACGCCGGTCGTGACGATCATTGATCAGCAGGGGAATCGTCGTCTCATCGAGTCGTACGGGACGACGGACCACGAATTTGAGTCCGATATTCGGACGTTGCTTAACCATTAGCACAGCGTCACGCCCTGACGGCTTATTCGGAGGAGACCAGCGTGGACGATAGCGTGGTGAATATCAGACGGTCCGCGTGGCGAAGTATTGCTGCCCTTACAGGAGTATTGATTGTCGCCCTGACCCTGGCTGCGTGCGGATCAGGGAGCGCGACTCCGACGACCGGCGAGACGGCTTCTGTCTCAATCGTGGTCGATCAGGCATGGGCACGGCCCGCGCCGGCGGGAACTGGCGCTGCCACCCCGATGAGCGGCATGTCCATGGCGACCGCGTCTCCTGGTTCGATGGACATGAGTGTCGCCACGTCGACCGACGCCGTCTATTTCACGGTTCACAACAGCGGTCAGCAGTCCGACGAGATTGTGTCGGCATCGTCGTCGGTGGCGGACGCTGTCGAATTGCATCAGTCACGGATGGTGAATGGCGTCATGACGATGCAGCCGGTGCAATCCATCGTCGTCAACGCGGGAGGCGAACTTCAGTTTCAGCCTGGCGGCTATCATGTCATGCTGATCGGTATGCGCCGTGACCTGAACGTCGATGATACGTTTCAGATTACCCTTACCTTCAGAGATGCAGGCATGATCGCTGTTCCGGTGGAGGTTAAGCAACAATAACCCATGGTCACCTCGCTAGCCGGAAGCAGTCTGTCCACCCCGCACGTTCATCGCATGCGGCGTCTGAAGCGATCCCGGCGACCGACGGCCGGAATGATAATTCTTCTGGTGCTGCTCTTGACCGGTTTGCTCAACTTCCCCTCGGTGTGCAATTGCGGCGCTGAACTGCCCCATGCGCATTCTCTCTTCATGCTCGCCGACCATCATCACACGTCGGACGGTGAACTCGACCGTACTCCACCAGGAGATCGACCGGATGCGTCGGCAACATCGATCGCTACGAACACTGCCACGAGCGGACCGATTCTTCAGGGGCCGGCTGACGAATTTGCTGGTGGCGGACCGATCGGGCTATCTTTGGCGATGACCATGGGAGCGCATCTCCAGGGTCTTATCATGACTACTGAATGGCTGAATCCCAGCCAGGGTCTCGGTGTGACCGTGGCTCCAGAGTCTCCACCTCCACAATTCGGTCTTTGATCCTTTAGCCAGATGATTGCATGTCTAAAAGACGCGTTTGCCACCCTAAATGGAGGTTGGAAAGTCATGTTTCACACTCGTTCCGCCCCACTGCGCGAAGTTGTCGCGATATCGATCGCGATGACTGTTCTGGTGCTATCCGGCGGGATCGCGGATGCGCACGAGATGCGCACTGTTGGTGATTACACCTTGTTTGTCGGCTTCCGCAGTGAGCCGGCCATCGTAGAGCAGCCGAATGCCGTAGAGATGCTGGTTCGGCAAGGAGCCAGCGAGGATGCTAAGCCGGTGACCGGGCTCAGCAATGCCATCAAAGCGGACGTGAAGTTCGGTGCGCAGACAATGACAGTGAGCCTTGAGGAAGTGGACGGGAGTCCTGGCGACTACATCGGAAGTTTCATCCCGACCGCCGAAGGTCCGTATACGTTTCGGATCTACGGGGCGATAAACGGGACCACTGTCGATGAGTCGTTCACCAGTGGACCGCAAACCTTCTCGGAGGTGGAATCGAGCTCATCGCTCCAGTTCCCCAGCAGGATTCCAGCAGTCGCGTCGGTCGCGCAGACCGCGACGAACGCGGGTAACGCCGCGGACACCGCGCGTACGCTCGCGATCGTTGGCATCATCGTGGGTGCCCTGGGACTGATTGCCGGAGTAGCTGGTGTGGTCGCTGCGCGCGGTTCTCGAATGGGGAAGCCAATCATCACAGGCATCGCTGTGTCCGGCGAAACAGCGGAGCCGACGCCACGATCATGACATTGGCCGAATTTCCGGTAATCGGGCGGCGTTGGAGCGCCGCCCTCCTTCTCTTTGTGCTCGTTGGCACCTTATGGCCAATCTCGACGTCGGCTCATGCGTTCCTTGACACAAGCGATCCGACCGCAAACGCGGTTGTCGCTACGGCACCCACCGCGGTCAAGATGGTGTTCACCGAGCGAATTCAACCCAGTGCGTCGACGGCGGAACTCTATGACTCTAACGCGACTCGGGTTGACACGCCGCCAAGTCACCTTGGCGCGAGTCCGCGTGAGCTGATCCTCCCGTTGCCGAAGGATTTGCCGACCGGGACCTATACGGTGCAGTGGCGGAATATCTCGGTCGATGATGGGCACCCAAACAGTGGCTACTTCGCTTTCACCGTCGGTGGGCAAGCAAACGTGGTGTTGCCCGCACCTCCACCGGCTCCAGCAAATCCCGGCATTATCTCACTCGGATCGATCGCGCGCTGGATCGGTCTCCTCGGGCTCGCCGGTCTGATCGGGAGCCTGATCGTCTGGCACTTGGTCATCACGCCAGGCACTGAGAGCACCGGCGAAGAATTGCGACGTCGCATCGTGCGACGTGTGCGAGGATTGGCGCTAGCAAGCTTCGTAGTCGCGTTGTTCGGGAGTGGTCTCCTGTTCGTCGATCGCGTTCAGGCTGGCGGCGTCGTGACATTTGGCACGATCGGGGAGACTCTGACGGCGAGCCGATTCGGATGGCTCATCCTTGCGCGAGTCGTGCTCCTGCTCAGCCTGGCAACGGTCGCCTGGCTCCCAGCTCTCTGGGCGTTCCCGGCAAGCTTGCGAATCCGGACTATTACCTTGCTCGCATGTACAGCCGTGCCGGTTCCCTATGCGCTCAACAGTCACTCGGCGGCATTGGTCGACGGCGGCGCCACGGCCGTCACCGTCGATTGGCTGCACCTATTGGCCGCCAGTATCTGGATTGGTGGGCTGTTCGCGCTGGTGATCGGCCTGATCTCAGTTCGGCCGCTCACGATCGAGCAACGGCGGTCTGCACTGGCCGAGATTATCCCTCGCTTCTCCACATTGGCGATCATGTCGGTCATCGTTCTCGGACTCACCGGTTTCTATTCGGCGTGGCTCGACGTCGGCAACCTCAACGCTTTGCAGCACACGACATACGGACGCACGTTGATCGTCAAGCTCGTGCTACTCATCCCTTTGTTGCTGCTCGGTGCGCTTAATCTGCTGATTGTCGGTCCTCGTCTGCGCCTTCATGCGTCGGCAGCGCGCCAGTTTGGGTGCACTCTGATCGCTGAAGCTATTATCGGGATTTGCGTGCTCGGCGTCGTGGGGGTCCTGATCGCTCTCCCGACCGGTCGAGAAGTGCTCACCTTCTCGTCCGGCCATCCATCGTTCCAATACGAAGCAAACGGTATCCGGACCGTGCTCCAGATCTATCCGGGAACAGTTGGTATCAATCGCTATACCGCCGACGTGCAACCGACGATCGGAGAGCTTCCCAGCGGCACACAGGTCTTCTTGCGGGTCTCATCCAGCCAGATCACGGGGCAGCAGCAGATCAACCTGTCCCTCTCACCAGGAACGAAGGGCCGCTACACGGCGCAAGGACGTGAACTAAGTATCGTCGGTCACTGGAATCTGGATCTGGTCGTCCGCCGACCGAATCAGCCCGACTGGGATATCAATTCGTCACTTAATTTGGCGACTACTCCTCCGGCTGAAACAGCGCCGGGTTTGCCCCTTCGGTTCCTTGGCTACAGCCCAATTCTCGGCGTCCTGGCGATTATAGGAGCGATAATCCTTGTCGTCGCAGGTCTTCGAATGGTGAAGGTAGCGGCTGAGCGTCGGTTCATGCTCGAGTCGTCCGTGGCACTGGCGGTTGCGGGCGGCCTCGTCCTACTGTTGACGCGTGCGCCGGGTCTGCCAGCATCGACGGGGAATCCAGTGCCGAAGACGCCGGACGCGGTTGCCGCTGGGAAGACGCTGTTTCTTCAGCATTGTGTTGCCTGTCACGGCACCGACGGCCACGGGGATGGACCCCTGGCCGCCGAGCTGAACCCGCCGCCCGCAGATCTGTACGCGGCCCACGTCGACTATCACACCGATAGGCAGTTGTTTGACTGGATCAAAGGGGGATTCAACGGTTCGGCGATGCCGGGTTTCAAAGGTCAGATGACAGATCAGCAGATCTGGAATGTAGTCAACTACGTACGTAGTTTCAGACATCCGGAGTGATTAATTGGTGACAAGCGCTCGCTCACGGTGACCAGACGAGGCTGTTACCGAAATGCAGCCCACTGGACAGGCTGGCGCGGTCATACGTGAGGTCAACCACTTGAGGGCCCCAGTTGGTCGCCACGACGAATGGTCGACACGCGCTGGCAGGTCACCCTGGCCATCCCCAAACACGGGAATGTGCAGGAGAACACGGTTTTCAGCGTGTTCGGCCGAGAGCCCGTGATGCTCAGAATCTTGTCGTGGTATCCCGGTTCTGCATCTGGCATGTGGCGCTGAATCCTGATGGACACGGCGCGATCCGTGACAAACAGAGGTACGGGGAATGTAGATGATGGCCAACCGGCCCTCCTATTGTCCGAATGTCATGATGTTTAGGACAATTCCTCTAGACATTCGCTGCATAGTCTGCTAGCGTCTTGAAACGGTGATTGCGTCGATATAGATGGGCCGGGGGGCGACGCTCAATGAGGTACGGTTTCGTCATAGACAACCGGAAGTGTATCGGTTGTCATGCCTGTACGACCGCGTGTAAATCGGAGAACCAGGTCCCGCTCGGGGTGTTTCGGACCTGGGTCAAATATACCGAAGATGGCGTATTTCCCAACACTCGCCGCCATTTTTAACGTCATGCGTTGTAACCACTGTGAGAACGCCCCGTGCGTCACGGTCTGTCCGACAAAAGCGCTCTTCAAACGGCCGGACGGCATCGTCGACTTCGATTCGTCTCGTTGCATTGGATGCAAGTCCTGCATGCAGGCCTGCCCATACGATGCGATCTACATCGATCCGTTCGACAATACGGCGGCCAAATGCAATTACTGCGCTCATCGGGTTGATCTCGATCTCCTGCCTGCTTGCGTCGTCGTTTGTCCCGAGAAGGCGATCATCGCCGGTGACATGGACGACCCGGCAAGCGACATCAGCCATATTCTTGCGACCGAAGCAGTCGTCACTCGCAAGCCGGAACAAGGAACCAAACCGAAGCTCTTCTACATTGACGGAAATGCTTCAATGCTGACACCCGAGGTTCACAACCGTATGACCGGCTATCTCTGGTCGCAGGTGCGCGACGACGGACGACCGGCCGACGCGTTACGGTCATCAGTCACGCCCAATACCCCGCCAGAAACCGACGTGGTTTACGACGTTCATCATCCCAAGCCGTGGGGTTGGAAGGTGTCGACCTACCTGTGGACCAAGTCGATAGGCGCAGGTGCGGTACTCATCGCGGCGATTCTGCTCCTCTTTGGCTGGGGGACCAATCACGCAACCTTCGATATAGCCGCGCCAATCGTCGGGATGCTGTTCATTGGCATTACCACCCTGCTACTCGTGATCGACCTGAAGCGACCCGAGCGATTCTGGTTCCTATTAGCGTTACCGAATCCCACGTCGTGGTTGGTATGGGGAGGCTATATCCTGCTCCTCTTTGGCGGGGCGGCCTTTGTCTGGCTGCTTGTTTCGCTACTTGGTCTTCACGGCGTGCAGGACGCAATGATGGGGGCGGGGATCCCACTCGCGCTGGCCGCGGCTGGCTACACGGCATTCCTCTTCCGCCAGGCGGAAGGGCGTGACTTCTGGCAAAGTCGCCTGTTGCTGCCGAATCTGATCGTCCAGTCGGTGGTCGCGGGCACTGCCGCTCTCATGCTGGTCGGTGTTTCGGCCGGTGCGTCGGAGCATGAGTTGCGGATCTTGACTGGCATTCTCGGAGGTGGCGTCTTCGCATTTGGTGCCTTGCTGGCTATCGAGCTCGGGATGCCTCACCATAATCTTCACGTCAGCAAGACCGTCAACCTGCTCGCACACGGTCCGTATCGCACGATGCTCCTTGGCGCGGTCGTGCTGGTTGGTATCTTCGTGCCGATCGTGTTCTCGGTGATCACCTTTGAATCAAGCTCAGTCATATTTCCGGCCGCGTTTGGCGCCGGAGCCGCCCTGGCGGGCCTCTGGTCGTACGAGACGATCTGGGTGAGCGCCGGCCAAGACATTCCGTTGAGTTGATGGACGTGAAGAGGACATTTTGATGGTGAGTATCAAACCCCAAGACTCGACAGAAGCACCGGCAGCGGCCCCGGTCAAACGACAGGTTGAGCAGCCGTTCATGCCAGAGCAGACGAGCGGACTCTCTTCATACCCGCCACCTGAGCAATGGGACGACTGGGTCGAATTCGAGCCCCGCGCCTGGCCGGAAAAGCGGGAACACCATTACATGCTGGTGCCGACTACCTGCTTCAACTGCGAGTCGGCCTGTGGGCTGATGGCCTATGTCGACAAAGAGACGCTCCAGGTCCGCAAGCTGGAGGGAAACCCGTTCCATCCAGGGAGCCGGGGCCGCAACTGTGCCAAAGGCCCAGCGACGCTAACCCAGATCAACGACCCGGATCGCATCCTGTATCCGATGAAACGGGTCGGGCCACGTGGTGGCGGGAACTGGGAGCGTGTTTCCTGGGATGATGCGCTGGACGCCATCGCTGGCAAGATTCGCTCGGCGCTGCAGGACGGTCGCAACAACGAGGTGATGTATCACGTAGGCCGGCCTGGCGAAGATGGCTACATGGAGCGTGTGCTTCAGTCGTGGGGTATCGACGGCCACAACTCGCACACCAACATCTGCTCGTCGGGTGGTCGCACTGGCTACGCTTTCTGGATGGGTATCGATCGGCCGTCGCCTGACTACACCAACGCACGCTTCATTCTCCTGTGTAGCGCGCATCTCGAGAGTGGTCACTATTTCAATCCGCATGCGCAACGCATCATTGAGGCGAAATCCAAGGGCGCGAAGATCGCCGTTATTGATCCGCGACTCTCGAATACAGCCTCGATGTCCGACTACTGGCTGCCTGCGGCGCCGGGAACTGAGGCGGCGCTCCTGCTGGGTCTGGCCAATGTCTTGATACAGGAGGACCTGTTCGATCGAGAGTTCATGCGACGCTGGGTAAACTGGGAAGATTTTCTGCGGACCGTGCATCCGGACGTCGAGGTCAGCTTTGATAGTTTTGTGACTGCGCTGAAGCACGAGTACGCCAAGTACACCCCGGAGTTCGTCGAGACTGAGTGCGGCGTGCCCGCTTCGATGATCACTGAGATCGCACACGAAATCGCAGCGGCAGGGTCCGCGTTGTCGACGCACACCTGGCGTGCCGCATCCGCCGGACATCTTGGTGGTTGGACCGTTCCTCGAACACTCTTCTTCATCAACGTTTTGACCGGCAGCATCGGAACACCGGGCGGTACTGCGCCAAATGTGTGGGACAAATTCGTGCCGCGTCCATTTGCGGAGCCGACCAAGCAGAAGGTCTGGAATGAAGTCACGTGGCCGAAAGAGTACCCGCTCGCACATCATGAGATGAGCTTCTTGTTGCCCCATTTCCTCAAAGAGGGGCGGGGCAAGCTCTCGATGTATTTCACCCGTGTTTACAACCCGGTCTGGACCAATCCAGATGGTTTCGTGTGGATGGATGCGTTGCGAGACGAGACGAAGGTCGAGCTACACGCGGCGCTGACTCCAACCTGGAACGAGAGTGCCTGGCTGGCCGACTACGTGCTGCCCATGGGTGTCGGCGCCGAACGGCACGATACGCATTCTTACGAGACGCACGCGGCCAAGTGGGTCGGCTTTCGCCAGCCGGTGGTGCGGGTGGCCATGGAGCGGCTCGGCAAAAAAGTCGATTTTACCTATCAGGCAAACCCAGGCGAGGTTTGGGAGGAGAACGAGTTCTGGATCGAGTTGTCCTGGCGTATCGATCCGGATGGCGCGCTCGGCATTCGTAAGTATTTCGAATCCCCCTATCGACCAGGCGAGAAAGTGACGGTCGACGAGTACTATCGGTGGATATTTGAGAACTCGATACCAGGATTGCCGGAAGCCGCCGCCGCCGAGGGTTTAACGCCGCTCGGTTACATGCGGAAGTACGGCGCGTTCGAGATCGAGAAGCAGACGATGCGACAGTTCGATGACGAAGTCGCGGCGGCCGAGCTCGAGGGCGCCAAAGTCGATTCAGTGAGCCAGGTCATCTCCAGCCCGACCGCGAAACCGCATAGTCCTGAAATCACCCCGATGCCAGGCAGCCCTGCTGGCCCTGATGGACGTCCAGTTGGGGTTATGGTCGACGGCAAACCGTGTCGTGGTTTCCCAACACCGTCAGGTAAGCTCGAGTTCTTCTCGCGAACGCTCTACGAGTGGGGCTGGCCGGAATACGCCATCCCGACATACATCGATAGCCACGTCGCGCCCAAGGTGCTCGATCGAGAAGCGGGCGAGATGACGTTGCTGCCGAATTACCGAATTCCGACTCTGATTCACACGCGCTCAGGCAATGCCAAGTGGCTGAACGAGATTAGCCATTCCAACCCACTCTGGCTGCATCCGTCCGATGCCAAGCGCATTGGTGTCAAAACTGGCGATCTGGCCCGGGTGGAGACTGAGATCGGCTACTTTGTCGACAAAGTCTGGGTCACTGAAGGGCTGAGACCTGGAGTAGTGGCCTGCTCTCACCATCTCGGACGCTGGCGTCTCGACGACAATGGTGCGAATGACGGCTGGTCGTCCTCCAAGGTTACGATTCAGGAGAACGAGCCAGGCGTCTTCATGATGCGCCAGGCGCACGGCGTTCGCCCGTTCAGTAGCGGTGATCCCGATTCGAAGAAGATCTGGTGGAGTGATGCCGGCGTTCACCAAAATCTGACCTTCCCGGTGCAACCGGACCCGATCAGCGGTGCTCACGCTTGGCATCAGCGCGTGAGGGTGGTGGCAGCAGCACCGGATGACCGTTACGGCGACATCATGGTCGATACGCGACGATCGACTGAAGCCTTTCGTCGCTGGATCAAGATGACACGTCCGGCGCCCGGACCGGACAATTTGCGACGACCGCTCTGGCTGCTACGGCCCTTCAAACCGGACCCAGCCGCGTTCCAGATTGACGGCCCCACCGGCCGATGACCACGTGCTGGGCGGCTTGTTAGTTCACTGGCCGCCCAGGTGATCCCCAGTTGGACTCGGCAGCATGTCGAAATTCCCCATCACCTGATAGATGGCACTTCACTCGTGGCGAGAATGTCGCGACCGCTTCTCAAGAAACGACCATCCCAAAGTTGATTACTTCCTGAAGTAGGTGCGATCATCTACTGTGTGACTGGATTTACCTTTCAACGACCAGGATCGAAATGCACACAGGGAGTGGCCATCATCATGGGAAGACATGGAACCCTCAGTGAATTCCTCACCAATATGGATCAACCGATGCCGCGACGCGAAAAGATGACAAAGCTCACGCGCAACCTCTGGCGACGTGTGGTGCTGCGCCAGGCATGCTGTGGACACCACGGCGAGCCCGGCTGCTGAAAGCACGATCATCCGTCCGGGTCGGACGGACACCACCACGATCACTAGTCGAAGCGGACTATCCAGGGATCGTTGGGCCAACTCAAACTTGTCTGATGGCAATCTGCGCGAGATGCGGTGTCTCAATCGGTGAGAGCGACGGAAGGACTGCAGCATGAAGGACCTGATCCCGATCCGTATGGTTGTGCGCGACTATGACATCGTCGGCCCGATCGCCAAGGGCGATGTCGCTGCCGAAGGTATTTCGCTCTCGCTTGATCGCGGAGGATCAATTTCGCAATTCCGCTCTGACACCTCGTTTCAGGCGGGCGAGATGTCGATGAGCAAGTACCTGATCGGTCTTTCAGAGGGCGACCGGAGCATCGTCGGGTTGCCAGTCTTCCCGATGCGCGCCTTTCGCCACCGCTGCTTCTTCGTGCGTCGCGAGAGTGGCTTGACCAGCTTCAAGCAGCTTGAAGGCAAACGTATGGGGACAAACGGATGGTTTGATACCGGCAACACCTGGAGTCGCGCAGCCATGCGTGCCGAAGGGGTTCGGCTCGACCGCATCGAGTGGTGGGTCGGCACGATCGATCAGACTACCGATGCCGCCTTTGGCCATCAATCGTTTGCGGTGGTGCCCGAAGGGATCAACGCCGTACCTCAGGGAAGCACGTTGCAAGACATGCTCGTTGCCGGTGAAATCGATGCCATGATGGTCCCCTGGCCGCCACGGCGCTTTTACGAGGCGAGTGGCCCGATCGTGCGCCTGCTGGAGAACTATCCGGAGATCGAGCAACAGTATTACCGGCGAGTTGGCTACTACCCGGCTCACCATATTCTCGGTCTGCGACGAAATGTATTCGAGCAGGATCCGTCCATTGCCGTGCGTTTGTTCGATGTGATGAACCGCTCGCGACTCTACTCGCAGAATATTCGCATGCAACTGACCGACATCACGCCGTGGTCAATCACCGATCTGGAGACGACCGTTTCCTTGCTCGGTCAGGACTGGCAGCCGTTTGGCCTCGAACCGAACCGCAAGATGATTGCTGACTTCTGTGAAGAGCAGTACGCACAGGGGCTGGTATCTGAAAAGCTCGATCCAGAGCTGGCATTTGCCGATTTCGAGCAGGCAATGGCGAGTTCGTAGGCGACAGTCACGGGCGATTCGAGCGAACCGTCCTAGCGCCAGAGCCCATTTAACCTCCCGTTTACGTTGGCGCGCTACGGTAAGGGCCGTGCCGGGTATAGCCGCGACGATCGCGTACCTGGCTCTTGGTGGCCCTGATTTCGAACACGTTGGCGATGATAAAGGGGTTCCATGCGTCGACGTTTGATGTGTGGGTAGTTCGGCGAGTCTTGGCTTCTACTGACTACATCCCAAGCGACAAGGAATACCTGGGTGGCGCGGCTACTCAGGGTCTTCTCGTGATTCGCTCGTGCCGTTTTCTGGTGGCAAGTTCATGCTTTCGTCAGCGATGCCCTGGGCAGGCGAGGCATCGCCCCGGGTTGGATACGGATAGCACACTTGGATGACGAGCTTCAAATTCTAAAGGTGAGCGCTTTTCAAGAGGCTGCTGTCGATGGAGCGGCGACGGATCGACCGGCAGAGCGACACGGCGCAAATGAGTTCCTGCCAGCGACCCGTGTCGCTCTTGGCCTCGTTCTAGCAGTATCGGCGTTCCTAAACCTCTTTCAACTGAGTCGCCTTGGCTACGGCAACACCTACTACGCGGCCGGAGTCAAGAGCATGCTCGAGAGCTGGCACAATTTCTTCTTCGTCTCGTTTGATCCCGGAGGTTTCGTCACTATCGATAAGCCGCCGCTTGGCTTCTGGATTCAGGCGGCGAGCGCGGAGATTTTCGGCTTCAGCGGTTGGAGCCTGATCTTGCCGGAGGCGCTGGCCGGAGTCGGCTCGGTGGCCCTGATCTACTACCTGGTGCGTCGCAGTTTCGGCGACCTTGCCGGTTTGCTGGCGGCCGCCATGATGGCAATCACGCCGGTAGCAGTAGCGACGAACCGCAGCAATATCGTCGACAGTCTGCTGGTCTTTACGCTTCTCTTGGGCGCCTGGGCACTGCTACATGCCGTCGAAACGGGAAGATTACGCTGGCTTCTTGTCGGTATGATCCTGATCGGGCTCGGGTTCAACATAAAGATGCTTGAGGCCTATCTTGTGGTACCCGCTTTTGTGGCCGTCTATTTCCTTGGCGCACGCGTACGGTGGCGAACGCGCATCTGGCATGTCGCTGTGGCAGGCCTTGTGCTGCTAGTTGTCTCCCTTTCATGGGCGACGGCGGTTGATCTGACTCCGGCCAGCCAGCGACCTTATGTTGGATCGAGTGACGACAATTCCGAGTACAATCTGATCTTCGGTTACAACGGACTAAACAGACTGCTGACCGGAAGTTGGTCTTTCCTCGGCTTGCATGGTCGCAACTTCGGGCGAGGCCCGGTTCCGAGTGCTCCGGCGCCATCGGTTCGAAACAACGGCACTCGATTCGGATTCGGCCAGGGCGAGAATGGCGCATCTGGTCCATTGCGCTTGATCAACCAGCAATTGGGAGGCCAGGCTGGCTGGTTGCTCCCCTTGGCGCTGATAGGCATCATCGCCGCGGGTTGGCAAATGCGGCCCCGCTTCCCGCTTGAGGATCGACATCGCTCGATCCTCTTTTGGGGCGTCTGGCTGCTGGCCGGGGCCGGGTTTTTCAGCGTGGCAGGTTTCTTCCACTCCTACTACCTGGTAATGATTGCTCCACCCATCGCGGCACTCGGCGGCGCTGGTTTGGCATGGATGTGGCATGACTACCGGGGTACGAGTTGGCGCGGGTGGTTGCTTCCAGTTTCACTGGTCCCCGTGTCACTAGTGCAGCGACACATATTGCGCTACTACACGAGTTGGCATCCCTGGATTGCCGCGTCGATCGTGCCGGTTGCGTTTGGCGCTGCCTTGCTTCTGGTTCTGCTGCGGGCCCTCCGGCTTTTTGCTCCGAAACGCGCTGGATTCACGCTCGACAGTCTCGCCATCCGTGGTGGAATGGTTCTGCTTGCGGTCGGCATTGTGACCATCGGTCTGGCTCCATCTGCGTGGGCGATGGAGACCACTCTTCACGACGCAGGAGGATTGCTTCCAACAGCAGGTCCGGTGACACGGGGCGGTCGCGGTGGATTCGCGTTCCAGACGAATTCCAGGTTCGACATTCCGGGGTTGCCGAATGCGGTTGCGCCTGGTGACTTTGGCAACCAGGTCGACCCATTGACCCTGCAGTTCTTACTCAGGAATCAAGGGAATACAAAGTTCCTGGTCGGTACGCTCAACGCCACGAGTGCCGCACCGATAATCTTGGCGACCGGCAAGCCGGTAATGGCGCTTGGAGGTTTCACCGGGAGCGACCCAATCCTCTCGGTCTCCGATCTTCAGAATTTGATTGCCAACGGTACGGTCCGATTCTTTATGCTGCAGGGCGGTTTTGGCGGTGGCCGCGGGTTTACGCGGCCGAATGCTCAGGGCGGAGATAACGGCGGGCCGTCTGATCTTGGCATCGGGAGGGAGCCTGGTCAGTTCCCACGCGGACAGATCGGCCAGCCACCGATCGGCGGAAGTCGGCTGCCGGGCAGTTTAGCAGTGCCCGAGCAAGGAAGGGTTTCAGGCCAGAGCGTTCCGGCCTGGATAACTTCAAACTGTTTGCCGGTCAGTCCATCATCCATTAATGGGACTCAGAGCGGCGTGAATCGAGCAATCGAACTCTACGATTGTGCTCCATGAACATGTTCCTTGACATACCGGAGCGAATGACGAACCTGAAACAGGACTAGCGAGAAGTGGAATCTACGTCTTCGCCATCATCGCTGGCAGAAAATCGACCGGTTGGAGAACGGGTGGCGGTGCAACAAGCGCCGAGATTCATCCCGTCGGCGCTCCTTTCGTATGTCGCCCTGGCTGGAATCCTGGCCGCGGGGCTGGTGCTTCGACTGGCGCTGTTCTCTCACGGAGTATTTCAGGGAGACGCTCAAACGTTTCGGTTTTGGGCCGTCCGGCTCGCGAGTTCCCCTCTTTCGGACTTCTACGCTTCATCCAGATCGGCGGATCACCTGCCTGGTGATCTCTGGTTTCTCTGGGGCATCGCGCATCTGTATCGTTGGGTGTCTCCAGCGATGAACGTGCAGAGCGCCGGTTTCCTGTTTCTGTTGAAACTGGTGCCGGCCGTCGCCGACATCGGAATCGGTCTTCTTCTCTTTGTCATCGCCCAGAGCTTCGCGGGAGCGCGCGAAGGATTGCTTGCGGCTGCCATGTTCGTGTTCAACCCGGCGTCGATCTTCGTGACGGCGATATGGGGGCAGTGGGATTCGGTCTCCGCTTTCTTCATGCTGGCCGGCGTCTGGCTCTTGATCCGTGGCAATCCGGAGTGGTCCCTCCCGGTATTTACATACGCCACTTTGATCAAGCCTCAGTTCGCGGTACTGCTCGTGCTTGCTCTCGTCGCCTGGTGGTGTTGGCGATGGCGTGGTCGACTCGGTTCAGTGGAGCAGGCGGACCCGAGAGCCCGACGGATCGTTGGGCTTGGCTTCGGAGCGCTGGCCTCGATTGGAGTCTTCGTGCTCGTCGATCTGCCGTTTAACGTCGGACTACCGCCATTGCCGGCGCGATGGACCATATTCGAGCGCGTCAGCTATGCACTCAATCGGCATCAATCGATCAGTGCCAACGCATTCAACCTTTGGGGTGTGTTTGGTAAGTCTTCCAACCTGACCTCGATCGTCGATGCGCAGACGTTCCTGGCCGGGATTTCGTATCAACATTGGGGTGACCTTCTGCTGGGCGCCGCGGTGCTGATCGTCCTGACGCTCTTCTGGATCAGACCTGACCGTTCGATGGTGCTCTGGGGATCGTTGGCGATCACTCTTTCTCTCTTCATGTTTCCGACGCGCATTCACGAACGCTATCTGATGCCGGCGGTCGTTCTAGTCGTGCTGGTTGCAGCCATCGCGCCGAGTTTGCGGTGGGTTGGCATCGTGATGTCTCTCACCTATTTCGCCAACCTCGTCTACGTCTATCACTACTTCAACCGGTTCGGTCCCGGTGGAGGAGGGGGCAATCCCAGCGACCTCGTTTCGCTAGGAATCTCGACGGTGAACGTCTTCCTGCTGCTGGTGGTCTTCGTCGCTGGATTTGTTCTGGCGTTCCAAGACTTGCGAGTCTCCGACATCGCTTCGGCTCTGGAGGAGGGACGCGCGTGATGCAGAACCTCGTCATTCGCCCCCGCTGGCTGCTATTGAGCGCAAGCCTAGTGGCGATTTTGTTGACTCTCAGTGTCTCGACTGGCATGGCGCTGAGAGACGCGCATTCAGGTACTGGTCTGGCTCGCGGCTTTGCAGCCAACGGTCCGGGCGCGTGTGATCGGACAGGATTTGGCGGACCGGAATTTCTGGCGAACACGATGCCTGACCCGATAACTGCCATTGGCAGCGCACTGAACGTTTCGGTTGCTCAGTTACAGCAGGAACTCTCTTCAGGGCGGACCATGAGCCAGGTCATCTCGGCGCACCATATGACCAATCAGCAGGTCTTGGCCGAGGTGACTGCTCAGCAGAAGGATCAACTCGATCAGCAAGTTGCGAACGGGCGGATCTCGCTTGAGCAGGAAAGCGCGATACTGGCGAGTCAACAGGCAAGCATCAATGACATTTTGTCTGGGAAGACACCGCTGAGTACTCAGGGAGACCAGACACGCGGTTTCGGCCAGGGCGGGCTCAACGGATCGCAGGGCGGACGTGGGCGCGTCCAGTCGTGTGGCGGCTGATTCTCTGTTTCCGTGAGTCTTTATCGAGTAGACCGTGATCGAGCCTAAACGTCACGAGTCACTGGTTTCTGCTCTAATTGGTGCATGGAGGCGGTGATCTTCGTTGGAATCCAAGGCGCGGGGAAGTCGACGTTCTACAAGGAACGTTTCTTCGACACGCATGTGCGGATCAACCTCGACATGCTAAAAACACGTCATCGCGAGACGCTGTTATTGGATGCCTGCATCAAGGCGAAGCAAAGGTTCGTCGTCGACAACACGAACGTGACTGTCGAGACACGCCGGCGCTATATCGAGCCGGCCAAGCGGGCCGGTTTTCGCCTGACTGGATATGTTTTCAATGTCAGTCCACACGAAGCCGCGCGACGCAATGCTGGTCGCAGCGGAAAGAGGCGCGTGCCTGACAGAGCGATCTATGGGACGCATCAACGGCTCGAACCACCGACCTACGATGAGGGATTTGATGATCTATTCCGAGTAACGATCGATACCGATCGGACGTTCCAGGTCGAGCGACTTGCACCCATTGACAGTTGACGTCCAGTTGTCCTCTTCGCTCCCCCCCAGGTGGAGATGCCATAACCAGCACAAATCCTGCGATGATCGCCTGTCGCTTTGCAGAGCTTGGTCACAACCCTGATATAATGCATCCCGCGCTGGTAAATCTCAATTACAAGGGAGAACGCTATGTTGCCGCTTCGCGCTCTGAACTCGAGCGACACACGTGATGCGAAGTCGACTCGACGATCTGCTGTTCATCGACCCGCTCGTTGGGGCGTGTCAACATTGGTTGCATTGCTGGCTGCGATGCTCGTCACTCTCCCGGTGCTGGCTGCGCCCGCTCTCCCCGACGTCGGCGGCGTTTCGACGACTGCACTCTGTAGCCAGAGCATGGTTTCGGCAGAGGGTATTTCCTGCACCAGACCGACAGCCTCAGCCAACACCATGGCCAACACAGTCGACTGGACGGCAGTCTGCTCCTTCCTCTCGCAACTTGGCCTTAAGCAGTTCGAGAATTTGCATTTGTGTCCGAATACGATCCCTCTGGCGATATCCTGGGTCACCGACACCGGAAGCGCTGCGCTCTCCTCGCCGGCCGTGGAGCGGGGTGTACTCTACGTTGGTGCTGTCGACGGCAACGTTTATGCCCTGAACGCGACCACGGGCGAGATTATCTGGATCACCGACACCGGAAGCGCTGCGCTCTCGTCACCGGCCGTGGAGAAGGGTGTGGTCTACGTTGGCGCTGATGACGGCAACGTCTACGCGCTGAATGCGGGCACGGGCCAGGTCAAGTGGGTGACTACGACAGGGAGCCCAGCAGTATCGTCGCCGGTCGTGGAGTGGGGTGTGGTCTACGTTGGCGCTGATGACGGCAAGGTTTACGCGCTGGACGCGACCACGGGCCAGGTCAAGTGGGTGACCACGACAGGAAGCCCAGCAGTGTCGTCGCCGGTTGTGGAGTGGGGTGTGGTCTACGTAGGTTCTGATGACGGCAAGGTCTACGCGCTGGACACCACCACGGGCCAGATCAAGTGGGTGACCACGACAGGAAGCCCAGCAGTATCGTCGCCGGTTGTGGAGTGGGGTGTGGTCTACGTTGGTGCTGACGACGGCAACGTTTATGCCCTGAACGCAACCACGGGTGAGATTATCTGGATCACCGACACCGGAAGCGCTGCGCTCTCCTCACCGGTCGTGGAGTGGGGTGTGGTCTACGTAGGTTCTGATGACGGCAAGGTTTACGCGCTGGACGCGACCACGGGCCAGGTCAAGTGGGTGACCACGACAGGGAGCCCAGCAGTCTCATCACCGGTCGTGGAGTGGGGTGTGGTCTACGTAGGTTCTGATGACGGCAAGGTCTACGCGCTAAACGCGACCACGGGCGAGATTATCTCGACCAACCCTGCAGGGAGCGCTGCGCTAACGTCACCGGTCGTCGTTAGAGGTGCGGTATTCGTCGGTGCGGCTGATGGCAACGTGTACGCGTTACGCTAACGTAGACATCAGCCCTGCGGAGTCACGTCTGTCCGATGACATGACTTCAAGGCCTCCTAAGGGCTGAGCCCATCGCTGATGGTCGCCAAATCTGCGCCCAATCGGGCGCACAGCAACGACGTGAGCCGTCTGCGTATCTCTGCCTGGGGTACGACCTGCATCGCGCAACGATGCAGAGACCTGCGTGATCTCTTGCATCGCGAAGCGCCAAGAAATCATTGGGGACATGTATCAATGACAGAGCCGGGCGAAGATGAGGTTCTCTAACAACGGCCGGTGGAATTAGTCAACGATTTACGTGAATCTGGCTCCGAAGTTGGTATCACGCTACTAAACGATGTAGCGGCAGATTGCCGATCACCATCCAGACGCCAAGAATCGCAACGAAGGTGGCGAAGCCGCGTTGCAGACGCTGCTCATCGAGCTTTCCAGCGAGTGATGCTCCCAGCACTGCGCCGATCGCACCGCCAATAGTGAATAGTCCGGCCATGGCTAGGTCGATTCCGCCATAGCGCAAGTGTGCCGCCAGGCCGGACGCCGAGTTAATTGCGATAACCACCAGTGAGGTGCCAACCGCGACCCGCATATTGAGCCCCAGGATCAGCACCAGCGCAGGAACGATCAGGAATCCACCGCCGACCCCAAAGAACCCGGTCATGACTCCGACGCCGAGACCGGTCGCGATCATTGGTACCCAGTCGTCGCGGATCGCTTTGCTGTCAGCAATTTTGACCGGAATCTTCGGCGCAAGAAACATGCGTGCCGCGACAATGAGCATCAAGATTCCGAATAGGACGAGGATCACCGTGCTGGGTAACAGGTTATTAGCCCATGCTCCGGCGAACGCCCCGAGGATGCCAGATAGGCCAAACGGGATCGCGGTGCGGAAGCGAACCCGATCGGCTCGCCAGTGGGGAAGTGCGCCGACGGCTGAGGTGGCGCCTACTACGGCCAACGACGTGGCCGTCGCCATGTGCGCATCCTGTCCCATGATGAAAACGAGGATGGGGACGGTCAGGATCGACCCGCCCCCACCAATCATGCCAAGCGAAAGTCCGATCAAAGTGCCAAGAAGGACGGCGAGCATGTTCTAACCTGCTATCGAGTGACCGGAAGACGCCGGAAATTCCAGGCAATCATCCCACCCTGGAGATTGCTGACCTGCTCGTATCCGGCTTGAGCAAGTGCACCCACTGCCGCGGCGCTGCGATTGCCGCTACGGCAGACGAAGATCAGTTCCTGTGAGCGATCGAACCGTCCGACGTGCTTGCCAAGTTGGCCAAGCGGAATATGAACCGCTCCTGGGATGTGCCCTTGCCGCCACTCGTCTGGCTCACGGACATCGACTATGACCGCGCCGACCGATTGCCGCTGGTGCGCGTCATCCGCGTTGATTTCAGCGACTTTTGGCCGGTTGAAGATCGAACGAAATACCACCTGAGAGTGCTCCTTCTTGCTAGGAGGCCGCCACCCCGGCGGCCACTTGCTCACGAACAATCGGAAGATGAGCGGAGTGCCAGGCGTCCATTCCGCCTTCGACGTTGAAGACCGAAGTGAATCCCTGCGCCTGCAGGACACTTGCCGCGATCATGCTCCGAATGCCTCCGGCACAGATAACTGCGCAAGTTTGATTGAGATCGAGATTCTCGCACTCGGATCGAACCTTATAAAACGGGACACTCGCTGCTGATTCGATATGGCCCTCTTGCCACTCGGATCGCTCACGGACATCCAGCACGATCAGATTGGAATCGGTCTTCATTCGCTCTTGAAGGTCATGAACGGTGACGTCGCCAGTCGACACATAGTCGTGACCCGTCTGCTCCCAGCGCTGCATGCCACCGGTGACGTATCCGTCGATATTCGTGAATCCGATAACGAGCAGAGCGTCGACGGCTCGATGTGCTTGGTGGTCCGATTCGGCCACCAGCACCAAACGCGCGGCCGCTGGGAAGACGAGACCTACCCGATTCTGGAACTGACCGCCATCCAGGTAGACGCTGATGGCACCTGGAATGTGTCCGGCCGCGAAATCAGCCGGGGACCGCACGTCAAGCACAAAGGCACCGTCTGCCTGGTGCTGAGCGATGTCGTTGACTCCAAGCTGATGCAAAGATACCGGCTGCAATTCTTCATCCGACATGTTCAGACGGACGATGCGAGCCATGTTTGGCGGACGTTCCGGCAGACTTTCGTTCATGTAGGCTACGAACTCGGTTTGATCAGAAATCGTGAGTGCGGGATTGAACGTCCGCTCGAAGCCGATGGTCGTGCCGGTCATGCGGTTGTTCACCCGCCCGCAGAGCGACCCGGCCACGTGACCCGGGTAGACCATCGTTCCTTCAGGAAGCTGGAGTAGCTTATGGTGCAAACTCTGGAAGAGGGCTGTCGCGCCATCTTTGCCGTCTACCGCGAGGTCGGGACGCGCCACATCGCCGATGAAGAGTGAATCGCCGGTTAGCACCAGCCACGGTTCGTTGCCGCGGGTTGTGTCAATCGCGGCTATCGCGATGTGCTCAGGCCGGTGTCCGGGTGTGTGCATGATTCGCAGTTGAACCTCGCCAAGCGTCAGTTCCTGACCATCCTCGAGTGCGAGATGTGCGTATTCGGCTCCGCCATCCTTATGAACGGCGATGTCGGCACCAGTCAGCTCACTCAGCCGGTGATGGCCTGATACGTGGTCGGCATGGTTGTGCGTCTCAATGATGTAGCGGATCGTCAGCCCCTCGCGGGACGCGATTTCCAGAAGCTCATCGACCATGTCGATGCGTGGGTCGATCACGGCCGCTAAGCCGGCGTCGGTCGAGCCGACGACGTAAGAAGCACAGCCGATATCCTGACGAACAAGCTGCTCAAAATACACTAGACGTCTCCTAGCCTTGCGCCTTCAGCGCATCAAGGACGCGCATGAGCCGTTCTCTGGCTTCCGCCGCCACCGGTTTGAGTTCCTCACTGTCGGAAATCCCGAGCATCGCCTGTGGATCCGCCATTTCCACGCGGGTACCACCATCTGCGGAACGGACGACAACGTTGCATGGGAGCAGCAGGCCTATTTCACGCTCTTCGCCGAGAGCACGGTGGGCCAGCTTCGGGTTGCACGCTCCAAGAATGATGTAGGGCTCCATTTCCTCACCAATCTTCTCGTGCAAAGTCTTGCGTACGTCGATTTCGCTGAGGACGCCGAATCCCTCAGTTTTCAGCGCTTCTTTGACGCGACTGATCGCCTCGTCATACGAAACGTCGAGGGTCGCACCGAAGCCGTATTCTGTCTTCGTGCTCATGTCATTGATCTCCAAACGTTATGCCATCATATCAGTGTAAATCGTCTTGGGGAGCGAACTGCTCCCCTCATCCAATTCGTCAGCCACCTCCGGGAGCGCAAGCCGGCGCGGATGACACCCCAGCGCGCACGCCGACCGAAGCAAACGTTGAAAACTGCTTGCGGGTATCAGTGCCACCGCAATTCGGGCACCCGATCGGCTCTTGAGAACTGGAGCTGCGCACGAGCTTCTCGAAGCGCTCGCCGCAATCTTCGCAGCGATATTCGTACATCGGCACGGTTAGACGTTCCTTTCCTGTGACAGCTGACGAGCCAAGTTCCCTTGCCGTGTAAGTTGTTCGAACAGCATCTCCCGAGTCGCCCGGCAAGCGTCAAGAATGCGCGAATCGACGAGCGAGTAGTGCATCTCGACACCGACACGCTCAACCTCGACGATGCCGCGCTGACGCATCACCGCAAGATGCTGGCTGATCTTTGCCTGGCGCTGACTGGTCGCTTCGACCAGTTCCTTCACTGCTCGTGGACCGGTGGAGAGCAGTTGCAGGATCTCCAAACGGGTCGGATCGGCCAGAGTCTGGCAAATCTCCGCCTGAAGTCGATACATCTCTCGTCCACGCTGTTGTTCGGTTCGAATCATCACTCTGTACTTCACATCCATTCGAATACGTGAATAGAGTTAGATCATACTCATAATGTCATGACACGTCAAGAGGATCGACCACGAAGGATCTGCCCTCGGCTGGTCAGAGTGACGCCGTCAGTTGCACCGTCGGGCGGCAAGGATGCGAGAGGGCACTCCAAAGTCTGATGCTACAATCATAAATAGTGACTGCGGATGAAATCGTCGAGGGCGCCGATCATGCCGAATTGCCCGATATGTCATCGAAACAATCCCGTGATGCCGATCATGGAAGCGGTCAAACTTGGCACCAATTCGCCACTCATGGCCTCGGAGTTCGGTATGATGCCGGCCCAGCGTTCGTCAATCGGTGGCCGTCGGATCGCGGATCACGTGATTGGCCAGTTGAAGCATCCGCCTTCAGGAGTATGGAGCGTGGTTCAGCAGGTTGTTGGCGCGGTGCTGGGGATAGCATTAGCCCTCGTTGGTATTCCGCTCTTTATATTCGGATTGTTCAGACTCATCTCGGTCAACTTCTTGTGGCTGCCTGTCGTGCTTGTTCTGTGGTTAGCTGGCGTAGTTCTGTTGCTGGCCCGTGCTATGAGGCCTCAGGTGGCGCCGAGCGCTTACCGTCAGGCATTGGTCCGCATCGCCGATCTCTCCTATTGTCTCGATTGCGACGTGATATTCGAGACCGAAACCGGACGGGTGATCCCGCTCGAGCAACTCCGTGATGCGCTTTATCCCCGGAGCACATGATTCCGCGTTGCTCAAGGGGAGGGCGATTTGTTTGCAGCATCAACAGGTGATAGACACCACCCGGATCAGCGCGCGCGGCGTCTCAATTGCTTCAGTCACTGGTTCACCGTGTCAGACATGCAACCTCGTGCGACACGAGCAACTTTCGTCGCCAGGAGATGGTCTTGACGACTGCGTATAATTAGATCTCGATAAGGGGTCTATTGTGGGTGAAGAAGCGCGATTGCTCAGCAGACTGGCAGATCAGGGGTTTCGGATTACCGGACCTCGACGGGATGTCGTAAGCGCTGTCTGTCGTCGCGACGAGCCCTTTTCGGCCGAAGATCTCTACGAGGAACTACGCTCCACTCATTCCGGCGTCGGCCGGGCCACCGTCTTTCGCACGCTCGATTTGCTGGTCGGCATGCGACTCCTCGATCGCGTACATCGACCCGATGGGTCGCATTGCTACGTAAACGGTGGTCCAGGCCATCGTCATCACCTCATCTGCTCATCTTGCGGAACCGTGATCGAGTTCCAGGATTGCAACGTGGCGGAATTAGTCGCCGGTCTCACCTCGCGCACTCATTTCCGCATTGAGAGCCATTGGCTCGAACTCTATGGCACCTGCGAACGCTGTCAGGTCGGCGCTGACTAGCCGGACCTTTCCCCATCCATTGCCGCCAGGTCTATTGACATCTCTGGTAAAGTGAGACGCAGTATCAGTAAGGGCCTCTTAGTTGGGCTGGGAGTTCGATCCGTCAAGATGTTCAGTCGATACAAGAGAGTACGTAGTCGCATCCTCATTGTCCCGATTATCGTGATGCTGGCAGCATGCGGATCCAGCTCTGGCACGAATACACCTTCGTCAGGGACGGCGCAAACGTCAGCCGCCGATGCGATTCCGGTCGTCGTTACGCTCCCGGTTTTCGTCTCGATGGTTCAAGCGGTAGGCGGCAGCCACGTATCAGTAAATTCGATCGTCCCAGCGGGCGTTGATCCGCATTCCTACCAGCCGACACCAAGTGATGTTCGGGAAGTGGCACGAGCCAAAGCGATATTCGTGAATGGCATTGGGCTCGAAACCTGGCTGGATGGGCTGATTAAATCGGCCAGCGGTTCGAACGCACCGGTCTACACCCTTTCTGAGGGGCTCACGGCAACCGTGCAGACGGCGTCGGGTACGCAAGAGGGCAATCCACATCTCTGGCTCGATCCGACTGACGCTATTCATTACGTCGAACGTATACAGATGGGATTGAGCGAGCAGGATCCGACACATGCCGCGGACTACCAGGCGAACGCAACGCGTTACATAGGACAGATCCAGGATTTCGATACCTGGGCCAAGAGTGAGATTGACAAGATTCCGGCCGACCAGCGCAAGCTTGTGACGTTCCATGATGCCTTTCCATATTTCGGTCAGCATTTTGGGCTGACGGTGGTTGGCGTCATCGAGAAGAGTCCCGGTCGCGATCCATCTGCGAAAGAACTCGCCGATTTGGTGGATCAGATCAAGACGGAGCATGTCAAGGCGATCTTCAATGAGCCGCAGTTCAATCCGAAACTGGCCGATTCACTGGCCAAAGAAGCAGGGATAAAGACATTGACGCTCTACAGCGCGAGCCCGCCCGCGGGAGATGGATACATCGAGATGATGCGCCAGAACATCACCACGCTGGTGGAGGGATTGTCATGAGTGACAGCCAGACGAGTCTCCTGACATCGACGACTGGACTGATCGACGCTCCAGCTATTCAAGTGCGTGGCCTCACGACCGGTTATCGTGAAGATCCAGTGCTGAATAACGTCGATCTCAGTGTCACACCTGGCTCTCTCGTGGGAGTGATCGGTCCGAATGGGGGCGGGAAATCGACCCTTTTCAAGACAATTCTCGGGCTGCTGCGACCGTGGTCAGGTGATGTGCTGGTTGAGGGAAGGCACGGTAAACCGGGTCACATTGTCGGCTACGTGCCCCAGACGGAGACGGTCGACTGGTCATTCCCAGTGCGCGTTCGCGACGTGGTGATGATGGGCCGTTATCCGCGTCTCGGGTTGCTGCGGCGCCCAGGTCGTCATGATGTCGAGATCGTCGATCGCGCGCTGGAACAGGTAGGAATGATCGAACATCGCGACGCCCAAATCGGACAGCTTTCAGGTGGCCAACGGCAGCGGGTATTCATCGGGCGCGCTCTGGCGCAGGAGCCCAGCATCTTGCTGCTGGATGAGCCAGTCAGCGGCGTCGACGCGGTCACGCAGCATCAGATTTTTGAGTTGATAGAGCAGCTCTGCCAGAACGGCACAACCGCTTTGGTGGCCTCGCACGATCTGAGCTGTGTCGCGCAGCGATTCGATCAGGTGTTGTTGCTGAGCGGGCGAGTCGTTGCCTACGGTCAGCCGGAAGAGGTTCTCACCCAGGCGCTCCTGAATGAGACATTTCATTCGCATCTCCTGCTGCTCGAGGTTGGGGGTCGAACTTTCGTGGTGGAGGATTCCGGGCATGGCAAGCGCTGCTAGCTGGATCGCTGAACCACTGCGCTACGGATTCCTCCAACGAGGTCTCATTGCAGCGATTCTTGTCGGTATTCTCTGTGCGGTGATCGGCACCTTCGTGGTGCTCAAAGGTCTTGCCTTTATCGGTGATGCCCTGTCCCACATCGCGTTCACCGGCATCGTCGTCGCGTTCCTGGGCGGTTTCGCCTTTTACATCGGGGCCCTGGCCGCGGCGTTATTGGCCGCCCTGGCGATCGGCACGGTACATCGCAAGATCGGCATTTCCACCGATACGTCGATTGGAATCTTGTTTAGCGGGATCTTCGCGCTGGGCATTGTCCTGATGAGCATCGGAATAAAGACGTACACGGTCGATCTCTTCAGTTACCTCTTTGGGGACATTCTGGCCGTCACTCGTGCCGATTTGATCGGGATTGTGGTGCTTGGCCTTGGAGTTCTGGCGGTCATACTGGCTCTATACAAGGAGCTACTTTTCGTCAGCTTCGATCCCGTGGTGGCCGAGGCGTCTGGGCTACCAGGCGGCTTACTCCAGATGCTGCTGCTGGTGCTCCTCTCGATCACCGTCGTCGTCTCGGTGCAGGCGGTTGGAATTGTCCTGGTGGTGGCCATGCTGGTAACGCCGAGCGCGACCGCCTTCCTGATCACCGATCGCTTCGGTCGGATGATGCTGTTGGGTGCGGGATTCGGCGCACTGTCGGCACTGGCAGGTTTTTATCTTTCCTACTATCTCAACGTGCCCTCGGGCGGGGCGATCGTGCTGGTCGCGACGACGCTATTTATTATTACGGCGATTATCTCGCCCAAGCGGGGCGGCTGGCGCCGACTTCGCTGGGAGTTGACGGCTAATTCCAAGACTGTGCCATGACCATCAAGTCGCGGGAATAACTTAGCAACGTAATGGGCGAACGAGTGGCCGCGGCGCTTTACGATGCGATCCGGCTTCGTATCGTAGACGTGGACTATGCTTGGCTCAAGTTCCTGGCGTGACGATCTGCTCGTTGTTCGCCTGATCACCATCCCGAAGTCACGAGCAAGAGAAACACGATCCCGGCAAGCAACAGTGCGCCGACTCCGGAGGCAAACAGCCAGCGACGATCTCGAACTGAACTCGGCCGATTGGAGTTGTTGCTCGCGTCTAGCGCGCTGCCAATCGCGATCCCAACGGCGGCACCAATGGCGATACCGATGGCGAGATTGTCGAAAACGAGACCAAGCGCGACTCCGCCACCCGCTCCGATGGCGATCCCGGTGGCGACATTTGATTCTGGCCGGCTCTCCGATTGGGCATCTCCGGTTGGGGCGCGCCTCATCATCACAATCGTGACCACCGTCAGAGTCAATGATGCTGCCACCATTACGGCGAGTATCAGGTATAGGGTTGAAATCTCCATGGGGCCTCACATCTGAAATTGGATCACCAGCAGACGTCATGATGTACGCGGCTGCTTTACTCGCAGACGTAATTCAAGCGTTGCAGAGCCGTGATAGAGAATTCACATCAAACTGGTGTGACAGCGTCACAATTTCGCGTCAACAACGGAGATGAGATTTAGGGTGAGCGGAGCCCGAAACACAGATGTGCGGGGAATCCGACAAGAATGCAATCTTCAACATCGGTGAGAGCCGATTATGGATTCTATTGCAGTGGCAAGCGACGTCAGCTATGGGAAGGGCGCTGGATCAACACTGATCGAACGCCCTTCTGTATCCGGCTATTGCTTCAGGCTACCTAAGCTAGATGCGTCTTCCAGAAGCGCAGTAGCTGTGACGGGTGAAGCGAAAACCCGGTGAACTTTTTGGACAACGCCGCGGTTGCTATCTGGCTGTCGATGTAAATATTCGGCTCATCCGTTGCGATGATGTCCTGTACCTGGTACATCAAATCGGCCTGCTTCTGCTTGTCTAACGTCCCATAGAACTGGTCGAGAAGATCGCCAACTTTCGGGTTGCAATAGTACCCCGCGTTATAGCCCTTGGGTGACACGGTATCGCAGGTAACTGTCAACTTGGCAATGTTCTGAGCGTCATTTGTGAACCAGCTCATTTCCGCGACAGATACATCATCGGGCATTCCTTTTGCGTATTGGTCTAGGTACGCGCCCCACTCAAACACCTGAATCTGGAGTTGGATTCCGACCTCCTGAAGCATCGCCTGAATTGTCTCCGCCATGGCCTTCGGAGACTGCATTCCCGATCCAGACTGAGTTACCCAAAACTTGGTCTGGAACCCGTTCTCATACCCAGCATCCTTCAGTAATTGCTTTGCCTTCTCCGGATCATATGCGTAACCATTAACGTCCTTGTTGTACGCATACTCAACGACTGATGGGACCGGCCCCGTCGCCGGAACAGCCCAGCCCTTCAGAATATCTTTGATGATGGTCTGCTTGTCGATCGCATAGGCCATCGCCTGCCGAACCTTCGGATCCTTTGTTGGCCCCGCTTTGGTGTTGAGTACCAGGAACCAGACGTGACCAAGTGGTGTCTGCAAGAACGTGAAATCGGAGTCACTTTGCACTTGAGCCACGTTGTCAGGGGGCAAATCGTACGCAAAGTCGATGTGGCCGGAGAGCAACTCCGTAATGCGGGTCTGTTCCTCAACTATTGGTCGGAAGACAAGTTTATCGAGCGCCGCTTTCTCACCCCAGTAGTCTTCGTAGCGTGAGAATGTTACCTGTTGGTTATGCACCCATGAATCAAATTTGAACGGTCCCGTTCCCACAGGATTCTCTCGGAACTTTTCACGGTACTTCTGAACCGCGGTCGGACTCACGATAGCGGCCGCCGGCCATGCAAGATAACTCTCCAATGGCGAGAACGGGTTCTTGAGATTCAGGGTGACGGTGTATTTGTCCACGACCTCTGTTTTCTTCGGGTCAATGGATCCATACCAGAAGTCCATCAACGGAAACGGCTGGCCGAGCTTGTAATACTCGTTGTCGGGATCCAGCACGCGTGAATAGCTAAACTTTACAGCGTCGGCGTCCATCTCGGTGCCGTCGTGAAACTTGACACCCTGCTGCAGATGAAACGTGTAGGCAAGGCCGTCTGGCGACACATCGAATTTCGCGGCCAAGCAGGGTATGACTTGGAATGTCTTGTCATCCCACTGGAGAAGATTTTCGAAGACGTTGCTCATCACCGCATAGTTATGCTGGCCGCTCCCTGACGCGATGTCCATTGAAGTTGGCTCTGCAACAACCATCGAGACCAGCGACCCGCCCGGTTTCATCGAACTAGTTGCGGGGGTTGGGCTTGCTGCCGCGTTTCCACTTGTAGGGGAAGCGTTTGTTGTTGCGGTTGCTGCGGCAGTTGCGTTGCTGGTTCCAGTCGTTGCAGCGGCGGATGAGGTGGTCGGTGTTTTGCTGCTGCTACCACCGCAGGCAGCGAGCAGTCCTGCGATCACCCCGGAACTGGCTACGGTCGCTCCCGTGGTCAACAATCGACGCCGTGTCATCGAGATCGAACCTAATGGTCGCGATACCCAGCGGCGGTTCTCCTTACTCTGAGTCATACTCTTCCTCCTTAGCTTCCCAGAAACCCCCAAAGATCGTCGTGAGATTGGCACCGCTAACGTCCTCTTAGACGCGGATCGAACAAGTCTCTGAGCGCGTCGCCGAGAATGTTAAGCGACAACACCAAAATGAGAATGGCTATCCCCGGAATCAGGGTGACATGGTACGCAACCGTAATATATTGTCGCCCATCTCCGAGCATCGACCCCCAATCTGCTTGCGGCGGCTGCGCGCCGAGTCCAAGAAAAGAGAGACCTGCCGTTTCGGTGATCATCCAGCCGACATCAAGCGACACCAGAACGAGAAGTGGTGCAATGACATTCGGCAAAATGTGTCGGGCTAAAATTCTTCGTGTCGACGCTCCAGCCGCTTGTGCGGCCTCGACATAACCTTGCCTACGCAGGACCACAACATTCCCGCGGATGTTGCGTGCAAAGAACGAGATATTGACGACAGCGATCGCGATCATAGCGTTGAACAAACCGGGTCCGAGAGCGGCGACCAACGTAATCGCCAGGAGCACATAAGGAAACGCCAACATGATGTCGATGAGGCGCATGATTACATTATCGACGTGACCGCCGAAGAAACCGGAAACCAGACCTAGGACTGATCCAGCTGTGCTGGCAATAAGGGCTGCAAATGCGCCGACCATCAGTGAGATGCGTGCACCCCAGATCAATCGTGATAGTAAATCACGGCCGAGTTGATCCGTTCCCAAGACATACCCTTTGTTCAGCGGTGGTAGAAGGCGGTCTCCAAAATGCGGCTTGTCCGGGCTCGCAATTGGAAGCACAGGAGCGAATAAGGCGAGGAGGACGATACAGAGAATTACGATAACTGCCGCTACGGCCACCCGATCACCGTGCAAGAACTGTCGCCATAGTGGAACGCGTTTGTTCTCTCGTGCAAGCGAAGACCGTGGATTAATCTTCTCTTTGGTACCACTTGCGTTCAACTGTTTCTGCGTTTCAGCCATTTCTCACCTTCTCACTATCAAGAGAACCGGACGCGTGGGTCAAGATAGGCGTAGGCGAGATCTGTCGCGAGGTTGATGATCACGTAGACGCTTGCAACCACCAGGACTCCTCCTTGGACAAGGGGAAAATCGCGCTTGAGAATGGCTTCAACGAGCATCTGCCCAATCCCCGGCCAGGAAAAGACATTCTCGATATAGACAGCTCCTGCCAGGAGATAGCCGACCTGCAGTCCTAGCATGGTCACCAGGACGACCAAGGTGTTTTTGAATACGTGTCGTGATAATATGACTCGTTCCTGTAGACCCTTGGCCCGCGCCGTCGTCACATACTCTTGGCTGATCACTTCAAGCATGTTAGATCGCGTGTATCGAGCGATCACGGCCATTGGCACGACCGCGAGAGAGACGGCCGGAAGTATGAGGTGACCTAGCACATCTCTTATGCCGCCGCCGTTTACTGCGGAAACCATGCCGGTGCCGGGCGACATATGGAGTTTGAGCGAGAATATGATCAGGAGAGTGAGAGCGAACCAAAACGAAGGCAAACTGAGGCCGACGGTTGCGAACAGGATTGTGACTCGATCGATGATGGAACCGCGGTAGATGGCGGATACTGCACCGAGGAAGATTCCGGCCGAAAACGAGATGAGAATTGCCGCTCCTGCAAGGATCGCAGTATGGCCAAATCGCTGCAGCACCTCAGTGAGAACTGGTCGCCGCAACACAATCGAGTTCCCGAAATCACCTCTCACGATGTTCCCGAGCCAACGGACGTATTGGACGTAGATTGGTTGATCGAGACCTAGTTCGTGCCGCAACTCGTTTATCTGCTGCGCGCTGGCTTGTGGACCGAGCATGATCTGAGCAGGATCACCCGGAGTGACGTGGATCAACCCAAATACGATTACTGATACTCCGAGGAGCACCACAACCATCGCGAGTAATCGCTGAATGACGTATCGAGACATTTGATGCTAGACTCCACCTAATTGCGAGTCCCGGCGATTCCGGGTAATGACCGGAAGTTCAGGTCGTAGGGACATCGCGTCCTCAAGGCCAGCGGCGGCAGCCAGCACTACATGGTCTTCAAACGCTCGTCCGACGAATTGAATAGCCATTGGCAATCCGTCTCCTGCCATCCCGCACGGGACTGAAATCGCCGGTGCTCCAGTGAGATTGAAGGGCCCGGTAATGCGTACCAGACCGCGGAATATGTCGACTTCCTCCATTCCTATATGCAACATCGTAGCGTCGTTTCGAATTGCGCCGGTAGGTGATGCGGGAGTGACGAGGAGATCGAATTGTTCGTGAATCTTCTTGAACTTTTCAATTAACATGCGTCGAGCGCGCTGCGCGTTGATATAGTGCACTGCCGGAATTGCGGAACCAGTCACAAGCCGATCAAGAGTGAGTGGGCTGTAATCCTTTGCATGTGCTCGCAGCCATGGCTGATGAACTGCTGCCGCCTCGGAAAACATGATAGTCATCTCCGCGGCAAGGAGATCATCAATCAAATCAATCGAAACACGCTCGATCTGCGCCCCTGTTTTAGCCAGTTGCTCGAGTGTGCTCTCAAATCGTTGTTTGGTGACGTCGTCAATTCCCGTCTCAAGCCACTCGCGGGGAACCGCCACGCGGAGATTTGACAGATTGACGGCTTCGACATCGATTGCTCGGAAAGCTACCCCGGGCACTGATGCGGGATCATGCGGATCGAATCCCGCCATTCCCTCTAGGAGGAGAGCCGCGTCGATGGCGGTCCGCGTCATGGGACCAACGTGGTCGAGTGACCACGCCAGCGGATCGACACCAGCACGACTGACCAGACCATACGTAGGCTTGAGACCGACAACACCGCACCAAGCTGCTGGAATGCGAATCGATCCGCCGGTGTCGGTACCGAGCGCACCGAGGCACAATCCGGCGGCGACCGCGACTCCAGACCCACTCGACGATCCCCCAGATGAATAGTCGATGTTCCATGGATTCAAAGCCGGACCATAGTCAGGATGAACGACACCGTATGCAAATTCGAGCATGTTGAGTTTGCCGAGAGACACCGCTCCAGATTTCCGCAGAAATTGGACAACTGTAGCGTCATGGTCGGGAATACGATCAGAGAGAATGCGAGAGCCACTTGAGCACCGAACCCCTGCAGTAGCAATTAGATCCTTATAAGCGATCGGGATTCCGTGAAGTGGTCCTCTGTCCACACCGCGTGACAGTTCATCGGTAGCTGCTCGAGCGGCAGCAAGAGCTGACTCTGGGGTAACCGTGATGAAGCTGTTCAACTCTGAGTCAAATTCCGCGATTCGGTCAAGGTAAACCTGTGTTAACTCGAGTGGAGTGAATTCGCTTGAGCGAAAGGCACGGCCCGCTTCAACAATTGTCAGCTTTGAAACGTCAAGCATCACGCTGCTCCTCGCTCTCAAGCCGGGCGACGGGCATTGGCTCAACCTCGATCGGAATGACGTCGTTAAGCCTAGTGCCATCGCTCAGCAACGACAGCATGAGGGGCTCCAAACGGGAACGACGCGATTCATCAATACTCAGTCCATATACCGCCAACGCGACCGCGAGCAACTGTCCACTGTTTTTCACATTTTCATTCTTGTTCATGAACTGCACTCCTCACTCTTGCCGGTGCGACATCGAGACCCGTCGGCTCATCAGGTTGAAGCACAGTTTGACCGCGATAGCTCTCGTCCGCGTGAAGCATCTCTGCCCAATCAAAGGCGAACTTCTCGAGGCTCAATACATGGTGCATCTCGATGTTCTGGATACCCGGAATGCGCGACAGCCGCAGCATTGTGAAGGCGTGGAGGTGCTCATTTGACGAAAAGAAACCCTCAGCAAGGATATTGCATGCTCCAGAAACGATGCCGACCCAGCGCAATTCCTTCAAATGACTGAGAGCTTTCGTGACCGATGCGATCTCTGCCGGCGTAACACGCAACTCAATCCATATATGGACGGGAAGCCCAATTGTCTGAGCATCTGCGAACGCCCGAATGGTAATAACTCCGTCATCGACGAGACTTTCAATTCTGCGATGGATTGTAGTTCTGGGCACGCCGATGGTTCGCGCGATATCCGCCGTCGATCGACGACCGTCAAACTGCAGCATAGAAATGATTCGCTCATCAAGTGAGTCAAGTGCTCGCGCCACAATCATCCTTCATTGCATTACTGTCGGGCTCGGACAGATTGTAAGTCTATGGTAGGTGCAGTGTACGTTTTTGTCAATTGTGAGCCAAGAACCGGTCAGAATGACCAACGGTCGTGAAACAAGTGAGATTTGATGGATCAGATGGCTTGACGATCGTCGATCCTTCACCAACAAGAACGTTTGGGTTAGCACCGGTTCGAAAACACCACCGAGCCAAGCCTTCGATCGATACGCAGCGACTAAACCACAGTGAAGGCGCCCCGATCGTTCCCTGCAGCAGCAGAGTCTGATCGCGTTTCTGGCAAGTTGAAAGCACGTTGAGAATTTTAGGGCTGTTCATCGGGCTGAGTAATCTGGGATCGTAGCAGAGAAGCTCCCAATCCCATGACGTAACTCGTAATAGTCGCGGCAAGTCACTACGCGAACGCGCCACCAACCTGGCGCAACGGTTTTCGGAGAAATCAGTTGATTCAGAGCACCTGGTCCGTGTACCTTCTCCAAGATGTTTGGCCGGGACCACACATTGAAGGGAACAACAGTTTTGATAGGTCCGAGGGCCGTGTTTCGACCTACGACCGGTCGATCTCGCCGATCGAGATCGGTCTCTGGAAACACGGAAAGCCGCGCCCACAGGCGCGGCTGAATTCTCTTTTGTAAAACGCGTCCGAGCGTAAGTCGTCTAGCGGTAGATCGCGACGCCCAAGAAAACGATAGTCATGATGACGCTGGCTGCCACTGCCCCATATCCGACCAAACCTAGTCCAACAGGGCGGGCATTCTGATTCCTCAGCGCATAAAAGAGCCAGATGATGGCGTAGATCGCTACCACGACCACGAATATCAAATACTGGTCCATGTTCCCTCAAGCTCTCCCTTCGAACTCATTTATAGCGCATTGTCGAATACCTGTCGCCCCCTACGTGCTCGTCTTCTCGGACAATTCTTCGTGGGGATTCTCCCCGTTTGCGCTATTTTTCGTCAATTGGGTAGCGGCAGTCGATCGATCTTGCTCGGGTTCATACCGCCTGGCTGGCATTATGCGGGCTTCGGAGATCGTCGCTTTCGAGTGAGCCGCTCGCGTACGCCACCGTTTGGAAGTCACGACCAACGCGAACACGGCCAATACATAGGTCATTTCCCTACCGGGAAGAACGTATTGTCATAAGTTTGTGATGATTTCACCAGAAGTTCTGGCGTTGTTGTCACGGCGAGCCAGTACTATTAGCCTATATGAGACCCTCCCCTTTCTGAGACCGCCGGCCAAGTCCCCAGACCAGGCGGTCCCCTTTTTGTTGCAAACGACGAATAATTGCTGACGGTGTATCACGGCCCCAACCGGTACACGCCTTTGCGCAGAATATGTATGAGCCCATAATTGGGCTTCCCATTGAAGCGGTTTGCAAAACTGTTCGCCAAGAGTTGGAGAGCCGCCTCCCGCTCATGCTGATCAGACGACCAACGTGAATGTGTCATTCCGATCGATACGGCGAAAGCGAAGACGGGGAGATCCTTAGTTGCTGCTCAAGATGACCACGCGTACCCCGACCAGAGTTGATCAATCTTCATGCAATTCGCTGTTGGAGCCTCGACAGCTGACGAAGGTCAGCCCCTGGCGGATTCATGCTCCCGCATCCGCTCGTCGACGAGTTCGACCAAATGTAGAGCACGCATCGGGCTGTTGCGCGCATGGAGCGCTCCGCGAATCTGCATGATGCAGCCAGGGTTGTCCGCCACGATAACTTCGGCAGAAGTCTCCGATGCGTTGTCGAGCTTACGGCCAGCGATGATGGCCGAGACTGCCGGATAATCGGTCGAAAAGGACCCGCCGAAACCGCAGCAGACGCTGGAGTCGTGCATCTCGACGAGTTCCAGACCAAGTACTTCCGTGACGATGCGACGCGGCGCGTCGTGGATCCCCAGTGCATTGTGCGACTGGCAGGAGTCGTGGTACGTGACGCGTGGGCCGGGTGTCGTCCACTTCATTGGCGCGACTTTCGCAACCTGATCGAGAAACGCGGTGATATCGATCAGACGCTTGGCTTGCCCTGACGCGCGTTCTAGCCAATCAGGTGTGCCGGCGAACAGGGACTGATAATCCTGCACCATGGCGGCAAAACAGCTCGTGGAGTTGGTGACGATCCAATCCGCCTCGACCTGTTCCAGCATCTCGATCGTCTGCTCCGCCAGGACCCGCGCACGTGGACGGTCGCCCGAGTTCAGGTTGACAAGTCCACAGCAATGCTGATCTTGAGGGAAGCTCACCTCGCATCCACAGCCTTGCAGCACCCGGATCGTCGCTGCTCCCATCTCCGGCAGGACGCGGTCCGTGAGACAGCCCGGGAAATAGGCGACCTTCAATCCAATTGCCTGGCTCTCCGGTATCCGGTAGAGGTTCGCAGCGCCCCGGTCAATGATGCGATCCACTGTGTCCCGCAGCGGCCGGCGTGCGGGGGCGATCAGGTGTCGGTCCTTCGTCAGCTTGCCCTGTAGTGGGATCTTCTCGATGAAGCCGTCCTTGCCGGTTACCGCTCTTGCCGCCAGCGAGGCGCGCCGCACCCATCGATCGCCCTCCTCCGGTTCGGTCCAGCGTTCGAAAGCCTCTTCCTTCATGCGCTGCAAGCCGAATTCTTGGGTCACACGGCTGCGAACGTTGAGGATGAGCTGGGGAATCGGAATCTCGACCGGACAGACCGTGGCGCAGGCGTTGCAGGAGACACACAGGCTTTGCGGATCGGCCACGTTGCGTAGCCCATGATGAATCGCCGTCAGCGGCAGGCCGATTGGCCCGGTGTAAATGTGCCCAAAGAGGTGGCCTCCGACTACTTGATAGGGAGGACAGACGTTTGAGCACGCGCCGCAGCGAATGCAATAGAGCGTGTCGAGGAGTTCGGGATCTTCGCGCGTGGAAAGCCGGCCGTTGTCGAGCAGTACGATGTGCATCTCTTTTGGTCCATGGACACCCATGACCGGCACGAGCTCAATATCGGATGTCCGGCTCGGACCCGTAACGAACGATACATAGCTGGTGATCTTCTGCGCGGTGCCGGATCGCGGCAGGAGCTTCAGCATCGCGACAGCATCATCGATCGTCGGAACAATCTTTTCCACTCCGAGCACCGCAACGTGAATTGGTGGCAGTGTTGAGACCAGCCGTCCGTTGCCTTCGTTGGTCACGATTGCGATGGTGCCAGTGTCGGCAATGGCGACGTTGGCGCCGGTGATACCCATGTCCGCATCAATGAAGGACTGGCGCAACCTCTCCCGAGCGATCTTCACCATTTCTTTCGGGTCGTCCGAAACCTTCTTGATCTTGAGCTTCTTTGAGAAGATCTGGGCGACCTCTTCGCGGGTCTTATGAATTGCAGGGGCGATCAGGTGGGAAGGATGCTCGCCTGCCAATTGTATGATCCATTCCCCAAGATCGGACTCGACTGTGCGCACGCCCTGCTTTTCAAGGTGGTCGTTGAGCTTGATCTCCTCGGTCGCCATCGACTTGCTCTTGACCGCAAGCTTCACCCGGCGTTCCTTTGCCAGATCTCCGATAATGCGGCAGGCATCGTCCGGTGTCCGTGCCAGGTGGACGACAGTCCCGACTGCTTCGGCCTCCCGCGTGAATTGCTCAATCAGTTCGGGTAGCCGTTCAATGGCGTCAGCTTTCCGCCGGTGCATATCCGCACGCATGGAGTCGAAGTCGAGATCGGCGAACGCGGCAGCGCGACGATCTCGAAAAGTGGAGAGCGCGCGATGCAGCGCGGTGGCGAGATTTGGATCGTCGATCGCTGCATCGAGTCGTCGCTGGAAGTTCTTGCTGCGGGCCGGCATGAGATCTCCTCTAATGTGTCGCGTTCGGTCACTAACAACGCTGGATCTATGGTACCCGATCTTCTGTCATGATCCTGAAATCAGTTTCGGCCATTTGTCATTGCGCGCGGCACGCCATTTGCCGCAAATCAATAGCGACTGTACGACTCGGGGTACTGGTCGTTGGCGGCCGCGGTCACTCACGTCGGAAGGAGTTCACCATGGAAGCGACGTCTCGATCAATTGTGGCGGGTTTCGATGCACGCAAGGCAGCAGAGCTGGCATCTGATGAACTCCTCAAATGGGGATTCTCCGACGAGGACGTCATCGTTGCGGTCCGGGACCATGACTTCGCGGCTTCGGGCGGGGCGATGGTTCGCAGTGAAGAGGAGGATGCGATCTCCCATCTCGCGCATCTGATTGGGTTGACCGGCGTTCCGGAAGAGAAGGCTCGCGCTCTGGCCATCAGATTTGATTCGATGGACGCTGTGGTGGCGGTCGACGCCGACAACCGTCTCGACGAGGCCCGGACAATCCTGCGCGATCATGGTGGCATCTTCGAGCCCAGCAATGGCTCCGATCGGACCGAATGGGAAGAGGCCCGTCAAATCCTTCGAGGTCACTGGGAGCTCCGTGCCGGCGAAGCCGGCCGCTCCTGGGACCAAGCTCGAGGGGGCTATCACTACATTTATGAGAAGGCAATCGATCCCGAGTTTCGTGGACGGACGTGGAAGAGCGCTGAGTCGGAATTGCAATCCGGATTCGAAGGCTGGTTGTCTGAGAAGGGTTACCAGACTCACCAGAACACCTGGGAGTGGCTGAAAGAGACAATGCGCGAGCTCTGGACCCCGGCTACGAGGGGTGCTGCGCCTGATGACATCGTCCATCCGGAGCGTCTACATCGGTGGATACGGTTGAGTCGAACGGGCCCGGTTGACGGCCAGACGGCGTGATCTGACCTTCAACGTTGACTTTTGCTCGCTGTTCTGTTAAAAATCGCTTCACTACAGATGAATAGCTTCATCGCGATGATGAGGACGAGTAGCCGGTCGGAACGGTACAGAGAACCGCGGCAGCTGAGAAGCGGAACGATGTCCACCGGTGAACAAGACCTCGGAGCTTCGTCCCGAACGGCATGGAACCGGTCCATGAACGAGTAGGCGACGACGATTGGCCTTCGTTACCAGGTCCCGGTGACACGCTTCACGTGTTACTGGAAAAGGTCGCGTACCGTGAGGGCGCGACGAACAGGGGTGGTACCACGAGCTTGACACCGCTCGTCCCTTACCGGGGCGAGCGGTTTGTGTTTCTCCCGGAGCGGTGTCCGGTCGAGTGTTGTTCACTCGCGATCGGTCGAAAGCTAGAACGTCGCACGGGAGAATTGAATGTCTGTCAAGTCCTCATCAAATCGCCGATTCAGTTTCAGCAGCCACAGTTCTGATTCCCTGCGACGAAAATCGTCCGTTTTCGATCGCCGTGCATCGAGTAAACGCGGCGGACCCATTGGTTGTCCTCGTGGCACCAATGCGGTCCTGACGCCGTCGTTTGAGATTGGTGTGCAGCGAAAGAGAACGGACCAATGTTGTTTACCCCACGAATCGGAGTTATCCACGATCGCCTGAGGGCTGAAGAGCGCCTTCTGTTTGCTGAGTTTTCCCGGCGCGGTGTTCCGGTCGAGCGCATCGACGACCGCTCCTCGACTATTGACATAACTGGCGACCGCTGGCATTTCGACGCTGTTATCGGGCGAGGAGTCAGCCAGCAGCGCACCTTGCATCTGCTGTCGATTTTGGATGCCTGGGGCGTGCCGACGCTCAACCGTCCTGATGTGATTGCCATCTGCAACGACAAGCTACGCACGTCGGTGCTCTTCAGGCGCGCCGGCCTGTTGCAGCCCGAACTGCGCGTCGCCTTCACCCCCGAGGCCGCGCTCGACGCGATCGAGGAAATGGGCTATCCAGTGGTGCTCAAGCCGGCAATTGGCTCTTGGGGGCGGTTGCTGGCAAAGGTCAATAGTCGCACGACCGCGGAAGCGCTGCTCGAGCACAAGCAGACACTCGGCTCGTTTCACCATGGCACCTACTACATTCAAAAGTACGTCGCCAAGAGCGGGCGAGACATCCGGGCATTTGTTGTTGGGGACGAAACGATCGGCGCGATTTATCGCGCGTCGGATCACTGGATCACCAATACGGCGCGAGGCGGACAGGCTTCCAACTGTCCGGTGACCCCTGAGATTGCGGACATCTGTCAACGGGCCGCGCAAGCGGTTGGTGGGGGCGTGCTCGCCGTCGACCTGTTTGAGGATCCGAACGAAGGTCTGTTGATCAACGAGATAAACGCGACTATGGAGTTCCGGAACAGCATCGATACCACTGGCGTCAACATTCCAGGCCGGATCGTCGATTACGCTCTTGAGCTGGCTCGTTCGCCCCAGAGGATCGAATCTGCCATAGTTCTGACGTAACGTGATTATCGAGGGACGACCTCGACGGCAGGTTCGACAGGACCAGGCAAAGGATGGTAGACACGGCCACGAAAGAGAAGCAAGCAGCACCGGGGGCTTTGCGCAGACCGGTCGAAATCGAGTCAATGTTCGATCGTATTGTCGGTCGGTATGACACGATGAATCGTCTGATGACCGGCGGGATGGATGTTCGTTGGCGGCGGGCGGCGGCCCGGGCCGCGATTGGGGCCGGCGCCAAACAGGTGCTCGATCTGGCCACCGGCACCGGTGATCTCGCACTAGAGCTCGCTCATCAGGGTGTCCCGACCGTCGTCGGGGTTGATTTCAGTGGCGAAATGCTACGCGCGGCGAGTGAAAAGGTGCGTATCTCCAGCGAACAGGGTATTCGGCTCGCTCGTGGCAACGCCATGGGTCTTCCGTTCGCTTCAGGCATCTTCGATGCCGTCACGGTCGCCTTCGGCTTGCGAAACATGCCCGATTACGCGGCGGCCGTTGTCGAGATGGCGCGCGTCCTGATACCTGGAGGTCGCGTGGTTATCTTGGAGATGAGTCCGCTTCGCCGGCCCCTGCTGGATCGCCTCTTCGGGCTTTATTTCGAACGCGCCGTACCGCTCATCGGTGGTCTGGTGAGCGGCGATCTGGATGCGTATCGTTACTTACCACGTTCGGTGAACGCGTTCCCCCCCGCCGATGAGCTTGCGCAGATCATGCGTGCCGGCGGATTGCGCAATGTGCGTTATGAGCTCTTTGCGATGGGTACGGTGGCGCTTCACATTGGAATCAAGCGGTGAGGTAGCGACTTCAGAATGCACAGAAGGCGATCATATTGGATCGCCTTCTGCGTCGTCAGAATCGCTGGTGGATTTAGATCAAGTGAAAGTGCTCCTGACGGCCGTCGAGCCACCACATTTTGCCGTCGCTTAAGGCGGCATCTTCTTCGAGCGCGAAGACGACTTCCTGACCACCCCATTCCGGCACATCCGCGCGAACGTTGAACTCGATCGAATAGGCCGTATCGTCGTAGACCTGGTAGTCCCCACGACCTGGCACGCCTTCCTGATGGTCCCACAATCCGATCACTGGACCGGCCGCGTGGCCGTGATAGCCGAGTGGATGCGTGTAGAGGGAGGGCTTGATGCCCTCCTTTGTGGACTGGTCCAGCACCTCACGAAGCACATCGTTGCCGGAGCGCCCGACGACCATCTGTTCAAGGTGAATCTCCTGGAATCGATTCCCAGCCGCGAGCCCGGCCTTGAGGCCGGCCGGAACGTCGGTCTCTCCTGGTTTCAATACGTAGGCAAGTTGCTGTTGGTCAGTCGCCAGACCGAGATAGATGAATCCCATATCGCAGTGGAGCATGTCACCGGGAAGGATCGTTTTCCGACTCGAGCCGGGTTTTCCCGGACCGCTAGCGGCATCGCCCTGCGCCTGAATGTCGATGGTCGGTGGGAACCAGGCCCGCAGGCCGGCATCATTCATCGTTTGCTGCATCCACCAGACGACGTCATCGGTCGTCGTCACGCCCGGCCGGATGACCTTCCGGGAGAAGGCCTCGGCGATGATCTGGTGGCCCATTGCCACGATGCCAGGATATGCGGCCAGTTCCGGTGTGATACGTCGCTCGAGCCACCCGACGGCTGTCCGCTCGGCGGAGGTCGTGCGATCCATCAGTGAGGCGCCGAGCGCTCCGGAAATCCATTCGTATTCGTTATGCGACAGGCCGTCACCAAAGGCGAACTCGGGCGCGACATCGATGCCGATGCTCTGTGGGTCTCGCTCCTGCACCAGTCGCCGCAGTGCGGCTTCCTGACTCTCTTCGTCTGGATTCCAGGCAGGTGAATAGAAGTCGCCAAGCCCATAGCGGCCCACGGTCAAGCGCTCGACGCTTCCGTCCTGCGTTCGGCTGAAGATGAGGACCATGCGCCGCCGCGCTGACATAACTGGCTGCGGTAGCAGCGAGAGGATGACCGGGTCCTCGTTGTATTCGCGGCAGGCGACGATCCACATGTCGAGCCCTTCGCGGGACATGAGTTCTGGGATGACCGTGTCGAGTCGTTGTTTTAGCCAGCTGTTGCGGACATCCGCCTGCGAACGTAGCGGAAGGATCTGCTCGCGCAGACGCAGCGCGAAGTCGATCGGATGAGTCATTGAGTCCAATTCCATGAATCCCCCATAGTCTCGTTGTTTGGCACGTTACTTAGCGAGAACTTCGAGCGCTTCTTCGAGCGTGTCGAGATACTCTTCCATGGTCTTGAAAGCTGCGTCGAACGGTTCGGCAGTTCGAAGGTCAACACCGGCGTCGATCAGTAGATCGAGGGCGTCCTTCGAGGAGCCGGAGGATAGGAACGTCAGGTATCGGTCCCGCGCCTCCGTATCGCCGGCTAGAACTGCTGACGCTAGCGCCATTGCGGCAATCAACCCGGTCGCATACTGGTACACGTAGTACGCGCGATAGAAGTGGGGAATCCGGCTCCACTCGACCGATACCTGATCGTCGACGATCAGATCGGGCCCGTAATACTGGCCGACCAGACGCGCGTATTCGCTGGTTAGCCGCTCGGGCGTCAACCCTTCCCCGTTTTCCACTATCTGGTGTGTCAATAGCTCGAATTCGGCGAACATTGTTTGACGGAAGATCGTGGTGCGAATCGTCTCAAGGGCGTCGTTGATGAGATACGCACGCTGGCGCGGATCGTCGGTCCCTTTGAGCAGATTGGCGGTCAATAGCTGCTCGTTGAAGGTGGATGCGACCTCCGCCACGAAGATCGTGTACTGATATGTCGGATGAGGCTGCGTGCTGGACGAGAACCAGGAATGCATCGCGTGGCCGTACTCATGTGCGATGGTGAACACGTCGTTGAGAGAACCATTCCAGTTCAGCAACACGAACGGGTGGGCACCGTAGACACCAAGGCTATACGCTCCGGATCGTTTACCGGGAGTCTCGTGAACGTCGATCCAGCGTGAACGCAGCCCGGACGCGAGCGGCTCTGTGTAGCGTGGGCCAAGCGGCTGCAGAGCGGCTTCCACGATGTCGCGTCCTTCGACGAAGTCGTAGTTCCGCTCTGGCATTTCGACTAGTGGCACGTATAGATCGTAGGAATGCATGTCATCGATACCTTGTACTCGCTTCTTCAACGAGACGTACCGGTGCAGCAGCGGCAGATAGCGATGAATGGTTTCGATCAGATTCGTGTAAACCTCTGTCGGGATCGATTCGGGATCGACAGCTGCGTTCAACGTCGTCGGATAACGCCGTGAGCGCGCGTAAAAGGCGTCACGCTGTATCGTGCCGGTGAGCAACGAGCCGAGTGAGTTGCGGTGCGATTGGTAGGGCCGGTGGATCGCCTCGTAAGCGTCGCGACGCACGCGCCGATCGCGCGATTCGAGGAATCGATGATAGCGACCCTTGGTGACCTCGACCTCGTTTCCGTCCGTGTCGGTGATGCTACCGTAGCTGAAGTCCGCATTATCCAGGAACGTGAAGACGTTGCTGGCAGTCTGTGCCATCTCTCCGGTGTCAGCCAGTACCTCTTCGACTTCAGCCGAGCGGATGTGAGGCCGCTCACGAATGACTTGCTCAATCGAGCGGCGGAACGGCTCGAGCGTGGGTTCGCTATCGATGAACCCAATGAGCGTCTCATCGGGGATGCTGAGCAGCTCCGGCGCCATCCAGGAGGTGGCTCGGCCGTGTGCCACGGCCAGGCTCATCACCTGCTCGTAGCGCTGAATGGCTCCCGAATCGCGCGTGTCCTCGTCGCGGCTGAGCATCGCGTATGCGAACAATCGGTCGAGTCTTTCGTCGATTTCGTCGGCGACAGTCAAGCCGTGGAGCAGGGCTGAAGCCCCTTCTCCCAGCGTGCCACGAAGAGCCTCGAGGTTCGGAAGCTCGGCCTGCAAAGCTTCGCGCTCGGCATTCCAAGCATCGACGCTGGCAAACAACGTCTCGAGATTCCAGCGTTCGCTCTCGAGCACGGTGTCACGGGTCAACTGAGCCATCTTCAGCCTTCTCCTTTAGCGAAACGGCGCATTTATCTAGGCGGCATCGATGCCGCCGGTTACCGGGCAATTGTCCGCTCATCAGTTTACCCGGAGTAATCGAAAATCGCAGGAAAACTTTCCATCTCGCGGCAACGACATTTGTGAATTTGGGGAATGCGTGCAAGTGTGGCGCGGACTGTGAAGTGTAAGCTGTCTCCTCATTCGTCGAGAGGCTGGCGGCCCCGAAAACCAGTGTTGATCTCGTGCCAGAAAGCGATGGTCGGTTCATCAACGGACCAGCAGAGATAAACGATCCGACCTTCGCGTAGGCTGAAGAAGTCGACCAGTCCTATCTCGAGATCCTTGACCTCGACATCGAGCTTGCTGATCTCTTCGAGTCGATCGCGAATGGTGTCGACGCAGTTGGAGATACGTCCTTCGAGTCTGGCGACCTCCGGGGCATGCCCGTTGCCACTCGTTTTTGGTGCCATCTCTTTTAGCGTGGATGCGTGCGCAGCGATCTCACGCCGAAGGTCGCGAATTTCAGTGAGCATGGGACGCAACCGCGGTAGGAGTTCGCGTGCCTCAGCGAGTGTATAGATTTTGGGTTGATCGCCTTCGGCCATGGCTCAGGCACCTCGTCCAACGTTACGCGCTACCAGCACAATGCTTCTGGTTCGAGCACGCCGCTTGCAATCAGGCGAGCGTCACCAGAGAGCCAGAGTTGTCCTTCACGCTGGTCAACCGACAACCGGCCACCGTCGACCTCGATCTCTATCGGCCAGTTCAGGCCAAACCGGTCCGTCAGGACGACTGACGATGCCGTCGCTCCGGTGCCACAGGCTTTGGTGAGCGCTTCAACCCCTCGTTCATAGGTTCGCTGGCGAATCAGGTTGCCTGGCTTGATCGTGACGAAATTGGTGTTCGTGCCGGCCGGAAAGTTCGGATGGTAACGCAAGCTGCGCCCGATGCGCGTCAGATCTTCATCGCTGAATCGCTCGACGTCAGGCAAGAGCACGACCGCGTGCGGCACGCCAATCTGAACACTGTGAACGCTGAATCGCTGGCCCGCTTCCTCGATCTCCATCAGGTCAAAGTGCAATTCCATGGGATCCGGCATAACCACGTGGAAGGCTCCGTCACTGGCGACGACGTCGAGTGCCCCTGACTCGGTCAATAGCCGGAATCGACCTGGATCGACATAGCCACGGTCGGCAGCATAGCGCGCGGCGCAGCGGCTTCCGTTGCCACACATCTCAGCAGCCGACCCATCTGGGTTTAGGAACTGAATCGTGACGCGATCGCGATCGACTGGAGTCACGATGATCAGCCCGTCCGCGCCGAGCGACAACGCTCGTTTGCAGACCTGTCGCGCAAGCCACGATAGATCGAGATCCTCGCAGTCGGCTCGGTCGACCAGAACAAAATCGTTGCCGGCCCCGCTCATCTTCCAGAATGGTAGACGCTTCAACTCGTTATCTCCATGAGACCATTACTCCGTCGCCCGGTTTCCGCGAGTCTAACATGATTGCGCGCCCAGTTTGGCCTGGTGCGCTACCTTATTGGCGGGATGGTAGCAGAACGGGCGAGTGTCAACACCGTTTGAGACCTTCGTCATTCTTCGGATGAGATTGAAATAGTGACGATTGAGAATTCGTTCACGCGAAGGGTTGATTCGGTACACTATTTTCAGGCGAGGCTCGCCGAAGGAGATGCCACAACGTCGCCAGTTGTCGTTGGTGTGGCAGTGAGAGTGCGTGGAGAAATATGAAAACAGCGTTGATCACTGGAATCACGGGCCAGGACGGGTCCTATCTCGCCGAATTCCTGCTGGAGCAGGGGTACCGTGTGGTCGGTATGCAACGCCGGACCAGCACCGAGACGGTTGGCCGGATCGCGCATCTGATCGACAAGATCGACCTGGTTCAGGGCGATCTATTGGACATGCTCTCGCTGATCGAGCTGATGAAGCGCTTTGAGCCGGACGAGGTCTACAATCTTGCCGCGCAATCCTTCGTGCCGACCTCCTGGCACCAGCCCGTCTTGACTGGTGAGTTCACCGGTTTGGGCGTGACTCGCGTGCTCGAGGCGATCCGACTAATAAAACCGGATGCCCGCTATTATCAGGCGAGCTCGTCAGAGATGTTCGGCAAGGTCCAGGAGGTTCCGCAGCGAGAGACGACCCCATTCTATCCGCGCTCGCCCTATGGTGTCAGCAAGGTTTACGGACATTGGATCACGGTCAATTACCGTGAAAGCTACGATATGTTCGCTTGCTCGGGCATCCTGTTCAATCACGAAAGCCCCCGCCGCGGGCTCGAGTTCGTCACCCGCAAGGTGTCGCACGGCGTCGCGAGGATCAAGCTCGGGCTCGACAAAGAACTCCGCCTTGGCAATCTGGATGCGCAGCGCGATTGGGGTTACGCGGGCGACTATGTACAGGCTATGTGGCGCATGCTACAGCACGATCAGCCGGACGACTTCGTCGTCGCGACTGGCCGGACGCACTCGGTTGAGCGCCTCTGCCAGCTTGCGTTTGAAGCCGTCGATCTAAACTGGGAGAACTACGTCGAGGTCGACCCGCGCTTCATCCGTCCAGCCGAGGTCGATCTTCTCGTGGGAGACTCCAGCAAGGCACGAGCGGTGCTTGGTTGGGAGCCGCAAATATCTTTTGAGCAGATGATCGAGGACATGGTCGAGGCTGACCTTCGCATGCTGCGTGAGGGTACGTCTCAGGTTAGCTAGGCGGAAAGTGACTGAGCCTGTCGCATGGTGAGCCCCCGTCTGTCCAGGCTCATTGACAGACGCAATCGAATCGGATATACATATCCCCAACATGGGGAGTAGCCTCCGGGTGCCGAGAGCACCAGGACCGTCAGTCGTCAATACAGGGTTTCAGCAAACCCTCGGCTGATCGGAAAGCGCCAAGCTTCAGGCGAGACCATCACGACACGTTGGTGCCGTATGGCTCGCTTTTTTGTTGCCTGCGAGCTGGCGAAGCTTGGGAGAAGTCGTGGAGACAACGATCTTGTTGTGGGTGCTCTTCACCCTGTTCGTAGTCGGCCTGCTCGGGATCGACTTGGGGCTGTTCCATCGCAAACCGCACGCGGTCTCGATGCGTGAGGCGGCGATCTGGAGCGGTGTGTGGGTGGCTCTGGCCCTGGTCTTCAACGTTGGGATTTACCTGTACGCCGGACGAGAACCGGCGTTGGCCTTCTTCAGCGGCTATCTGCTTGAGAAGTCTCTGGCGGTCGACAACATCTTCGTCTTCGTGCTCATCTTCAGTGCTCTGGCAGTTCCGCCCGCCTATCAACATCGAGTTCTCTTCTTCGGTGTCGTCGGCGCGTTGGTCATGCGCGGGCTGATGATCGCGGCAGGTGCTTTTCTGATCGAGCGTTTCGAATGGATTCTCTACGTTTTCGGCGCGTTCTTGGTGATGACTGCTATTCGGCTAGTGCGACGCGACGAAGCCGTTATCGCCCCCGGTGAGCATGTCTTGGTGCGAATGGTCCGACGCCTACTCCCGGTGACTTCTGATTTTCGGGGCATGCGATTCTTTGTTCGAGAGAATGGCCGACTCTGGGCGACTCCGCTGCTCATGGTACTCGTGTTGATCGAGGGCGCCGATCTGGTCTTTGCACTCGATTCAATCCCGGCCGTGTTCGCGATAACCCGGGATCCGTTTCTTGTCTATACATCGAATATCTTTGCCATACTCGGTCTGCGGTCACTTTATTTCCTGCTCGCGGGCGTCATCGGTCGATTCCACCTGCTGAAGTATGGATTGACCTTCGTTCTTGGGTTTGTCGGGATCAAGATGCTCGTGGCGGACGTTTACCATTTTTCGGTGGCCCTATCGCTAGGAGTGATCATCACGGCGCTGCTCATCAGTGTGTTGTTCTCCATGTACTGGCCACGTCAGGGAGAACCTGAATCTGATTTGGTGAACCCACGCGATGCATCTCACATGCCCAATTTATCGCCGTAAGATTTGCGGAATCGCCATCAACCGGCCGTCCGGAAGAGGAAGTATCCGGCAAGTTTGGGTATCGCAGTTGAGGAGATCCCTTGGTGAATTGAACGTGTGATTGGATATGGGCCTCGTACCGATGGCGGAAGCGGGTTATACTCGACGGATGAGCATACGGGCTGAGTCGCCAGGGGCTGAAATCGGCCGCCTGGGCTTACATGGCGAAATTCGTCACCGCGGCGGTATAAGAGATCCTCTTTAAACACGCGATTCAGGAATGCCACGGCGCAATAAATGCGGTAGTTCCGATTATTCGTCGAGTCGCGACAGACATGTCTCGTATTGACGAAAAAGCGGAAGCGGTGGTACGCATCGCATGCTCCACTCGGCGGGGTGCAGGGTTCAGAAGGGACGACAGCGCATGGCGTTGGGAACGATCAAAACAATTCGAGACGACCGGGGATTCGGCTTTTTGTCTCCCGACGGCTCAAACGGCAGGAATGACCTCTTCTTCCATCGTTCGGCGGTGGAGGGCAACGGATTTGACCAACTTTTTGAAGGACAACGCGTAAGCTACGAAGAAGAGCCCGATCCACGCGATCCAACGAGACGACGCGCGGTTCAGGTAGCTCCGGTCGACGACGCGGAGTAAACAGCCCTAGCGGCTGACACGAAAGACAGAGCCGGGCACTTTGTCCGGCATACCGACCACGCACCCGCACGAACAGAGAGGCTCGCTACCGCGGCGGGCCTCTTTTTTGTTCGGAGAGAGTTCGCAAGCTGTTGCTCGAACCATCTCCATCTTTGCGTATTCGGAGACTAGCGAAAAGAATACGGTCCAGACAAGCTGCGATTCGATTCTACGGCTAGTTCGCAGGACGTTCGCGTGTGGTTCCACCGAAGCTAGGGAGGGTCTCCGGAGAATCGATAAGGTCCGCGGGTGAGAGCGTGTCGGCAGGCGCGAGCCCAGCGGCGTATTCGGCGGAATCGGCCAGCAACCCCGCATCCTCGCTGAGACGGTCCTGCGTGATTACCTCGATGCCAGCCGCTGTTGCAATGCTGGAAGCGACCTGGTCGGGCGTAACCACCTGCAAGCGAATGTCGAGACCCAGTGCTCGCGCGGCCACACGTTGAGCGGTGAGTAGGTCATCCCAGTCGACGGCTCCCGGAGTCACCAGTAGAACGACCCGTTGATGCTCTCGTTCACCGATCGTCGACTCGAAGGCGGCGAGTGATCCGGGTTCACGGAGTGCCAGTACAAACCGCTCGGGTGGATGTCGCAACTCCTCAAAGATCGCGATCGTGATGATCTTGATCGCCGCCATTACGGGCACCGCGATAACCAAACCCAGCGCGCCACCAAGCGTCGCCCCAGCCAGGACGCCAAAGATGACCATCAGTGGATGAACCCGGACGACCCGTCCAACCAGCTGCGGGATGATCACCTGGTCCTCGAGCAAGCGAAGTACCAGGTAACAGACGCCGACAACGATGGCCAGCTGCGCTGGACTCCAGCCGAACGGTCCAGAGTTCTGTGAAACTGCCACCAGCACGGCGATTCCACCGGCCGCCCACGGTCCAATGATTGGCACCAGCTCGAGCACGCCGGTGGCGATTGCCACGACTAACGCGTATTGCACCTGCAACACACTCAACACGGTGAGTGTCGAGATGGTCATGATCGCGAATAGGATCACCTGCGCGCGAATGTAGGCGCCGAACGTTTGATTGACCTGCGCCACGACCCGGTCGACCGTCTTGCGATGTCGCGGCGGTGCCAGACTGTGGAGGCGCCTTACCAGCGAATCCCCCTGAAGTAGGAAGTAGAAGGTTGCGAGCAAATAGACCAGTACCTTGATGATCAGCTCAAATGTCTGCAGCACCAGGGGTACGGCTTCGCGCCCGAACCGCTCAGCTACCTGCTGTGCCAGCACATCGATGCGACCGTCGATCTGCCTCGTGTCGAGCACGAATCCACCAATGCGGATCTGCGGCTCGCGGACGAGAGCCTCACGGGCGTTGGTGACCAGTTGAGGCAGGGAAGACGCAAGCGATCGAAGCTGATCGAATGCGGTTGGTGCGACCTGAATGCCGACAACGACCAGCAGCCCGATCAACACGATATAGACCAGCGCAATGGTGAGAACGCGCGGCAGACGGGTCAGACGCTCGATGCGAGCAATGAGCGGAAACAGGATGTAGGCCGTGATCGCGGCCCAGATGAACGGTGGGAGGATGTTCGCGATACGCATCACGAAGAGCGTGAACGCCACGATGGCGAGCCCGACGATCACCGGGAGGAGCCGGGTTTCACGCAGCCTGTCGAGCGGATGCATTGATTGTCTCCTAGACACGGATCGTATTCAGAGATTCTAACAGACAAAACGTGTGCCGCGGGCGGGACGTTGGTTTGAAACACGACCAGTACTTGACACAGGCGAACACGCGTTCTATATTCTGTACGTACATATGTTCGGCACAGATGTTCGGAAAGGCGTGACGATGAAGGCGACGGCGATACTGGTGGCTGGGATAGTCGGAGCAAGTTCGTTGCTGGTCGCCTTGGTGCTGGCCTTGGGGTTTGGAGTCGGTCTTTCTCAAGCGGCGGGGCAGGTCTGGCCGGCGGTGCTGGCGGCCGCGTTACTTGCCGGTTTCGTGGTCGAGCTCGATCGCCGAGTCAGTTGGTGAGCCGGTGCCCGGCCGAGCGGAAGCACTTGGCGTCGCAATCACCCGCGCCTGAAGCGCCTGGCACTGGGGATCATCATCTGCCGTGAAAAGAGATTTATCGACGTGCTGACGCGTGGTTCGTGCAGCCCGCCACTCGCGAGGACTCCGGCCAACGTGATCATGAAGGCGACCAGGAAGAGGAACTGAAACCCGAACGCGTCGACCAGCGTGCCGCCGATCACGGGGATAAACGCCACCACTCCCAGGAAGGTATTGACCAGTCCGACGTATGCCGCACGCTCGTGATCCGGCGCGATGTCCAGCACATAGGTCATGTTGGCCAGGTTCTGCCCGCTTATCGCGACACCGTAGAGGGCGAACACCACGCCAAAGATGTAGTAAATGGTCGGCGATCCGCCCGGAATGTGGCTGCCGATCGGTCCCCAGCGCACTAGCGGCGGTAGCACGAGCGCAATGACCGGAATCGTCATACGCAGGAGTGCGGCCATCTGCAGCACCAGCCGGTTGCCACGCCGATCCGCCAGTGGACTCCAAAGCAAATTTGAAAGGAACTGAGACACGGCGATTGCCGCGATGTAGAACCCAACCACGGACACCGGAGCTCCCAGCTCCTGCTTGGCGAAGAGGACGTAAAACGGATCGGCGATGGCGGCCATCGAGAGGAACGAGCGGAATGTCAAGAAGTGGCGGAACTCGGTGTTCGCGAGGAACCTGGGGGCATCTCGCAGCTGGCCCAACAACGTGCCGCGTGCGCGCACGGATAATGACTTCGGCTCAACCATCATCGCTGCGGAGTAGGCGCCGAGCGACAGGATGAAAAAGGATGCAAAGAAGAGGATAGAGAAGTTGCTCGGGAACGCGCCGCCCGTGCTCAGAATGCGCTGGATCACGAACCCGGCCAGGAAACCGAGCACTCCACCCCAGAAGCTCCGCTGGCCGAAGTAGAGGCCGCGCCGGTTGGCCGGCACGACGCGCGCCGATATATCGACCATCGGCACATTGGCAAATCCGGCGGCCAGATTATAGACCGTGTAGCAGACAAAGAAAGCGATGAGCAGTTTATGCGGGTCGCGATCGCCAAGGACGAAGCCGATGGTGCCCAGCGTTGCGATGGCAAGGGCCCGGATGATCGTGCTGCCGACCGCGAACGGGAGCAGCCGCTCGCGCCCTTGAACGAAGGCAGCCGCGACGAGCTGTGGCAGAAACCAGACTCCGGTGGCGATGGCCGGCACCAGGCCAACGAGCAGGTTCGAATTACTGATCTGACTGACGAACAGGGCGAGCACCAGACTTGCCTGGATGAAGGTGTCACCGAGCATGAGCATGGCGCCGTTCGCGACTCCAAAAATGAAGTTGCGCCGGTAGGTATTTCGTTCGAAACTGGTGAACTGAATTTCGGAGCCCCGCCTACGTGGGCGCAAGAATCCCCCTCATTCGCGGAAGGTTGCCAGGCGCAACGGAGCCCCGTCGCATGGGATGTGGACGCTGCGACATCTACGGATCCCCAACAGAATCTACGTCATCATAGGAACGCATGCGCGGTGCCGTCAAGAGCAGAGGTGAGGGAGTGTAAGCTGCAGACAAGTTCTCTGAAGTTATGGTGACAGGCAAGAATCGCGACCCGAGCTGATAGCGGTCGAGTATCGCAGTCAGACTGGGATTGGAGTCACGGACTTCCAGTCCTTACAGCGTGCGCATTGCATCGAGCCCACATTCAGCAGGCAGCCCAACTGTCCCAATTAGCTAACGTGTCAATCTCGGCAACGTCGGTAATGACCATCGCTAGCTTCTTTAGCCACTCAATATCGGTATGACCATCCTGTTCAGCTCGTTCGATGTTCTGAGAGAGATCCCATCCGGGTGAGCGAGCACCTTCTTCAAGAACGCGCTTCAGTTTGCAGAGTGCGTCGTAACGTGTCGACACGCCTTGATGTGCAAAGGTATAGAACCAGCACTCTGCTGCCAGCGAAGGGGGCGACCCAACGAGCATAGTCGTAGCCCGTCCGGGCATAACTAAGCCTTCTTCTCGTCTGCCGCGAAACAGTAGGAACCCCGCGTAGTTGCTGAGGCTGCTGGCATGCTGGGGATCGGCGTCGATGGCACGTCGGTAGAACATCTCGGCCTGGTCGTAGTCCTTGCGGATGTCTGATAGAAATATCGCGTAGTTGCCAAGGTTGGTGGCGCGGACGGAAGCGGCACTCGAGAGCTACGGGTCGGCGGTGACGGCGTACGACCGGTCGCTGGAACTCGCACCCGGTGACGATCACATTCGTCATCGTCGTGATGAGGTAGTGGCCATGCTCGAGTCACTTCAGCACGAATAACGCAATCAGTTCACTCCAGATCCATGACGGCAGGAACCGGCGAAGCGCATCAGTACTCTCTACCCCACTTCCTCACGCAGATAGCGCATGTAGGCGGCTGACACGAAGAGGCCCAGGGCAGTCAGCGCGATCATCAGCGGCACAGCTGAAAGTGACTGGGTCGGATCGCTGCGATGGCCGAAGGTCTGATCCACGGCGATTCCCAATGTCTCAATGGTGAACATGACGGTCAGCACGCCGGTCAGGAGATAACCCCATGGCCGCCGGTTCCAGATCCAGATTCCGGTCAGAGTCAGGAGCGGCAGGCTGATACTCAGATCCAGTACCTCCACCGGGCTCGTCAACATGACCGTCTTGTCGAGACTGCCCGGCAACGTGTTGTGAATCAACGCTGGAAGAATATCGGCCATCCAGGCAAACGCGAACAGGATCGCGCTCATCACCAGATAGACTGCGAACCCGCGTACCGGCATTCGAGAAGAGAACCGTTCGCGCAGGCTGCCGGCATCGACCTGCAGCAGCACCGTGACGAGGGACCAGAGCGACAGCGCGAATATCGCGACGTAGACGAGGAAGAGCCGGTTGAAGGTCATGGCGAAGCAGAACAGTACCGAGTTGTAGAGAATATAGGCAAGCGACGCCAGCCAGACGATGCCCGCGCGGGCTGATCCACGCATGGCCATCACCATGGAACCAACGAGGAGAGGTACGGCCACGACGAGGATCACCAGCGCGGTACCCCGAGCATTTCCGGCGGTCATGGGTGGATCGCGAAAGATACCCGGGTTGAAGAAGCCGATGGCGGAAGCGACCGCGGCGATCAGCGCCAGCATACCCGACAGGATGTACGAAACCGCAAGGTGCTGACCTGCTCTGGCACGCCCGATCCTCACCGCGCGAATTTCGGTCATTGATCGAGCCTGAACCTCCTGATGTCGTGGTCGGAGTGGAGTCAGTGTGTCTGCCATCAGAACCCCCTTTTTGGGATGACGCGACATCGATTCGCGCTTGAAGCTTCAGAGATTCGACCGGTCTGAGTTGCCGCAACGTTGCTATTGCGACGCGCCATGCGGTCCTCACGGGAGAACAGTGGCGGCCTCTCTCCGCGACTCGGAGGACCACCTTTGTGTTCAAGGATAGCGACAGAGGATGAGCAAATCGTGACATTGGTGGGGCGGAGATTTCAGCTTCGTAACAGGAAGAAGACTGAATTTGGTCAAACGTAATCATGACCCGGTGCGGTGCCGGCTAACGCGCGATGAGCTGTGCGTAAAGCTCTTCAGTGGCGGACGACGGCGTGATTCCAAGCTGCTCAAAAAGCAGTGTGCGACATTCCTCCATCACAGCCGGAATGCCAGCGATGTTGCCTCGCGCTGCGAGCGAGCGCATCAGCAGGCGATATCCCGATTCGCGGAGATGATCCAACCGGATGATCTCCAGTGCTTCACGCTCGGCCAAATCGGAGTTGCCTCGCTGAAGTTCGCATTCGATGGTGCATTCGAGGGCACGGAAGTGGATATCTTCTAACAGACTGCGCTCACCATGTATCCAGGGTCCCTCCTCGCCGATCAGCAGACTTCGGGCGGCGATCTCCATCGCGACTCTCGCCTCGCCGAGAACCTTATTCCATCGTCCCTGACGCAGCAGCGTCTCGGTTGTGTGGATTGCGGTTCTGGCTCGCTCGTAGTCGATAAACGTGGTGTCGGGCAGGCGCAAGCTATAGCGTCCGACTTCGCCGTGAATGCCGAATTCGTCAGGATCGAGCGGGATCGCCCGAAGCGTGCGGCGCAGTCGACTAACCAGTGCGTTGATAGTGGTGGACCAGGTATCGGGAAGATCGTCACCCCAGATCGCGTCGACAAGCTCGTCCCGTCCGACTGGCCGACGGTGATTGATCACGAGATATGCCCACAGTCGGCGGCTCTGCCGCGCTGGGAACTCGCTTTCGCGGATGACGACGTTGTTGTATTCGATCGCCAATTGACCGCAAATGTATAGACGTGGTGAACCGAGCGCACTCATCGTAGGTCTCCGATCGTCTATTCCATGTGTATCGTGATTATTGTGTGGCTGCAACATCGCTGCAACAATGGAGCAATTTCAAGCTGTCATGCTAACGACATTGGAAGTTATTCGCTGATCTCATGCTGATCGGCATATTGAGAGGGGCTGTAAAGTGGCGAGCCAGCAGACCGGAGTTGCCAAAGTCGTGCGGTGCAACTGTGGAATTGAAATTCGCAACACCGATGAAAAGGCATTGATTGACGCCGTTCAGACGCACGCACATGAGGCCCACGACCTCGATCTTAGCGCTGAGCAGGTCCGTTCAATGATGGAGATCGATCAGTAGATCGAGGACCGAACCGTGGACGCAGACGTGACGCGAACCTCCTATTGGTGGACCTGAACTCCGAATCAGTCCAGGAGCGCGTCACGTCAGGTTTTGGCGGCTGTAGTCAGCGGGTCTAGCCTTTCCAGACCGGATGCCTTAGTCCAGCCGCGGCTAATCACGCAAGCAACTCCACCCCGGCGGCTTTGCAGTCTTCGGCGTACTCATGCATGGGCTCATCGGTATCCATCAATGCTACCTGGTCAGTCAGAATGCGTGAAAGACCGATCTCGGCCAGGCGCTGAAGTCCCTCGACACGCTCCTGGCCTGTGACACCGCGCCAGCGGAGCAGGGTAGAGACCGGCATGGAAGCTGGATCGCGATCGATTTCTTCGCACCGTTGCCGGATGATCGGCATCCACTCTTCGATCTGGTCGATGCTTGGGCCGTCGAGGTTGAGTTCGTCGGCGAACCGTGCCGCGAGCCGCCAGGTCACCTTCTGCCCGTTGCCACCTACGATGAGCGGCATCCGCCGATGTAGGCTGCGAGGCTCGCTGGTGACGTCTTCGACGTGCCAGTGCTCGCCGTGCCAGGTCGTACGTCCTGGCTGCTGCATCCGCTGAATGATCTCCAGCGCTTCCTCGAGTAGCTTGAGTCGCTCGCGACCGGACGGGAATCCGTAACCGTAGCCGCGCCATTCCCATTCATTCCAGCCCGCTCCGATGGCAATCTCGGCACGACCGTTACTGGCGACGTCGAGCGTGGCCATCATCTTGAAGAGCAGGGCTGGATTGCGGAATCCCGCGCACAGTACCCCAGAACCGATCGTCACACGTTCGGTAACCATGGCGAGTGCGGTCATATGAGGGAAGATCTCAAAGGTTGGCAGCTCGTTATTCACGCGGACGTTCTGAAGGTGATCTGGTACCCACAGGGTGTCGAAGCCAAGCTGTTCACCGAGGCGTGCGAGATCGAGCGTTCGATCCCAGGCCTTGCGCATGTTCCAACCCGGGAAATCACCACCCGCGCCGTTCGGTATGTACAGACCAACCCTCATGAGCGACTCACCTTCTTCCCTCAGATTATTCGTTCACAAAATCCTCGACACTTGGTCGACCAGTCTGTTAGCTGGGCGAAGCAAGATTGTCCGTGAATCCGCGCGCATCTTGACGACCGAATGCTATCACCTCGCCGCGCCGTCTAAAGTGCTGCAAAGCGGAACATAGTTGAATCCTCATCTGGCCATTTTGAGCGAACGCTAGCCACTTTACAATGAAAGAGGCGGCCCAAGAAGCTCCATGCCGTGCGCGCGCCACAGCTCAGGCTGTTGAGGAGGCATGGCATTGGCCCTCGTCACTTCGCGGAAGAACGCCTCCATCTTGCCGGCCGGCATGAACGCGATGAGCATTCGTCCGACGCTGTCCCCGGCATACGCCCAGACGTGTGGCACGTTGCGCGGCGCCAGAATCGAATCGCCCGGTTCCATCGTGAAGCGCTCTGTTCCGACCTCGATGATGAACTCACCTTCGAGTGCATAGAACCACTCCTCCTGCTCGTAATGAAGGTGTCGTGGTGGCCCGCCCTTTTCGTGAAACGTGTTCTCGATGATGAACAGACCGCGAGCACTCTGCGATGTCACCTTGAAATCGATGGCGCTGATGCCGAGCCCGTGATGCTCACCGAATCGATCTTCGCCCGCCGGCACCCGAATCGCCATCGGCGGATTCAGCGAAACTCCATCGTCGTTCATGATTGGCCCCATTTCTATTACGCAATCGTTCGAGCCTGAGCTGATCGAGAGACAGATGCAGAGGCGTCAGCCAGAATTCCTTGTCACCGGCTGAGCGAGTGACACAAAGAAAATTCGCCGCTGCTGAATTGGCAGCGGCACCCGTGCTACATCGGAAACGGTCTGAATTATCTCATGCGAGCTGGCAGATTGAGGTTCGATCACTCATATTCACGACGTGGCGCCCGTTCCACCACCTGACCGCTTGAGGCTCCAGCCGATGAGAAGCCCCCCACCCGCGACCAACATGAGGCCACCGACGATCGCCGCCGTAGTCTGGTTGACCATTCCGTTGAGGTTGAGAATCAACTCGAAGAAGACGAATCCGGCAGCAAACAGGATCGCACCAATCTCCATGACATGAACGCCGCTCGTGCGCTCCTTTTCATTTCCTTCAAGCTGGGCATTGAGCCAGATTCCGAAGCCGACAGCAGTCGGCGCGACGAGCGCCCAAGCGTAGGCCCAGCTCGCGTAGATATCGAAGATCTGCTGCACGAACAGAACGAGCCCAACCATTGTGACAATACTTCCCGGAATCGCCAAAGGGTGCGTCCGTTTGCCACCGCTGACTGCCACCGCCAGCATCGCGAGCCCTGGTACGATCACGAATAATGGCCAGGCTATCGAGAAAAGATCGATGTTGAACACTTCGTTCAGCAGTAGGAACCCGCCTACCGCCACGAGCAGCAGGCCAAACACCAGACGTCCGACTCCGCTGACGGATGTTGTGCTCATTGGGAATCTCCTGGTCTCCAGAATTGGATCAGCATTGACGAACCGACAAACCGCGCATCGGTCCACGCAGCATCAGTTTAAGGTGGGTGGCGCGACAGATTCGCTATCGGGGAACGCACGAACATGACAATGACGTGTCACATTGGTGATGTCGCGACCTTGACGATTACCTGAATTACATGTCGTTTGACGGTATTCCCTTCCGGGAGAAGTGCGAGGAGCTAGACCGGGCGAATCCTCACCAGCATCGATCGCCATGGCGCTTCACGCAGACCACGCAGCAGATCGGCCTGATCGGCATATCGACCGCGTAGGATACGCGCTTCGAACGTAACGTCGAGTTCGCCGCGACGAGAATGGCCACGGATCGAAGGTGACGGTCTCCTTCGTTACCGGTTGCCGGTGACAAAGTTAGTGAGCCATCGCCGTTCGCGAGCGGAACGTTTTCGATCGTCATCGCGTCACTCAGTCCCCAACAGAGATTGAGCGATATGCGATCCCAAAGAGCCACGAGCCGTCGGTTCCGGCTGATCGCATCGGGAGACGCGAACGGAGCGTATTGCGGGTCGTTCGCAAGGGTGTCAATCAGACCTGTCTGAAAAGCGTCCTGCTGCTCCAGAAACTTCGCGGCCAGTCCACCCGCTGCATCGGGGTCGCCACGGAATCGCCCATACAGACCAGTACCGTGCATGGAGACAAGTAGTGCCGCGTAGCGGCTGGTGATCAGAGCATGATTCCCGGCAACAGACCAGATTCGGCTGAGGTGTGTTTCGGGCGGGAGTTCGAGAAAACTGTGCGGCAGTCCGGTTTCCGGATTCCACGAAGGCTCGGACTCCCAGCCAATCCACCCGATGTCGTGCTGCTCGGCAGCCAGGCAGACTGCCTCCCGCGGCTCCACGGTGCCGAAGAGATCATTTCCCCAGGCTCGCGCCATTTGCCCCGAAACCCAGGCATGAGTGGTCTGTGAGATCGCCAGGTATCCGTCAGTCGTCTTACGAAGCAACATGTTTATCTCCTGTCGGGCAGGCGATTGAGCAGCCGCTGGCTCGCCGTCTAGCCGATTTTGTGCAGCAATCCATGCGGCAGGATCGCGTGCACACCCAGCACCCGGTTGACGACCTGCGTTACGTGCAGATCGACAACGGCGCTCGCTACACCGATGGCGTCGGAGCGGGAAAGACCATACTGTTCGCCCATCAGATCGAGCATGCCATCGAGTGCCATCGCCATGGCTTCGTCGAGGTCCGCGTTGAAGCCGAATGTGATCCAGCCAGCAGCGGTGTTTGCCCGCGGCGCGTTGAGCGCCAGATCTGTCCGCAGGGTGAAGCCAAGCTCGACTCGATCGATCGGGCATTCGATTCCGGTTCCGGATACCTCACCGTCGCCTTGAGCGGCGTGTCCATCGCCGGTCGAGAAGAGTCCGCCTTCGACGGCAATCGGCAGATAGAGGGTGCTGCCGGGCAGGAGTTCCTTGCAATCGATGTTTCCCCCAGTCACGCGGGGTGGGACCGTGGAATGGATCCCAGGTTCGGCTGGAGGCATGCCCATGACGCCCATGAAGGGTGCGATTGGCACCTCGAAACCTAGCTGATTGCGAGCAGTCTTTGACTCCTGATCGATGGTCCAGACCAGTGTCTGGCCCTGCTCGTGGATGTTGAGACGCTTGTTGAGAGGACTTGGAAATCCACCGGCTCTCGTCCAGCCCCAATCGCCGGACTGGATATCGATGATGTCGATCTCGAGTGTCATTCCCGGCTGGGCGCCCCGAATAGCGACGGGTCCGCAGACGGCATGGCCATCGTCGCGACCGGCAACTCTCGGCTCAAACTTGCGATGCGTCGACGGATCGGCTGTTAGCGGGACCAGATTCCAGCCGACGTCCATCGTGCGGAAGATGACGTGGTCTCCCGAGTCAATCGTCAGGACAGGAGCGAAATCGCGCGAAAAGCTTCCGTGGAGTATGCCCTCCACCGGTTCGAGAGAGTGGGTTGCCAAGAGATTGCCTACCTTTCACATTCATGATGTTTGACCGGTCCATCATAACCGGACTGAGTCCGAATTCGGAACGCGATGTTGGTTTTGCGGTCCAGTTGACGGGATCATGTGAAGCGCCCTAGAGTGACCTTAGTTGGACCAACGGCATCAACCCTACCTTCAGCGTTGAACGAGACATTCTTAGCCACAACAAGATTGGAGCACACAACGATGGCGCAAGCGGATACCGCTATTCGAGGCGGTCGTATCGTGACTGGTAGCGAAGAGATGGTTGCTGACATCGCCATAGCTGGCGATTCAATCGTTCAAATCGGAGGCGAATTTCAAGCGGCAACTGAGATCGACGCCAGCGGCATGCTCGTACTCCCTGGTGTGATCGACGCTCATGTACATCTCACCATGTCCGGCGGTCAATCGAACAGTCCGCACCGTTGGGTCGACGATTTTTCGAGCGGCTCGGCCGCGGCGTTGGCGGGCGGAGTCACGACAGTCGGCAACATGACCTTCTTGCGACCCGGCGAGCTTCCACTCGACGGGTTGAATCGTGAGGCAGAGCTTGCCGGCGAGCATGCGATGGCCGATGTGTTCCTCCACCCAGTATTTGGCGAAACGACGCCCGAGATACTCGCTCAGATTCCCAATCTCTTGCAAAGCGGTTGCAATACCATCAAGTACTTCATGTCGACGCCGCGTTTTGACTCGCAGGTCGAAGGATATCTCGAGGCGACGCGCCTGGCGGGTGAGAACAATCTGCTGACGATGATCCACTGCGAGGACTATCCGCTCCTCACCGCGGCCACGAATCGCTTGGTCAACGCCGGTCATCTGTCGCTGAGACACTATCCGGAATCGCGTCCAGTCGTTTCAGAGGTCGTCGCCACCCAGCGCGCCGTGGCTTTCGCAGAGGCCACCGGAGCACCGGTTTACGTGGTCCATCTCTCGTCGGAGCGAGCGCTTGAGGTGTGTGCCGAGGCGCAGGCGCGAGGCGTGCCAGTTTATGTGGAAACCCGGCCCTTCTACCTGCATTTGACGCGCGAGCGTTTCGAACAGGTGGACGGCCCCAAATACGTGGGTCAGCCTCCGTTGCGCGAGCAGCATGACGTTGATGCGATCTGGGCAGGGCTTCGTCAGGGCACGGTGAACACGGTCTGCACCGATCATGCGCCCTGGTCGCTCGAAGCGAAAATGGCATCCGACCACACCATCGCCAACCTGCGACCAGGAGCCGAAAACTTGCAGGTGATGCTGCCGATGCTTCACTCCGAAGGCGTGCTGAAGGGACGTATCTCGCTCAATCGCATGGTTGAGGTGCTGTCGACGAATGAGGCCAAGCTGTTCGGGCTCTTCCCGCGCAAGGGAACGGTCGCGGTGGGGAGCGAAGCGGACCTCGTGATTTTCGATCCGAATCTGACTCGCACTATCGAAGCATCGATGCTCAAGTCGAACGCCGATCATTCGGTTTACGAGGGCTTGAGCGTCACCGGTTGGCCGCGGCTGACGATGCGACGAGGTTCAGTCGTCTTCGAGAATGATGAGGTGGTCGGACATCCTGGTTCAGGCGAGATCGCACGTCGTGGGGCGACAATGCAGCTGTGATCGATTGGACAATCAGGAGGAACACGTGATGGACGCTGAGACCATCTTCACTATGGACACATCGAGCATCAAGTATGGAGCCGGCGCGACCCGCGAGATCGGCTTCGACATGAGTGCTCAGGGTGCGAAGAGAGTCATGGTGGTGACCGACGAGCGCGTGGCCCAGACCGATGTGGTGCCAATCGTGCTTGAATCCCTGAAGTCCGAAGGCATTGAGACCGTATTGTTTGATCGCGTGCGTGTTGAGCCGACCGATGTCTCATTCAAGCAGGCGATCGATTTTGCGGTCGAGCATAACGTCGATGGCTTCGTCGCAGTCGGTGGTGGATCAAGCATGGATACCGCCAAAGCGGCCAACCTCTACAGCACCTATCCGGCGGACTTCCTGACCTACGTCAACGCCCCGATTGGGAAGGGGCAGCCGGTGCCAGGTCGGCTGAAGCCGCTGATCGCTATCCCGACCACTGCCGGGACGGGGAGCGAGACGACCGGTGTTGCCATCTTTGACCTGACCGATATGCACGTGAAGACCGGCATCGCTCACCGCGCGCTGCGGCCAGTACTTGGAATCATCGATCCAGAGAATACGCGCACGCTTCCGAAGATGGTCGCGGCCTGTTCGGGACTGGATGTTCTCAGTCATGCGATCGAGTCGTTGACCGCTCTCCCGTACAGCGATCGGCCGGCGCCGGAGCATCCGCGGATGCGTCCGGCCTATCAAGGAGCTAATCCGATCAGCGACATTTGGTCCTCCAAAGCCATCGAGATGCTGTCAAAGAATCTCATCCGAGCAATTGACGATCCATCTGACGAGGACGCACGCGGACAGATGCTTCTCGCCGCGGCCTTCGCCGGGATCGGTTTTGGTAATGCTGGAGTGCATCTACCGCACGGCATGTCCTATCCGGTGTCTGGCATGGTGAGTGACTATATTCCCGAGGGATATCCACGCGATCACCCGATCGTCCCGCATGGCATGTCGGTGATCTTGAACGCGCCTGCCGTCTTTCGCTTCACCGCGGAGGCCGATCCCGAACGGCACCTTTACGCCGCCGGCCTGTTGGGTGCCGACATCTCATCGGCCGCACCGGAAGACGCGGGTGAGGTGCTTTCAGGAGCGCTAATCGACATCATGCATCGTACCGGAATGCCGAGTGGGCTCCGTGCAATCGGCCTCGACGAAGAGGATGTCGATCAGCTCGTCGCGGGGACGTTGCCACAACATCGTGTTACGAAACTCTCGCCTCGCCCGGCAGCTGAAACGGATCTTCGCGCGCTCTTCTTGGACGCGATGGCATACTGGTAGATCGGGTGGCATGTGGCCGCTCTCAACGAAGCTGAGGAAGCCTGCCTACTACATCATCCTGAGGAGACCTGTTGACGCTTGAATCTCAAGAATCGTTCGTCGTTCACGCTCCACGTGAGTTGGTTTGGTCATACACAAGCGACATGCGCAACTGGGCGGCGAACATGCCTGGCTATCAGTCGTTCGAGCAGCTGAGTGACACCGATTCGCGTTGGACGCTTGAAGTAAAGCTCGGCCCGTTCCGCCGGATTGTGAAAATGGTGGTTCAGATCACCGATTGGGAGGAGCCGGAGCGGGTCTCCTTCACACTGCGGAGTGAAACCGATCCGGTCAACGGTTCGGGTGGGTTCGTGGCATCCGAAAGGGCTGAGCACGAGACGTCGGTTGAACTGCGGCTGAGCATTGACTCTACCGGGCCGATGGCCGGAATGATGGAATCAATGGCCAAGCCTGTGCTGGCTCGCATGCAAAAGGCGTTTGCGCAGTCGATCACCGAGGACATCGAGCAGAAACGAGACTCTGAGTAGGTTCATTTCTTCTCTCAGTCGTGGTCGTAGGGCGGGAAGCGCAGACTGATCGCGCTGCCCGGAAGTCCACCGTATCCGAGTGCCATGATGTCGTCCGGCGTAACCTGTTCGCCCGCCATGTACATGGGCAGGATCAGGTCTGCCAGTGCCGTGCCGATGTACATCCTGCACGACGCGAGATTGATGATCGGCACGTCACCCAGCTGTGCCAGCCAGAACATGCTTCCTCGCGTTGGCGCCCCACGGTGAATGAGTCGTGCGTCGATCAACGGTAACGCCTGCTCAATCGGGTCGAGCGGATCGATGGTGTTTCCACCGGCCGTGAGCAGCAGATCGGCGCCATCCTCCAAGAGAGACCGAAACACAGTTGCAATCTGCGTTGAGTCCGCGGGCACATAACGTATGTCAATCAACTCTGAGCCGTACCATTTCAGGCGCCGTTCGATTGCCGATTCGAATCGGGTACGCATATCGGGCTTCACATCGTCTCGCGCCAGAACACCGACGCGTCTGGCCTGGAACGGTAGTACCTGAAGAAGTGGGTGCGCTACCTGCTGACATAGGCGCTCGACCGCGATGACTCGCTCCTCGGCGATCGCGATCGGCGTGATTTTGACGCTGGCAACAACGGTATCCTCGGCGATAGATTGTCGATCGAGCATGGTGTAGACAGTCACGTCTCTGACGCCATTGATCGTGCGCAGCAGTTCTGGGTCAACTCGCAGTAGCCCCTTGTTCGCGGCCAGGATGTCACAGCGGCTTTGGGATGGCTCCGCAACGCGCAGCCCGGAGCCCGTAATGGCCCTAGCCACTTTGAGCCCGGCCTCATCTTCATGCAGGTCGTTCGCACCGAGTTCAATCAAGTGAACTTCGCCCGGAGCCAGGTCAATCCAACGATCGAGCGCCGCGGTGTCCAGCACCGTTCCTTTGGGCAACAGCAACTGGCCGTCACGGGTGAAGACGTCGTGGGTCAGCGCAAAACCAAGGTGCGCGGTGGTCACCTCGTTTGTCGGTATCGCGTGTGCTCGCGCCATCACGTCCTCTCAGATCGAGTGCCCTTGATCGAACCGCACTCGGGAATCCGCACCGAGGCTGCAGCGTGGTCACTGCGCAGCCTAGATTGAACCGGGGAGTTGGTCAAGCACGAGAATATGCAGTCATTTCGTTTGTTGCTTGGTCCCCAACCCTGCTTCGCGGGCGCGAGAAATTGCCTCTGCCCGATCAGCGACCTGAAGCTTGCCAAAGACGTTTGAAACGTAATTGCGGACGGTTTTCGGACTGACGAAGAGTCGATCGGCGATCGTCTGGTTTGTGAAGCCGCTGGCGATCAGGGCCAGAACGTCTCGCTCTCGATCGGTGAGCTCGGGAAAGATCGGAACAGGCACCGACGGGGGCGGTGCGGCAAAATAGTTCTGAAGTCTTCTTGCGACGGAGGGACTGAATATCGCTTCACCGTGGGCGACCGCGTTAATAGCCCGAACAGTCTCTTCCGCATCGGCATCTTTGAGCAAGTAGCCGCGAGCGCCTGCCCGCACGGCCTCGAAGATCGAATCGTCATCGGACATGGTCACAAAGAGAATCGCCGACGCTGGCGCTATCTCGCGGATACGACGGGTCGCCTCTATACCGCTGATGCCCGGAAGGTTGAGATCCATCAGGATGACGTCAGGAGCGAGGCTGACCGTGAAGTCAACGACCTCCTCTCCAGTAGCGGCTTCGCCGATGACACAGAGGTTCGGTTCCGTCTCTAGGCGAGCTCTCAGACCGAAGCGGAACATCGGATGATCGTCAGCAATCAGAATGGTGATCGCGTCCATGGCACGTCAGACCTCCAATGGCAGTCGCACCGCGACTACCGTTCCACGTTCAGAGCGGCCATTGACCGAGCAGGTTCCTCCCAGTTCTTCGGCACGCTCTTTCATCGACGCCAGACCAACACCGGCGCGTCGTTCGTCGGAGATACCGATCCCGTCGTCGGAAATCGTCAACTCCAACGCTGTTGTGAGTTTGAGTGTGATCGAGCAGTGAGTAGCACCGGCGTGCCGTGCCACGTTCGTTAGTGATTCCTGCACGATTCGAAATACCGCGACCTCAACGGCGGCCGGGAGAACAGGCAGAGCGTCGGGCAGCTGGATATCGATCGTGAGGTTCGCTCCGGAAAAGTGCCCGGCCAGGTCACGCAGCGCCCCCTGAAGACCGAGGTCGTCCAGTGCTGGCGGCCGAAGATCATAGACAACACGCCGAATTTCACTGACTGCGGCCCGCGACTGCGCCTTTGCTTCGCGTAGTAGCTCGAACGCGGCTCGCGGGTCGCGCTCGATTAGCAAACTAGCGGCATCAATGGTCAGCGCCTGGCTGGCCAGCGACGGGCCCAATCCATCATGAAGATCACGCCGCAGCCGCCGACGCTCCTCTTCCCGTCCGCTCACGAGTCGTTCACGAGCGCGCTGAAGATCTTGCGTCAGCTGCAGCGAATGAACGGCCATACCCGCCTGCCGCGCGAGGTCATCGATCAAGCGTCGATCAGCGGTCGACAGAACGTGCTCGCCGGGACGCGGCGACAAGCGAAGCTCGCCGACTCGCTCCCCTCGATGAACCAATGGAACGATTTCAGCACTGGAAGACTCCTCATCTCCATATTCCGCGACGACTTGAGTGCCGTCATCCATTTGTAGCGTGACGGCGACGTACGGGAGCTTCAGTGCCGCGGCGACGGTTTCGACGATTGTTGGGAGAATCGAGTTTGGCGCCAAGGTTGCTTCGAGTTGGCGGCCAAGACCCGTCAGAACCGCATATGGTTCGTCGCGCTGCCCCCAGAGCAGCCGGTTCGCGCCGCGCTGCAACCGTTCACGCAGAGGCTGGAAAACAATCGCGACCAAGGCCGTAGCAAACAGTGAGATGAAAAGGTTTCCGCCTGTCCGGAACAGCGCTCCAAGATAACCGACGACGAGAACATAGATGCCGACCACGCTAACGGTGAGGCCGCCATATACGAGCGCCCGGTTGACGACGAGATCCAAATCGAACAACCGGTATTTCAACACCGCAATTGCCAATGCGATAGGTAACCCGATGGTTGCCAGTCCACTCACGGCCTCAAAGATCGGCCAGATCACGTCGGCCGAAGGGGGAGGGACGTCGTTGAATCCGCCGGTGACGGCGAGTACCGCATTGCCGGCGGCAAAGGTGGTGAGGAGCGTGCCGAGTCCGCCAAGCAACCACTTTGTCTGCTGGCGTTCAACGGGACCGGAGACCCGAAAATAGCGATAGGTCTGAGCGACTATGATCGATCCGAGTAGCACGAGCGGAACGATAAGACGTGGCCAGCCGCCCGGACCATCGAATGTCCGCGTGACGATGAAGGTCCAGGCCAACGATCCTGCCCACAAGATTGCCGGAGCGATCGTCCATCGTGGCGTGAAGCGTCCGTCAGGAAAAACATAAAAGATGACCACCAACATGAGTGGGAACCAGTAGGTAACGAAAAGGCCGAGTATCGCCCGTAACGGCTCAGTCGATAGGAGTTGAAAAAGATTTGGCGGAAAGTCGGCCCCGACGATTGCTACCACCAGGAGAGCGACGAGAAATGCGATGACCTCTCGCGATCGCCACACGAGTAGCATGCCGACGCAAAAGAGGATAACTATGCGCAAAGCCCCAATGGAGCCCAAGGCGACGTACGCAAATAGTGCCGATCCACCATCCGACAGCGCTTTCTGTCCGTCAGTTGAACCTCCGACGACTGCGAGCCACCCACCGGTATCCCGAACCGTGACGTACACCGGTATGGCTGGTAACGACACCGCCAGCAGCGCGAACAGCGTGAAAGCGAGTCGCGCCGGCAAAAGCATCCGGGTGGGGAGAACGACTGCAGGGCGGCCAGTTGTCTGCGCCGCCCTCGCTGGTATCGTCGTGGCGTCAAGCCGATGAACGATCCGCATGCTGTCCGAGCCTTGCTACTTTTCGGTTCGCTGAGTCCGGGTATTGTATCCGACCCGGACGGCGAAGGCGAGTCGAGGGCGCTTCCCGGCGTCCGGATCTCTAATTTCCGAAGACATCGATTTCAGTTGCGGCAGAGCGTCACACGTAGGCTTTCCGCGAAGCCGGCAGGACGAGTAGCATGAGTGTGACAATTCCCACGAGCACGACGGCCATAACCAGTACCGTCTCGCCGCCGGACAAATCTGGGATGCTCCCGGCGGCGAACAGTGTGTCGAGCAATGTGGCGCCAAAGGCGACAATCATGGCCCACTTTCGGCAGCGCCACAGACCTGCTGCTCCGATCAGTTTGAGTGTCGCCAGCGTCGCCGCGATGGGAACGAAGCCAGCGTCAAATCCGTCCATCAAGACGATGACGGTTGGAACAGTGATCGCGGCGACCAAAACGAGCAGCCAGACGGCGCCAGTGATGGTGGACGGGCGTTCGGTAACTCCAGATGGCGTGACGGTTGTTGACATTTCTGGGTTCCTTTCCGGCAATCGCTGCCAATCAAAAACATCGCCGTCGCGGCACGGGCTTCTTCGATCCTGCTCACGACGGCGATCGTTGCTACCGGAGTGACGCGATGAACAGTGTGATGGTATTGGTGACGGTGAAGGTGTTTCCTTGATCGTCGGTAAACGAATCCGAAATCGTGCACTTTAGTGTGTTATTGATACCGTTGCGGTTGCCTGGTTTCACTTGATCGAATGTGGCCACGACTGTTCCAGTCGTCGAATCCGTTACGGTTCCCTGGAACTCCAGGGGGATACCGGTCATGCTCGCCGGTTCGCCGTTGATCGCGACTATGTGGCCCGAAGCCCAGGTGCTGCTATCCATGACGACGGCGGTGATGGTGTTGATGCCGAAGTCGTTCGAGGCACAAGACATGTCGACGTCGGACGCCTTCGGTGCTTTAACCGGCGCTGCGCTGGCGACACCAGCGCTCAAGGCGCTCAGAGCGGCGATAATCACGGCGACGACGGTTAGAAAACGTTTTCGACGCATTTGCTACCTCCCATCCGTGTGGGTAGAAGAGCCGACAGGCTAAGCCGGTATGCCGGTGACGTATTCAATGGCTCGGGTCCCGATGGTTTTAACCTAGCGTCTGACCCGTCCCGGGCACCAGAGACACAGATCTTGAATTAGTTGGGCCGCGATGACCTGGTTTCGCGCCGAAACATGGGACAAGAAGTCCCGATCCCAAGGTGACGACTGACTGAGGGAGTCCTGTGGCTTCAATGTTTGAGTCGTTTGTTTGCGGGGGATTTTATCAGCAGTACCGCTGGGACCTGGGATGACAAGAGCCACCGCGGGTCCCAGCGAGATAGGCCGCAGCTGGCTCTCAGTCGGCTTATGCGACCAGGTCGGGCCAGATGGTCAGGATCACGCGCTCGGCGTCGTGGCGAATCAGCCGGTCCGTCGTGGCCACCGGTCCTGCAAGTAGGCGCGGGACCAACGTTCGTAAGACGTCGACTTCCGGCTCAACCGGGAAGGCTTTCTCGGCTGCATAGCGCTCCTGCAACGCCGGTGGGAAGCTGCCGGTGTTGACAATCACGGAATCAACCCGGCGACCGAGGTACTTATGAATTTCGCGTACGAAGTCGGATGCGGTGAAATCATCGGTCTCGCCGTGCTTGGTCATGACATTGCATATATAAATGATTTCACCGTCGCAAGAGCGGATGGCATCGGCGATCCCGTCGACCAGCAGGCAGGGAATGATACTCGTGTAAAGATCCCCGGGACCGATCAGCACTTTGTCGGCGCGCTCGAGTGCTTTGCGCGCTCGCGGCGTGGCGCATGCGCCTGGTGTCAGATAGACGTGGTCAATGGGAGAAACACTGCGGCCGGCTGGCAGGTCAATGGCGGATTCACCCTCGACGATGGTGCCATCGTTCAATTTGGCGCAGAGCATGGCTTCACCAAGCGTTACCGGAATGACATGTCCTGCGGTGTTGAGAATCTCTTCGGCGTCATCGAGTGCACCGATGAGGTCGTCATCGTTCATTTCGAGGAGGGCGTGCAGGATGAGGTTTCCCAGCGAATGACCGCCGATGCTGCCGCTCTCGGAATCGGGGAAGCGATAGCTGAAAATATCGCCCCACAGCTTGCGAGAGCGTGAAAGAGCGACCAGCGCTTGACGCAGATCACCCAGCGGAAGTGGTCGACCGAACTCATCGATCAGCCGGCGAGACGATCCGCCGGAATCCATCATTGTCACAATTGCCGACAGGTTCGATACCACTTTCTTGAGTTCCGACAGCATCGTGAACGAACCTGTTCCTCCGCCAATGCTCGCCACTCGCTCATGAATCTCTCGTCGCATAAGAACCTTCCCGGGATTGTCCGCATCTATCATTGAAATGTACGTTGCCCCTACTCTACGTCTCCGATGGAGAGTTGACAGCGGCACTCTGGTCATGCATTTCGTGCTGGTCGGGCGTGAGATCGGATTTCAGCTCGCCGCGGCGCATCGCAATTCGAATAGTGTACGGGACTTCGATCAGTGCCGGAATCGGATCGTCGATGGCGATGAGCGCCCACTCAGCCGGTGGTCGAATCGATCTCCAATATTCTTTCAACCCAATACGCCCGGCTCTGATCTCTTTCATGACGGTTGGGAAGTCAGTCAACCCGCGAACCCAGCGAATGCCGGAAGACGAGTGGGCCTCGTCAACTGAAAGCCCGAAGATTTGTCGCCATTGTAGATAAGGAAAATCGACGCCGGCTTTGTATCCCAACGAATGCCATCCCCAAACCCGGGGATTGATGTCCAGCAACTTCAATTGGCCGTCGCGGGAATCCCGTTTGAACTCGACCTCGACCAACCCGGTGAACTGCATCGCCTCAAGCAGGCGGCGGGACGCGGACTCTACTTCCTGATCGTCGATCGTTTCCACGAACGTGCTGGCGCGTCCGAAATCCATCGGGTATTGGCGAGTCCTCTGCGCGGTGATCGAGGCGACGATGTGGCCGTCTTTGACCAGTGCCGCGAAGGAGAGCTGAGATTTGCCGTCGCCGGAAATGATCTCCTGCACCATGATGGCGTCTGAGGCGCTGTGTGCGGTTGCCTCCAAATATCTGGTGACCAGTTCTTGACGTGTCTCGACCCGCCAGGCCTTGGTAATCGTGAACGGGTTGAGCGACGTCTTGAACGCGGGTTTCAATATGACGGGGAATTGGACGTCCAACGACGCGACCTCGTCCTGGTTCGCTGGATGCCACGTTTTTGGTCGCGCGATGTTGCATCGATCGGCGAGTTGGTTCGTGAGCCGCTTGTCGTAGGCCCAGCGAAAAACGCTCCACGGTGGCGTTGTCAGCGTGAAGAGTTCCGACAGCACTTGATGTCGCGAAGCGACGAACGCAGCGGTTTCATCTCCTGTCGGGATCAGCGCCCAGCCTTCAAGGCCATACGTGCGGTTCAACTCGATGAGGAACCGCTCCCTGTCGGAATCACTGGTGTCGGGCCATTCGAAACTCTTGCGACAATAGCGAGAATGAGCCGCAAGGCGATGCTCGTCGGTGAGAACCCAGACTGGTATATCGTGCCTACCGAGGCTCCGCACGACGCCTAATCCGCGGTAGTCGCCCCCGATTATCAGAGCGCCGGTCGACACCGTGAGTGGATGTACTGGCAGTGTGTGACGTGCGGTAGCTTCTGGTTTATCTCTTCCGTGTTCAGTCGACGTTTCGAGCTCGGTTTGGTCGACCATTATCTTACGACCTTCACGCGTGGCTTCATGTAACGAGCCAGCGCATCTGTTGTGTACCACGTTCCTGAGACAAAGCGCATGACCGGCCCGAAGCTGGTAGCTGCGGCAGCGCCGAGAAAATGCAGCCCGGGCACCGACGACTCAAAGCCATCTCGCAGCGTCGGATAGCCATCCTGATGCTTCAGTTCCGCAATGATTTCACGATCAAGGAACTCGTAACAATTCACATTGATGGCATAACCCGTGGCGAGCAGCACATGATCGACCTGTCGAGTTTCGCCGTCACTCAGCTTTATCTCCAACTGATCGCCCTCCTCAGTCAGGTTAATGATGACCCGACCGGTTGTGATCGGTACATCGACCAGACGAGGCACGAGCCAACCAGCACCAGCCGGTCGAATTGAGCGATACGCGATTGGATCATGCCATCTTTTCGGCAACCGACGGAAAATCTCCGGTTTGGCTACGATCCAGCTCAATCCGGGAGGGCCAACGTCGGTTGGTGCGTACAGGAGACGTTGCATTTGTGGCGACAGGCTGTGCAGACGCGCGCTTCGCGAAAGCCAACGAACCTGCGGAGCACGAGCAACCACTTCGACGTCTGATCCGCTCTCGTGGAGAATGGCCGCCGACTCTAGCGCGCTCTGGCCGCTTCCAACGACGATAACCTTCTTTCCCTCGAATACGCCGAGATCAGAATGGTCGGCCGCGTGTGACACGAATGCAGGAGACGAATTGGCAAAGACCTTGGGGCGACGTGCGAACCGATCGAGCCCGGTTGCGACAATCACGCGAGAAGTTTTGACAACCTCGCGATCCTCAAGCGTCAGGTCGAACCAGCTGCGAGTCGCCGAAACGTGCATCACACGTCGGTTATCCAGGTCAGGGACTGATTGTTGTTGGAACCAGCGACCGTAATCGATGAAATCAGCAATCGGGGTCGGTTTCGAAACACTTGATGCCTTTCGAGCGTTCGTAGGCGTCGATGGTCAATGGACCATGAAGATCCCCGATGTTCGACGCATCTCGCGACGATCGCAAGAACATGCCGTTTGGCATGCTGCGCTCCCAAAAGCTCATCGCTTCGCCAAAAACCTTGACTTCGAACCCTTCGTACCGAAGCCGATGTGCTGCGGCAAGGCCGTAGGGCCCGGCTCCTATGACGACTACCTGGTGAATCTTGTCCGGCAAGAGCTATCGCCTCCTATTTCAAGACAACTAGACGGGTCGCGCTATGACGTCCGTCTAACAGTTGTCGTTCCGGCGACATCTCCGTGTGCTCGGTAAGCGACTAACTCTGCCAATCGCCACCGGCTTCACTTTCAACTTACAGCACATATTGGCTACGTGACGAGGTACGAGAGTACTATGCTCGAAAGACATATAGAACTAGACGACTCATTGCCGCTCAGGCTCGCTGGTTGTAATATGGGCGACTAAATGAATCGCCCGGAGCGAATCACCTGATTCGCTCCGGGCAGTAGACGCTCGATGAATTCGTCGTCGCGATCTAGACCAGGGCAAGTGCCTGATCGATGTCGGAGATGAGGTCATCTGGATGCTCAATCCCTACCGACATCCGGATGAGCGACTCGCCAATGCCGAAGCTGTGCTTGTCCTCGTCGCTGACGTCGCAGTGAGTCATCGAGTAGGGGTGCTCCGCCAATGACTCGGTCCCACCCAGGCTAACCGCAAGCTTCACGATCTTGAGCGCATCCAGGAAGCGGAACGCCTCGGCTTCACCCCCTTTGATATCGAAGGAGATCATCGAGCCTGGCCCGAGGCACTGCTTACGATAAACGTCGTAACCTCTATCACCCTCGTTCAAGAATCCCAGATAGTAAACGCGCGCGATTTTGGGATGTTCGACCAAGAACTTGGCAACGAAGGTTGCGACCTGCGTTTGTCCCTCCATTCGAATCTTTAGCGTTTCGAGACTTCGCAGCAGCAGCCAACCGGTCCAGGCATCGGCCATCGTGCCGAGGAACGTGCGCATGGCACGAACGCGCTTCAACAGATCGTCGGAGCCAAGACAGGCGCCTGCGAGAAGATCGCTGTGACCACCGATATACTTTGTCGCGGAATAGAGGACGAGGTCGGCTCCATGTTTCAGAGGATGCTGATAGATTGGTCCCAGAAAGGTGTTGTCGACCGCCAGCACTACTTTTCGCTCCGGTGTCGAGTACTCGTCAGCGAGTTCGGAGCACATGGCGATGTCGATCAGCGCGTTGGTCGGATTGCCAGGAGTTTCGACGTAGATCATCGCTAACCGGCCGCTCGCATTATGCGCCTTGAGGCGGTCTTCTATGTCCTGACGGGTATCGGCTGCCCCGAACTCAACCTGCGTGATGCCAAACTCTGATAGAACGTGACGAGTGAAGTGATCGGTGCCGCCATAGAGCGGGTTACTGTGCAGTAGGACATCGCCGGGCCTCAAGAAAGTAAGGAGTGTGGTAGTTATGGCTGCCATTCCGCTGGCGAAGACAGTGCACGCTTCTGCCTCGTCCCAAAGCGTCAGGCGATCCTCGACGATCTCTAAATTCGGATTGTTGATGCGACCATAGATTAAGCCAAGAACCTCGTTCGGTCCTTGTTCGCGGAGTCCGTAGGCGGCGGAGAAGAAGTCCTTGCCGTCCTGAGCCTTTTCGAACACGAAGGTCGACGTTTGGAAGATCGGCGGCTTGAGTGCCCCTTCCGACCATTCGGGATGATAGCCGTAGCCCATCATCAAAGTCTCCGGATGGAGTGATTTGTCCCCGAGATATCCCTCGGGCTTCCGCCTCTTCATACTTCTCTCCGTCTCATTCGCTGATCGATTACGCAACTCGAATCATCACTCACGAGTATTGCGGTTCTCTGAAGTCAGCGCAATTCTCGAACCGTGCAAGATTCATTACAAATTCTGATAGCTGGACGATCCCCGGTGGCTACGATGGCCACCGAAAAGACGTCGACACTTGCTATTGACTGCTCAGTTCAACATGTCGATTGCGAGGCGCAGTACCACGCGCGTCGTCGCGGCGATAGAGGGGATGTCGACCCACTCATTTGCCTCGTGAAATCTGTCGCCCGAAGGACCGAACTGGATTGTCGGTATACCGAGATCGGCCGCAAAGTAGTTGGCGTCTGAAACACCCGTCGTATAACCCCAATCTGGTGTCTTACCGATTTCAGCCTGATAGGCGTGAGCAAACTGCTGAATGAACGGATTCTCGGGAGAAATCTCCCAGGAAGGGTAGTAAGGCGGGTCGATCGAGAAGTCGAATCGTGCGGGCGAATGCAGTTCCTCGGCAAGTGCGCGCACTTCGGCCAGCACCTGCTCGCCGGTCTCTCCCGGAACGGTGAGTCGAGTGACCGTGAACGAGGCTTTTTCCGGCACGGTGATCACGTACTGGGCACTGCCCGAGTGAAAGGACAGCACACACTGGGTTGGGGGGAGCCGTGGGTGTTTGCCGAGCGGCATACCGTCTATTCGCGTCACCAGCTTGGCGCCTTCCACGGCGGCATTGATACCGGCCTCCGGCCGAAATCCATGAGCCGCCTTGCCGGTGACGTTGGCCTGAACCAGTACCTTACCGTTCGCTCCGAGGACTGGACGCTCGAAAGACGGCTCGAGGCATACGCAACCGTCAGCTTTCATCCCCAGCCTGACCAGTGCCTGTGCGCCAATCGAGTAGGCTTCCTCGTCGACCACTGAGGTGAAAATGAGCGTCCCATTCCAGCGGTCGAGATGATTGTTTAGCGCGCGGGTCGCAAGCATTCCTGCGGCGATGCCAGACTTCATATCGCTCGCACCTAAGCCATAGAACCGGTCTCCGTCACGACGGCCTTGCCAGGGATCGCAGTTCCAGCCTTCGGCGGCCAGGACGGTGTCGACGTGGCCATTGAGCAGAAGGGTCGGACCGTCCCCGTTCCGCACATAGGCGATCACGTTTGGTCGATCGTCCTCGGTCTCCTGAAACTCAGACTCGATCCCGTTTTCATTCAGCCATGCAGCCACCGCTCGTTGCACGTCCCCCTCCTGACCGGGGTAGCTGCGAAACGAGACGAGGTGTGCGGTTAGTGCTGCCGCCTCTTCAGCATCAACCGCGTCGTTGATCCAGGCATCATCCACGTTCATGTACTCCCTCAGATTCTGCGCCAGGTGACCATCATTGCGAGTTAGATGACGGGCGAGTCTTTTCGATCGGTACCACTCGCGCCACCATTCCATTGCTCTAGAAGTATCGCATGCTTATGAGGATGGTCGGGTTTGCGCGATAGACGTTAGCACGTTCGCGATGATCTACCGTATTATCATGTTTGCATGGGAATCCTCCAGGCATCACGAGTGGTCAAGATCGTCGTGCTATGCGGCGGAAATACCCGAAAGGAAAATCACCGTCTCAATCGGTGCCTGCTCCGGACCCCGGTCGGGAGAGTGGCGACGATCGTTAATTTCGAAGGAAGAGGGTCAGCATGGTGAGCAAGAATCCGCCTAATCCGATCGCTCTCGCTGAGCGGATGAGTCGACTGGGAACTGAAAGCGCGTTTGACGTGTTGGTGCGTGCCAAAGCACTCGAGGCGCAAGGTCGGAGTGTCATTCATCTAGAGATTGGTGAGCCTGATTTTGATACACCTTCGCATATCGTAGAGGCGGGTGTACAGGCGCTCCGATCCGGCGAGACGCACTATACCCCGGCAGCGGGTATTCCTGAGCTACGGCGGGCAATCGCTGATTACGTCAGCCGGACTCGAGGTATCGAGGTTGGGTCGGAGCGGGTAGTGGTGACGCCCGGCGGCAAGCCGATCATGTTCTTCACGATCCTGGCGTTGGTTGGCCCGGGAGATGAGGTCATCTATCCCGATCCAGGATTCCCGATCTACCAGTCGGTGATCAATTTTGCGGGTGCCAAGCCGGTGCCGCTGCACCTTCGCGAAGAGAAAGACTTCGGATTTGACGCGGAAGAGCTCGAGTCACTTGTCACCGACCGGACCAAGCTGGTTATCATCAATTCACCGCACAATCCAACGGGTGGCATCATCGGCGATAACGAGCTTGAGGTATTGGCCCGGCTCGCGGTAGAACGTGATTTCCTGGTTCTGTCAGATGAGATTTACACCCGCATGATCTACGACGGTTCTCCAAAGAGTATCGCCAGCATCCCGGGAATGCTCGACCGCACCATTATTCTCGACGGCTTCTCGAAAACCTACGCCATGACTGGCTGGCGGCTCGGCTACGGTATCATCCCCCCTGATCTCGCCGAACAAGTCACCCGCCTTATCATCAACTGCAATTCTTGTACGCCCGGTTTTTCGCAGCATGCGGCGGTCGCGGCGTTGACAGGTCCTCAGGATGCAGTCGATGAGATGTTGGTCGAGTTCCGACGTCGGCGTGACGCGATTGTCAACGGTCTAAACGAAATCCCGGGCATCAGTTGCCGCAAGCCTGCGGGAGCCTTCTATGTTTTCCCGAACGTCACTGAGCTTGGGCGTCCTTCGGGCGAACTAGCGGATTTGCTTCTGAATGAAGGAGGCGTGGCGCTGCTAGCGGGTACTGCCTTTGGAAAGGCTGGCGAAGGTTATCTGAGGCTCTCGTACGCCAACTCGCTTGCGAACATCGAGGAAGCGCTGGACCGGATTGCCCGAACGGTTGAAGGTTTGAACAGGTAGAACGAACAGGTCTTCGATCCCCGGTTTCCCCATGGTCACGGAGAAGAAGGGAGCACCTCACGTGCTCCCTTCTTCAGTCCTTTTTCGACCCAGACTACTCCTGTACGAGTGGATGACACGTCATGTACATTGCGAGTTGTATCTCGTCGAGTACCGACGGGACGCCGGCCGGGATGATTCGACCGAGGGGTAAGCCATAGTCGGTGCGTTTGATTGCTCCACGCCCGATGAACGCGGAGCGCACGACGCCATTCATCTGCTCGGCGGTTCCCTCGAAGGTGGTGTCGAACGTCATTGGATTGGTGACGCCGCGAAAGGTGAGGTCGCCGATGACCAGGAACCGATGCACTCCGACCGGCTCGACCCGGCTGCTGACAAAGGTTGCAGTCGGATGATTCTCTACATCAAAGTAATCCGCGCCGCGAAGCATCTCGTCGCGTCCCGGGTTATGCATGTCGACACTGGACATGTCGATTTCGGCGCGCACCCAAGAGTTCACCACCGCCTCGGGTTCAAAATGAACCTGCCCACTTACCTTCAAGAATGCACCCTTGATGGTCGAGACCAAAGTGTGCCGTACCGTAAATTCAAAGGTAGAATGTGCCGCATCGATCGTCCAGTCTGTAATTTCGCTCGTATTTTCCACGATCGTCATCTATTTCAGCGTTCCTTCTTCTTGCCGGAATCCCGGACTATTCCTCAACTCCACACCAGTCCATCAGGAGACACGCGATTGTTTTTGTCGCTGTGATCAGTTCGTCGATGCTGATGTGTTCATCGACCTGATGCGCTACCGCGACATCGCCCGCGCCGTACATGACGCATGGCATCTTTCCGAACATGACAAAAAGGCGCATGTCGGCGCCGTACGGCACGCCCTCGATCTTCGGCGGTGCGCCCGTTACCCGATTGTGGGCACGGATAACGGCCTGCGCAATGGGCGATTCGACCGGAGTCTCCGCCGGAGCGAACTGGCCGCTAAACCACTCGAGTTTCGGCGGGTGCTCACCCAGCCAGGGGTCACGCTCGGCTGCGGCTTGCACGCGTTCGGTCATGGCCTGCTTGAATTCGTCGATTTGCTCCCCTGGTAGAAGCCCAGCGCGTCCCTCGGCGACGAGCGTTTCTGGCACGGTCGACGGCCAGACGCCGGATCGAACGATACCAACGCTAATCGGTATCTTGTTTTTGATGTCATCGTAGAGGGGATGCGACAAGGCCCGGTTTCGCTCACTTTCAAAATCCAGCAAGTCTTGAAAAATTGGAATGAACTTTTCTACCGCCGACACACCCTCATCCCGCATTGCTCCGTGGGCGGCTCGTCCCGGAACTGTGAGGCGGAAGACGAGTGATCCTCCCTGGGCTGGTACCAGCGCCAGGTGTGTCGGCTCCGTGATCACCACAGCGTCGGCGTGATGCCCTCGAAGTACCGTCGAGAGCGCACCGAGGCCGCCATCCTCCTCTCCGACAGTTGTGTTGACCTTGACGTCGCCACGAAGTCGAACACCTGCTGCTTCAAGAGCGTCGAGCGCTCCCAGATAGCTCGTAAGTCCGCCCTTCATGTCGCAGGAGCCGCGGCCGTAGAGTAGATCACCGACCACGTCACCAGCGAGCGGATCGTGCGACCAGAGTGCGAGATCGCCATTCTCGACCGTGTCGACGTGGGCGTTGAGTAGGATCGAACGGCCACCGCCCGATCCCTTATGTGTTCCGACCAGATTGGGTCTGCCTTCGTAGCGTTCCTGTTCACCGACATGGTCGAAGAACGGAGCGATCTCGTCTCGCGTCGCTTCCCAGCGATCGACCGCCAATCTTCGACCCGAAAATTCTTTCTCGATCAGGTCCTGTACGTCGCCTTCGTTGCCGGTCACCGAGGGCACGTGCACCAGGGACTGCAAGAGCTCGACGAGTGCGTCCCGCCGTTCGTCGATCGCAGCCAGCACCTTTGTGACCTTCAGCGCTTCGCTGTTTGTCATGCCCGGCTTTCCTCCGGGGATGTCGAATCGTTTGCGCTTCGAAGGAGTGGCCGGGTCAAGCAGGTCGGGCCACCCGATCGATTGTGGGAGATCTCGGTGCCCTGGTACGTCAACACCTCGCAACCGGCGGCCCGTAGTCGTCGGATTGACTCTACGTTTTCTTCCAGTAAGAGGCACCGGCGAGGCGCGAGTGCCAACACGTTGCTGCCCTGCGTCGAGAATTCCTCGTCCGGGATCTCGACCATCTCAATCTCTCTCGACTGCAAGTACTTCACGAACTCGACCGACATCAGCGGGAGGTAAACGATGGCAAGATCGCGATCGAGCAAACTAATAAGCGAGAGGAGGTGAAGGCATTCATCCGGGCCGTGCCAGTGGGGTAGGTCGACCGTGATGACGCTGATCCCCATCGGGCCGAGGATTGCTTTGAGTTGATCGATCCCTTCGGAGTTCGTTCGGTAACCTCGACCAACCGCGAGGGTCTTCTCATCGACCCAGAAGGAATCGCCTCCTTCGAATGTGCCCGGCGCTTTGATCTCACCGGCGATGGGTATACCGAGGTCGCCCAGCGTTTCTCGCATGAGGTCAACCTCTCGGCGTCGAAGGTCTTTGCCCATCCGACCGAGTATCGCGCCCTGATCGGTGATGATGACTGGATCGAAGGGGAAGATGGCGTCCTGCAACCCGGCATCGCCGATCTCCGCATTGACGACCTCGGCGCCGTTCTCGGTCAGGATCTTCCGAAAGGCTGCGTGCTCGCGCTGTGCCCGCTCATGATCGATCGGGTGGAAGTAGCCGAACTCCTCCCAAGAGACCTGCGCGTCCGGCTCAATCGGCGTGTAGACCAGGACGCGGGCTAGCCTGTCTACGACGCTCTGACCGCCCCATCTGTTCCCGTTCGTGGTTGTTGTCATCAACGTTCCTCTTCCGATGCGCTCGATCGTTGTCACCTGGAGAGTACAGGTTCCCCGGTGGTTTCGGTCGCAAGGAGTGACTCTTCGACCAAGCCCGATAGTACCAGTGCATTGAGAGGCAGGAAAGAAATTGACCGCCAGTGTCCGGATCTGGTGGCACTGAAATGTGGGCGAATCCTGTCAACAATCTTATCGAAAGAAACATGTCGATGATATCGAAGTAATTTGTTATGCTCGGGGCCGTGAATGGAGCGACGCTGGTACGTTCTGATGAACGACTTAGTGAAGATGCAATTGAACTACAGTGACGAGTTCTCCACGTTTTGCAAGGCCACCTGGCCGATGGGCCGACCGGGGTGGTGACGATTTTTCGGTGAGATAGATTGTCGTTGGAATGAGCTGCAAGAGGTTCACTCCTCATTTTGTGCGCAATGACTCGATGACCGGGTCGGTTCGATGGATTGGATGAATTAGGTGCATCGACTTGCTGCGTTTTCCCTCGGCAAACGATCAGTTGTTCTGCTGGCAACGCTCCTCATCGCGGTGATGGGGGCGTATGGAGTTACCCAGCTCAAGACAGAGTTGCTACCGAACATCGACTTTCCTGTGCTGACGGTCATCACGAGTTATCCCGGGGCCTCGCCAGATGCGGTTGATTCCGCCGTAACCCAGCCGCTCGCAGCGGCCGTAAGGGCGCTTCCCGGCGTGACCACCACGCAGTCAACCTCCTCAGAGGGACTTTCAGTCATTATTGCGCAGTTCACGTACGGTACGAACACCAAGGACGCCGCTCAGACACTCTCAACGCAGCTTGGACAGGTGCCGCTTCCTCAAGGCGCCACACAGCCGAACATTCAGCGTATCAACTTCAATCAGTTCCCAATCGTTCAGCTTAGCCTGACCGGTGCAAATGGCGACCTCGTCACATTACGACAGCTCGCGCAACAGCGATACCAGCCCGCGCTGGCTGGTATCGATGGGGTGGGTCGCACCGAAATTAATGGCGGCGCGGACGACGTCGTGGCGATCACACTCGACCCGGCCAAACTGGCGGCCGCGGGGGTGACCCCACAACAGGTAGCGGGCGTGATTCAGTCGAGTAGCGTGAGCGCGGCAAGCGGTCTCGTCCAATCCGGGACCACCTCCGTGCCGGTGCGCGTGTTGAGTCAGATCACATCTCTTGACCAGCTGCGCGGACTTGTCATTGGCGTGTCAAAACCGGCTGGCGGGGGACAAGGGCAGCCCGTCGCGCTTAGCGACGTGGCCACTGTTGAGATCACCGCGGGAGCGGCGCCCGGCATTACGAGAACGAATGGCAAGCCAAGCGTTGCGATCGACGTTTACATGAATCAGGGCGCCAATACGGTTGATACCGCATCAGCGGTTCGGGACAAAGTCAACGCCGTGACCGACCAGTTGCGTGCCTCAGGCATCGATGTCACGCCCGTCGTCATCCAGGATCAATCCCAATACATTCAGAAATCGATCAATGACCTCGTTCGCGAAGCGCTTCTTGGAGCTGGGTTCGCGGTCATCGTTATCTTTGGGTTCTTACTGAGTGTCCGGTCGACTGCGGTGACCGCAGTCTCGATTCCGATGTCGATGCTGGTGGCATTTATCCTGTTGTGGACTCAGGGTATCAGCCTCAACATCATGACATTGGGTGGTTTGGCAGTGGCGGTCGGACGCGTTGTAGATGACGCGATCGTGGTTCTGGAGAGCATCTTCCGGCACGTTCAACGGGGAGAGGATACTCACACGGCGACTCTGGAAGGTGTTCGTGAGGTGGCTCTGGCGATCACGGCTTCGACCGTGACGACCATTGCGGTCTTTCTGCCTCTTGGGTTCGTCGGCGGGATCATTGGGGCGATCTTCCGTCCGTTTGCGCTCACAGTGACGTTCGCTCTCCTTGCGTCGCTGGTCGTCGCTCTAACGGTGGTGCCGGTTCTTGCTTCGTATCTGATTCGTAAGGACAAACTGCGCCCAGTTCCCGAACACACGCCGTTGCTGCAACGCGTTTACATTCCGTCTCTCACCCTGGCACTTCGTCGACCGAAAACGACGCTGGCGATCGCGGCAATCTTGTTTATCGCCTCGTTCGGACTGGTGCCGTTCATCGGTACGTCCTTTCTCCCCTCTGGCGCTCAGAAGATCGCCAGCATTCAGGTGACCATGCCAGCCGGAACGTCCATCGAGGCAACAGCGGCAGAAGCGGCAAAGCTGGAGGAGGTGATCCAGGGGACCGCGCCGGTGAAGCTATTGCAGACCAAGGTAGGCGGAGGCGGGCTGCAAGCCGCGTTCAACGGCACCGGAGCGACTACCGCGACAATGACGGTGACGTTCGATAGCAAGGTGAACATGATTCAAACGCTCTCCGAGCTTCGGACGCGGTTGAAGGCGGCGGCTGGCAACGCTGATATCTCAGTCGCGAACGAGTCCTCCGGGTTCGGGGGGAGCACCAATAACATTCAGGTTACCGTTCAGGGAAGCAACTACGAAACCGTAAGCAAAGTGGCTCAGGATCTCACCACGCAGATCGCTGGGATTCAGAACCTGGTGAACGTCAAGAATAACGTGGTCAATGCTAAACCGGAGATCGTGGTCAATGTGAATGCAGAGGAGGCGATTGCCGCCGGAACGAGCCCAACTCAAATTGCCGGCCAGGTGCGGGAGGTGTTGAGCACCATCCCTCTGGGAAGTATCGTGATTGACGGCAAACCATATCAGCTATCTGAGCGGGTGACTGGCGCGTCGACCAGCGTCGATGCGCTCGGTCAGATTCCGATCGGCGCGACGGCAATCCCGCTGAATCAGATCGCGTCGATCACGCAGGGGACTGGGCCGGTTCAGGTCGTGCGCGTTGACGGTGACCGGGCAGCCTCGATCAGCGGCACGATTACCGTCGATAACACCGGCGCCGTGACGTCGAAGGTGAACAACATCGTCAAGACGTACAACGCCCCTGAAGGGATCACAATCGTTTCAGCTGGAGTTGGTCAGCAACAAGGTGACGCGTTCAAGAGCATGGGGATTGCGCTTGTCGTCGCCGTTCTGCTTGTCTACATCGCCATGGTCGCGAGCTTCGGATCGCTGGCGACTCCGTTCGTGATCTTGTTCAGCTTGCCTCTGGCCATCGTCGGTGTCCTCGCGGCGCTGGCTTTAACTGGTAAGACGCTGGGCCTGCCGGCCTTGATCGGCGTCCTGATGTTGATCGGTATCGTCGTGACCAATGCCATTGTGCTGCTCGAACTCGTCCTCGAGCTGCTTCGTCGCGGCACGCCACTGGATGAGGCACTCGTCCAGGGAGGACGCACTCGTTTACGACCAATTCTGATGACGGCGATGGCGACGATTCTCGCGTTGATACCACTTGCCTTCAGCGGCGGGGGAGGTGCGATCGTCGCCTCTGACCTGGCGGTGGTCGTTATCGGCGGGCTGCTGACCTCCACGTTCTTGACGCTGATCGTGATCCCTGTCGTGTTCAAGCTGATCGTCGGACGGCAGTATCGAAACCGGAAGTCGCCGATTGTTGAATCAGAGCGCGAAGAAATAGGGGTCGCCGGGTAGATTGCGGTCATGCTGTTGATCCGAACTCGCAAGTAGGATTGAAAATTAGAGCTCAATACGCCTGAATCCGGTCGTATCCGACGTCGTGCCGTACTTGCGAACTCAAATTGTCTCTGAACGGCTTGCCGATTCACAGGAATCTCACAGATTCGGGTGGTTCAATGCGTATCAGCTATAAGTGATCACATCCAGAATCGAGGGACGTCCTTTGGTCAGTCTACATCCATCAATTTCCTCGACCGACGACGGTGAGTTGGAAGGTCTTCGCATCCTGGTCGTGGATGATGAATCATCCATCACGGAGCTGCTGTCGACGGCACTGAAGTTCGTTGGGTTTGAGGTTCACGCGGTTGGTTCAGGGAGCGAAGCTCTCACGTCAGCCGCCGCGTTCATGCCAAATTTGATCGTGCTCGACATCATGCTTCCCGACTTCGATGGCTTTGAGGTGTGCCGGCGTTTGCGCGCCAATGGCGACACCGTTCCAGTCATCTTCCTGACCGCTCGGGACGAGCATGACGACAAGCTGCGTGGCTTCACGTATGGAGGCGACGATTACGTGGTCAAGCCATTCAGTCTCGAGGAGTTGCTCGCTCGTATTCGGGCTGTCCTGCGGCGGGCTGGAAGCGGCGTTGAGCGTCCGATCAATCACCTCAAATATGCCGATCTGGAGCTTGATGAGGAGCGCTTCCAGGTTACGCGCGGCGGCGAGGGCATTCACCTGTCTCCCACCGAGTTCCGCTTGCTTCGCTACTTGATGATGAACGCCGACCGGGTCCTATCGAAGTATCAGATCCTGGATCACGTGTGGCAGTACGACTTTGATGGTGACGTCAGCGTCGTCGAGACCTACATTAGCTACCTGCGCAAGAAGATCGACGATCGCGAGCCGCGCTTAATTCAGACGGTTCGTGGATTTGGCTACTCGCTTCGTACCGTGCCGGGGTAGAGCGCCATGTCGATCAAGACTCGGCTGGTCGTCATCATCAGCGTGCTAGTTCTGATCGCCTTCGTCGTTGTTGGTGCCGTTACTGTTACGGCGACGAAGGCGCGTATGATCGACCGGGTCGATGCCACGCTAACTGAAGCGTCCGGCAAAGGGAGTCACGGATCCCCGCCAGGGGAATCCGAAGATTCATCCTACCCAACGTCAAAACGTTCGATCGCGACATTGTCGTTTGATTCGCACGGCACGCTTGTGCATTCAAGTCCATCCGGTTTTACCGATAGCCCTGATCCCTTACCCGATATTGCATCGCTTGGCCTAAGCGGGATGAAGTCTCACCTCGGCAATCCATTCACGGTAAATGCGGTCGGTTCGAGCAATCTCACGTATCGCGTTCTGATCCAATCTGGGTCGGACGGTGAGCTGCAGGCGGTCGCGGCGCCATTGAGTGACGTCACGAGCACGATTCGGAGCCTTATCCTCGTAATTGTATTGACCAGCCTAGCGGTGCTTGCCGGGGTGGTGATCGTCGTCTGGTTCGTGGTACGGCATGGATTGCAGCCGATCGATTCGATGATTGACACAGCCGGTCTAATCGCCAGTGGCGATCTGTCGCAGAGAGTCGACTACGAGGAGTCGACAAATGAAGTCGGGAAGCTGGGTCATGCTCTTAATGACATGCTAGCTCAGGTCGAGTCGTCATTCCGTGCCAAGGAGCAATCGGAGCGCAAGCTCCGCCAGTTCGCGGCCGACGCATCGCACGAGCTGCGCACGCCGTTGACGTCGATACGCGGCTACGCCGAGCTGTTTCGAAGTGGGGCCGCGGCCGACCCGAAGACGCTCGAACGTGTAATGCTGCGTATCGAGTCCGAGAGTAGACGTATGGGTAAACTGGTCGACGATCTGCTGCTTCTGGCTCGGCTCGATCAGGGACGGACGCTACGTCGCGATCCGGTCGATCTGGTACAGATCATCGAAAATGCCGTGGCAGATGCCCGCGCTGTTGAGCCCGACCGTTCGATTACCGTGGAAACACCCGATCGCGTCATCGTTAGCGGTGATGCAGACCGGCTGAAGCAGGTGATCGACAACCTGCTCTCCAATGCCCGTGTTCACACTGAACGGAGTGCACCGGTGTGGGTCAAGATTGAGCGGGTAGGTGAGGATGCGGTTGTTTCTGTGATCGACTCGGGCCCAGGCATTGATCAGAAGGATCTTGAGCTCATCTTCGATCGCTTCTATCGTGTCGACAGTGCGCGTACGCGGGCACGTGGTGGAACCGGACTGGGTCTTTCGATTGTTGCCTCAATCGTCGAGGCGCATGGCGGTCACGTCTCCGTCGAGAGTGTCGCCGGCCAGGGCGCAAGATTTGGCTTCGCGTTACCGATGATGAAGACGGGTGTCGAATCATCTCGAGACCCCGTTCCGGTGTCAGCGGTCGACGATTAGGTAGCAGACCAGACTACCGTAGTCTTTCGTTGTATCGGATATCGGTGATTTTCACGCTGATTTAGGCGCAGTCGCCCTCCGTTAGCTTCCAGACGGCTTGCCCGAGGACTGGTAGCTTTAGCCCCTCGAACTGACCGTACCCGGCAATGGGTGTCTTCCAGGTAGTGAGCTCGAACGTCGTTCCAATGCTTCGACAGCGTTGGGCCACGAGGTTGGTCATGCGTCTCTCGTCGTCAAAACGCATCGTTGCGTCGACCGATCGTCCGTGATCGGCGAATGTCACCTTGGCCGAGAATCGTGACGTGCCCTCGACACGTGGTGCAGAATCTGGGAAACATCGGACTCCCGCTAGACTGCTATGCGACGGCTTGGCGTTAGACCACAACTGGGTGATCGTGACGTGATTGTGGAATGGGATAGGGTTTCATGACTGTTGGTTGGAGATTGATCGTAGGGATCCTGGCCGCATGTGGGCTGATGACTTTGATTGTCGTTGTCTCGCGTGGCAACCAGCCGATTACCCCGCCCGCAACACCGTCGCCAGATGTCGCGGCTGTGCCAGTCTTCGATCACGTTTACTTGATTGTGATGGAAAACGAACAGGCAAGTTCGATCGTCGATAGTCCGAGAGCTCCCTATCTCAATCAACTGATCAAGCAGTATGGCTTGGCAACGAACTACACGTCAGTAGCGCATCCCTCGGAACCGAACTACATCGCTCTATGGTCAGGATCAACCCAAGGCGTCAAAGATGATCGGGTTCATCGCATTGACGCGCAGCATCTGGGGGACCAGCTCGAGGCTGCGGGTAAAACGTGGAAGGTCTTCGCCCAGAATGTGCCGGTTTCGGATTCGAGTGGGAATTCGATCTGCTACACCGGTGCCACTGCGTCGGGCGGACCGGACGGAACTGGCACCTATGCTCGTAAGCATGAACCCGCGATCAGCTTCGTCAACGTGAGCAACGACAAGGCCCGCTGCATCGCCAACATCACCGATTTTAGCCACTTCGATCCTGCATCAGCGGACTTGGAATTGATCATCCCGAATATGTGCAACGACATGCACGACTGCTCGGTCCAGACCGGCGACGAATGGCTGAAGAGCTGGCTCCCGGGCCATATTCTCGAAACGCCCGAGTGGCGCGATACCAATAGCGCGCTCTTCATCACGTGGGATGAAGGGACGAGCAATCAAGGCGGGGGAGGCAAGGTCGCGACATTGGTGATTTCGAAGACGACGCCGGCTGGTGTCACCTCGGACACTCCGCACGATCATTATTCATTACTACGAACCATCGAAAATGCGTGGGGATTGGGTTGCCTCAAGGAGACATGCGGCGCGAACACGCTCGGAGAGTTCTTCAAGTGACGAGCATGGCTGATGGAGAAGACGTAACGATCCTGTGACGTTGGATCACGCCATCGGCATTGACTCAATGGGCAAGAACGTGCCTCCCCAAGGCTGGCTCGGGGAGGCATCTGTCTGCCGCGTGTAACAGCTGATTAGGCGACGACTGGGGCTATCCCGGAAGCGCTGACCTTGCTGTTGAAGCTCGCGACGTCAGTCGAAACTAACTGTTGCAGCTTCTCTTGCTCGGCTTCCACACGCGTCCCAAGATCGGCAAATACTTCGTTGCGCCCCCTGTGTTGGAGCATCGTCAGATTCGTCGATCATGGCGCTCAGGGTGGTCAGCTTGTCCTTCAGACGTGCGCCACCTGGCTGCGAGGCGTCTGGATTCGTCTGAATCAATCCGTTGAGGATCGGATCCAGTTTCTCCTTGATCGCCTGAGCGTCCTTCTTCAGCGAGTCGTTGCCTCCGCTGGCATCGATTCGCTCAGTCCAACCTTCGATCTGTTTGTTGATCCGGTTGATCTGATTCACCATCTCGTGAATTTGCGACACGCGATCTCGGATACCGGCCTTCATCTGATACTGCTCGGCCAGATCCTGATCGCTGGCATCAAGTCGCGGATCTCTCGTGATGGTGAAGGACTCCGTTAAGGTCGTGTCTGCGACCTTCAACTCTACAGTGTAGGTTCCTGGATTGGCACGCGGACCGAGACCTGCCTCGGCTGCTTGTGACCGCCGATCCTTGGCCATCTCTTGCTCGATCTTGGTTGGCCCGGACCCACGATAGTCCCACACGAAGCGGTTTGCGCCTGCCGATGCCGGAACCCGCGGAGTCTGCTCGCCTTCGCTCGAGAACGAGTTGAGCTCGTTGCCGCTGGCATCGAGGATCCGCAGCGTCACTTCGCCTTCTGGCTTCTCCTTCAGGTAGTAGTGGATGATGACGCCGTTAGGCGGATTGTGCCCCGCGTCGAGATAGTCGAAGACTTGCGTTCCCATCGTTGTCTCGCGCGGTTTCAACGCAACGGTGACCGGCCCGGCCATCATGTAGTTGACGTGGTCTTTGCTCTTGTCACCGTACGCCCGGCCATAGACGCGAACACGTGTTGTGTCGCGCGGCTTGAAGAGATGCGCGCTCTTTCCGGCAACCTGATCCTGCATTTGGTGGAGTGGGCTCAGGTCATCCAGGATCCAGAAGGCGCGGCCGTGCGTCGCGGCGATCAGGTCGGTTCCCTTGACGATCACGTCGTAGACCGGCGCGACTGGCAGGTTGCTCTGCATCCGCTGCCAATTTGTGCCATCGTCGAACGAAACGTAGATTCCCGTCTCGGTTCCGGCGTAAAGCAGGCCGCGACGGTTTGGATCCTCGCGTATCACGCGGGTGAATTCGGTGGCTGGGATACCGCTGGTGATCAGGGCCCAGGATTGCCCGTAGTCGTTCGTCTTGAACAGGTATGGCTTGAGGTTGTCCGACTTGTAGCACGTCGCCGCCACGTAGGCGGTCCCGGCATCGTGCGGAGAAGGATCGATGACGCTGATCATCGCCCACTCGGGCATACCGGGAGGCGTGATGTTCTTCCAGGACTTGCCGTCATCCCGAGAAACGTGTACGAGCCCGTCATCGCTGCCTGCCCAGAGGACGCCCTTCTCATGCTTCGACTCAGCGAAGGCAAAGATGGTGCCGTAGATTTCGGCGCCGCTGTTGTCGGCCGTGATTGCGCCACCAGAAGATTGCAGCGTTTTCGGATCGTTGCGTGTCAGGTCCGGACTGATCGTCGTCCAACTCGAACCCTCGTCCGTCGAGCGGTGGACATGGTTCGAGCAGATGTGTAGCACGCTCGGATCATGCGGTGAAAATTCGACCGGGAAGGTCCATTGGAACCGGTACTTGAGCTCGACGGCTCCCAATCCGAAGCCGTTTACTTCCGGCCAGACCGTGACATTGCGCTTTTGCCCGGTTTCCGGATTCCAGGCAATCAGCCGTCCGTGCCCAGGGCCCGTTCCGATACCACCACCAAAGACGCGATGCGGCGGCATCGGGCTGATTGCGATGTAACCGCTCTCGCCTCCACCTGGCTCGACATAATTCGCCCAGGTGATAGCCCCTTCGTTGCCGATGCTCGGCAAGCGCATGGCGTAGTTGTCCTGCTGCGAACCGTAGACGTGGTAGGGGAACTGATCGTCGGCAGCCACGTGATAGAACTGCGCGGTTGGTTGGTTCAAGATCGATGACCACGAGCGGCCACCGTCGTAGCTGACGGAGGCGCCGCCGTCGTTACTCTCGATGAGTCGAGTCGAATCGTTCGGATCGATCCACAGCCCATGATTGTCACCATGTGGGGTTGGGATGGCCTCGAACGTCTTGCCACCGTCGGTCGACTTCCAGCAATTCAGATTGAGCACCCAAAGAGTGTTCGCATCCTGTGGATCGGCGTAGACATGCATGTAATACCAGGGACGCTTGCGGAGTTGTGAATCCTCGCTGACGCGATCCCACGTTTTGCCGTAATCGTCGGAGCGGAATAGGGCGCCGTCTTCGGCTTCGATCAATGCCCAGACCCGACCGTCCCGAGCGCCAGACGCGGCCACGCCGATCTTACCGAGGATGCCGGTCGGGAGACCGGGATTGCGCGTAATATCTTCCCAGGTATCTCCGCCGTCGAGGCTGCGCCAGATGCCGCTCTCCTCGCCGCCGCTGTCGAGCGTGTGCGGGTAGCGCTGCGCCTGCCAGATCGATGCATAGACGACGCGCGGATTCGATGGATCAAGTGAGACGTCGACCGCGCCGGCTTTGTCGCTCTTGTAGAGCACTTTTTGCCACGTCTTGCCGCCATCTTTTGTGCGGTAGACGCCGCGCTCTTCGTTCCTGCCCCAGGCATGACCGAAGGCGGCCACGAAGACAATGTCGGCATTGGTCGGATCGACGGCAATTCGCCCGATATGACGGGTGTCGGCCAGACCCGTGTTCGTCCAGGTCGCGCCGCCGTCGGTCGACTTGTAGACGCCGTCACCATGTGAAATGTTGCCGCGTAGACAGGCTTCGCCAGTTCCGGCATAGATGACGTTGGGGTCGGAATGTGCGACCTCGATCGCACCAATGGCCGAGGTATTGAAGTACCCGTCAGAAACGTTCTCCCAATAGGATCCGCCGCTGGTGGTCTTCCAGACCCCACCAGCACAGGCGCCGAAATAGAATGTTCCTCGTTCGTGCGGATCGCCCGCGACGGTCACTACGCGACCGGCACGATGCGGCCCGATCAGTCGCCATTCGAGCGACCTAAACAGCTTGTCGTCCACTAGGTTGACTCCCTCCGATAGAGACGAGACCAGGGCGCCGGTTGCGAATTTGAAGAAGGCGACCGACGTCCCATGAGCCACGTACGATTGTCGGTCTGTTCGGAGCGACTGTCAAAGGTTCTTGGCCTCGGACTGGATGATTTTCGCGTGGCAGGCACTGGAGTAACGACTATCAGTCGCTACTGAAGCGGCGAGTGGGAAATGGGGACAGTCAGAAGTCGCGGCATGGCCCAATCGTCAACTAAGCGTGCGGTTCGAACTCCACGATGGGGAGTTCACGGGCATGGTCGACGGCCATGGCGATTTCGGCATCGAAGTCGAACGCCTTGGTGAGCCGCAGGATCGGGCGCATGAACATAGGTGGCCCACAATGTTTTGATTGCTCCTGCTTGAGCATCATCAGATCGATACGTTCCTTTGGCTCAAGTACGAGGTGGCCGGTTGCACGCATCGTCTTTCCACCGACACGAATCGTGACCTCGGGATTCGCTACGACGTTTCGATACCAATTTGAACTGACTCCCCAGCCAGAAAACGAGACATAGTGATCGTTGAGCGGCATATAGCTGATACAGAGCGTTCGTGGCTGTCCGGACTTGCGACCGGTGGTGGTGAGGACCATCACGCAACGCCAGCTCATAAGCGCAGCGAACGGCCCATAATAGATATGTGACGGAACTTTGAGCGCAAGGGCCAGAAATCTCCCGGGCTTTGCTCGTCGGAACCCTTCAAGTGGTGATGTCAACAGGATAGCTCCTCTCGTACACCACTATTATGCGCTATTCCTGCTATGTCATGAATTTGGTGTCTGGGGGGAAATGCCGACTATCGGCACCACACGCTCATGGGGCTCCAATTCCTGCGGTTATCCCAATGCGGCCGCGATCTCATTGGCAGTTTGCCGGGCACTCCGTCCGACGCCAATCAGGGTAGCGGAAGCGTAGCCCGTCCATTCACCGTATCCGACGAGCCAGAGGAGTGGTTCCCGTACAGAGCGTGTTCCATCTACGTCGATGTAGTTATTCGCTTCGACAACGTCGAGATCGTACAGATGTTCGAGTGCCGGTCGGAAACCCGTGCACCAGATGATCGCGTCGACTTCTTGTTCGCTGCCATCCGGCCAGACGGCTCCGTCTCGAGTGATATGGCTAAAGGGACGGACACTCTTGAGCACTCCTCGATGACGGGCCTCACGCACAGGCTCGACCATGACGATGTCGCCCAGACCACCTTCGGGCACGTCAACCGATTCCTTTCTACCCTCGATCGCGGCCAGGTAGCGTTTGGTTGCCCAGTCGAAAAGATCACGTCCATCCACGTCATCCGGGAGAAAATGTGGCTCCCGTCTGGTGACCCAGGTTGTGTCAGCAACCTGAGAAACCTCGGCCAAGATCTGTGCGGCCGAGTTCGCTCCGCCGACGATCATTACGCGTTTTCCGCGGAAGGAATCGGGGTCATGGTATTGCGCAGAATGGAGTCTGGATGCCGTCAAAGTGCTCAATTCCTGGGTAGTTCGGTGTGTATGGATGGCTCCAGGTACCGGTCGCGCTCACGACCGCCCGCGCACTCCATGTTCCGGAATCGGTCTGGGCGATCAGCCGGTCATACGAGCGGCTGACGCGTCTAACCCGTTCTGGTCGCCGGATCGTGAGGTGATAACGTTCCTCGTACGCAGCCAGGTAGGCGAGTACCGCGTCACGTGGTGGATAGGTGTCAGGGCCTCCCGCCATGATCCAGCCAGGTAACGAGCTCCAACGTGCAGGCGAGAAGAGATGAAGCGATTCCCAGGTGTGGCGCCAGGCACCGCCTGGTCCCGCTTCGGCGTCAAGGATCTCGAATGAGAGTCCGGTACGGCGCAAATAATAGGCAGTCGCCAGCCCTGCCTGACCACCGCCGATCACGAGCACGTCAGTTTGTGTTTCCAGTGATAATCTCCCGCCGTCGATCTATGCGAATTCCAGTAGAGAGGCACATTCGAACGACCGATTGTCATTCTGATCAGGCGACGATCTCCATGCGCAACCCACGCTGATCCAATTCCTTCCTGTTATCGCGGAAGCACCATCGCGTTTGGGTGGCGATGTTGCGGGCTGCGACCAGACAAGCCAGAGCGTCAAGCAGGTCGTCAACCGGCAAGTTTTTACGTCCGAACTCATCGCGGATGGCATCGACGTCGATATTCGACCCAAGTTCGATTCTCGAGCAGTTCACGACGGCATGACCGCCCTTCCGTCGATTTCTTCTTTGAGGATAACCCTCTTTCTTCACCGCTCAGTTTGGCGAACACCACTTCAGGGTGAGATTCGCGGACGTGCTCCTGAAGCTCGGGAGTGATGGCGTCGTCGACTGCTCGGATCTTGGGCAGGAGGCAGTACGTTTGACGTGAGATCTTCTTCCCGCTGGCGGCAAAATTCAGGTCGCATGCGCACCGATACGTGGTCGCTGGCAGCGTTCCCCGGCAAGGTGCCGGGAAGACGCTGCTGCCACGTGGTGAACCGAGATACTGGCGGGCGGCGAGGTCGCAGGCACGCGGGTCGTGTTCGGGCAGTCCGATGGGGATATCGATCGCAACCGAACCGCCCTCGTCCGCGATCCTTCTAAAGACCTCACCGATCGTCTCTGTCGAAACGATGCAATATTGGATCTCGCTCAGATCGTCATCGCTCATCGCCACGATCCAGCCGGCTCCACAGCCGTCAATGCCAGCGATTGTCACGATCCAAGGTCCCCTTTTCGCTAGAGTGGCAGAGTCGGCAGGAATTTCGGTGTCCTGCGTGCCTTCGTCCCCTGTTCGAAGGCGTACGCCAGCCGGATCAAGGTTGGTTCACTAAATGCACGACCCATGAATGTGAGACCGACCGGCAAGCCGAACGTGAACCCCGCTGGAACCGTGATCAGCGGATAACCCGCCATTGCGGCGGGTGACGAGCTTGCTCCGAGGAAATGATCCCCATTCACCAGATCGATTGGCCATGCCGGTGCGCCGGTGGCCGCAACGAGCGCATCCAGCTGGTATTGGTCCATTACGGCATCAATACCCTGCTGGCGCGAGAGTTGATGGCTGGTGGCAAGGGCATCCAGGTACACCTGATCTGTGAGGGGTCCCTTCTCCTGGGCAGCCAGAAAATGCTCCTGACCAAAGAACTTCATCTCGCGATCGGCGTGCGCTTCGTTGAAGCGAATCAGGTCTTCAAGAGTTCGAGCCGGAGCATTCGGGCCCAGCGTCGCCAGGTAGGCGTTCAGATCGGCCTTCAGTTCGTAGTGCAACACGACGGTTTCGACGTCGCGGGATCGTAGCTCGTCGGCAGTCGGAATATCCGCCGGATCGATGATAACCGCGCCAAGATCCTTGAGCGCTGCGATCGCTTCGTCCGTGATCGCGTCCGTTTCCGGGCTATAGCCGGAAAACCTCCCGCGTAACACGCCAATGCGCGCCCCCTTGAGCCCGTCTGCGACCAGAAACTGGCGGTAGTCGGAGAAGGACTTGCCGGCACTGCTTGATGTGGCGGAATCTCGAGGATCAACGCCAACCAGCGCGCCAAGGACAGTCGCCGCGTCAGAGACGGTTCGTGCCATCGGGCCGACCGTGTCCTGGCTGTGTGATATCGGGATCACTCCGGCGCGGCTCGTCAGACCGACCGTCGGTTTTATACCGACGATGCCGTTGCTGTTCGATGGGCACACGATGGAACCGTCCGTCTCGGTACCCAGGGCCGCGGCGACCAGGTTTGCTGAAACTGCCTGACCGGATCCAGAACTGGAGCCGCAGGGATTGCGGTCGAGCGCATACGGGTTCTTCCCTTGGCCGCCTCGACCACTCCAACCGCTTGACGAATGGGTTGATCGGAAATTGGCCCACTCACTCAGATTTGCTTTCCCGACGATGATGGCTCCGGCTGCTCGAAGCCGCGCCGCGACGGTGGCATCTTGCAGAGGATGGGAACCCTCGAGTGCCAACGAACCGGCTGTGGTCGTCATCTTGTCTGCGGTGTCGATGTTGTCCTTTACGAGAATGGGGATGCCATGGAGTGGTCCGCGGGGACCGTTCTCCTGGCGTTCGCGATCGAGCTGCTCGGCTATCGTCATCGCGTCCGGATTGATTTCTATGATGGAGCGCAATTCCGGTCCTCGTCGGTCGAGTTGTTCGACTCGCTCTAGATAGGCGCTGAGGAGCGACTGTGCGGTCATCTCGCCGCTCTCCATTTGCTGTCGCATCTGTTCCAGGGTCAGCTCTTCGACTTCGGGGTTGGGCGCGCCCATTCGTATAGTCCTTTCATTTGGTTCATGTCAGGGTCGTAAATTTCAGCCTGTCTCCGAAGAACTCATTGTGCCTCTATACGCTGCCCGGTCGCACAGTGTCAATGCCATGCTGGCTCAATCTGAGTGAACGGAGTCACATCTCGTGGTCGTCTCTCGATCGGAGATTACTTGACCAGATCAGGCATTCAACTCAAACTAATTGTTGTGACGCTATCGGGCTGCACCGCGAAGCGCTTTCAACTCACTAGACATGAGAGCGTACGCGTACGCGTTTCACGGAGGGACTTTTCGATGGGGATGGCGGACGACTATCTATCTCAGATCAAGTCAATGTCCGATTTCGTTGAGGGTCAGGTGTCGGACATGCCGGACGAGTTGTTCAATAAGCGACCAGGCACATCGCTTAATCCGGTCGCGTTTAGCTATTTTCACCTGCTCCGAGTTTGGGATCTCGATCTCAACTGGATTATCAAAGGACAGGGCCCGCAGGGTGATGCCTGGCATCGGGGGGGATTTTCGGAGAAGGCCGGCTATAACCCTGACGGTAAAGGGATGCGTGGCCTGGGTATCGGCACCGGCTTCACCGATGAAGATGTCGACGCCATGAACATCAGCCGTGACGTTCTTCAAGCTTACCAGCGGCAGATACTCGCTGAGACCGAGGAGTATCTCGGAGGCGCGGATGATGCCGAGCTCAATCGCAAAGTTGCGCCGCTTCCGAACGCTCCCGATCTCCAGGCGACCTGTGCGCAGCGTTTGCAGCACACAATCAGTCATTCATGGAGCCATACGGGTGAGCTTCGCTACGCCAAAGGTATGCTTGGCATTCACGATCCCGAGCTACCCAGGCACGAGCGGAGAATAAAGCCGACACGACGATTCAATTGTCCAGCAACACAGGGCAACGGGCGGAGTTTTCTCCGCCCGTGTTTTGTTATGCGGCCTTTTATTGATCAGTGCACACGGTGTTCGGTCTCCGGGAGACTGTCCAACCGGTCGGAGGTTTGAATCGGCCATCGTGGTGTGAGATGCAGTTTAGAGTTTCAGACGTCCCGAAACAACGGATCATTCGCGGCAATCGCTCGCTTTGTTGCCTGCATCATCTTTCCGATCGGTAGTCCAGCGAACGGTGATAGCAGCCGCACCGACCAGGGTGCGAACGCTTCCTGTGCGGTCCGACGATAGTCCTTGCCACCCAGCACGATGATCGGATCGGACACTTGCAACCTTTGTCGTTCAATCTGTTCACACAGCGTGACAACGTCGACCGGTGGGGGATTCTTGCGTTTGAAGGTGACATTGTAGGGGCCGGGGATGACGAAATCGGGAGCGATAAACCCGTATTTTGCACTGAGCACGACCCATCGATTGGCGAAGTGCTCAGCGTAGGCGCGATTGAGCTTGAATGGTGCTCCAGTGTATGCCAGGCGGGCCTGGACCCCACCGATGTTTGGGCTTTTGGTCCAGATCTTGGCCTGCCCACACGGCACGATTACCAGAAGTTGTTCCATGGCTGACGGCCTCCCATAATGATGCTGATGGCTTGAAGATGACGACGCTTGGGCCAGTTATCGTTGATTGGTACGACGATGTCCAATCGTCAATTCTTCAGGAGACTAACCGAGCAACTGGCAGGAACTTGGGTTCTCGAAACGCACTAGAATCATTCACAACGGCTTGACTCGTGCGGGGAAGGCGATCGCCGGGCTGGACCGTATCAGGCGAAAGGGGTGTGAAGGTGTTGAGGTTCGTGATGCTGCTCATCGGAGCAAGCGTGATGGCTCCGTTCGTCCTGCTTGCGTTTCTGGTTGCGCTGCCGGCCCTACCATTTCTATTCGGAGGGTGGCTCTTGTGGAAATTTATCCGGCCCAACCGATTCCGGGGTGAGAGCACAGTCGCGGACGACAAGCAGTTCGCGACCTTGAAGACATACCGGTCTCGTCTGACGGTTGCGCCATTTGCTTTTGGGGCGTTCATGGTCGGGACGGTATGGCTCATCAACCTCAACGGCTTCTCCTGGCGCATCGATCGATGGCTTGGCGGCGCAATGCTCGTGATTGCGGTTCTGTGGTGGTTACAGTATCGGGTTGCTCGACGGCACTTATTTGGCGGTCATCAAGATGCGAGGGTCTCGCAGTACGATCTGTATAGACTATTTGAGGTCGAGCGCACCACCGACCTGGCGGAACGTTGGGTGCTAATCGTTCGGGAATTTAACCGCCTTACATTGGAGGTCCTACGGTCCGATCCGGCGCTTCGCCCGACATGGCCGACGATACCTGAGCTCAAGTCGATTCGCGACCAATTACGCCTGCTTCAGTCTAGCCTGAAAGATCCATCAATGGGCACTCTCCCGGGGGTCAGCCGTGTCGGTGAACCATCACCACAAGCGCTAATGTCTGGTATCGAGTCACTCGAAGCGTATGTGATTCGGTTTTTGCGGGTTCGCCTCATCGGGCATGATGATCTGGAACAGATTCGCATCCTGGTGCGGGATCAAAACCGGATTCGCTCTATGCAGGACGAGATCGTCAGTCAGTTGCAACAGTTCTCCTTCGTTCCGGCTGCCGGATGAAGCATGCCTTCTCCATCAAAACCCGACACGCCGCGGGAACATCTGAGATGTTACATAAGGAACTGACGACAGCGCGATGGTAAAAGATCGATCACTTTGGACGCCAGTCGCGTTTATTGCCGCCTTCTTGCTCTTCGCCAGGTTGCGGTCCTACGCCGATAACACGGGAATCGCAATCCGGTACAGCTACCCGATTCAGGTCGATCGCTGGCTGTTCGGCGGTGATGATCCGGTTCTCTGGCTTCAATCACACCTGGGTCAGAGGGGCGATATCGGCGTCGTCGATTATCTGCTGGTCATTGTCTACGTCTCCTACTTCGTCATCCCACTGGCGACCGCCATGCTGCTGTGGTGGAACCGTTCTCGCTCGTTTCCACTGTTCTCCATGTCGGTAATCGTCACCTTCTATATTGGTCTTGCGGTCAACTTCCTGGTTCCCACGGCTCCGCCGTGGCTTGCGGCTCAGCACGGCTACATGACGGAGTTCCCACGTCTCGTGCCAAAAGTGCTAAACCACATCGTGCCCGGCATTTTTAGTGCGGGTAACAATTCTGCTGGGCCAAACGACGTCGCGGCCATGCCATCGCTTCACATCGGTATCGTTTCGGTCGTGTCCTTCTACTTCATGACGCGAGGACGACTGGGGAGATGGATCGGTGTACTTTACATTCTTGCGATGAGCTTCGCTCTCGTGGATCTCGGTGAGCACTACGTCACCGATATCGCAGCTGGGATTCTTGTCGCTTTGGCATCCTGGCTGGTGATGCGCTGGGCGCTCGATCGCTGGTATCGGCGGACGGAACCGATCCACAATTCGCCGGTCGAGAACGAGTCAACGGGTAGCACCATATAGAAACTGGCAGGACGGACAATCCTTCGTCCTGCCAGGTCCACGCAAAATCTCGAATACCTACAGAAATGACGTCAGGTCTTCGCAAAGCCGTCCATGATGCGAGCGATACGCTTGATCCCCGTGAAGTAGTCCTCGACAAAGATGTTTTCGTTTGGTGAGTGAGCGCGAGAGTCCGCGTGCCCAACACCAGATGAGGCAAACGGAATCCCGAACTGGTGTGCCATGACGTAGGCGGGCCCTGTACCGAGGCTGGTCGGAATGATGACCGGCTCGGCGCCGTCGACCTCGCGGTGCGCTTCCTCGACGACTTTCACGATTGCCGAGTCGGTCGACGTGCGTGCCGGATGCTCGGCGCTCAGCAACTCGATCTCTATGTCGGAGAAGCCTTCGGCATCGAGGTGACGGCGCAACAGGTCGCGAATCTCGATCGGATCCTGGTCGATCACCAACCGGAAATCGACTTTTGCCATCGCCTCGGCTGGCATGACCGTTTTGGTTCCGGGCCCGGTATAGCCGGAGTTGATGCCGCAGATGGTGCAGGTCGGCTGGAAGTACTCCTTGATTTGAAGTTCACGTCCTGAGAGTCCTGTGACAAACTGATCGATTTGATACAGGTCGCGGCGATTGACCTCGGTGTCTGGCAGCTTGGAGAGGATATCGAGGTCGTGTTCGGTGGGTGCGACGACGCGATCGTAGAAGCCAGGAATTCGAATGCGCTCATCCGGGCCTTTGAGCGTCGAGAGGGCCCAATTCAACCTCCAGGCGGCGTTGGGCACCGACGCACCAAGCGATGAATGGAGATCGCGGGCGATCGATCGGACACGTAGCTCGACGTAGCAGATTCCCTTGAGACCGAGCGAGATAATCGGTCGCCCCGCGACATCCTTGCTACCGCTCTCCCAGATGTTGCCGTCTGCCTGGACCAGATCGCCATGCTCCTCGGTGAATCGTTCAAGTCTCGGGCTGCCGATCTCTTCTTCACCTTCAATGAGAAATTTGACTCGCAGTGGCAGGGAGCCGCGCACCTTCTGATAGGCGTCGATCGCACAGATACGGGAGGCGATGTTCCCCTTGTTATCGGCGACGCCACGAGCGACGATGCGCCCGTCTACGATCTCGGCAGCGAACGGCTCGGTGTCCCAGAGTTCGAGCGGCTCAGGCGGTTGAACGTCGTAGTGGTTGTAGAAACTAAGGGTTCGGTTCCCGTTGCCGACTTCACCGTAGACGACCGGATTTCCGCCTTCGATCGGCACGATCTCGGCCTTGGCGCCGATTGATTCGAGCATTCGCTTGACGTACTCCGCCGTCTCCTGAATGCCGATATTTTGCGCCGAGATGCTCGGCTGGCGGCACAAGTCCTGGACCGCTTTCAGATACTCGTCTCGATGGTCATCGATATATTGATAGACCTCTTGCATTCCGGTTCCCTCTCCAAGTGCTCGAAAACACAGCGTATCGCTAGCCGTTTATCGCACTCTCACTCTCCTGCCGGGCGATGTCAACCGGAATAGCCCGCCCGATGCTGACTGGTCCAGCGCCGCTCCAGTCCAGCTGTGTGAAAATGGGATCGAAGATGTATGTCACTTGATTCTTAAAGGGAGTGTGAACATGAGCGAGATCAGACGGCTAGCAGAAATGCATTGGCCGGAGGTGCGAGTAGCGCTCGATTCCGGCACCAAGACGATCGTGGCGGCAGCGGGCTCGATGGAACAACATGGACCGCACTTGCCTTTCCAGACCGACACGCTGCTGGGCACGGCATTAGCTGATGCCGTGGCGTCACGACTCGATCACGTCATCGTGGGTCCGACGATCCCATTCGGGGTGTCGGAGCACCACATGGCATTCCCAGGCACCATCACGCTCGATACACGCACCTTCAAGGAGGTCGTTCGTCAGTACGTAGCCAGCCTCGCGAATCATGGCTTCGAGAACGTGGTGGTAATCCCGAGTCATGGCGGGAATTTCGGACCGCTGGCGTCCCTATTCGAAGAGACTGGGGGGCGAATTGAGGGTGCACGCTTCCTGCCGTTCACTGACTTGATGTTGTTCCTCGAAGTCATGAATCGGAAAGCCGCGGAAGACAATATCACCCCACAAGTAGCCGGGGCTCATGCTGGAGAGACCGAGACGTCTATGGTGCTGGCTGAACGGCCCGAATTGGTGCTGATGACCGAGGCCACCGAGGGATTTGTCGGTACCTTTGATGAGGCAGCGTCCCGCACCATCTTTGAGAAGGGCATGACCGCCTTGACCGCAAACGGAATTCTTGGTGACGCTCGACCCGCCCAAGCGGAACGAGGGCGCGGGTACATTAATGTGCTGGCGGACATGCTGGCTGAGTTCATTCGGGAGCGTGTTCCAGCATGACGATGTTGGAGCCCGCGGGATTCGCTCGGATTCGAAGCCCGATTTAGATTTCGGCCGGAGCCGGTCCCCGGATCACCACACTGATAGCTGATTCGCGAGCGAACCTGGGTCGACACGGAAACCGGGCCGAGGAACGCATCGAGAAGATGCGACCCCGGCCCGGTTGGCCTGTTCTTGCGCTATGTCGACCTGTCAGATTACGGCAGGTATTTCAGCGGATCAACCCACGTTCCGTTTTTCTTAACCGCAAAGTGGAGATGTGATCCCGTTGATGCTCCCGTGCTGCCCATCTTGCCGATCTGCTGGCCAGCGGCGACTTGCTCGCCAACGCTAACAGATGGTTGTTGAGCCATGTGTCCGTAAAGCGTCACGAGACCGTTTCCGTGATCGATCTGAACGCAGAAGCCATAACCGGCATTGCTCCATCCAGAGAAGATGACCGTGCCGGACGCGGCAGCCGAAATGGGCGTATACATGCTGTTGGCAATGTCGAGTCCCTGGTGGAAGTGAGCGTAACCCATGTAGGCAGGTTCGAGTCCAAAGCTCGTTGGACCGAAGTTTTGCGTGATCGTTCCATGCGTCGGCCATACGAAGCCATCGGTCGCGGGCTGCTGAGCCGCCGGAGCTGGCTGAGGCGTCGTTTGGGGTGTCGGCGGTGGCGTGGGTGCCGGTGTCGCCTGCGTCGTTGCTTGCGGTGCTGGAGTCGCCTGAGCGTCTTTGTCGCCCTGATCTTGCTGCTGCGTGGCTGCTGGCTGGCTGGCAGTCGTGGTCGTCGCAGCCGCCTGTGCCTCACCGGTACTCGCAAGCGAAGCGGTTGTGGCGCTTCCCTGGCCGCCCGAGGATGACTGTACGCCGGGAATGATCAGGGTCTGACCGACGATAATCAGGTCAGGGTTCGTAATCTTGTTGGATGCCAGATTGATGATGACCGACGAATTGACACCATAGTGCTCGGCCAGCTTATTGATGGTGTCCCCGGGCTGAACCTCGATGCTGACGTCTTGGGCACCGCTGTCGGCGGGCACGTTGACGTGTTCTCCAGGGAAGATCAAGTCCGGGTTGGCGAGGTCGTTGGCCTGAATAATTGACATCGTCGAAACCCCGTATTTGGCCGCGATATCGTGCAACGTATCACCGGCCTGAACGGTGTAGTTGACTCCCTGGCCACCTCCACCCATGCCGTCGCTATTCGTTGCTGAGGTGGTTGTCGCGACTGGATCGCTGGTGGTCTGAATTGGGCTCGTGACATTCGCGGTGGCAACATTGGCTGCTGGCGTAGCAGAATGACCTACTGCTCCCGCCATCGCCGGACCAAGGACGGTTGATGAAGCGACGGCGGCGACTGTAGCAGCGACCATCGCGGAGCGAGTGAAATTGCTTTGCGGGATCGATCGAACCGCGGGGCCTACAAAGTCGATGCTTCGATTTGAACCTTCCGGCCACCACACCTCGTTTTCAAGGCTGACTTCCTGGTACGGCTGCGATCCGCTGGTTTGAGCGACCCTGCCACACTATCGGGCGTGAATCGTGGTTGTGGCGCATTCTCCAACGGCCGTGGCGTGGAAATCGCAGGTGCTATGGGTGACTCCAGGTGTTGTGTGGAACTTGACTCGATCGGATCGGGAACAGCCAGAACAGGGTCTGGGCGCCAACCGAAGCGAGTTTCCGGGGGTACGAGCGATGATTCTGATTCAGGCGTAGGATCGCCCATCCGCCCGTCAGTGCGGCATGCCATGAGAGTTTCCTTCCCATACCCTTTATCGGCATACGGTGGTGATCGTCCGGAACCTGTGGTCCCCGTTGTTCACGGACTATCGATATACCGCAACCAGCTTTTCGGCGGAGAGCATAACAGTGCGGAGAGCACGTGTCAATTAGATAGTACAAGAGGTAAGCCACATGCTATCTAGTTTTCGCGTCTGGACGCAAAATATCAATTTCTCACGCCGCCTTGAACTTTACGGGCAGCGACTTCAAACCTCGAAACGAGAATCCTTCAAGCCAATCCGCGTCGTTCGTTTGAAGTTCCAGATCGTGGCAGCGTTGCACGACTGTCTGAACGGCAATTTGGGCTTCCGCGCGTGCGATCGCAGCGCCAAGGCAAAAATGCGGACCGTGGGCGAACGTCAGGTGACGATTTGGCTTCCGAGCGATGTTGAGCCGATCCGGATCGGGAAACTGCTGTTCATCCCGATTGGCCGACCCAAACAACAGGCTGATTCCCTGGTTCGGCTCGATGACCGTACCCTTGATCTCGATCGCCTCTTTGGCCACGCGGCTGGTCGCCTGAACCGGACTCTCGAAGCGAAGAACCTCCTCGACCGCAGTATTGATCAGACCAGGATTGGCACGTAATTGCTGGATCGTATCCGGATGGCGAGCCAGCGTCAGGATCGCGTTTCCAATCAGATGCGCTGTCGAGTTATTGCCGCCGACCAGCAGCGCGATGATCATGATCACGAGTTCGTCCAGTGACAGCCGGTCACCTTCTTCTTCGGCCATCACCAGCATTGTGATGAGATCGTCGCGCGGATCACGACGGCGCGCTTCAATGACGTTTTCCAAATATGCCTTCATCTCGAGCATGCTCGCCTGCCCCTGGCGCATGATCGGTATGCGCTCGCCGGCCGTACCCGGACGGTCATAGACGCGTACCTGATCCCGGCTCCAGCGCGTAAAGCTTGACTGATCCTCGCGAGGTACGCCGAGCATATCGGCAATGACCCACCCGGGTACCGGAATGGCAAGATCGCTGATGACGTCCATTTCACCATCCGCAATCACCCGGTCGATGAATTCATTACAGATCTCCTGAATGCGAGGTTTCTTCTCGCGGACCATGCGGGCTGAAAAGGCTTTTGTCACGAGATTTCGCAAGCGAGTGTGAGTGGGTGGGTCAGTGAGCAGCATGCGGCTGCCGAGCACGTGACGTAACGGCTGCAGTTCCGTACGCACCTCTTCAGGCAGGACCTGGAAGATCGATTCTGCCCGGGCCGAGGAGACGCGATCATCGATCATCAGCCCAATGATGTCTTCGTAGCGGCTGATGAGCCAACTTTGCCCGTTCCAGAGAACCGGTGAATCGGCGCGCAGTTGGGCATAGATGGGATAAGGATTTGCGCGGACCTCGGGGTTGCTGAAGTCGATTCCGACCGACAATCTGTTCTCCTCTTACTGTCGCGACGCCAAACGTTTACTCAAGGCTCACGATGCTTCGCGAGCCAATCGTCGAGCGACATGACGCGTGGATCGACCTGCCGCATTTCATAGTAAGGAATCGCCGGACGATAGATGTCGAAGATTCGCCGAAGCTCGGCGACCGGCTCGTCGTGGATATCAACCCGCAGATTCACCCGTGAGAAGCTCTTTCTATCGTACACGAGCAACGCTGAAGATCGTTGCCCACCGTGCTGTCCGCCTGCATCGCGCCCAGCCTCAACAGCTTTCAGCAGCCGCTCTTCGAGATCCTCGTTGGAATCGGTCAGGTAGGCTTCCTCCATCGCGTCGAGGACCTGCTCGCCAGTGAGGTAGTTGCCAAGTATGACGTAGTTCTCGCCCACTCGATGCCCAGACCAGTCCTTGTTCATCGAACCCGTGCGCGCGGCCCCGAATCCGTCATCATCGAGAATTCCGAGTTGGCGGTATTCAATGAACGGATCCGCGATCGCCATCTGTTCGATCACCCCGGGAGCCTTGTAACCAAGGTCCAGCAGCCGGAGTGCAATAGGGCCGAGTCGCTCGTCGGCAATCGCCATGATCGCGGCGGCGCCAACCCGTTCTTTGATGAACGGTACGCGGACTCCGACGGCGAACGCCGCAGTAGCAGTTCCGATTCCGAGCATTCCGGTTCGCTCGCATCGGCCGATCACTGTGAAGGTCATGGTCTGCGTCCTTCCGGTCATCGCGCTTGGTTTCGGCTTGTCGATACTCGTTGGAGCATCGTAGTACAGGGGACCTGGATAGGAAAGGACCTACAGTTCAGATCTGGTGCTGGTGAACGGCCAGATCATACAATCTGGTAAGGCGATATCTGGACAGCGTTATGATGGTTATTAAGAAATCAGATAGCTGCCGGCGAGCTTCCTTGAACGCCCAGGCCGAAATAGGACTCAGCGTGCCAGACGCAGAAAGCGAGCGAGAGATGTCTGAAGAAATTCGCGAGATGACCAGAGAGTTTGTCAATGGTCCGGCGTTTCAGAAGGCGGTCGCCGCCGCCGAGAAAGATCCGTATGCGGTTCCCCACGAGTTTCTCCGTCGCTGCGTCGAGATTGGTTGTTTGGGCATGGACGTGCCGGAAGAATATGGCGGTAGCGGCCTCAGTTCGACACAGCAAGCTGCCGTCATCGAGGAACTGGCCAGGGGGCACGCCGGGCTTGCGCTTTCGGTTCTCGTTCAGAATTCGCTGACCGCTTTCCCGATTCGAACCTTCGGCACTGCGGAGCAGAAAAAGCGCTACCTTCCGCGCATGGCAAGTGGTGAACTGCTCGCCTGTTTCGGCCTGAGCGAACCGAAGAACGGCTCCGACGCGAAGGGCATTCGGCTCACTGCGCGCCGCGACGAATCGCGTGACGGCTGGCTGCTGAAAGGTTCAAAGCGCTGGATCACAAATGCCGATCGCTCCGGACTAATCGTTCTCGCGACTCGCACTGGGACGCCTGAGAGTCGCGGCCGCGGCATTACGGCCTTTCTGGTAGAGCTTGGCGACGAGGTAGCTGGATTGTCACGACCGAAGCCATACGACAAGCTTGGCCAGGCGGGCTCGACCCTGTGCGAGGTGATTTTCGACGATGTATTTGTCCCAAGCGACGCGATATTGGGCGAGCTGAATCAGGGGTGGGACGTCGTCAACAGCACGCTGGAGCACTCGCGAGTCTCGATTGCAGCCCAGGGATCAGGGATCGCGTTGAGCGCCTATGACGCTGCGTCACAATACGCGTCCGAGCGCGAACAATTCGGCCGATTACTTAAAGAGCACCCTGCCGTCGCCAACCACCTGGCCGTGATGCAGCGCCAGGTTGACCTTTCTCAATACCTGGTGAACCGGGCGGCGGTCGAGGAGGAACGGGAGCATCCACTCGCCTATGTCTGGGCCTCGCTGGCGAAGTTGATCGCGAGTGAGACCGCGATCTGGGCCGCAGGAGATGCCATGCTTTTGCACGGAGGCACCGGCTACGTAAATGATATGCCGATTTCGCGCATTTTCCGTGACTCCGCAGTGCTGCGAATCTATGAAGGTGCCGCGCATATCCAGGTCAAGATTGTCGAACGCTTCCTCGAACGGGACAGGATTATGGAACTGTTCCCGCCGTCGGCCGCTCTCATGCGAGACCCGAACGAGTTCACACCGCTCCCGACATTGATCGAGGAGATCGAGTCCTGGCATCCGAGCCAGCTGGCGTCGGTCTAATTGCCTGGCGCCTGGATCGTCGGTCGGTGTGGCGCATTGTTCCAGTCCACGATGTTGCGTGCATCGACCGCTCCGGGTCGTCCGCCATCCTTTAAACAGTTGAACAGTGACCGTGGAGGCACTCTGATAACGGGCGAAATCTGGTTGAGCCCAGTTGTGCGGAGTCACGTGCCATCACTGGTATAGTTAGATGTTGCGTTCAGCGCATCAGCGAGGACCAGGCATTCAACTCTGAGGAGATATTGTGCGGCACGATCTGCGGAACATTGCCATCATTGCCCACGTCGATCACGGCAAGACTACTCTCGTCGACGGAATGTTGAAACAGGCGAACATTTTTCGTGATCCTGACACCGCAGGTGAGTTGATTCTGGACGTCAATGATCTGGAACGGGAGCGCGGCATCACGATTCTCGCCAAGAACGTTTCGATCTGGTACGCGGGAGTTCAAATCAACATTGTCGACACGCCCGGCCATGCAGATTTTGGCGGCGAGGTAGAGCGCGTTCTCAACATGGCCGATGGCTGTCTGCTTGTCGTCGACGCCGTCGAAGGTCCTATGCCGCAGACACGGACTGTCCTGGCTCAGGCGCTTGCGCTTGGGTTGCGCCCGATTGTGGTCGTGAACAAGGTGGATCGACCGGCGGCGCGTCCGGCCGAAGTCGTCTCACTCACCCAAGATCTGTTTCTCGATCTCGCGACTGACGCTAACCAGCTCGATTTTCATGTCCTCTATACGATCGCTCGTGAAGGACGCGCTGGATTCCAGCCTGACGCTCTCGCCGCGGATCTCCGCCCATTGATGGACACGATCATCAGTGATGTGCCGGCACCCTCAGGCAACGCTGACGGACCATTTCAGATGCTCGTCGCATCGCTTGACTACGACTCACATCGTGGCCGGATCGTTATCGGACGCATTCAACGCGGGCGGGTTCACCCTGGGGACACTGTTGTCCAGCTCGAACCGGATGGCGAGCAGACCGAGCAACGGGTGAGCTATCTTGCGACCTTCGAAGGGTTAGGGCAGCGTGCCGTCGAAGAAGCCGCCGCCGGAGATATTATCGCTTTGGCTGGTGTTTCGACTGCGAAGATTGGCGCCACGTTAACTGATCCGTTGGAGCTTGAGCCTCTTCCCGCAATGCAAATCGAGCAACCCACGCTCAAATTGACGTTCGGGGTGAACACCTCGCCGTTGTCGGGTCGCGAAGGCAAGTTCTCGACATCGCGCCAGCTACGCGAACGGCTGTTTCGTGAGCTGGAGACGAATCTCTCATTGCGGGTTGACACAACCGATCAGCCGGACGTCTTTGCCGTTTCTGGCCGGGGCGAGCTTCACTTATCCATCTTGATCGAGACGATGCGTCGCGAAGGGTATGAATTTCAGGTATCTCGCCCGGAAGTCATCACTGAAGAGATCGATGGCAAGATCATGGAGCCTGTCGAGCACCTCAGCATCGACACTAGCGAGGATTTCGTTGGGACGGTCACCGAGCTGGTTGGAAGCCGACGCGCACGTATGCTCGACATGGTGAACGACGGCCGAGGGAATGTTCGCCTGGAGTTTGCCATCCCGACGCGCGGGCTCATCGGATTGCGTAACGGCTTGCTCACGGCCACCAAAGGGAATGGCTCAATGGGCTCACGTTTCATCGGGTACGAGCCCTGGCATGGAGCAATAGCGTCGAATCGTTCCGGGGCCTTGGTCGCGACCGAAGGCGGAACGACACTGGCCCATGGCCTGTCAAACGCGCAGGAGCGTGGGATGACCTTCATCGAGCCGGGCACCGAAGTCTACGAGGGAATGATTGTCGGACAGCACCCGAGACAGGGTGATCTACCGGTAAACGTGTGCCGTGCGAAGAAGCTGACCAACATGCGTTCGAGTACCGAGGATATCAACGTACGTTTGACGCCGCCGATGTTGCTCAGCCTGGAACAGGCACTCGATTTTCTTTCCGACGATGAGCTACTCGAGGTGACGCCCAAGCACCTGCGATTGCGCAAGCAACTGCTGACCAACGACGAACGTGTCAAGGCCCGCAAGCGAGCCGAAGCGTCAGCCCGGTCCTGATACCTCCGCCACAGTGAACTAAGCGGTTCGCGACTGGGCGACGTTTTGCAGCCCGAGCTCCTGGATAGCGTCATCCCGCATTTTGAACTTCTGGATCTTCCCGGTGACCGTCATCGGGAAGGCTTCGACGAACTTCCAGTAGCGTGGGATCTTGAAGGTTGAAATCTTGCCGCGGCAATACTCGGTGAGCTCTTCCCCGGTTAGCGAAGCACCTTCACGCAGCCGTACCCAGGCCATCACCTCTTCGCCATAGCGGGCGCTTGGAACTCCGACAACCTGTACGTCGCTGACGTCGGGATGCCGGTAGAGGAACTCCTCGATCTCACGTGGGTAGACGTTTTCCCCTCCCCGGATGATCATATCCTTGATGCGACCGACGATATTGACGTAGCCACCTTCATCCATCGTCGCCAGATCACCGGTGTGCATCCAGCGCGCTGCGTCGATCGCATCGCGAGTCGCCGACTCATTGTTCCAGTACCCCAGCATTACACTGTAACCGCGAGTGCAGAGTTCACCTGGTTCGCCGCGGGGCACGATGTGACCTTCAGCATCGATGATCTTCACCTCGATATGTGGATGAACGCGACCGACCGTCTCGACTCGCTTGTCGAGGGGGTCGTCAGTTGCAGTCTGGGTTGAGACAGGAGAGGTCTCGGTCATGCCGTAGCAGATCGTGACCTCGTCCATATGCATGGTCGACTGCACCCTTTTCATCACCTCGATGGGGCAGGGGGAACCGGCCATTATTCCGGTGCGTAACGTGGAAAAATCGAACTCCGCGATGCGTGGGTGGTCGAGTTCACCAATGAACATCGTGGGGACGCCATACAAAGCCGTGCATTTCTCGGCCTGAACCGTCTCCATCACGGCAACAGGTTCGAAGCCTTCGCCCGGAATCACCATGCAGGCGCCATGCGTTGTGCAGGCCAGATTCCCCAGAACCATGCCAAAGCAATGATAGAAGGGGACCGGGATGCAAACGCGATCGACATCGCTATAGCGCAGCATTTCCCCGATGAAGAACCCGTTGTTCAGGATGTTATGGTGCGACAACGTGGCGCCCTTTGGGAATCCGGTCGTTCCCGACGTGTACTGAATGTTGATCGCATCGTCAAACTGCAGCTCCGCCTCCCGCTGGGCCAACGCCTCGGCGGTTACGTTCTCTCCACTGGCGAGAAGTGAATCCCACTCGTCGTCAAGCACCAGAATCTGCGTCAGTTCGGACAACTCGCCGCGAACCTCGTCGACCATTGAAACGTAGTCGGTCGTCCGGAAGCCGCGTGACAACATCAGCAAGCTAACGCCTGACTGACGTAACGCGTATTCGAGTTCAGTCGACTTGTAGGCCGGGTTAATGTTTACCAGGATGGCACCCATTCGCGCCGTCGCATACTGGGCCACGACCCACTCATAGCGGTTGGGGGACCAGATACCGACTCGATCTCCGGCTGCTACTCCGCGAGCCATCAGCCCGCGTGCCGCGAGACCGGTCTGGTCCCAGAACTGTCGGTAGGTCGCACGGTAGTTCTGGTGTGGCACCACCAGTGCTTCGCTGTCGCCTGACCTCTCGACCGTCCGTCGTAAGTTCTCGCCGATCGTCTCACCAAGTAGCGGGACGAGCGACGTTCCGTGGGAATATGAGAGTGCCGTCATGATCGCAACTCCAATACGCCAGAAAAGACAAACTGCTCGGTTAGTGAGCATTGGATCAAGAGATTCGCTTTGAAATTTCTGGGACTCACGATAAATGCGAGCAGATCGGCTGTCAATCGGTAGGTACGGGCGTTGCGTGCCTGGTGAACGTGATATCGATTGCGGCAATATCTCCAGCAACGAGTGACGCGTTACATGTGATAGAATGTGACCATCTCCGTAATACGCGTAAACTTCGCTCTTCAGATGCGCTGCCAGCAAAAGGGCCACGCTGATGCACTCTTCATCACCACTCCACCCAAGGAACAGGCTATTGCTGCCGCTCGTTGGCCGTGAGCGCGAGCAGGGCATGCTGCAGCAAGCGCTCGACGACATGCTTGCAGGAAATGGGTCTCTGGCGGTGGTCAGCGGCGAGGCAGGCATCGGCAAGACAACGCTGGTCGACTGGCTAGCGACTGAAGCCGGACAACGAGGTTGCCTGGTGCTGCGCGGTGGCTGCTACGATCTGACTACCACTCCGCCGTATGGGCCGTGGATAGAGATCACCCGTCGCTATCCGCGGGACAGCAATTTACCATCGCGACCAGCCTTTCTTGGCGATCGGCAAGCGCTTCAAGCGCTCCACAATCAGAACGCGTTGTTTGAGCAAACGTTGGAATTCTTCGCCGATGTAGCTGCCACTTGCCCTCTCCTTCTCGTTCTGGAAGATCTTCACTGGGCTGACCAGTCGAGCCTCGATCTGCTGCGGGCTTGCGCTCGCGAGATCCGCGCGAGTCGTCTGCTACTGATCGCAACTCACCGAGATGATGAGCTCGACACGTTCGAGCCGTTTGCCCGGCTCATGTTGACCGTTACTCGCGAGTCGAAGGCGCTCCGGATCGTGCTCCGTCGTCTCGACCATGAAGCGATTGACGCGGTTGCTCGCAGGCGATATCAGTTGCCAGACAGCGACCAAGAGCGGCTTGTGGAGTACCTCGAGCACTACTCGGAAGGTCATCCGCTCTTCCTGACGGAGTTGCTGCGTTCGCTCGAAGATGAGTCGGCACTTGAACTGGTGGGGACAAACTGGCGGCTGTTAGATCTTGAGCTGGCACAGGTTCCAAATCTGATTCAGCAGGTCATTCTCCACCGATTCGATCGACTCGATCCAGAGATTCAGCAATTGTTATCGATCGGCGCGGTAATCGGTCAGCAGATTCCCTTGTTGGTTTGGGAGCAGGTGAGCCAGGCGGAGTCCCAGAAATTGCTTCAGGCGACAACGAGTGCAGTCGCCCGCCACATGATCGAAGAACTACCGGATGGAACCGGCTGGCAATTTGTTCACTCCCTGATTCGCGAGACGCTTTACCGGCAGATTCCGCTGTTGCTGCGCCGCAGCTGGCACCGAGAGATTGCCGAAGTGCTTGCACGCCGATCGGTACCCGATCCTGATTTCGTCGCCGAGCATTTTCGTCTTGCCGGCGATGACCGGGCCATAGACTGGTTGCTACGAGCGGCTGATCGGGCAGAGGAGAGCTATGCCTGGATTGTCGCCGCCGAGCGTCTCAAGACCACCTTGCCGATACTTGGCAACAGGTCGGGGTGGGATGCCAAACGGGGATGGGTCTTGTTTCGTCTCGCGCATCTCCTCCGCTACGCGGATTCCGCGACGAGCCTTGAATACGTGGTCTCTGCCAAGCAGGTTGCGTCCAACACCGCAGATCGAACGCTGGAGGCTCATGCGACCTTCGAGTCGGGTGCCTTGCATGTCTTTGTCGGTGACCTGATTTCAGGTGTCGCCGAGATGGAAGCTGGTGTTGCGGCACTGAAGAGGCTGTCGCAGGACGAGATCGAGTGGGGGCGACAGAACGGAGTTGAGACCGCGGTCGAGGGCATCGTGCTGAACGAAGGAATGCTCATGCTTCATTCGGCGCACGCAGGGCGGATACATGAAGTGCTCACCCGCGGCAGCCGCTATGTCGCTGACATTGCTGGGATTGACTCTGATCTCAGGACGCAGCCCAACACCCGTTGGATCGATGCATGGATGGGCTTGGGAGAAGCGTACGCATTAATGGGAAACATCCCGGAAGCGAGATCCGCGTTACGTACGGCCCGCCGATTCTTTCGCGAAGTCGGCGATCACTACATGGTCGCTGGAGCCTATATCTGGGAGCTGTGGCACGTCGTTCTACCCTACGAGACCGACGATCTAGTACTACGTTCAGAACTGGAAATGCTTGCGGAAGCGTCGCTTATCCCGGCCACCTCTGCATCGGGCTGGGAGGTCCTGACCAGAATTCCTTCGCTGTTAACTGGATTGATCGACGGAAAGTGGTCGGAAGCAGAGCGGGTCGCCGAGGTCGCTATCGAGTTCCCTGGGTCGCCTGCCTACTGGTCTGCGCTCACGATCATCGGCAGCATCGCTCACTGGCGCGGTAATGCGGACAACTACAATCGTGCCATCGACCCGACAAGTCAGTTGCACGAGAGCTTGCTGCAAGGCAATTGGTACTTCTCGCACCGTGTCCAATACCTGATTCTGTTGGCACTCAATCTAATTGAGACGGGCGATCTGGACTCAGCCGCCGGCTGGTTGCAGGTGGTTGAACGCTCCCTGGATGGAAATGGTTCGGTTTGGGGACAGGCCGACGCGGCGCTGTTGCGGGCCCGCTACCTCCACGCGTCACATGACGACGATCAGGCGCTCCGGCATGCCAAACGTGCCCTCTCACTCGCTTCCGATCCGCGTCAGCCGCTCGTGCTCATAAACGTGCATCGCTTCCTAGGGCAACTTGCCACTGAATCCAGCGCGCTCGTTGATGCAGAACATCATCTGAATGAATCTCTCAGCCTGGCTGATGCTTGCGCCGCGCCGTTCGAGCGGGCGCAGACGCTACTCGCATTGGCTGAGCTGCGTATCGCCCAGCGCCAGCCGCGAACTGCTGCGGAATTGCTCCGTGAGGTGCGCGAGATCTGCGAACCGTTGGGAGCGAATCCGACGCTGGCGAAGGTTGCAGATTTGGAATCCCGACTCGGTCACACCACGCGAAATGTACGCGTGCGACCGGGCGGGCTTACGGCTCGGGAGCGAGAGGTGTTGCAGCATGCGGCACAGGGGCTGACCGATGCGGAGATCGCGGGGCAGTTGGGAATAGGTACGCGCACGGTGAACAGCCACATGGCCTCTATTTTCAACAAGCTGAGCCTGAGTTCGCGAGCCGCTGCCGCGGTCTGGGCCAAGGAGCAGGGGATCGTGTAGTGATCCGTAAGGGAACGGCCGCCTATGGAAATCCGATCGTGGTCGAAGCTTGCACCGATTTGGCGATGTGAGTCTGCTGACGGTTATTATCCGGTAATCGTCGAGGAGTTTCACACCCGCAAATAGGCCAGTACCGCGAGCACTCGCCGATGCTGGTTGGTTGACTCGTCCAGGCCGAGCTTGCTGAAGATGTTGCTAATGTGTTTCTCTACCGTCCCATCGCCAATGGATAGCTGATCGGCAATTGAGCTATTGGAGCGGCCCTCGGCCATGAGGGACAGAACCTCTCGTTCCCGCGACGTGAGCTCGACCAATCGGTCGTCTCTGCGCCTGCGCGAGAGGATCTGGGAGATTACCTCTGGATCGAGAATGGTGCCGCCACTGGCCACCTGTTCGATCGACTTGAGAAAGTCCCCTACGTCGGCAACGCGGTCTTTCAGCAGATAGCCGATCCCTTCAGCTCCCGTTGTGAGCAGTTCGCTGGCATAACGTTCTTCAACATATTGTGAGAAGACCATGATTGCTGTCCCAGGGACGCGCTTCCGCGCTTCGATCGCTGCGCGCAGACCCTCGTCGCGGAACGTTGGCGGCATGCGGACGTCGACGATCGAGATGTCCGGTCGATCGTCGACGATGGCTTCTACCAGGTCGGGGCCATTATCCACACGCCGGACAACCTCGTGCCCGGCGTCGGAAAGTAGACGCGCCAATCCTTCACGCAGGAGGACCGCATCTTCGGCGATGACTATGCGCACGGGATCTCCACATGCAGGCGGGTCGGGCCACCGGCTGGACTGGTTATTGCCAGCGTACCATCGACGGCGGCCAAACGATCGCGAAGTCCGGACAGTCCTGTTCCGTTCGTGTCGTCAACTCCGCCGATTCCGTTGTCGACCACGTCGAGGTGCAATTGATTCCCTTCTCGTTTTACGACGACGTGCGCCTCGGTTGCCTGGCTATGGCGAGCGACGTTGGTGAGGGCTTCCGCCACCACGAAGTATGCGGTTGTCTCGATCGGTGTCGGAAGGCGATCGGAGAGACAGACGTCAACCGTAACGGGAATCGGAGACCGTCCGGCGAGCGCTGAGAGGGCTGGATCCAGACCTCTGTCGGTCAGAACGGCGGGAAGAATACCACGAGCGAGGTCGCGAATCTCGGCCATGGCGCGCTTGGCCTCGTCATGCGCCTCGGCGACGAGCGCTTCGGCGGCCGCTGGATCGGTCTTCATCTTCTCCCTGGCCATGCCAAGGTCCATTGCCAGTTTCACGAGCCGCTGCTGGGCGCCATCGTGTAGATCACGCTCGATGCGCTGCAGTTCGGCAAGGGAAGCATCCATGGCCCTCGACCGGCTGGCGGTCAGATTGTCTACGCGCGCGGCGAGCTCGGCTTCGCGGTTTGACCCGAGTAGATTCCAGGCAAGCCAGGCATGGCCCCGGCCGATGCCGACAAAGATGTACGGGAGAAGGAGCAGCAGTGGAATCGAGAGCAGCGAGATTCCGACGGCCTCCGGCAGCGTATCGATATGGCGTCCGCCGAATCGAACTCCGTCTACAAAGTGGTAATAAACTGGAACTGTCAAGAGAATTCCAGTTAATGAGACGGTCGTGATAGCAATGACGAACTCCGCGATGCCGATTGGGAAGTAGAAGAAACAGGTACAGAAGATCCAGCCACACGTGCGGGTCACGCGCGTGAGCGCGCAGCCGTTCCAGTGCCGGACCCTCCGGCAGTTGCCGATAGGGATTGGGAATGCGCCGTCCGAGAAGGACTCCGACACGAAGTCGCTCAAAGCGGGCGCCGTACGTCCAGAAGAGCATCGTGCCCACCAGAATCGGCAGGCCGATCAATGTGATCGCTAACCCAAGCCCCGTTGAGAGCAATGTGACGAGCACTATAAACCAGAATAGGCCAACGGTGAGACTGAGAGACATGAAGATCAGCGCCAGCCATGGCTCTGCTGAGAAAAACAAACGTAACGGGTTACGTAGTGAACTTCGCCCACCGATTGGAGTTCTCTGATTCGATAACGCCGACAGCGACTGAAGACCTTCAAGAGCAGGCATTGGTTGGCCACCCTTTCGACGTGTTGCAATAGCAACGTCCAAGACAAATCAAACCACGTTGGTTTCATCCTAGTCTTGGGTCAGCCTCGGCAAAACGGGGCAAGCTGCAGAATTCGGAGTGGGGTTATCCCCCATAGGCCGTCACTTTGAAGTCTGCGTCGGGCGATGGATGACTTACCCGGAATCACGGCAAGGGTTGTCTGAGAATACGGAAAAGGCGAAGAACGCTCTTCGCCTTTTCACACGTCATTTTGAAGTCGGAAATCTTCCGATCGTGCTCTGCTTGGTGCAGCCAGGCAACTACATCGGCTGACCGCCGAGCCGCCGAGCCGCTTGAGTCAACGTCCAGACAACCTGATTCTGGCCACGGGCAAGATCGTTTCGTAGTACGTGATAGTGGTCGCTGCCAGCCTCGACTTTGGCGAGCTCAAGTGCCGATGCGAGCCCTGGCACTGGCGGAATACCTCGAGCTGGATCCTGGCGGAATCGACCGTCCTGGCTGTAGCTGAGCGTCACCAGGGAGCGGGCCAGCATGCGTTGCAGCGCATTGGCTCGCAAGACATCCGGATCGGACGCTGGTTTTCCGCTGAGAGCATCGGTTCGTTCGTAGAATTCGTCGATGGCATCGCGCAGGCTGTTGGCTGCGTTCAACGACGGGCTCAAGTCGAATTTGGAACCGGCCGCCTTCTGATATCCATTGATGTGACCAATCATCTCATCCACCGCAGCGCGGTAGTCGAGCGGCACGATCGGGGCATTCAACCCGCGAAAGAGTGCAGTCGCGTAGATCTTGATGTCCTTCAGCAGGACGTCTCGATCGGCGAGCTCGATGGTGTCGGCCTCGGTGTGCCATTCGATGTTGCCGCCAGAACCTCCCACCGAGTGGTAACCCTTTGCTTGCGCGACCGCTTTCGGCATCTCTGACAGACCCATGAAGTAGCTGGAGATTCCCAGGTTACCGAATGAGCAGTCGCCGGCACGGAGCGGACGATCCCCACTGGAGTCCTGGCCGCTAACATCTTTGATCGCGAGCTGCGCCAGCGCGGCTGATTCGGCGGTCCAGGCGACATCACGAAATTCCGTAGCGAATCGGGTGCCAGGCGAGTCACAGTTGACGTGAGCGACACAGTTGGCCGCCAGATCCTGTGCGAACTCTTGCGCGTACCAGGTTGACCCGGCGTAGCGCCCATGGGAGTGTCCCGACCACCAGGCGACTCTGAGCGTTCGCGTCAGCTTGTCGCGATGCTTCCAGAAGACGCGTGCGACCTCCAGCAGTGTTGAATCACCGGTGGCGTTATCACTGATGCCGACGTGCCAGGAATCGATATGACCGTGCAGCAGGATGAACTCGTCCGGCGACACCGAGCCTTTGATCTCCGCGACCGTAACGGGTATCTGCCTCCAGCCGGTATCGACCTTGTTCGAGAAGGCGACCTTCACCGTGCCGTTCTGGATCAACTTCTTGAGCTCTTCACCTTCCGGTTTGTTGATGGCGAGAATCGGTATCTCCGGCACGCGACCAAGAGATTCGAGATCGGGCGAGCCCCAGGATGTGGTGGTGATGCCCTCGTGAATGCGTTCTCCAGGGTTGATGAAGATGGCGGCGATGGCGCCCGAGCCGGCGAAATCCATTCCTCGAGCGGCAATTCCCAGCCCCTCGGTGATGACTACTTTGCCCGCCAGATTCCCGGCTTCGATTGGGCGTGAGGCGCCCAGTAGATCTCCGATATCGGCGGCCTGCGCCCCCGGAACATAGGCCAGTTCGGCCTCGACCTCGCGTCCGTCCGTCGACGGCGAGAAGGAGGACGTCTTGACGGTGAACGAGCGGCCACCCGGGCCGAGCGTGCGTAGCGTCGAGGGCCCCGGCAGGCTAATGAGACAGGTTGGATGATGGACGGTGTGCGGCACGCCCCAGGCGCTCAGCTTGTCGGTGATATAGCGAACCGCCTGAGCTTCTTCATCGCTCCCCGAAAGACGGTTCAGCGTGCTGAACTTCTCGATGAGTCCCCACGGTTCGTCGATCGAGATATCGCCAACGATAGCGCTCTCGGTCGCTTCATCCTTCCACGAGGAAATAGACATGGAGGTTTCCTTCCCACTTATCCCTGGAATATCGGCCATATTCACGCGCGGCCGCGCGCCCCGCGTCGACCTGACAAGGCATCCGAGCCTTACGTGGAGATAGTAACGCAAGTTTGAGCGTTGGGGGATGGCGCGTCATCTTTGCCCACGCTCCGCCTAGCGGAAGACAGACAATGATGAGGTCCCTCGAACGTCTGCGGTGTTTGTCTTGCTATCGTTCCAATCGCACCAGCTCAGGCGCGTCTGGATCCGCGTCTGTCCACATGGCCTGGGCAGCTCCCAGATTCTCCCTGGCAGCGTCGATCAGCCCGTGGCTCGAATCGGCTTCAGCGAGCCAAAAGAAATCGCGACCCGAATGCTTGTGCTCAAGTCGAGCGCGAAGCATCGCCTCGGCCTTCTCGTGTCGCCCGGTCAGCATGTAAGCGCGCAGCAGTGTCTCCTCGAAGACCAGGCGCTGCGCCTGGCTCCCATTGATTCGTACGAGATCGTCGAAGATCGGCTCGATATGCGCGACAGTCTCCGCATAGGACTCGCGACCGAACGCCTCGATGCCGAGCACCAGGGGCAGTGTTACCTCGGCGGTCAGCACGTGCCCACCATCTGCCGCTGCTCGTAGTCCGTCCAGCAGCGACGCCATTGCCGTGTCGTTGCCGGTAGCCGCGAAGGCCAGTGCGCAGTGCGCGTCGTAGAAGCCTGATCGTGGGCCTGAGGCGACTGTTTGAGCGAATTCATCGATCTCGCGCCAGTCGTCGCGACGCTCAAGTGGTGAGCCATACAGCCGGTAACGCCAGAAGAGCGAGGTCGCATCAGCGACCGGAGGACCTAGTGCGCCGATATCTTGTTTGAGGACGCTGGGACGGATCGACTTGCGATACACGTTGTAGGAGTCCTGGTACCGGCCCTGAGTAAGATCGAACAACGCCTTGTGCCAGTTGAGATGTGAGTAGTGGGGTGCATCAGGGTGGTATTCAACGATCCAGTCGTTCAGGAACTCAAGACCACCTCTGAAATCAGCCGTCTCGTAGAAGCAATGCGCCAGGTTGTGGGCAGCGTTGCCGTTGCGCGGATTTCCGGCCAGCGAGCGCTCGGCGTATTGGCGTGACTCGCCGAAACGATTCAGTTCGTGAAGCTGGAATGATCGAGCGCCGGTGTAGAACCAGTCATCGCCGTAGGCTGGCTCAAGTGCCTCGATGGTATCGAGAATCGCGGCGCTCATCTCGCGACATCCGGGACCCCGTCGCAAGCCGATGTACTGGCTCAATATGTAGCCGTCGCTTGGAAATTCGTCGAGATGCTCGCGCGCGAGATCAAGAGCCTGGGAACCGTTGCCAGCTACCATCTGTGAGATGATCTCGACATGCTGCTTCTCTCGCTTGCTGGTCCCGGCGCTCAGTTTCTGGGCGGCATCAGCATGCGAACGAGCCGAATCAAAACGTCTCCAACGCAGATCGATCGACGCCAGAGTGGCATGCCCGAGCGCAAAGCCTTCATCGGCTGCAGTTGACTGGTTCAGGTGCTCCGTCGCTCCGATGTTGCCTGAGAGTACGAGGTCGACTCCGCGCACATACTCTTCGGCCGCGGTGCTGGAGCTTGTCGAGAGCGGCAGGTTGTATCGGTCTCGAAGGTAGGCAGCGGTCATACATGGCTCCGATCAATGTGCGGGGTCCGACTGGTGCTAGTGTCCCGACACCCTATGTGTTCCGCACCGGTGTGTCAACGATGTTTGAAGAGCGGTAAGACGACGAACGGTCGATCTGGGTGAGACTTCTGCGCGATCGTCGCTCATGCGATTCGGCTTGACATCATTGTCGGGCTGACCGACGCTGGGATGTAGCTTGCTGGGCACTCATTTGATGAACCTCCCATCTGAGCGCCGCCGCTTCGGTTCATTCAATTCCAGCAACTCCTTGGGGGAATCGACTTTGTTTGTAGGAGGATCAGTATGACCGATCGATTGATGTAGCGCCGATACACGTGCCGACTATGCCCGGGCTGAGAGCTATTTACCCTGGAACGTCGCCAAGCTGGTCTTCAACACCGGCGTCACGCCGCATTGGATAGGGGAAACTGATCGCTTCTGGTACCGGCGATCGAGCCGCGACGGAACGGAATTCGTCGTCGTCGATCCCGCGACCGAACTTCGCCAGCCAGCATTCGACCATGAGCGGTTGGCGGCGGCGCTATCCCAGGCATCCGGTATCTACTACACCGGCAACCAACTTCCGTTTGGTGAAATCACGCTGACCTCAAACGACGACGATACGGAATCGGTCGGTGTCGAGTTCGCGATTGAAGGCGTGACCTGGTCGTGCGATCTGGCGACCTATACATGTAAACAGGGTAGCGCTCCGGATGATACGCCGAAGGACGAAGTGAGGTCTCCGGATGGTCACCTGGCTGCCTTTATTCGAGATGGCAATCTGTTCGTGCGTGAGATCAAATCAGGCAAACAGCGTCAGTTGACGAATGACGCCGAGCCCTTTTACGGCTACGGTACTCTTCCGGGTGGCCGGCAGTCTGAGGTGACCGACAAGTTGTTGGGAAAGCCGCTCAAGCCGGGCGTCTCCTGGTCTCCCGACTCGACACGCCTGCTCACGTACCGGTTGGATGAGCGTCAGATCGAGCCAATGTACCTGATTCAGACCGCGGTGCCGCCGGATCAGGTGCGGCCCGTGCTCCACTCGTATCGCTATCCACTACCCGGCGACGAGCACGTCGAGATTGCCGCTCCCCTCGTGATTGACGCGAGCAAGGGCAAACAGGTACCGGCGAAAGGCGACCCGATCGTCAGCGTGCTGCACAACCCGATCGATCTCAATCTGCTGTGGTGGAGTAAGGACGGGCGCAGCTATTTTGTGATTCGCGGATCGCGCGACCGTCGCAAGATCAGCGTGTCGCAGGTCGATGCCAGGACAGGTCAAGAGCGCGTTTTGCACCAGGAGGAGGGGGACACGCCGGTCTATCCGGATCATATTCCGGTCGAGACCAAGGTGGAGAACGTGCGAGAAATAGGGGATGGCGAGCTCCTCACCTGGTTCTCCAGCCGATCAGGCTGGGGACACCTCTACCTCATCGACGTCGGCGTGGGTAAGGTGCGAACACAGCTCACCTCGGGTGCGTGGAATGTGCGTGAAGTCGTGCGCGTCGACGAAAGTGGGCACTGGATCTACTTCACCGCCAACGGTCGCGAATCTGGACGAGACCCCTACTATCGTCATCTGTATCGTTGTGATTTCGACGGCAACCGGCTCGAATTGCTGACGCCCGAAGATGCCGAGCACGAGATCACCTTCTCGCCGACCGGCAGCGTCTTCCTCGACACGTTCTCGCGGATCGATCAGCCGCAGACCACGGTGCTCCGTGCCGACGACGGCCGGTTGATCGCCCAGTTGGAACAGGCCGACGTGAGCCGATTGCTGGAGCGTGGCTGGCGCTATCCGGAGCGATTCCAGGTGAAGGCGCGCGATGGGGTGACCGATATCTACGGGATGATCATCCGTCCCAAGCAATTACGATCCGAATCGGACATATCCGGTGCTGGACGCGACCTATCCGGGACCGCAGATTATCAGGACGCCGAAAGCGTTTCCGACCGCCGAAAGCTCCTTCTGGCAGGATCAGTCCCTGGCCGAGCTGGGCTTCATCGTGATCACCATCGACGGCTTGGGGACGCCTTTCCGCTCTCGCAAAATGATTGACGTGGCCACCGGGGCCGGATTCGGCGAGGCGGGAGGCCTCGAAGATCACGTTGTCGGGATCACCCAGCTTGGTGAACGCGATTCCTCGCTTGACCTGGATCGCGTCGGGATCTACGGTCACTCGGGCGGTGGGTATGCCTCGATGCGCGCCATGCTCCTCTTCCCCGAGTTCTTCAAGGCGGCGGTTTCGTCGGCTGGCAACCACGACAATCTCGGCTACGTCGCACTCTGGGGCGAGGCCTGGCTCGGGCTCTATGATGCCGAAACCTACTCGCACCAGGACAACATCCGGTTGGCGGCGAACTTGAAAGGGAAGCTGCTGCTGGTCCACGGCGAAATGGACGACAACGTACATCCATCGTTGACGTTGCGTATGGTCGATGCACTCATCGCGGCCAACAAGGACTTCGAGATGCTTATCATTCCGAACACGAATCATGGGCTGTTTGACCTGCGGCGCGGGCTGAAGGCGTTCGAGTCCCCCTGGGCACGCGGCAACATCTACTTCACGCGCAAGCGCTGGGACTTCTTTGTCCGTAACCTCATCGGCGGCGAGCCGCCAGAAGGCTACGGGATCAAGCCGCCACCGGCGTAGTGAGGGTGTCCCGTTCGTAAAGGCCAAACTTGTCGTCGCAGAGAGGTCGTGTGTCCTTCGCGATTAGAGTCGTCTCCAACCAACGCCCGCGTTGAGTCGACCATTCGGACGCAATTCGCACTACCGTTGGCGGCGAAAGATGCTCCGCCCATCGGCCAGGTGTTTTGACGCGGAATCGCGGATGCGGCGGACCTCTCTTGCTGTGTCAGCCCACGTCCGCCAGTGCCGATCGCACTACATCGCTGGCCAGACTGAGCGCGTCGACGGTGCGGTTGCGGGCGCGGACCATCGAGACCCACCAGGTCTGGAACTCCTCAGAGTCGGGTGCATAACTCGCCAGCTTCGGATATGGAACAAGCGACGGGATCATCTGCGATTGCCAGGCGTGGCCGTAGCGGTCCTGTCCGTAGGCGCCGACGACGGTTGAAGCGATCGGGACCAGCACCCGCGAGACGCGGAGTTTGGTCTGGTTGATCCGGTCGGCTACGTCGTCACCTTCAGCGGTTCCGGACTCGATGCGTTTGCTCCAGGCGGACGATTGCTGATCCAGCCTCGTCGCGAGTGTATGAAACTCCTGAGCCTGCTCGATTGCGGTCTGCATATCGATACCGGGCACGTCGTCGGAGCTCAACTCGGTCAGGCGATCGACGAACGCGCGGCCGAGCGGCTCGTATTCGTGCGGTAGGATCGGCATCGTCAATAGACCCCACATCCAACGGGCGTAGACCTCAAGATGCGGCGCCAGCAGGGACCGATCGACCTTATCGAGCGTGTTGTGGGCAGAGTGGTGGAACCAACCGAGGTTGGCCAGTGCGTTTCGCTTCGTCTCCTCTTCGCTCATCATCATCTCACCCGCCAGCGCTGCCAGTCCGACGCCAAAGAATGATGAGTCGCCGTTCTTACGCTGGCGTCCCCAGCGAACCGGCATGTTACCGATCGTCTCGCGTGCGATGCGCGTCGAGTAGGTCTGGATGTCCTCGGTCGATGCGGTGTGCCAGAGGCCGCTGTTCGCGATGGCAGGCTGATCGACCTGCAGATAGGCGATACAACTGCGGCGTAGCCGGTCCCAGTTGACGTCAGCGAAGCGGGTCGAGGAGATCATCGTGCCGGTCTCGTGACCCATCCAGAGGGCAGTGACGAGACCACGGCGCAGTTCTCCCTCGTGCTCCTTGAATACTCTAGCCAGTTCCAGAATGCAGGCGTCGCCGGTCGCATTGTCGGTTGCCTGTGGCCCGTACCAGGAGTCCATGTGACCGCCGAGCAGGAGGAACTCTCGTTCAGGATCGGTACCGAACTCGCCGCTCGTCATGGTCAGCTTGTGCCAGCCGTTCGCCGTTTTGCAGCTGATCCGAACGCGAACCGGACCACGTCCGCAGAGCTGCTGTAGCCTGAGACCATCGACACGGGAGATGGAGATGCACGGGAGATCGGGCGACTCGTGCTCAAGTGCTTCGGGAGTCGGATTCCCCCAGGCCGATTTGACGGAGCCAAACGCGAAGGCCTCGCACTGCTCGTCGCCGAAGTTCATCATGATCTGCCCGGCCGAGCCGTGCTTCCAGGCGATCAGTGCCTTTTCGTGACGGGCGGGGGCATAGGGAAAGCCGGAGAGCCCGATCTTGCCTCGCATGTCGCGACCTTCGTAGTCGGCTTCGGCGCCGGCACCGATGTAGACGAGCTCTCCTTCGAATCCATCGGTTGAGGCCGACTGCGCCAGCGTGTAGCCCTCGACGGTGAAGGACTCGGGCGACAGGACGGTGACGGTGGCCGGTTCCGGGAAGGAAACTAGCCCCATGAACTCGTGGAGTTGACTCGTCATCCCAGCGCTCTGGAGTTTCTGATGGGCGAACTCCGCCATTCGTCGCGCGTTGTCCGAGCCGGCCAAACGGGAAGGGATGTTGCTGGTGATGTGGAGCGTATCTTCCCAAGCGTTATCAGCCGAGACCTCTTTCAGGATATCGTCGAGTGGCATCGTTTCCCCTCCAAACGCTGAAACGGCTGGCGATCGCGCAGTCTCGTTGGCAGTAGACCATGTCCCCATCATTCGATCAATGCGTGCACATCGAAGTGGAACATCGCCGCCCAGGTCATTGGCTCGGAGGTCGCGGATAGTCGCGCACGCGACTTTGGAGATTAATCGACGAGTTGATGTTGGATAGCCAGGGCCACGGCCTCGGTCCGACTGCCAACGTCCAACTTACCGAGTATGTTGCTAACGTGAAAGTCGACGGTCGAGCGACTGATCACGAGCTGATCGGCGATTGCGCGATTGCTCATGCCCTGCTTCATCAGAGCAAGCACCTCTCGCTCGCGAGGGCTCAGATCGTGTCCTGGAGGTGCAGACTTGGTCACCTGGCGAATGAGCGCTTGCGTCGCTTCCGGTGCGAGGGTGGGACGTCCAGCGACAGCGTCACGAATCGCGCAGGCTAATTCGGAAGAGGCGACGTTTTTGACAAGGTAACTCATTGCCCCAGCTCGGAGCGCTTGATGCACCAGTTCCTGTTCCGGAAAGCTGGTCAGGGCAATGATGCGGACGTTCGGACATCGCTCGTGGATAGCGCGTGTTGCTTCAACTCCGCCGATGCCCGGCATGCGCATATCCATCAGCACGACGTCCGGTTGGAGATGTTCGCATTGTTGAATCGCTTCTTCGCCGGAGGCGGCCTCGCCCACCGGCTCGAGATCCTCGACTCCCTGCATGAAGGCATTGAGACCACTTCGAACCATCTCGTGGTCGTCGACAATCAGAACCCGGATTAGCTTGACCTGATCGTCGATCGATGTCATGCCTGCGCGCATTTCTCATCTCTCCAATGAACGTTAACCCGTGTACCAGATCCAGGGGAACTCTGAACACGTATCGTCGCGCCGATCGATTCCGCCCGTTCTTTCATGAAGCCAACGCCCATGTGTCCGGCCGGGATGGTGGACGGATCAAACCCGACTCCGTCGTCTTGGATCCGCAGATTGACACACCCGACTGACTCGCAGGTAAGCACGATGCTGACATGCTGAGCCTGAGCGTGTTTCGCGACGTTGTTCAGCGCTTCCTGAGTGATACGGTAGAGAGCGATCTGGACATCCGGCGCGAGCTTGGTGCGATGGTCTCCCTCGATCGTCAGGTCGACCTCCGATTTCGTGGCGCCAATCGAGGCTTCGACGAGCTGATGGAGCAGATCGGGCAATGGAACCTCGGCCAGGGCGCTCGGACGTAGCTCGAGTAGCAGAATGCGCATTTCTGCCAGAGCGCCCCGCGTCAGCCTTCGCAGCTGTTCCAGTCTGCGCTTGGCAGCGATTGGATCAGTTTCCCACAGATCCGGAATGACCTCAGAGATGAGAGTGGCCGAGAAGAGAGTCTGCGTAACCGCGTCATGAAGCTCTCGAGCTAGTCGCTGTCGTTCCTCGAGCGCAGCCGCCTGACCAACCTGCTCACGTAGGCGCGCGTTTTCGATCGCCAGCGCCGCCTGACCGGCGAATGCGCTTGCCAGCGAAATATCGTCGTCGCTGAACTCCCTCGGGCTCCGATAGTAGAGGGAGAGCGTCCCATAGGCCCGGTCTTTGGTCGTCATCGGAACCGAAAGGAAGGCACCGTACAACTGGGCAAAGGCGCGCATTCCCCCGGTCGGCTGAGAACCTGGCTCGCGTTCCGGATTCTCGAGAACCGAAGGCAACCCCACCACATGGATTGCATTGGGTCGATCATCCAGTTGGATCTCTTCGATCGGTTTTGATTCAGTCGGAAGAGCAGCTTGCAGGTTGGACACGAAGACTGGTTTCCGGCGCCCAAACGCCAGCCCCGTTGATGAAATTCCAAGAGGCATACGCACGTTGGCGTGTTCTTGAGCCAATCCGGAAGACGCTCGAATGCCGAGCAGATTTCCACCCCGGTCGTCGACAGGGAGGAAGACCGCGCTGGCATCGCTGTCCAGAAGGACCCGGGCCTGGTCGACCAGATAGCTCAGAATCTCGTCGAGCGTTTCCCGCGAGTTCACTGCCTCGATGAGTTCGCGCATCCCCTCGGCGACGCGACCTCGTCGTTGGATTTCGCGGGTTCGTTCGGCAACGCTCGCTTCCAGGATCTGATAAGCGTCCACCTGCTCGGAGATGTCACGCAGGACACCAAGCATGGCTGCCTTACCCTGGTACGAAATCCGCCGGCCGAGTACCTCAACGTCGAACACCGACCCATCCCGACGGACATCGTGCACTCGGCAGCGATACTCCCGCCCCTGTCGCAGGGTTACGATGTAATCGGCGAACAAATGGTGGCTATCGGGGTGGATGAAGACGGACGGGTGCAGACCGGCCATATCGTCATAGCCGTGCATGCGACAGGCGGCCGGGTTGGCTTCGAGCACTATGCCGGTGTCGAGATCGTTGACAATCAGTCCGTCGCTTGCCGCCTCGAAGATGTCCCGGTACTGCTGATGAGGGTCGTACCTGTCCGTTTGAACATGGGTCAGGTCGGCATCTGCCTCCCACGAATTTTCGCTGGAAAGCGCGGGCTTGCTTGGTTCGTGCGACGTCGTTGTCTCGTTCATCCTGCTGATCACCAGTTCCGACCGCGAGGATAGCTCATCGAGTGGACTGTCCCAATCTGGACCGAGGGCACGAGACTACCTGAACCTAGCGGCAGGTATTTCTCCCGGCCCGTTCCACAGTCAGTATTCCCTCAGAATCCCCGGTCCCGGTCCGCTTCCATCTCACGATACTAGTCACATAACGCACCGAAAGTGTGCGGCGAATCAAACGGATTCGAGGTCATTAACAGCCACTAACCGGCGAAAGGAACGCAACGTGATTGTATCGCAAGCAACGAGGGTCGACGTAATCGATCCGATCGTAATTCAGTCACTTGAGTCGCGGATTCTCGGCTCCGTCGTGCGCTCGTCCGATACCGAATACGATGTCGCACGCCGTATTCACAATGTTTCACTTGATCGCTATCCTGCACTCATCGTGCGAGCCGCCGATGCCGCGGATGTGATTCGCGCGGTCGAATTTGCCCGTGACAACGATCTGCAACTCGCGGTACGCAGCGGTGGACACAGCCTTGCCGGCGACAGCTCAGTTGATGGCAGCCTGGTGATCGATCTTTCGGGCATGAGAAGCGTCAGCGTCGATCCGGTGAAGCAAACCGCCTGGGTGCAGCCCGGTGCCCGAACCATGGATCTGTGCGCCGCAGCGCAGCCACTCGGGCTGGCTCTCTCGACCGGCGATACAGCCTCCGTTGGCATCGGAGGACTAACGATTGGTGGTGGCATCGGCTGGCTGGTGCGTAAGCACGGTCTTACGATCGACAGCCTGCTATCGGCTGAGATCGTGACGGCAGACGGGCGGTTGATCGTCGCGAGCGCGAACCAGAACTCCTGATCTCTTCTGGGCCATTCGTGGCGGTGGCGGTAACTTCGGCATTGTCACCGGGTTTGAGTTTCAGCTGCATCCGGCGGGTATGGTTCTCGGCGGTGCGATCGTGCTGCCGGCTACGGCCGAGGTGTTACGGGGATACGCTGACTATGCAGTACAGGCGCCGGACGAACTGACCACGATCAGCATGGTAATGGCGGCACCGCCACTGCCGGTGATCTCGGAGGAGGCGCGTGGAAAGCTCGCCTGCGTTGTGATGTTCTGCTATGCCGGTGACGTTGAAGAAGGGCGCCGCGCCATCGCGCCAATTCAGGCGCTGGCCCAGCCAATCGGAGAGATCGTTGCGCCGATGCCTTATCCCGCTCTGTACGACTTCACGGCGCAAGCTTCTGAGCCACATCCCGGGATCATGCGGTCCGGATTCATGGATGGTCTGTCTGACGCGGCCATTCGAGAGATTCTCGATCACCATCGGAACCGCCAGTCTCCGGCCGGCATGATCCAACTGCGTGCTCTCGGTGGTGCCTATGCGCGGATCTCAAACGAAGCTACCGCGTTCGCCCATCGAGATAAGTCGATGCTCCTGGCGATCCTCAACGTCGGAATGGCTGAGCAGGATCGGCTGTGGGTTGAAGATCTGTGGCAGGTGCTCGAACCGATGACGTCCGGTGCTTACGTGAACTTCGTCGGTGACGAAGGAGTAGAGCGTGTTCGCGAGGCTTATCCGGCACAGACCTATTCTCGGCTGGCCGAAATAAAGCGACGCTACGACCCGACAAATGTCTTCAGACGTGAACGAGAACATTAACTCGGCGAACTATCCTTCGTAATTTCCGCTGCCCACTCTCCTCTCTAGCCACTGAGCAGATATCGGGCGGCGGATCCTTCTTCCTCACCACGGGCCATCGATCCTACACATTCCCACTCGCGGATCCGAGATCGGGTAGCGGATTTCCTGATGCCGTGTCCGCTGCGAATCTCGGCAGTGAATTGCCATCCGGAGATTACCTCTGCGCGCCGGAGTCGGGCGGCCATGTGCTCGGCGATCGTCATGCAGGTGAGATTGGTGTTGGCGCGCGTGACCTCCGGCATGATCGAGCCGTCAATGACTCGCAGGTTTTCCATACCCAGCACCCGGCAATCGGAATCGACGACGGTGCGCGGATCATCGACGCTGCCCATGCGACACGTTCCCGAAATATGCCAGGTGTCGCGCGCCGAAGTGAGCAGCCATTGGTCGAGCGCATCGTCCGTTCTGACGTCTTCCGTTGTCTTGAATGGCGAGTCCGGCGCGTAGGTCACCAACGTCATCTTTGTGGCGATGGCGGCGATAGCCCGGTGTCGGGTGATGGCGAAAAGCCGGCGGGCGCCATCACGCAAGCGAACGAGGTCGCGCTCGTCGCCGAGGAGGTTTTGATCGATCTCTGGCAATGTGTATGGATCGGAGTCGACCAGTTTCAACGTCCCGCGTGAGAAATTCTGCCAGGTAAGAACGTTGAGCCCACCAGTCGCCAGACCGGCCTGGTCATAGCCACCTAGATTCCGACTGCTGATGACCATGTCGTTTTCATCGGCACCGGCGAGCCCCGAACTGTAGCGAATATAGCAGCACATCAAACGATGATCCCAGTGTTGTGCTCTCGCCTCAGGCTTGAGATCGAGCCTAATGCCAACGGCGGAGTGGTCCAACAGATTTCGGCCGACCGGCAGATCGTTCAGGACGGGGATGCCGAGCGCTTGCAGGTCCTGGGCTGGCCCGATACCCGAGCGCATCAATATGCCGGGTGAGAATGCGGCTCCCGCGCAGACGATCACCTCGGTGCCATGAAGATCTGCCGGACCTTCGGGATGATGAACACGAACGCCGGTGGCGCGGCGCCCGTCGAACAGGACGCGATCGACGTGGGCGTGGCCCACGATCGTGAGATTGGGGCGGTTGCGGGCCGGTTCAAGATAGCCGTCGTTGGTCGAGACTCGTCCGTCATGTGTCCGGTTGACCGGCATCGCGCAGATACCGGTCGATTCAGGGGCGTTCAAATCATGATGCCAGGGATAGCCCAGCTCCAGTCCGGCCTCCAGCAGGCCCAGATCCACCTTGCCCCATTGAGCAAACGTCGGCCGGTAAATCGTGATCGGGCCGCTGTTCCCGTGATACGGCGCGTCGCCAAAGTCGAGATCGTTCTCCAACCGGTTCATGGCGGGCAGCAGTTCTTCGCCGGACCAGCCTTCGCACCCCTGTTCGGCCCAGCTATCGTAATCCTCGAGCATGGCTCGATGAGCGATCATGTAATTGATGGTCGAGCTACCGCCGAGACCGCGGCCGCGATCGTAGCGCCGCGGCTCCTGTGCTGACGTGCGTCGCGCGACCAGCTGTGGCCATTGATGATCGGCAAAGAGTTCGGGGTCGTTGATGCCCAATGGATTAGCGCTATGCATTTCGACCGGCGCGTCTGTCGCCCGATAGTCTGGGCCAGCTTCCAGCAGCAGCACCGTTCTGGCCGGATCCTCGCTCAGACGCGCGGCCAGTACCGCTCCGGATGATCCCGCGCCAACGATCACATAGTCGTAGTGTCGATCAGACTCCATGGTCGATTCCTTTCTGGATCGTGACTGGCCGTATCTACCCGAGTCTCATTCGCCGGGCGACTGGACCTACAGGGCAATTCGATCTATCGGGTCCGCCGAGAAGTAGTTCATTCATTTCGGTGGTGATCGGGTACATCTGTTTTCCACATCTTAGTATGAAATCGACCGCTCTTCATGATTGGAGACGGTGGCACGATCGCTGCGTGAAGACGATTGCGTGCCTGCCCGCCTGTGCTATCGTGGTCGATGTGAAATCTGTCCATACATAGGGAGGGAATATTGGCAACGAACGAAGAGATACGCGAATGGCTCGAAGAGCGCGAGGGCCGTTTCGTCGCGGTTGCTGACGAGATCTGGCGCCATCCGCAGTTGGGTCTCGCCGAGACCGAAGCGTGTGCCATTCACACTGCCGAAATGGAAAAGGAAGGCTTTCGCATCACCCGGAACGTCGGCGGACTGCCGACCGCCTTTATGGCGGAGTGGGGGAGCGGATCACCGATCATCGGTTTCCTCGGTGAGTACGACGCGCTCCCGGGTCTGTCGCAGAAGCTGCAGGCGACTCAGGATCCTGAGACCGAAGGCGCTCCCGGACATGGTTGTGGACATAACCTGCTTGGGACAGCTGCGCTGGCCGCGACGATGTCGGTCAAAGCCTGGATGGAAGAAACCGGTCAGCAGGGAACTGTTCGCTACTACGGTTGTCCGGCTGAAGAGACGCTGATCGGCAAAGTCTACATGGCACGCAGCGGCATCTTTGACGATCTTGACGTTGCCATCACCTGGCATCCGTCTGACTTCAACAACGGCGTCAAAGGTAGCTGCAACGCGCTGGACAACATCAAGTTCCGCTTCCACGGCAAGACCGCACATGCTGGCGGTAATCCGGAGCAAGGCCGCTCGGCCCTCGACGCGGTCGAATTAATGAACACCGGCGTCAATTACATGCGCGAGCACTCGATTCAAGAGGCGCGAATCCACTACGTCATCACCAATGGTGGTGGCGCGCCTAATGTCGTTCCGGCTGAAGCCGAGGTCTGGTATTTCGTACGAGCGCCACACCGATACCAGGTCAACGAGCTCACCGCGCGTGTACGTAAGATCGCGCAGGGCGCGGCGCTGATGACTGAGACGAAGTTGGAAGAGGACATGCAGGGCGGCTGCTTCGATGTGCTGCCGAACTACTTCCTGGCGGATCTGTCGCACGGGATCATGGAAGGGCTCGGCCCGATCGAATACACCGAAGAAGAAAATGCCTATGCCGCCACGGTCATTTCGGGTTATGCGCCAGGCACCTGCGAACTGAACCTTCGTGCGCGGGGTATGTCGGAGAGCATGTTGGAATTGCCGCTGCACGGCGACATCATGCCGATATACGACGAGGGTCACGTTTCCGGTGGATCAACCGACGTGGGCGACGTCAGCTATATCACCCCGACGGTCCAGGTGCATACGGTGTGTCATCCAACCGCGATCCCGGGACACAGTTGGGGCATTACCGCCACGGCCGGCATGTCGATCGGCCATAAAGGGATGATGCTGGCGGCCAAGACCATGGCCGTGACCGGCGCCGCGCTCTTCAGCGATGCGAAGCTGATCGAGCAGGCGCAGGCGGAGTTCAAAGAACGGACCGGAGGAAAGCCCTACGAGACCCCGCTTGCTCCAGGTCTCCAGCCCCCGGTTCCCAAGCACGTCCTGGCAACTATGAAGTAACAGTCATGCGGGCGCGGCGTCAAACGACGCCGCGCCTGTATCCGTGTTGGACTACTAAGGTAACGCGTGGCGCCTGAGTTCGGTGTTGCGTTAACACATAGCGAGGCCATATCCGGCGGGAACTAGCGTCGATCCCGTGTGTGGACAAGATCGGGGGTGAGGTAGAGACGGGATCTTTCTGAAGTTGTAATGAGAAGTCACGGACACCAGTGATATCGACGATGTTCGCAGAAACCCTATTGCCGCACGCATATCTTTCCCAGGATAAATTGAGGGGTAACGGATGAATAGACGGTCCACTGTCGCGAAGACGCGGTGGGAACAAACCTTCTCTCGTGTGCCAAAGCGACGTGTCGTGCGTTCTGGATTTGTGGCGGCCATACTTGTATTGGCCCTCGCTACAAACGCATTCGCGGACATTCCAGATCAATCAAACGTGTTCCACGGCTGTGTCCGGACCGGTGGCGGGTGGTTCTTTCTGCCGGGTTGGATTCCGTTCTTTGGGGGCACCGCCGGTAGTCTACGACTGATCGATACCGAGAAAGGTCAGTCTTGCGCCAGTTCCGAGACCGCGGTCTCCTGGAATGCAACAGGCCCATCTGGTCCGAGCGGCCCATCTGGAGCCACCGGCGCGTCAGGTCCGAGTGGCCCGACTGGTCCGGTTGGGGATACGGGTCCATCAGGTCCGAGTGGCCCGACTGGGGCGACTGGTCCATCTGGTCCGAGTGGCCCGACTGGAGCCACGGGTCCATCAGGTCCGAGCGGCCCGACTGGAGCCACGGGTCCATCAGGTCCGAGCGGCCCGACTGGGGCGACTGGTCCATCTGGTCCGAGCGGCCCAACTGGTGCGACTGGTCCATCAGGTCCGACTGGGCCCACTGGGGCAGCGGGTGCCGGGCTGAGTGGGTATGGTTACGTTTACGAGTTGGCTACGGTCGCTGACGCAACCGTTGTGGGTGGAGCAGACGTTCCGTTCAGTAACAATGGTCCGTTGACGAATGTGACGCATACTGCGGGAACTACAACCATCACAGTGTCGGTTGCGGGTGTATACCGAGTGTCCTGGTACGTAAACATCACCGCGGGTGTCGGATCCGCATTCGCTGTGGCGGTAAACGGAACAGTGGATGCGTCGACCAATGTTAGCTCGCTAGTCGCCACCGGAGAAGTCAGCGGAAACTCGATCTTAACCCTTGCCGCCGGTGATGTCGTGACTCTTCGTAACAATTCGGCCACCCCTGCCACGCTCGATTTGGCTCCAGGTGTTGGGTCTGGCTTCACCATCGAGAATCTCGGCAGCTAATCGCCGAGCGGGCAGACGCGACGAAGAGATTGCAGGAAACCTGAACGGTACTGTTCGCGCCGGATAAGGTCAACAGCGGGACACCCGGTCTGATCGTTCTGATCGGCCGGGTGTCGTTTTGCTCTCAGGGCTTGGGGCAAACGCCATTGGACCAAGCGGATCGTCACGTGGTCGAGTCAGCGTTCTGGGTGTGACCACGAACGATGATCCGGCTCGTTCCACCCCGAGGCGACGCAGATCTCCGCGTCGTGTAAGAGCATCGCGCTGACTGTCGTCACCTACCTGCAGATTTCCTCCATCTGACACACTGATATTGCCTGCGCGACGTACTGAACAAGTTGGGGCCAACCGAATACACTGAAGCGAAAAAGGCTCTTGCCGCTACGGCCAGCGTGTCGATCGGCCGTAAGCGGATGATGCTAAACGCAAAGTCCATAGCAGTGTACGGCGTGTCGCCTGAGTTTCTCACTGTCCGGTCTAGCGCTAATAGGCCGTCCATCGCGTTCTGCGATAGTGGTGAAAGAGAGCCGACTTCTGGCGTTGGGATTAGGGCGATGAACCGGCAAAGTTACGAAAACTCGAACGGACGCGGACACCCGACCACTGGATCGTAGGTCCAGATTGATTTAGGGAAGGACCTTGCGGACCTCGTCTATGGTATAAGCGCGCATCGTTTGGGTTCGAGCTTTTCCGGTACCGGCAACTCCGAACGCTTGTTTCAGCAGGACCTCTGCTTCCGGCGCTTCGACAATCACCACGAAATCGTACTGACCCTGGGTCATATACCAGCCATGCTCCTTGATGCCGAGTGATTCGGCGCGCGCTATGTTCTGTTCTACCCCTGTGACGAAATCTGACACGTTCTTGGCGCCGTCATCTGTGAGTTGACCGAGAACGATATACATTGGCATCACACATCTCCAATCGGGAAAACAGGCCGCTGCGTTCCTGCGTTTTCCACAGCATTGCGTCCCAATACACTACTGTCAAGATCAGAGACCTAAACTTGATCTACCCACTTCTCTACCTCTTTGGCTGACCGAAGTTGAACAAAGGTGATATGCGACCAGCGTGGGTGCTGCATCGCAGCTAAGTAGCGCTTCCGGCGAGAACGGTAATTTCTGAGCGTGTAGCCAAGCAGCGACTTCTGCGGGTTCCACAGCATCAGGTGCTCCCAGAAGTCTTCCTGATTCGTGCCCCAGAGTAGCTCTCTGCTGCGATACCGCTTCCATGAACGAACGAGACATCGCCAGAACGCAGTTTGGAAGGGGATATCGAGCCAGACGACCGTGTCGGCGCGCGGCCAACTGAGGTCGATTTGCTTCCGGTAGTTCCCGTCCATGACCCATGAATCAGGCTCGATTGCCCGTCGAACGCGCTCTCGAAATACCTCAGTCTCCGCCTCAACCCAGTTGGGTTCCCAATGCAGTGCGTCGAGCTCGATGAATGTGACGCCTAACTGCGTTGCCAGACGCCGGCCCAGCGTGCTCTTGCCCGAACCGGAGATTCCGATAATGACGATGCGCTTGCCGATCGTTGGAAGCACGGCTCACTCTCCGGTTCTGCGTCTGAAAAAACCGCCGTGATCGACCTTTTGGGGACAAGAATTATCACATGTCCCAGGGAGCTATGCAAATCCGAGAAATTGGCCGGAAACGTGATTGATGACAAATACAGTATTCGAATCATGGCCGCGCGCTCATTGACTGGTTCGCGGCGACCGTTGGGTGTGATCTAGTCGACGCCCGTGCAGATTGCTCCACGCGTTTTTCGTGTCTCTGCCGCTGATTGTCGCTCATGGAGTCCTGTCGGATTCGGACCGGTAGACCCGAATTATCCAACATCGGTCGCGTCCGCGGCAGGCGCCAGCTGCCCTGGACTGCCAGTCAATGACCCACTCAACAGTGCCCAACAACTCGCTCAGACACCCGGAACTGAAGAGGGTTCACCGATCATGATCTCTGAGGGAATGTTGATCCGTCTCGTGGAGGGCCATGCTCCCGAACCCGGGACCGGCGGGTGACCGATTCCGGCCCGCGGCCGATCGAGGTGGACGTGACGGTGACGTATGAACTCAGATAGGGGCTGATCAAGCGCGCGGCACCGTGATTGAGTTGAGTCACGGTGCCGCGTCGGAGATTACGGAATTATCTAGTCACCTTGATTTTTGCGCCATTCCTCATACTCAGGACGCGCTTCATCAGAGAGTGGATAGTACCTTCGTAGGTCGCCGCCTTGAGATAGTCGCAAGCGTGAGAAATCTTCCCATTCGGCTTGCTCACCCGCGGCGTCAGCGACCTTCGCAGCCATCGCCTTCGGAACCACGACCGCGCCATCGTCGTCGGCGATGATGATGTCACCGGGCATCACCAACCGACCGCCGCAGGCGATTGGGACGTTGACCGCATGCGGGAAGATGCGGACCTGAGTATGGAAATTGGGCGTGACGCCCCGCAGCCAGAGCCCGAGCCCGAGGTCCTTCGCTTTGGGATAATCGCGAATCGTACCGTCAATAACGACCCCGCCACCACCTCGCCCCTTGAAGTAGGTCAGCATCATCTCGCCGAAGACCCCGCTGCCCATATCTCCGCGCGCGTCGACGACAACGACATCGCCTGGCTGGGTGTGGTAGAGGACGTGCCGGTGAAGCTGGAGCTCCGGATCGCCGTACTCATCGGCACCGTAGATATCTTCTCGCAACGGCATGAACTGTAGCGTCAGCGCCGGCCCCACGATATGGCTGCCCGGTGTCCAGGCGACAGGACCATCGAGAAACGAGTCGCGAATGCCCATCTTGCTGAGCACGCCGGTTGCGGTCGCGCTGCTAATGGTCTTGAGTCGCTCGATCACCTCCGTGGCAGGTCGTTCGATATCCGGCGTGTGTGTCATTGGCTCCTCCGGTTTCGTCACGCAATTGGCCGTACCCACTTATATCCCTAGCACGACACGCCGTAAAGTGAGGCCGTGTTCCGGTGTGACCGACACGTTTTGAACCACGATTCCCAGAATAGCAATTAGCCAGCTTTCACGGCGAACCGGAACCAAGGAAACAGGTCCTGATGGAGCCGAACGCCGTGAAGCAAGCAACGACATGACTAGCGATCTCATCCCGCGACTATCGGTCAATCGCATCGCTCCGCTGTCCGAGATAGAGAGTCAGGCCCCAGGTTGTGCCTAGTCGAATGGCTGGCCGAAACGTCCGCGGCTGACAACGTCGTTGAACGGCTTGCGATTCTTCTTGCCATGGCCAATATCATCGACCGGATACCCGAATGGGATGATGGCTAGGATTTCGTACTCGTCTGGTATGCCGAGGACGTCCTTAACCGGCTCCAGACCGCGGAATCCAACCCAGTTGGAGCCGACGCCCTCCGACCACGCGGTCAGCATCATTGACTGGATCGCCCGGCTGCCATCCGACACGCCAAAGCGCGAATCCTTCTCCACCAGCACCACGATGGCCAATGCGGCCTGTGCCGTGTAATGGCCGGTCGTCGCCAGCTCTCCCAGTTTCGTGAGCATGTCGCGATCATCGACGACGACAAAATGCCAGGGCTGGCGATTCATCGAGCTGGCGGTGAGATGGGCCGAGTCGACGATCTTCTTAACAACCTCACTTGGAACAGGTTTGTCGTCGTAGCTCCGTACCGCAAGTAAGGTACGCACTGATTCGAAAACGTCCATACGTTTCATGTCCTTTCCGTTGACTCAATAGGTCCTTAACACGCGAGTTCCGCCTTGTAATCCGCCTATGTCAGGCGTTGTCGAATTAATTAGCAGGATTCGGGCCGGGCAATGAACTCGGAAACGTTGGAAGCTACCGCCTGAACGCAAGGCGCTGACAAAAGGATATGAGATTTGAACGGGGCAGCGGCGACGATGCCTGGCACCGAAGGATTGGTGAGGACAGTGTTTTGTGAATGATGATCAGTTCTCCGGAAAGGCTCGAAGAAACTCGAATGTTCGCCGAAGAATCTTGCTGAGTTCACAAAATTGTCACGGTACTTTCAGCGATTGTGATGATTTTGTCATCTCTCCAGGCACATGCTGGGATCAGACAAGTAGTGCCTAGTCGGAGGATCTTTGATGCTCGCTTTGACTTAGGATCTGAATCGCGCCGATGAGAGACCCGCGCGCTCCGCAGGATTCTGTTTGCCTGCGGCTTCGCCTCGTCGGCGTTTCATGACGCTTACGTTTGCTGGGAAATCAGGCAAGGAACTTGTGATGCAGCAAGATTCAGCTAACCATTTCCGGAATATCGGAGTCGGCCTGGCTATCGGAGGGGGAACAGGTATCGCGCTATTCGCTGCAACTGGCAACGCAGCGTTCATTGGCGTTGGTGCCGCGATCGGAATACCAATTGCCATCGCAATGTACGAGAGCGATAGGGAGTTGACGCGAGAGGCTCGACGCCTGCTTCTTGCTATGCTCGGATTAGGCATAGTCGTGCTTGTCGCGATCACTGCCACATTCCTTCTCATGCGGTAGCGAGCGACTTCGCAACTTGTTGTCCGTGGATGAAGGCGAACGTCACCCAACAACGATTAACAAGGATCCAAGACGTTAGTAAATGAGGAAGGCCCGCTTGGCTGCGGTCAGGATGCAGGCCCATCTTCCGCATACTAATCCGATGAGTCGGTCAGAGTCAGAGCAGTTCGCGAGGGATTTCTTCGAGATGTGGATTCGCGAGAAGTTCGTCCAACTGCAAACCGCAAATCTGCCCAACACTCCTTGATTCGTCTCGTAAGTCGAAATCTGCCGACGAGAGGTGCCCAGTATCAGGGACGTGGAGCCGAGTTACAGGCATCCAGGCGTTCGACACGGAGCGTGGCAATTTCGTGGCGCCTCGTGCCAGCTAAACCTCTCCGTTGTTTAGCGACCCCGCGGCTAATGCCCGAGGATCGTGACGTGTTTTACGGCGTCATCCCTTAGCGCGATCAACTCGCCCGAATTATCAAAGTAATACCAGTATCCATCGGAGTGCGCGAGAAGCTTTCCAGAGACAGTTGTGCCGGATTGGTCGCTGAAACTTGAGTCAGCTAGATTGGGCCTCTGGGGAGCAGATCGAATCACTGTAGCAGCGAATATCGCCAACACAAAGAATATGGAAACCACACTAATCCACCGATGTGAAAGCATTTCAGCATCTCTAAGCTCCATGAGGGCTACTGAGCAAATGACAACTGACATCCACACTATCACGTCAGCCCAAAATTTTGAGGTGAAGGCGAATTTGTCTGTGAGCAAAAGGTTTGCGATCTCTAAGACTCCCAAGGCTCCCATCAAAAGACTGAACCTGCCACGCGGACTAGCAACGCGGCTTGGCGGCCGAGAGTCGGCCCTTTGCTGCAGTTTTGCTGCCATGTGGACGGCCGTAGCGACATGAAGATTCGGCGTCGGCGAAAGAGGAAACTCTGGTGCGCGCCTAAGATATTCGTTCAACGACTGCCACAAATACGCATTCACGGCAACAAACGCCATCAGAAATGCAAACAGCGCCAATTCTGGATTCGCCACCACGGAGTTGTAGATACTATGAACCCCAAGCGCGAGAACGGATGGCTTGGAGACCAATTGTGCTGCAGAAAACGACGTGAAGAACTCATGAGAGTAGGAGTCACTCAATTGCAGCGCCAAGATGAGCAGCCCAAGCGGGTACATTGTGGCAGGAATTAGGGCCAGGAAAGCTAGAACCTGCGTCAACGTGCCAAGTCTGAATGTTCGATCGTATCCCATGCGCGAAGGATACCGTGATTGGCACACTCCTCACATCATTGACTGACGGTCATACCCTGTCTTGGACTTTTCAACACTTTACGATGCGAACGAAGACTTGAGCGAATAGCGGTGCTCTCGCGACATCGGAAACACTCACTACGCGGAAAGTTGACACTTCGTTGGAGTGCCTTTTTCAACGCCTTGGTGTTGCTACTACACGCGGTAATTGCATTGCTGGCGCTCTGACACTGGTAACTGGTGTCTGCGTAGGTGGAGCTCCGGCGGTTAGCGGAGTCGAAAGCGCCCCGGGTGGTCTCACACGGTGACATCGGGTAATTGGTCAGTAGGAGGCCAAACTCATTTTCCCCTGGCGGAAGTGCGGCCTGCAATCATTCAGCCGCGATGAACGCCAGCCGCTTCACGATATGCGTCGGTCAGGACACTCAGTAATTCTGCGCTGATTTCCCGTATGACTGACCCCTGCCCCAAGGCCTTGGGAGCGATGAGCGTTTCGACAGGTTCGATCGATGTGGGAGCGCGCCGCTCGAACACGCTTCTCCACGTCCAAAGGCATCCCCCACCGTCGTCTGAAATTGTGACTAATCCAGCGTTGTCAGCGCTGAGCCTTGGAAGCAGCGTTAGACGACCTGACTTTCCCCGGTAAGTCCCAAGAGACACCAATCCCTTTTTCTCAAGGTCGTTTGCCCAATCTGTGAGTAGACGCAATTTTGGTTGGTCCTCTAGTCGGGCATCAGTGATTGCCTGCTCGAACACGTCGGCTCCTGGTGAATACTGTCCCTGTACAGAGCGCTGTGTGTTGGCAGGCTCGGATTGCGATGGTCGTGTCTCCGCGTCCACACGCTGCGGGACAAGAACCTGAGCCCCATTCACGTCGTACGCAGATACGCGAATGAGGTCGATCAGAATCTTGTCAGACACCAGTTGCAGGTACCCTGCAAGTCGCACCAGTTCTTCTGGTGCGTCATCCAGTACCATGACAAGTCTGAATCGGCCACCTGACAGGCTATCTCTGAGACCGGAAGTGAACTGATCTGGGTCGTAGGATCCTTCTTGATCGTTCTTGCTGATTGCGTCAGCCAGACTTTCATAGTCGCGATCTCTCAGATGAGTACCGAGAATCGAGCTCTCCAACACGCCTGGGTCGAGGCCACGAAGATAGGCGGCGTACGTGAGAATCTGTGCGACAACAGCTCGTCGCGCTTCACCATTCTTGGCGAGTTTCACCTCGATTACGGCTAGCCGACCGCTTGGCTCAACTCCAATCAGGTCGGCATATCCATTGCCAAGCAACACTTCTTTCCCGACGATCACGAGATTTGGTGAACCTGCCAGTGGCAGGACCTGAGGTGCCTCTTCAACCAGGGAATGCAGAGCGGCTTCATTCGGAAACCCGGTCGGCGCCAACAAAGTCCAACCTGAACCGTTGTTTCGCCAGATCGCTGTCATCGTGGGCATCTCCCTAGTTCGGGCCGAGGCACGTCCCGGTCAGTCCCGCTTGAGCACCTGCGTCGAGGAAGCATCTTACATCGTCTCCCGTGGCCGGTATTGCAGGGCTTCGGCGATATGGGGCGGAGTGATTTCTGGCTCGCCGGCCAGGTCGGCGATAGTGCGAGAGAGCTTCAGCACCCGGTGATAGGCGCGAGCCGAGAGCTGGAGCTGGCGCATGGCTGCCCGCATGAGCTGTTCGCCGGTGGTGTCGAGGTCGCAGAATTCGCGGACTTCGGCCGGGCCCATGTCGCTGTTGAGACGAATGGCGCGGTCGGCGAAGCGCTGAGCTTGCACGGCGCGCGCCCGCTCGACCCGGGAACGGACGGCGGATGATGACTCACCGGGGCGACGGTCGGCGAGCTTCTCGTATTCGATGCGCGGAACCTCCAGATGGATATCGATACGATCCATTAGTGGCCCAGAGATGCGCTTCTGATAGCGGGTGATCGACTGCGGTGTGCAGGTGCAGGGCTTGACCGGATCACCGGCAAATCCGCAGGGGCACGGGTTCATGGCCCCGATTAGCACGAAATTGGCTGGGAATGTGATGGCACCAGTCGCGCGTGAGATGGTCACGATGCGGTCTTCGAGCGGCTGGCGCAGAACTTCGAGCACGCGCTGGCCGAACTCCGGTAGCTCGTCGAGAAACAGTACACCGCGATGCGCCAGCGTGATCTCGCCGGGACGTGGCCAGGTGCCGCCACCAACGAGACCGGCGTAGCTAATCGTGTGATGCGGAGCGCGGAACGGACGCTGCTGCAATAGTGGTCGATCGGATGGCAGCAGCCCGGTCACCGAGTAGATGCGGGAAACATCCAGTGCTTCCTCTCGTGTCAGCGCTGGCATGATCCCAGGAACCGCGCGAGCCAGGAGCGTCTTGCCGGATCCAGGCGGTCCCGTCATCAAGAGATTATGACCACCCGTCGCGGCAACTTCGAGTCCGCGTTTTACGTGCTCCTGACCTCGGATGTCCTGGAAGTCGAATGCATTCAATGGCTCGTCGTCGTAGAGGCCGTTCGGTGAATCGGTGAATACGGAGATGGGCACTTCCGTCGTCAGATGGCGCACTAAACTGGCAAGTGATTCGACGGGAAAGATCTCAACGCCGTCAACGAGTGCGGCCTCGGCAGCGTCGACAGCGGGGACGAATGCGCGAGCGAGTCCATGATCTTGCGCTAGTCCGACCATCGGAAGAATGCCGGTGGTGTGACGAAGGCTTCCATCCAGCGAGAGTTCGCCGATCACGAGTGCATCGCTGACTTCCGCGTCCAGTTGTCCGGAAGCGATCAGAATCCCGAGCGCGATCGGCAGATCGTATGAGGGCCCCTCCTTGCGGATGTCGGCTGGTGCGAGGTTGACGGTGATGCGTCCAAGAGGGAAGCGTGCGCCGGAGTTGCGGATAGCGGATCGCACGCGCTCGCGTGATTCTTGCACCGCCGCGTCCGGCAGGCCGACGATGGTCAGACCTGGTGTTCCTGGGGCGCTATCGACTTCGACTTCGACGAGCGCGCCATCGAGTCCAATCACGGCGCAGGTCAGTACCGTCGCGAGCACGCGGTCCTCCTCAAATTCGTGTATGTTGGTCAGTTCGCGCGTTGTGTGGTTCGTTCGAGATGCTGCCGGGCGAGTATAGCATGGCTCATGCGATGGTCGGCAAGGGATGTAAAATGATCGCTTATCGTGCGGCCGCTAGCCGTGAAGAATCGTCTCGAGGTGGGAAGGGAAAGGCTTTGATGGTCGATCGGAATCGCCGCAAACAGCTCGCGTCAGATTACAAACAGACTCGACGGGAAGCCGGAATCTATCGTATTACGAACAGGGAGAACGGCAAGTCGCTGGTAGCGTCCAGCACAAATCTCGACAGTGTCCGCAGCAAAATGGAGTTCGCCCGTACGACTAACTCGCCAGGGGTACTGGGCTATCAGTTGAAGAGCGACGTGCTGAAATTCGGGATCGAAGCCTTCGCGCTGGAGATTCTCGAAGTTCTTGAGGTGCAGCCGGAAATGACCGATGTGCAGATTCGTGCGGACCTGCGGACGCTCGAGCAGCTGTGGCGTGAGAAGTACGACCAGGATCAGTTGTATTGATCGTCGAGGCTTCGTTGAATCTGGCCGCATCAGCCTGGCGGCCACCCGGAGTCCGATAACTCGCCCCGTATTCTTTCTCGTTGGACCACATTAGACCAAGGAGTTCAGCTGATCCCTGACCACCAACATCCTCACCCCCCCCCCAATTTTCGTCACTGACGACTTCAGCGATCAAACAGCCCAGTTGGATGCGATGACTTGTCATAACGAAAACTCATTGGGCGTTCTGATTCCGATCCGGGCCGCAACAGTCGAAGTTGCCAGTCAGGATTTTCGACGAAGAGAACTGAATCTAAGTTAGGGTTAGAGAGACTCCAGTCCAGAGCGAAGGAAAGGATAGGGGACACAAGAGATGCTCAACGGCATGAACAACTGGCAGAACGCAGTGATATCCGTGGGCCTGGTTATTGGCGCTATGGTCGTCGGACTCGTAGTTCATCGGATTATCTATTCAATCTCAGTTCGGGTCACGCGGGCCGAGGCAGAAATCTGGGAGCAGACGGGAGAGTTGAATGCTTCCCTGGTTCGACGCAGCAGGCGGCCCGTGAACATGATCATGCCGTTGATATCGATCCTTCTGATCTTGCCGCTCTTGCCAGAAAGCGCCCGTGTCGTTCATCCCATGCGGCACATGATCGGCCTCGGACTGATCGGGGCTGTCGCTTGGCTGCTCGTGGCGATGGTCGGCGTCGTCGACGACATGGCCGCGTTGAAATATCGGATTGACGTCCGAGACAATCTCAACGCGCGACGAATGCGGACTCAGGTGCAAGTCATTCGACGCATTATTGTTGTCGTCGTCAGCATCGTCGCACTGTCGGCCATGCTGATGACCTTCCCGAGCATTCGACGGATCGGGGAAAGTCTGTTCGCGTCAGCCGGGCTTGCGGCACTTATCGCTGGTCTCGCTGCTCGCCCCACGTTATCCAGCCTGATCGCCGGCGTTCAGATCGCGCTTACCGAACCGATCCGACTCGACGACGTCGTTATTGTTGAGGGCGAATGGGGACGCATCGAGGAGATCGGCACAACCTACGTGGTTGTGCGCATCTGGGACCAGCGCCGGCTTGTCGTACCACTTAACTACTTCATCGAGAAACCGTTTGAAAATTGGACGCGCCAGTCCGCGAACATCCTCGGAACCGTCTATCTATACACCGACTACAGCGTTCCGGTGGAGGAAGTGCGCAGCGAGCTGAAACGTATTCTCGAACGTTCGGGGAAATGGGATGGTGAAGTCTGCGGGTTGCAGGTAACCGACACCACGGCTCAGACGATGCAGTTGCGCGCTTTGCTTAGTGCGCCAGATTCCTCAGTCGCGTGGGATCTCCGCTGTTTTGTCCGTGAGGAGTTGATCCGGTTCGTGCGGGACCGCTATCCAGACAGCCTGCCGCGCACACGTGCTGAGATTCGCGAGCTACCTGGTGCACCACTCCACGACAAAAGTGGATCTCGGGCACAGGCGGCGACATAAATTGATACCATGGTCCTCCCCCGTTAGTACCTCCGATGCTTGACGGACTTCCCGGATGATCGTTAGCTTAATGACAGAACTAGGGTGTCTTGTTTCAATCGCAGGGTTCGGAGTTCGGCGTTGCCAGTTGGATGGAAAGAGCCTGGGGCATTCCCCGATATCGACGAGACCGTGCAACGTGAGTTTCTCGCTTTGCGCGAATACCTCGCGCGCATTGAAACACCTTCAAAAGACGGAGTCGGTGTACCTGACGGCGCGACGATTGTCATGCCGTCCACGGATGAGAATTGCCAAAAGCGGACCTGGTGGATCGTCTTGCAGGGCGTCCAGCGTCTTCCAGCTTTAGCTGCCGCCCGTGAACAGTTGTCTCGTATGCCTGGCTGCATAGCGGCGCAGGTGGTTTCATTATCGTCAACCGAGATCAGATTGAGTGTGACAACGACCTGTCAGGTTGACCAGCACCAGTTGGAGTTCGTTATCGCCAATTGCCGTGATGTGCCAAAGGCACAGGTCATGGCGCGCACGTTAAGGCCGGTTCGTTAATGGGATTCTCCGGAGATCTTGACGATCTTCCTCTTCAAGACATTCTCTATCTCCTATCGACACGGCGAAAGTCGGGACGGCTAACGCTGAGCACGAATTCGAATGAGTTCGTATTGCTGTTCGACAAAGGGCGGGTTGCCTCAGTCGTTTCTGATGATGACAGCTTGCGGATCGGTCGGTTGCTGGTGGAGCAGGGCTACTTGACCGAAGCTCAGCTTGAGCAGGCGCTCGCATTGCAAGAGGTCACGGATCGTGCCGCGCGCATCGGCGACATGCTCGTCGCACTCGGGTTTGTGACCCGACAGCAGATCGGACAGGCGGTTGCTGGGCAGTTCGAGGCTTCCCTATTTCGAGTGCTTCTACATCCGAGTGGCACACTCGCCTTCGAGCCAGAAGAGAGCATCAAGATTGATCCCCTCATCCGAGACACGTCGGTAGAATTGATGATTCTGAATGCTGTTCGCATGGCTGATGAATGGCTCGCTTCGAACACGCCGGATGAGATGGTTGAACTGAGGGACATGCCGTGCAACCCTCATCTTTTCGATCGACTGGACGAGTCCGAGCGTAGCGTATTGCTCGCGATCCTCAATGGGGTCCGCACGTCGCACGAACTGGCGAAGTCTACCGGGCTCCCCGCTCCGGAGTTACGCGCTGCCCTCATCTCACTGACCGATATCGACCTCATCTCACGCCAGGAGATTGACGGTGAAGAAGATAACGACGTGCCACGTCGATCTGAGCGCCAGGCGATCGCGAGCTAACCGGCCAAAGCAGGTTACGCACTCTTTACTGACTAAGTGGGATGCCCGGCGGTGAACAATCTCGTTCGCCGTCGTTTAGTGTCCGCTACCCGCGAATGCGGAAACGTCCGCCGGAGTCGGTGAGGACAACTCCGAGAATGTGTGCGCCGATGCGATCGAGCGATTCCTTGGCTCGCTGGGCCGCTGCCCGTTTCGTACGTCCGGAATGCACCAGCAGGAGCACCGCATCTACTCTCGCAGCGACTGCCAGCGCATCACCAAACTCCGACAAAGGCGGCGCGTCGAAGATCAGGAAATCAGCGTCGCCGCGAAGGCGATCGATCAGCGCTTGGAATGGCTGGCCGCCAATATGATCTGAAGGTGTCGACCCAGACCTCCCGAGTTTGGCGACCGATCCGGCGGAGAAGATCCGCAGCCCTTCAATCGAAGTCGACTGCAATGATGGGGACCCGTTGTGATTTTCTGTAGCCAGCCAATCGGCCAGTCCCGGCTCGCTTTGGGCACCAAAGTAGTCGTGAAGCTGCGGGTTTCTGAGATTCGCATCTACCAAGATAACCGTGTCACCGGCAAGGGCAAGAGCCGTAGCTAGGTTGGCGGCGATCATACTGTGCTCTGCTCCTCGACCGGTATCGGCAACGAGGACCGAATGAATTGAAGGCTGAACGTCGGCGAATTTCACACTCGCCCGTAGGGATCGATAGGCTTCGGCGGCGGGCGATGTCGGGTCGGAGATCATCGTAAGACTCACCAGTCCCCGCATATCCCCGTCGCGAGAAACTGTTCGATCCTGTGTCTGGCTCACGTTCCGTCCTTCTTCCTTCAACAATCGCGATCTGTTTTCTGGATTGGGCGTCCTATCCACGTGGTATGCCGATGAGCGTTGGAAGTTCGAGATATCGATCGACGTCATCTTCAGTCCGAAGTGTGTCATCGAAGTACTCGACGACGAAGGTCAGCAGAACTCCGAACACCGTTCCGAGCAATGCGGCTGCGAACGTGTTGAGTTTGATCCGTGGCCCGATTGGGGTTTGTGGTGCACCGGGTGTGTCCAGTTTCAGGATCTCGACGGTTCCGTGGGGCGCGTTGTCGGTGGACGACGTGTACGTCTTAACAACCTGGGCGGCGTCAGCTGCCGCTTTGGCTACGAACGCATCGCCGAGTGCGTTGACGACAGCTGCCGCGCGCTTCGGATCGGTGTCGGTCATCACGATTTGTACCGTATTGGCATCAGGGTTGTGACCTACGGAGAGCTTCCCCATCACCTGACTTGGGTCGATATTCAAGTTCGCCTGTTTGAGGGCACTGGCAACGAAGCTCCAGTTATTGATCTGATCCATGTATGAGACCAAACGGTTCTTGGCGTAGAGATCGAGCCAGTAGTCGGGCGGTTGGGCCACCGCCATCAGTTGGGTACTGGTCTGATAGGTCGTGGGTTGCGCGCTTGTGTACGCATATGCAACCACAGCGGCAACTATTGCAGCGATGACAACAAGCCACCAGCGGCGCGCAACAATGAGGATATAATCCTCCGGCCTCATCGAGTGCGCCTCTCGTTGGGGATTACGCCGATAACCGGCAGTTCGAGCGCCACGGTAACAGCTTCCGGTGTGCGTAATGTGTCATCGAGGTAGTCGATGAAGAGGGCGATCAGCACTCCGGCGAAGACCGCTACCGCAATCTGCATGAGATAAAGGATGAGCCGCTTGCTCGTATTTTCACCGGCGCTCAGCGGCTGTTGAATTGTCTGGATCGAAGCCGTAACGTCGGGCGTCGTCTTGAAGAATTCAGTTCCCTTAGTTTCAAGCGTTTTCGCGGCTTCAGATGCAATTGTCACTGCTCGACCAGGGCTGGATGAAGTGGCGGTGATGGTCAGAATCCGATTCACCCTTGAGGACTGAACTGCTCCCTGAACTTCGCCCGCGGATATGTCTTGCCCGGTGTCGGCTTTGATGCGTGCGGCCACGTCGCTGGCAAAAACGTTGCCTTGAACGACCTGAACCAAATCGTCGATCGCATATTCGCTGGCGAGATACTGATAGTAACCGTCGTATTGGAAGTTGGGATTGTTGGGTTGTTGCGACGATCTGACGACTGACAACCTGGCCTCAGCCGTATAGGTCGGACTGGTTCGGCGCGATTGGTAGAGTACGCCGACAAGTACGATCGCTGGAACCAAAACAACGATGTACCACCGTCGCCATAGAGTGGCGAGATAGGTCTTTAGTTCCACGTTGTCGTTGCTCCTAAAGTCTGGCCGGCGATCTCGATCCCGAGTGTCCACGATGAATTTCTCCACGAACTCGCGTACCTCACGCTCAAACCGGCCGCGGCTGAATCGCGCGGCTCGCTCGGCAATTTCGGGTCCCGAGAACTCTAACGAATTAAATCGCCTCACGGCATCAATAACCCCGTCCGCTGTTTGCGGTTCAAACAATACTCCAGTTACGGAGTCGATGACGGTGTCGAGGGCACCGCCCGCCGCCAACGCGATAACTGGGCGTCCTGCCGCTTGAACTTCAACTTGCGCGATGCCGAAGTCGTCCTCGGCCGGAAAGATCGCAGCACGGCAGTGCGAAAAGAGGTGGTGCTTCTCGTCGTCCGTCACGTGCCCAAGAAATTCAATCGTCGGACCAGCCTGTCGTTCGAGATCGGCACGAGCGCGACCGGTCCCTACTACTTTGAGTGGCAGACCGAGTTGGTTGAACGCATCGATGGCGATGTCGAATCGCTTGTAAGGGACAAGTCGCGAAACCAGCATGAAATAGTCCTCGACATCTTCAGCCGGAATCGGATGAATTCTCTCGGTTTCGACAGGCGGGTACATGATCGTGGAATCTCGATTCCAAAACTGCTTGATTCGCTGGGCAACTGTCGAAGAATTGGCGATGAACTGATCGACCCGCAGCGACGTCTTGAGATCCCATTGTCGCAGACGCCGCAGCACGAATGGGAGCAGGCGTCGCGCCATCTCATTCATGCGTTCTCGCTCGGCATATCGCTCAAAATTCCAGACGAATCTCATGGGACTGTGGCAATAACAGATATGGGGCACCCCGATTGGGGCACGTACGCCTTTCGCGAACGCACTGCTGGAGCTTAACACGAGGTCGAATCCTTCGAGTCGAAGTCGATCGAAGGCCCGCGGATAGAGAAGCACATACGGTTGATGATGCCGGTGAATGAATGGGAGATTCTGCATGAAAGAGACTTCGATCTTCCATTCCCGATACTGAGCTGGCATCTGTTCAGGAGCATAGATCGAAGTATAGACTGGAGCGTCTGGATAGAGCCCGTGAAAGGACTCCAGCACTCGTTCGGCGCCTCCATATTGGTTGAGATAATCGTGCACGAGCGCGATCCGCGCTTGCGACATCTCGATGAATCCTCGGTTTGTACGAACGACCGCTTCCATCACCCGGTAAGGATACACACTGGCGGTTCGGATGCCATGAATGGGTTCGCAGGAAGTGCCGGTCTTGCCGTCACAATTCGCAACGTGATGGTTCTCACGGATCATCGCATTCGTCACAGGCGCCAATTGCGGTTGTTCCGAGCGCGATGAACAATAGGGATAACGATTGGACACATTCACGGGGAGGCGAGGTAGAAGTGGATCGAGAAGAACAGCGACAGGCAATCATCGACGCGATTGACAAGAATCGGGACGCAATCATTCAGGTGGCTGAGACAATCCGGCAGAATCCAGAGATTGCTTACCAGGAGCGAGAAGCATCTGCATTGCTCTCATCGCGCATTGCTGACCTCGGCTTTGAGGTCGAGCGACAGGCAGGCGGACTCGAGACCGCGTTTCGCGCGTCAAAGCACGGACGGGGCGATGGGCCGATCGTCGCGGTACTGGCCGAGTACGACGCGCTGCCGGGCATCGGCCATGGCTGTGGCCACAATCTGATCGCTGGGTCGGGCTACGCCGCGGCAATAGGTCTCAACGCTGTCATGGATCAGATCAATGGTATGTTCGAGGTCATCGGTACGCCGGCTGAAGAGGCGGGTGGGGGCAAAATTCAGCTTTCCGACGCCGGGATATTTGACGATGTTGACGCTGCGTTGATGGTACATCACGCGGGAGATCGTACAGGTGTCGCTGCTGATTATCCTGACGGGACCAATCTAGCGGTGACAACGCTCGATTTCGAATTCTTCGGTAAGCCTGCCCATGCTGCCGGTGATCCTTACAACGGCGTGAATGCGGTTAACGCGGTCATCAAGCTATTCACTGGCATCGACGCACTACGTCAGCACGTGCTCATGGAGACGCGCATTCATGGGATCATCACCCACGGTGGGGATGCTGCGAATGTCGTTCCAAAATACGCCGCCGCCCAATTCTTCGTGCGCGCTGGTTCGCGTGACTATCTGGAGGAGCTAATCGAGAAGGTAAGTGATATCGCTCGTGGCGCCGCGCTAATGACCGGATGCGAGCTCAAGATCACTCAACAAGAAACCTGTTATGACATGCGTCCAAGCTACGAGGTTGGCAAGCAGTATTTGAGCAACATGAAGGCGGTCGGCCTGGAGATTAACCAACGTCCGTCAGGTCGCGGCATGTACTCGACCGACTTCGGTAACGTGAGCTACCTGATGCCTGCGGCAACGGGCAGTTTCGCCATCAGTCATGAGCCGATTCCTGGCCATTCGCAGCAAGTGGTCGACGCTTCCGGCTCTGAGTTTGGTTACGATCAGTTGATCAAAGTGTCGAAAGCGATGGCGCTCACGGCGTTCGACCTGCTAACCGACGAGGATCTTCTCAAACGATCAAAAGTTGAGCACGAGAACTGGCCACCGGCCAGTGGCGGCCGGTAGGCGGACGCTCTACACGTAGTAGTGGGTGACGAGCGCCGTCGCCCACTTCTCGTACATCCTGGGCGCATGGCAGATCCGTGGGGAAATTGCCGAGCTCGCAGTTCCGACTCTCAGACTTACCGGCCAGCGCGTGATATTCTGGATAATTCGCGATGTTGTACGTCTGGATGAAGCCGATATCTCGGTCACCTTCGATAACAACATAGCAATCAGTCGGTTCTTTCCCCAGGATGCGTGGCAGGTATCGAGCCTCCACCTGCTGGAGCGTGGGACCCGGCTTGCCCCACCACTCAAGCACGTGCGGAGTAGTCAGCCAACGCTGCATCAATGGAAAATCGCGTCGTTCGAGCGGCCGGAACCTAATCGGGGTCAACGATAACGCTCATTCGATTTCTGTGTCTCGATCTGACGCCTAATACGCGCCACGTGCGAGGAGCACGGCGGGGATGGTGCGAAGGATAAGTTTGATGTCAAGCCACGGTGACCAATGCTCCGCGTAATACACGTCGAGTCTCACCATTTCGTCGAACGAAAGGTCGCTTCGACCGTTTACCTGCCAAAGCCCGGTCAATCCTGGGGTGACGTCGAGACGGCGACAATGCCATTCTTCGTAGTTCTCGACCTCAGCCGGCACCTGTGGCCGGGGGCCGACGACGCTCATCTCTCCTACCAAAATGTTGAAGAACTGCGGTAATTCATCGAGGCTCGTCGTGCGCAGAATCCGTCCAACTCGGGTCCGGCGTGGGTCATCTTTCAGTTTGAAAAGCAGGTCGCCAACGTTGTGCTCCGCCTGAAGCTCCGCTTTGCGTTTTTCAGCATCCTGGGACATGGTCCGGAACTTGAAAAGCGTGAAGCGCTTCCCGTTCTTACCAACGCGTTCTTGCGGGAACAGGATCGATCCGGGCGAATCGAGCTTGATCGCAATGGCGATTACCAGCATTAACGGAGAGGTGATGAACAACACCAGCGACGCCACGAGGATGTCCATGGCTCGCTTGATGACGTAGTTGGAACCCCGGATGCGGGATTCCTTCAAACGAATGAGCGGGAGTCCGCCCACCTCATAGGTGATCACTCGATCGATCGCCAATTCGAAGAGGTCCGGCACGAGCGTGAACTCCACATCGTTTTCCCGGCATTGTTCGAGAATTGGCAACACCTGCGCGTGTGCGGTCGGTGGTAACGCGATGACGACCTCGTCGATACTGTGCTCATCAACCATCATCGGTATTGTCGCGAGATGGCCGAGATATGCGGGCCGAACGACCTTGCGCTCAGTCGCGACCGCCCAGCTTTCCTCGGCTGGCGCGACATCCACGAAGCCAATCAATTGATGGCCAATATGCGGGCTATTCAGAATGTGCTCCATGTAGCGCCGCCCGGCCGGTCCGGATCCGACGACGAGCACGCGGTCCACGCCGATGCCGCGTGACCAGAGCATGCCGCGTCCAGTGCGAGTGATCAAACGCTTCGCGAGTAGGAGACCAATCATGGTGAGCCAGGCGTAGATGAAGATCAATCGGGAAGGATAGAAGCGTTGAAGGAAACTAAATAGGATAACGACCGCCATGGCCGTCGTAGCACCGCTCAATATCGATGATGATTCATCAAGAAAGCTTGTCCAGCGAGGAAGATTGTAGAGGCCGCGAAGCCGGAAGATGGTCACGGCGATCACGACAAGTATGAGCGCTTTACTTACAAAGAAGTCGAACGGCTGGGCGAATCCCGGCAGGACACTGCCCCCGAGTTCGAGCCGGTACCGAAGCCAGTATGCAATGACAAATGAAAGCCAGACCAGCAACGCGTCGGTTGCGGCGCTGGAGACCGGGCCAATCCACCGATGACGCTGGAGAATAGTCCGGTGTCGCGCGCGACGCTCTGTCGACGTGTTCGCGATCGCTTCATGTCTCGTCGACGACGCCAATATGTTCGATGTCCCCCTTCGACTGGTTGCGCTGTGCCACTCAGCCTAGGGCCGTAGTATAGCAAAGCCCGTACGGTCAACCTGGCGTTGATTGTTTTCGATAGAGCAGTGGTCATGATAAGACCGGGACTTTCTGGTTACGGCAGATGGTTGTCGCTATGCTAAGATTTTTCTGACGTCGAGCTCAGACGCACCAAGGATCCGCAATGCAACGACTTTGGACCCCCTGGCGCATGCGCTATGTAGGTGGAGACACTCGCGAATCGGCATGCATATTTTGTTCAAAACCCGCGGCCCTAAACGACATCGCTGACCTGATCCTATACCGTGGATCCGATGCCTTCGTCATCATGAACCTGTACCCATATAACACGGGACACGTCATGCTGGTTCCGAACGTCCATGCGTCCGATGTTAGCCAGCTGTCGACCGGTGAACTTCACGGACTGTTTGAATTGCTGCCATGGGTGACTGCCGCCCAACAGAGAGCCCTCCGGTGCGCAGGATTCAACGTCGGGCTCAATCTGGGAAATGTCGCTGGTGCGGGTATCGCGGAGCATCTCCACATCCATGTCGTTCCACGATGGGAGGGCGACGCAAACTTCATGCCGATTCTGGCGAACACGATGGTACTGCCGGAGCTAATTCCGGTTACGTACGCCAAACTACGAGCCGAGCTCGAGGTTTCAATGCTTGGGAAAGATCAGGGCGTTCAGATCGTCCCACAAGCTGGGGCGGTCGTTTACCTGCCGTCAGAACAGAAGATAGCCATACGGAGGGCAAAGGACGGCAGCCTGGTGCTTCCCAAGGGCCACGTTGAAGCGGGCGAAGCAGCTTGGCAGACGGCAGTCCGTGAAGTAGACGAGGAGATGGGGCTCAAGGTCGAGATCAAAGGGTGGGCCGGGTCGACCGCGCTCAACTATGATGGAGAAAATCGGCTGATCGCCTATTTCGCGGTCACAGCCGAGCCAACTCCTGAATTTTCCGGACATCTTGGGAACGACACCTTCCTGTTCGACCCAATCGAGGCAGTCGAGGCGGTCGACCATGAAAACGACAGGGCGCTAATTCGTGCCGCCATGCAAAGTCTGGATCTTGGCGCGGAGGCTGGATTGTGATGCGGTCCTACGCGCGTCGGACTGTCGCCCTGTTGCCGATTGTCGTACTTTTTTCGGTGAGCTTTGCAGCGTTGACTGCCTCGACAAGTGTCGCGGCATCCCAGCACGAATACATCGCGTTGGGGGATTCTATTGCGGCGGGCCAAGATCACGAGTCTACCTCGCAGTAGAGGCTATCCAGCTTTGGTGTCGAAGCAGCTTGAAAAGCTCGATGCCTCGTCGCTAGAGCCTACCGCGGTCAAATCGGTCAACCTGGCGGTGTCAGGTGAGACTGACGAGAGCTTCGTGTCGAATGGTCAACTCAAGGGCTTCCAAGATGAGATCGCGTCGGTAAAGGCTCGAGGTGCTGACCTTCAGCTCGTCACCCTGACATTGGGCGGCAACGACATTCTTCAGTTACAGAACAAAAGTGACGCAGATCGAGAGTCGGGCCTGCAACGATTTCGTGCCAGCTTCCCGACCGTAATCTCGGACGTCGAGCAGGCGCTTGGAGACCTGAGGCCGACGGTCGTGGTTACGACATATTACGACCTGACCGGTGGTGATCCGCTCGTGGAGAAGAGCGACGCCTGGTGGGTCGCTCAATTCAACGATGTAATAAGGACAACCGCAAAGCAGCACGGAATGAAGGTGGCCGATCTCGAGCAACCGTTCCGTGGTCATATTCAGGATTGGACCTGGTATCCGCTTGACATTCATCCAAACAATGATGGGCATGCCGAGATTGCCAAGATCGTCTGGCAGGCAGCAGGACTTGATCAGACCGCGCCAACCGTGACCATCACGAAACCGGTTGCCGGTCCATTGAGCCGCCGGATTGTCACCGTCAGCGCGACTGCGTCGGATAACGTGGGTGTTGTTGACGTTCAACTTTGGGTGGACGGGAAGAAAATCTCATCGCTGATATTCGAGCCGAAATTGAACGAGTATGTGGGGCTGTGGGATGGCAGCCAAGTTGCGACGAACCAGGTCACTTTGAGCGTGCATGCGGTCGACCTGGCGGGACATGTTACGCAGGTCGATGTTGCCGTGTCACTTCCAGACGCCCAAGGAGGAGGTTGATCTCTATGATGTCATATCAAACTGGGGCTTCCAGAGTAGACCCAGACGTCGACCTCCAGGGTAAGCTCAGCGTCTTCTCGCTGTCGGATCTTTTTCAGATGCTCAGCTTCACCCAAAAGACCGGGACCGTAACGCTTATTCAGGGCTGGAACTCGCGCACGATTACCTTTGAGAACGGTCGTGTTAGCTATGTGGCGGCTGGCAGCCGATTGCCCTCGCTGATGGAACTTCTGCACCGGTTGGGAAAGGTAAGCCGCGAGCAGATGGAAGAGCTACGTGCTTCTGGTGCCCGCAACGAATCCGCGATGATCCAACAGCTTCATGACGCCGGCATCATCTCACTCGAAGATCTCCAGATTTGTCGTGAGCAGATGCTTGAGATGTCGATTTACACGCTGTTCCTTTGGCGTAACTGCTACTTTACGTTCAAGGCTGGTGAAATAATCCACGAAGGCGGCGTGGCGGTTGAAGTTGACAGCATGCAGGTGATCATCGAAGGCACACGCCGAGTTGATGAGTGGATCGAGGTGAGTCCGGTTGTACCATCTGTTTATATGATTTTTCGCTGGCGACGAAATCGCCCGGCCCAGCCCCCAGCCGAGGAACTGGAGACCGTGCTGGAACTGGTCGATGGAAAGCGTGACGTCTCTGCAATTTCGCGACGGCTCGGCTTTACGCAGTTTCAGACGGCGAAATCGCTCTATGAGCTCGTCCAAGCCTCGTACATTGAAGCAGTCCCACCGAACAAGCAGAAGGTTGTCGAACTCTTCAACCTTGCGGTCGAATCGATCTATCTGAAGCTTTGCATGTTCGATCGAGCGAGAATCGCGCTCGAATTTGAGCACCAGCTCAATCGATTTGCTATCGAGAACCGGATCAAGGTTCGCATGGCGGCCGGGAAGATCATCATGAGCGATCTGCACACGCAGATCTCTCCAGTTGAGCTTGTCGACCAATACAAGCTTTTCATCGCTATACAAAATAACAAGTTCTCGAAGATGTTCGAGCCCGTTGTCGCACAAGGATTGATGGAGGGACTTTACCTTCACACTGACGCTGAATTTCGGCAAATGATGCGAATGTACGAGTTCTATGAGATCGAGGGCCTTCTCCTCTTCGACATGTTCAAGGAACGCAAGCAACCAGCCGACGCGCATGCATAAATCCGTGTGTTGGGTTCTAAGTCAAAGAGAATCGGCAATTGAATGCCCGTGCTGTTACCGCGCATTCCCGCTGGAGTGAATTGGTCGAGTTTGGAACTGTATGGAAAGGTCTTGGGCTCAGGGAAACACTTCTCGCTTCGGTGGTGGACCTGTCGAACTCGTCGACTGTGCGGTCTTTTCGGCGTTCTATTTCTTGTGACGTCTCACTGGTAGCGGCAGCGGCCGAGCCATCTCAACTGGTAAGACAGCGAACAGCCGGCTCCCAGAAGAGAGCCGGCTGAGTCCATTTAACGGGCGTGTGAAATCTGACTCGCTAGTTCGCACTTGTATTTGAGATCGACGTAGAGTTGAGAATTCAGACGGTCGTCATCTCGTTCGCCTCGACACCGATCACTACCGCGACGTGGTCTATTTCAACCTCCCACGGTACAACGTAGCGCGTAGCTATCTCCTCTGATTTATGCTCGTCAACCGTCACATTCGGAGACGCAGCCGGGTCGCACTTGATTTTCCAGCGTGGAGGATTGGCGTCAACCATCCTGGCGCGTAGATGTGCCACAGCCTGCTGCTCGGAACGACCCGATCCGACCAACATCCATCGCGGAAATCCATCGTCGTGGCGAGCAGGCCAAAACATGACCGTTCCAATCGCCACCCAGTTGCCGGGTGAAGGTTCGGACGTGTTGTAATCGGCCACCAACGAACCATTCGACACGATTCCGCGGCTGATCGCGGCTGGAATCGTGTGGCATCCAGCGAGTTCCTGATCCAGTTTCACCATCGAGCTTCCCGCTTTCTGCAGCAGCCGCCTTCTGCTGGCGAATCCAGCGCCTACCCGCTGGATCCTGCGTGCCTCGCCCTGCCAATCCGCGATGCAATGAGGACCGAGTATCATGACAATTAGTCCGAATTCAGAATACCGTCTGCCCCGCTACGATGATGCGACAAATAGACGAGACGTGTTACAAAATTATGAGGTCAATGGACCAGTGTTGTGGATGAGGTAAAGGAAAGGATGGCCGTCAGGCGACCCTAGTAGATTCGCATGCCGGTCTTTAGCTTATCTGACCAACAGGAACACCAAGAGGGCAGAAAGGAGCACCGGAACAGAGATCATCATGACGATGATTCCGATGCCAAGAATTCCGGTTCCCAATCGCTCTAGCGATTGAATCTGCTGGCTTCGTCCAATGGGATCCTTGACTTCCTTGCTGGTCATGGTCAGTTCAACCTTTCGACATTCACGAGCGCGGTGCCCCAGTGACGGTATAACGCGCTATCGCGTTTCTGGCAAGCGACTGGTGGCAACATCGTGCTTCACTTTTCCAAGCCAGGGTACTGTGCCAGGCCTGCACGAAGAATGGAGATGGCTCGCTGTAACTCATCTTGGTTGACAATGCAAGCAATGCGGATCTCGTTCGACCCCTTGCCGGGTGTTGCGTAGAAATCACTCATCGGAGTGAACATGACCGTCTCACCTTCAACAGAAAACTCCGATAAGAGCCAAGCGGCAAAGTGCTCTGAATTATCGACGGGAAGCCGTGCAACGACGTAGAAGGCACCATCTGGGCGGCGAACGCGAATGCCGTCGGTGTGATCCAGTCCCTCTGTCACAACGCTCACCCGTCGCCGGTACGTCTGCGCGAGATCTCGCAGGTAGTCCGGAGCCGTTCCAAGAGCGGCCACCGCGGCATGTTGCTCAATTGCGGGAACCGCAAGCCGGAGCTCCGCCAGTTCTAGAGCCGCCACCATGATTTCCTGATTCCGGCTGACCAGGCTCCCGATTCGCGCTCCACAGATGTTGAAGCGCTTCGACAAGCTGTCAATAACGAGCACCGTCGACTCGAGGCCTGGGATCGTCAGCGCACTCGGAGCGGCCGGTCCATCGAATACGATTTCACGGTAGGTTTCATCAGAGAGCAGAAATAAACCATTGTCCCGGGCGAACGCGCCGATGGCGGCGAGTTCCTGCCGCGAGTAGACCGTTCCTGTCGGATTGTTTGGGCTGCATATCAAGATGGCGCGAGTGTGAGCGGTAACTGCACTTTGAAACGCTTCAAGGGTGGGAGGACCGAACCCGTCAGCCAATGGTACGGGAACGATGTGCACGCCGTTGATCGCTGCGACGCCTCTGTACGGGGCATAGAATGGCTCCGGCACGAGAACATCCGAACCTGGATCGCATGTAATTAGAAGAGCAAGCGCGAGTGCCTCGCTGGCACCCGCAGTTACCAGGATGTCGGAGGACTCGAGCTCGATACCGTAGTTACGATAGTAGCCGAGCCAGGCATTGACGGTGTCGGGCAAACCGCGAGATGGAGCATAAGCCAGGCGGATCTGGCTCGCGTCTTCAAGCGCACGAGTGACATCGGGAGGGGGTGCCAAATCCGGTTGCCCGATGTTCAGGTAATGGACGTGAAGTCCACGCTGTTCGGCGGCCATGGCCATCGGCGCAAGACGCCGAATCGGCGACGATTGTAACGACGATGCCCGCTGCGACAATCTGAGGTCTACGTTATTCAACATATTTCTCCAACGCTCGCCGTTCAGGTTCGTCCTTCGTATCGCGGCGGTATAGCCTGACAACGACCGGTACGTAGCATACCCATTTCTGTTGTGTTGGCGTCAGTCAACGCGTGTGCCGGAGCCGCTTCGCGCTCGCGAGTCCGCCACAAATTCAATGATAACGCCGTCTGTCATGCGTCTGGACGTTTGCTGGATACTGGGGCGCTGATCGAGGTCTCCCTCCGGCTCCGGACACGCCGTGGAGTTCTGGGAGAGCCTTCGCCCACGAACAGGTCCGCGTTCCGACCACTGCTTAGAAGTTTCCTGTCATCTCTCAGGAGCTCCGGTATGTACCGGAGTTCCGTCTTGTCTATCGCGACTGGTCACACGAGTCGACAGCCAGCGAACCCGTATTCTCCCATCCACTCGAAACCAGCCATGCGTTCGCCGGCTATTGCCGCACTCGGTTGCTGGCGCTATCGTGTTCTCGACCTAGTATTGCCCTTACACGTTGGTTGGAATTGGCGATAAGTCGATGTATGGCGTGTGATGGAACGATCCAACTGAGAAAATCGAACCACCTACCGGCAGAATAGGAGATCACCGTGAGCAAAACGCAGATTTCTCGATCAGCTTCGGCCGCGAACGCGGCTGGCGTGACTTTCAAACGGGAAGCAATTGCCGACCGTGGCATGGTCACATCCAACCATCCGCTCGCTTCCCTGGCTGGGACCGAGATGTTGGTACAGGGCGGTAACGCCATCGACGCGGCGGTCGCGACCATGTTCGCGCTTTCTGTGGTCGAGCCCATGATGACCTCGATATTTGGCGCCGGGTTCTTGACGATCAGGTTAGCAGACGGCACCCTCACGACGATCGACAACTACGCCACGATTCCAGCCGCGGCCCACGACTCGATGTTCACACCGGTTCCGGGCTCGCTTGACAACGATGTCGATGGCGGTCTCAACGATGTCGGTTACCTTGCGGTCGCAACCCCCGGCACCTTGCTCGGATGGTCCACCGCGGTGGAGCGTTTTGGGCGGCTGTCACTGGACCAGGTGATGGCTCCCGCGATCCGTTATGCGCGAGCCGGGTTCCGAGTTAGCCCATATCTTCACAGCATTATTGAGATGTCGTACGAGGCACTCAGTCAATTCCCTGCCAGCGCCGAGATCTTCTTGCCGGATGGACAGATTCCCGCGGTCGGAACGACGCTGAAACGAGTGGACTACGCCAATACCCTGGAGCGTATCAGTGTCGAAGGTCCGGATTGGCTCTATCGTGGGCCGCTTGGCGAGAAGGTAGTGAGCGACATGGCTCGCAACGGCGGCCTCATCACGATGCAGGATCTGGACAGTTATCGTGTGATTGAACGTGAGCCGGTACGCGGAACCTACCGTGGCTATGAGATCGTGTCTATGGCGCCAACCTCGTCCGGCGGCACGCATATCATCCAGATGCTCAATATTCTGGAGGGATTCGATCTCTCGGCGATGGGTTTTGGTGCTCCAGACACAGTGCATGTAATCGCCGAGGCGATGAAGATCGCCTTTGCCGATCGGTTTCGCTACATGGCGGACCCTGCGACGACCGACGTGCCGGTGAACTGGCTAACGTCGAAGGACTACGCCGCGTCTCGGCGCAAAGAGATCAATCTTCAGCAGGCGCGCCAATTTTCCGCGGCAGTTCAGCCTGATGGCGAAGGTCGGTCGACGACCCATTGCTGCGCGATGGACTCTGACGGCAATGTCGTGTCCACGACACAGACCCTCAACGCTGGTTTTGGCTCGAAGGTCACCGTGCCAGGTACCGGGATGCTGTTGAACAATTGTATGCACTTGATGGACCCTAACCCCGGCCGGACCAACTCGATTGCGCCAAACAAGCGGATTCTGTCGTCAATGTCACCGACTATCGTGCTGCGCGATGGCAAGCCGTTCATGGCGATTGGCACCCCGGGTGGGGTTCGAATTTTCGGTGCGGTCATGCAAGCCATTATCAACGTTGTCGACCACGGCATGAGCCTGCAAGAGGCGGTCGAAGCACCACGGCTCTGGGATCGAGGACCGGTATTGGAGCTTGAAACCGGTTTTGCAGACCTCGCGGAGCTGAAGTCGGATCTTGAGCGTCGCGGTCACTCCGTTGAGACGCCGCTCAAGGTTGCTGGTGGCATGAACGGGATCTTGGTCGATCCAGATACTGGTCTACTGCACGGTGGCGCCTGTTGGCGTGCGGACGGTTCCCCGATGGGTTTCTCGGGTGGCGATGCACGCCTGGAAGAAGTCGCGGAAGCGGGCATCCCGATGTAGTGACCAGCATGGATGCACCCACTGAAGAGTCGCGTTTAGCGTTCTTCCAGTTGTTGACGTCTGCGATCGACGCTAGGGCTGAGCATGCACCTATTGCGGAAGGCGGTCCAGTACGAAGTTCGCGCGGATACGCCCTCATTCCCAGAGGGTGATCAGCTCGTCCAGCGAGCGGCGCTCGCGTCGTTTTGGATCCGACGCGACGTAGCCAACTGGGATCAGTGCCTGCGGTATATGCGATTGAGGTAGATTAAGTGCTTCTCTCACGACCTCCGGACAGAAGAGTGGTGCGCACATCCAACCGGCGTCGACCCCGAGCTGATATGCCATAAGGAGCATGTTCTGAACGCATGCACCGAGACTCTGGACGGCCATCGTCTTTTCGGATTCCTGCCGATCAGCATCAGGATATCGATCGAGGTCATCGGTCACGAGTGATACGAGGATCAGCACCGGCGCTTCGAGCATTCGACGACGCGATCCGTCAAGTCGTTTAGCCACAATTTGGGGATCCTGACCATCCATCGACAGGTTGCGTCTCCAGGCTTCTGCCATCGCGTCGGCCATTCGTTCGCGCAGTGCATGGCCCTGAAGGACGGCGAATCGCCATGGTTGCGTTCCGTGCGGCGACGGCGCCCAGCGACCTGCCTCGAGAATCTGTCGGATGATAGTCCGGGGAATTGGGTCAGAGCGCAGCCGCCGCACGGAGCGCCGCTCACGCATTAGCTCAGTCAATTCCAGTTTTCGCGGTACCGGCATACGGGTCTCGGTGTCCAATCGAATTTCGCCCGGCAAATTCTTGTCCTTGCAGTAGATCGTGAAGAATTAAACGCGGCAGCTTTCCCGGATCATACGAGAAGATTGGCCCATTCTGCAGTGTATCTCACGGCTGTCTCGGGCGGGGCTCAGACAATTCCTATTCGAGGTTTCGGGCTGGCCCCAGTAGATGCGCGCGCCAGACGTGAAATTCAAGACGGGTAACACAAGATAAATTCTGCGACGCAATTCGCAGATGAGAGGTTGCGATTTGTCCATATCGGGAGTAATATGGATGGTGCGCGATGAACAGTTCAATCGTGAGCGTACGGGAGGGCACCATGCTTCGTCAGGATCTACCCGCCGTCGATCATATCCTCGCACATCTCTGTTCCAAAGGAGTCTACGGAGACGTTACCGAGTGGTGCGAGATGCGGAACGACTGCGTCATCGTAGTCCGTTGCCCTGATTGCAACGAAATGTTCACTCTGGATGACGCGGAATACGAGGAGTTGCTGCGGCTCAGCCACGAAGAGCCGCGCGCATGTGGCATTCATCCGATTGCCTAGCGTAGTCTGTTTTCGGTCATTGTAGTTGCCCGTTCGGGCTCAAGGGAGCCCGGCGTGATTTCGTGGCGTCCAACGCCGCCTTCGTAACCACGCCGATCAGTCGTCGGCATGCCGCACTCAATTCAGCTGAAGCCGAGGAACTTGGCGTCTCGTCAGGACCAATCTCTGACAACGGCCCGATCCGCAGCACACGGTTGGCGGACAGTATTTCCGTGTATTTCTCGGCAAGCTCGTCGTCTCCGACAACGACTGCCGTGAAACGGTCAAGCTGTTCGACCGTTTGATTCGGCGGCAACACCGGCCGACCCCAGCCGCCATTAAAGTAAAAAGTCTGCAGGTGCGGCCGGGTGAGTTTACCCAACCAGTTGATCAGATCGGGCGACGTGTTCGACTGGATTATGGCGACATCGACAGTTGCCAGTGTGCGGGACATCCAATCGACGAGATCTGCCCCGGTTCGCGATTCCAGCGTGCGGTACTCAATGTCCGGGTATTGGGAATGAAACGATCGTAATGGCTCCGCACCTGATTGCTGGAGCAATGCGCGAAGCGCCTCGTTGCCGCGCGGCTCGAAGAAGAAAGCTTCGTGATCCATCGCGCGTAGCTGTGATCCGAGCTCACGCCACAGATGGGCGTCGGGATTGTGAATCGCTGATACCACAGACGTTGTGAAGATTGCCCAGCGAAGTCGGACATCTGATTCCATTTGCCCTCCAACTCAATAGTTCAAGCACCAATTGTACGGCGTGACTGGATCGTGGCGGGCGGCCAGAATCGACCTCCCGGCGTTTCGTGGAGTGGTCGCTCAGGCTGAGCATAGGTTTTCAAGCGCGGAAAATGGTGTTGGAAGAATGACCAGCCGGGGCCGGTGGCTCCGGCCCTAGTCTGAAGCGATGCGCGGATCAACGGCGCTTCGCCGGTCGGTTACCTAGGAGGCAGATCGAGAAGCGTGACTCCTGGCGAACGGGAATGCCTCCCGACGTGGTAGACGCATCGCCCACACGCGGAAGAGTGCCTCCGCCACGATCGACGAATCCATTTTGGAACAGCCAGCTCGTCGTTCGTGAAATGTGATTGGGACCTCGATGACTCGAAACCCAGCCTGGTGCGCACGGTAAGTCATCTCGATCTGGAAGGCGTATCCAGTGGAGTTGACTGAATCCAGGTCGATCGCTTCAAGCACCTGTCGCCGAAAGCACTTGAACCCGCCGGTGAGGTCATGATAGTCGAGTCTGAGAATGGTTCGGGCGTAGGTAGAACCACTACGGCTGAGTATCCGGCGCATCGTCGACCAGTGGTCCGTTTGTCCTCCCGGCACATATCGTGACCCAAGAACCAGATCGGCGCCACCGGTGGCATCCGCGAGACCGGGAAGTGCAAGGGGATCGTGCGAGAAATCTGCATCCATCTCGCAGATGAGATCATAGTCCCGCGCCAGTGCCCAACGAAATCCTTCCAGATAGGCCGTGCCCAGGCCCAGCTTGCCGGAACGGCGAATCAAATGTACGCGATCTGAAAAGTCACTCTGCAGCGTTTCGGCAGCGTTTGCCGTCCCGTCAGGCGAATTATCGTCGACGACGAGTACGTGGAAACGCGGATCCTCCAGAATAAGCGGAATAAGCTTTGAGATGTTATCTCGTTCGTTGTAGGTCGGTAGAACGACGATTGCCCGTGCGTTTCGGGTTAACTGCCGCTCACGCAGTTCGGCCAATTCGAACACGTCCCTTCGAGCATGGCTCGCAGAGCCATGAACTGATGCCAGCTGTGTACTCGCATGTGCAGGTCGGTGAAGCTGGCGAAACGTCTTTTCATGTAGCAATTCATTCACGGTCGATGCTGCTCTCACAGGGAAACCTACCCTGTTACTTGGTGCAACTTGCTGTTTAAACGCAGTTTTGAACGGAGCCTCCATCATTGGGGCCGGTTTAGCTTTAACGGGACAACGTTGGTGGGTTTGCGCGACAATTTTCAGTTCCAGGGAAGTACATTCTGTCGTCACTGCGTCTGAACGTAGCTGCGTCAGTCTCGAGCAATGACCCCCTCCACCATTCCAGGAATCGAAGAATCTGCTTACTATCAACGTCCGACATCACCAAGATTCTTTGGCACCTGATCGGTAGGTTCGACCCCGATCGCATCCATCGAATCAAATGATAGTCAGATCAACATTAAGGGAGTATGAAGACTTTGGGATCGCGAGCCGGAGCTCTTTCGAGTTGCAGGATCGCATGATTATGGTAAACCCAAGAAGACCGTCGCCATATCGGGATTGGAACGGACAGGAACGACGTGTCTCTGGCGGTGTTGCGCCTGCTTCAGCGCAGTTCGTGCCGGCGAATTTCCCATAAGCGGGTGAGTTCAGCTTCGATTTCGGCCAGCCGGTTTCGAGTGGAACGGCCGTCATCGAACCTAGCCATTTTCCCTAACAGACGTCTGCGTTCGTCCGACAACTGCTCAATCTCGGCCAATACGTTCGTTCGGAAACGAACCGGCGCAAGTTCTTCCATGTTTCGCATTTCATTCGCCATTTGCACGACCTCCGTGATCCAATCGATCAGGTTTTGTGGCCCTTGTATGTCGATGTCGCGGGCAGAACGTTCGGCGAGCGAACATCGAATAGACATATGTCTGTAGCAACCGGCGTGCCAAAGGTGAAAGCGCAGGCGACCGGCGAACCGAACCAGACACGGAAAACGGTGCTACCATCGGAGCTGTCGATGGACTACCTGACCGTCGACGCCGGGACGGTTGAACGTTCAATATGAGTCTAGGAGGAGTATGTACGTAATCGCGGCACGCTACCTGACGAAAGAGGGAGAAGAAACCACGGTCGCGGAGCTTCTGACTCAGATGGCGAAGCTCTCGAACTCGGATGTCGAACCGGGTTGTGTTCTCTACGCCATCAATCAGTCAATTGACAATCCGCGATCGTTCCTTCTCTACGAGCAATATCGTGATGAGGCTGGGTTTACGGCTCATACCCAGACAGACTACTTCAAAGAAACTGGTGTTGGAGGGCGCCGTGCCCTTGCTCGAGCATCGCGAACGCGAGATCTACAATCTCATTGCGCCATAAACGCGATCCGTAGGATTAGCCCGGATCAGCGACCAGAACGAGAAACTCGCTACTTTCAGGAGATCCCGGGAGCGCGGGATAGGTGCGACGAAGCGCAAAGCCGGTCTCAACGAGCATGGACGTGTAGCCATCGAGCGTATAGGCTTGCGCGGTTTCGACATAGCGGTCAACCGCGAAGGTCTCGACGTCGACCACGAACATTCGTCGTGTGGCGGCCAATCGCTGATCGTGCCAGAAGCTCTCGTTCAATACTAGGTGTGGCCGATCCGAAAAGAGACCACCGCTAGATGATCTCCAGGATGTGCCCGAGCGCCCCATTGTTTCCATGGACTCATGCGTGTGGACTTCAAGTAGCAGCTGTCCTGTTGGCAAGAGAGCGTGACACGCCTTGCGCAGGATCGTCCGCGCGTCTTCCGGCGAAAACATGTTAAATTCGCCAAAAATGAGCATCACCAGATCATATCCAGTGCCGTAGTCTGTGCTTCGGATGTCGCCACGTCGATAGCTGCACCTATGACCGCTGCTTTGTTCGCAATGGGTTTGCGCGTAATCGATCGAGGCAGGCGAAAAATCAATTCCGACGCACTCGTGGCCAAGTGCGGCAAACCGTGATGTATACAGCCCTGGTCCGCACCCGAGATCGAGCACGCGACCAGGAGTACTGTTCAGGATTGACTGGTGGATCCACGCGACATGCTGGTCAATGAGTGACGCGCGGCGGCTGGCCAAATCGTGCGCTTGGGAGAGATGTTCGTGCAGCATCCTCCGGCTAAATTCTGGATTATCCCAGGGGATCTTGTCCCCTTCATCCCACGGCTCCGGCGTTTCCGTGCGCAGTATGATGTCCTCAAACTTCACCTATGGCTCCGGCTCCTTCTGTGGCTCGTACACGACCCGAAATCGCTCACACAGTAGTGACATTCCAGGATCGGCCGTCCAGCCTTTAGAGGCGCATTCGTCGACGTAGTATTCCCAGAGGTTCTCGTGCCACCACTCCAGCGTCCGGTCACCTTCGCCATAATCGTGGGCGAACTGAACCTCGACTTGGTTGAAAGGCATGACAACCACCTCGAGTGTCTGAATGATACAAACCGGCTTGCCCGTTCCGTCCAGCACGATGCTCAGGTCTCCAGGTTGCGGCGGTCGCCGATCGGAATCTTCGTACTCTTGCATCAATGTCGATGTCGCAGTCTTGACACCGTTCAAGACGAGGTTGGCAAGGTGAGTAGCCATTTCGGGCTGACTGCCGAAGGTGAACGCTTCGTAATATTCCAGATCCTTATCCGGGTCTCCAGACCGCTCGGCGAGGAATCCGGCCCAGAAATCAGCGATTTGGGTGGTGTCACTCAATCTCAATCAGCTCCTGATCCCTTGTCCGATCCAGTCAAAACCGCATGAGAACCGCTGCACAGGTTGCACCGAGGTAGTGAGTCAATCATGCCCGACCTGGTGCGTTTGCTCCAGATTGCCTTGGTATTAGCCGCCAAGGGCGATCGCCAATACTCCGGTGACGATCAAAGCGGACGCGACAGCCTGCCATCGCCTCAATCGCTCGTGGAGAATGATGACTCCAAGGAGCGTGCCGAAGAGAATGCTCACCTCTCGCAATGGAACGACGTAGCTCACGTTGCCGAGTCGAAGAGCTGCCAGAACGATGAAGTAGACCCCGAGAGGGAGTATTCCGCCGATCAGGACAGACCGCCGATTTACCCGCCATTCGGTGAAAAGCGACTGCCGCCGGCGTAGGAGGACCCAAGGGGCGAGCACTGCTGCCGCGAGCACGAAGACGATATAGACATAAACCAGAGGATATACGTATCCGACGCCCGATTTGTCGATGAGAGAGTAGGAGGCAATGCCGCATCCCGCCGCCAGCGCAAACAGGATGCCGCGACGACTGGCACTCTGTCCGCTTGAGCGTTGATAACGCAGGCTGTCGGCGCCGATGATTGCGAGAGCGCAGAAGATTGCGGCGATTCCGAACGCTCCGGCGATTGTTGGGCGTTCTCCGTAGATTGGGACGGCCAGAATTGCCACCAGCAGTAGTCCCGTGCCGCGAGCGACCGGGTAGGTTAGAGCAAGCGCACCATTCCGGTAGGCCTCGGCCAGTGAAAGATAGTAGCCTACCTCAAAAATGGTCGTAGTCAGAAGGAATACCCAGCCAAAGGTTGGGATTGGATGCCGCCGGAGCGCGATCATCGCCGGCACGAAGTAGACTGCAATGCTAATCAAATGAAACGAGAAAATGAAGGCTAGCGGGTCGCTGCTTCGTTTCGCCAGAAGATTCCAAACAGAGTGGAAGAACGCGGAGAGAATGACCAGTCCGATTGCAAGTGACTGCACGCTCTGTATCCGTTCAGCGGACCGCGGAACTCATCGACCACGCAGTCTAACCGATCCAGTCATTCGGGGCGCACGCCGCCGCACGTACGATGATTGAAGACGTCAAAGCACACCCGCATGACCAAGGGCGGTGTCGATTTCGGCACGCACCGACGCCGATGCAGGCAGAAATGGGTGCCGAGGTTTGCCGACCCGGCGACCGCGCAACTCGATGGCAGCCTTCACTCGTGACGTCATGTCCGGGTGGTTCAGTGCCCGCCAGACAGGCAGAATGCGCTCGTGAACGTCCCGCGCCGTGACATGATTGCCTTCGCGGACTGCGTCCCAGAGTCGGACGCCAAGCTCTGGTAGCACGGTAAGAATAGCGGCGATAGCTCCATCGGCTCCCAGGGTGAACGAAGGGTATAAGAGGTCGTCTACTGCGGAGAAGATCTTCAGTCCACGATCGTTGATGGTGAGCAGATCGGCCAGTGCATGAATGTCCCCGCCGCTCTGCTTCACCCCAATAACGTTCGGAATCTCGGCGAGCCGCATTATCGTGAGAGGGCTGAGCGTGTTCCACGGAACGACGTTGTAGATCACGATCGGCAGGCCAACTACTTGGCCGATCTCGCGGTAAAATTCGATGTGCCCCTGCTCGCCTGGTGAGAAGAGATAATGGACAGGAGTGATCTGCAGGGCGGAGATTCCAAGATCGCCTAGCAGGTCAGCATAACGGATGACGCCACGAGTCGAATCCTGAATGATCCCGGTGACGACTGGAACCCGATCGTCTACTTCTTCGAGAACGATACGACTCACATCGAATGTCTCTTCAGGAGATAACGTGTGGCCTTCGCCGGTGCTCCCACATACGGTCAGCCCGTGCACCCCGGAACTCAGAAGGACTTGCACCTCGGAGCGCAGGCCTTCCTCATCGATATCACCGTAGCTCGTGAAAGGGGTGACCATCGGCGGAATGATGCCGTGTAGATCAGCGACCAAGTGACGAGCTCCTTTCGGGGAGACGGGATGATGCTGGAACAGGTCGCACGGTGGTGTTCAAACCTGGCTCGCCAGATTTCTCCGGTAACATCATGCCGGAGAGCAGGGAATTTGTCATGTTGCAGAGGGTGAGTCGGGACCGTGAAATTGCCTTATCAGGCGCGCCCAGGCGCATCGCCGGGAACGTGCGTGGCTTCACCCTCTGCTCGCCACAATCCTTTCTTAACGAGTCACCGTTTAGCCCTGCAAATACTTCAATGCCGCGGCAGTCATGACCTTCACACCGGCTGCGAGCGCGTCTTCGTCGGCGTCGAAACGCGGATGATGAGGCGCGAAGATGAATCCTCGTTCAGGGTTGGCGATACCGAGATTGAACATACAGGTCGGGACTTTCTCGGCGACAAACGCCATGTCCTCACCACCCATGCCGGGCTTGCGCTCGAAGACATTTTCGACGCCGAGCACCTCGGTGGCCGCTTGGCGAACGATGTCGGCCATCTGTCCGTCATTGTTGAGGGCCGGATAGCCCCGCAGGTAGACCACCTCGACTTCGGCACGCATGGCAGTGCCGATCCCGGCTCCGATCTCCTGAATCCGTTTCTCGATGTGGTCGCGAACTTCAGGCGAATAGGTTCGTACCGTTCCTTGCAGAATGGCGCTGTCAGGGATGACGTTCGGGGCCGAGCCAGCATGAGACGAACCGAAGGTCACGACTGCCTGCTCAAATGGATCAATCTCGCGGCTGACGAGAGTCTGCAGCAACACGAGGATCTGGGCGGCAACCAGCGTCGAATCCACACTCATGTGAGGTCGTGCGGCGTGCCCGCCAACTCCCTTCACCTTGATGGTCACCCGATCTGAAGCGGCACTCGAGAATCCGGCGGATACGCCGATCTGCCCGGCTCGCCAAAGGGGGCTGACGTGCAGCGCCAGGGCAGCGTCGACCTTCGGATCTTCCAGGATCTTGTCGTTGATCATCGCGACGGCGCCGCCGGGACCTTCCTCGGCCGGCTGAAACATCAGCTTGATGGTTCCGTCGAATTGATCGCGCAATCCGTTCAGCACTTCGGCGACACCCATCAACACCGTGGTGTGAACGTCGTGCCCGCACGCATGCATCACCCCTGGTTTCGTTGATTTATACGAAACGTCGTTCTGCTCGTCGATCGGCAGGGCATCCATGTCGGCGCGGATAAGCAAGGTCTTGCCGGGCTTGCGGCCCTGGATCGTGGCCAGGATGCCGGTCCCACCGGTCGCTGGTCCGGGGGTGATCCCGGCCGCTTTGAGTGCGTCGGCATCCATGAAGAGTGATCGTCCATCGCCACCGACGCCGGTCTTGTGTTTGATTCCGAGTTCGTTGAGGTGACCCGAGACGAGCCGGGAGGTATTCGTCTCCTGCAAGGAGAGTTCGGGGTTCATATGGAGATAGCGACGAGTCTCACGCATCCATGCGTCGAGCTCCGGCGTTACTTCAACTTGACTTCTCATCGACAACTGTGACTCCATTCACTCTCTGTGCGTTCCCATTTCGCGTGCCAGGTACGCTCAACCATTCAGGTACTTCAGTGCCGAGGCGACCATCACCTTCACGCCGGTTGCGAGCGCATCTTCGTCGGCGTCGAAACGCGGATGATGTGGAGGATAGATAATGCCGCGGGCAGGATCGCTCACCCCAAGACCGAACATACAGGTGGGGACACGTTCCGCGATAAATGCCAGATCCTCACCGGCCATCGATGGTTCGCGCTCGACAACGTTTTCTTGTCCGAGCACTTCGGTGGCGGCTTCACGCACCACGTCGGAGAGCGCCTTGTCGTTACTCATCGAGGGATAACCGCGCAAGTAGACCACATCGGCATCCGCTCTCATCGCCTTAGCAACACCGGTCGCGATCTCCCCAATTCGCTTCTCGATCAGGTCGCGTACCGCGGGTGAATGCGTTCGGACTGTTCCGTTCATCTCCGCCCTGGCCGGAATGATGTTGTTGGCTGTTCCACCGTGCAATGTTCCAAAGGTGACGACCGCAGGCTCAAACGGATCGACCTCGCGCGCGACGATGGTTTGCAGAGCGATGAGAACATGAGCGGCGACGAGCATTGTGTCGACCGCGGCTTGAGGTCGAGCAGCGTGACCACCAACACCGTTGATGACAATCTTGATGGTGTCCGCCGCCGCGTGAGCTGGACCAGACCCGACCGCAATCTGACCTGCGTGCATGCCGACGCCGACGTGCAGCGCCAGGGCAGCGTCGACCTTCGGATCTTCCAGGATCTTGTCGTTGATCATCGCGACGGCGCCGCCGGGACCTTCCTCGGCCGGCTGAAACATCAGCTTGATGGTTCCGTCGAATTGATCGCGCAATCCGTTCAGCACTTCGGCGACACCCATCAACACCGTGGTGTGAACGTCGTGCCCGCACGCATGCATCACCCCCGGCTTCGTTGATTTATACGAAACGTCGTTCTGCTCGTCGATCGGCAAGGCATCCATGTCGGCACGGATAAGCAAGGTCTTGCCGGGCTTGCGGCCCTGGATCGTGGCCAGGATGCCGGTCCCACCGGTCGCTGGCCCGGGGGTGATCCCGGCCGCTTTGAGTGCGTCGGCATCCATAAAGAGTGATCGTCCATCGCCACCGACGCCGGTCTTGTGTTTGATTCCGAGTTCGTTGAGGTGACCCGAGACGAGCCGGGAGGTATTCGTCTCCTGCAAGGAGAGTTCGGGGTTCATATGGAGATAGCGACGAGTCTCACGCATCCATGCGTCGAGCTCCGGCGTTACCTTCGCTACTTCTGTGATAGACATCGGTTTCAGTATCCCTTCCGCTTGTAATTCCATCGGCTGTCAAGCGTTCCTGTTGATCAGGTGCAACGCCTCTATGAGTTCAAATAGCGCAACGCCGCCGTGGCCATCACCCGAACTCCGACGGCGAGGGCGTCTTCATCGATGTCGAACCGTGGGTGATGCATCGAATAGGTGATTCCACGGCCGGGGTTGGCGATCCCAAGGCGAAACATGCAGGTGGGTACGCGTTGGGCGATAAAAGCGAAATCTTCTCCACCGAAGGTCGGCTCAGTTTCGCGCACGTTGTCAGCGCCAACCGTTTCGACCATGGCCGCATGAACGAGCTCGCTGAGCGCGTCGTCGTTTAGCAGCGATGGATACCAACGCAAATAGTTGACGTCGGCCTCGGCGCGCATCGACTCGGCGACCACCTTGGCGATCTCGTTGATGCGTTTTTCGACAAAGTCCTGGACCTCAGGTGAGAATATGCGAACGGTGCCACGGAGTTCGGCGCTGGCCGGAATGATGTTGCTTTGCGTTCCCGCGTCGATCGCGCCAAAGGTCACGACGGCTGACTGAAACGGATCGATCTCGCGACTCACGATATCCTGCAACGCCACCAGAATATGAGCGGCGACGAGCGTCGAGTCTACGGCCATGTGCGGGTAGGCGGCATGTCCTCCAACACCACGTACGGTGATGTTGACGATGTCGCCGCTGGCACAGATCGGGCCTCCAGCGACACTGACTTCACCAACTTCGATCTGATTATCGACGTGAAGTGCCAGAGCGGCATCTACCTGCGGATCTTCGAGAATGCCATCGTGAGCCATGGCCAATGCCCCGGCAAAGCCTTCCTCGCCCGGCTGGAACATCAGCTTGATCGTTCCGTCGAACTGATCGCGCAGCCCGTTCAACACCTCTGCCACGCCCATCAGGATCGTGGTGTGGGCATCGTGACCACAGGCATGCATCACACCCGGTTTCGTTGATTTGTATGGCACGTCGTTTTGCTCTTCGAGCGGCAGGGCATCCATGTCGGCGCGGATCAACAACGTCTTACCAGGCCCGCGGCCATTAATGGTGCCGAGCAGACCGGTGCCACCGGTAGTTGCTTTTAGTGTCAGGCCGGCTGCTTCGAGCTTGGCTGGGTCGGACATCAGTGGCCGGCCATCTCCGCCGACGTGAGTTCGATGCTTAATCCCCAGTTCTTTGAGATGACCCGAGACGAGCCGGGCCGTGCTGTTCTCTTCCAACGAGAGTTCTGGGTTCATGTGGAGATAGCGTCGGGTCTCGCGCAGCCAGGCGTCGAGCTCAGCCGTCACGTGAACCTGCTCTATGACGCTCAATTCTTGGTCCTTCCATCACGGTACAGAGACCATCAGATCTGCCGAGGGCATCATAGCAGAAGGTCCTCGTTTCACTGGACGATCTGTTGCTGTCGTATGTCCGTTTGATCCCTCGTCCGATCAATGTCGCGTGGTAGGATGGACCGCGTACGTCAGTGGGAGTGAGATCACGGCTTCGCGCTCAAGTTCGAACTGTTTCTCGCGCGTGAACGAGCGCAACCGGGATCGTCATACGGATTTGAAATGACTGTCGACCTTCTCACCAAGATCGCCTCAATCATCGTCATCAACATTATTCTGAGCGGCGACAATGCCCTGGTGATCGGGATGGCGTCGCGGACCCTACCTCCCCGCCAGCGACGGATGGCGATTATCCTGGGTGGTGCGGGCGCGATCGTGCTTCGAATCATCTTCACCGCGGTTGCCGCCTTCTTTCTTCACGTTCCGTTTCTCGAGGCCCTCGGCGGCGCCGTTCTGATCTGGATCGCCTATAAGCTGCTCAACGACGAATCGAATGCACACGATGTCAAGGCCGGAGACTCGTTGATGTCAGCGGTGCGGACGATCATCGTGGCTGATGTCGTGATGAGTCTTGACAATATGCTGGCGATTGGCGGGGCGGCCGGAGGCAGTATCGAGCTGCTGCTCTTTGGGCTTGGACTCTCGATGCCCCTGATCCTGCTTGGTAGCAATTATCTGGCCCGGTTGCTGAACCGATTCCCATGGTTGATGATCGGCGGGTCCGGCGTCCTCGTGATCACCGCATCTCGTATGATCGTTGACGATCATATCGTTCGGAATGCGATTGGCGACGGTGCGTCGTTTCCAGTTCTTATTGGATTATCGATTGTTGGGATCATCATTGTGCTGGTCCCGAATCTGCTCAAATGGCGTCGCACTCGTAACGGTCAAACCAGCACGAAGAAGCGCCAGGCTGAGTCAAACGTTTGACGTCACCAACGTGGAGGAATTCCCAGAGTATGAATGAGTCACAGGAGCTCACCATCGCGGATCTCAACCGCATCTACATTTTGGTGCCGCGTGATGACGGACCTGGCACCCTGAACATGACCGTTACCCAGATGTCCGACCGGCAATTTCGGGAGTGGATGACGGCCAAGGCCGAGATCTCGGGCATCAATATGATCGTGCCGATTGGCCGGATCGGGTACGAGACGCGCGTTCACATGATCAACCGGCTGATCAAATCGGGGGTTCGAATATATATGGTACCGGAGGAGCGAGCGGGTCAGTGAGCCTTCGATTCAACCTCGGGCAATACTTCGCATCACAAAAAGAAGATTCGCCGGCCGCTCTGCCATTCGGCGCATGAAGTACGGGTACCAGTGTTGCCCGAACGGGACGTAGACGCGTACGGTGTAGCCATCGTGCACCAATTGCTCCTGGAGATTCTTCCTCACTCCGTACAGCATCTGAAATTCGAAGCGCTCGTTTGGAATCTGCATGCGCATCGCATAGCCACGGGCGGCTTCGATGATGGCTTCGTCGTGTGTTGCGATCGCGACGTGACTCCCGTCATCGAGTAGCGCTTCCATCTGGCGGCGAAATGCGGCATCGACCGAAGACTTCCGAGGGTAAGCGACGGCGGCTGGCTCTGCGTATGCACCTTTCACTAGTCGAACGCGAGTTTGCTTCTCGATCGCCGTCCGAATGTCGCGGTCTGTTCGGTAGAGGGACGATTGCAGCACAATGCCGACGTGATCGCCGAACTCAGCCTGCTGCTCGTAGAAAATGTCCAGCGTGCGACGCGTGTAAGCGGAACCTTCCATATCGATTCTGACAAATGTCCCAAGATCGCGAGCACGCTCGAGAATTGGACGCAGATTGGATCGACATACGTCATCGGATATTCCGAGTCCAAGCATGGTGAGTTTGAGTGAAATGGAGCTTTGGATGCCTGCCGAAACGATACCGTCCAGCAAGGAAAGGTACTGATCTTTCGATGCTGCCGCTTCCGACTCCCCACTGACGTTTTCGCCGAGTGCATCCAACGTGACGGCCATTCCCTGCGCGTTCAGATTGCGGACGACAGGGACGGCGTCGTCGAACGTATCTCCAGCGACAAAGCGCAAAGCGAGATTCTTGGTAATGCCATTTTGGCTGATCAGGTTTGTGACTCGTTCACTGCCGGCGAGCCGAAGCATCATCGAACGTAACATCGTTGAACGTACAAGCCTTCCTGTTGCGGTCATCGCACCATTGTGCAGTTTAGCACGTGCCGCTGAGAGAACCGAAAATACGCGTCGGCTGTTTCATCCCGAACTGATGTTCGGATACAATTGGTTTCTAGTCGTTGGTGGAGTTGATGGAGATGTGTAGCGTGACAAACCGCCGAATCACGACGATTCGCGATGCCCTGCATGATCGTATACCACTGACGCAAGCCGACGTTGCTCTGATTGAGACTGCGGACTTTCTTAGGTTGGATCGGATTCAGCAGCTTGGCTTTGTCAGTAAGGTTTGGCCTGGCGCGAAGCACACGCGTTTCGAGCATTCGCTTGGTGTCTACCATCTCATGCGCCAAGCGCTTGACGCTCTCGAAGGCATCTATGGCGATGACTGGGTGAGCGACGAGGCGAAACGAACCGTTCAGGCCTCCGCCTTGCTGCATGATATCGGTCATTATCCGTTTAGCCATGCTATCGAGGAGCTCGGCCCTCCGGTTCTCCCGCACGAACAGACCGGGCGCCTCATCATCGAACAGGGTGAGATTGCGAATGTGCTTGAGTCGATCTGGCACGTGAATCCGGCCCGCGTTGCTAATTTCATCAACCCGCGCGATGCCTTGCCGGAGGAGGATCAACTGCTGAGGGGGCTCCTGAGTGGCGCCCTCGACGTTGACAAGCTCGATTATCTCCCACGTGATGCACGCAGCTGCAACGTACCGTACGGTGGAGTTGACACGCCGAGATTGCTCGATTCATTGCGCGTAGCTGAGGTCGAGGGACACCGGCGAATCGTGGTCACGGAAAAAGGAATCAGTCCCCTTTACTCACTCATCAACGCCCGCCAGGAAATGTTCGATAATGTTTACTGGCATCACACCAACCGGGCTTGCATGGTCATGTTGCTACGTGCTGTCCAGGACGCGCTGATAGAAGGGACTTTGTCCGCGCAGGACCTCACTCGGCATGATGACATCACGATGATGGAGACGCTCAGTCGGAGTTCGATGCCGGGGACAACCCGGATCCTCGTCGAATCGCTCCAGTGTCGACGGCTTCACAAACGCGCAGTCGAGATCAGCGCGCGCGCCGGGGAGTTGTTCAGGCACCTGAACGCGCTTTATGCTGATCCGGCTGAGCGACGTGAGATTGAGGTGGGGCTGACCCGACGGCTACAAGATATTCTTGGTATCGAGATCGGCGCCCACGAGATACTGATTGACATTCCAAAGCCGGAGCGATGGCGAACTGACGTTTGGGTTCTGTTCGATCGACCGCCGGTTGGATTTCGCCCTCTCATGCCGTGGCTCGAGGTGGTGGGACTCGGCGACGAAGATCTCAAGCGCTATGAAGAGCACCGGCGCGTTATACGAATCGCCGCGACTGAGCGGTTGCGCGACGAGATAACCGTGCGGTGGGAGCAGTTGCTTCTGCCATTGCTGGGAGGATTGGTCTAAATGACCAGCGTCAAAGAGTCGTTGGGCCTGGTGCCGAGGGCCGTCGTGACCTCCGCAATTCCGCTCAATTCGCGGCAGGGGCAGCTCGTTCGTTTACGCGTGACTTCTCGCGGATCAGATCCTCGGCCTGCTGTGGGGTTAGTCCATGCAAACTTCCGACGAACTCTTTGTTGTTGACGAATAGCCGAATATCAAATCCCGTCGCTTCTTCACGCTCGGCTTCAGCCCACCAGTCGTAGAGGTTCTTAAGAAAAGAGAAACCAGTTGCCTCGACTCTAAAGAGCGCAACGCCCTGACCTCGAATGTAGGCCAGCGGCTCGCCAAAATAGACACGTGCGTCGCCAGTCGATTCAATGGCGGCCTTAATCGCGTCGAAATGGTGAGGGACAGAGCGCAGAGTGAAGAGGCGTGCATGTGACATCGTCGGCATGTCCCGCTTAGGCTGAACGGGCGACCACTTCTGTTTACGCCAGAAGACTTCCATGCTACTCGACCCTTCCAACTCGAACCGAACTGAGGCTGAGCGTCCTGTGCCAGCCCTCTGATTGTACGCGAGTCATGGGTAGACGTCATGTCGAGCCAGGTATTCGCGGAAATGCGTATCTGGAAGCGGAGATCGGGATGCTCCGTGGTAAACTACGCTGTCAGGCAGGTACTGTAATTCTTAGCAATTTACCGGCTCGACCCCGATATTTATGCGGCGACCAGCGGACGTGTAAGGAACCAACGTGAGTATTCAGCTCAAGCGACCAGAGCAACTTCAGAAGATGCGCGATGCCGGCAGAATTGTCGCGGAAACTCTGGAGATTCTACGAGACACAGTTCGGGTCGGGATAACAACCGCTGAGCTTGATCAATTGGCCGAGAAGAATATCCGTCGCTACGGCGCCGAGCCCTCGTTCAAGCACTATCGCGGATTCCCCGCGTCGATCTGCGTTGCCGTGAATGAGGAAGTCGTACATGGAATCCCAGGCCCGAAACAATTGCACGATGGGGACATCATAAGCATTGACACCGGCGCCCGATATCACGGCTTTCACGGAGACGCAACGATCACTGTCCCGGTTGGACAGATCAACCCGGAGGCCGAGCGACTTATTCGAGTCTGTCGTGAGTCACTCGACGCTGGCATTGAGGCGGCACAGGTTGGTCGGCGTCTGACGGACATTTCCGCGGTGATTCAGGACTACGTCGAGGCTGCGGGGTTCAACGTCGTTAGAGACCTGTATGGACACGGCATTGGGCGTGCGCTTCACGAAGAGCCGATGCTGCCTCACTACGGTCCGGCCGGGCATGGTCCGGTATTGCGATCCGGCATGGTCATAACGATTGAACCAATGATTGCCGCTGGAAAGCCCGCGACCAAGACCCTTAAGGATGATTGGACCGTTGTAACGCTCGACGGTTCATGGGCGGCGCAGTTTGAGCACACCGTTGCGATCACCGACGATGGACCAGAGGTGCTGACTAGGTTTCCGTAGCGTGATCGGTTAAATCCTCAGAGCCCCAACCATGGCGCGATCCTTTCGCGCCATCACTGCTTAATTCCGGGAAGACGACTGAGTAACACCGTTCGGTGTGCGATTGCTGAGTTGACGTAATTCAGACTAGTCGTCGACCGGCACTGGTTCTGGTCCCATGTTTTGCTCGGACTCAGCGTCGGGAGAGCGCGGCAGTTGGCGGCGGATTCCGGTTGCAATACCGAGGCCAGCCAGAATCATCGCCACGCCGGCGACGGTTCGCAGACCAACTGGCTCACTGAGTAGCAACCATCCCCAGAAGACGCCCACGATCGGAATCAGATACGTACCGAACGAGGCTGACGTCGCGCCGATCTCGGCAATGAGTTTGTAGTAGAGGATGTAGGCGACGCCGGAGCTAAAAGTGCCGAGGGCGATCCAGGAAACCAGACGGATTGCGGTCAAGTGCATTTCTCCCGGATGACCGAACAGGAACACCCCGGGAAGAATCAGGGCGGCCGACAATATCATTTGGCCCGAGGCAAGTACCAACGGGTCGCCCTTCAGAAAGCGACGCGCATAGGCAAACGCGACGCCATAGCCGACTGAAGAGAGAATCAGGGCGATCTCCCCTTGTGATGAGACCGAGGCGATCTTCAGGATTCCGTTGCCGGTAAGCACGGCGATTCCGGCGAACCCGACGACGAGGCCGATTACCTTCGCACTGGAAAAGCGCTCGGTCTGGAAGACACCCGCCGCGAAGATGAGCGTGAAAAAGGGGGTGGTGGCGTTGAGAATTGAGGCGACACCCGACGTCACGTGCTGCTCACTCCAGGCGATCAATATTTGTGGGGCGATGATCCCGATCAGCGACATCGTCAGAATGTGGCCCCAGATTGCTCTGTCATGACTCAACCTGAGTCCGCGTGCACGCATCATGGTGTAGAGGAACAGTGATCCAATTGCGAGACGGCCGGCGACGAGCGTCACTGGATCGATGCCATCCACCGCAACCTTGATGAAGAGATAGGATGAGCCCCACAGCAGGCCAAGTACGAGCAGTTGAACCAATTGTGCAGGTTTCATGCCGGTTGAAAGTTCCGATCGTTATATTCCCGCCAAGCCGGAGATCGCGAAAAAGTCGTGCTGTTCGCGGAACTGATCCTTCCCGGCGCGCACACTAGCGTGTTGGGAGTGATACGGCAAGGAAACCCGGCAGCGCTCGCCATCAACACATGCTGCGATCGTAATATCCAGCCTGGAAGGATATCTTGCGGAGGTCGGCCAGCGCCTGTCTACACCGGTTGCAGTGAATTGTGCCCTCCCGCTGGAAGTTCGACCGAAATCGGGTCCCCAGCTCGGACCCGTCCGCCGGTCACGACCACACCCATCACGCCAGCCTTGCGCACGAGATTGCCGGCCTCGTCTCTATCGAGCACAGCTTTCATCAGACCCTTCTGGATGCTCTCGAGCTGCGCGCAGGGATTCCGCAAGCCGGTGATTTCGATGACGGCTGCACTCCCGATGCGGAGGCGAGCACCGGTCGGAAGACCGAGCAGATCGATGCCCGACGTGGTGATATTTTCGCCCATTTCACCTGCAGTGACGTTGAAACCAGCCAGGCGAAGCTCGTCATGGAGTTCGCTGTGGATGAGGTGCACTTGTCGCAGATTGGGTTGATTTGGGTCGTGGGCAACCCGAGAACGGTGCTTCACGGTCGCTCCCGCGTGAGCGTCACCTTCAACGCCGAGACCGGCGATCAACAGGATTTCGGCTCCGTTCTTTTTGCTGAGCGAATGAGTAGAACTTTGGCTCACGGCGGTGACTCGTGCGGTCATGTTCCCTCCCGATGCGTCGCGATTCCCTCGAACGAGGATATCCAAGCGTCATGCCGCTGTCGATCTTGACTTGGCGATTGCCTTTTCGTCTGAAATTGGTCAACACATTCGAATCGGACTGGGAGATGTGCTCGTTGTGAGTGTGGCAGGCTTACTGTCATCGTGCCGTATGATTCAGAGGTTGTGCGTAACCGAGTGGCCCATGCGAACGTGACAGCCACGTGCGTGCAAAGCGATGGATCTGAGCCGGACTCGAGCATCATCAATCGCCGTCACGAACTCCGGAGGTTCTTGCGACATGTTGTGTCCACGCTGCGGATCGCGGCAGCCATTAGGATCAACCCGATGCGCCAAGTGCGGGACGCCGTTCACCCGGCGTGAGGCCGCGAAACGGTCGAGCGGCCGCCGAGTCTCAACGGTTGGCTCGCCTGTCGCCAACGCTCGACGTTACGAACGCCGGTCCGGTGTGCGAAGATCGCTGCTCGCGTGGATGGCGGTTTTGCTGATCACGGTCATCGGCGTGGTCGCGCTCGCGGCCCTGTTCTCGTCGTCAGTTATCAAGCCGTATGTTGGTCGCACAGTGAGTAATGATCTTCAAGGACAGATTGTGTCCAGCGTGCCGAAGGTCACACCTGGCGCCACTACGGTCGATCCTGGCGCAAACCAGATGGTGATCACCCAGCAGCAGATCAATGACGAGATCGCCAACAATGCTGGGTCGTTTGGACCTCTCAGTAGCGTCGCGGTGCGGATCGAAGACGGCCAGTTCAACGTCAACTTCAGTGCCTACGGGATGAGTGGAGACTATCAGGGGCATGTCGAGATGCTCAATGGCGAGCCGGTCGTCACCGGTGGCCATATTACGGGAATGCTCGGCTGGTTCGTGCCCACCGACCAGGTGGAATCGGCGCTCAATCGCGAAATCGCGGCCGCGGTGTCACAGGCCGGCGTTCGGGTAAGCTCCGTCGCCCTCCGACCTGGAGAGATGATTCTCACGCTTAACTCTTAGCGCGTGATACTCGCGCTCGCTCTCAATTTGTGCACGCTTGCCTCGATTGCCTGCGCGGCCCGGTGAATCTCATCGGTCGTGGTTGGACGTCCGAGGCTGAGCCGCAACGCTCCAATCGCGTCCACTCGGTCAATGCCCATGGCTAACAGAACTGGCGACGGCTCTGACTGGCCGGCGTGACACGCAGAACCGGTCGACGCGGCGATTGCAGGAGTCGCAGCCAGGAGTTGATTCCCGTCAATGCCGCCAAATCGAACGTTGAGGGTGTTGGGAAGCCGATCCGTCGGATGTCCTGTTAGCTTTACGTCGTCTAAGTTCTCGTTCAGATGCTCGAGAAGTCGGTCTCTCAGCTGTCGCTGGCGAGGCTCCTCGGTCGGGAGAGAATTGCGCGCCAGTTCAGCGGCCGCGCCTAAAGAAACTATGTAGGGCACGTTTTCGGTCCCAGCGCGTCGCCCGCCCTCATGCCCGGCGCCGTGAATCAACGGCTCGACAGACAGGCCAGCGCGGATATAGAGCGCACCGATCCCCTTGGGCGCATAGAGCTTGTGACCCGCGATGGTGAGCATGTCGACGCCAAGCTCGTTCACCAGCGTTGGAATCTTCCCAACGCTCTGTGATGCGTCGGTGTGGAGCGGAATTCCCGCGGCGCGACAGACGTCGGCGATCTCGAGGATCGGCTGTAGCGTGCCAGTCTCGTTGTTGGCATGCATGATTGAGACGACCACCGTGCTCGTTCGCAGCGAGGCTCGCACTGCGTCCGGATCGACAGTGCCGTGAGCGTTCACTGGCACGTACGTAACATCGACACCGTGTCGTTCGAGAAACTGGCAGGTCGCCAATATCGCCGGATGCTCAACGACGCTTGTCACGATGTGTGGGTCGCTGACTGACGATGACCAGACCCGACCGACAAGCGCCATGTTGTCGCTCTCACTGCCGCCGCCGGTGAAGACAATCTCGTTCTTGTGACATCCGAGCAACGACGCAACTTGTTCGCGGGCTTTGTCGACCGCTTCAGCGGTAATGTGTCCGTAAACGTGGTCGCTCGATGGATTGCCAAAATGTGAGTCTATGAACGGCTGCATCGCAGTGCGGACTTCGGGCGCTATCGGGGTGGTGGCGTTGTAGTCAAGGTAAATCGCATTTTCTTGCGCGGTCATGTTCACTCGCTTCACGTGATTGATTTCGAAGAACGAAAGTACGGTCTCCCGTCCGGATGGTAGCATGATGTATTCGATCAGGAGCGGATCCGCGATCGGTCCGGAAGGGGACCCGGATGGAATCGCACATGTGCGACCCAGTTGAGATTGTGAAAGCAGTGGTGGCGGCTCTCAATAGAGGCGACATCGAGGTCGCGCTGAGTTTTTGTGCTGACGAGATTGTCTTGTGGGCACCTGGGCCCGACCTTACCGGTCAGCAAATCAATGGCAAAGCTGAGCTTCGCGAGCTGCTCGAACTTTCTGAAATTTGCTGGCCCAACATGTGGACATCGATTGACTCGATCATCGGCGATAGCGAGCGAGTTGCAGTCGAGATGACCACGGTGGCTTCTGAGCCTGGTATGTCGCTCGTTCACCCGATGGCTGCGTTCTATACCGTCAAACACGGCTTGATCGTCGAACAGCGCAGCTACTACGATCTTCGCGCGCTCGATAAACGACTGACCGGTTGAACCTGATCTCGTTCAACTACGTTTCGTTAATCGAGTCTGAAGTCAGACTTTCACGAGAGGTTGAACACGATCTCTCGGAGCCAGTGTGCTCGTTCATCGGATTCTCTCATCCAGGCTGTTCTGGGAGTCAGCACGACGTTCTCGAAGCCGATCAGCGGGCTATCCGGCGAGAGCGGCTCGTACGCGAATGTGTCGAGTCCGGCACCTGCGATGCCGCCGCTTCGAAGTGCCTTGATAAGTGAGCCCTCGTCCACGAGCCGAGCGTCGGCGACGTTGATCAGAACGGACGTCGATTTCATCGCGGCCAGTTCCGGGGCGTCGATTAGTCGAAAATTGTCGGCATTGGCCGGCAAGTGCAGGCTAAGAACGTCGGATTCACGCAAGATCCGATCAAATCGTCGGGGTTCGATAGGGAGTCGTGCCTGTACCTCATCTTTCGCGACGACGTCGTGAAAGAGCACTCGCATTCCGAAGTTTGTGGCTCGTTCGGCGAGTGCCGCGCCGCTTCGTCCGAGACCGATGATCCCTAGCGTCTGTCGGAACAGTCTTGGTTCGCCGCATGGTCGCGACCAGCTACCGTCAACCGCCGCTGAGTAGTCAGGCAGCAATTTTCGCGTCAGCGCCAGGATCAGCATCATCGCGTGTTCGGCTGCTCCGATGGCGGAGAAAGACGGGAGCACCCGGATTTGCGCTCTTGGCCTTCCGGCTGTGACAGATGAAACTCGCCAGCGCTCCTGATCTTCCGGATCGATCAGGTCGAACGTATCAATTTGTTGAAGCTGGATATCGGAGACGAGTCCGAGCCAACCGCGTTCGGCGACGAGTGCATTGATCGTCCCATCGCTCGCGGGTGTCAAGCGTGCATCTGGCAGCATGGCGAGGAGTCCGTCAATGACCCACTGGTCACTCGCCACGAGCAGACGCGCTCGCTCGGACCCTCGCTGCCAATCAATCTCGTGAAGGGGTGAGCTCATCGGTCCTCAAGGTCTTCAGCGATCAACTCTCGACGACCGGGGCTTCGAGCTTCGGGAAGATGGGTTGCGGTTTGCTGACCGTTGTCCCGGGCTGGATCTGGCCCCAGCGTAATTCGTCGGTCCACGCACCGACGCCGGCAGTTGCTCCGAGTTGTTCCGCGATCCGGCGTGAAGTTTCGGGAAGAAACGGCCGGAGACCAACGGCAATGACTCTGAGGGTTTCCGCGAGAGAGTACAGGGCCGTATCGAGCTTCTGCCGTGCCTCGTCGTCTCCGTTACGCTCGGCTTTGGACAGCACCCATGGTGACGTTTCCTCGACGTAGCGATTGGCCCGCACAACCGAATCCCAAATGGTCGAAAGTGCCTGCTGCGGATCGTAGTCCTGCGCCATAGATGCCTGAATCTTGGCAGCGAACTGCTCAGCGCCCAACGATTCGCCGTCCCCGGATGGCGCTGGAATTTGCCCGCCGCGATAACGTTGGATCATCGAGACGGACCGATTCAGCAAATTGCCGAGGTCATTCGCCAGATCGGCATTGTACCGGCGCTCCAGCTTCTCGTCGGTGTAGTCGGCATCCCCGGTCGCTGGTACCTCCCGGAGCATCCAGTAACGAACTGCTTCGGCACCGTAACGCTCAACGAGCTCAGCTGGATCGATGACATTGCCGAGCGATTTGCTCATCTTCTCGCCGTCGATCGTCAAGTATCCATGCACGAAGATCGTCGAAGGAAGCGGTTCGCCTGCCGACAGCAGCATGCCGGGCCAGTAAACGGCGTGAAACCGTACGATGCCTTTGCCGATTGCGTGGACTCGCTCTGGGTTGTCAAGCCAGTACGTCTTGTAGAGTTCTTGGTCGCTTCCGTAGTTCAACGCCGTGATGTAGTTTGCCAGCGCATCGAACCACACGTACATCACCTGACCGGGATCACCGGGGACCTCGACACCCCAACCGCGTGCGCGCTCCCTGGATCGTGAAAGACTGAAATCTTCAAGACCGTGAGCGATAAACGAGCGGACCTCGTTGCGCCGTGTCTCGGGGATGATGCGAAGCTCGCCAGAATCGATGAGGTCGAGCAGCTTGTCACCATAACGTGACAAGCGGAAGAAATAGTTTTCCTCTTCGACGAGTTCGGGCGGAATGTGGTGATCAGGACACAGCCCATTGTCCAGTTCATCCTCGGTATAGAACTGCTCACAGCGAACGCAATAAAGACCTGCGTAATGCTTCTTATAGATGTCACCATTGCGAGCGCATGCTTCCCAGAGTTTGCGTGCTCCCTCAAGGTGACGTTCGTCTACAGCGGTTCGGATGAAGTCGTCGTTCGAGATGTCTAGGATCTGGGTCAATCCAATGAACGTGGATGCGTTGCGATTGACGAGATCCGCGGTGGAGATTCCCTCTCGCTCGGCGGCGAGCACGTTGGTCAGGCTGTTTTCGTCAGTTCCAGTAAGGAAGCGAGTGTCATCGCCCATCAAGCGATGGAAACGGGCGAAAGCATCGGTCTGCACAAACTCGAGCGCGTGCCCGATGTGCGGCCTTGCATTTACGTACGGGATGGACGTCGTAATGTAGTAACGTTTTCCACTCGCGCTTGTACTCAAAATTCTCCTCGCTCACCGCGTTGCTCGATTTATTGGCGTGTATTTGCTCGACAGCCGACCACTAGGTCCAAGCCGAGCGCCTGACATTCGCCAAAACCGGGATCGTCCCGACCCCGACTGCAGTTCTTATCATACGATGCTGGGCAGGCGCTACAGCGTTCAGCATCAGAACTCTTTGAGCCGAGCCTCCGTTTGTCTCCATCGATCGATACGAGGATTGAGCACCCGAGCGCCCTCTTCCTCTATTACCAGTGTTTCGCAGTTGCGGCCTCCGGTGCGTCCGGTGACGTATACCCCCGGATGATTGACGAGCACCATTCCTGGCTCCAGCTTGGTTTGCTGTGAGCGAACAAGCCAGGGAGCCTCACTCGGTGAGAGTCCAATCCCATGGCCGGTGCGATGGCGCAGCATGTTGCCGAAGCCTAGCCGCTCGATGACTTTGCGCGCGGCCTGGTCGACCGACTCCGCTGTTGCCCCTGGGACCATTGCCTCCCGTGACGCGTCCTGTGCCTGAATCGTCGCCTCGATCCAGCGGACGACGTCGCGCAGCGGATCGCCCACGAAGAATGTTGACCCCGCCTGGGCATGGTATCCAGCGACGCTGGCAGTGAACTCGACGATGACCGTATCGCCTCGAGCGAGACGTCGTCCGCTGGTTGGAGCGTGCGGAAAGGCAGCACGGGTGCCGCTGCGAATCGTACCCGTGATCGGACGCGAAAGTGGATCGTACAGATCTCCGAGCTCGGATCGCATAATCGTGTCCACAACAGCAATCACTTCATTGATGGCGTCCCGTTCAGGTGAACCGCTCGTCAATCGTGCGAAGAGTCGCTCTAGGGCGAGATCGGCAAAGTCCGCCGCCCGCTGGATCAGATCGAGTTCGGGTTGACTCTTAATAGTGCGCATGTCGGTGACATAATCGCAACATTCAGTCTCTTCGACCTCCGCTTTGATGGTCTCCCAATCATTGATCGAAATGTCGTCTACGACGAGCGGCCCTCCGGCCTCTCGAGCCATCCACACGACGGGGCTCGTCTCGGCCGGAAACTCCGCATACCAGCGCACATCTCGAATTGACCCGGTCGCGGCATACTCGGCCTCAAGATGGGGGACGAACAGTGCGACTCGTCGGTCACTCCAGACGCACACGGCAATCGGTCGGTCGCTTGGAGCGAATGAGATCCCAGTGACATAGCGTATATTGTCGGGCTTGAAAACAAGGGCCGCGTGCTTGCCATCTGTTTCCAGCCGTTCGGCGAGGCGGTTGGTAACCTGCCGGTGAAACGCTTCTCCCAGGACCATCAGACTCTCCTCGATTGTTCCGAATGAGCGGCAGTGCGCTCACGCATTGGACATTCCCGCGCTGTTATTCTCGCTTGATGGCGGCAAAATTGCTACTGAGGGCGGCGACCGGATTTATTCCTGGCATCACTGAAACTCAACAAAGAGGTTTGAATATAACCTAGACAAACAGACCCGAAACAGAGACAATAGAGGTGACGGTTGGTCACGACGGGTGACCGGCCGACATGATTATGATTACCAGACTCATCTCCTCCTCACGTGCGGGGCAGCCGTCCACCAGCGGCTGCCTCGTGCGGTCTAGCTTACAGCCATTGATCCCAGAGCCGGAATATCTCTGTTGATAGAGTTCGCAATAGGCCACGACAGTACTTTGCTGCTACGCAATCTGATCGACCGCATTAGGAAATCCGGGACTCAACCGGATACAATTGCTCTAATCATCCGTGGGATGGCATCGCAGGTGCGACAGTTCATCCGAAGGTTAGCCCGATCGACATGACTCGCCGGCCTGTCCTTCCATTCACGGTTCTGTTTTAGGAAGGTGCTCTGCATCCATGAGAGATCCATCGGGCCGCCAACGACCCGACCGACCAAACGGCGCTCAGCCGCCCACCAATCGATCACGCTTTCCATCCTGGATCATCTGGGTGGTACTTGGAGGGTTTGCTCTTTACTACGTCTACGTTTTCTTCTGGCCACAGACGACGGCCCACCTGACCGTTCCATACTCCTCTTTCGTAACCCAGGTTCAGGCGGACAATGTGAAGTCGGTGACGATTGAGGGACAGTCGGCAAGTGGCACATTCACCCAAGAGATGCAACTGGCTGGTACTCAGTTGCTGCCTGCCAATCAGCCGCCGCCTTCGGATGTCCCCGCCAAAGACATCTCAACGGGGACTGATTTCAAGACGACTATTCCTGAAAACTCCCAACCAGATCTGACGACCCTACTTCAACAACATAACGTTACGGTCGATGTGAAGGTAGCTCAGGGTTCAATCTGGCCGAGTTTGCTCGTGTTCGGCTTACCGATTCTCCTCTTCATCGGCGTAATGTGGTATTTCGGGCGGAACATGTCCCGTGGGCAGCAGAATATATTCAGCTTCGGACGGAGCAAGGCCAAGATGTACGACGCGGAGCGTCCGCGCGTGACATTTGCCGATGTGGCCGGTGAAGAAGAGGCCAAGCACGAACTCACCGAGGTTGTCGATTTCCTGAAAAATCCCGCCAAGTATCACAGCATCGGTGCACGTCTGCCACGCGGCATCCTGCTCATCGGTCCGCCAGGCACTGGCAAGACGTTGCTGGCGAGAGCGGTCGCCGGCGAAGCGGGCGTACCGTTTTTCAGCGTCAGCGCGTCCGAATTCGTTGAGATGTTCGTCGGTGTCGGCGCCAGTCGTGTCCGCGACCTCTTCGAACGAGCCAAAGCCTCCTCGCCTGCGATCGTGTTCGTTGATGAACTCGACGCTGTGGGCCGTCAGCGATTCGCCGGCGTCGGTGGTGGAAACGATGAGCGAGAGCAAACGCTCAACCAGCTGCTGGTTGAGATGGACGGCTTCGACGTAACTCAAAATGTGATCGTTATCGCCGCGACGAACCGACCCGACGTGCTGGATCCAGCGCTTCTGCGGCCTGGGCGTTTTGACCGACAGGTTACCGTCGGCCTGCCAGATCGGCGTGGGCGTGAGGCGATTCTCAGAATTCACAGCCGGGGGATTCCCATTTCCTCGAACGTCAATCTGGATATGATCGCAGCCGGCACTCCCGGGTTCTCCGGCGCTGATCTGGCGAATCTCGTGAACGAGGCGGCGCTGCTTGCGGCTCGGAAGGACAAGAAGGTCGTTGAGCGCAACGACTTCGACGAGGCGATCGACAAGATCGTGCTCGGAACCGAACGAGCGTTTGTGATGAATGAGCATGACAAGCAGGTGGTGGCTTATCACGAGGCGGGCCATGCCCTGGTCGCCTACTTCTCCGAAGGGGCCGACCCGCTGCGAAAGGTGAGTATCGTTCCGCGTGGTCGCGCACTCGGGGTCACAATTCAGTCTCCCACAGAGGACCGCTTCAACTACAGCCGGCATTATCTGCGAGGTCGACTCGCTGTCACGATGGGCGGACGCGTAGCCGAGCAACTCGTGTTCCAGGAGATAACGACCGGAGCTCAAAACGACCTCAAGGAGGCGACCTCGCTTGCCCGGCGCATGGTAGGGCTCTGGGGAATGAGTCCTGAGGTTGGTGCTATCTATCTCGGAAGTGGTGAAGAACACGTCTTCTTGGGACGCGAGATGAGCCAGGAACGAGAGATCAGTGACGATCTGTTGGATCGCGCCGATCGCGCCATTCAGGTCTTCGTCAACGAGGCCATGGGTCGAGCTCAAGAGATCCTCGAAGGCCACCGGGACAAGCTGGACCAGTTGGCTGAAGCTTTGATCACCGATGAAACGGTCGATTCCGATCGAATTGCCGAGATTCTCGGCGTGCCGGCGGTACCAGCAGCCGCACCGTTAGGGGGAAGCGACGGTGATGCCGATTAGTCGGTTTCGCCGTCCGGTTGAGTTGCGAAGAAATTGTCATGCAGCATGGCTCCGGATCACCTGTGGTTCGGAGCCGCTTTACGTGCGGGGGTGTCCGTGACGGCGCATGACCGGCGTGGAGGACAATATCCGAGTGAGTCGCGATGAAGAACGAACGAGCAGACGACACCCTGAGTCCGTGGTTCGTTAGCATAGTCGCACTCTTCGTTACCTGTCTGATCACCGCGAATATCATTGCCGTCAAGCTGATCGATATCGGAGGGATTATCGTTCCGGCTGGGACAGTCACGCTGTTCCCGATCAGCTACATTATTGGTGACGTCTTGACCGAGGTATACGGCTACCGACGGGCCCGTCAAGTTATTTGGCTGGGATTCGCGTGCAACGTGCTAGCGGTTTTCGCCATTTACCTGACACAGTTGTTGCCGGCGCCTGTGTTCTGGGACGGACAACAAGCCTACGAGCGAATCCTGGGCTATGCGCCCCGACTGCTTGTTGGATCGTTCGCGGCCTATCTCGTTGGTGAATTTGCGAACGCGTTCGTCCTCGCACGGATGAAGATCATGACCCACGGTCGCTGGCTCTGGACGCGAACTATTGGATCAACGATTATTGGTGAGGGAGTTGATTCCCTCATATTTATCAGCATTGCGTTTGTGGGGACGGTATCGGGACATCAATTAGTTCGTACGATGATCACCGCCTGGCTCGTCAAGACCGGGTACGAGGCTCTGGTGACGCCGCTTACGTATCTTGTCGTCAACTTCCTGAAGCGTACCGAAGGGGTTGACACCTACGACACATCAACTGATTTTTCGCCTATACGCCTTGGTTGATGTGCAATTCACCGCCGTCAATATTGAATTGTGGAGCGGCATGGGCATGGTATTATTCCGCCAGGCTCTCATGCTGAGCTGATGTATTTCTGCGCGCGGCTTATCAACTTGTCCCGTACGATGACGCGTATTCGGTCGTAGGACGTGAAGGGGGTACGACCATGGGTCTCGCCGACGTGATCTCACGAAAGATTGCGTTCGTGTTCCCTGGACAGGGCAGCCAATATGTTGGCATGGGGAAGAATCTCTATGAGGCGTCGTCGGCTGCTCGGAAAATATTTCTTCAGGCGGACGAGATCATGGGATTCTCTCTTTCATCAATGTGTTTTGACGGCCCGAGCGAGGAACTGAACGACACGATCAACGCTCAGCCGGCGATTCTCACGGTGAGCCTTGCCTATCTCGAAGCGTTGCGAGAACGTTGGCACACGCTAGGCTCCACCGTTGCTCCGGTGGTTGTGGCTGGTCACAGTCTGGGTGAGTTCACTGCCCTGGTTGCGGCGGGAGTGCTCGATTTTGCGGATGCGCTGCGCCTGGTAAGAGAGCGGGGCCGCTTGATGAAGGAGAGCGGCGACCTCGTGCCGGGGGGAATGGCCGCAGTGATCGGTCTTGATCGTGAGACGCTAGAGGCGGTTTGTGCCGAAGCGGGATCCGTAGGGATCGTTGTCCTGGCGAACGATAATTGCCCCGGTCAATCAGTGATCTCGGGCGAGAATGCGGCGCTGGAACGTGCGATGGTACTGGCGAAAGAGCACGGCGCTCGTAAGACGGTGCGACTCGGAATCTCGATCGCCTCTCACTCTCCTCTAATGGAACGGGCGGGTCAACAATTCGCGGAGTTCACGACGCGCATCCATCTGCATGAGCCGAGTGTTCCGATTATCGCCAACATCACCGGGCAAATGGTGATCACGGCCGATGATATTCGTAAAGAGATCGCTCAGCATATTACGCTGCCGGTACAGTGGACTGCTTCGGTGCGTGAGATGGTCAATGGCGGCGTGAGCACCTTCCTTGAGGTTGGGCCAGGCAACGTGCTCGGTGGCTTGATTCGGCGCATCCGAAGCGATGTCGAGGTCGTCACGGTGAAAGACTTTGGCCTGAGTGGTTAGCGCCACGCTGGGATAATTGGAGGGTAGATCGTGCAGCGTGTCGTGGTGACCGGAATGGGAGCCGTGACCCCTATTGGGAACAATGTCTCAGATTTTTGGGACAATTTGTTGCTGGGTGTTTCGGGGATCGACCGGATTCAGTCGTTTGATCCGTCTGATCTGGAAGTGCAGATCGCAGCTGAGGTCAAAGGGTTTGATCCCAAAGACTTCATGGATTTCAAGTCCGCGCGTCGGATGGATCGCTACTCGCAGCTAGCCGTGGCCGCGGCGGGTGAAGCGATCAAAGATGCGTGTCTCACCATCGATGAAGAGAATACCTATCGTGTCGGTGTGATGCTCAATACCGGTGGTGGTGGGATTCAAACCCTCACTCGTGAGGTGCGGGTTCACTACAGCAAGGGCCCGCGCCGTGTCAGTCCATTCTTCATCCCAATGTTCGCTCCAAACATGGCCGCCTGCCAGGTTTCCATTACGTACGGAATTCAGGGACCGGTAATGGCTTCGGTCGCCGCTTGCGCGGCAGGTGCGCAGGCCTTCGTTGATGCCTGGCGTATGCTGCGATTGGGCGAAGTCGACGTGATGATAACGGGGGGCACCGAAGCTGGGCTCGATCCGGTGGCGGTGGCGGCTTTTGGGAACATGGGAGCGCTGTCAAAACGCAACGATGAACCAACGAGAGCCAGTCGCCCATTCGATGTTGATCGAGACGGGTTCGTTTTTGGCGAAGGTAGCGCGGTGTTGGTGCTGGAGACAGAAGAGCACGCACGTAAGCGCGGAGCGAGAATCTACTGCGAACTGCTCGGTGGCGCAGTTACGGCGGACGCCTTCCATATCAGCGCACCACTCCCAGGGGGTCTCGGTGCCGCTCGCGCGATGGAACAGGCGCTCGGCAAGGCTGGAATCAACCCATCCGACCTCGATTATATTTGCGCGCACGGTACAAGTACCCCGCTAAATGACGCGTCAGAAACCGAGGCCATCAAGACGGTCTTTGGTGAAGCCGCCTACAAGGTCGCGATCAGTTCTCCCAAGAGTATGGTCGGGCACATGGTCGGAGCGGCTGGGGCAGTTTCGGGTGTGGTTTGCGTCCATGCCATTCAGCACGGCGTGGTGCCGCCGACGATCAATCTGGACAACCCTGACCCTGAATGTGATCTCGATTACGTACCGCACCAACCTCGACAGATGACCGTTGACACTGCCATGGCCAACGCGTTTGGATTTGGTGGGCAGAACGCAGTGGCTGTTTTCAAACGTTACGAAGACTAAGTAAGGTTGTCGCCATCATGGAGTCTCATGAACGCCGATAAGAAGCCAGATTGCGTGATCGTTCGTCCTGGTTCAACTTTTTCGGGCAAACAAGGCTTTTCGTATTTCACCGGTATCTCGAAAGAAACTGCCGGAGCCAGTGCGATCTGCATGCATACGCTGACGATCCCTCCAGGTGGACGGGCCAATCCGCACCTCCATGAGGCGCACGAGACAGCAATCTACGTTATCTCGGGCGAAGCGGGGATGTGGTACGGCGAGGGACTCAAGCAATATCTCACGATGAAGCCGGGAGAGTTCCTCTATATTCCGGCCGGGATGCCGCATCTGCCGGCGAATCTCAGTGACACTGACCCTTGCGTCGCGGTTCTTGCGCGAACCGATCCAAACGAGCAGGAGAGTGTCGTGCTTCTCGACATCGAGCCGCCGCAGGCTGGGTCCTAGCTCGAATCCTCAGATTTCCGCCGGAGCTTTCGCTTCAGTCGGTTGTTCGCCAGGAAGACAATGTTTCTCGTGGCCAATATCGCACGAGCTGTAGCATCGGCATCACCGGATTGAACAGTGGCCCGATTTCGTGTCGGTCCACAACATCGGCACGTACGTCGACCGTCGTCGCGACTATTGGCAGCTGGCACCAGATGTTGTCGAGCAATCGTGCCTGGTTTGCGAAGTGCAAGTCAAGCGAGCCTGATGCAACGGGAGCGACAGATCGGACTGAAGTAGCCAGCTCTGGCGCTTCTCGTACGGCACCCAGTCATTGAAGTAGAGGTGCCGGTTCAGCGATCCGAGTTCTCCCGCCAGTCGACGCGCGTCCTCTACGACGCGCATCCTGGCGATCTCGATGACCAGTCTCCGTACCCCCATGAACACTAAAGCGGCGTTCGATTCATGATCGACTACCGAAAACGTCGCGCGTTTAGATATGCTCCGCCAAGTTGTGGCCCCGCTCGCCATCATCCACTCCCACATAGCTGTGATGCGAAATACTGGACGTCAGCGCAAGCGTTGCTTCAGCAGGAGTAGCCAGAGGAACCGGCAACGCCCGAGACGTCACACGCGCCAGATTCCAACGGCGAATGCCGGTTACTGCCGTGCTCGGGCCAGTCATGTCCGACGAGATCAGCAGCACCGTTGGGCGCGTCGCCTGGGTGTCGCCGCTCGTCACGGAGCTCCCGCCGTGACATTGATCGTCCCCTTCATCCACGCATAGTAGCGGCTGTGGTAGTGGTAAATGCCCGGCGTATCGAACTCATGAGTGAAAAGATCGCCGTGCGATAGATCCCCGCTCTCCCAGCTTCCGTCGTCAGCAGTAACCGAATTGGTGCGCTGTCCAGACACGGTCCAGACGACTTTCGTTCCTGCCGGAATAGTCAGCATCGGGGGACTGTAATAGAAGTCACCAAGATCGACCGTTGCCGGTGCCGAGGGTATCTCGATCTGATGGTAGCGCCACGTGTGATAGTGCTGGCCGATATTGCCCATTTCGACGCGCCAGTTTTCCGGATTCGTCGGTGTGTAGGTCAGCACCCGGCGTTCGAATGGCTGCACCATAACCCAGGTCGGCTTGCCGGCTAATTTCACGTTGCACCAAAATGCCTCGCTTATCGGGAAACCGAGCAGGAATTGCCATTGAAAGAGCGGCGACGACTGGACAAGTTGTCCGTGGTCGTAGATGAGCCCTGATTGGTTCATATATGACCAGAACGCCTGAGGAATGTTGTAGCCGACTGTTCGTCCATCAGAGCCAGCGTACTCGAAGTGTTGCGCGCTGACAGTCCGAGCGTCGGTTGCGTCGCCGTCGTAGGTTGATAAACCTTCGGGAGTCAATGCAGCTGTAATCGCGTGACCAGTCATGTCGGGTGCTGAGGCGTCGACCACGTTGGCCAGATCGGCATACGTTGGGAAGGTGTTGGTTGGATCGCCGGCGACGGTGATATGAGCCGGTTGACCCGTATCATCAAAGTTGTTGTCACCAAGTTGGAGCCGCCCGGAGATCAATTCGCGCGTCAGCAAGCCACTCGTTACGTACGACGGCGATGACGGATCGTCTTGAGGATTGTTTATCTCCATTCGTCCCTTGTCGTAGTACTGCACCACACGCACTCCACCCGGAGAGTCACTGTATGATTCGATCGAGGGAGTGACCGACAGTTGATCGCCCCATATCCAGCTACGCTGAACGCTGTCGACGGCAACCGGAAGATCGGTGCGTTGCCAAAGCGTAAGGAATGCACCGGTAGCAGGTGCTTCCGCACCAGCACTCGCCATTGAAGAGACGGCGGATATCAGGACAATGGCTGCAATCAATGATGCGCGTCGCATTCGCGCTCCGATCAGACTATGCCTTTGACAGGTGCGCGTCCAACGATGGAACGATCACTACAATCATTTGTAATGGATGACGACCGACTCGATGAGAAACCAGGGAGGCTGCGCAAGTGCACCCGTTGGGGATGTGTTCTTGATCGTAAGCACATTGTCGGCCTGCTTTACCATCGAAATATCTCGTAGCAACAGACCATAGGTCCCCCAGTCGGCATTCGGAAATGGGCTGGGCCCCTGCCAGATAGCTACGCCGTTGAGGTCGACCTGAATCGGAGTCTTAGCCGCAAGGTAGTCGTCGAACCCGGTGAATTCGATGACCACTACTGGAGCCGCGCCAACCTGGTTTATGGTGAATTGGGCCGAGCCGGTGCTGAACGGGGTTTGCTGGCTAAAAAACGCGGCGGTGCCAGCCGGAGCGTTCTGAATTGGCACTGAGATATTCAAGCCGAGCGCCCCTTCAAAGTCGGTGCCTTTTAGTTTAACTGTCTTCATTTTCTTCATGAACTGGGCAAGCTGGTCAATTGGTAACGGCACCCCGGCTTGCGGCGTGCCGTTGCTTGGCGTCGGGGTCGGCGGGACAGGGGTCGGCGTCGGCGGGACCGGCGTTGGAGTTGGCGGGACAGGCGTCGGGGTCGGCGGCACCGGTGTTGGTGTCGGCGGGACAGGCGTCGGCGTTGGCGGCACCGGTGTTGGAGTTGGTGGGACAGGCGTCGGGGTCGGCGGCACCGGTGTTGGTGTCGGCGTCAATGGCGCTGCTGTTTGAGTTACCGCGCCAGCTGGCAGCGTTGAGTTCGCCGTGGGCGTTGGTGAATTGCTTCCGCCGCCTTGCATAGCCAGTATCGCAATCGCGCCGAGCCCAAGAATCATCAGGAGCGCTGCGACCAGAATTAAAGGCCAGCCTGGGTTCGATCCTTCGGAGATCGAACGTCTTCGCGGCGGGACGGTTCCCCCAGCACCTCCGGTTGCACGATCTGTGCGGCGGTTTACCCGCGGTGCTACCGCAGCCATGATGCGGGTTGATTCATCGGCTGACGGCATGCGATCGAGTGCCGCCTCCATTTCCTCTGCTGATTGAAATCTGTCTTGGGGGTTCTTGGCCATCGCCCGCATGACGACCATTTCCATCGGGACCGGAATCGATGGATTTAGCTCCCGAGGTCGCGGTGGTACATCGTTGACATGCTGATACATGACCTGGACAGGGTTGTCGCCCGAGAATGGCAACCGCCCAGTGAGCATTTCGAACAGGATGACACCGGCTGCATAGAGATCGGCAGAGTTGGTGACGGTGCCGCCGCTCGCTTGCTCCGGCGCCATATATGCTGCCGTGCCAAGCGCCATACCGGTGTCGGTGAGACCGGAGTCGACACTGCCCCGCGCAATGCCGAAGTCGCTGAGCTTCGCTTGACCATCCTTCGACATGAGCACGTTCTGCGGTTTGACATCGCGGTGTACGATTCCTGCCCGATGAATAGCACCGAGGCCTGCCAAGACTTCCCGAATCAGTCGCGTTGCCTCGTCGATCGGAAGCGGGGCCCGATTCCGAATCAGATCCTTGAGGTCAGTGCCATCGACCCATTCCATAGTGATGAAGAGTGTGCTGCCGTCGCGGCCGTAATCAAAGATGTCCACCACATTGCGGTGAACGACCGCCGCCGCCGCTCGCGCTTCTCGCTCAAAGCGGGTAACGAATCGCGGATCGCGTGCGTAGTGCTCGCGGAGAATCTTTACGGCAACCTGTCGGTCGAGAGATGTGTCGGTTGCCAGGTATGTCTCGGAGAAGCTCCCCTCACCGATGCGCGCCGTCAGGCGATATCGGCCAGCGAGCGTATATGGCAGAGCGAGGGACACAAAACCTCCTTGTGAACACGCCGCCGATTCTTGACGGCATTTCCCCGAGCGATTGTACGGGTTTCAATGACCAGGGTCGACTAGTGCTTCGCAGGAGTCCCAGTGATTGCTGCAACGCGTTGCAGAGATTCGTACATGCGTGAGTCATGCCGGCGTTGTTGACGTGAAATATGGCTTAGTCGTCTCCCGACATGCCCGACCGATCTTTCTACTGACGTGGGTTCTCGATATCCTTGACGGACGAGCCGATATCGGTGACTCACAGTCAGCGATTCACTAGACTCAGTGAGGGAGATCTGCTATCCTTGACGTTCATAATGTACGTACATCCCGGATCGGGGAGTCTGCCATGACACCGATCGTCGCATTCTTCAATCAGAAGGGCGGGACCGCCAAGACCACCAGCACCTTAAATATCGGTGCCGCGCTGGTTGAGCGTGGCCGGCGGGTGCTGGCGATGGATCTTGATCCGCAGGCGAGTCTCACCATGGCCTTGGGTGTTGATGTCACGACGCTCGAATTGTCGGTTTACGATCTGCTTGCAGACGAGGGATTGCCCTTGTCGGACGCGGTATTGCAGACTGGTATCGATGGTCTGGATCTGGTCCCAAGCCACCCCGATCTTGCGGCCGCCGAGTTGGAGTTACTCAATGTCCTCGAGCGCGAGCGGCGACTCGATGAAAAACTCAAGCAATCCCAGCCGTTGCCGTACGATTTTGTGCTCATCGACAGTCCTCCGGCCCTGAATATCCTCAGCATAAACATCTTGGTAGCCTCTTCAGCGCTTGTGATCCCAATCGAACCGCACCCACTATCGCTGATGGTGCTAAGACGTCTGTTCGAGACGGTCGATCGCGTCCGAAAGCTGAATCCGCGACTTGAAGTGGTCGGGTTTCTGCCGACAAAAGTTCATCATTCGTCCAGACTGGCTGCGGACATGATCGAGACCTTGATGGAACGCTTCCCTGAGCTGCCGCTGTTGCCGTCTATTCCGTTGTCGGTAAAAAGCGCTGAGTCGATCGCCGAGAATTCGTCGATCTTGCAATATATGCCCAGATCTTCGATTTCAGTTGCGTATCGAGAGGTCGCGGCGTTTGTCGAGCGTCGTGTGGGGAGCGTTGCAAGTGTCTGAATCTACCACTCGATCAGCACGTCGCCGCCGTTTCACCGTCGACTCCCTCTTCACTGACACGACTCCGCGCGCCGCCGGCGTGACAGATCTTCCGAATGCCAAAGAGATCGAGCTGAGCCGCATTAGCCCCGATCCGGCTCAGCCGCGTCAAAGCTTTGATGATGAGCGCCTCGAAGAACTGGCAGAATCGATGAGACTGGAGGGAATCCTTCAACCGATCGCCGTACGCTACGAAACAGATGGTAATCGTTACATCATCATTCACGGTGAACGCAGATGGCGTGCGGCGCGCATTGCTGGTCTGGAATCGATCCCAGCCATCGTCCGCGATGTACCAGAAGAGCGTCGCCTGATCCAGCAGCTGATGGAAAACGTGGTCCGTGAGGATCTGAACGCGATCGACCGTGCCGCAGCGTTGCGCGCGCTGAAAAGCCAAATGAACGACGCGCCGTGGGAACACGTGGCGGAGGCGGTCGGAATTCGACGAAGTCGCCTGTTCCAGCTTCTTGGGACCGAAAAGCTGCCGGAGAGTGTTCAACGTGAACTGCGTGCTGGTCGGTTATCCGAGAAGCAAACCCGGGTACTGCAGGGTCTGCCTGAACCGGCACAAGAGGTACTGGCCAAGCTGATTCTGGCGAACGACCTTACTCAGTCGTCGGCGCAACGATTGGCGCGCGCTGTTCGATCCGATCCCTCCTTCGTCGACCTGGATGAGCCCGAGATTGAACGTCGGTTCACCGCCATGCGTGAGGCGATCGATGCATCGACTCAGCGAGCGCGGCATCGAGTGAACGAGAGTGATCGGTCCTCGGCCTTTGAGCTGCTGCTCTCAGAAGCGGACCTGAATGAACTCGATTCAGCTGCTCGATGGACAGGGACGTCAGCGGCATCGCTGGAGAATCAGGTTTTGTCTTTAGCGAGATCGCTTCGTGTTTACCAGTCAGCGAAGATCGATGCGGCGGATCGACAGGCGCTCGACGAACGTCTGCGCGCGTTGCAGACGATCATCGATGGCGTAATGCGAAGCCCACGCCGCCGCTAGATGTGATCCGCTAAATGTTCAATGCCCATACTGGAGTCTGCATTGACGTGTGCGAGCCTGCTTATTTCGCGGGTGTCTCCCCAAATAGTTTCGGGTAGACCGCATCGAACAGGTACCAGGTATCAGGGTCGACATCCACGCGTGCGATAAGGAGCGATATCTGAAGCTCTTGCAGCGCGCGGTCGAAGCGTGAGCGGGAATCTGGATGGTGAAAGCCGGAGTCGAGTCGTAGTTCTCCGTTGGTAATGGGTCGGAGCCTGATAATATCGAGTAGCCGACGTGCGTCGCGTCCGATTTCATCCGGCCGTTTCCGTTGTTCCGGATAGATTTCACGTAGCCGGTCGATGGTGCAAAGCATTGCGCGACCGCCGCGCAGCTTTCCATAGTAAATGTCGTCCGGATAATTCATTGGCAGCTCGTTCTTGAGCCGCCACACAACCCCGGTACGCTCACCGAATCCGCTTTCCCCAGGCTGTTTGTCCGGCGCGTCAACCGCATCCCAGAGCGACGGCAACGGATTCCGTTTGGCTGACTTTGCCTGGGCGAAGATTAGGCACAGTCCAACAGAGCGCACGAACTCGAGTGCGTCATCGATGGTCCGTACCCAGCGAGTTCGTTGGGCAGCTTCGTTAGTTGAGCGCGTCGAGGGCATCTTCGAATGCGTCAAGAGTTCGCTCGACATCGTCGGTATCATGAGCCAACGAAACGTAGAATTTCTCACCAGGATTGACCATCAGGCCACGGTCAACACACAGGAGTCCAAAACGTCGGCTCTTCGCCCGATCGCTTGCCAAAACGCCCGGATAATCCACGACCGTTGCATCCGAGAAGAAGACCTGAAAGAGCGGACCATCTCCAGAAACATCGGCGGGAATACCGCGCTCGGACAGCAGTTCACGGAGCCCACCTTTGATTCGCTCGGTAGTGCTATACAGGCGATCATACGCACCCTCGCCACGGAGGATGTCGAGCGTGGCCAGACCCGCGACGGCTGCTACCGGGTTCCCATTCAGCGTTCCGCCCAGGTGCGCCACTGGAAGGTTGCCACGCCGCACGTGGTCGGTCATCGCCATGATCTCATGTGATGCCGCCACGGCCGCCATCGGATAGCCGCCGCTGATCGCCTTGCCATAGGCGGCGATATCCGGAATGACCCCATAGCGCTCTTGAGCACCACCGTATGCAAGCCGGAATCCCGTCACGACCTCGTCGAAGATAAGCAGAACATCATGTTTGCGTGTCAATTCGCGAAGTTCAGCAAGAAAACCGGGCGCCGGCTTGAGCGAGCGCTGCAACGGCTCGCAAATAATCGCAGCCAGATCGCCAGCATGCTCCTCGACGATCGACCTCGTGAGTTCAACGTCGTTCCACCGCGAAATGAGAACGTCGGCCTCAACCTCACGAGGGATTCCGGCGGAGTCCGGAATCGGATTCGGATACGATGTTTGGCGGGTGGCGTGTGCGCTCATCATGGCGTAGTCATTCACCCCGTGGAAGCCGCCCTCAAATTTCAGGATCTTTGGCTTCCCGGTGTACGTGCGCGCTATTCGCATGGCATGGAAGGTGGCCTCCGTGCCGGTACTGACAAAGCGGACTTCCTCAGCACAGGGGACAGCCTCAACGATGCGCTCAGCGAGTTCAATGATTGGCTGGTTCAGCGTGTAGTAGGTTGAGCCGCGCGCAACTTGTCGTTGCACGGCCTCAACCACGGTCGGATGAGCATGGCCGACAAGTAACGGACCGGATCCCAACAGGTAATCGACGAATTCGCGACCGTCTATGTCGTAAACTTTGCTCCCTTGCGCGCGAGCGATGACAACAGCCTGATCGGCCGGCAGCCGGAAGGCACCTAGTGTGCCGCCGAGAACCTCCGCCGCACGGTCGAGCAGATCTTCCTGGCTACTCGAACGAGATTTCACCGTAATCACCCTTCACGAGTTCAACTCGAACAACAGGATGTCATCGACGACCGATCGGCTTAGCCATCTACGATTGTCAGTGCGGCGTCGGGATCTTTCTGGTTGCCGCCGTGAGATCGCTCAGGTACCGACCAATTCTCGATCGACTTGATAATACGCGGAATAACGAACGTCCGCGCGCGCAGTACGCCCGGAATCCGGTTTAACCGCTCGGTAACAATTGAGTAGAGTGAATCGACAGAAGAAGCGTACAGTTGAAGACTGATATCGCGATCGCCTGTAGTAAGGCCGACATAAGCGACCTCGGGAAACCTGGCGACGTGTTCAGCGACCTCCTGGACGCGACCTAGTTCGACTTCCAAAAAGACGTCGGCTGTCACCGTATACCCCAGCGCCTTGGGGCTGACAAGCGCCACCAGCCGAACTACCTGATCTTGAATGAGACGGTCGATTCGGGCACGCACCGTCCGCTCCGCAACTCCGACACGCCGCGCGATTTCTGCGCTTGGGGTCCGGCTATCGACTTGAAGGCAGGTGATGATCGCGTGGTCAATGTCATCGATCGGTCTGGCCATGTGAGCGGACTCCTCGCGATTACTCCAATTTGTTCATCGGGTCAGCGCATTGTAAACGAGGTGTCCCCGATTTGTGAAGGGGCGGATGAAGAAGTCATGATTCAGACTCCGAATTGGCAGAAGGTCGCTGAAAACGCAACGGATACGGATCGCTAGTGCGATTCTGGCATACATTTGCTGTGAAACTCGTGGTGGCAGAGCAGAGCCGAATATCGCGATCGGACCTGATAGTTGACCGGTCTAAACGTCCGAGAGGACAGGAATCTTGAATCGGATTCGAGTTCCGCCGTCGGTGGGCCGCTCCGCGTCGATGGTGCCACCATGCGCCTCGACGAGGTTCTTTGCCAGGTAGAGACCGACGCCCATTCCTTCGATTCGGCTCCGCTGGCTTTCGGACCCGCGTCGAAATCGCTCGAAGATGAAAGGAAGGTCCTCGTCGGAAATGCCTGGGCCATGATCACGAACCGTGATTTCGACCATGTCACCGTCTCTGCGGGCGCCGATCTCGACCGGAGTTCCGGAAGGTGTGTATTTGATGGCATTTTGCAACAGATTGAGCAGAATCTGATCGACACTTGTCTCGTCGGCCTCTGCCAAAAGATGTGGCTCCACGTTCATAGTGAAGGTGCGATCTGGTGCCGTCTCCCGCGCCATCATGATGGCCCGATCGATCAACACTCGAACGTGTAGCGGCTCCGTCTCCAACGTGTAGCGGCCAGCTCGAATATTCGCGAGCTGGACCATATTCTCAATGATGAACTGCAAGCGTTCGCTTTCTTGTTCAATGTCCGCGAGCAGCGTATCCTCGGATGTTTGGTCAAGGCTTTCGCGATCGTTGCGAATCATATGAGCGCCGCCGCGAATTGTCGTGAGCGGCGTTCGCAGTTCGTGAGATACGAGCGACAGAAAATCATCTTTAATCTGCTCAGCATCGCGGATTTGCGTGTAGTCCTGAAATACTGCGACGGCTGCTATGATCTTGCCCCGTTCGTCGATGAGCGGCGCTCCATTCACCAAAATAGTGATGCGTTCGCCGTCCGGACGTTCAACCGTCAGCTCTGAAAGCGCAATGACGTCTCGATGTCGAAGCGCGCGAACTAATGGGATATCGGCCATTCCCATCGGAAGACCGTTCAGATCATATCGCGCGTTTTTCGCGAGAAAATCTTCCAACAGAATTGGCGTCTGAATCTCCCAGCCGAGAAGCCGCGAAGTCTGCTGGTTCACCATTGTCACCTGTTCTGGGTCTGGTTCGACGACGATAACTGCTTCCGGAAGCTGGTCGATGAGAAGATTCAAACGGCGCTGCTCCAGCTCAAGCCTGCGGTAGAGCTGAGCGTTTTCAATTGCCACTGCGGCGTGTCGTGCCAGCATCTCGACCAAACGCGCGTCTTCGTCAGTAAACTCGATGCCAGTACGTTTTTCAGTTAGATAGAGGTTTCCTAGCACTCGGCCGTGGGTAACGATGGGTACGCCGAGGAAACTTGACATCGGCGGATGGTTAGGCGGGAAGCCGACCGATTCAGGGTGCTGCTTCAAGTCTCCCAAACGAATGATCTTTGGTTCTCGTAACAGTAGGCCAAGTATCCCACGTCCTATGGGTGGCGCTCCGACCAGTCGTTCTTGCTCCGTTGTCATACCGGATGTGATGAAGTTTTCGAGTTCGCCGTGAGCATTCGGCACACCAAGTGCAGCATAGCGTGCCCCGGCGAGTTCGCGAGCAAGATCGACGATACGCCGCAACACCGTATCGATTCCAAGCTGACCAGTGACGGCGATAACGGCACTACCCACCAATTCGATTTGGCTTGCCAATTCGAGTCGATCGTGACGTACCTGATCGAGTTCGCAGTAAGCACGCGCAGATGACGCTAACGCGAGTCGCGCGCGAGCTTCCTCCGCCTGGGTCAGGACCGGGCCGTTCGATTGATCGTCTGAGCGATAGCGGTAGGGCCCGAGAAGAATGACAATACGGGGGGAATCACACCGGCAACAGAGATATCGATCGCCGCAAACGACAATCGGGTAGCTTTCAAAGGCGTTGATAGCTGCCTGATGAGCCGCCTCGCGAAGAGTGTCGGAAACGGCATAGGTTGATTCGACCTTGACACCAAAAGCATGAGCAAGTGCTGATAGCTCTGGGGAATCGGCACTTCTCGGCATGTCAGGCGACCTCTTGAGGCGACTCCAGCCGATATCCCATGCCGGGGAAGGTTGTTATTAGCTCGGGATTATCTCGATCATCCTCGAGCTTGGCTCGGAGACGGCTGACCCAGGTTCGTAGGTAGTAGGTTTCGTCGCGAAACTCTGGTCCCCAAATCCGTGATAGCAACTCACCGTGGAGCATTACTCTACCGGCGTTGCTGGCCAGTTGATAGAGCAGTTCCCATTCAGTGCGGCTGAGACGAACTTCCTTATCGTGAATCATCACCTGACGGTTCGCTAGATCAATCGTGACATTAGCGTAGACAAGAGTTTGCGCGGCTGGAGCACTCGTGCCACTGGAGCGTCGCAACACCGCCGCAACTCGCGCCGATAGCTCATCCGGATTAAACGGTTTGGTGATGTAATCGTCTCCTCCGAGATCGAGACCACGAATCTTGTCCTGAGCACCGGATCGTGCGGTGAGTAGAATCACCGGAACGTTGGAAGACTGGCGAATTCGCTGCATCGCCTCAAACCCGTCCATGACCGGCATCATCAAGTCGAGGACCACGATATCTGGCCGCTCCTGTTCAAAGATCTGAACAGCTTCCTCGCCGTTCATAGCCGTCAAGACGGTGAACCCATCAGCTTGCAACTTCGCACGAACGAGTCGCAAGATTGGGGCATCATCATCAGCAACGAGAACCATTTGTTTCCGCATATCAGACTCCTCGTTCCAGAGACGCCCAAGATCCCTTCGGCGTCCGATCTGGTGATATGAGCAGCGGAACGCTCTGGCCAGCCGATACACGTCGCTGCGCACATTGCTACGTCATTGTAACGCGTGCGGCGAATCCTTCACAGAATCTAGTCGGATACGCTGCTAGGCTTGATCTGCTCATGCACGACAAATGTCGTGCGCCCTGAGGGCATCCGAAAGGTTGACGATGAAAACCCTGGTCGTCCCACTCGACGGATCTGACGTTGGTACTAACGCGCTTTCTCTCGCCACAGTTCTCGCGCGCATAATGGGCGCGGGCGTGGAACTTACCCATGTCGTGATTCCGTCTCACTTTTCAGAGACGAATGTCGTCCTGCCGGAGAGTTCCGAGTCTTTTCTTGAACGAGTGCGCTCGTCGCTCCCGGAGGATCTGGATGTATCGACCTCTATTGAATATGGCGATCCAGTTGAACAGGTGCTGAAACGCGTCCATCAAGCTCGTGACGCCGTCCTGATCATCTCTTCCCGCGGCCGCAACGGCGTATCACGAACCATATTTGGAAGCGTGTCAGATCAGATTATCCGACTGTCTCCCGCGCCCGTTATCGTGACGCGCGAAACTATGCGTATCTCCCGCCAAACGCTTAGCTCTATCATCGTGCCGCTCGACAGCTCACCTTTGTCGGAACGTGCGCTCCCCTGGGCGGTGAAAGTCGCCAGTCAAAGTGATGCGACAATCGGTCTCGTCAGTGTCATTGATGTCAACCAGGTGGCCGCCTACGCCGGCATAGAGCGGCAATCCGAATTGCTGGCGAGCATCGAGGACGAGGCACGTGATCTGGCGCGATCCTATCTTGATGAACAGGTAAGGCAACTTCGCTCTGAAGGCGTACGGTCCACTTGGGAGGTTCGACTTGGCCGACCCGCGGATGAGATCATTCGAGCCGCCGAGACCACAGCTGCCGACTTGATCGTCATGTCAACGCATCGTCGTGCCGGAATCCGGCGCTGGGCATTTGGCAGCGTTACGGATGACGTCGTGCAGCGAGGAAACACGCCGGTACTCGTGGTCCCGACCTGAGAGTGAGCCTAGCACGTCGGACGAACGAGGTAATCGCGGCTATGGCCGCTCAGTTCGTGTCTGGCTTACCAGTCGCACGTCTGGAAAGTCAGGCCGGGAAAGATACAGGAGAGCACCGAGAATACCGTTTGTCGCGAGTGGGAAATAGTAGTGATTTGGCAGAGTTGCGGCCATGGCGACGCCGCAGAGCGCAAGACCGACATACCAGATGTTGTGAACTCGACGGAAAACCAGAATCCCGACGACCGCATGCACCGCTGTCAATGTCAGATCGATAATTGCCGCGGTCGTCATGCCGCCTTCATAGCGAAAAAAACCCAGGATCGCCCACATACCAGCAGCCACCAGAAATCCAGTGCCGCAAATGAGGATTCGCCCGGAGAGCGTGCTCTCCTCTTGTCGTTCTTGCCGTTGATACATCGCGCCGTGCTCTCTCTCCGTGGCATGCCAATTCAGCATAAGATCCGTATTCGGGACGTTGAATTCAATCCGCCGGAACTCCGTGGAATTGTACCCAATACTTACAAACACTGAATCGTTCAGATCCTCGGTGGATTTTGGTCGCTTCTCGATTGAGCGAAGACCGCGTTGGTGAGAATCCTGGGTTAGAATGGCCTTCCTGCTCGAGTGATGTCTTTGGTTGCCTCAGACTGCTTGGAAACATATGAACTCGATTGGAGAGACGGATGACTGGAGACGATCTCAAGACCCGGGTGTGTGAGGAGATCGATCGAAATGCCGACAAGATTATCGAGATTGGTGAGCGGATATTCCGAGATCCTGAGCTTGGATTCAAGGAGCATCGCACCGCGGCGATTGTCAAAGAGGTGATGAACGGACTGGGCCTTCAGAACCGCCAAGGTCTTGCGATCACCGGCGTGAAAAGCCTGGTTGAGGCCGGAAGCCCTGGACCGACAGTAGCGGTGCTCGGCGAACTGGACTCGGTACTTGTCGCCGATCATCCGTCATGCAACCCACAGACAGGCGCCGCGCACTGCTGCGGCCACAACGCCCAGATCGCCACGATGCTCGGCTCGGCAATGGGCATTCTTGGTTCGGGTGTGCTGCCGGAACTCTCTGGTCGACTCTCCTTCTTCGCTGTTCCTGCCGAAGAGTACGTTGAAATTGACTATCGCAACTCGTTAAGGCGGGACGGAAAGGTCGAGTTCCTCGGAGGGAAAGGAGAATTGATCGCGAGCGGGGAGTTCGACGACATCGACATGGCGATGATGGTTCACGCAGCCAGCAGTCAGAATATGACGGCGATCGCCGGAGTGTCCTCATCGAACAACGGTTTCATTGGTAAACAAGCGCGATTTGTTGGGAAGGCTGCCCACGCTGGTGGGGCGCCGGATCGAGGGATCAATGCCCTGTATGCGGCCCAGATCGCCCTGGCGTCGATCAATGCGCAGCGCGAGACATTTCGCGACGAAGATGCTATTCGTGTCCATCCCATCTTGACTCGCGGCGGCGATCTGGTGAACGTGATCCCCAACGATGTCCGTCTCGAAACATATGTCCGCGGCAAGACAACTGGGGCCATTGAATCGGCGTCACGCAAAGTCGATCGCGCCTTGAGGGCGGGTGCGGTTGCACTGGGCTCGAAGGTGGAAATTCAGACGCTACCGGGATACATGCCGCTGTTCAACAATCGCCATATGGCTGATCTATTCAAAGGGAACTTCCGGAGATTTTACGATGATTCTGACTGGGAAGAGACAGGACATCGAACTGGATCTACCGATATGGGGGACGTCGCTCACATCATGCCGGCCCTGCATCCCTATGTTGGCGGGTTTTCAGGCGCGGGCCACGGGGCCGATTGGAAAATCGATGATCAATATCTGGCCTATATCTTGCCGGCCAAATTGATGGCGATGACTGTCGTAGATCTTCTTTCGAACAATGCAGCGCTGGCCGTGGAGATTCTCGAACGAGACACGCCTCGAATGACCAAGGACGAGTACTTGTCGTTCATGCGCCGCGTAGCCAGAGACGAGGAGTTTGACGGAGCGGCGATCGGGCAAGTCTGAATATGACCGGTGAACGGCCGGTTGACTTCCCTCGCCGTTTGCTGTTTGCCTGCGTCTTCTTCTGCTTTGCCGCCACCGTCAATACCCAGACCTTCGGACTTTTGCTGGCGCGTGTAGCGAGCGACAACGGTATCTCGATTGCTTCAATGGGCGGATTGAGAACCCTCGAGAATGTGGCGTCGATCGTCGTTGCCCTTTTGATCGCGCCACATGTCGATCGCTTCCCAAGGCGATGGCCATTAGTGGTGGGTTTTGTCACGGCGATTCTTGGGTCTCTGATCCTGTGGTCCTCTCCGACGGTGCCCGGCACTGCCGCCTATCTTCTTCTCAACGGAACAGCCGTCATGTTGTGCGTCAGCACCGCCCTTGCCATCCCCGGCGATTATTTGTCTGGCCCTCAACTTAGCCGTGTCATGGGGTTCATGATCGCTGGCTTTTCGCTCTCTGAGATCCTATTTCTGCCGCTGGCAGGTCGGATGGCAGATCGCTTTGGATGGCGCTCTGACTTTCTCCTCACTTCCATCGTTCTCCTTGCCGGTGCATTTCTGGCCCTGTCGATCGCTCCCGGCCGAACGGTGATCCACCATTCCATTGGTGTTGCGAGCTTACGTGCAGGATACCGGCAGTTTCTTGAGAACCGTCCTTTGCTTATCCTGCTTGCTTCGGCGCTGATGCGATTCGCGCAGTACGCGGCTGTCGTCACTTTTCTCAGCGCGGTGCTGATCACGCGTTTTGGGCTTGCCGTGTCGAGTATCGGTCTGATCTTCTCTGTCGTTGGCGTGATGTCGTTCAGCGGCAGCGTCGTGAGTGGATTTGTCGTTCACGCAGGTCGGTTCCGCATCGCTTTAGTTGAGGGAGGGTTGATTCTCGCGATACTTGTCTTCTTCGGACTGGTCATCAATCCCGGCGTTCTAGCTACGATCATCTTGATCGTGTTGGTGATGTTTGGTCTTGCAGTTCAGGAGAATGCCTCGACACTTGCGGTACTCAACCTGAGCGGTGAATTGCGCGGAGCAGCGATGTCGTTGAATGAACTCAGCGCCGCTTCAGGAGCGTTGAGCGGGATAGGACTTGGGTCGATCGGGCTCGAATTCGCGGGTGTCACCGGACTTGGAATAGTGATCACCATGCTGGCTGTGATTGGGTCAATTGGAACGTGGTTCGCTCTTCGCCGATCCGAGGCTCAGTCTTCTCAACCGCACACTCAAGGCTTGTGACATCGTAGTTGAGGATTGCAGACCTGCGCTCAAGGACGAGTGACAGGCTCGAGAAAATTTCCCAGAAAAGGAGACACGGAGCGCTGGGGGACGTAGCGCTCCGTGTCAAGGGAAGGGATTGGGTTCTGGAATACGCCTTGCGGCGCCTCTCGTTACCGCATTTATTGAATTGACATAATACATTTCAATCATCGAGTCGATAAATGTCGACTCGGATCAATAGGGGCAAGATTTGTGCCACCAATTTGACAGACTGGCACATCAACCCAGTTGGCGAGAACGTCGTTCGTTGAGCTTAACGTTGTAGCCAACCTTTGCGGAAATCAATGGTGTTTTGCAAGTAACAACGGCCTCGAAGTGGATACTCAGCCGTGAGCCGTGAGCCGTGGCGGTGAATCACATCGTTGAAATGTGCTTCGAATCGCTGGTGAAGTGATTTGCCGTGACGTTGGCCGATTCGTTCTGCCCAACACGATCCCGGACCTCGATGTCCAATCGACCTACGAGGGCAAGAGCAAGATCGGCTGCAATCCGTACTGTCGCTGCATTCACCGATTCTGCTGTGTCAGTGGATTGGTGCCAGTTGGGCAGCATTGTCTCTTGGTCTAGGGCGAAGATGGTGATCGCTTGATAACCACGACTCAGCGCCGCGGATTGGTCGGTCGGAAGCACCCGATGCACCTCTGATGTCACGTTCCACTCCGGATGATGGGAGGAAATATCTGATATTAGCCGGATCAGTGGAGGCGACGAAGGGCGTGAGCGGACGAGACCTTCGCTGCGAGTGTAGTGGATTCGGCCTGATCCGACGTGGTCGATGTTGATGAAGTAGGTCATGTCTGGATCGAATCTGTTTTCATCCAGGAATCGTTTCATCCCAACCATTCCGGCGTCCTGACCCGTGGTGAAGAGAAACCAGGTTTCAACGTGGGTAGGGTGTGACTGTTCGAGCGATGCTGCAACAGCCAGGAGCGCGGCGACGCCGGAGGCGTTGTCGTTTGCGCCAACAAGTGGCACGCCACGCCATTCCGATTCGACCATTAGGATCGCCGCCGCTAGTAGAAGCGCCATGGCAAACCACGAGACGATCCAAACCCATGTTGACTGCCGTATGGTGTAGATCAGCAACAGAATCGGCACCAGCAACGCGCAGCCCAAAACCGCCAACACGCCCATCCGAAATGATCGCACTAAGATGGGATGCCAGAGTAGGCCGCTTCGCCCGGTGTCAAGATGAGCCGTCAGTATCGTTCGCCGGGCCGGTTCACCGATTTCGTCATTCATCGTGGCCGGAACGATCCCGAGCACATTGTGACTTCGTCGCGTGGCGAAGAGGTCGGATAGCAGCGGTTGATTGATCAGTTCCAGCAGGAGCAGGCCAGCGCCGAGGATGCTGACAAGAAGCCCGAGATAGCGAGAGATAGCCACGACTGGAACGGCAAGCGCAATGACCGCGAAAATGGTTACGTAGATCGGGATCAGGCTCGGTGGTGTCTTCACTGGGAGTAGGCCCGCGGTAATGCCCAGGCCTCGCAGGCGCTCTATGACATACGTGGCAGCGCGCCGTTCTTTGCCGGTTCCGGTCAATCGGGGGCCGATGCTTCGTGCAAGGCTGATGATGTCGTCTTGGATGACAGCCACCGGTGCCTCCCGCATCTAGATCGAATCTCACATCAAAACGGGCCGGGCTCCACGCTTTGCACGGACGTGCGTCGCTTGCCGATGCGATGAGTGATCATCTTGCCGGGCTTCCCGGCCGGAACAGGTAGGGCGGGGGCTCGACCTATGCCCACCACCCCGGCGGCTCACAATTGCCACGCTCTGATTCATTCTGTATGCGTACGTTCTATCAAATCGATACCGAATCCGTCAATGAGATGACGTGGAAACGGCGGATTCGAGTACGTCAAGGTTGTCCCAACCCATGTCGCGCTCACCGCGTTCGATCTCGTGGATCACCTCGACGACCTTCTCGTTCACTGGGGCCGGAATGCCGAGGCGGTTTGCTGCTTCCACGATTGGGACCGACTGCATGTCGACTTCTGTCTTGCGACGCTTGATCTTGAGATCCATCCAGATGCCCATATGACTCTTGAGCGAAGCCTGCATTTCGGCCCCAAGCGTGTCGAGCACCCGATTCGCTTCGTCTTCCCAGCCCGGTTTTCGGATGAAGGCATTTGGATTGAAACTGCCGATCATCTCCATCGAATATCCTTGTGCCTTCGCGACCGCGGCCGCTTCGGCGGCGGCTTCAAGACCGACGCGGCGACCACGTGGATCGGAGAGAACCTCGTAGACGGTGGCGTCAACAGTCGATACAGCGAACGCCATCGCGGCATAGACGAGCTTGCCCCAGAGATATCCCCAGATGTTAGTGGTAATCGAGGTCGGCATGACCGGATCGAGTACCGACTTGATGTCGTCGAGCCGCGGGGTGATGCTGCCGTCGAGTTCGCCGATGCGGAGGTCGTGTGAGTTACTATACTGAATAACGCCCGGCTCGAGATAATCTGCACTGAAGTGCACAAAACAGCCGACCGTGCGCTCTCTTCCTACGTACTTGGCGATGATCTCCTCGTTCAATCCATTCTGAATTGACACCACATAGCCGTCTGGTGCAAGCATCGGTGCAATTTGCTGTATGGCGCCTTCCGTGAAATGACCCTTGACGCACAAGAACACTACGCCGAGAGGTCCTGTGACCTCATTGGTGAGCTTTGCTTTGACTGGATAGCGCCGGTCACCACGCGCTCCGGTGATCAGCAAACCCTGTTCGTTCATGATTTTCACGTGTTCCGGCACGATGTCGACCAACATGATGTCATGACCCGCATCGGTCGCCAGCGCTCCGATGGTCCCACCGATAGCTCCCGCACCGAAGATGGTTACTTGCATCTTGCACTCCCTGTCAAAAACCTGCGTGCCTGGCGGCCCGGTACCCTGTCGACAGAATGATCCTGATCCGGCCACTCCAAAACCAGTGTAGTAGAGTCGCCGTTTCAATGGAAGCAGGAATTCAACTAGATACCGGGAGCGGGGAGTTGGTCGATCCAGTCGTAGCGAAAAATCGAATGAAAAAGTGGGCGAAGGTCGACTGAGCTATGCGTTTGCCAGGAAAGCAGCATGTCCCAGGGCGTTACGATTCCGAACTTGTGTTGCTGGTAGATCGCCTGCATTGCATTCCAGAACGCGTCGGAGCCCATTTGAGTGAGCACTGTCTGGTAGAAGCGCTGTCCCTGCAGATAGATGGATTGATATCCAGGAATCCCGGCTCCCTGCGGCAGTTCACTATCACTGGAATCGAGGGGATACGGGTAACCGCCGGGTGGCGCGTCTGGAACCGACGAACCAGTATCGAGGAAGCCCTCCAGGAATTGGGCGCCGCCCTCGTCGATCCAAATATCCTGTTGAGGTCTAGTGCCGATAATCCCATAGAGCCACTGATGGGCAGTCTCGTGGTAGACAAGTCGGTCAAGTGGAGTAATTGCGGGATTCAGATAGATCAGCATTGGAAACTCGATGCCTCCCGGAAGTGACGGACCCGCATCGGCCATGCTGAAGACTGGATACGGATAGGGCCCGATTAGTCGTGAGAGCGTTTCAATGACTTTCTTGGCAGCGACAAGCTGGGTGGTGCGTGCGGCAGAGCCGCTCGCTGGGTCACTCATCAATTGGATGGTAACGCCGTTGGCTGTCTCGGTCTTGTCGATGCGGTCTCCAGGCGCGATGACCATGGCAAAATCTCGTACATTGTCTGCGTGAAGATGATGGCGCGTGTAGTTAGCGTCGATCGCCTTCTGAGCCACCTCGACCCCGGTCGACACAAATGGAGTGTTGTCGGGAAGTGGCAATGACACATCGAAACTCGACACCCGCGAATAGGCTGGATCCGCAGTTGAGGGATATCTAAAATTCGTTGACAGCATCGGAAACCAGTAGCCGAGCCGCACGATGTTCCCGTCGAGACCGGTTCCGTACCAGTCCCGCGGCACCTGCGAGAGTGCAAGATGATAGACGATCTCAACGATCCAGTGATCACCGGGGGGTGGATCGACGGCCAGCGTGAAGCCATCATTAAGTGAAGTCGGCACGACAACAGTTCCATCGATACTCGCCGAATCTAACGTGAAATAGCCCCACTCTGCCGTTGCCACAGTGAAGAATAAGCGCGGAATCGACCGCTGATGACTCGTTATTTCGACGCGTTCATCAACATCGAGTGTGCCTCCCGTTAGATCGAGATTCGCGATGTCAAGAAAGTAGTGAGCGTCGACGTCCGGCAAATCCACGGTTTGCCCGGGAGGACGGGTTTCAGGGGTGACCGTGACTGCTGGCTGAGCGGTTGGCGTGGGAAATGCCGGGAGGGGTGTTGGGCTGGGAGCCGTCGTGGGCACGGCAGTCGGTATCACCGTCGGCGTTGGAGTTAGAGCGGGTAGTTTCGGTGTCGAGGTGGTGTTCGTCGTCGCCGTCACAGATCGAACCACAGCCTGTTGACTGGATGTGTACGGTGAGCAGGCTGCCAGCAGGATGAGGGCTGCGCTTATTCCCATCAATCGGTTACGGGTGAGAGTCATCATCAGCGGCTATCGTTATGTTCCTCACTGGTGGCGCGGAGCCACTCTGCGTTTGATTTACTCAATCATCTTGATTCAACCGGGTCCATTGATTGATGATTGCTGTTCAAACTGATCCCAGAACCTGGGTGCATTCGACCGTCGATGCCACTCATGTTCGGAATACATGCCTCGTCAACCTCTGTATACTGCGATTCGGAAACGATTCTGACTGGCACACGAAGCCCGCGAGCGATATCATCCGCGACAGTCGAGTCACACTCTTGGGGTAGTTCAGCAGGTGGCACAGATCGTGACTCGATTCATCCGTTTCTAGATCATGACTGAACGTTCGTGCTTACTGACTCATACGGAAACGGCAACTCTTGATCCAGTCGTCTTGCTCAGCACCGGAATCCTATCCACCCATACACTCCCACTACAAGTGGAAGCGGTTCGTGAATCAAGTCAATATCAGTGTTTTGGGTGCAATGTTGGTGGCCGACGGTCCTCGACGTCGCGCGCGTTTTTTGCCTGAGCAAAGTTCAATCGAAGCTTTGGGGGATCAACCTTGGCAGGACTGAGCCGTCATCGGAAAAGCGTTTTCGCCCTCGTCGCGCTCATTCTGGGCCTGATGATGATCGCTCCCGCTGGTGCTGTTGGGGCTTCCAATCGGGATCAAGCGCCCTTGTCAGGTCCGACGCACAACTGGATCGTCGGGTTTCACACGAACCGCCCTGATGCACAATCGCTCATTCAACAGGTTGTGGGTGACTCATCCGTCACGCGGGTGTCTCGTCACACGAATTCTTTTGCGGTCAATATTAGTCCAAATACGAAACCATCCGACGTCGTCCTTCGCTTGCTCGAACTTCCTTCGGCGGCTTACGTGGAGCCGGACGTCGAATATCAATGGCTGATCGAGCCGAATGACAAACTCTACCCTGCAGAAACCTGGGCAAAGACCGACAATCTACCGGACGCCTGGTCGATCGCGACGGGTCAGTCGACGACGATCGTTGCCGTGCTCGATTCTGGAGTACGAGCAGATCATCCCGATCTGACCGGGAAGGTCGTTTCTGGATACGATTTCTTCAGCAACGACACCAATACCGTCGACGATGTCGGGCACGGTACCGGCGTTGCCGGAATAATTGCGGCGCGCGGAAATGACGGGATTGGCATCGCAGGCGCGGCCTGGAATGTCAAGATCATGCCGATCAAAGTCGGGAACGCAAATGGTGCGCCGGTGCTTGATATCGCTCACGGTATCTATTATGCAGTTGACAATGGCGCGTCAGTGATCAACCTGAGCCTTGGGTCTGATACGCCCAGTTCGGCGCTCGAAGACGCGATCAAATACGCGTACAGCCATAACGTGGTGGTGGTCGCCGCCGCGGGAAACAAGCCAGACCAGGCATCATTTCCCGCCAGCTATCCGCAGACGATTTCGGTCGGTGCGGCCACGAACGCCGGTGATAGCGTGGCGGCCTTCTCCTCGAAAATTAGTCGAGTCGATCTTTCAGCACCGGGTGTCGACATTCTCACGAGCTATTGGCAGGTCGGGGCTGGCAACGACTGGGCTTTGGTCTCCGGCACCTCCTTCTCAACACCGATGGTCACAGGTACGGTAGCGCTCATGCACTCAATTGACCCATCGCTGACGGTCGAACAAGTTCGGTCAATTCTCACAGAGACTGCGAAGAAATCGCTGCAATCAGAACAGGGAGCCGGAGCCGGCTTACTCGATGCTGGGGCCGCCGTCCGGCGAGTGTTACTGCCGCATTTTACCGACGTCTGGTCACCACTTGATCAGCCGGTTGAAACGGGCCTGGTTCATCGTACCTGGAATTGGGGACCGAATGCCTTTGATGTGACGACTGAGCCGTACGCCCAGGCACAACAGGGCGAACGCCTCGTCGTTTATTTCGACAAGAGCCGCATGGAGATCTCAAACCCGTATGGGGATATGAGTAGTATCTGGTACGTGACAAATGGCCTGCTTGTTACAGAAATGATTACCGGCCGGCTCCAATTGGGTGTTCAGGAGTTCCAGCAACGACAGCCAGCCCAGATTCCGGTAGCTGGTGATCCGAATGACACAACGGGTCCGCTCTACTCGACCTTTCTGCCGTTGACTGGCGCCGCTCCCCTTCCGGAAGGAAGTGTCGTGACTCAGACGCTTGCTCGTGACGGCACCGTGGATGCCAACCCAGGTTTGGCGGCCTATGGAGTTACCGCGGTCGACCTGGTCCCGGAGACTCAGCATCGAATTGCCAGCGTGTTCCAGGATTTCCTGAGTGGCAGCGGTACAATTTACCAAAATGGCCAGGACGTGAATGGGAAGCTATACAACCCGACCTTCTACGAGACCGGTTACCCAATTACCGCGCCGTATTGGTCCCGAGTGAAGGTAGCGGGGACCGTGAAAGACGTGCTCATTCAATGCTTTGAGCGTCGCTGTCTAACCTATACACCGTCAAATCCGGATGGTTGGAAGGTCGAGATGGGGAACGTCGGTCAACATTACTACCGATGGCGTTACGGGGAGCCACCGGTTGGTCCGGCTCCTGAGGACCCAACAAAGCTTACTCCGTAGGACTGGTTCATCATGCGAATGAACAATGTGTAGACCGTGTTCCCAATACCGGGAACACGGTCTTTGGTCGTACGAACGAATTGGTGATGGCCCGCCGCTAGGACGAACGAGGCAGATCACGCGGTCGTCGGCTCTGTGACTGACAATAGCAACCAGACGATCTTGACTACTCCCCAAGCGATCAGCGCGAAGATTAACATTGCTATCAGGGAGTTGATCTCAAGTATGGTCGATCCAGAAGAGACGTCCTGCACGATGCCCTGGAACGGGTCCGCGAAAACGCCACTCAGATTGTAGATGAAATCCACGAATCCATTGCCTGCGTTTGCCGCGAGGAGTTTGAATAAGATTCGCAACCCGATCAGGATCTCGATGAAGCCGGTAACAGTCCACACTACCGCAGAAATCCGGCGATAAACAACAATGCGTCGGGAGTGCTCGCTATTTGGGTTGTCCAATGCGTAAGTCTGGTCGACTATCGCTTCGCGATCGACCGACCGAACGTTTCGTGTGGGCTGCTCATAATCGTCCGGGCTTGGTGGATTACTGCGGTCTATTCCAGTCAATGTGTCACTCCTTCGATAGTTAACTCGTTATTGATGCTACTGGCGACGCAAGTATCGTGCCTGATGCTAGTTCGATGGTTTGGGGATCAAACTGGGGATGGTCCCCGAGGGAAGGTGTTTTTCGCGATTCGGTATCGCGAAATGACGTATTGACCTCGACAAATCTGCTCGACAAACATGCTTGATAGTCGCGAATTGTATTTCAACACGAGACACGCTCAGAAATACCAATGAGGGCTCCGCAACGGAAGCCCTCATTTCCTGACCCATGTTGTGTTTCGAACTCAGCTCTGTTGCTGTGAACTCTTATCCTTGGTTGACCGCCTACGGCGGGGAACCAGATCTGGACTTGGTGGCGTCCTCCGTGGTGCAGACTGCGCGCGACGCCCATTCGGTGATCTTCGTTCGCCTTTCGCCGTCTTCTTTGGTGACTCATCATCGTCACCTTCGCGCTGCTCTTCAACCTTTTGCACTTGACTCTGAATCTGTTTATTGAGCATGCCGAACAGACCTTTTTGCTCGCCGGCCTTTTGTCGGCGTGCCTCGCGTTTTTCCGGGGCTTCATATCCGAGTCGTCGGTGTTCCGGAAGATCCGGAAGGCCAGGAATCCAATCAAGCATTGATCCCCAGCCGGTAATGAACCACTGCTGAACCGCACTGTAAATCGCGGAAACAGCCCAGTAAATGACCGGTCCCGACGCAAACTGCCAGCCAAAGACCACAACCATTGCAGGCATGAACATCATCATTGTGTTCATCATCTGCTGCTGCGGATCGGCCGCTTTTGGCTGATTCTTCGGACGTGCCATCTTCGTCTGGACGAACTGGAAGGCACCCGCCGCGATCGGGAGAATCTTGTACGGATCCGGCTGCGCCAAACTCGGAAGCCAGGCAAATCCCTGACCCCATACACCGACGCCCGACTGCGAGAGGTGCCGAATGGCGAAATAGAGACCGAAGAAAATCGGAATCTGCATGACCATCGGCAAACATCCGGAGGCCGGGTTTACGCCGTGCTCTTGGTAAAGCTTCATCGTCTCGGCGGAAATCTTCTGCCGATCCTTTGAATATTTCTTCTGAAGTTCTTTGATCTTCGGCTGGAGCTCCTGCATTGACGACATCGACCGCAACGATTTCACGGTCAGCGGAAGGAGCAATGTCTTGAACACAATCGTGAAAATAACGACCGATAGTCCCGCGCTGCCGACGAAATCCGCCAGGTGGCGCAGACCAAATTCGATCAGACTTACGAATTGACTCCAGACAGGCAAAGAGCTGGCCTCTCTCAGTAACAGGATTGTCGGACGGACTGCGCGCTTCAACGAATCCGTCAAGACAGATCGTGCGGTACCGCGCCAACAGCGTTAACGACTGGGACGTTTTCGTCTGCCCACGCTAACGCATCCGCAGAATCGTACCCTGTCTGTCAAAGCCTAGCATTCGGCGCTCGAATGTCAACGTACGGACACCCCAACTCTGTGTCAATCGACGTCTCAGCGCACGGTCAATTTGTACCAAAAAGACGGTCACCCGCGTCACCGAGTCCTGGCACAATGTAGCCTCGGTCGTTCAGTTGGTCGTCGAGTGACGCCAGGAATACTCGTAGATTATCGTCAGCGTTGAGAAGCGACATAGCACCGATTGGTGCGCCAATCAGCCCAAGAAACGAGACATCTCCTGAGAAAATAGCTCGTACGTCTGCCAATGCCGCGCCGGCCGAGCCTCCCGTCGCCAGCATTGGGTCAAGGATCAGAATGTGATCAATGTGCGACAAACTTGCCGGTAGGTTCGAGTAATAGAGACGCGGCTCGAGGGTCGATTCATCTCGCTTGATTCCAACTTGGTAGGCCGGTGAGTCTGGAACGAGCGTGCGGAATGGGGAAACCATACTCATCCCGGCGCGTAAGATAGCCAGCGAGGCCATCTTCCGAGCGAAACAGGCGCCGGTGACCGGGTGGCCTGAAAAGCTTGGGACGTCCATCGGAACCAGAGGTTCATCCTCCGTTGCATGCCAGACGAGCATTCGGGTTAGTTCATGGATGGCCGACTCAAATTGGGCGGCCGGGGTTTCGATGTTCCGAATCGACGTGACGAGGTTGCTGGCCAGCGGATGCCGAAGCACCGTCAATCGCTCCGAAGCGAGCACTTCCGTTCGACTCGGCTGGTCGCGTCCCCTCATGGGAAGGGGAAACGGGAGATCGCTCATGATCCTCCTGGGGAGATCTGGTTAGAAGTTGGGGTGCCTATTGCGCTTCCCGTCGTCAACACCAACTCATTATAGCGTTGCGGAAGGGCCAGCCGACTTTGAGTCATTCACGACCTCGTTCGTCAAATGATCCAATACCAACGAACGAAAAGGGCTGCTAGGAGAATCTGTACCGGCACGAAGATCACGGTGAGCACGACCATGACTGGTCGTCGTGAGGCCCAGCGCGCGAGCGGGATGAACATCGGAAACAGGACGACTACATAGCGTGCCAGACTAACTGACGGAGCTCCTTCGATCGGAAACGTGAGGGGAGTGAGGACTCCCGCCAGGACGAACAAACCGCCGCTTGGATTGCGCCGAAGTAATCCGATTCCAAGCACCAGCGCCAATATTGCTGCCGAAGTGTTGACCACGTTCATCAGTTGCGCGATTCGCGTTCCCTCGGTTGCGATCATCTGGTGGATCGAATCAGTAATTGAACGGAGGGGAAAGCCGCGGGTATGATTCCATGCCCCTTGGGCCGTGAGAAAGAGAAATGGGTCATCGAATTTCCACCAGAGATAAATCATGAACGTGGCGAGTCCGGCTGGGATCAGAGCAATCCAGGCCGCTCGCTGGATCACTCCGGTTTTGCCAGTCGATCGCCGGTGCCAGGCTTCCAGCGCAAATGGGATCCCGACGTACAGGCCCGGGGGACGGGCTAGCGCCGCGAAGAATCCGGTCACACCGGCCGCGGCAAAATGATCTTTGCGGAGAAAGAGCAGAGTCCAGGCGATGACGAGGAGATAAACCGACTCACTGTAGGCAACTGAGAAAAAGAAAGAGGCAGGAAATATCGCCAGAAGGTAGAGCGTTCGCTGCGCCAGTGCCCGCCCCCCATAGCTCTCTGCGTAGAGCCAGATGGCGAACATGGCGAACAAGAGCGCGACATTCGTCACGACCACACCCGCCAGATACATCCAGCGTAACGAAAAGAACCCGATCGCTAATCGCACCAAAACTGGGAACAGCGGGAAGAAGGCGATGCTGCTTTCGCCAGCGCTCACCGTATACCCATGCTGAATGACGCTGGCGTACCATCCTGAATCCCATCGCCAACTGGCACCGATTATTTGCGAGACGGGCGCGTGCCAGATTTGATATTGGGTGCCGGAATATTCGGGGACTACGGCGAACGCGATCAGCATGGCCCCGTAGAACAATAGCTTCGTCAGCGCGAACGTGAGCCCGACATCGACAAGCATCGGTCGCCGAGACCATTGTGAAAAACGGGCCACCAGCGAAAGCAGCGGCTGAGGAAGAACGTGAGTCCTTGTTCGCTGTACTGTGGTTTCGCTGGTCATGATTCGCTCCGCAATGCCGATATTGACGGGTTCCCGGTTCTTTTCGTGGATGATAGCCGGCTGGTTCTGATGTAACTCATCGGTTTGACGTCGAGATCTTGATTGCCGCTGTGATGAATTGTGGTCCGGTCGTGCCGTCCGGCCCCTCGATTATTGTTCGCTTGAGAGTGGGACTTGAATAGTCATAAAGCGCGATCAGTGCGCGAAATTGGGCAGTCGATGTGTCTGATGGAATGCGGACGAGCATCGGCTGCGAAATGACTGACTGAGCTTCCCACTTGCTTGTTGGAAGTGAGGCGCCAAAGGGCTGCCCGTCCCACTGTGCAATTAGCCGATTGCGATTATCGAGTAGCTGAATCGTCGTGGTCAGGTCTTGCGGCGGTTGCTCTCGCACCTCCCAGTCAGCAGTGATCTGCACCCAATCGCCGGGATGGTACGGCCCCGGGGAAATCGCAAGATGACGCAACACAATCGCGGGGCCCGATGATGATCTCGATGAGTTCTCGATCGCCGACACCGTCACGGTTTGCGTGAGAGAATCTGCCGACCCAGGACACTTGATCGCTAGCTGGTATGCCCCAGCTTCGTCGGGCACGTTCATTTCAAACGGTTGCAACGACAATCCAGGATTGGCCGTGACGCCCAAGCGTATCGGGACCTGAGATTCCGAGACGATTTCGCCGGTCGCGTTGCGCCAGGTGACCGATGCAATTGGATCTTGCTTGAGCCAGCTGATCGCTTTCGTAGTGTTGTCATTGCGGGTGACGAAAGCGGCCACCACTTTTCGCCCTACATACGCGTTCTGTGGAGCCTCAATTTCATACCGCACCGGCACCCGATCACTTTTCCCCAACACAAAGACCGTCGCATCACCGAATTCCCCGGCTTGAGTCAGTTCTGGCAGCATCCGGGCCTGGTCGAGCGCAGATTTCCAATCATAATTTGGCCAGCGATGGATCACGATGTAGTGGATACCAAGGTCTTGTAGCAAACCAACGTTGTCAGCGTTCACAAGTGACGGCGTGTCTGTACCGCCATTGATCGCCACCAGCATGTCGATGTCTCTTTGTGGAATAAAGCTCGTGTAGGCCGCGACTATTGGATCCCAGTGCCGGGTTGAGAAGTAAATCTCGCGGATTGTCCAGCCGAGATCGGTCCAAAGTCCATTGGCCGGGAATTCGATAACGGGTGCCCTCGGTTGGGATGCCAACCAGTCGTAAACAGCGGTGGAATTGGCATCGTTTGGCACGTGCGCCACGCCAACGTCGATCTTCGTCTCAATCGATGCCCCGATCAACAGCACTGCCACCAGCGCGAATCCAGTTATCGCCACTCTTCGCTCCGGTATGCGGGGCTTGACAATCTTCCAGACAGCAGCAAATCCGAGTCCAGCAAGGACCTCGATGCCGATCAAAGCGACCATGCCGAAGCGGGATGCGTCCCGCATGGCGTTGAATCCCGGCACATGCACGTACAAGAAGTAGTACGGCAGATGGTAGCGGTGACCGCTGATGACGACATACGGACCGAGCGAAAGGATGAAACCAGTGACCGCAACAAACGCCGCGTAGATCGTCCACCGCGACCATAGGCGTGCGCTGAGCACCAGTCCCGCGATCGCGGCGATGCTCGCAATGACCCCGGGAAAGAGCGGGCCGGGATAGGCGGTGGGGAGGATCTGCACGAATCGCCAGAACGGGCTTCCCGGACTCACCGACCAGTAGGTTTGTAGCGTTGCCGACATGTCGGCTACTGTTGAGAGACTGCGGCTGAAGCCATACATTCGATCGACACGTAACCTTGCGATGGCGATCGGCAGCTCAGCCAGTGCCGGAATGCAAACGATCGCCAGTAGCCCGGCCACGAAACTCAGCGAAAATCGCTTTCGCTCCTGCCACAACAACACCAGAATAGCGCATCCAAGAACGAAGCCGAACATCACGCCCAAAGTGTCAGAGGCCAGGACCTGGATGGTCAGAAAGAGGGCGCCGAAGAGAGCGTCGCGGATGTGTCGTCGTCGCGCAAAACGGACCAGTAACCAGAACGCGAGGAGCCCCCAACCATAGCTCAGAAGGTTCAGGTGGCTGAGATGACCGAATCGATACGGCACAAACGCGGATACGAATCCAGTGAGAATCCCCGCGCCCGTCTCTCCAGTTAGCTCAGTGATGAGCAGAGCCATTCCGATTCCAACCACGAAATAGCTACCCATGAGCATCAGGTTGTAGCTGAGGATGTCGTTTCCGGTGAAGATCTGAATCGGCCACGCAATGATGCTGGTGCTAATTCGTGGCTCCGAAAAGAGGAGCGAATCGGAAAACGGGTAGCCAGTATTGCCGTCCCAGAGATGAGCAGGGTCCGTGATGAGCTGATGCTGAACCCAGCGCATCGTCCAGATCTCATACAGAGGGTCTCCCAGATCCTGTACCGCGTTACCGGCATGTAGCGGCAGCGGCCACATCATTACCAGCGTGAAGAGGAGAAACGCGAAGCCAACCGCGAACGGCCGCTTCATGAACGGTTGACCAATGCGCGAGAGAAGGACTCGCCACGAGCGGAGATTGCCCGGGAGATGGGAAATCGCCTTCATGTTGCGATATTCAACGCCACAGAGACGGCAAGCCTGGCCATCATGTCCCAAAAAGACGTCATTCAGCCCCAGTTCAGCTCGGTGAAATTTCGATCGAAGTAGATGAGTGGGTCATCCTGGTCCCCTAGCTCACCGTTAAGTGCCAAGCCAACGAAAATGGTGTGGTCACCACCATCATAGGATGCCCAGGCGTCACATTCGAGAAAAGCGACCGATGCAGCGATTATCGGCAGCCCCGACGCGCTCAATCTGTACGGCACTTTGCTGAATTGCGGATCCGCCAGTGGCGTCTGGCCGGAGAACTGCTCGGCCAGGAAAGGTTTGGCCACGAGACAAGATATTGACGACAAATGTGCGAGCCGAGGTGATCAGATCGTGGCTCTGTATCGACTTGTCGACGCAGAGCAAAATGAGAGGCGGGTCGAGTGACAGCGAGCAAAATGAAGAGACCGTCACGCCATGGAAGCCGCGCTCATCAGATGTCGTTATGATCGTGACTCCTGAAGCGAACTTCGACACCACTTCTCTGAACTCGTCCCGGCCGATCACGACATCGTTCCTTCCCCAAGTCGTTACAGGATGCGGTCTATTCAGTATACGGAACCGATCTCCCGAGTTCTCCGTGAGTCACGTCTCGAAAGCGACATATCGCTTCAGATCCAAACCATGGGGTTGGCTCAAACTCGCCGGCACCCGGCTTGCCACTCGACGGAAGCGGAAATAGGATGACTCAATGTGTCGAACGGATGCAGTGTGCTGGCCGAGACGTTCACGCAGCGGGATACTGGATCGAGTGCCGGATTCGTGGGAAGGATGAACCCGAGTTGAACGTCGAGCCGGCATCGATCCTACATCGGGTTGGGATCGATATAGGTGGCACATTCACCGACGTCGTGTTGGTATCCTCCGGCGGGTCGATTTTTTCGATCAAGGTGCTGTCGACGCCTGATGACTACAGTCGGGCGGTCATTGACGGTCTGAGCCGACTCATTCAGCAGGCTGGGATCGGCGCAACGCAGATCGACGAACTTGTCCATGGAACGACGGTCGCTACGAACGCGATCCTCGAGAAACGGGGTGCTCGCACCGCGCTGGTGACAACCTCGGGATTTCGCGACGTGCTCGAGATTCGTCGCGTGCGCATGCCACAGCTGTACAACATCCAGTGGGAAAAGCCGAAACCGCTTGCCCCGCGATATTTGCGCTTCGAAGTAGACGAGCGAATCGATGCTCGCGGTGAGGTCCTGATCCCGCTCGATGAGGACAGGGTGTCTGAGATCGCCGAGGAGCTGCGACGCGAAGGTGTGGATGCGGTCGCGATCTGTCTGATCAACTCATATGCAGAACCGAGTCATGAGCGACGGGTCGAGGAGATTCTTCGTGATCGCCTACCTGAGGTGAGCTTGAGCGTTTCGTCTGACATCACCCGCGAGCTGAAGGAATTCGAACGAACTAGTACGGCCGTTATAGATGCCTATGTCAAACCGGTTGTTGATCGGTACCTGTCCTCACTTGAAAGAAACTTGAGAAGGATTGGAGTCGACTCGCGACTGCTGGTAATGCAGTCAAATGGCGCCGTAATGAGTGTTGATGCGGCGCGCGAACATCCTTGCTTTCTGATCGAGTCGGGTCCAGCAGCTGGAGTCGTCGCGGGTAAGGCTCTGTCTGACCGCGCCGGTGAATCAAATCTCATTACGTTCGACATGGGCGGGACCACCGCCAAAGCTGCATTGATCGAGCAGGGTCAGATGGGTCTGACCGACGAGTACGAGGTCGGGGCCGGAATTACTGTCGGAACGCGGCTGATGAAAGGAGACGGTTACCTGCTCCGGATTCCAGCTATCGACCTGGCTGAAGTCGGCGCGGGTGGTGGCTCGATTGCTTGGGTTGACGCGGGAGGGCGGCTTCAGGTAGGGCCCGCACAGTGCCGGAGCTGTTCCAGGACCGGCCTGTTACGGACTGGGCGGAGCCGAGCCAACAGTCACCGACGCGAACGTCGTGCTTGGCTACATCGATCCTGAACAGTTTGCTGGGAAAACTGTCCAAATCGACCCGGGCCTTGCCTGGGACGTGATCGAGCGCCTGGGGTCGACTTTGAACCTGGATACGTTGAACGCCGCGTTGGCGGTCCATGTGGTCGGGAACGCCCGGATGAGCCGGCCGATTCGAGCGGTGACGGTCGAACGTGGAGTCGATGTCCGCTCCTTCACGCTCCTGGCCTTCGGCGGTAGTGGACCGATCCACGCCGCGAGCTTGGCGTCCGAGCTTGGGATCACGCGATTGTTGATCCCGCCTTACGCGGGGTTATTCAGCGCTGTCGGACTGACCCTGGCGAATGCCGGTCACCATCTTGTGCGTACCTTCCGGCATCGGGTTGACGTGCTGTCAGACTCAGCGTTCCGGGCTGAGACTGCCGACTTGGAGCAGGAGGCGAGGCGCCGTCTGGAGCGATTGAACTATCCTGCCGGTGACGTCAGGATCCAGACGTTGGCAGACATGCGTTACGTCGGACAGGCGTTCAGTCTAACCGTCGACCTGACCGACATGCTGACAGATTCGGGAAAATTGCTCCATCTCGCATCTGCGGCTTTCGCTACACAGCACGAACGCATCTATGGACATCGGGCCGACGATGATCCCATCGAGGTCGTCAATCTACGGATACGGGCCTCAGTCGAGACGACGTCGGTTTGGCCCGAGTCACCGGAACTGAATAGCGAGAAGTCGGGTCCTATCCGGTCACGTATGATGCTGTTTGACCGGGAATCCGGGCTGACCGAGACGCCGATTATTCAGCGATCGATGCTCGTTGAGCCAGCCAATGGTCCACTGGCCATCGAAGAGCCGGACACAACGATCATCGTTCCGCCCGGTTGGACTGCGCGGCTCGATCCATGGGGTAACGTGCGGATCGACTACGGAGATCGAGAGTGATGAGAGACGAACGTGCGGTCGATCCGATCGAGTTTGAGCTGATCCACAGCGGGCTTAGCTCGATCGTGGATGATATGGCACTGACCATTGTCCGTACCGCCTACTCGAATGTGGTGCGAGACAACATGGATTTCTCGACCGCCCTCTGCGATCGCCATGGAGCCCTCATTGCTCAGGGGCTGACGATCCCACTACACCTCGGTTCGGTGCCGGACGCTATGGCCTCGTTTATCGGTGAATTCGGGAACGATATCGCAGAGGGCGATGTATGGGTCATGAACGATCCATTTTCCGGTGGAATGCACCTGCCAGACGTCTTCGTGGTGAAGCCAATTGTCGTTCCCGAAGGTGACGTCTGCGGATTTGCGGTCACGATCGCACACCAAACCGACGTTGGCGGCCGAGTGGCAGGAGGGAACGCCTCAGATTCGACCGAGATTTATCAAGAAGGAGTGCGGATTCCGCCGCTTCGCATGTACCGGCGAGGAAAGCCCAACGAAACGTTCTTCAAGCTCTTTCTCACGAATGTGCGCGTACCTAACAAAGTGATGGGGGATTTGCGAGCGCAGCTTGCTGCCTGTCGTATTGGAGAGCAGCGTCTGCTCGAGATGACGCGGCGGCACGGTCGCGATCGGTTTGAACGCTATCTTGGAGAATTGCTCGATTACACCGAGCGTATGGTCCGGGCAGAGATTGAGCGCATGCCCGATGGCACGTACGAATTCACGGATTACATTGACGATGACGGCATCAATCCCGACACGATCACAATCAAGGTGAAACTGACGATTGAAGGCGATTCGATCCTGGTCGATTTCACTGGCACCTCGCCGCAGGTCAAAGGCGCCATCAACTCGACATTTTCTGTCACAAAGTCGATGGCCTATGCGGCTATCCGCTGCATGCTACCGTCTGAGATCCCGAACAACGCCGGATTGTTTCGCCCGATCACGGTCGTCGCTCCGCCTGGCACAGTGGTTCACGCATTGCTGCCTGCGGCAGTCGCGGCGCGAGGACTGACCGCGTTTCGCATGGGAGATGCGCTGCTTGGCGCGCTCGCTCAGGTAGTTCCCATTCAAGCCATAGCCGGCGGGGAGGGTGGCAATAGCGGGATATCGATTGGCGGATACGATCGCGATCGCAATCCGTTCATCTACGTCGAGTTCGTCTGTGGCTGCTGGGGTGCCCGAGCTGGACAGGACGGTATCGACGGTATCACGAACGTCTTTTCAGACCTGGCGAACAACCCCGTTGAGGTGATCGAGGCCGAGCACCCGCTGAGAATCGACGCCTACGAGCTCATCCCGGATTCAGGCGGGCCAGGTAAATTTCGGGGTGGCACGGGTATTCGCAAACGCATCACGTTTCTGGAGGAAGAGGCAGTGCTTCAGGTGCGAAGTGATCGGATGCGGCACCAACCGTACGGGCTGAACGGTGGCTATCCGGGGGCGGCCACGCGGAACGTGCTTATTGATGCCGGGCTTGAAAAGGTAATGCCGTCAAAATTCACCGAGTGGATCAAGCGCAACGACACGCTCGACCACTTTCAGGCGGGCGGCGGCGGCTTCGGTGACCCATTTGAGCGCGAACCTCAAGCCGTACTGTCTGATGTCCGAGACGGCCTCGTCTCGCTCCAACGCGCCAGGATGGACTACGGTGTGGTTATCGACGAGGATCGATGGGTCGTCGATGATGTGTCCACCGGCATCCTCCGGTCAGAGCAGATGCGGAAACACTGACGTCTGAAAAGTGGCCGTTACCTTCCCACAGCAGACCACGCCCGGCCATTCGGAAACTCGTACTCAGCCAGTGACGATTCTTTCATCGTAATACTGTAGCCTGGGGCGCTCGGCGGTACATAGTGGCCGTCCTTGATTTGCACCGGGTGAACAAAATGCTCGTGCAGGTGGTCGACGTACTCAATGATCCGGTTCTCAACCGAGCCGCTTACTGCGACGTAGTCGAAAATCGAAAGATGCTGCACGTACTCGCACAATCCAACGCCTCCGGCATGCGGGCATACGGGGACGCCGAACTTGGCTGCCATCAGCAGTACCGCGAGGACCTCGTTGACGCCGCCAAGGCGGCAACTATCGACCTGGCAAAACGAAATTGCGTCGCTCTGCAAAAGCTGCTTGAACATGATGCGATTTGCGCAGTGCTCGCCAGTAGCAACACCGATCGGCGCCACGGCTCGCGCGACGGCCGCGTGACCCAACACGTCGTCGGGATGGGTCGGCTCTTCGATCCACCAGGGGTTGTAGGCTTTTAGTCGATCCATGGCTGAAATCGCCTCGTCGACGTCCCAGTGCTGGTTAGCGTCCATCATTAGCTTGCGATCCGGACCGATCTCCTCCCGGACAATCGCCGCACGGCGAACGTCGTCGTCGGTGTCGGCTCCAACCTTCATCTTGAACACTTCCCAACCGCTGGCGATAGCGTCTCGACAAAGGCGACGTAATTTGTCGTCATCGTATCCGAGCCACCCGGCCGAAGTTGTGTAGGCCGGATAACCAACACTCCTGATCTGCCTCTCGCGCTCGCCTTTGGTGCCTGAATTACGTCGGAGGATCTGGAGCGCCTCGTCAGGCGTGATGGCGTCAGTGATGTAGCGAAAGGGAACGCACCGCACGATCTCTTCGGGACTCATGTCGACCAGGAGCTTCCACAGTGGTTTTCGTTCGGTCTTGGCGTACAGATCCCAGACAGCGTTCACAACAGCCGCGGTGGCCAGATGGATGGCTCCCTTGTCGGGCCCGATCCAGCGAAGCTGGCTGTCACCGGTGATCATCGACCAGAATTGACCCATGTCATTCGTGAATGATTCAAGCGTCTTGCCGATGATCAGTGGCTTCAACGCCTGGACCGCGGTTACACATATCTCATTGCCCCGGCCAATCGTAAACGTCAGGCCGTTCCCTTCGAGCCCGTCCCGATGGTCGGTCGTAAGCGTGACGTAGGTCGCTGAATAGTCAGGATCCGGATTCATGGCGTCCGAGCCGTCGAGCTCACGAGACGTCGGGAATCGGATGTCTCGCACGGTTAAGCCGGTAATCGTGATCGGCATGGGCGTACCTCTCCGCAAGATTGTTGACCGAATGCTACGATCGCACGCTATTTCGCAGCTCGAGTTCGCCGACGGAAACGTCGACATGATCTCCTGCCCGCAGCGAAAACTCATCCGGCGGCACGATGCCGGTACCGGTCATCAAGAAGCCTCCGTTTGGGAACGAGAGTTCGGCGCCCGTGTAACGCACAAGATCTTCGAGTGTCCGTTTCATCGACGAAGTGTTCGTGTCGCCCCGGAAGATCTCTGACCCGTGGCGGAAAATCCGCATCTGAATCGGGAGGCTGCGCATATCGTCGGCGGAAGCTACCACGATGCCGGGTCCCAATGAACAGGCTCCGTCGTAGCACTTTGCCTGAGGCAGATAGAGCGGATTCTCTCCCTCGATCGAACGTGACGAGGCGTCATTTCCAGCGCAGTAGCCGACGATGTCCAGATCGCAATTGAAAACCAATACCAGCTCCGGCTCAGGAACGCTCCAGGTGCTGTCGCGACGTACCCGGATCGAATCCTCGTGACCAAGCACGCGCCAGCCGGGAGCCTTAAAGAAGACCTCGGCCCGATCGGCGTCGTAGACCTTCTGGTAGATGTCGTGCACTGTCGATTCGGACATGCGTGCGTCACGGCTACGGAGGTAGGTGACACCGCTGGCCCAAACCTCCAGATGTGGATCGATAGGTGCCAATTGTGCCTCTGGCACCTCGCCCGCAGCCGGAAGTCGTGCCAGAATATCGTTCGCGGTCGGAACGGAAAGCTCCAACCAGCCACTGAGCGAAAAGGATCGGGGTAAGAACTCACCGTCACGAGCCCATCGCGGTCCATCTGTTGTCTGGTGTCTCGTCAAGTACATCGCTCATCCTTCCGAATGAAAAAATGGGGTGAAGGATCCGTGCTCGAGATCAACTCGTTGCTTTGCTCGGCTCAGTCCATCTCGTCAAATGCATCGGCGACCATCCCTCCGATGATCAGCGAGGACGTGGCGGCCGGCGACGGCGCGTTGCGTACATGGAGAACGCGATTCTCGCGATCGACGATGAAATCGTCCACGAGATTCCCATCCTCGGTGAGTGCCTGGGCCCGTACGCCGGAAGGGCCTGGAAGCAGATCTTCCATTACGAGTTCCGGGATGTATTTCCGTAGGGAAGTTAGAAAGCGGTTCTTGCTGAGGTCCCTGGCCATCTCATCCAAGCCGGTTCGCCAGTGTTTGCGCGCGAAATTGCGAAATCCGTTGAAGCGCATCATGTCTCCCAGATCGGCTGGGTCGACTGATCCGAAACGATACCCCTCGCGGGAAAAGGCCAGTACGGCGTTCGGCCCGAGCCAGAGATCTCCGTTCATGCGAGGGGTGAAATGAACTCCAAGAAACGGAAATCGTGGATCGGGTACCGGGTAAATGTTGCCTCGCACGAGATGGCGTCGTTCGGGCCGTAAAATGTAATAGTCGCCGCGGAAGGGAACGATTCGCGGTTCGAGCGGCGCGCCTGTCATGGCCGCGACCCGATCAGAATAAACGCCAGCGCAACTAATGACTCGCTTGGTTTCAAAGTCTCCACTCGGCGTACAGACTAACGTTCGCGTTGCACCACGGATGATGCTGATCACTTCATGGTCGGTCATGATCTCGCCGCCGAGATCTCGAATGTCCTTTGCGTAGGACGCAGCCACTTCACGGTAGTCGACAATTCCGGTTTTCGGCGAGAGGATCGCGCGAACTCCGGTGACGTGCGGTTCAACGTCTCGCAGCTCGTCCGCGTCGATCATGCGAAGTCCGGGAACTCCATTTGTCTGCCCGCGTTCGAGCAGTGCTTGGAGCCTCGGAATTTCCGATTCCTCCGTGGCGACGATCACTTTGCCGCAGAGCTTGTACGATATTTCGTGCTCGTCACAATATTCCATGAGTTTGGCGGCGCCTGCGACGCAGGCCGTGGCCTTCAGGGAGCCAGGAGCGTAGTAGATGCCGGAGTGGATCACGCCACTGTTGTGTCCCGTCTGGTGTCCGGCGATATCCGGTTCCTTGTCAAGCACTACCAGGCGCAATCCGGGATGACGCTGGAGAATCTCACGGGCAGCTGCCAAACCGACGATTCCCGCTCCGATAACGACGGTGTCACCGGACCAGGTTGCCCCGCTTCTGTGGGTTCCCTTCGTTGCCGCACTTCCGCTCATGCTCGCCCCTTCGGTTACGGTCTGTTCTGGAATCAGACTCCTGTTCAAGCGTCAATGTCAGTGTAAGGGATCTTTCACTGAGGCGGGAGGATGTGGATGTTGGCGGAGTTGAACTTGTCCGGCCGCTCAAGTGCGCCGGGAACAAGGTATTATGCCGAAGTCATGTAACTGGCTCGAACCGACAGAAGCTGATGGAAGGACAATTGGTCTTCGATGCCGACTCCAATGTTTGATCTGGTCAAAACGCTCACCGAAATTCCCGGTCCAATCGGCCAGGAGGATGAAGTGCACGAATGGTGCGCCAACCACTGGTCCGGATTCGCCGAACATGTTGAGATGACGCCTGTTGGGAATGTCGCCGCTCGAATTGGCGGTGCCGGACCAAGCTTGATCGTTCTGGCACATGGAGACGAGCTGGCGCTGATGGTCAAGTCGATCTCTGAGAACGGTCTGCTCCATGTCTGGCCCGCCTTCAGAGACACACGAGGCAAGCCTCCCCACTGGTACAGCCCAGTCAACCAGCCGGTTGTTGTTTTGTCCGAACATGGGCCGGTCGACGGACAACTTTGTTACGCCAGTGGACATGTTATTGGGAGTACCGCTGACAAGGATTTCTTCACCTGGGACGATTGGTTTGTCGATCTTGGCTATTCGACCCGAGAAAAGGCCGAAGATCTTGGGATCCATCCAGGAACACGTCTTTGCGTCAATCCACCAACTCGCCGTCTCGGCGACACCATTGTCGGAAAGGCTATGGACAACCGGGCCGCTCTCGCTATCGCGACGTCTGTGGGCGAACGAGTAGACCTGACGAAGCTGAATTATCAGCTCTGGATCGGATCGACGGTTCAAGAAGAGAATGGGCTGTTGGGAGCGTCCAGTATTCCCGAGATTCATTCGTTTGACGCCGCCATCAACTTGGATGTCGGATTGTGCGGCGAAGTTCCAGGGACGAAAGCTGAGAGTCATCCTTCGAAGCTCGGTGGTGGGCCGATCATCGTGCATCAGGATTCGTCGGTGCATTACTCACACCGTATGTCGATGGCGTTGGTCGAAGCAGGCAAGGCTGCGGGCATTCCGACGCAGCAAGCGGTCTTTCAGTATTACGGCAGTGACGGGGCGGAGTTGATCCGTCGTGGCATTGAAACCGTCTTGCTCACGTTTCCGACCCGTTACACCCATTCACCGAACGAAATGGTGATCGAGCGGGATCTGGTACACTGCGTCGATCTTATTCTGGCGTTTCTCGAGCGCGATCCGATGCCTGCGCGCTGGCACGCAGGCTAGTTCGGACTGTGGAAAAGAATGGGCGCCTCTGGATCGCGTAAGATTGAGCGTACTTCATTCGCGCGTCACGCATTGGGGACCGCGCGGCACGAGATGCATAAAGAGGGAGAAGATTTTCGCACAATGATTATCACTGAACTTGTTGAGAATGCTGTACGTAACTATGAGAATCTTGATCCGACTGAGAAGCCGGAGGATGTCTCACCTGAAGCGGCGGCCACCATCATTCCCAATCCACTTGGTTACGCTCTCGGTTGGGCACTGGCCGATGAGGTGGTCGGCAACCGCTACCATATCTCGGGAGTCGACGCACTGCCCGTCTGTCACCCAGAGAATGGATGGGATCGGATCCTGTTTACCCGTCGAGTGAGCTGCCTTCTCTGTGCGGAAGAATCGGCCGACTCATTTGGAACGCTCATGCTGACCGGTGAAAACGCGCCAGTCTTTATTTCGCCGGAAGGGAATAGGCTAGAGCTGGGCACGCTGCTTCGCGAGAACCCGGAGCAGGCGGTCGAGAAATTGCTGGAGATGATTCCGCAAGTCGGTTTGCTTCCGGGCGAGCATGCCGGATGCTGGCATTCGCGTGGTGAAAAGTACCCGGATATCTATCATGCCGTTGCAAGTGCGATCGTAGAGAACCCTGGGCTCATCGCGTTGCGGGAGATCTTCGTCGACGAGGCGGAGTTCGAGGGCACATTCCACCCAATCTACCTGATGACCGGTGCCTTAACCAAAGGCCTAACGTATAACTGGTTCGCGGTCGAGAGCCCTGACTACGTTGCCTTCTTCATGGTTGATGGCGGCTCGACAATCTATCAGACGGATGCTGGGAACTGGGCATCGGTCGGCAAGCAGCTCAAAGAGGAAGATCGTGAAGGGATCCGGCGGCGTATTCTTTCCTGGCTGCGTATCGAGGGCAAGCCAGATCGAGCGACAATCGATTAGCGCTTCGCCCAGACAACCTGGCTTGGGAATCCTGCCTCGACGATGACCTCTCTGGTCACGTCGTGAAATTCGGCCCGCTCGACCAAAGGAAGCAGTTCGACTGGACGGCATCCTCCACATGCGATCGGGCTTACTGCATAGACGCCCTTCCAGAGTGACACAAGGGCTCTGCTGAGGGGCGTCACTCCATCGGTTAGCGTCACAAGAGCCATTCGCCCACCTGGTCTGAGGATCCGGTGGAACTCCCTTATCGTGTTCCCCAGATCGGCAATCGGTATGAGGTCCAGGACGTAGGAACAGAAGAGGCCGTCGAAGGACTGATCCTCGAACGGTAACGCACGTGCGTCCGCGCGTACGGCGGGCTGGCCCGTCCGGTCACGCACAAGGCCGAGCATAACGCGCGAGATGTCGACCGCGACGACCATTCCGCTCGATCCAACCTGTCGGACTAATTCCTGATGGTCAATGCCAGTTCCGGAGCCAACGTTGAGCACGTGTTGCCCGCGGCTGAGAGGGAATCGTTCGAAAGCCGTTGCTTTCGCCTTTCCCTCGAACCGTTCCGCCCAATCGTAGAGCGATCCGATTCTGTCATAGAAACGCGGGACCCAATCATCTGTCTGGTTTTCAGTACTCACGACCGTCCCTCAATACTTCGCCAGCACTTGCGCCAAATCAATGAGATTTGGGTCAAGTTCCTTGGTCTGACCGACGATTTCGTCCAGTGGTGTGGATGAAACCGTTCCGCCTACGAGCCCGACGAGACGCCCATAATCACCGTCGGCCAGGCGGCCGATTGCGGCAGCACCGAAGCGAGTGGCGAGTAGACGATCAAATGCACCCGGTGCTCCACCACGCTGAACGTGACCGAGAATCGTCACGCGCAACTCGAAGCCGAGGCGATCACGATGTTGGGCGAAGTATTCGGCGAGTCTCGCAGCGTTGTAGGATGCACCTTCGGCGACGACGATGATCGCATGTGCTTTCCCACGATCATATGCGTCTTGCACGACCGTGGCGAGTCGTTCGGGATGGATTTCAACCTCTGGTATTACGACCGCTTCCGCGCCGCCTGCGATCCCAGCGACCAACGCGATATAGCCGCAGTTCCGCCCCATCGTTTCGAGGAGAAACGCGCGGTGATGCGACGATGCCGTCACCTTGAGCCGGTCGACAGCCTCGAGTGCGATGTTCAGGGCAGTGTCGACACCGATCGTAATCTCCGAGCCAGGTAAGTCGTTGTCGATTGTTGAAGCGACGCCCACCACCGGAAAACCAAGCTTCCAGAGAGCGTGAGCACCTGTCTGCGAGCCGTTCCCGCCGATGACGACCAGGGCGTCGATTCCATTGAACTCAAGCGATCTCAATGCATCGCGCCGCCCCTGGCCTGTCTTGAACTCATCACAGCGAGCACTTCCAAGGATTGTGCCGCCCCGCTGGATAATTCCCCCGACGTCGCGAGCACCCAGCGGAGTGAATTCGCCCGCAATCAGGCCAGCAAACCCGTGCTGGACCCCGATGATCTCCCAGCCTCGATCGATGCCGGCACGAGTTACCGCGCGAATGGCGGCATTCATTCCCGCCGCGTCGCCTCCGCTGGTCAGAACTGCGATTCGCCTCATGCTCTGATCTCACTCTCCTTCGCGTCCGACCTACATGGTGCTGAAGCACAACGCCAGCATCGACCGAGGGATTTTCGTATCAGGCTCACCCAATCACACCGCTAACGCTGGAATAAGCGTACGTGGCAAGGGTTCTGATGCCGGTTGGTCGAGAATCTGGTTTATTCGGTCCTGGTCGACCGTCTCTTCGATCATCAGCGTTTCAGCCAGGCGATCGAGTTCGAGCCGGTATTTGGCCAAGAGAGTGTCAGACTTCTTCTCCGCCTCACGCAGCAGCCGTTGGATTGCCGCCTCTGAGCGATTTAGCATATCCTCACTGAGATTCTGTTCCTGCGTGATCTCCCTACCAAGGAAGACATGCTCCTCGCCAGTACCCAAAAAGAATGGACCGACCTCGTCACTCATGCCCCACAGACCGACCATCCGGCGCGCCAGCGAGGTCGCCTCTTTCAGGTCATTTTGGGCCCCAGTGGTGATCTCGTGTGCGACCAGTCGCTCGGCCGCTCGTCCACCCATTAGAATCGCGAGCCTTCCGATGAGATAGTCTCTTGGATAGTTGTAGCGATCGTCGACAGGTGCTTGCACGGTGACACCAAGCGACTGTCCGCGCGGGATTATGCTGATCTTGCGTAGCGGATCCGCTCCCGGCGTCAGGTGTGCCACGAGCGCGTGTCCGGCCTCATGGAAGGCGACGATGCGTTTTTCCTGATCGTTGATCAAGAATGGCCGTTCCGCTCCAAGCAGAATCTTGTCGAGCGCGGCATCGAAGTCGGAGCGATCAACCGCTGGTTTGTTTCGCCTGGCCGCGATCAGAGCGGACTCGTTGACGAGATTTGCGAGGTCGGCGCCGGAGAATCCAGAGGTCACCGCGGCAATTTCGTTGAGGTCGACTTCAGAGTTGACCACGATTCCTTTGCGGTGAATGTTCAGAATTGCCAGTCGACCGCGACGATCGGGCAGCCCCAAGGTTACCTGCCGGTCGAACCGTCCCGGCCTTAGGAGGGCCGGATCAAGCACGTCGGGCCTGTTCGTGGCTGCAATGACGATCACATCTTGGTGCGGATCAAATCCGTCCATTTCGACTAAGAGCTGGTTGAGGGTTTGCTCTCGCTCGTCGTTGCCTCCACCGATTCCGGCGAACCGCTGGCGTCCAACCGCGTCAAGCTCGTCGACGAATATGATTGATGGCGCGGCTTCCTTGGCACGCTCGAAAAGATCGCGCACGCGTCCCGCGCCCACGCCAACGAACATCTCGACGAATTCCGAGGCGCTGACGGTGAAGAATGGCACCTTGGCTTGTCCCGCGACTGCTCGTGCCAGTAGTGTCTTACCTGTGCCGGGAGGGCCGACCAGCAGAACGCCTCGAGGCAGCTTCGCGCCGATCTCGTGGTATTTGGCCGGATTGACCAAGAAGTCAACAACCTCGGAAAGTTCTGCCTTGGCCTCATCCTCGCCGGCAACGTCGGCGAAGGTGACGAGTGGTCGTCTCTCATCGTAGAGTCGCGCTCTGGATTTCGAGAACCCAAACATGTCCTGCCGGCCGCGCGACGTTCCGGAGTTGCGCATGATCAGGAAAAAGAAGCCGCCCAACAACAGAATCGGCAATCCAAACGTGAGTAACAATGACCAGATCGAACCAGACGCGGTTTCGGCCGTAATTGGAACGTTGTGCTCCTCCAGCAAATTGACGACATCTGGTTCGACTCCGTTTGGCATTTGCGTGCGGAACGACATGCTCGTGCTGGTGTCTGAGGCCGCTACCGTGTCGGGAATCGGCTGATTCAGATCGAGGACTTGATTCCCGGCAAGTCGCTTTTCGACCACGAACGATCCACTGACTTGCTGGCCCTTTATGGTCACCGCCGCGACCTGGTCTGAACGCACTTCACTGATGAAGCTCGAGTAGGGGATCACGAGCGGAGAAGCACCGCGCGGATACGACGAGAACACATAGACCGCGACGACGATAATGCCGATCAGGATAATCCAGCCAAGCCAGCTATATCGGCCAATTCCAGAAGATCCCGGCGGCTCACCAGCGTTGCCGGGTCGGCCCTTCCGATCCCTGACAGGTGGCCTCGCGTTCATGTGCTTACCGTCCTCTGGTGTTTCAATAAGTACAAATACAAGTAGCGAGTCAGCAGCTTGGCAAGTGTATCTGCGGTCTTCAGTAGCCGATTGTCCCGTCTTTCAATCGCGTGAATCGTTACTGCTCACGGGGAAATACGATGTCAGTACCGGCCTAATTTGCCCGAAAGCCGGCTACTTTGGCCTGGCATCCAAATCAAATGTAGCCCGGGTCACGTCGCGCCGGTGTTTGAAAGCGCGGTGGATTGTTACAGATTCGCAACATTTTCGACAATCGATGTCCGGGAACGCGACAGTCTGATAGACGCATCAATGCCCAATGTCACGATCACGACCAGTTGACATTCACGTCGCAACCGGACACGATCCGCAGATATGCGATTCTTCGTTTTCGCCAGGAGCCCGAAACATTGGAGAGGAACTACGGTGTTCGAACCATCTCTAGCGGTGCAGCGAATCGAGGCGACGTCCCAGCGACCGTCGCGGCGCCCCGGTCCGGGTGTCATATCACTGGCATCCGGCGACCCGGATTTTCAAACACCTGACTATATTCGCCAGGCGTTGATCGACGCGATATCGACTGGCTATACACATTATGCGGATGGGCAAGGCGACGCAGAACTGCGCGCTGCGTTGGCGACGAACGCGACGGTCATCGCGGGGGCAGAAATCCGTCCTCAGCAGGTACTTGTAACTCATGGCGGTAGCGCGGCGCTGACCTCGGCGATCGTGGGGACCGTAAATCCTGGAGAGCGGGTGCTCATTCCAGAGCCGACCTATTCACTGTATGCCGATCTCACTCGAATGATCGGCGCCGAGCCGGTTTTCATTCCGCAGACGGCTGATTTTCATCTCGATCTTGTAGCCATCGAGGAGGAAGCAGCCAAAGGCGCAGCGTTGCTCGTCGTCTGTCACCCGTGTAACCCGACCGGTGTCATCTATGAGAATGAAGAGCTTAGGTCACTGGGGCAACTGGCCGAGAAGTACGATTTTCGAGTGTTGTCAGATGAGGCCTACGACCATATCGTCTTCAGTGGCCACTCATTCACGTCCACCCTCGCTATCGAAGAACTACGAGACCGGCTGATTTATTGCCAGACCTTTTCGAAGACCTATGCGATGACCGGTTGGCGTGTTGGATATTTGATCGCTCCGCTCGCAATAACGTCCGCTGCGTCGCGGATACACAGAACCTTGGTCGGACCGATGAACTCGGCCGTACAGCGTGCGGCGCTGGCAGCCATAACGACCGAGAGTGACTGGCCGGAACGTATGCGCGCTGAATACGAAGAGCGCCGCGGACTGGTGATGAACCTTATGGCCGATGTTCCGGGTGTCACTATCCGCCCGCCGGACGGCGCCTTCTATGCGTTCATCAAATATGATGGGGATACGCCCCCGCTTCGAGTGATCGAATCTGCCTATGATATGGGAGTCGCGGTACGCGCTGGCACCGAGTACGGTCCATCAGGAGATGGATACGTACGAGTGGCGTTCGCGACTGACCGAGAGAACCTGACCGAAGGTTTGCTCCGGCTTCGCTCGTTGTTGGCTTCCCTTTCATCTTGAGCGGGTGCCACCTGGCGCGGCAGCATCTTGGAGAAACAAATGAGTTTGGACGTTTCCCCGTATCTTGAGAAGCACCTGGTCGATTACCTGGCCGATCTGCGTGTGCTGTCTGGAATAGATTCCGGCAGCGACGACAAGGCAGGAGTCGACCAAGTGGTCGACTGGCTGGAGGAACGACTTCATCGGCTGGGATGCGACGTGGTTCGGGATCGCCAAACGCGGCTCGGAGACAACGTCATTGCTCGTCTCAACGGCCGTGGCTCAGCGAAGATCTTGCTGCTTGGGCACTCCGATACGGTCTATCCCCAGGGTACCGCTGCCGAACGACCCATGCGTCTTGAGGGCAACCAAGTGATCGGCCCTGGCACCTGCGATATGAAGGCTGGTCTTCTCTCCGGCATTTACGCGCTGGAGGCGCTGGTGAATCAGGGCTGGGCCGGCTTCGGGCAAATCACCTTCTTAATCGTCTCTGATGAAGAGACGGCTGATCGAGCTTCGGTGTCACTGATTGAGCGAGAGGGAGCCACACACGACGTTGTTCTCACGCTGGAGGCAGCACGTGAGAACGGCGACATCGTGACGGCGCGCAAAGGTGTGCGCTGGTTCACCGTTGAAGCGGTGGGGCGTTCTGCTCATGCCGGAGTCGAGCCGGAGAAAGGGTGCAGTGCAACACTCGCGCTCGCTCGTTTTATCGTCGCGGCGGAGACGCTCAATGGAATGAAGCCGGGAATGACCGTGAATACCGGAGCGATCATTGGGCGGAGCATCGCCGAGCGTCGTAGTTGACCGAGCTCAGGCACGCTTTGATCTCCGTGCCTGGACCGACGCTGAGCTTGATGAACTGGAGACCTCCTTCCGCTCGCTCTGTTCGCGCGAATACGTGTCGGGCGTGACCCTCACGGCCAGCCTCGAACCTGGCTCCGACTGCCCCGCCATGCCCCGTACAGCGGGTGTAGTGGAGTTGGAGCGAATGGCGATCGACATCGCCACTGAGCTGGGCTTCGAACTGCACGGAGCGGCGACCGGCGGTGCGTCCGATATTAGCTATGCTGGGAAAGATGGTACACCGGGCCTCGATGGGCTCGGGCCGATCGGTGGACTCGATCATGGACCGAACGAGTACATTCTGAGAGACAGCATCGTCCCGCGCCAAGCGTTGCTGGCTAATCTGCTGGTTACCATCGGTGAACGAGCGAGACAGAAGTAACCACGTATAAATCGATTCAGCACGGGGGTTTGTGTGACAGAGGAAAGGGGAATTGGCGCGGCATACGAGATGACTCCAGATTTGGAACTGAGTGTCGTCCCGACGCGCGAACTCGATCAGACGACCAAAGACGAGATCGTAAACCTGTGCAATCTCGCCTTTGACGAGGACGGATACGATATCCTGTTCGACCTCGTCGCCTACGCGGTGAATCCGACGCACGTTTTGGCGCGAGCAAATGGCGTGCTTGTAAGTCATGCGATATGGGCGACCAGACAGATTTGGCTAGAGGATGGCACGCCTCTCAAGACAGCCTATCTTGATGCGGTCGCGACCCATCCCGAATGGCAGCGCCGCGGAATCGGATCAGCGGTGATTAGGCGCTTGGTCGAGGAGGTACGTGATTACGACATCGGCTGTCTCTCGACGAGCCGGGTCAATTTCTACCGGAATGTTGGCTGGGAACTCTGGACCGGCCCCAAGGTGGTCAAGACCGAGACCGGACTTGAGGATACCCCCAACTATACCGTGATGATCTTGCGCACTGAGCATACGCCACGTCTCGACAAAGACAGCCGTCTGACGATTAAATCGCGACAAAGCGACCCCTGGTGAGTGCTGTTTCAGTCGAAACAGAACCTCGAACTGACTATTGGTCTTCCTCCGGCATCTGCTCTGGGAATGGGTGGTGGGGCACGTTAGCCCAGTTCCGGGCCTCAGAGGCGACCTCGTCGCACCGGGCAAACCAGACGCCGTCGTGAGCCTTAATGTGATTGATTAGCTGCTCCAACGCTCGAATCCGGGCTGGCCGCCCGCTGTAGCGTGGATGACAGACAAGCATGAAATTACCGGTCACCTCATAGGCAGCGTCGAACTCCTCGATCCACAGTTGGGCGACATCGCTCGGGCGTCGGATCGAGCCGGGATAAGCGTAGAACGCGGCATCGTCCAGTGACCAGGACCAGGGCAATTCGACGATTTCGTGCCCAGTTACTGGGCTTGTTTGCAGCATGTAGGGCACGTCATCGTCACCGAATGAACTGTCATACGCAAATCCGTACTCGTGCAGTATCGAGAGCGTCTTGACGGTCGTTAGTCCTGCTGGAGATCGCCAACCTGCGGGACGACTCCCCGTCGCGTCCGCTAGCGATTCAGTGGTCCGCTGTATAAGCTGTCGCTCGCGATCCGGTTCGAGGGTGCTCCACCGCTCATGCATCCAGCCATGGGCACCGATCTCATGTCCTTGCGCGACGATCTCACGGGCAAGCGACCCGTACTTTCGCGCGTTCCAGCCTTCGAGGAAGAAGGTGCCTGGGATCGAATAGCGAGAGAGCAACTCCAGCACGCGTTCGACCCCGCGACGCGGAGCATAGATCCCGTCGGCGTTGGCTCCTCCAGCATGGCCGTACCGAAGCAGATCATACGACTCGCCGAAATTGTCAAAGGTCAGGGTTACGGCGCAGCGAGCGCCATTCGGCCAGACCGGTCTCTCAAACGTCATCGATGCTGCTCCTTTCCCATTGGCTCTAACTGATTCATCTCCGCCAGGGCATGGCGGCTGTTGGACAGTGTCAGGACCTGGCCATCAATTCTCTGTACAGATCGAGCGTTTTCTCGGCAATCGCGCTCCAACTGAAATGGTCTTCAGCACGCCGTCGTCCGGCCCGACCAAACCGCTCGGCCGTGGCGGCATCGAGCGCCACATGATTGATTGCGTCGGCGAGATCGTGTGAAAAGGCCAGTGGATCGGCTGGGTCAAACGTGCCGGGTCGAAGATTCGGATCGACCAACAGGCCAGTTTCACCGGGAATCACGACCTCCGGAATGCCGCCCACGGCTGAAGCCACCACGGCTGTTTCGCACGCCATCGCTTCGAGGTTGATGATCCCGAATGGCTCATACACAGAAGGACAGACGAACACGGACGCGTGAGAGTAGAACTGGATCACGTCATCCCGCGGTAACATCTCTCGGATCCAGACTACGTTGCCGCGCCTCTCACTTGCGGCGGCCACTCCTTCGCTCATCTCTCGTCCGATCTCCGGTGTGTCCGGAGCTCCGGCCAGCAGCACGACCTGAAGTGAAGGATCGATCTCCGGAATGGCCCTGACCAGGTGAATGATCCCTTTCTGCCTCGTGATACGTCCGACAAAAAGAACAAAGGGGCGCTCAGGATCGACGCCATGCTTCACCAGGGCGTCGATCGCCTTCGTTTTGCGGTATTCATCCAGGTCAATGCCATTGTGTATCACGTGAACACGCTCGGGATTGACATCGAAATTATCGAACACGTCCTGTCGCGTTTCCGCCGACACGGCGATTACAGCATCCGCCTGTTCGATCCCGGTTCGTTCCATCCAGGAACTCAGGTGATAGGCGTTGCCGAGCTGTTCGACCTTCCAGGGTCGAAGCGGCTCAAGCGAGTGAATGGTGACGACCAGAGGAACAGACCAGAGCTGTTTGGCGAGAAAGCCGGCCAGATCGGTGTACCACGTGTGGCAGTGGACGACATCAGCGTCGAACGTATCTTTGGACATCGCCAGGCTGCGTGAGAGTGCGTCGAGAGCGCCTGTGAAGCGAGGGTCGGTATTGTGCCGAACTTCGTTCCAGCCGAGGTAGCCTCGCACCCGTAGGTTCGTTTCGGAGACATCTTGCGTGCCGAAGGCGCGAACCTCGACTTGCACGAACTCGGACAACGCACGGCTGAGATATTCGACGTGGACTCCAGCGCCACCGTAAACGTTTGGCGGGTATTCATTTGTGAAGAGCGCTACCTTCGAAAGTTCAGGCACATTCCACTCCCTCATAGGCCAAAGCGTCTTGCACGAACCTGACGCGCTGCTGACACCGCAAGAAACGTAGCACAAGAATTCGTGCCCGCGGTGATTGGGTTCGGATGCGGGTACGGATGAAACAGGATTTTTCTCGACAGACGGCATTACGGAGTCAACGACAGCACTGCTATGACCGGTTTGTGATCGGACGCCTGACTATCGATGGCCGATGCAGTGAATGTGACGGTTGGGCGGGTGATCGACTGGAGCGCAGGTGAAAGTCAGACACCTCGTACCCAGCGTACAGATGGAACGCCGGTGATCGTCCCCGTCCACGACACAGACATCATGCGCCTTCAGCGAAGTCCAGAAGGATTGACCAACACTGGTCGGCGTGCATTTGCTCATTCTGAGCGACATCGAAGAATCTCCTCGTTTCGATTTGACGAACTACAGTGAGATCCCTCGGCTGTGGCCTCGGGATGACACATCCACTGTGGCAACCTACTCAGCATGACCGGAAGAGGCTCTCCATTCCCTGACCAACGATTTTGCAAACCGCATTGCAGACATTTCAGAAGCATCAGTGAATGACACGTGCCTGGTTCCAGCAGTCCTTCTTGCACTGGGCCCAAGCGGTCATGCCCCGACTTATCTGCTGAGCGCGGAGGTATTTTACGATCGATCGTCGTCTCGCGGCGCCAACTGCCGGACGAGAATAGACTTCGGTCTTGTCTGATCCGACACCGGAGGAACGGTCACGCTCCTCGAAGTGGCAACGAACAGAGACGGAGTCGTCTCTTTCGACGTCGCCTGTCGAATTCTCTTGCGACGCATCAGCATGAACAGGATGAGCAGCAACCCAACGATTACCGCGCCTGCCGTACCAAGCAGAACGAGTTGCGAGCCATTCGTCGTTTTGCTCGTGGCTGGCGCTTGGACGCTCGCCTGATTGACGCTCGCTCCAGTGGAAGCCGAGTTCGCCGTATTCGCGGCTCCAACAGCCGGAATCGGTACATTCATCGCCAGCGATTTCGTGGCCGTTACGCCACTCGCCGCGTCAGTGAGCGTGAGCGAGGCTATGTAGTCGCCGGGATTGAGTTTCTGGGCGAGCAAGCCTTCCACGTTGGTGGCGGTCCCGGCATAAAAGCTATTCATCTGCATCGAGCCACTGCTGATCTCCTGGCCATCCGTCGACTTGAGGGTGAACTCACCGGAGGGCTTCAACTTCATGTTGCCGGTGTTCGCCACTCCAAAGCTGAGCACCGAGCGATCGCCGACCGGCTTATACGTGACCTGGTTGATTTCGAGCCCTGGCACGAGCGGACCTGGTACTGTGATGGAAACGGCGATCACTTGCCGGTTGATCTGGTTGATCGCAACTGAACCGGAGTCGCTGACGCCGACCGGCGTCGCGTTCTGGATCACCAACCCCGTGAGGTACTCGCCGGGCTGCGCATCAGCCGGGATCGCGAGGCTGAATGTGCGCGTTACGCTCTTTCGTGCCTCGATCAGGAGTGTTTCGGCCGGATAATTGAGCCATGTCGTCGTTCCGCTGGTTGGCTCACCATCCAGACGAACGCCAAAACCGCCGTTCACCATGGTGTACGCATCCGCGGCAAAGGTTCGCGCTTCAACGTTTTCCGTGCCAAAGTTGCCCAGTGATACCGTCAATTGACGGCTTTCTCCGGGTGACATTGCCAGCGTGAAATACGTCCCGGTTTCCCCCACTGGCTTGATTCCGAGGCTGATGGGCTCAGTTGCCGCGCTCGCGCCAGAAACGATAGTCGCGAAGAGGGCAATCAACATAAGGGAGAGGAGAAGACGGAGCGAAATTCTAAATCCATTCATCTGAATCACCTGCTAATTCCGTTGCACATGTCCTAAGTTGGTAAGCGGTTGCGAGCGCATGACCACCGTGAGCTAAGTGCGACGAGCGACGTCGCGGCTCGTGCCTGTTCGACTGCTTCATCCGATCGTCATCAAATGGGGTGAAGAGAATGACATCAATTCCGCTCCTCGGTCTCACATACCGATGAGAGAATTGAGTCGTCGGCGGATATAGCCCGCGCCGCGGCTCTGATTCGAAGTGGGTCGTCACTATGGCCCCGACACAATCGACAGCGGTGAGTGTTCCGTTATATGTGCCGGCCGCGCTGTGGGCGGGGATGGTAAGGCTCACGCCCAGGTTCTGGTCGTAAGTGCCGTTACCGAACGTGAGGTCAGCCTGGGTGGTCTTCCGCGCGGTGTCGAGCTCCCCAACCGGGCTAACCGTGGGCACCCTGGGTCCGCCGCTGGGATCTACCGCCTGACCGGCGGTCATGACCGGAGCGGCTGCCGAAGTTAGCGAGAAGTTCGCGGCCGGAATGTTCGTGCCGCTCGTCGCGCCGCCCGTGCCTGCTGACCACACGAACGCGGTCGTTTGAATGGTCACATTCCAACCAGCATTTGAGCCGGTGCTATCATCGGCGGTCAAGGTCATCGACCCGGTTGAGGTTTGCGCTGTGTGCGAATAGGCGCTGGGGGGGAGGGCCAAATCTGCGATGTTCACGGTCCGCGTTCCGCCGGTGATGTCCTGGGTTACCGCACTGGCGATCGCGGTCGTCCCGGTGATCGAAAGTAGCACCAGTGTGGCGATTCCAACCACGAGTTGTATTGCGTGAACGCGTTTCCATCGCACCATTACTGGACCACCTTGTCTTCTCAGATTGGGCCATGGCCCGCCCCTGAGACCTGCGCGAAATAAGATTTGAGCTGATTGCGGCAGTGCTGGCCGGGAGGCCCGAAGGTTGCTCCCAGCCAGCGATTATCCGGCTACGTGCGCGGAGATCAGTCCATGATACCGATCCCCACCGGCACTATTACAATGCCGGTCCCGATGAGATGGTTGTTATCAACGTGCCAGTGTACGTACCGAGCGGGCTATCGCCGGGGATCGTCAGAGTTACGTCGAGGTCTTGGTAATAGCTACCGTTACCGAACGCAGCGGACGATGTAACAACCGTAATAGCGTTGTCGAGCGTACCGGTACTACCGGTCGCCGGTTGTATCGGAAAAGCGGCAACAGCCTGACCGAGGACCACGACCGGTAGATTCGCCATCGTGATCTCAAAGTTCGCGGCCCCAATATCCTTCGCTGGGACGGCTCCCGACCAGACGAAATCACCCGATTGTACGGACACGTTCCAACCGGCGTCTGAACCGGTCAAGTCGTCGATGTTCAACACCATGGTAGAAGTCGAGAGTTGCTCGGAGTGCGAATAACCCTTTGAAGTCATAGTGAGATCTGTGATCGACGCGGTCAATCCTCCGGCAGTAACGCCTTGCGTCACCTGATCTACGGCACCAACCGGTGCGGCGAGTCCTAAGGCGAGAACTCCGGTGACACTGAGTGCCATCAAGAGTTGCTTGGCTCGCGGAAGTAATGCGAACATTGAATTTGTCCCTTCCTGGAACGTTGTCTGAGTCTGTCCAACCTGGACAGGGTGCTGGGTTCGCCGTGGTACCCGCTACCAACGCGGTGAGCGTTGGAGATACCTCGTCGTCATTTGGATCGGGTCGTCCAGCGCTTCAATAAGGAAGGGGGAGTGTTAGGTACATTCCACCTGCCAGAGCCGGTTACGCCACTCGCTCCCTCGACAGCACGGCGTCCATTACTCGCTGCCGAGATCGTCACGTCCGCTGGTCAGGCGGCCCGCCAAATTTCGTCTCCATTTGTTCGGGGAAGACATCTAAGAGTATAGGGGACTGGATCGTTATGCCACAGAGTCACGAGTCACGCTCTGGTTGAGTACCTGTGAGCCACATGATCGGGCTGACCAACCACTGGTATCCGTGAGCGGCGCCAGCACCGGACGTCTGGCCCGGAGAAACATTGGAACGACATTAATGTCGCGTTACGCATGTGGTCTGAATAATGTCTGTACAGTAGGTAGTTCGCGTGGCCGATCATCGTGGAAGTACGCAGAATAGTAACTTATTGGTGTCAGTCGAGCAACAACCGATAAGAACGCTGCGGCGCAAAACCTCGACAGTCCAGTTGCCACTTCGCCCATAGCCTCAGCAGGCGACCAACGTGGTTTTGTCATTCTGAGCGACAGCGAAGAATCTCCCCGTTTCAATTCGACGAAGTACCGAGAGATCCCTCGGCTGTGGCCCCGGGATGACACATCCACTGTGGCAACCTACTCAGCATGACCGGAAGAGGCTCTCCATTTCCTGACCAACGATTTTGCAAACCGCATTGCAGACATTTCAGAAGCATCAGTGAATGACACGTTCCTATCGCAGAGATGCGACAAAAACGGGAAATTGACTCGATCGGAGTCCAGCGTGGTGCTTGCCTATCCTGATTGCCCCGTCGAATTGCGACGAGATTCGACTCGGACGCACAGAATGCTTGCTCAGAGCATTGCTGGTGGCCGCTGATCGGGCGGAGTCGTGAGATAGCGTTGGAAGGCGCGCTCGATTCGCGGAAAAGCGTCTCTCCAGGTTCGCCTGAAGGTGAAGGTATGAGTTTCGCCCGGATAATAATGGACCGCGAAATCCTTCTCGTTCGCGACGCAGTCACGAATGATCGCGTGCAACTGACCGAAGTCGACTCTCTCATCCTCGGTCCCCATCAAATTCAAGAGTGGTTTGCACAGTCCAGACACGAAGTGCTTTGGTGAGGCTTCGTACCACGCATCAGCGTTGGCACTGCTGGGCGATCCGCCAAGCCGTTGCGTGCCTTGCCAGCGGCTGCCCGGATAGGTCTCATCGCGCCAGAGCTCGTATTGCGGCCAATCCCAGATGCCGGCGATGTTGACGCCGACAGCGAAAGCGTCCGGGTGTTTGGTCATAGCTCCAAGAGTCATGTAGCCGCCGTAGCTGAGCCCATAGACGCCTATGGAGTCCTGGTCCACATACGGCAGCGTTCGGAGAAACGTTGAGCCAGCGACTACGTCGGCGAGGTCAGCCTGGCACATTGAGAGATAGGTTCCCTCTTCGTATTCGCGACCGTAGCCAATGCTGCCACGGTAGTCTACCGAGAGGAGCACAAAGCCTCGATGGAGCAGGTACTGGTTGAAACTGTAGAAGAGAGAATAGGAGTGCATCGGGTGCCAGCCGTGACGCATCTGGCGCGACATTCCCCCATGAACCCACACGACGGCCGGGTAGCGTTCTGCGGGATCGAAACCCTTGGGTAGAAACAGATCGCCATGTACCTGAAGCCCGTCGTTGCTCGGAAAGGTGAGATGGCGGGGCAGGATGGTCTTTTCAGCAGTAAGCGTGATTGGCATTGAGTGCGTGATCTGTCGCGGTGATTCGGGCTCGGTTGGGTCGAGCAACCAGATATCGGCGCTCTGATCCGGACTGCAGTGAAGGTAGGATACGTGCCGGTCGTTGGGAGACCATGAGGCGCATGAGTCCGTTCCAGGTGACGACGTCAAGCAGGTGAGAATTCCCGTTTCGATCTGGACCACCCAGAGCCGTCTCTGATTGAGATCGGTCTCCCGGTTGCTGCTGAACATGAGGCGATCACCACTCGGTGAAAACTGCAACCCGTCGCCCGCGTGACCAGTGTCGTCACAATTGCCGTCGGTGAGTTGACGTAAAGACTCGCTGCTGAAGTCGTAGTAGTAAACGTGCGGCCAGTTTTCGGGCGTGAGAATGTAGGCAACGCCTGTGCCCCCTGGACGAATCAGTGGCGGGAGCTCCCCTTTGAGCCCGCGCTCGCTTTCCTCACGAACAAGCTCGCGAACTTCACCGGTTCGAATGTCGACGACGGAATGCAATCGGATCTGCGTCGTCGGATCTATCTGCGAGAAGTGCAACCGATGCTCGCTGACCCAAGCGAAGGCTGATTCGTTGTCGGGCGTGTCTGTACGCCAGATGAGCTCACCCGTGCGACTAACGACTGCCAGATCCCGCTGCTGACCTACGACGATTCCAGCGGCAATGTGAGCGCCCTCGGGCGACCAGCGAACGCTGATCGTGTCGGCGTAACCAGCGGCGACATGGCCAGGTAGTGGAAGCGACGTGAGACATTGCTCATCGTAGTCGTACACGAGAAGATCGCCATTCCGGACAAACGCGAGCCGGTTCCCGATCGGTGACCAGCGTGGAGACGAGTCGGTGTCATTCCCGTGCGTCGCGGGGCGGCGTTCATCTGTGCCAGGACGCGCGATCCAGATAGCACCGTTCTGAGCATAGGCAAGTCGCCCATCCATTGCCCAATCGAAGGCTCCCACGCTCTTCTCTCCGGTTGAAACCTGTTCCATCTGGCTTCCATCGGGCCGGCAAGCCCAGAGTTGGACCAGGCCCCCATCATCCCAGCGCCATGCCAGCCATGCGCCATCAGGCGACCAGCGTGCCGGATCTGGATGCCTGATCGCCAGAATTTCGTCGAGTGTGATGTCATCAACGTCAGCCGGGACTACCTCTCGTGCCATATCGTCCTCTCCGCCTGCATGGGTGATTCCGCTCGATGTCAAAGACCGAAGAAACTATGGTCCGGATTCAATAGGTACGACCGCTAGCGACCGTAACGACGCAGCAGTTCCGGCACGACTTCCCGGGCGCAGCGATCGACTTGAGCGCGTTGGTTTAGCGACGTGAAGCGCAATATGGGCGTCGTACAGCCGGCCTCGATGAACGCACCGATCTGGTCGCAGACCGCTTCTGGAGATCCACATGCCAGCCATGAGTCAAGTTTCTCGTCGGAGATGACCCCTTGCCCATAATAGTGCTCGAGGAACTCGATCGACTCCCGCCGTGCTTCGGCTGCGTCCTCGTTGATGTTGACCATCACGTGCAAGCTGGCATCAGTCACCTGGTCGGCACGGCCATATTCTTCCGCGTAGGCGCGAATCCGACGCCAACGTTCTCGGAACAAATCGATCGGCAGCCCATCAGTTTGCCAGCCGTCTGCGACGCGGGCCACTCGCTTGAGTGCCCTCGCTTCGACGTTTTGGTCACCACCCCATGCTGGATTGGACGCGATCATGATCGGAATTCGCTGCTGCACGGGCTTTGGGAGAGCGACGACGTCCTCAAATCGATAAATGTGACCCTCGTAAGTGACCGGATCTGGGCCCCAGAAGCGACGTAAGAGGTCAATCCCCTCGGTCATTCTGCGAATACGCTCGCTGGACGGCACGCCCATGGCCCGGAGCTCGGCAGCGAACTGCGGTCCCATGCTGTCAGATCCGCCCAGGCAAACGACGAGAATGGTGCGACCATGGGAGATGATATCGAGGCTAGCCCACTCGATAGCGAAGCTCAACGGGTGCCGCAATGGGAAGCTTGCCAGGCAGACCGTGCCAAGCTTGAGGCGGGTCGTCCGCGCGGCGAGCGCCGATAGCGTCGTAACGGCCTCAAGACGCGGCTTCGACAGAAAGTTGTCACCCACCCACAGCGAGTCGAATATTCCGGTTGCTTCGACCTGCTCAGCGGTCTCAAACAGCCGATCGACCGGCATACCGAACAGAACGGCTCGGTTTGGAAGGCTCACCCCGAAACTTAGCGGCCGCGTGAGATCTATTCGTGAATGCATCGGCGATCCTTTATCCGAGGTAGCTGAGAATCATATTTACCAGTACCCGCGCTTCAGCCTCCACGGCTGAGACTGGCATGAAGTCTGGTCCGAGCAGTCCGACGCCCCCGGCTGCTCCGTACATGACGGTCGGAACGCCGCGGGCACATGGACCACCGGCATCAAACGTTCCCTGACCGTAGATCAGCTCCGGTGGCTCACCCATGACGCTCGTGTGTGCGCCAAGAAGCTGACGCACACCTCCGTCGTGTGGATCGACCAACGCCGGGAGCATGTAGACATCCGGCGATACCGTAACCTCGTATGGACTCAAGTCACCAATTATTGCCCGAATTTCGTTGGCGGCCTGGTCTGCGTCATCTCCTGGGAGGAGCCGCCGGTCGACACTGAGATATGCATCTGATGGCAACGTATGCGGCGCCAGCGGCTCGTAGCGAATCTTGTAGACGATAGCCTGACGGCCTCCAAGGATAGGATGCCGATCGGGCCAGCTGAGGCGCTTCAGACGATTGATCACCTCGTTGGCCCCGTCGATCGCACTCAGTCCTAGATTGGGCTCGCTCGAATGGATGGCCTTGCCGCGAACGTGAACCAGCACGTCGGCCCGGCCACGGTTACCGAGTGATATTCGGAGCCCGGTCCCGATCTGGATGATGCCGAAGTCCGGAGACGAATCAAGCGAATCGAGGATGGCGTCCGAACAGAAGTGACTGCTGCGTCCCTCGTTGTTTATGGCCCAGTAGAGCCGACCTTGAAGCCTGGTGGTCGATTCGCTCAACGCCTTGAGCACCGCGAGCATCACCGCCTGATGCGCCTTGTTCTGACTGACTCCTTGACCAAACACCGCTGGCTCGTCGAAGCCATAGTCTCGTGCCGAGCCAACTTTGCCTGAGAACGGATCTGACATCAGATTGTGGTGCTGGGCTGGGGTGTAATTCATGATGATCAGTGAGCGCGTCGGTCGTGAAGAGCCGATTCTCACGACCAAGTTGTTGGCTGGAGCCTCGATGAGATCGTAGAACCCGAGTTGCACGAGCTCCGGTCGGATCACGTCCTGAACGTAATGCACCAGTTTGGGATCGTCAGGTTCCATAAACGTTTCATAGCCAAGGGGCACATCGGTCGGGACCTTGGCAAGCTTGCTCAGAGTCTCGACAAGATAGGCGCGGTCGATTCCGATCGTGGAGGAAGAACGTGGTTCAGAACTGGAACCGCTCGTCTGAAAGTCGGGCACGATTTGCTCCTCTGGCGAATTGGGAACGGTAGAGCTCCGAACTATCAAAGCACGGGATGAAGTCCAGGACAACAGGCTGAGCGTTGGTTGAACGTAAGATTCGAAGACGGATTCAATCGTCGCGGTAGTAGCTCGACGGTCGTCACGTGGAGATCCCCGTTGGACCTATGCGCTGATCGCCGATCGATGCCCGCGACGGGCGAATGTCAAGCGCATCGTGATAATCATCTTCCACTGATTTTGACTGTGATCTGTGGTTCACCCGTTCGTAGGCAGGATCGTCTGTTTCCAAAGGAATTCATTTTGGTCTTAGCAGCAGCGTGAGGATTTGGAATGGTCCATATGGCAGCCGGAATGAGTTATCTGGCTCTGCTATCAACTGCTCGAATGGCTCTTCGAGGAGATTGGTGAGCACTCCCCGTTCAACCGGGAAATTCGGCATGACCACCGCAACGCCGTGACGGCCGAACGGGTCATACAGGCGAAGTACAAGATCGTTTGAGTCTTCGGCCTGTTTCAAGGCTGCCAGGGTTAATCCCTCAATCTTGAGCCAAGATCGATTGGGAATGGCGGACCCGCCATCGAGCAATTTGCCGATCAACGGACTATTGAGGTCGATCGCTTCGTTGACGGTTCCGCCAGCGTGCCATTCGCCGAGATGCGGATAAACCGAGTAAGAAAATTCATGAAAGCCGAGGTCGGCGAGAGGATCTGGATCCGCAGGCGATCTCAACAGTGAAAGGCCCAACACGTTTCCGAGCGCCGAGTGACCATATCGACCATTGTTGAGAATGCTAACACCGTATCCAGCCTCGGATAGATCGGCCCATCGGTGTGCCGGCACCTCGAATCGCGCGGCATCCCAGCTCGTGTTTCGATGGGTCGGGCGCTGAACCGCACCGAACGCCGTCTCAAAAGTCGCATCCGCGGAACGAAGATCAACAGGGAAGACCGCCCGCAGCAACTTGCGCTTCTCGCGCCAATCGATTTCGGTCTCGATATCGAGCCGAGCCGAACCTGCTCGGAGTAGATAGCGTTGAACAATATGTGATGCACCGTAGCGAAGTCGAGTCTCAATGCACGCTCGAAGTGGGCCGTCTTCGATCACCGTCATCGATTCGATCTCTGACATCACTTCTCCAGCCATACTCGACGTGTCAGTCAGGTTCCACGCCTCCCAGGCCGAAGGCAGGTCGTCATAGACACGTAGCTGGTTTCCTGAACCGTCGAAAACCTCGCGATCGACGCGCTTGTCAACAAACGACGCAATCGAGCCATCTGCGTCGATCCTTACCTTGACGAGATCGTTCTCGATCGTCAAATCGTTGACCTTGGCTCCAATTGGGACCTCGTGCTGGCGTGCATCAACGACCTCAAGGTCGATGTATCCGACGCCAGGCACAGTGGATTTCGGATCGTGGAGTAGCAGATTGCCGTCAGCAGTGCGTTGCCACGGAATTTCTCGTCCTTCGGCTGTGATCACGCGAAAAGCGTCACCGTCGATTGGGGCAGGCAACACCATCGAGAGCTGACGTTCGAATCCATGTGGATTGAAAACGCGAATATGCTTGGTGTGCTGGCTCGCAAGAGCTCTGACCGCTATCGACCAATTGCTCGATCGCCTGATCGCGAATCTCGATCGATCGCTTCACAACGGTTCCCAGCTCCTGCTCGGCCTGCTCGTTCACTTCCCGAATGGAAGATCCTGGCAGGATGTCGTGGAACTGGTTGCGCAGCAGAGTGGTCCATTCAACGTCGAGTTTCGCCTTCGGATACTCGCCGCTCGTCAGACTCGCCAGAGTAGCAGCGGTTTCGGCCTCCTGCAGCCGGTGCTCGGCCATGCGGTTCAGACGTTTCAATCGCGCTTGAGTCGTGTAGGTGCCTCGGTGAAACTCGAGATAGAGTTCACCGACCCAAACCGGGAGACCCGACTGCGTCGATGCCGTCGAAGAATTGCTCGGCTGTCGATTTTTGGATCGCCGGTAGAACTGGATATCGCTCGAGAAGCTTAAGGCGTTCAAACATCTCTGCGGTTGGACCACGACCGCCATTCCCCAAACCAAAGGTGAACAGACTCTCCGGGTGACGATCCTTACCGTGGAAATTCGACCAGGTCGTCGCAAGCGATTCTGGAGTGACCTGTCCGTTGTATCCACCGATCGGGTTTTCGAAGGAGTGGGCGGTGATGCGGGTTCCGTCGAGTCCTTCCCAGAGCCAGAGATCGTGGGGAAATTTGTTCGTATCGTTCCAGCTCAATTTCTGGGTGAAAAATGAACGCATTCCGCCGCCGGCAAGGATTTGTGGGAGATTGGCCGCCAAGCCAAACGTGTCCGGCAGCCAGGCGACCGAGCTTCGCCTTCCAAATTCGCGTTCGAAATATCGTTGACCGTGAAGAAGATGCCGGGCCATTGCTTCTCCCGATGGCAGGTTGCAGTCCGGCTCGAGCCACATGCCTCCGATCGTTTCCCAACGACCCTCGTTGATGCGTTTGCGTACTCTTTCGAACAATTCGGGATCATCTTGCTGGACATAGGCGTAGAGTTGGGCGCTGCTTGCGGTGAAGTGAAAGTTGGGGAAGCGATCCATGAGCGCGAGGACATTTGCGAAGGTATGGCGCACCTTGCGACGAGTTTCAGACAACGGCCAGAGCCAGGCGACATCGAGGTGAGCGTGGGATGTGGCCGCCAAACGACCGACACGCGGGAAACGTCGCTCGAGTTCCTCGATTTTACCCGACAAGTAGTCTGTGGCCTCGGATGATCCAACTGGCTTAGCCAAATTTGAAGATGTTGCCGGATAGGCAATCAGGGTCTCGATCTGCGCTGTTTCCGCAAGTAGGTGCTCTATCGCTCGGAGCGGAGTTGCATAGTGATAGTGATGATCGAGCGAGCGTGCAACGTCCAGATTGAGTTTGAGATCGTCTCGAAGTAGGCTCAGTCGCTCAAGAACGATGCTTGCATCGGACGGAAGCCGGATGAGCGCCAGTGAATCTTCGACCGCCTTAAGCATATATGGGGTGACTTGATGGTTCGGCAGGTGGACGCAGGTCTCCCAGGCCAGCACTAGCGACCGAAAGATGTTGCGGATATCCAGATTGGGTTGCACCACGCGCGCCGTGATCAGCCGGGCATGGTGACCTACCAGACCGAAGGAGTCATTCGGAGAGACCTCGACGATAATCCGATGCGCACCAGCCAGCAGTATCTCACGCTCGAAGGGGCTCACCGTTCCGGCCAGACGATCATCGAGAAAGATTAGTCCGTCCCCTTCGGCGAAGAACTCGAGTAGTGCTCCTTCCGGCGCAGGACTATCGAGCGTGAACCGGAGTTGCACCGGTGATCCAAGATCGTCCCATCGTTCGCCCAATCGCAGTTGACGAGTCGCACCGAGAGCCCCGACGGCCGTCCAGCAATCAAGATTCGCTATCGATTCATTACGCCACGCTTGCAGTTCCCAGATCCGTCGCTCGAGACGATGGAGTCTTTGATCTTGATCCATTAGACAGTTACCTTCACCTCACACCGGCTTCTTGAATCGCCGTAGGCCTTCTCCTCAAAGGGTCCTAGAGATGACCTGCGCTCAGTCTAGCGCAGCTTCGTATCAAGAGATTGAAGACGCGTTGCTCCGTACAAAAGCCACGATCTGACTGGGATTCATCGTGAATCTCACGCGTCACCTATCGACAGTCAGATCCCGATCGGGTTCAATACTATTGCGCGAACGCACGCTGGAACATCTAATTCATAGTCGGCTCCTGTTTAGGAGGGTTACGTGACCGAACAACGTCAGAGTCCGGGGCGCTGGCTCTACCTACTCTCGTTGATCATTTTTTTCGCGGGCGTCGTGATCGCGATCATTTTGGGCTTCCTGTCTGTCCGCCACTTCACGAATCTCACGCATTCCTTCGTCCGTGTAGTTGCTCCTGGCACGACCACAGTGCAGCTCACGAAGACGGGGACCTACACGATCTTCTACGAGTATAAGAGTCAAGTTGACGGTCAGAACTTCTCGACTGGCGAGACGCCGCCGAATTTGCTGGTCTCAATCAAGTCGGTCGAAACCGGGAATGCGGTGAACATTCATTCCAGCGGCAGTAGCAGTTCGTATTCGATAGGGTCACGATCAGGTGTGGCCGTACTGAACTTCGCCATCGACAATCCGGGAGCTTATGAGGTCACGACTCGATATGCAGGGGGTGCCACCGGCCAGGAAGTTGTCCTCGCGATCGGCCATGGTTTCGCCAAGGATTTGGTTGGCGGAATTGCCACGATTTTCGGAAGCGTGGGAGTCTTTTGCGGCATGACGATTGTCGCGATTATTCTGACAATCGTTGTCTTCTTCTTGCGTCAGCGCAAGCCAAACAGCGTGACGCAGTCGCCGGTCCCACCGGCAAATACTGGAGAAATCTAGGAGAGAGTTGCTGATCGTTTTCGATTTTGCCTGTTAGCCGGCCGCCACGTAATTGTCAACCATGAACTGGAGCGGTGTGCTCAACCCGAGTACTTCGGAATATAGACTCAGCTCGTCACGTAACAACCTGGTGATCAGAAAGCGCTCACGTACACGTTCCCGGCCTCGCGCGGCATATACTCGAGCCTCGGCCGTATGATTCAACAGCCAGCCAGCTCGATCGGCCGCTTCGTCGATGTTATCAACGAGGAAACCACCGACTTCATTCTGCAACTGTAGTGGAATTCCCCCGACGCGACCGCCGACAACCGGGGTGGACTTCCAAAGCGCTTCACTTACGGTAAGCCCGAATCCTTCACGAATGCTCTTCTGAAACACGACCTGTGACGCCATCTGAACAGCCGCTACCTCTTCGGGACCGATCACCTCTGGATCTATATAGATGTGAATACTTGGATCGTCTTCCGCGTATTCGACGACCTGGTCGTAAACGGTGTATGCCTCCGGATCGTCCTTCGCTGAGATGACGCCAAGGAGCACTAGCTGCAGATCGGTTTGCCGCTGCCGAATAATCCGAAAAGCATCGATTACTCCACACGGATCTTTCCACGGATCGAGTCGCGAGATTTGAGCGACCATCGGCTGACGCGGGTCAAGACCGATCGACTGGAGCGTTTTGAGTGCGGTTCCATACGGAAGCGAGCGATTCTTGATAGTCAACGGGTCGATTGCTGGCGCAATAATCTGGATTCTCTTGGTCACGATGTCTGGTGGCGCGAATTCGGGAAGCGTGAAGATCGCTGCGTCATATCCCAGTAGGTACTTGCTAACGAATTCGAAGACTTCAGCGTTGGGGTGAGACGAATCGATATGAAGTCGCCAGATCCACTCGGCGTCTCCTTTGCCGGCAAACTGGAGCAGGCCGAGGGGTTGCGGGTCATGGATCATGACTAGATCGTAGTCATGCGGAAACAGTTCGGCGTTTCTTTCTTGCCACTCGATGTAGATCGCCTTTTGCTCGTTGGTCAGCTCACGAGGGTTGCCCTGGAGCGCGTTGTGCATCGCCTTGGTAACCTCGAAGAATTCGGGCGCTCCATCAATCGTCCACCAGTCCGCGACGATGCCAAGCGACTGCAATAGCGGAATCTCTGACTGTAGGATTTCGGCTACGCCACCGCCAACCGGTGTAGCGTTGACATGAAGTACGCGCAATCCTCTAAGAGAGTCTGCCATTCGCTCGAGTTCCGCGAGTGCCTCCGGCGACGCATCGTCCTGGTAGGACGTGATCGAGCGCGGCATCGTCATTACGCGTTGCATGGTGGGGATCCTTCCAACTGGCTAAGGCAACTCCCACGAGTGATCCCTGGCTTCAATGTTAGTATTCCCGTAAAGGTCCGTATTCGCGATAACCGATAGGTACCGGTCGGTCGCATCACTTTGGGCCATTCTCGGCTAGTTATTTCAGCGTCGGAAATCAAATCGCTGCACGGTATTCATTCAAAGGTCGCAGGAACTGAAGTTTGCATGAAGTAAGGTCGTCGCGTCACTGGGGTAGGCGCTCTGACACCGTTCAAGCCAGGTGATGCACGAATCAGGTGACGTCGAGAACTTCTGTCACTACGTCGAACGGGGAAATGGGCGGGCGGTGTATGTTGAGAACGTGTTCGATCTCGGTTATCGCCAAACACTTAACGTCATGCGACGAGTACTAACGTCATACGACGAGTACGCGGGTAAGAAGTTCGTCTCCATCGAAGAGTATGGTTCGATTAGCCCCAAACGATGGCGGTCGACCGGCAACATAAATTATGCCCATCGCTTTCGCGATCGTCACACTAATCGCGCGGAGGATGATTTCATCACGCTTGATGGCATGTGGCCAGCGCATTCAAACTGGGGCAGATTTACTCCTCTGCAGACGTAGTTATCGGCCGCCTGCAGAATGAGCATCAACCAGTAACGACCGTCTGAGACGTTAAGCGCACTGATACCTGAGTCGTATGCATTTACGCGGTCGGAGACTCCTGCTGAACCACCGTCGACTCAACCTCGACCGGGAGAGCAGTGACAGGAGTTTCTTCAACTGCAGTCGTCGCTCCACATCCGGGACAGAACCGTGCGTCCTTCGGCAGTCGTTCTCCGCAGGTCGTGCAGAACGCGGCGGTCTGTGTATTCTGACTCGTGCCGGTCGACCCAACGCTGCTCGCCTGGACTGGATCTAAGTCAGCATCTGTGGCATCGTGAACTTCCTTCCGGAACTCGCGAATGCCACGGCCAACCGCGCCACCCATTTCGGGCAACTTTCCGGCGCCGAACACGATCATGATGATGGCGAGAATAAGAACCAGATGGATGGGTTGAAACAAGCCCTCGACCATATTTGCGGGTCCTTCCTTGAGTCCTCAACGAACTGCGACTCCAAAAATCTCGGGTCGTCAACTATTGTACTCCTGTTGCCAACCCGCATTGAATCACGCGTCACATTCGAGCACCTGCATACTTGGGTAGGTATCCGATCGCCAGAGCGATTCCCGCGCCGATCGATGAACTATCTCATCCGTGTAGCGGATGCGGTCGATCTCTGAGTTCGAATTGCGTGTGGCTGAGGCGCACATTCTCTTGCTCGACGGTTTCGGCTATGATCGAGGCATCGGACGCGGGCCATCTATGCTGTCGCATTGCCTGTCCGCTTGGTCCGTTCGAGGTCTGTCAAGGCTCTGCATCGTCGAAGACCGCGAGGCGACGGTGGTCGTGACGCCGGGTTGTCAGGTTACTATCGATGGATACCGGAATATCGTGATTGCTGTCGGGAAGGATGAGACCGCGTGAGTGACGGGAAGTTTGAGTTTGATCCCATCAGTCTCGAGATCATGTGGCGTCGCCTCATCGGCATCGCCGATGACATGTGGACGACTGTGCTGCGGACCGCCGTGTCGACGATTATCGGTGCGGCGCAGGACTTCGGCTGTGAGCTGCTCGATGCGGACGGAAACTCTGTTGCGCACTCCAACCGTAGCATGCCGTCGTTCAATGTGGTCATGCCGGTCGTGGTGCGTGCAACGATGGCTCGTTTTCCAGTTGAGACCATGGCACACGGAGACGTCTTCATCACCAACGATCCTTGGGCCTGTGCAGGTCATCTCGATGACATCGCCGTTGTTACACCGATCTTTTACCACGACCAGCTCGTCGGATTCGCCGCGACCATTGCGCATGCCACAAGCGTTGGTGGCACGCTCTCGTATCGGACAGCGCGCGATCTGTATGAGGAAGGAATCTTCATTCCGATCACTCGTATTTACGACGGCGGTGAGCCAAATGCGACCGCATTTAAGTTCATCGCAGAGAATGTTCGCACGCCGGAAATGGTCTTGACTGACATTGAGGCACAGATCACGGCCAACGAGTTGGGTGCGCGCCGTCTAAGGGAGTTCCTCGACGAATATGGTCTGACCGATATTTCTCCGGTAGCGAACGCAATTCAGGCACATTCCGAACGAGCGACGCGCAGCGCGATCTCAGCTCTTCCAGATGGGACCTACTCGAGTGAGGTGCAAGCGGACGGACTCGATAACCCGATCCAATTGCGGTGTCAGGTGACGATTGCGGGGGATCGCATAGAAATTGACTTCGCGGGCTCTGATCCACAGCAACCGCGGGGTGGAATCAACTGCACTCTGACCTACACACAGGCGCATACGCTTTATCCAATGAAATGTTTGCTAACCCCTACTGTCCCAGCCAACGAAGGGACCTATCGACCGATTTCGGTCGATGCGCCAGCAGGATCCATTCTAAATTGTCGAAGACCGTCGTCGGTCCGTTCACGGCCTCGCACCGGCTGGCACCTGCATACGCTCCTATTTCAGGCGTTAGCCTCAATTCTTCCAGACGCAGTTCAAGCGGGAAATGGATTGATGCACGCGTTCAACGTGTACGGTCAGGAACCGAGCGGTGACTTCTACAACGCGCATTTCTTTGCTGCCGGCGGGCGGGGTGCAAGTCTCGGACGGGACGGCGTTGGGCGCAATGGATTCCCGAGCAGTGCGCGAAACGTAGCCGTCGAATTGTTCGAGATTCGCGCGCCAGTGCTTGTCCACCATCGAGCGCTTCGGCCGGACTCTGCCGGGGCTGGCCAATGGCGCGGCGCATTTGGTCATCGCATGGTCTTTGGCACGCTGCCGGGGTACGCTGCACCGGTTTCCTTCTTTGTGGATCCTGATCGCATGCGGTTTCCGCCGATTGGGCTTGCCGGGGGCCACAATGGTCCGGTGGCCGAAATTCTGGTCAATGGAGAGCGGATCGCTTTTGAGGACTTGGGGGACGGACAACTCACGCTCGTGTCTGCCAGCGACCGCATCGAAATGAGGGTTCCGGGAGGTGGGGGTTATGGCCCCGCGGAGGCACGTGATCGTGCGCAGGTCGAAGTCGACAAACTTACCGGCCTGATAGGCGCCACTGGAAATCCCGCGACGATTCCTGGTACCGCGCCCTGAGTCGTCATCCGCGAAATGATCGCTACGTCGGAGGCCGAGCCGCGTCCAGTAGCGCGAGCGTTTCGTCGATGGTGTCATGTGGCGTGACCGCTCGCACGATTACCTCGTCGAGCACTGCCTCATACTCGGCCAATCGCGACTGCAGTTCGTCCTTGTTCTCAGTGAAAATTGTTGTCTCTCTTGGCTCCACTGATTGCCGTCGAAAGTGTGCCGCGTAATGAGGGAACGAACCGTAGCGTTCGCACTCCTGTGTTAGTCGGACCAGTGCAGCCCTCCCGAGGGCGCAACGTACGTAGGTGCCCACTGGCGGTGCGTCACGCCCAACTGCTGCTGCACCCTCTTGAACCCAGTTCAAGGAGGTGCGTGCGAATTTGGGAGTCAGCCAATTGAGAAGCACGCTATCACCAACTTCGCCAGCCACACGGCACATCTTTGGACCGAGTGGTGCGACCGCGACGTGAACATCGAGCTGCTGCTTGAGCTCACGGACGCCGCTCCGCACCCGGTCAAGTGCCCCGGGCCCGATACCACTTCCGATACCGAGCCGCAACCGGGCGAGTGGTATACGCAGTTGACGTGCTGATTCCGCAATAGTGTCGACGGAGCGCAAAGTGAACGGAATAGCTCCGATTCCGAGTTCAATTGTGCGGGTAAGATGTCCGAGTTCGGACAGAGTCTGGAGAGAGTCTCGGTCGGGGGGCTGGCTCAACCAGAACGAACGAAAGCCCGCTCTCTCCGCAGCCTGGGCGGCAGAGTGAATGGTCCCGACGGGGTATTCACCCGCCACGCCAAAGCCCCGTGTTTCGACCGTCATACGCTTGCTCCTCTCGTTTGGCGAACACGCCGTGGATTCGAGCCTGGACGACATCTCTGTCACCGTTGATCTTGTTCGTGTCTCATAGCATGATCACGGTGAAGACACCACACCGTCAAGCATGGCGAACTCCGATGGCGGAGAAACCGTTGGTCAGGGCCACACGTAACAAGGCGTGAACGGACCTCGGGGGAGGGTGAGTGGATGAGCGACTTTGAGGTAGCCAGTATCCGTGTTCCGGCTGGGACGATCGCTAAGGGCTACTTGGGACAGGTGACGTTGGCCAGCGGCTCATGTATCGGCGTGCCCGTCGTCATTGCCAACGGCATCCAGGATGGACCAACTTTGGTCATAACCGCCGGAGTGCACGGAACAGAGGTGGCGGGGGTGGGAGCATTGTTGGAGGTGGTGCGGACCATTGAGCCGAGTCAGTTGAAGGGTCGACTAGTTGCGATAACTGTCGCCAATCCGCTTGCATTTCAATCCGGAACGTATGCTACGCTCGATGACGGGATGGCTCTCTCGGGTCCATACTTTTGGCCGCCAGTTTCCGAGGGAAACCTCACCCAGCGCCTCGCTGCAATCGTTGGCCAAGCGATTCCGCATGCAACGCACTACATTGACATACACGCGAACGCTGATCCGTCGATTCCGCTGGTCATGGTGAATTCGGTCGAGTGTCTCGACGAATTGACACGTCGTGGAATGGCCGAGATGGCCGAAGCATGGGGGACAACAATTGTGGAAATGGGGAGTCACCCTGCAGTCTTTCCCGTAGTATCGGCAACTTCCCACGGTATCCCAGCTATCATGACCGAGTTGACCGGAAATATGTTTCTTCGGCAGGATAACGTTGCTGTGGGTCGAATTGGCGTCATGAACGTGATGAAGTCTTTGGGGATGATTGCAGGTGATCTTGACCCTCAGCCGACGCCAAGAATAAACGGCGATTTTGCGTTCTGCGGCGAGTTGATGGCCAATGCCAGCGGCCTGCTCTGGATTCGCGAATTTCCGGGCAATTTCATTCCACGAGATACGATCGTAGCGGAAATCATCGACGTTTGGGGCGATACCGTGGACGAGATACGTATGCCAGTAGACGGTTACTGTTGGGCGCTTAAGGGCCGACGTGGATCAACGCATACAGTTGTCGAGGGTAGTCGAATTGGCTATCTTTTCCGTGCAGCCGTTTGATCATCAGGAACTCCCCCTTGGCATTCCCGACTGCTGATAGTCTGCTGTGGCCAGTAATGCGCCCAACTTCATTGTTTTCCGCGTCGATCACCACGCAAGTTGGGATGCCAAGAAAATTGACACTTGACGGACGAGACGAACTCGTTTACGTTGTGGTCAGCGGAAATATTCTGAATACACGCATCGCATTGTGTACGGCTCAAATTGGGCTGTGATTCTGACACCTGACGTACGGCGCGAGGTCAGGTGCGTAAACGTATCTCATATCACTTCTTTATTTGAGCACGTCTCGATCGCTGTGGATCACAAAACGGTTTCTCTAAATAAGCGTGTCGCTGTGCAGAGCTGATGACGTGGGCGGAACCTTGAGTTCGAAGGTAGCGCTTATCACCTCGGCTTCTGAGAAGGGGTAGGCAGCGGACTTAAATCTCGGAGAGACGGCGAGGGCGTTTTGGTGCGCTTTAGCCGCCTAGACGAAATCTCGTGATCGCCGGGATATCCTGGTGTCGTGTGGTGGTAAGGGGTGGGTAATGAACGACGGTCAGATCCAACGGCTAATGCAGCAGCGTATGAATGGCCACATCTCGCGACGTGATCTCATTCGTCGCTTGACTGCGATGGGCATTTCAATGCCGATTGTGAGTGCGATCCTCGCGGCATGCGGAGGATCAAGTAGTAGCACACCTTCGACCGCAGGCGGCGGATCTGGGAGTCAAGACTTCAAAGGGAAATCACTTGTTGTTACAAGTTACGGCGGCACCTGGGAAGAGTTCATGCGTAAGGAAATCCTCCCAGATTTCGAAACGCAGACAGGTGCCAAGATTGAATTAGCCGTTGGCCTGTCGAAAGATTGGATGACCAAACTCCGAGCCGCTGGTAAAGACAGTCCTCCCTATGACGTAGTGATCGCCAACGAGACGTATATTTCGACCGCCCGAATCGAGGGGAATTTCGAGTCTTTGCCCGAGGACAAGGTCCCGAATCTAAAAGATGTTGCCGAGAAGCTCAAGATGCCCGACAACATTGGTGTGCTTGCACTGGTCGGACCCGTTGGAATCGGATACATGACGGAGAAGGTCTCGAATCCACCCAAGACTTGGGTTGATCTGAAGAACTTCACCGGAAAGCTCGGAATCTACAATGCAGTCAATTCCTCGAACGCCCAGCACATCATGATGATGGCCAAGATCGAGTCTGGCGACTACAAGAAGTGGGAGACAGGCTTCGATTGGATCAAAGCAAACCTCAAACCGAACAAACAGACCGATTTCTCTGGAGACATGGAAAAACTCCTGACTACTGGTGAGGTGGATGTTGGCATTCTCGACTCTCCGGCCGTTGCGCGACTCAAAGGACAAGGCATCAAGATCGAATGGGTGGCTCCTGAAGAAGGTCTCCTAATGTTCGAACAGAACACGAACGTCACGGTGGGATCAAAGAATAAGGATCTCGCTTTCGCGTTCGTGAATTACTGGCTCGGCGAAACGGTACAACGGAAGTTTGCTGAGTCGTTCTGGTGGACCCCGTCCAACACCAAAGTCAAGATCGAAGGCGATCTGGCCAAGCAGGTCCCGATTACGACGAACAACATGGATAAGATTCAAAAGTGGGACTATGTCTGGCTCAACTCCGGCCCACGGGATGACATGATCAACCGATGGAACCGGGAGATGTCTGGATAGTACGCCGGGTAGTAGTAAGGATTGTCGTTCGGTGGCATCCATCAGTTTGCAGTCCTTGACCAAGCGATTTGGTCAGACGATCGCAGTGAATAACCTAAACCTTGATCTTCAGGAGGGCGAGCTAATCGCCCTCCTCGGGCCGTCGGGGTGTGGCAAGACGACGACGCTGCGTATGATCGCCGGGTTTGAGATCGCGGATGACGGTGCCGTCTATCTGGCTGGGGAGGACGTGACGGCACTCCCTCCAGAGCGGCGCAACGCCGGCATGGTATTTCAGAACTACGCACTCTTTCCGCATCTTTCCGTGTTCCGAAACGTTGCGTTCGGTCTTGAAATGCGGAAGGTCTCAAAGACGGCAATCAAGGAACGTGTGCAGTCAATTCTTGACAAGGTTCAACTGAGCGATCTCGGTGACCGTTATCCGCGTCAGTTGTCTGGAGGGCAGCAGCAGCGCACTGCACTGGCAAGAGCACTCGTTATCAACCCATCAGTGCTGTTGCTGGATGAACCGCTGGCTAACCTTGACGCAAAGCTTCGCGAAGAGATGCGCTTCTATATTCGCTCTCTTCAGCAGGAGTTTGGCATTACTACGGTCTATGTTACGCATGATCAGAGTGAAGCCCTGGTGCTGGCAGACCGAATCGCCGTCATGAAGGACGGCGTTCTTCAGCAGATTGATGCACCGAACGACATCTATCAACGGCCTCTCAACGCTTGGGTTGCCGATTTCGTTGGCTTGACGAATTTGATACCGGCAACGGTACTTGAGCATCGAGACGGCATGCTCCTGACCGAATCAACATTTGGGAAACTTTATGGACGAAGTAGTGACGATCTGTCCGTGGGGGACAAAGTCCTATTCAGTGTACGGCCGGAAAGCCTGCGTCTCTCAGATCTGAGCACCGGCGACAGCACGCTAGCGTCGGAGACGGGGCAAGGCAGTCCATCGGCGAACCGTATCGATGCCATCGTTCGAGAACGCGCTTACCTCGGCAACTTGATTGACTACCGCGTCGAAGCTGGCAACCATGAACTTCTTCGTGTTCAAGCTCCCCCGTTTCCAGCTTACGCCGCCCGAGACCGAGTGGTACTCACGTTCAGTGCCGACGAAGGCTGGTTGATACGAGGCGAAGGAGGATTCTCCAATGGCGACGATCGCGGAGAAACCGTCGACGAGTGAGCGCTCACTTCGTCGCCTACACGTTCGGCACACGATCCTGTTGCTGCTCCCAGCGCTCCTGCTTCTGGTCGTGTTCTTCTTCGGTCCGTACCTTTACTTGCTGTACGTGAGTTTCATGACACAGACCAAAGGCGCAACCTATGTCCGTGCGTTCACGTTTGACAACTACCTTCAGACGGTCCGAGATCCATTCAATTGGAGGATCATTTGGCAGACGCTAAGACTCGGCTTCGTCACCACCGCGCTCACCTTAGTACTTTCTTATCCACTTGCTTACCACATGTCGCGCGCGTCGAGCCGTATCAAGGGTCTGCTCATGATCATGTTGTTGTCCCCATTGTTGGTCGGCATCGTGATTCGGAGCTACGGTTGGATGATATTGCTCGCGGACAATGGGCTGATCAATCAGGCCGTGCGAGGAATCGGATTTAGAGAACTCCATCTCATGTACAACCAGACCGGCGTCTTGATTGGCCTCGTGCACATTTACTTGCCGTTCATGGTGCTGTCGCTTGTCGGTTCGTTACAGGGTATCGACCCGGATATCGAGCGCGCCTCGCGTTCTCTGGGCGCTTCGACATGGACAACTTTTTGGCGTGTGACGTGGCCTTTAAGCCTGCCAGGAGTCGTGTCGGGGACCGTTCTGGTCTTTGTTCTGACCATTAGTTCATACATCATTCCGTCTCTACTTGGAGGCTACAAGGTCATCACCGTTCCATTACTTGTGGTGCAGACCGTCTCGGAGCTATTCAATTGGCCGCTCGGAAGCGCGTTCGCTATGCTGTTTTTCGTAATCACGATCGTGATCGTAGGCGTCTACATCAAACTCATGAATATTGCGATGAAGGGATTGTCCTAGATGCATGGAGAAAAGCGCCGTCGCATCACACTGAATGTCATCGTAATATTGCTGTATCTTTTCTTATTGCTGCCAATCATCATCGTAGTGATCGCGGCCTTCAACTCAGGACAGTATCTCCGGTTCCCTCCAGAGGGATTCTCGTTACGTTGGTTTGACAAATTCCTACACAGTGAGCCTTTCGTCGACTCCTTCATTTTCAGCGTGAAGTTGGCGGCCATCGTGACAGTGATTGCCACGCTCGTCGGATCTTCAGCTGCGTACTATGTTGTGCGAAGCTCGCGGCGCTTCCGCGCCGCCCTTCAACTGCTCATCATCTCACCTCTCCCAGTTCCAGCGATCCTAACCGGGATTGCATTGCTCATCTTTTTCTATGCGCTCGGGCTCGCTAATCGCGGCATGTTCGGTTTAATCATCGGGCACACCCTGATCAGTCTGCCGTACGTATTTCTCACGGTCAGCACTGTTCTCGTCGGATTCAACCGGAGCCTTGAGGAAGCTGCGCGGAATCTAGGTGCGGGACCATTCACAACATTTCGGCGCATTACTCTGCCTATAATTAAGGGTGGCATGATTTCAGGCGGTGTCTTCGCCTTCATTGTGAGTTTCGACCAGTTTCCGATTTCACTTCTCCTCGCCACAGTTGGCAATACGCCACTGCCACTCCAATTGTTCGACTATCTTCGTTTCTCGTTTGACCCGACTGCTGCGGCGGTCTCGACCATCAGTATCGTGATGACGATCATCGTCGTGCTTGTGACCGAGAGACTCGTCGGGCTCGAATCGCTTTATTGGGGAGGGTAATACGTTGACAAAGACACTCGCCGTCCTGACGATGGGACAAACGCCCCGCCCGGATGGTCTAGGTCGTGACATTCAATCGATTGTTGGTACGGAAGTGTGCGTTCACGAGCGCGGCGTCCTTGACGGACTGACCGACGAAGAGATTGCGTCACTGGCACCGCGGCCAGGTGAATACCACATCATCACACTGCTTAAAGACCGTCGATTCGTTCAATTGAGCAAGAAAGCGGTGCTTCAGCGGATCCAAGAACAGATCCTCGATCTTGAACAACTGTCTCACGCATCTGCCACGCTCCTCATGTGCACGGGCGAGTTCCCCAAGTTCGAACACCACCGCCCGCTGTTGCAGCCACAGGCCGCCCTCTACGGCGTTGTTATTGGCATGGCGAACGGTGAGCGAATCGGGTCGCTGACGCCACTCGCGTCGCAGATCGATCAAGCCCGGTGTAAATGGCGCGAGATGGGCGTCACTGACGTCATCTTGGTTGACGCGAACCCGTATATGGATGATGTATTAGATCAAGTCAGCGCGGGAGCACGGAAGGCACGTGAAACTGGAGCGGGCATCCTTTTCATGGATTGTTTCGGCTATGACCTTGAGATGCGTAAGAAGGCCCAGGAAGCGTTTCAAGGTCCAGTACTGCTCGCCCGGTCGTTGGCTGCACGTCTGGCAGCCGAGATCGTGAGCTAGGTTGGTCCGTTCAAGCTGATTCTCAGGACGAACTCACGTGATCAGATTGCCAACATGCGTGTCCTTGATGATGACAGTG
>CAVUBN010000019.1:0-27727 GCA_963739715.1 uncultured Chloroflexia bacterium | reverse complement strand
TGTTGCAAAGTCCGAGGTCGGCTCGATACCTGACCTCAACCCCCAGTGGATCGCGCTTCAACCCCTTTGAGCTGCAAGGCCGAGCTTGTAATCGTCCTGGATCCCGTGCTGATAGTGGATGACCGGCCACTCTCAGCGACTCGATGTGGAATTTTCGGTTGCGAGGCCGCTGGGACTCGAACCCAGTATCCACGGATTCCGTTCATTCGTGACCATCAAAATCCGGACGCACTCCCCAACCGACACGGCAACGATGAAGGCTTCCAACACGATCAAGCCGTTCGCGACCATCAACGCTCTTTCTGTTGAGTTGTGCCGCGTTTCGTTCAGACGCCCGTGGGCATGCCCGTCAAACCATTGCTGGAGTATGTTGGTATCGTGGCGCTCGTGTGTGGTCACAATCTTGAGAACATGGGGCTGGAAATCTTCAAATTCAATTGCACTTGCTCGAAAGATCATGACGATCGGTGCGGGATTGAGCGCGATCGCGACCCCATGTGGCAGTGCATACCAATCAGATGGCTAATCGTGGATGACCAGACCAACCGCGAACCGCAGGACCAAAACACCGGGCACAACCCACAGCGAAATTGGCCATGCGTCGGGATGATCATGTCGCGGCCCTTGGTTCCCAAGACGACTGAACGCGACTTCATTAGGCGTCGCAGATGGACATTGAGCGGTTGGCGTATCCATGTACCGTCCGACGCCTCAGTCAGCCCGTTCGTGAACTCGTGGGAAGTATCGCAAGGATGTGAGCCTCTTCATCCCAAGACCTCAACCACAACATAGTCATATCGATTCACGTGTTCGATATGCGTGATACTCAATGCTCATGACTCGTGTCTGACTGAATTGACGCCACCGCGACGTCGTCGCAAGATGCACACAAAAGACTCACCGAAAGTCTCGCTATTTGAATTGAGGAGATTATGCAACGTCTTACCCGCGCATTCAGTGTGCTTGCATTGGTTGCCCTCTGGATCGGTGTAATTGCGCCCGCCTCGGCTGCACCCGTTTCTGGGTCGAATTTTGGCAACACCTGGGCGTACACCGATCAACCGGTAGCAACCGGTAAGGTGAACCGGACCTGGATGTGGGGACCATCGGCCGATTCCCCGTCGCTGCTCGAGCCCTACGCGGAATCACCAGACGGCCAACGACAGGTTCAGTATTTCGACAAGACCCGAATGGAAATCTCTCATCCAAATGGCTATGCGTCTTCTATCTGGTATGTCACCAATGGTCTGCTGGCAGAGGAACTCATTACGGGACGCCTGCAACTAGGTGACAGTGCGTTCGAGCAACATGTCCCTGCACAGGTGAACGTGGCAGGAGACGCGAACGATCCAAACGGACCAACCTACGCCACCTTCAACACGCTGATGGGCTATGGCGCGATTCCGAGCGGTTGGAAGATCATCCAGACGGTTGATCGAGCGGGCAACATAGACTCTGACAGTAATCTCGCGAGTTATAGCGTCACTGCTGAAGATGTTGGCGCTCCCACCCACCACGACGTAGCGTCCGTCTTCTGGGATTTTATGAACAGCAGCGGGACCGTCTTTCAGAACAGCGCGTACACCAGTGCGAAGCTGTTCGCGAATCCGTTCTATGCGACTGGTTACCCGCTCACTGAAGCCTACTGGACAAACGTTGTCGTCGGTGGGGTGCAGAAACGCGTCCTGGTGCAGGTATTCGAGCGGCGCGTTCTGACGTTCACACCGTCGAACCCGGATGGCTGGAAGGTTGAAGCCGGGAACGTCGGTCAGCACTATTACACCTGGCGTTATCAGGTGCTCGGCAAGACTCCAAACCCCGAATCCCCACAGCCGGCGCCGTATAACCCAGATCTCCGCACTGCTGCGTATCAAGGAGTGAGTTTCACTTATGACACGTCGCTCGCGTCTGGAATCACGTCGAGTGTCATCCCACCGGTCAATGGAGGACCAATCGGTCAATTTCCTCAAATGCTGAAGATGGAATTCGACGGCTACCCGATCTCAGACTCCAGCCGAGGAGCGGAACAGATAGTGATTCTGTCAACGGCAGCGCTTAGTGGCACGGGGAATGGATATCCTGTGCAACAGCTTCAGCAGTTTCTGTCCCTACACCAAGCGCTCAACCCGGTGGTGACGGGTCCATCTGGAACTGACCCAAATACTATCCTCCCGGTGTTACCTTCGACCAACGCAGCACAGATGATAGTTGCTAAGCCAACGTATCTTGACTTTCAGAGTGGAGCAGGAGTCCGCTGGATCACCACGTTTGCTCAGCAACTTTGGCCGGTAGAACCTGACCAACTCTGGTACGTCTATCAAGGTCTCACTGCAGATGGGGAGTATTACGTGTCAGTCATGCTGCCCATTAATGCTCATTTGGTGCTCCCGCCCTTCAATCGCCAGAATATGGACGCAGCTGACGTAGAAGCCTACAACCAGCAGGCAGTGGACCAGTTACAGAAGTTGAGTTCATCAGGATTCACTCCGAACCTTGATGCCATTGACGCGGCAGTGAGTTCGCTGATTGTCACACCAACACCAAGTCTTGCAGCGGCGCTGTCCGTACAGCAATAGGGAAGATAGCCTCTGGTAGAAGACATGAGGTGATTCGGTGTCCGGGACCTCGGACCTTCCGACAGCGGTGGATCTCCCGTCCAAATGGACGGTGTGTCGCAACTGCTCTTTGGGGCACTCATAGCGCGTCTGGTCGAGCGTCGAGAACTCATTCGCTGAGTGTGCGATAGCCAGGTGAGATTACGCTCCGTTTCCGCTTGCATATTGCGCGAGGTAGCGCGTCTTCGTCGTCGGTCAACGGTTAATCATGTCCGATCTCGCGCGTGACGTACATCACCATCGGCAAAGCGGTCGCGAGTCGCTCCAATCATTATGATTCAGAATCGTGGCTTCCGTTTCGCTGGGTTACATATCTGGCTGCGTTTCAAGCGAAATAGCCGGCCTGTAATCGGGCCGGCTTTCCATTTCCGCGTCAGACTGCGGTTTTCGATAGTGAGCCCGCTGGGACTCGAACCCAGGACCCGCGGATTAAAAGTCCGCTGCTCTACCAACTGAGCTACGGGCTCGTACCGGACTGATGTGACCGGTCGCGCCGCTAATCCTACCCGATGCGGCGGACAACCTCAAAGAATGTGCCGGTCTTCCATCAATCCGGTGCTATCCTTCTCGCGTGAAGACGCGTTTTTTGGTTGACGCCCCGGCAATGACCCCAATCTGGAACGGATTCGAACACGCAAGGAGTAGCAAACTCGTGACGTTAGATGACCAAGCAGCCCTCCGGCTCGCGCAGGAAGCCGTCGACATTGCCGGCGGCGCGAGCCACGTGCACGCTAATCCCCGGCATCCATTCGCGCGGAATGCGACACAGGAGATCGATATCGACGGTCACAGCATCGTGATCCGCTTCGGCGAAGCGAGCGGCCCCGCGGTCGTCGAAGTCGAGGAGTATGTCTTCGACATCCGACCTGAAGGGTTGATCAAGCTCTTTGGGCCATCATAGACTCGAAACCTAGCTGAAGACGAAAGGGAATCTCGATCGTTAGTGCGATTGTCATGGGTTTCATCGGCGCATCCGCGGTCGCCGTAGGCGGGTATCGAGCGAAGGCCTTGTCAGGCAGCGGTGCACTGGCAGCGGTTGTCGTCGGAACCGCGATATTCGGGTTCGGCCGCTGGCGCTGGGCAGCGATTATGATCGGCTTTTTCGTCCTGTCGAGTCTCTTGTCGCGCGCTGGTCGACGTCGCAAACGATCGGCCGAAGGTTTTGTCGAAAAGGGCTCGCGCCGCGACGCCGTTCAGGTTCTGGCCAACGGTGGGATTCCGGCGGTGGTAGCGGTGATCCACGGTTTTGATGCCAGCCTGACCTACTTGTTTCCGGCGTTTCTTGGGTCGATGGCTGCCGCTACTGCGGACACGTGGTCAACCGAGATCGGGTCACTGAGCCCGAAGCCTCCCCGATCCATTCTCTCCTGGAAATACGTGGCCGCCGGATCATCCGGCGGAGTTACCCTTCTCGGGTTGCTCGGAGCGCTCGCTGGCGCGATTGTCATCGCGTCCATCGGTTCTGCGGCAAACTCCGATCCTGTTGTCATCGTAATCGTCGGATCAATCGGAGGATTCACTGGATCGGTCGTGGATAGTCTTTTCGGAGCAAGTATCCAGCGAGTCAATCGCTGTCCGAACTGCAAGGTCCTCACCGAGCGCGCGGTTCACGATTGCGGCACACCCACCATCCCGGAACGCGGTTGGAAGTTCGTCGACAACGACATGGTGAATGCGATGACGACCCTCTATGGCGCGCTGTGCGGCGCGTTGCTCTTTCTCCTTCTGACATAAAGTGGAGCTTCTCCAGGCATAGTACGGGCGACCGTGTGGCAATGGGTCGCTGAAGTCGTGTTGACGTTCAGAAATGAAAAGCGGAACCCCAATTCGGGGGTTCCGCTTAAAGTGTCCGGGTTCGACCCGCTAGGTCTACTCGATGTCGCTCAAGGCCTCGTCAGCGTCTTTGAGCCTGCCGAGGAAGATCGGCGTGTCGACCTGGGTGTACTTGCGGACTTTGGCCAGTCGCAAGCGTTGCACCATCTTCACCAGCACATCAGGGTCGTCGTCTTCCAGTGCAACGATAAACTCCTGGTCTTGAATTCCAAAGGAACTGACGGTGTTGGTGAGAATCGACGGGAACTCGTCACCGAGATCTCCATGCACGGACATCATCTCGCGACGCTCCTCATAGGAGAGCAAGTACCAGTCCGGCGTCTTGGTGAAGGGGTAGACACTGAGGTACTTGGCGGGTGGCTTACCTTTCATGAATGCGGGGCCGTGTGTCGGATCATATTGCGACATGCTGGCGACGCCGATATAGGCGTGGCGCATATCCAGCATGCTACCGAGCGTCGTGTGTCGCAGCCTCACGGCAAGCTGCTGGATGCGATCGGGATCGTCGCCAACTGCCCAGATGATGAGATCGACATCTCCCCGAAAACCGATGGTTGAATAGACGCCTCTGACGCTCAGACCTTCTCCGGGTTGGTTCAGCACGGTTGTGAACTCTTCGCGTCCGGCGCGACGGATATCCGCCGGCTGGGCTCGCCACTCGTTACTCGTCTTATAAAGCCAGAAAGCCGTGAAACTTGAAGGTACGGCCATGGGTGCGGTATCTCCTCTCCTGTTGTTGGTCCGGTGCTGTCGTGCAGCGACCGGCATCGATTATGCCACCCGCAGTTTTCCCCGTTCTGGCTGCGGGTTCGGGCACAGGTCGGTCCGGGCGTCAACTCAACGGTGGGCGAGCAATAGCGATGGCGACGCGATCGGTGAGCAAGTAACGCTCGGCGACCCGGCGCAGATCTTCCTTTGTGAGCGCGCGAATCTGGTCGGGCAGGCGGTCAACATAGTCGAGGCCAAGATTATAGAAGGCAATGTCTAAGGCCGAGTCGGCAATGCTATCGCTGCTCTCCATACCAAGTGGCAGGCTCCCAATGAGATAACTCTTGGCGTCTGCGAGTTCGTCGTCGGTTACCGGCTCGCTTCGCATCTTGTCGACCTCTTCGAGGATGCTCTCAATGGCGCGGTCGATGTTGGCTGGGTCGACTCCCGCGTAAGCGGTCCAGGTGCCGCGTGCCAGCCCGGCCGAGACCGAGCTCGACGCGTAATAGGCCATACCCTGACGCTCGCGAACGCTCGCGCCGAGACGGCCCATGAGACCAAGACGGCCCAAAATCAAGTTCGCCACGCGCAATGCTTCGTAGTCCGGATCTGAACGTGAGATTGCCGGCAGCCCAATGGCGATGTCTGCCTGAGTCTTTCCGGCGATTGTCGATACTTTACGTGTCACCGCGGCCGGTGGATCAACGTTGGCAACATCGATCACGGTCAATTCACCGTTTGCGACCCAATCGCCAAACGAGCGCTCGATGAGATCCCAGGCTTGCTCGACCTCGAGCCCGCCTGCCACCGCAACGACCGTCTGCTCGGGTCGGAAGTTGTCTTGGCTGAAGCGCACGAGGTCTGCGCGGCTCATCGCCCTCAAGGTCGCTTCTGTGCCTATCGTTCGATGCCGATAAGGATGACCCTCTGGATAGATGATCTCGCGAAGATCTTGGCTGGCGACCGAGCGAGTGTCGTTGAGCGCCTGCTTGAGGCCATTTAGTGATTGATCGCGCACGCGCTCGATCTCATCCTCAGGGAATGTGGGGCGGAGTATGATGTCCGCCATCAGTTCGACAAGCCGCCCCGCGTCTTCCTTCAGGGCTTTCCCTGTGATATCGATGTGCTCACGTCCGGCTCCAACGCCGATAGCGGCCCCCAGGCCGTCAAGTTCCTCATTCAGCTCAGCGAAGGTCTGGCTGGAAGTTCCGCGGCTCAGCATGCGTCCGGTGAAGGAGGCGAGTCCCGGAATATCTCCGTCCGCGATCGACCCGGCACTGATACGAATGTCGATGACGATGGCATCGCTGGTTGGATCGTGATGGCCGAGCAGCCAGACCCCGTTTTCCAGCTTTCGCTCGTTCAATTCGATATGCGGGATGTCCCCGGACGGCTGTTGTTGCGACAGGCCCGTGAAAAAGTGCGGTACTGCGGCCACGAGAGGTTCTTCTACGTTCTGGTCGCCAGACTCGTCGGTCGGTTCCAGCCAGCCCACTGTGCTCTTGTCGTCCACCAGATACGTCTGAGCCACTCGCTGGATGTCCTCGGCCGTCACGTTGGCGATTTGTTCCAAGAATTCGTCGGCATCGTTATCCGGAGCCACCGTCGCCAGCGACCCGAGCCAATACGCCTGACTGGTGACGCTCTCGCCAGCGTAGGCGAACTGAGCACGCAGCTGTTTGATCGCCCGTTCCAACTCGTCCGCGGGCACCGATTCCTGCCGCAGTTGAGCAATCTGTTCGAAGACAATCTCTTCAACCTGATTCGGCTGTGTTGCCGGTACGAGCGTCGCCGATACGCTGAATAGATATGGATCGATGGTAAGGGCGAAGGATGAGCCGGCCGATGAAGTCAGACCGCTCGAAACCAGTTTGCGATAAAGACGCGAGCTGCGTCCCATGCCCCCGCCGCCAAAGCCGACCGACTTTCCTCCTGAAAGTACCGTATCGAGGACCAGCATCGCCGGAGCGTCTTCAGATCTTGCCGCCGGAGCATGCCAGCCCGCGAGGAAGGTTGCGGCAGGAGCCGGACGGTGGACTGTTACTCGTCGCTGCCCGAATTGGTCCGGTTCAACGGTGCGCACCGCAGGTATTGACTCGACCTTGGGGATGGAGCCAAATCGTTCAGCAATCTCCTGAACGAGCGCTTCAGTCTCGAAATCACCCACCGCCACGACAGTCGCGTTGTTCGGTGAGTAATACGTTTGATAGTGGTGGAACAGGTCATCGCGCGTCATGGTCTCTAGATCTGATTTGAAACCGATCACACCCTGACCGTATGGATGGGCACGAAACGCCGCGGCGTTCATCTCCTCTTGAAGATGAAACGTCGGACGGTTTTCATTTCCCTGCCGCTCGGAAAGAATCACGGTCCGCTCGCTCGTCACCTGATCCGGATCGAATAGCGCGTGCTGCATTCGATCCGACTCAATGTCAAGGCCAAGCCGAAGATTCGCACTGGGAAGGGTCTCGAAATAAGCCGTGTAATCGATCCAGGTGAATCCGTTGAGGGTCCCGCCATGTTTGTTCACGGCTCGGAAGATTTCGCCCGGTTTCCAAGTGGGGGTTCCCTTGAAGAGCATGTGCTCTGCCCAATGTGAAATCCCGGTGATGCCGGGCACTTCGTTACGGGCTCCGACGCGATACCAGACCCAGAAGGAAGCGACCGGCACCCTTCGACTCTCTCGCGTGAGAATGGTCAAGCCGTTGTCGAGCACCTTGCGCCGGACTGGCTGTCGTTCCGCCATAAATTCTTTCCCCCTACTCAGATGCTGCTCGTCTGATCGCCGGCCATTCGTGGTGCTTAAGCTCGACGCCGTGACCATCTGGATCCTGGATATAGAGCGCTTGACCGTAGCCGAACGCGCCCTGTCGACGGACTGGTCCCTCGATAATCGGTACTCCAATCTTTCGCAAGCTTTCGGCAAGCGCCTCCAGGTCGATCGGCTCGACGAGAATCGCCACGTGGTTCAATCCGCCACTCTCTGCTGACCATTCACTGACATTCGGCTGGAGATCGACCAGCAAATCGCCTACTCGCAGAGAGGCAAAGACCACGTTGCCAGCACCGTCATGCTCGGCACGTACGAGTCGTAGGCCGAGGACGTCGGTGTAAAAATTAATCGCGCGCCTCATGTCGCGTGTCTTCAAATTGACGTGGTCGAATCCGATCGGTTCGACGAGTGGCAAGTTGCCGGTCATGATTCTATCCTTGCACGCGTGACGCAGGCAGAAATGACGCACGATGGTATGGCGACCAGATGCCGTTACCGGGCCCCTGGATTTATACCACCGTGTTGGGGAAGATCGGGACCGACATCAAGAATTGACCGATTGTTGAGGCGAGACCATGAGTGAAACAAAGATGGAGTCCCAACGAATTCACATTGGTTCATGCGAAACGCCGCTGGGTGTAGTCTGGATTGCCGCGAGCGACGCCGGGCTTCGCGTCGTGACCGTGCCCGGCGCGACGCGAGAAGATTGTGTTCGTGAGGTCGTTCGAAAGAGCCCTGAGCCCGTCGACTTCGACGAGGGTGGCATGATGGTGGAGCGCGCGATCAAAGAGCTATCAGATTATTTCGCTGGTGTGCTGCGACGATTCACTGTCCCGCTCGATCTGCACGGAACTCCTTTTCAGCTCAGCGTCTGGAACGCGGTCTATCAGGTCGCGTACGGCGAGACCGTCAACTATCGCGACATCGCGAGACAAATTGGGTCACCGAACGCGAATCGGGCCGTCGGTGCCGCGAATGGCGCCAACCCCGTGGCGATAATCGTACCCTGTCATCGGATCGTTGGGGTGTCCGGTGGATTACGAGGTTACGGTGGCGGTTTGCACCAGAAGCGCGCTTTGCTCGATCTTGAGGCGGCGAACAGACCCGTCGAGGACGACAGTTCACCTCACGAAACATCGACTGAATCTGAACGAATCTAGCCTATGTTCTTGCCCGTGAACATTTGTGCGTCGCTCTCTCGGCTAGACGATGTGCTTGTTCTTGCAATGGCTACTCGGTCCAGAGCTTCAAGGTAAGTCCTGCATTTCCGAAGATGCATTCCAACTCTTCGTCGTCTCGACCGCGGAAACTCGGGGCCATGAAGTCTCCAAAGTATGCCTGTGCCAATCGCCACGCCGTCTCAAGTGGGACAGTCTTCCCGCTAACGATCGTCACCTCCGACCGGAGGATCACGATCGATGCTCAGGTATTCATCAAGTTGTCGAACCACTTCGTAGGCAATATCGGGAAGTGAATGACCATCCCGGCTGGAGCAACCAGCGATCCATTCTCGATCGAGTAGCGAACAGTCTCTCGGGTCGCGCCCAACACGGCCTCGATCGTGGCATCGCGACCGAGCATCGCCGGAATCCCGAGTGAATCGAAGGCACAGTTCGCGAAGTATTGCTTGTCATCGATCGTGACCCGATGGTCCGTCGGTACGGCTGACAACGGGATCGCCATCCGGATCGAATCCGATCCCGGTTCGAGAAGGATCTGATGGCAACGATGAAGTCTATGGAATGCCTGTCGTGCTTCAGCGACACTCAAATTGAACTTGCGTGCAGTCTCGTCCAGAGTAGGCGGCCGGCCATTCTCCACCATGAATTGATAGATAAACAGCCGAATGTGCCATTCCTGATTGGTCAACTCTTTCTCCATGAATTTGCCGGTCACCCCCTTTTTCTGACCTACCGGTAGAAGATCATCATGGGCAAACGAGAGGAATGGAGCGGCAATGCGCCGCTCCATTCCGTGTCTTCTCAATCTCGCGTCGGCTTCCCGGCTACGCGTCGAGGAGACGGCGCAGCACCATCTGGAGAATTCCGCCATTGCGGTAGTACTCGATCTCCATTGGGCTGTCGATGCGGGTGACGACCTGGAATGCGACCGTCGTTCCATCAGGGTGACGAGCCGTGACGTCAAGTGTTTCCCCAGGGGTAAGTCCGTCGGCGATCCCGACTGTGGGCTGATCAGAGGATCGAAATTTGATCGAACCGCTGTCCGGCCTTCATAATCAAGTGGGGACGAGCCATTGCCCAGATATCCTCGAGCGGGTTGCCGCGTACAGAAATAATGTCGGCGAGCTTCCCTCGTTCTAGAGTTCCACACTCGTTGGAAATTCCGCAGACCTCGGCCGACGTCTTCGTAGCTGCGGTTATTGCCTGCATGGGCGATGCGCCCCACTCGACCAGTGACCCAATCTCATAGCCGATGAGTCCGTGCATGCTGTCCATGCCGATCGTCCACGGCACACCTTGGGAAACCGCACGCTGGAAGGCGGGAATCACCGTTCTGTAAATATGTTGAACCCGACGTGCCAGCGTATTGCCGATCTTGTAGTAGTCAGCATGGGGATTTTCGATATTCGGGTTCTCGAGCGTTTCCTTGACGATTTGCCGCATGATGTTCACCCGCTCTTCGATCGTTTTCCCCTGAAATCGCGACCAATCCACCTGGGTCTGCAACATTACGGTGAACGTTCGCACGACTGCCGCACCCGACTCTAGGTAAAGGTTGAGCTGTTCGTCGGTCTCCGGAATGGCGTGTTCAATGGCGTCAACCCCTGCCTCCAGGCACAGCCGCAACGACGTACCTGGACTGGCGCCAGCGTGAGCCGTGATCAGTTTGCCCGCTCGATGCGTTTCGTCCACCGCCATCTTGATCTCTTCCGCCGAGTAACTTGCCATCGTCGGCGTACGATCAAGAACTAGGATCTTGATGAAGTCGGCACCACGCTGAAGAGTCTGTCGGACTGCCTTCCGGATTTCGTCCTGTCCATCGAACATCCAGCCCGGATCACCGTGGCCGTGGGACGACGTGATTCCGAGTCCACAGCAGAGCAGGCGTGGGCCGGGAATCCATCCCTCCTCGATTGTGCGCCGTATCGCGAAATCGTTGAATCGCGCTTCCGGCATCACGCGCTGAGTCGTGATTCCTGACTTGAGGTCCAGCCGGAGATTGTGGGCTGCTCGAGCGCCTTGTTGGGCATCTGGTTGAGCCAACCCTTCCAGTTGACCTAATAGCCCGCGTGTTCCAGGATTGATGGTGATGTGGGTGTGGGGATCAATCAGCCCTGGGAGGATCGTGTCCTCGCCAAGGTCGACTACATGGGCACCGTCTGGAACGCCGAGGTCGGCCTCACGGCCAACGGCGGTGATGCGATCGCCATCAACCAATACAATGGCAGTGTGGATCGGCCCCGACCCTGTTCCGTCGATCAGCAACGCGCTCTTGATCGCGATCGTCATGGTCGCACCTTCCTTCTAGATGGACGCGAACTCCTCGAAGAGCATAGCCATGCCTTTGATGGCATTGATGAAATCGTTCACGAACATGTTCTCGTTCGGCGCATGAATCCGTGATTCGGGATTTCCGCCACCAGGACCGGCGACAGACGCGATACCGAGCGCCTGACAGAGCGGATACATGGGGCCGGTGCCTGCCTGCATCGGAATGATGACTGGATCATGTCCATACAAGCGTTGAACGACCGACGAAACGGCCCCAATGATGGGTGCGTCAAGGTCTGACTTTGCTGGATTCTCGCTGGCCAAGAGCCGCGCCTCGATGTCGCTGAAGCCGTGGCGATCGAGATGAGCGCGAAGTAGAGAGAAAATCTCCTCCGGACGCTGATCAGGGACGAGCCGCATATCGATCTTCGCGACCGCCGAACACGGCAACACGGTCTTGATCCCCGATCCGGTGTAGCCGCTCTCAAAACCGCAGACTGTACACGTCGGCTCGAACATATCTTTCACCTTGAGCGACATTCCCGATAGATTCAGCAAGAAATGACCAAGGCCATTGCTTTGCAGAAACGGTTCTTCGTCAAATGAGATGTGCGCAAGCGCATCCTCCTCCCGGGGCGTCAGAGGTTTGACCCGGTCGTAGAACCCGTCGATCTGAATCCGTTCATCAGGCCCTTTCAGTGTTGAAAGTGCCCAAATGAGACGCCAAGCGGCATCTGGCACGATGGATGCCTTACTCGAGTGCATGTCTGTGCTCGCGGATCGAGCGGAGAGTTCGACATAACACATGCCTTTCACGCCACAATAAAGGTTGATGCGACCGTCGAAGTCTTTGTAGCCACCTTCCCAAATGCATCCATCTGCGGGTGTGATTAGATTGCGATATGCGTCTACGAAACGCGGCAGATTGGGGCTCCCGATTTCCTCTTCGCCCTCGTAGATGAAGCGCACCGTCAGCGGAAGTTCGCCACGTACGTGCCGCCAGGCATCGACGGCGCAGATTCGAGCGACCAAATGGCCTTTGTTGTCGCTGATCCCTCGAGCCCAGATCCGCCCATTGCGGACGTCGGCCGCAAAAGGCTCCGACTCCCATAAGTTCAATGGTTCTGGTGGCTGGACGTCATAGTGGTTGTAAATGTTGATGACGCGTGAACCGTTGCCCGAGATGCTTCCAAGAATAACTGGATTCGCATTATCCATCGTGATGATCTGCACATCTGCGCCAACACTTTCAAGCATCGATTGGCACAACATTGCCATGTCCATAATTCCGACGTCTTGCGCGGAAATACTTGGTTGGCGACATGCTTGCTGAACGAGATTGATGTAGCGATTCTGCTGATCATCAATGTACTGGAGGATGTCGTCCACGGGAACTACTCCTTGCGCTTCATGAGTTTTGGCATCCCATCCACGCTGAAATTCCATGAGATCCACTCTGGTCGCAACTCGTCGCTACCAACCAGGCATAGGTAAATCAGTCGGTATCGATTCGTGGCTCCGGGATCTACGATACCAACAACGTGACGTCCCGGTGGCTCAGTCTATTTGAAGTCGGGGATCGAGTGCGTCCCGGAGTCCGTCCCCAATCAGGTTGATGCAGATCACGGCGATCATGATGGCGACGCCGGGAAAAGTGGTGATCCACCACGCGACCGTGAGCCACTCGCGGCCATCGGATAACATACCGCCCCACTCCGCAACTGGTGGTTGGACACCAAGTCCAAGGAAGGAAAGCGCCGCCGCATAGAGAATGGCGATAGCCGTTCCAAGACTTGAGAGGACGATGATGGGTGCAAGGATGTTCGGTAGCAGATGTCGGAACAGTATGCGTGGCTCGCGACAACCAATCACCCGCGCAGCCTCGACGTACATATTCTCCTTTGCGCTGAGCACCGAGCCGCGGACAACTCGTGTATACGCTGGGATACTCGAGATGCCGACCGCAATCATGATGTTCGTCATTCCGGGACCTAGCACCGCGACGATTCCAAGGGCGAGCAGAATGCCGGGAAACGCCAGCAACAGATCAATAAGCCGCATCGTGACCAGATCAGTTGTTCCGCCAAGATAACCTGCCGCCAGTCCAAGTAAGGTGCCGATGATCGCCCCGATCCCAACTGAGACGATACCCACGCTGAGAGTTAGTCTCCCGCCATACAGAATCCGCGTAAGTAGATCACGCCCGAACTGATCGGTTCCCATCAAGTATTTGAGTCCAGGGGGTGTGAGTCGCTCGGGCACGTTGATCGTGTATGGATTATGAGGAGCAATCCACGGTGCTGTAATCGCAGACAGGATCATCAGTAAGAGGATGCCTCCTCCGATTAGCGCTCCGCGATTTCGCCGCAATTGTCGCCAGATGAGCCCCCACCACGAGACGGGCTTGACGTTCGCCCGACCCTCGAACAGGGCCTTGGATTTAGCTGATACGGTCACCTACTCACCTCTGGACTTCGGTCATTGATACGCAACTCGAGGATCAATGAGTGCGTACAACACATCGACGATGAGATTCACCATGACATAGCCGATCGCCGTGAACAAAATGGTGCCCTGCACGACGGGGTAGTCTTTGTTCAAAATGGCATCGATGGTTAGACGGCCCAGTCCCTGACGTGCGAACACCGTCTCGATGATGACCGTTCCGGCCAGTAACTGACCGAACTGAAGCCCGATGATCGTGACCACTGGGATCAGCGCATTGCGTAGGCCGTGCCGATAGATAACCGTACGATTGCGCAGCCCTTTTGCCCGCGCAACGTGAATGTATTCTTGGCGCATCACCTCCAGCATGCTTGAGCGGACAAGTCGTGCAATAACCGCAGATGCGCCAATTCCGAGCGCAAGTGCGGGAAGGACCAGCCGGTTCAATCCACCCTGACCGGTTGCCGGAAACCACCCAAGTCGGAGTGAAAAGAAGGCAATGAGAAGGAATCCCAGCCAGAAACTCGGCATTGACACGCCAATGACCGCCACGACCATGCTGGAATTGTCCAGCCAAGACTGATGATGCGTCGCCGCGACAGTTCCTAGAAGCATCCCGATAATCACTGCGAATCCCAGTCCTGCTGCGGTGAGTTGTACTGTGCTCGGAAACTGTGACATGATCATGTCCATGACCGGTTGATTGGTTCGAATCGAGCGGCCCAAGTCGCCAGTCAGTGCATGTCCGACGAACTGGAGATACTGGACGTATATTGGCTGATCCAGCCCGAGTTGATGGCGGACTCGGGCTGCTGCATCTGCTGAAGCCGCTTGACCCATCATGACCTGCACCGGGTCGCCCGGAAGCGCGTGAAGCATCAAGAACACAAGTACCGAAACGCCCAGCACAACCGGAATCGAGAACAAGATCCGGTTGCGAATGAAGACGAACACCGAAATCGTGACCCTCTCGATTGCTACTTCGCGATATACGTGTCGTAGTAACGCGGGTATGCTCGAAGATCATAGCTATAACCATAGACGGAGGCTGCCAACGCGCTGAGACCAATCTGATTATAGAGTGGCAAGGCTGCTGCATCCTGCATCAGCTTCATCTGGGCCTGCTGGTAGATCTTCACTCTTTGCTGCGGATCGGTGGTGACGAGGCCTTGCTCCAGCAGCTGATCCACGTCAGGATTGCCGTATTGTGACCAGTTGAAGGGTTTTCCGATCATCTTTGACCAGTACAGGTTGCGCAATACGTCAGGATCGCTCGACACATAGTAGAGATGCGTCATGTTGTTGGCGCCACCGTTGTTGGCGTCATACCAGGCTGCGCGTGCCATCGCGTTTATCTTCAGATCGATTCCGACCGCCAGCAACATACCCTGAATAAGCTGGGCCACATTCCCGTCGGCGAGCCCGGAAATGACCGCGTCAGTCACCTCAAGGTTCTGACCGTTCTTCGAGCGAATCTTGCCGTTCCCACCGCCAGTCCATCCCGCTTGATCGAGAATATCGTTGGCCTTCTTCTGATCGTAGCTGTAAATTTCAGCGCTCTTGTCGTATGACAGCGTTCCCGGAGCAAGGACGTTGTGGGCTGGAGTGCCCGTTCCTTTGTAGAGCGCTTCCACAATTTGACTTTGGTCAACGGCATAGTTGATTGCCTGACGAACGGCAAGATCGTCAGTGGGCGCCTTCTTGACATTCAGTGCGACGTAGGCGGGAGCACCCGGAACCGACTTTTGCACGATCTTGAAGTTCTTGTCCGACTGAATCTCCGGCAACTGCTGGGCTGGGACCGCCTGCACAAGATTGGTTTCGCCGGTCTTCAGCGTGGCCACTCGGGTATTCGTTTCGGTGATCGTCTTGAAGACGATTTTGTCGAGATAGGCGGGACCGTTGTGAGCTATAGACCTTCGGCGCCCAGTTGTAATCCGGATTACGTTCGACATGTGATGTGATCCTGCGGGACCAACTCAACAAACTTGAATGGACCGGTTCCGACGGGATTCAGGTTGTAATTCTCGCCATATTTCTGGACGGCAGCCGGCGACACCATGCCCAGATACGCCTGACTCGCGGAGTCAAGAAACGGTGCGAAGGCATCGGAGAAATTGACCTTGGCGGTTGTGGCGTCGACGACATCCGTGCCCGTATACGGTCCGATGATCGCCACGGCGGAAGTTGACTTGGTCGCTGGGTCCATGATGCGATCGAAATTGAATTTGACGGCAGCCGCGTTGAAATCTGTTCCGTCGTGAAATTTTACACCAGTCTGTCAGAGTGAATGTGTAGGTCTTTCCGTCGGTAGAAACTCTCCCACTTGTCTGGCAAGCGCGGGCTAGAAGTTGCATCTGGTCATCTTCAATGACGAGCGAGTCATACAAACACACGTTTGGGCGATGCGACATCGCGTTGGCTGACGCATGCGGATCGAGCGTACTCGGCTCTTGTTCAAGACCGATCGTCAGCGTTCCGCCTGAGGTCGGACTTGGCGCTGACCCGGATGCGCTCGTCGATGCTGCAGTTGCCGCTGGAGCCGTCGTTCCTGCCGGAGTGGCACCGCCCGACGCGCTAGAAGTTGATTGACTTGTGGCGGCTGTGGTAGCGGTGGTTTCGCTCGACGCCGTTGTCGGCGTGGTCTTCGAACTGCTCCCGCCGCACGCTGCCAATAGGCCCCCAACGGGTATAGCGAGCACTCCCATGGCGATCCCCTGAAGGAGCCGTCGCCGATGTAGTCGCCCACCTGTCGACAGGTGCGATTGCGGATCGGTGTTGAGATTCTGACATCGTTCTCCACCTCACGTTAATGCACTGGGTGCGACGCATCCACGCGCCGAACCTCTGTGCATATCAACATAAACATGAGACGACGTTCGACGACGACCAATCGCTCACAAGATCCCAACTCTGTGACCGGATAGTACGCCCATAGTATTGCGAGTGATCATCTGTGTCAATATACTGAACCTTAAGTCACTGGGCGCTGAGGACCAAACATTCGCTACCAGTTCGCTCCTTCGGGATAGGAATGGAGACGGCAAATACGTTCTGAGCATTCGGAACACGGTCCTATCCCTGACCAGTTCTCGATCACACGCTCTGTTTTCGTTCGTCAATAACGCAACGCCACATGATGCCCGGTTCGGCCTGAGGGCGCTCCTCAGGCAAAGTGGGTGAAGCCAAATGATGCACTACCCGCTGCGATCTGGGTGGACAAATAGCTCACGCTGGTGATACAGACGTGCGTTTCGTGTACCATCAGTGCTCTAATCGTTCATAAGGAGAGCGATGTGTCACATGATATTGATGCACTCGATGAGAATATCATATCAATGCTGCAGGTAGATGGGCGGCGTTCGGCAGCTGACATCGGTCGGACTCTTAATATACCTCGAGCTACGATTCGTCGACGAATCGACAGTCTCGTGAGCCACGGATTCATCACAATTCGAGCGTATGCGAACACGCAGAAGCTCGGACTGCCGATCCACGTTTGGATTGAGATGCAGGTCGCGCTAGAGCACCTCACGCGCGTGGCTCGCGCATTGACGGAGTTCAAAGAACTTCGATGGATCGGCATCGTGTCTGGGCGATGCAACATCCTTGCAGAAGGCTACTTCACTTCGAGTCGGCATTTGCACGCCTTCAATACTGAGCGGCTCGCCGCTCTCAACGGAATACAGCAGATTGAGACTATGCATGTGTTGTGCCTAGAGAAGTTCACCTTCGACTGGACCTCGATGCGACACGCGGTCGAGGAATTCGATCTTGACGTGTCCTGGCCGGTCAGAGATCAGGTTGGCGGTCCAAATGTCGACTGATCCGGATCAAAGCGCCCACGGTATCGGTTTATTGAATGGTTCCTGGAAAGGAGTCCAACATGGCGGAATTCTCCTGGCCCGACAGAAAACGGTGTGCGGTCGCATTGACGTTTGATGCCGACGGCGAAACGATCCCAATGGTCCGTGATCCGCATCGTGGACACGACCGGCTGGGACTCATTTCGGAAGCGGCCTACGGGCCGAAGGTTGGGGTTCCACGGATTCTGCGGGTGCTGGATTCGTTTGGGCTCAAGGCGACGTTCTTCATTCCGGCGTACACCGCCGAGATGCATCCGGAAATGGTGCGCCAGATCCAGTCAGCCGGTCACGAGGTCGGACATCATGGCTATCTCCACGAACGTCCGGCCGAGTTGAGCGACGAAGACGAGGAGACGGTTCTCCAGAAAGGTCTTGAAACCCTGGAACGTCTCACGGGCAGGAGACCGGTCGGATACCGATCCCCCGCATGGGAGCTCAAACGCAGTTCACCCGCATTGTTGAAACGCTATAGATTTGAGTATGACACGAGCTTGATGGGGAACGACATTCCGTATTTGGTGCCAACCGTCAATGGGGATCTGCTCGAACTCCCGATTCAGTGGATTCTTGACGATCACCCGCATTTCTCGATGGAGCGTGGGGGTATCTCGAGTCCCGAGAAAGTGTTCGAGGTTTGGTCGTCTGAATTCGAGGGATTCCACCGCTTCGGCGGATGTTACATTCTCACGATGCACCCGTTTGTGAGCGGCCGACCCTCACGCATCATGCTCCTTGAGCGGATCATCAAGTACATTAACACGTTCGATGGCGTGTGGTGGGCGACGCTTGGTGAAATCGCCAGCTACAGCTTGAAATCGAACCAATGTGAGCGATGGGAAATCCCCGACCTCATACGGCGGCAGTAACAGACGTCAATTGCTTGGAGGGGTGGGCCGGCAAAGGCTGACAAAGACTATGCTGCCGTCCACTCCTCCGACAGGATTTCCGCCTGCTCAATCATGGTCTGGGTTGCCTTCTCCTGTGGAACTGTTCACATGACGATGGCTTTGCTGCAACGGTCATGAAGGCGACCCGTCCAGATCGACAAATTCGCGGGTAGACTGGTTGTCAACGATTGTCTTCGTCCTAGGTCCGAGTGAACCCGGTTTTCCATGTCCTTCGCTGCCTTGGCCGACGCCTTTCCGGACTGCGCCATTGAGCAGGTCCGGTTCGATCTGTCCTGTTTGCTGGTCGCACTGCGGAGTCGCAAGCGCCGCCAATCCAGCCGCGATCATCGTTCCGTGTCACCGGATCGTCGGCGTGTGTGGTGGATTGTGCGGCAGCGGTGTCGGGTTGCACCAGAAGCGAGCCTTGCTCGATTTTGAGGTGGCGAATATGACCGGACTCCCGAAGATGTGTCCCAACTCTTGCTCGTCTCGGCTGCGGTAGTATGGGTCTATGAATTGATAGATAAACAGCCGAATGTGCCATTCCTGATTGGTCAACTCTTTCTCCATGAATTTGCCGGTCACCCCCTTTTTCTGACCTACCGGTAGAAGATCATCATGGTCAAACGAGAGGAATGGAGCGGCAATGCGCCGCTCCATTCCGTGTCTTCTCAATCTCGCGTCGGCTTCCCGGCTACGCGTCGAGGAGACGGCGCAGCACCATCTGGAGAATTCCGCCATTGCGGTAATATTCGATCTCCATCGGGCTGTCGATGCGGGTGACGACCTGGAATGCGACCGTCGTTCCATCAGGGTGACGAGCCGTGACGTCAAGTGTTTCCCCAGGGGTAAGTCCGTCGGCGATCCCTTTGATATCGAATGTTTCAGTCCCGACAATGCCGAGACTGACCGCGCTCTGTCCCGGCAGGAACTGGAGTGGTAGCACTCCCATTCCGACCAGGTTACTCCGATGGATGCGTTCGAAGCTCTCGGCGATCACGGCCTTGGCGCCGAGTAGCAGAGTTCCCTTCGCAGCCCAGTCGCGCGAGCTGCCGGTCCCGTACTCTTTACCTGCGATGACGATCAGCGGCACGCCTTCCTCGGCATAGTGAACGGACGCTTCGTAGATTGAGGTGACTTCGTTGTTGAGTAGATCGGTCGTCCAGCCACCTTCTCGTCCGTCTCCGAGTTGATTGCGGAGCCGGATGTTGGCGAAGGTGCCTCGCATCATCACCTCGTGGTTGCCGCGACGCGCCCCGTAACTGTTGAATTCACGGGCGCTGACATCGTTGTAGATCAAATAGCGTCCTGCCGGGCCTTGTGGTGGGATCGACCCTGCCGGCGAGATGTGGTCCGTTGTGACCGAGTCTCCCAAGAGCGCCAGTACCCTTGCACCGATTACGTCAGTGAGTGGTCCTGGCTCTCGGCTGAGGCCCTGGAAGAAAGGCGGCTCCTGCACATAGGTTGACTCGTCGTTCCAGTCGTACAGATCGCCATCTGGCACCGGCAGTCCGCGCCAGCGCTCGTCGCCGGTAAAGACATCGGCATAGCGCTCCGCGAAGAGGTCCGGACCGACCGCTTGGACGATCGCTTCCTTGATCTCGGCCGTGGTTGGCCAGACGTCACGCAGATAGACGGGGTCACCATTTGGATCTTCACCGAGTGGGTCTTTTGTGAGATCGATGTCAATGGTGCCAGCAATCGCGAACGCTACGACGAGCGGCGGCGAGGCAAGATAGCTCGCGCGAGCAAGTGGGTGAATGCGTCCCTCGAAATTGCGGTTTCCGCTCAGGACCGCCGCACCGATCAGATCGTGCTGCTGCAGTGCCTCGGTCACCGGCATGGCCAGAGGTCCGCTGTTACCGATGCAGGTAGTGCACCCATATCCGACAAGGTGGAAGCGTAGTGCCTCCAGGTATGGTGTCAGCCCGGCCCGGTCCAGATAAGCGGTTACGACGCCTGAGCCCGGTGCGAGGCTCGTCTTGACTGCCGGACTTACATCCAGGCCGCGCTCGACTGCCTTCTTTGCGAGAAGTCCTGCCGCCATCATCACGGCCGGGTTCGACGTATTGGTGCAGCTCGTGATGGCCGCAATCACGACCGATCCATGGTTGAGCTCAGCGGTGTGTCCATCCAGATCGATTTGCACGGGCTCGCGATCCGTAGCCGTCGCGCTGCGCTCTTTCACCATCGTCGCGGCTGTTCCGCCGCCGGATTCTGCCCCCGCACGTGCAGCGGCGTTCGACTGCGCGATGCGATCAGCGAAGGCGGTGCGGAAATTGGGGCCGATGTCACCCAGCGAAACTCGATCCTGAGGACGTCTCGGTCCGGCAACGCTCGGCTCGAGGGTCGACAGATCGAGCTCGACGACCTGGTCGTAGACGGGCTCCGGACCGTCGTCAGTGCGGAACATCCCCTGAGCTTTCGCGTAACGTTCGACCAGATCCACGGTTTCCGGACTTCGACCCGTCAAGCGCAGATAGGTTAACGTTTCATCATCTACCGGGAAGATCGTTGCGGTGGCGCCATATTCCGGCGTCATGTTCCCGATGGTCGCACGGTCTGGGAGCGTCAGGTGGCGAAGGCTCGAGCCAAAGAACTCAACGAACTTGCCGACGACCCCCGTCTTGCGGAGCAGCTGTGCGACGGTCAGCACGAGGTCCGTGGCCGTGACGCCCTCCGGCACTTCACCGACCATCCGGATTCCGACCACCTGTGGCGTTAGCATATAGATGGGCTGCCCAAGCAGGACGGCCTCTGCTTCGATCCCTCCAACGCCCCAGCCGAGGACGCCGAGACCATTCACCATAGTCGTGTGGGAGTCGAGGCCAACAAGCGTATCGGGCAGCGCGACCTTTTTGCCGCCTTCTTCACGAAGCTGGACAACCTTCGACAAGAATTCAAGATTCACCTGATGGCAGATGCCGGTGCCCGGAGGAACGACGCTGAAATTTTGGAAAGCTTGCTGTGCCCAGCGGAGCAACGCATATCGCTCGCCGTTTCGCTGGTACTCGTGCTCAACATTGCTTGCGAAGGAGAGTGTCGTGCCAAAGGAGTCGACCTGAACCGAGTGGTCGATAACCAGGTCCGCACTTACCAGCGGGTTGATCTTCGAAGGATCGCCGCCGAGTCGTGCCATGGCCGACCGCATTGCCGCCAGGTCGACAACGGCAGGTACGCCGGTCAGATCCTGCAGGAGTACGCGGGCTGGCAGGAATGGGTATTCCTGAGCCTCACGTTCGCCGGGACGCCAGCCGGCCAACACACGAACGTGATCCTCTGTGAAGGGCTCTGTGCCGGCGTTGCGGAGCACGTTTTCGAGGAGCACCTTTACCGTATAAGGAAGCTGATCCAGCCCTGCCGGGATCTGGTCCGCGATCGCGGCCAGTCGGTAGTAGTCAACTTTTTCGCCCGATGAAGTCTCTAATGTCGCCCTTGCGTGGAACGGGTCGGGTGTATTTGTCATGTCATCCTCCCTCAATTGGGTGCGCGGCTGGAGGCATCGAACCTCTCGGCTCGCCCGGGCGTCTGACAACAGCTACCGCCTTGTGAAGCGGACAAACGCCCTCATTCTGCCAGCATACCACGGGTTACTTTAACCCGGAGACGCTTGAGTTCAGGTGCTGTTTGGGCATCTCATCCACAATATCCGGAATTCGCCGTTCGGCATGTGCACTCGATTCCGTTGCATCCTCGACCGCTGGTGATAGCATGGCCTGGGTAGGGAGGAGATTGCCTGATGATCGACGCCGAACGACTGCTCTGGTCGCTGGTCGAGTGCAGCGAGCGGGTTCTGCAGGCCGTTGTCGCCTCAGAGCGACATCTTCTCGCCGAGGTGGTCGGCATGGGCGCGGACGGCGCCGAAACCAAAGGGATCGACCAGATCGCCGAAGATGTGGTGATCGATTTCTTTCGTAAATCCCACTCCCCGGTAAACGTTTTCAGCGAAGAGGTTGGGCTCGTTGATCGGGGCTCGGCAGTCACGGTCATCGTCGATCCAATCGATGCCACCGCGAACGCCACGGCGGCGGCAGAGCTCACGCTCACCGATCTGCCCGTAACGCTGCATGCTGTCCCTCCGTCCCTTCCCAATCACAGTGGGCAATTCGGCTTCCCGTTCTATGCCTTCAGCGTAGGCGCACTCCTGGATGGCGAACCGATCGCATCGTGCGTTAGGAACCTGCCGACCGGTGACGTCTTCACCGCGGTCCGGAACGGCGGCAGTCGCATGAACGGCGTGCCGATCCATTGCGAGCAGGTGACCGAGCTGCGCAATGCTTGGGTAGCTCTGGTTCGCCCAGCGGACGAGGAGGGGCTGCGGCGTTCGGCCCCGTTGCTGCTCGGATCGAATCGAGTGCGTATCACTGGCTGCACCGCGCTCGATATGTGTCTGATCGCGGCTGGGTCATTGCACGGTTTTGCCAACCCGAACGTTCATTGGCCGCCGAATTTCGGAGAGAAGGTCGTTGATTATGCCGGTGCACTACTTGTATTGCAGGAAGCAGGAGGCGTCTCGGCGGATCAGAACGGGGATCCGTTGTCGCTGCAATTGGACTTGATGGCGCGAGTGATGCCGTTTGCGGCCGGTACGCCTGAACTATTGGATGCGCTCATCACTGCGGTTCGTTGATGGCGTAGAGAACGTCGATCCAGTCGCAGGATAACGAAGAGATCGAGAATGAAAGCGCCAAGGAGAGGAACGAGGAATGGACTTTTCATCAGCATTCAACGCGGTCGAAGCCCGAGAGGAAAGCTTGGTCGATCGCCTGCGTAAGATCATCGCGATCGACAATTGTGTCCCACCGGGAGACAACTACGATAAGGTTCTTGACCTGGTTGAGCCTGAGTTCCAGCACTTTGGCTTCACCACGACGCGTGTCGTTATTCCGCCGGAAAAGGTCGCTCAAATACCGCTGCCACTCACGGGCGACCGGGTCAATCTGGTTGCTCGGCTGAACAACGGCAAACCGCCCCTCTCTGTCTATGCCCACATGGATACCGTGCCGATCGAAGAAGGTTGGGATTTCGATCCGTTCGGCTGCGAAATCAAGGACGGACGCATCTACGGTCGCGGTGTCGCCGACATGAAGGGGGCGATCGCGTCGGTTTTGACGGCCCTCGAAGTGATGCAGTCCGAGGGACTGGAACCCGCCTGGGATCTGAACATTCTTCTCTGCACTGACGAGGAGATCGGCGTCTATCCCGGCCTCTATCATCTGGCACTGGAAGGCTATGCAACGGCGCCGATGCTCTGCCTGGAAGGTAGCCAGGATCCGGTTTTGCGTCGTGGATCGAATGGGTCCCTGGATGTGTCGATCACCGTAAAAGGGAAGAGTTGCCATTCCGGCGCGAACTACCTTGGTGTGAACGCGCTAGAAGAATCGGTTCCGATCATGATCGAATTGCTTGCGCTGAAGCAAAAGGTCGAGGAGCGGCGCTCGGCGCTGCCACTGGCTCCGGCCCCGGGAGCGCCGCCGAACCTGCGCCCGATGTTTAACCTGGACATCATCAATTCGGGCGTGAAGTCGAATATTGTGCCGGCCATCTGCACGTTGGTGATCAACCGTCGCTTCATTCCGGAAGAGAATATCGCCGACGTTCAGGCAGAGATTCAGGAAGCCGTCGATCGGGGCATGGAGAAGAGTCGCGCGCTCGATGTCGACGTCGTATTTACGCAGAACTACCCATCCTACTATCAATCGGCGACCCACCCGGGTGCTGAACGGCTCAAGGAAGCCCTGAAGCTGGTACAGGGGTACTCAGACAGTGACTTCATCGAGACCGGTTCGGGTGGCTCAACCGATATGGCTTTCATCGCGCAGGTGCTTCATACCGACGAGATCGCCACGGTCGGACTCGGTCGCCAGCGGGAGAGTAAGGCACACGGAAGCAACGAAAGCATCCGGATATCCGACGCGAAAGCGCACGTCAAGGAGCTTATCTACTACTTCTGCGCGGCACGAAATTGACAACTGATTTCTAAGGTATAGAGGTGTACGCGAGGAGGCTGGCGAGATGACAATTGGAAACGGGATGGTGTCGACGTTGCCGGACATCCTGGCTCCAGATTTGAAGGTCGTGTTCGTCGGCATCAATCCATCCATCTACTCAGTTGAGCAAGGGCACTACTTTGCTCGCTCGACCAACCGATTCTGGCCAGCCTTCTCTCTATCCCGACTCAGCCTTGCGACTCGGAACCGGCTCGGGCGATCTGCGTTGCTGCCTGAGGACGACCTGAGCCTGCTTCAGGATGGGCTCGGCTTCACCGACGTAGTCAAATTGCCGACTTCATCCGCGTCAGAGCTACGCCAGAGCCATTTCGCCGAGTGGGCGCCGCGAGCGCGCTCGCGAATTGAACATTACGCTCCTGGGTTCGTCTGTTTTCAGGGCGCCACTGGCTTACGGCCATTCATGAAGCACGCAATGGATCTGGAGGTTGACAACCTCAGCTTCGGCCGTCAGGAGCAAACGCTTGGCTCTACGGAAATCTTTCTCGTCCCGAATCCGAGTCCGGCCAATGCTCGTTATCGGTTGGCGGACCTGACCAATTGGTTCGACGTGCTCGCTGCAGCACTCGAAGGGCGCTGACGCGACCCCTCTATACGTGGCACGGTCAATACCAGTTCCCCAGGAAGACGGGGAATGACCGACATTTGCGTCAACACTTTGCCGACTTTGTGGCGAATCCGCTTGCTTGTCCGGCTACCTCAGTCGTCCCAGGCTTGTCTCAGGATCTCGACATATTCTTCGCGACCCATCTCGCGAGCATTGCTGCTATTGGAGCCATTTGCTTCGGATGCGATGGCTATCGCGTCGAAATCCCGAGGGTCGGCTCCAGGTAGGTCCCGGAAAGAGGGGATTCCAACTGCTGTCGCGAGTGCTTTGATGGCAGCGCCTGATTCGCGCGTTGCTTCGAATTCGGCAAACCGGCTCACGTCGACTCCCAACGCCTCGCCGACGGCGACGTGACGCCTGGGGTCGGCATCAGCGTTGTAGCCAAACACGAATGGCAGAAAGACTGCATTTGCGACGCCGTGTGGGGTGTCGTAGAGACCGCCAATGGCTTCCGCCAGACAGTGTACGGCGCTCACATCAGCGTTGCTGAAGGCCATGCCCGCAATGAGACTGGCAAGCATCATCCCTTCGCGTGCCTCGAGGTTCTGTCCGTCCCGCACGGCGTCGAGGAGATGTTCCCGGACAAGACGGATCGCCGTCATCGCGCACATGTCGCTGAGGGGAGTGGCCCGTCTGCATGTGTACGCCTCGACCGCGTGAGTAAGCACATCCATCCCGGTCGCCGCGGTGACTGACCGGGGAAGTGAGAGCGTTAGTCGCGGATCAACAAGCGCTACGCGCGGCGCAATCTGATAGTCACGAAGACTGATTTTGATATGCCGGTCGGTATCCGTAATGACCGACGAACGAGTTACTTCACTGCCGGTCCCAGCGGTCGTAGGGATGGCGATGATTGGAACCGGAGGGTCGTTCGAAGGTTCTTGGTGGTTCCCAATCCTGCACCGAACCGCCGTTCGGTAGCAGCCCGGCAATTGCCTTGGCCGCGTCGATTGGGCTTCCACCGCCGATCGCCACGATCAAGTCCGCTCCGAACTCGCGACCTGATTCCGCCCCCTTTACACACTCGTGATCGCGCGGATTCGGGCTGATCGCATCAAAAACGTGTGGCGAAATTCCGCGATCGATCAGGGTTTGTAAGAGTGGATCGATGATTCCAGCTTTGCGAACTCCTGGATCAGTCACCACAAATGGCGCTTTGGCCCCGAACTGCACTACGTGATCGCCGAGCGTTTCGGCGATTCCGTTGCCAAAATGAACTTCGGTCGGGACGCGAAACCTGAATGCATCAAACATGATCGAGCTCCTGTCCAGCAGTGGATTACATGATTCAAGCGATAGGCCGTCATACGGTCACACCGGGCTCATTGTCGCACGATCGTCTCAATCTCATGGGGATGGGAGGTTGAACATATTTGGAGATGATCACCGCTGCTCACTGCAAGCGAACGGAAACGAGTCATCTGACTGGAAGATATCTGCTTGGATCGGCTTCGAACGATTGGCGACAGCCCGCGCAACAGAAATAGAAGCGCTGGCCTTCATACTCCGCGACGTGGCGAGCAGTGGCCACATCCACATCCATACCGCAGACCGGGTCGACCACTTTCGCTCGCAGCGTGAGCATCGTCGCGGGATGGTCATTCGCCGGGTCGGCGTGTGCCAGGTTTCCGCCGACGGTCGCAAGATTCCGCACCAGCGGGTCGGCAACCGTCGAGGCCGTGTCGATAAGAATGGGATAGCGTCGTCGAATGAAATCGGACTTATCGATTTGATACTCACGAGTCAGTGCACCAATAGAGAGGTAATCGCCATTTTCATTGATACCGTCAAGGCCGGCGATGTGATTGATGTCGATCAGGTAATCTGGCTCGGCCAGACGAAACCGCATTATCGGAATCAAGCTCTGTCCACCAGCGAGGATTTTGCCGTCATCCGCGTGCGTACTCAGAAGCTCGATGGCTTCGTCGAGAGTGCTCGGTTTGAGGTAAGTAAAGGCACCAGGAATCATCGCGACGTCACTCCTTTCCTGGAAGAGAGCCACATATCACATGGGTGATCAGGCGTCATATCCCAGAAGACACACCAAACCATCCAAACCAAGAAGGATTGTCCCTAGGCTAAGCGAGAAGTCCGCCGCATGAACAGCCGCAGACCGGAGGAAACGCAGCGTCCGACCGGGTGAGTTATCCATCCGAACGGAGGGGGATTCCCCCTCCGTTCAGGTGAACGAACAAAAACGCTTTCGCGCGGAGATCATTTCAGACAGACGATTCGTCAGACTTCAACCCTCAGGGTACATCGGGTATCGGATGAGTTGCGTCGGGCCGAAGGAAACGATCGTACCAGCTGACGACCCTTCCAAGCAGGTCAAGTTGATGCTTCCGTTCAGAGATACGATGACCCTCGCGGGGATAGGTGACGAACTGAGTCTCGATCCCAAGTGTTCTCAGCGCGACATACATTTCACGACCCTGTCCCGGGTGAACGCGCTCATCCGACTCGCCGTGGAGGATGAGGGTCGGGGTCGTGGCGTTTCGGATGTATCGAATGGCCGAGCGCTCCCAATAGGGTT
>CAVUBN010000018.1:0-459234 GCA_963739715.1 uncultured Chloroflexia bacterium | reverse complement strand
ATCAGACTCGCTGTCAAGAAAGGCAGCCTAAGGAGGTGAACGCATGAAACTGTACGCCGATCACCTGCGCGATGCCCTCAAACTGCTCAAACCTGTCTATCGCTCAAACAAACATGTCGACCTCTGGAACCGGGTGTTGTCGAGTATGACGGAGAGCACGAGACAACCCTCACCGCCACCAATGGCGACGTCTGGATGCAGGTTGCCATTACCGGCAACGCCGACTCGACACCACTAAAACTCGTCATTGATCCGCTACACCTGGACAACATCCTGAAGTCAGCCAGTCACTCCATCTATCTGACCCTCGACGAGACGAACAACGAGCGGATCGTCGTAAGCCGGACAGATCGAGACTGGAGCACTGAAATCCTCAACTACAGTGCCGAGGATTTCCCACCCCATCCCGAGTACGAGCCGAGTGACACCTCGGGCCTGATGTTCTATCTGCTCCAGCACGAGTGGGAAGGATTGAAGAAGCGAGTGTTTCCGTATGCGGCTACAGATGACTCCCGCCCTGTCCTCGAGTGTGTCTACTTCGAGCAGATGCTCGGGAACGTCTTCGCGACTGCTGCGGATGGATTCCGCCTGTCACATCACTGTCTCACCGATGCGAACCAGGAGTTCGATCCATTCCTGCTGCGTGTGCCCCATCTCAAGATGATCCCGGCAAAGCCACGACAGCTCAACTTCGATTCGATGGGTGCCGACAGCAATTTTGTGCTGATCGAGTTCAGCACCCAGCGGACCAGGAAGAGTCGCGTGCTGCGCACCACCATGTGGGTTCGGAAGGTCGAAGGGCACTTCCCCGACTATACCCAGATCATCCCGACAGCTGAGCAGATCAAAGGATCGTGTGTGGTGCCCGTCTGGCTCATCGAGGAAGCGGCACAGGTCAAGAACGGAGGAGCGCTGCTGTTCAAGCCTGGACATGCCGAGCTGTCGATCAACGATCCGAACGTCAACGTCCCGAATAAGCAGTCCTGGGACAACGTGGCGATCAGGTTTCTCGGATCACTCGAAGGCGTCGCGTTCAATCCCCAATACCTCAACGCCGCGGCCCAGGAGCTGAGGCGGGGATCCCATATCACCATCGAAGCGACAGGTAAGCATGGAACCGCGCTGCTCAAGGATGCCGATACCGACGTGGTCATCATGCCGATCGTGCTGCCGGACACGATGTACCAACGGAAGGAGGAGGACGTAGCAGAAGCTGACGCTTCCGCTGTGGCTGCTGATTAGTTAGAAAGGATGGTTCTCGCCCCAGGTACCCGCTTGCGGGTGTGGGAGAGAGTCAGAGAGGGGGCCAACCTGTGGTTGCACGACAGTATCTGAAGCGGGTTCCCGTGGTGCAAGTGTTTGCCTTCGGGAAGCAGCTCTTCGAGCAGGCGAATCGTTCCGTCGATCGACGCATTCGTGAGCTTGATATGACTCTGGCGAGTGTCGGTGAGAGCATCAGCTCGATCGATAACAGCCTGGTCCGGATCGCGAAGTCGCTCGAGACCATCAGGTTCGTCGCTGAGAAGAAGGTCGATGAGCAAGCTCGAGAAAGGGGGGAACAGTGATCGCACTTCCAAACTATGACAGCTGGAAGACCAATCCAGATGTCTTCGAGATCGAGTACCACGCCCAGGGATCAATGAGCATCACGTTGCGCTTTGATCTCGAAGGGACGTTTGGTACCGACTCCATCCCACACTCGCACGACGAGTATTACCAGACCATCAAGGACGATGTCGAGATTCGCCTCTTCGCGTTCGCACGTGCGGCTAACCGGAAGTTGAAGGAGGACGACATCTCCAAGTACGGAGCCGAGCTCGAGATCGACAGCGTCGACGAAGCTGACGTCGAGGTCATATCGAATCGAGGCTCCTGGGCCTAGTTCTCAACTCCACGCGAAGAGTGGTTGGTGTACCGGCGATAGCCGGTTTTGTTGTATCTGGCTCCTGCTGGGACCCGCAAGGGGGTACCTCGGGAGTCGAGAGGAGAGGTCGCATGACCGTAGAACCAGAGATCAACGTCCTGAGTGAGGTCGCCGAGGCTGCATATCTGCTGAATGATCTGGAGACCTATCAAAAGAAGCTGCATACGGCTCGGGCTAAGTTCGCCCAGGTGGCTGAGAATCTCAAGGGCCTGCACGACCTCACTGCGACCCAGTTCCACTATCTCACGACCAAGCTGGTTGATGATGGTCGGGATCTCTCATCCGATGACCCAGAGCTCAGACAAATTCTCTCCCAGCTCAATCAGGTCAAAGAGGCGTTGCGAGGTTTGAAGGACGATATCTGTGAGCCCTTCAATGAGATTGGTGACGTCATCGACTTCTGGAAATAAAGAGGAACGGTTTTCTTCTCCGAGTCGGGGGAGAGTCAGAGAGAGGGCCAAATGGCTGCAACACGACGGCGCGTCGATACCCTGGTTCATGTCCCGGATGCGGGTCCCCAGACGGAGCCTGGTGGTAATCCACCCATGATCCCCAACGCGGGAACGATCGTCATCGCTGACAATGCGCGAGAGGAGCGCAACCGGATGGAAAAGTTCACCGGACTCGGATGTCTCCTGATGCTGGTTATGCTGCTCGCGGGCCTATGGATGTTGACAGGCTGTGTCGCCGTCGTCGCACTGTTGAACTAGATGGCCAAACAATCAAGTATCCGCGTGATCCACCGTTGTGCTTACTGCGGTGGATTCGTCTTTCCTGAGCAGGACGTGAAACGGCTCAGATCTGATGGCACCGTGGTCCACGAACACTGCTGGGAGGGGTACGCCGAACACGAGTTGGGAGCGGACCACGGCTACTTTATTGGATCCCATACCTTCAAGACGAGAGGACACGCATATGCGGTACGACCCACACGATTCACGCTGGATGACTGCCGTAAACCGAGTGATCGAACAGGAGATTCGCGCCAGCAAGTTCCTGTGTCAGAGCGAGCTCCAGACGGAGGGAGCCGAGGGCTTCTTGGTCGAATCGTCACGGAGGGACGGAAGCTGGTACGTGGTTGAGCTCCAGCGCAACATCATCACCAGCGACGTCTCCTGCTCCTGCAAAGCTGGCAAGAGCCGGATGCCCTGCAAGCACGCCGCCAAGGTGTTGCTGCGGGAAGGACTGTTCGTGAGTGCGAAGCCAGAGATGGTGACGATACCGGAGCGGAAGGCGGCATAACAGATGCAGGCTGAATTGCGTGCGCACTTGAGTCCGTTTTCGCTCAGTACACACGTTACGAAGACAGAACCCTCATCCCGTACACACTGGTGAGCGTGACTCGGCTCGACGGACGTCGGGTGTCGACCAGGACCACCAGGTATCATGACGATCAGACTACAGATGAAAGCGGAGGACTGATGGAGTTTCCCTATAACGGAGACACCGAGCGGATTCTCGGTGTCTCGGCAATCAACGCGGTTGAAACGGCGCTTATTCAAGGCAAGACGATCAACCAGTACGTCGCGGAGCTTCGACAACTCGGGACCTATCCGGAGCTTGAGAGTCCACTGGAGCGAGCCCGAATCAAACGGGAAATGCGTCGGGCGCTATACGAACATGTCTGGCACGAGTGGATCATCGTCTACCACGACGGGAAAGAGTTCGTAGAGACGTTCAACAATCCGCTTCGGATCCTCGATCTTCTCGAACGCGACGACGGTATCAAGAGCATCCTGCCATTGGTCACGTACGAGATCATGGTTGATCAACTGCGGGACGCCAGCGGCAAAGACGAGGATGTCTGACCAATCAGTGTGAAACTGGGAGTAGGGGCTCAACCCCTACTCCTTACCGAGTCGCTTGTTCAACTCGTCCGCAATCACCGATTCATCGCGCGTTGGGTAGCCATACACCGCGAGGGTGACTGCAATGCTCGCATGCCCCAGTCTCTGCTGCACCAGGTAAGGATCCTTGACCACCTCGAGGGCCAGCATCGCATGGACGTGCCGCAAACCATGAATGTTGATCTCTGGAACACCGGCCCGCCGGCACATAGCCAACAATCGCTGCCTCAGATCCTGAAGTGTTGGGAGCCCTACACCGATGGTATGGAATAGGTAGGTGTTTCTGGTCGGGATTTTGCGCAATGCGGTGACTGCGGCATCCGGAAGCGCAATGGTCCGATAGCCTGCAGCGGATTTTGGCGGCTCCTCAACATAGATACTACTTGTTATCCAAACTAATGCACGAACCACCTCAACTGTCTTCTTTTCCAGATCAACCTCGGCCCATGTTAGACCCAAGGCCTCCGAGACTCGCATCCCTGTCGTCACCATCAAGACGAACAGAGGGGAATACTTTGCCGTGTGTGCGAGCGCGGTTTCTATGAATCGGCTTGTTTCCTCGAATGTCCAGTATTTCCGGCGTCTGGGTGTCCACTTCGGTTTTGGAACGCTCCTGAGTGGATTGACGTCCAAGAGACCGAAACGCACTGCATAGTCCAAACATTGTTGCAGGTATCCATGCGAGAGATTGAGTTGTCGAGGCGCCGTGTGTTTTTGCTGCAACTGAGCATAGGCAAGCGTGAGGGACATTGGCGTCAACGAATCGAGAGGCTGATCGCCAATGAACCTGGTGACGTAGGCGAGTGCTTCGCGGTAGGTGAATAAGGATGATTGCCTAAGGTTTGGCGCCTTGATCGTCAGCCATTGTTCGATCCATTCGGCCAACGTAAGGACAGTCGGGGCAGCAGTTTTTTCCTGTCTGACCTGTGCACGAAGCTCCTTGAGGATCTTTTTGGCATCGCGTTCGGTACGTGCGGAGCGCGTGACTCGTTTCCCATTCAGAACAATGTGAGCGCACCAGCGTCCATCACTACGGTGGTAAACCGACCCGGTTTGCTTCTTCTTTGGCATCGAGAGCTCCTATCTGAGAGCTCTGATCCCTCCTGGCAGTTTCGCTGCAATTCTGCTGCATTTCTGTTGCAATTAACTGTTCTGGACCCCTCCGAGATTTCAGCGGATGGATGACGAAATCCCGCCGAATTTTCGCTGCATTTCCGCTGTAATTAACGTCCAAAAAAGACGGATTTTCCCTCTCTTTACCCCCTATCAGAGGGTCTTGTCGAGCGGGCCAGGGGGCTTGTGCAGGCTGAGAAACTGCGCGTACGTACTATGGGCGAGGGCGCATGGGAGTCGAACCCACCTGCGAGGCTCGTCACCCCGCACAACAGTTTTGAAGACTGCACGAGCCACCGGGCCCGATCCGCCCCCATCTTTGAGATTTTCAGACGTGCCAACCACAGACAACCTGCTACATGCTCGGTACCGCAAAGCAGCAATCGTACGTCGCTGGACTTCGAATCCTACTCGTCTTTACGTCGTTCGTACGCAGACTGAATCAACGAATCGATATCCTCATTCGCGAACAGGTACGTCTGAGGATACGTAAAGGTCGAATCGCCACCACCTTCGTCCGAGGCAACTTGCCCTTTGATCAGGAACCCTTCTGGCGTCTCGACGATGACGATCTGTGTGAACTTATTGTCGTCGAGATAGTTGCCGACGGCACGAAAGGCGTCCTCATAACGAACGCGTGAGGTTCCGCCGTGGCTAAGCATAGGTTCGCATCCCTTTCCGCGTGGTTTGCCCCAACCGAACTCTCCTTATGCCGTCACCTTCCGGACCAATTATCGCACCTTGTGGAACTCGAAGAAACCTTCGTGATGGTCGCTTGGATCAACCTGCACCTCGACTACGGCGGGCTGGCCGTTCGCGTTTGCCAACCGCGCGCTCTCTAGAGCGGCAGGGAGGTCGTGACTATCGGTGACCCGCGTCGCCCAGCAACCTGCACTCTCGGCAACCATAACAAAGTCAAATGGAGCCTTGAACTCAGTCGCAATGATCCGGTTGTTTAGCCCTTCCCGCTGTGTCCATTGTGGCCATCCCAGCGCTTGATCGTTCATCACCACCCACGTCACAGGGGCTTTCTCCTGCACCGCGGTCGGAAGTTCGTGCATCGACATCTGAAACGCGCCGTCGCCTGTCGTACACACAACTTGTCGGTCTGGTCGACCCAACTTCGCGGCAATCGCACCGCAAATCCCAAGTCCCATGGCGGTTTGCTCGGCCGGAGGAACAAGACACCCTGGATCCAGCACTTGATAGTACGGCCAGTAGTAGGACCAAAGATCTTGGCCGCCATTTTCAAGCACCAGAATCGTATTGTCGCCGAAGACGTTGTTGATCTCGCGTACGATCCGTTTCCCCATCACTGGCGACGAATCGACAGAGGCATCGGTGATCATCGCCTCTACGGCTTGCTTGCGGCGCGCCACGAGATCGTCGATTCGATGGGCGTTCGCTGTGATTCCTCGATTTGCGGCCGCTTCTATCAGTTGACTCAATGCCAGGCCAGCATCGGCTTGAATGGCGACGTCAGGTACCCAGTTCCGGCCGAACTCAAACGGATCGATATCGATCTGCACGAATCGGGCACCTTCCGGGAAATACTGAAACACACCTGATTGAAATTCTTCCATCCTCGAACCGAGCGTAATCAGGAGATCGGCTTCCTGATAGACGGATCGCGGATACTGTGTCCGGTACAATCCCACGGAACCTGAGAACATCGGGTGAGTCTCGGCGATGATCCCGCGTCCAGCCGGAGTGACCAGAACAGGAATTCCAAGACTATCGGCGAAACGTCTTGACTTCGGCGTAGGCGCCCGACAAGATCGCTCCACCGCCACAAACGAGAACCGGTCTGCTGCTCGATTCCAGCAGATCCACCACTTGTTCGATCTTGTCAGGATCAGCGGCGGGACGGACCGATCGGTCTGCCGGTTGATAGTCAGGCATCTCAACTGACTCGAGTGCGATATCCGCCGGAATCTCAACATAAACCGGGCCCGGCTTTCCGGATGTGGCGATCGAGATCGCTCGGCGAATTGTCCATCCGATTCGATCAGCTCGCTCCAGGGTGACGGCCCACTTTGTGATCGGCCGCATCATGCCGAGATGATCCGTCTCCTGAAAAGCACCCATCCCTTCTGTGTGGGTACTGGCTCGGACGCCAAGGGCAAGGACCGGGGTGCAGCCCGAATAGGCTTCGAGAATGCCAGGGACCAAGTTCGCGACACCGGGGCCCGGGCAGCCAAAGCAGCAGCCGATGCCTCCAGTGACTCGGGCGTGGGCCATCGCCATGAACGCTCCAGACGTCTCGTGACGAACGAGCACGGGTCGCACAGTCTTTGAATCGTAGAGCTGGTCGTAAAGATGCCTCGGGTTTCCTGGCAGTCCGAAGACGAACGGGATCTTCTCGGATTCAAGCGCCTTAACGACAGCTTCCCAAGCATTCATCTTCATATGGACCCCGCTCCTCCCAGCTAGAATCTCGATCAGCATCACCCTCGAACTCGCGCGCTCGGCTTGGCCATATGGTACTTGATTTGCGGCGTAAACCGTCAATCGCAGTTTGAACGTTGGCCGGTCGCGGGGGCAAAGAGTAGAATTGCTCGGATGGGCGTCATTTCGATTTCACATAATCATGGGGATTCAGTGCTGCCAGCACGCATTGATGAGCTCGAACGGGTCCAGCTTGAACTGGAAATCCTCCGTTCTTCACGAGCTTCAACACAGCTTCGTCAGCTTCTCGCCGAAGAAGAAACCGAGCAGCAAGGTCTTCGCCGCCGCGTGGACGAGCGGCTTGGTCCACTTCGTCATGAGTCGGATCGCTTGCGAGCGGAAATCGAACGCATGGAGGCTCGATTAGAGCGTCTATCGTTTGTCGGTCGTTCGCTTTCCGACGATGAGCTTGATCGCGACGAGGAGAAGAGCCGGGCCGAGGAAGCTGCATGGTGGGCCGAGTGGCGGCATCGACGAACTGCCCAGCAAGAGCTGCGTGGAGAGGTTGTCAATCGAAACTCGGATGACGATATTACCCTGCGCCAGCTGTACAAGGCGCTCGCCCGCTTGGTGCATCCCGATCTTGCAGAGGATTCCCGCGACCAGGCCCGGCGTGAGACGATGATGCGTATGGCGAATGTTGCGCGTGATGCTGGTGATGTGGAACAGCTAAGGCGCTTGCTGGCTATTTGGGCCCGCCCCGACGATGGGCCACGCCCCCACGAACTGAACGCTATGCAAGCGAGAATCGCTCAGCTCAGAGTTGAAATAGGAGAGCTACGGCGTCAGCTATCGCAGTCCCGTAAGACTTCGTTGGGCCTGCTCTTGCGACGTGGCGATGCCGAGATTCGTCAGTATCTGCGCCTCGAAGAGGTTCGACTCCGTCGTGAGTTAGCAACATTACGACTACGCCGGCGTCGGGTGCTCCGTCAACTGGAAGAGCGGCGCCGGGGTTTGAATGTCCCCGGCGGTCAGTGACTCGTTTCGGTTTAGGCTGGCGATCTAAGATGCCGAACGGCCATCCCTGTCAAACAAAGTATCTATAAAGCGCGTCTCCCGCTCTCTCAGTCACGTCATCTGGGACGGTCGGATCGGTGAGCAGATCGGTGAAGACTCCAAGTAACGGCGGCACGTCTTTCTCTTGGATGCTCATTGGGCGATCGCTCGCATGGTGCAGGAATGTGATCGCTCCCTCTTCGGTCGCGAACTTTCGTTTGTAACGCACGAGACCATCTTGATCCCAATCACTCAGTCCGAGATCAAGGAACGTATAGTCGCGAGATTTAGCGAACTTGATTCCTTCCCAGATCAACAGGTCTGTCGGGCGGTACTCGAGATGATTCGCCGATGATGCGCTGAATTTGTAGTAAAGGGTTGTGCCCCAGCCGAGGTACATGACCGAGCCGACAACTTCCCCATCAACTTCGGCCAGCATCAGCGCGGCCAACCCTGCATCTGAGAATATTCGCCAGATGTTCTGAAAGAAGCGATATGGCTGCGCCAACAGCCGGTATTTGTATTTTCGAATACCGAGGTGCAGGTTGAAGAAGGAACGAAGATCATCCTCGTCGGTTGCAAGTCGGACGGTCAGACCAGATTTCTCGGCCTTGCGAATCGCACGTCGGGCTGAGCTATCGATTCGTGACCACTGCTCGTCGAGAGTACCGGTGAGATCAATGCCATGCCATTTCGCCATCTTTGGCTGATTGAATGCTGAGTCATGCAACGGAAATTCATTGCGAAGACAACGCATGTTTATTGGCTTTCCGGTTGCAATTAGTGGTTCTCTCAGGGCGTTCCATTGATCCGAATCGGATACGAGAGGGTCGCAATAGTCTGAAAATGGGAGCGAGACGATCCGCTCGCCTCGGATGTCAGAGATTGCACAAAACGACATACCCGCGTCCGGCTGGCCTGCATCGTCCAACAATATGTGAGCCGCGATATCCATGTCATAGGTTTGTTTCAGCACCTGCATCCAGAGTCGCGAATGAAACAATCCCGCGTGTTGGTGCTCGATGAGGTCAGCCCAGAGCGAGTCAGTGAGAGGATCAATTTTGATCAGGTTTACAGTTTGGCGCATCATACTCCTCGACAACTGGTTCATCCGACGTTCGCGTAATCGACTAAGTATGTCCTCGCTCGAGATGACCTTTGTATGAACCGATGGTCCTGATATGGGACTCTGGAAATGCCGTCGTCGAAGTTCAGATCGTGAGTCAGAAGCCTGCACCTTACAGAGCAACCACGAAATTGCTTGAGTCCCGCTCACTGAGACCAGGTGCAGGCATAATTGCGGAAGACGCAGTCGCGGAGTTCATTGGAGGATTCGGTTGTTTCGGAAGCGCGGAAAAGGTCCTTCTCTCAGACAAGTATCAGGAAATGTCTTTTCGGACAGGATTCCCGGCGGGAATCTGATTCTCGGGGTGCTCGACCGTGAATTGATGATGTGGAGCGATCGAGGCGGTGCCAGCAAATACTTCGGTGACTGTTGGTCTGAAATGGTCACGAAGAAACTAACTGAATGGATCGGGACCAAACGGCCGCTGCCTCACGAGGAATCGTTTCTGCTCGATGCGGTGGTTCGCCTGGACGATGACGAAAGAATCGCCATTCAAGCGGGTAGACATAAACTGACGAATCCGGATTTTGTGCTTTATGGTCGGAAGGCTGATGGCAGCACTGTCTTACAGGCTGCGGACTCCAAGTTTGCAGTCGATACGATCAAGCCAGCTCAAGTAAGCGCCGAGGCGTTACAGGCGCTTCTTGACGTCGAGAATGGTCTCGTGAAAGCTGCGCTCGAGCAAGCTGCGGGCGTCGATGAGAGCGCCATTTCATCTGTTGAGCGCGGGATTTTCTTGAGCCCAATTGGACCACTCACTGATTTCTTCCTTCCTCGAGTTCTCAGTGACAGTCGCTCATCCGTTGAGCAATCTCAGGTGGAGCTACTCGACGCTAATCCCACCAAGCTGTTCGGAGGGCTCGGTGAGTCGAAGCTTATTGGTCCATTGGCCCATATCGACCGATTGCCTGTTTCTCCACGTAAACATCTGCTGTCAGCGATGTATTACCTCAGGGTTGCCTGCGCTTGTTCCTGGATGTGGGTGGAGCAGCGAACGCCACTGCTGACGAGTAACGATCCGCCCACGGTTGATATGGCGGCGCTCTACGCCGAGGTCGATCAACGCGTCGAACAATCTGAATCTGCTTATGACCTGGCCGCTACGTGGTATGAAAGCGTGGAAGAGGTTTCGCGCAATCGAAAGGCGCTGAATGAGGTGATGTCGCTCCCAGTTCGTATGAGCGAGATTCGGACTCTCATCGAATCTGCTGGACTGGGCGACGATCGGCGTGCCGTCCGAATCGTTCGTGCGGAGCTGGACCGCCGTTACCGACGTCGAATCCTGGACCAGATTGGCGAGATCCCCGCGGTTCCGGCGGAGCCCCTTCCAACGGTGTTGCAGCATGTGGCAGAGGTGTCGCGGTCGCTCCGTCAGGAGATGCGCGACCTAGCGTCCGCTCTTGTCGATGAGCGCTCTCGCCATCGAGATTCGAAGACTGAATCGGCAGATCGAGCCGAATAGCACGTTGAAACACCTCGAATCCGGTTCCAGCAGGGCCGATGGCGCAAATTCTGGAGTTGCCGTTGCGGGTTCGTCAGCGCCAGATGATCTGGGGCGTCATCCGTGTTAGCGGCTCAAATGGTAAGGAACGCTCGTTACGGCAATGCCGGGGTGACTCCAGAGCGCAGTGCGAAGACGCCAGGCAGTCTGGTTATGGAGAAATAGTTCGTATAGGTGAGCCGGAACGAACTCTGGAAGGACGACCGTCAGAGTCGTGCCACCCTTCTCCTGGTGAAGCTGCTCAATATAGTTGACCAATGGGCCGAGGAGTTCCCGAAACGGGGACTCGATAATAACGAGCGGCAATTGAATGCCCGCTTCTCCCCATTTCGCTCGAAGTTCGTTGGCTTCCTCAACGTCATCTGAGACATGAACGACAGTGACGTCTCTTGATACGTTCTGCGCGTAATCGATAGCACGCACCGCCGCCCGATTCAACTTGTCGACCGCGACAACCACCGCCGAATCCCGCGTCCACGTTATCGGACGATTCCGAATCTGCCGTGCGTTGAGTCGTAATTGCTCCGACACGCTGTCGTAGTGTCTACGTATGCCCAACAGCGCGGCGATGATAATTGGCAAGAGCATCAGGATGAGCCAGGCGCCGCCGATGAACTTCGTGGTGATGATGATCACCGCAACGACACCCGTGGTCAACGCACCGAAGCCGTTGATAAGCATCGCAACATTGTTGCGTTGAACCTTCTCCGCCTTCCACCAACGGAGCGTCATGCTTGCCTGTGACAACGTGAATGAGATGAAAACTCCGACTGCGTAGAGTGGAATCAGTCGATTGACGCTGGCATTGAAGATAATCACCAAGATACTTGACGCGACTGCCAAGGCGACAATGCCGGTTGAATATCCCAGCCGATCACCTCGAAAGGTGAATTGATGGGGCAGAAACCGGTCACGAGCGAGGAAGTACGAAAGTCGAGGAAAGTCGGCGAAACTCGTATTTGCGGCCAGCAGCAATATGCCGGCTGTCGCTACCTGGATGAAGTAATAGAAAGGTGATGTGCCGGCAATCACGCGTGCGAGCTGTGAAACCAGCGTTTGATCGGTAACCGGCGCGAGGTGATAGTGGCGAGCTAGAAACGTGATGCCGAGAAAGAGCGAACCCAAGATTAGTCCCATCGCGACCAATGTCTTGGACGCGTTTTCGTCCTGAGGTTCTTTGAAGGCGGGTACCCCGTCAGAAATCGCTTCGACTCCCGTTAGTGCGGCGCAACCAGATGCAAAGGCTTTGAGAATCAAAAAGATCGTCAACGATTGAGCTGGTGCTGGAATCGTATCGACGATTCTGTGCGGGGTAATGCCAATTCCTAGCCAGGAGGCGAACCCGAGAACCAGCAGAATAGTCATGCCCGCGATGAACAGATAGGTCGGCACTGCAAAAATCCGGCCGCTCTCGCGTAAGCCCCGTAGATTCGCGATCGTGATCAAAACGATGGCGACAATCGCAATTTCGACTGCGATTGATCTTGTCCCCTCGAAGGCCGACGTGATTGCCGCGACGCCTGCTGAAATACTCACCGCGACGGTCAAGATGTAGTCGGTTAGAAGTGCCGATGCGGCGAGCAGACTTGGGGCGCGTCCCAGATTGTCCTTGGTGACGATATAGGCGCCGCCGCCTTGCGGGTATGCGTGCACTGTCTGCCGATAAGAAAATACGACAATTGCAAGTAGAGCGGTAATCGCCAATCCAATTGGAATGACGTAGTTGTAGGCCATCGATCCGGCCAGAACGAGGATGAGGAGGATCTCCTCGGTGGCGTAGGCCGTTGATGAGAGTGCATCAGACGAAAATACGGCGAGCGCCTGAATTTTGCTGAGTCGTTGGTGAATCGCCTGAGACGTTTCGAGCGGTTTGCCGATAAGCACGAGCCGCAAACGCCTGAACATGCGCCCAAAGTTCGTCTGGGGCATCGTCGGCTCAGCAACGTAGTAAAAGGAATTCTGCGGGGTTGACGGAAGTTCCGATGATCGGATCAGGCGCACATAGCGATCGCCTGGTCGCCTACCGCGCACTGTTGCAGGATGATGCTCGTTTGGTTCCGCAGGCCGGTCGCCGGTCGGCCGGTCTTGATTCTCGTCCGTAGGTTGTCTCTCCCCAACTGCCCGCCGACTCCCTCAAAAAACCTCGAACGATCCTATCTCAGCACACTGCCAATTTCAAACCCGAAATTGAGTTCTCACCGAGCGATCGCCCCGCCGAGTGCTGACAACCCATGAATTCAACTAGCGGCCCATGTGAACTATTTCGGTATGCACGTCCGTAACGTACCCGGATTGCAGATTCTGCTCGACGAACCCGATCGCCCGTTGCAGTACCTCATCGGAATGCTGACTCGAGTTCGAGACCGACACTATACCAATCACAGCGATTTGCCAGAGATCTTGATCACCGACTTCAGCAGCCGCGACGTCGAACCGCGAACGCAGTCGCTGCAGGATCGACTTGACGACGCGGCGTTTCTCTTTCAAGGAATGTGATTCGGGAATGTGGACCGACACCTGGCCGACTCCGACAATCATGCTCATCATAGTTGTCCGCGTGGATTAAATGACGTTGTGCTCCTGAGCGAGATCACCACTGGCAAATCTGTCTGGGGAGAATGAACTGATATCGACCGTGGTGGCCTGTCCGTCAAGAATCAACTCCGAGATGCAGCGGCCGATGGCAGGGCCCTGCATATAGCCGTGACCGCTGAACCCCGACGCGACCACCACACCCACCGCGCCCGAAACACGGCCGAGGACGGGGTTATCGTCCGGTGTCACTTCGTAGAGGCCAGCCCACCCGCGGCGAACTCTGGCTTCTTCGAATATCGGCGCACGACGACAAAGTTCTGTAACGGTCTTCGTCATCCAGTCATCAGAGACGGTTCGATTAAAGCTACTCGGTTCATCGGGATCCGACATTCCGAACAGAAATCCGCCGCTCTCGGGGTGAAAGTAGAGCGATGTACCGAATTCAATCGTCATCGGCACGGTGGAAGGTACTGCCGAGAACGGCTCGGTGACGAAGCTCATACGCCGGTACGGCGCGACTGGGATCTCGAGCCCGGCCAACTTTCCGACTTCGCCAGTCTGAGCGCCTGCCGCGATGACAACCAAATTGGTCGATATGTTTCCAGTTGGTGTCTCGACAGCAGAAATTCTGTCGCCAGCCAGGACGAAACCAGTGACCGGCGTCTCTTCGATGAACTCGACGCCCAGGGCGCGTGCGCGTTGCGCAAATCCCATCGTCGAAGAGTAAGGGTCAGCCCAACCGTCGCTCGAGCAAAATGTGCCAGCCATTATTCCGTCAAGGTTCAAGGAAGGATTCAGTTCACCGATCTCTTGATTGTCGACCCAGCGAACCGGTACTCCCATTTGTTTCTGAAACTCAAGATTCGTCCTGAACACGTCGATTTCAGATTCGGAGGTAAGCAGAAAGAGATAGCCTTGCTGGTGAAAAGCAATGTCGATGTCGAAAAGTTCCTTGAAATTTTCCCAAATGCTCAGACTATATCGGGATAGCTCGATATTCGCTTTGGTCGAGAATTGTAACCGAATGCCGCCAGCCGCATCCGCCGTCGCACCACGCCCGATCTGGTCCTTTTCCAACACGAGGATGTCGCGCACTCCACGCGATGCAAGGTGGTAAGCAATGCTGCAACCGGTAATCCCGGCACCGATGATAACGACCTCCGCCGTGCGTTCCACCCTGCCAGCACCTTTCTCCGCCAATGACGTGTAAATTTGGTCCGAACTCGGTGCCAATGTGCGACCGAGCAACCGTTTCGCGAGTATAGCATGGTACCTCTCAGAGCCCGAGAGACCGAGCGCCAACTAGTACCGTCATGCTAATCTCGGACGTGCATGGGTGAATTGTGGGGGACAGCAAGAAGATGCGAGGAAGGTGGAGCCTTGGACGCGGAGAAAACCCAATTCAATCTCTTCATATCGTCACCGATTGAGCAAGAGTACGTGGACCAAATTCGATCTGTCGATCCAGCACGGGTAACAGTAAGGTACGAACCGTCTCTGTACCCGCCGTTACGCTATGTCGCCGATCATCACGGCCCGGCGGATTTTCAGCTTGCACCGGATCAGATGGATCACTGGATCGAATGTCTGCGTGAGGCAGACTTCTTACTCGATTTCCCATTCCAGTTGCCGGATGGCACGACCGTCACTGACGCGTCGCCAAAGCTCAAATGGGTTCAAACGACCAGCGCCGGTGTTGGTCAGCAAGTTGTAAACCTCGGGCTGCAAGACTCGGAAATTATCGTGACGACGGCGAGCGGAGTACACGCTCGTCCACTCGCCGAGTTCGTCTTCTTGGCACTTCTGTCGCACGTGAAGCTCCTTCCGCGACTCCAGCGTGATCAGCACAGCCATGTTTGGGAGCGCTTCTGCTCGGATGAGCTCGACGGCAAGACAATGGCAATCGTAGGTCCTGGCAAAATAGGTCGACAGGTCGCCCAGATTGCGCGATGTTTCAACATGCGAGTCTTTGCGATGGGACGATCGGGTGGACCCGAACGCGCCGCCCAGCTGGAAATCGATGCGGCCTTCGCGGGCAATCAGCTACATGAAATGCTTGGACAAGCAGATGTGGTGGTGTTGAGTTGCCCATATACACCAGATACTGACGGCCTCATGGATCGCGCCGCGTTCGACGCGTTGAAGCCCGGAGCCATGTTCGTCAATATCTCGCGTGGCAAGGTCGTCGATTATTCGGCGCTGTTTGATTCGCTGACATCAGGAAAGATTGCTTTCGCCGCTCTCGACGTGTTTGATATCGAGCCACTTCCGGCCGACAGCCCGTTTTGGGATCTGCCGAACGTGTTGATCAATCCACATTCGGCGAGTACGGCGTTCAGTGAGAATCAGAAGATCACGGACATACTCTGTCACAACCTGCGATGCTTTCTCGACGGAAGACCTGGAGACATGCGGAACGTTCTCGACAAGCATCGTATGTATTGATTGTGGCTCACTCCGACACCGGTAAGTTGAGAATTCTTCCGTTTATACGGGCGACCGGCGCCTTTCAACTGGCCGTCACCGAGGCAGTCATCGACGCGGTAGGACAACGGAAGGCGCCTGCGACCTTGAGGATGTACTCATGGTCGCGTGATGCAGTTATCCTCGGCATCGGACAGTCAGCATCACAGCTTGATTTCGAAGCCTGTCGCGAGGCCGGATGCGATATTCTGCGGCGTATCTCGGGTGGGACGGCCGTCTATCACGACCGGAATACGGTTAGCTTTCAATTAGTACTGCCCGACGGACATCCGAATCTCACCCACGACATTCACCGGAATTATCGGCTAATCGCCGAGATCGCCGTGTCGATGCTCGCTTCCTTCGGGGTGCAAACTCGATTGGCCTCAATCAGCGAGGCTGGAGGAGATGCTCCTCCGTCAGGTCTCGAGGCGATCTGCTTCTCGTCATTGTCCCCGTACGAGATCCTCGCTGGCAATCGGAAGCTCGTCGGCCTGGCGCAAGTGCGTAGGCGCACGGTGTCGGCTCTGCAAGGGATGGTCTACCTGCGAAATGATCCCGCGAAGTCCGTACGCCTCGTGTCTCGCGATGCCGAATTGCGTGACAGGCTATCCGATGTGCTCGGCCAGCGATCAACCGATCTCGCGACCGAAACTGGGCGGACCATCGATGCCGAGGAGGTAGCGTTCCAGTTTCGACATGCCGCCGTCGCCGCGCTCGACGCCGACGAGGTCGAGGCAGGCCTCACCACCTGGGAGATTGAACGGGCGCGAGAGCTCGAGAGTGCTCGATACGGTAATGATGACTGGACGTTTCGTCGCTGATCGATCAGTCAAAGCCACCTGTTTGGCCGTCATGAGGTAGCTTCTCCTATGGCGGCCGTTTCTCGACGCTTTCGTTGGGTTCGCTTGTGGCCGGGATGTCGCCAGAAGTAGATTCCATTGAGAAGCGATGCCAGTACGATCGTCACTGCATATAAGACAAACGTGAGACGGTATCCATTGCCGACAATAACGTGGCCGGCGACCACGCTCGACAACGCGAAGCCCAGATTCCACGCGGCACTTCGCAGACTAAATGCATTGGCACGTGCTCTGGGCGGCAAAACGTCGGATATGAAGCTCGAATCGATCGGCCAGGCCATACTAATCGATGTTGAGCGAACGATCTGCGCCGCCACCGCGAAGTTCATCTGTGGGCTGACTGCCAGTAAGAGATAGAGCGGGGCAGATGCCATTCGGACGATCATGCTGGAGACAAGCGCCCCGAGCTTCCTGTACATGGTCGGAGCAAAGAGACCGGTGAGCGCCGCTACGACGCCCGCGACTGAAAAGACCAGACCGATCTGGCTTGGGCGCGATCCAATTGACTCCAGAAACACGTTGACGAACGGAACGACCGCGCCTGACCCGAGGCTCATGATCAGTCCAATGATGACAAACATCATGAGATCGCGACGGGTACGACTGGTCGCCGATGGCATCTCGACGAATATGCTCGCCTGCGCGATTTCAGCGTTTTCGCTGTTTCGGATTTGCCGCATGAGCCATAGTGGAATCAAGCCGGAAGTCGCCAAGGCGATACCTATCAGGATCGTGATCCGGTAGGCCGAGACGCTTTCCACGGTCGTACCGAACGTCAGGGAAAGAACTTTGGGCGACCATCCTCCGAACAGACTGCCGAGCGTCATGGCGACCGAGTTGAGCGAAAAGGTGATTGCGGCAGCAGTTGTGCGCTGCGCAGATGTTGTCCACTCGACGATAAACGGCATGGTGGGCACCATCATGAATGCCAGCGCTGCGCCATTTACAGCCGAAATGGCAAGAATCGCCGATGAGCTTGTGAACATGGCGAGCATCGCGGTCGACGCGAGAAACCCTATCGTACCGTAGACGGTGCAGCGCCATGAGCCGTATCGATTGATAATGACACCAATTACGAGCGCAGCGATGCCCATCGCTACTGTCTGCACTGCATTGAAGGTGCCGATGAAGTCTTCTTTGAACGATATTTGCACCAGGTACAGGTTGTAAATAAGGATTAGAACGCCGACGCCAATATTGACGAGTAGGGTGTAAACGAGATAGAGCCGCATCTCGCGAGAGAGTTGCCCGATCTCACTGAGGTAGCGGTGCACCGAGAAGCCCTTCGTTCCCGCCAAGTCGAGGTCATTCGCCTGCTTGTCCGTTATCAAGCAGCCGACGTTCGCGGCCACCTCACGGAAGGATCGGCACATTATATAACGATCAACGAGCCTCGTAGGGGTGCATCTGATTAACTGGAGTATTGATGTCGAAGGAACCGCGTTGTCGGTCGCGACCGACACCAGGCTATTGATGGAGGTGCATTTGTCTCAGATTGAACTGGCGTTGGAAGTATTCAACCTGTTTGAGAATCGGCCAGCCGGACTACTTAGCGATATTGACGGGACACTGAGCCGCATATCGAACGACCCTATCGCAGCGACCGTCGATCCTCAGATTCGAATCTCTCTTACCGAAATCGTGAATCGAATTGATGTCGTGGGCGTGGTTACCGGGAGATCGGCGGCCGAGGCGGCTCGCATGGTGAATCTCGATGGAGTGATTTGTCTTGGCAATCACGGGATGGAGCAGATTAGCAATGGCGAAGTCGTCGTTGCCCAAGGCGCTTCCGACTATGTCCAACCAATGAAACGGGTGTTGGATGAGGCGCGCTTGAAAATTCACGATCCACTCATCTACTTCGAAAACAAGGGTGTGACCGGCTCGATTCATTATCGAAATGCCAGTCGTCCGTCACTCGCGCGTGACCAAATACTTGACGTGGTGTCTCCACTCGTCGCCCGTGAAGAGCTTCGCCTGTCACATGGTCGGATGGTGATTGAGCTACGTCCTCCGATTGACCTGAACAAGGGAACGGCGCTCGAGTCGGTCGTCGACGAATTCGAGTTACGATCGACCCTGTTTATGGGTGACGACGTGACCGATCTCGACGCGATGCGTGCGGTGAAGCGACTTCGAGACGAGAATCGGATTGTCGGACTCTCGATCGGTGTTGTTGGACCCGAGACTCCACCAGCGGTTGCCCAGGAATCGGACCGATTGGTACGCGGCGTCGACGGAGTGAGTGAGTTCCTTGCTCGCCTTGCAGACCTCTATTCTCGGCAATGACGGTAGCACTTGCCCAGAATAATCCCAGAGGTTTGGATGGGGATATCGACTAGACTGCATCTACATCGCATCGAGCGGATAGATGGGTCGAACCAATCGCTGATAGTCGAAATAGGCGAGGACGGGCGTCGTGATACCGGGCGTCGACGTATCAAGTATCTTGGAGGCCATCGACGCATACGATGCCTGAACGTTCAGAGACGACTTCACCCCGACGATCTTCTTGGTCGCGATATCAACTCCGAGCGCAGCGAACAGCGCTGGTTCGATGGCATCCGGTGCTTTCTCCGTCAAAACGACGTCGATCTGACCACCGTGTCGTCCGTCAACGTCCAGCACAACAACCCGGCCGAGATCGATTTGACAATGATCGTCCAACATCAATCGACCGTCAGAGATCTTGCGAACCGTCGCGGTAACGTTAATCGGATAACCTGATCGGTGATCGATCGAACCGCCGATATCCAGATTGACCTTGTTTCCGACTCCCGCCTCGATCGCTCGAGACACGCCTCCGGGATCGACGATGACCCCTAACGCGGAGTCAAGTGCGCCAAGATCGATCAGCGCCCACAACAGGCCGGTCCCGTCTCCAGCGCCGCCTGCTGACGGGTCATCACCAAGGTCGACGATGATAACTGGACCGGTTTCGGCGAGCATTGCGTCATGAACGACGATTTCAACATTCGCCGGCATCGTCACGAACTCCTCACGTCGATCCCAAATCGACATTTGCAGCCGCTGCGCGAGGTTGTTGGCCTTGTCGATGTCGTTGTCGGTCGTGACGACAACGCTGAAACCGGCGGAGTCGATATCGGCGTACGGGAATCCCGGAAACAGGCTGACATTCAGTACATTGCTCTGACCTTCAAACTCTTGCGACAGCGATTTCGCTGACGCGAGAGCCTGAACTGATGGGGCGTGTTGAGGTCGCGACACAAGCAACCGAAGATGCCGAAACGCGCTGGTTGGATGAATCTGCTTGCGGACCAGGGATTCTGTCAGGCGCATGATTTTGCCAGCCGAGGCGCTGGTACTCACATGGTTGCCAACCTGGTAGCACACCGCGAGGTCAACCGAGTCAACAATATCTTGATTCAGATTTGCTTGAGCGCTGAAGATCGCCACGATTGGCGTGTTCTGCGCCAGACTATCACGGGCTACTTGCACGATTGTCTGGTCGGCAAGAATGGAGTCCTCTGTCACCATCGTGCCACTCAGCATCAGAATCAGTGCGTCGAGATTGGTTCCAGACTCAACAAGATGCTGACGCAATTGATTCGACAAATCGGCGACGGTTTCACGCGGTATCAACCCTGATGAACGGGCAGTCGCGTGCATGATCGGAAGTACCGTGATGTCGCGGTCGATTCCAGCTTGGACTAATTCGTGTGCAAGACGATCGGTGCCTGTCGGATCGCAACGACCGGGTTCTAAATCCAACCGTGGACCAACGGAAAATGCGTCGAATGTCGTCCGCTGTCGGCTAAATGTATTCGTGACTTGAAAGATCGCGGCAAGCGCAATGCGCATTAAGATTTACCCTTTCATGTGGGAGTTCTCGGTCGGTGGTCGAGCGAGAGTCACGTGAGACACGCACCCCAAAGAATTCCCGAGAACGGCCCGCCGAGAAGGTGGAATCGTCTGCTATGATCCTGTTGACAGGTCATTCTCATCGAAATTTCCCGGAGTAAGGAACAAACTCAACATGAATTCAAGCGAGCAACCGGGGCCGATCAATGATTCAAACGACGAACCGCATCACGATCCGCGTCCGTGCGAAACATGTCAGAACGATCTGGCTCTCGACGATCGATTTCAGCGATACGGTGTCTGCTCACGCTGTGGTCAACATTACCGCATCACAGCCAAACATTGGATCGATTTAATTGCGGATCCTGGGTCATTCGAAGAATTCAGCCGTCATCTCGTCTCAGTTGATCCACTCGTATTCTCCGACCGGCTGCCGTACAGACGTCGCGTTCTGGAAGCGCGAGAACAGACTGGACTGACAGAAGCCGCCGTCAATGGCACCGGCCGAATTCGAGGCCAGCAAGTCGTACTGATGGTCCTCGATTTTCGTTTTCTCGGCGGCAGCATGGGATCAGTGGTCGGTGAAAAGGTCACTACCGCGTTCGAACGGGCCATCGAAAAGAAGGTTCCGATTGTCACGGTGGCGGCGTCCGGTGGAGCGCGCATGCAAGAGGGAATGCTCAGCCTGATGCAGATGGCCAAGACCGCAGCCGCGGCGAAGCGCGTTCACGATTCGCACGTTCCATTCATTTCGATCTTGACCCATCCCACGACCGGTGGAATCTATGCCAGTTTCGCCAACCAGGGTGACATCATTCTGGCCGAACCAAAGGCGCTGATCGGCTTTGCCGGTCCGCGAGTGATCAAGCAGACGTCAGGTCGCGGCGAGGTTTCCTCGCACACGGCAGAATTTCTGTTTGAGCACGGGTTGGTGGACCAGGTGGTGGAACGAGATCAGCTTCGGGACACGCTCGCCACGATTTTGAGAATTGTCGGATCCCGGGGTCAAATCAACCGGGATAGCAAGCGTGACACCTCGGCTCTCAAGCACGACACTCGCCCGGCATGGGAGACTGTTCAGATCGCCCGGCATCCAGAACGTCCAACATCGCTCGATTACATTGGGCGCATGAGCCCGCAATTCGTGGAACTCCATGGCGATCGAAGCTTTGGCGAGGATCCGGCGATGGTCGGAGGGCTTGGCGAGATTGCCGGTCAGGGCGTTGTTTTCATTGGAAACGAACGTGGCCACGGTGATGAGAAGCGTCGCGGTGGGCAGGCTCTACCGGAGGGCTACCGCAAAGCGACGCGCCTAATGCTGCTCGCGTCGAGGCTCCGCATGCCAGTCGTCACCCTCATCGATACTCCGGGTGTTTTCCTCGGTGAAGGCTCCGAGGAGCGGGGAATCGCAATGGCTTTGAGCGAGAGCCTGGCCCTGATGAGCGTGCTGCCGGTGCCGGTCATCGCGGTCATTATCGGGGAAGGCGGTAGTGGGGGCGCGGTCGCGTTGGGTCTGGCAGACCAAGTGCTGATGCTCGATCATGCTGTCTACAGTGTGATCGCTCCAGAAGGAGCGGCCGCGATCTTGTTCCGGGACGCGTCACGCGCACCGGAAGTCGCCGAATCCCTCAAGATCACAGCTTCAGATTGTCTGCGACTTGGTGTCATAGACGGTATTGTTCCGGAGCCTGAAGGCGGCGCCCATCTCAATCTGGATTTCGCGGCTGCCTTGTTGCGAGATTCGATCACCGAGTCACTGGTCGATCTCGTCGAGACCTCTCCGGAACGCCTGGTGCGCGATCGGTATCGGAAATTCCGTCGCATGGGTCAGCACAACACCTATCTTCGTGAACTGGTGGCACATGAAGCAAACGACCTCATCTCACGGGTGACTGAAACGCTCGACTCCTGGAGAGGCTGGCTTCCATTCGGCGATGAAAGTGACGAGATTCAGAAGATCACTGACGAGTCGGACGGTCAGGATTCATCAGACTCTTCGCGACAAGACGAAACGACCAAGTAGTCAGCATACCCGACGAGTTCAAGCAGCTCTGGTCGGCCACCGAGTCATTCTCGTGTCGGTGCGGGCTACGAGTTCTTGACTATGTGCGATCATTAATCCGGGTCTTGAGACGTTGTCGAGATAGTCTCCACAGGTACGCGAGATCCAGGATCGTGGCGACGCGCGTCGCCGAGTTTCTCTGGGAATCTCGTTGACATTTTGGTGTCAATGTCGGCTCATCCGCCCGGTGTTTGCGTCGATTCATCACCGTTGAGCACCAAGTGGTACAGTCCTCGTTCAAATCGACGACGAGAATCTCTACGGAGTCGAAGCGCGTGGACCGGTGCCCCGAACGTTTATTGTTTGGCGATCGGAGAGCGGATGCCAGACCTGTCAAGTCCTCAAGCTAAGCGACTTATGCTCGTTGGTGCGGCATCTCTCGTCGTCGGATGGGTAATCTGGCATGCGAGAGGGGCCTTAGCGCCATTCCTCGTTGGTGCGATCATTGCCTACCTATTGGCGCCAATCGTCGATGTCATTGAGCGGCACTTGCGGCTTCCTGGCCTGTTTTCGGGGCTGTCTAGCGCGCTATCAGTCATCATCACCTATCTGGTGGCGCTGGCGATTATTGTGGTATCCGGCTATTACCTGATTCCGCCACTCATCAAACAGATCAATCAGTTCTCTAACAACTTCCCTACCTATGTCACAGAAGCGAAGATCCAACTGGACAAGCTGAACAGCTTCTACCAGCAAAACGTTCCTGAGATCATGCGAACCAATATCGAGAACAATCTGAACACCGTCGGGTCGCAAGTTTCGGACGCTGTTCGCGCGGCGATGAAGGTCACCTTTAGCGCGGTAAGCACGCTGATTGGCTTTATTGCGGGCCTTGCCTTGCTCCCGCTGTGGATTTTTTACGTCCTCAAGGATCAGCGCCGTGGGATGGCCTTGTTCTATAACCTCTGGCCTGAAGATTGGCGAGACGACGTGCGCGAGATCGTGGGGATCGTCGATCGGATCTTGTCAGCGTATATCCGGGTCCAACTATTTCTTGGCGTGTTGATCGGGGTAACGACCGGCGTTGCGATGTGGATCATCGGCGTCAAGCAAGCTCTTGTGCTGGGCCTACTTGCGGGTTTGTTCGAGATGGTGCCGGTACTTGGTCCGTGGCTTGCGTTTGCGGCGTCTGCCTTGGTGACACTTGCAACTGATCCCGGCAAAATCGTGCTGGTGGGTTTGGCGTTCGTTGGAATCCAGCAACTTGAGAACACGTTCTTGGTTCCCAAACTACAAGGCGACGCGCTTCGAATCAACCCGGCGCTGATTATGGTGTTGCTGGTAGTTGGTGGTGCCCTGTGGGGACTAATCGGGCTGATTGTGATCGTACCGCTGACTGCGGTGCTTCGGGACGTCTTCGTCTACCTCTACTTGCGAACAGAATCCACCGTCGAAGATGTTGACGTCGTAGACATCTAATCGGTGGGCGAACTTCTTGATGCTACAAGAACGAGAACTGTCATGCCTGATCCTTGTGTCGATAAAAGTTGCCGCACTTCGGCTAGATCTGTTCGTCGTCGGACTCTGATTCGGACGATGAGATGCCCTGCGTGGCTTTGGATCGCAAATGTGGGAACAGGATGACTTCCCGAATATTCTGCTGATCAGTCAGCAGCATCGCAAGCCGATCGATTCCGAGCCCAAATCCGCCGGTCGGCGGCATTCCATACATCAGCGCATTGACGTAGTCGTCGTCCACCATCATTGCCTCGGCGTCACCCGCTGCGCGGTCCTGCGCTTGCTCAATGAAACGTTGAAGCTGGTCCATTGGATCATTCAGTTCTGTATACGCGTTGCCCATCTCGAGGCCCGCGATGAACGGCTGAAATCGCTCGACCAATCTCGGGTCCTCAGAGGAACGCTTTGCCAGCGGAGAGAGTTCGACCGGATAGTCGATCAAGAATGTCGGCTGAATCAAATTTGGACGCACGAACGTCTTGAGTAGTTCATCGACAATTCGGGGCCAGACAGTTGTGGGATCGACCTCCGCACCGGCTTCCTTGGCTCTTCGAAAGAGCTCAGGCTGATCGGTTACTTCCAAGAAATCGATTCCAGTAGCGGCGAGCAACGCATCGCGTAGCTTCACCCGCGGCCAAGGTGGGCTCAGATCAATCTCATGACCGTCGTAGTTGATCTTGAGCGTCCCGAGGGCCTCCTGTGCAACGAATGGGATCATTTGCTCGCACAGTTCCATCACATCGGTGTAGTCCGCGAACGCCATATAGAATTCAAGCATCGTGAATTCCGGCGAGTGGCGCGTGTCGATCCCTTCATTGCGAAAGTCTTTACAAATCTCATAGACTCGTTCGAAACCTCCGACGAGCAGACGCTTCAAATAGAGTTCATCGGCAATTCGAAGATAGAACTCCTGGTCCAGCGCATGATAGTGCGCGGTAAACGGCCGCGCAGCGGCTCCCCCGTAAAGCGGCTGAAGGGTCGGAGTCTCGACTTCCAGAAACCCGTGACCATCTAAGAAGGAGCGCATGGCCCTGATCATCGCGCTGCGGATAACGAAAATACGCCGTACTTCGTCACTTGCTATGAGATCTGCGTACCGCTGTCGGTAGCGCGTCTCCGTATCGGTCAAACCATGCCACTTCTCTGGCGGCGGATTGATCGCTTTGCTGAGCAGCGTGAAATCAAGAACCTCTAGCGAGATCTCGCCAGTGCGTGTCCGGAATAGACGACCTCCCGCCTCGACAAAATCGCCCAGATCGATGACGCGACGAAAGCTCTCGAAGGCATCGTCTCCGAGATTGCTTTTGCGGAGATAGAGTTGAACGGATCCGCTGCCGTCGCGAATATGCGCGAAGATCGACTTCCCCATGTTGCGGACAGACGCGACCCGGCCGGCAACTCTGATGACTTCGTCATCGTGGCCGTCTTCAAGGTTGGTCTCAATCTCAGAGAATCGATTGATCGCCTGCTCAGTTGAGTGGGTGCGATGGGAACGTGGCGGGTATGGCTCAATACCCTGGCTGCGAAGCTCCTCAGCCTTATTCTGACGCTGCTGCTGTTGTTCATTCAGTTCCATCTCGTGCCCACTCCCCTCGGGATGTTCATCTACGCGATTGCTTCCGGATGTGAACGTCCACAAAAAAGCCGCGGTACGAATATCCGTCCGCGGCTCGATCTCGCTCAATGACTTCCGCTACTCGACACGTTCCACGGTGAACGTCGTTTCGCCTCCTGGAGCGCGGACGATGACTTTGTCCCCAACGCGTTTACCGAGCACCGCGGCGCCGACAGGCGACTGCGTCGAGATCTTACCATGAAGCGTGTTGGCTTCTTCAGGGCTCACAAGGGTCCACGATTCCCGCTCGCCGCTATCGTCAACCAGCGTAACCTGTGAACCAAATTGAACTGCGTCTACCGAAGCGTTCTTGGTAACAACCCGGGCGTGTCGGAGCAGGTTCTCGATCTCGCGAACTCGCGCCTCGACGATGATGAGCTCTTCTTTCGTATCCTCATACTCGCTGTTGTCGGATACATCGCCATCCATCGTCAGTTCTTGGATTCGCTGCGCAACTTCGGGCAGTTTGACGGTTCGCAGCGTCTTAAGTTCCTGCTCGAGGTCAACTTTTCCCTCAGCGGTAAGAATGACGGAACGTTCGCCGGGCATTGCTACCCTTCTTTCCCACTTGCCTGGAGACAACATGCCACTGCGTCGCTCGCCTGGAGCGCGCGTCCGCAAACTAATGTTCGAAGCGTCAAAGCCCCGGCCACAGTGTGGAACAGGGCGGGGTCTCGAATTCGGTTCTTCTGATACATACGTTGAGAGCCGAGGACAGAGAGGCCTCGGCGATCCGAACGGAAACATTATACAACAGCCATGACATGACGGCAAAGCAACTAGTGTGCCGGTGACGCGTAGTGATGGTTCGAGCGGGTACGGCCGGTTTCTGACTGATCTGGTGGGTGAGAAGGGACTTGAACCCCTGACCTCGCGGATGTGAACCGCGCGCTCTAACCAGCTGAGCTACTCACCCGAAGCAATCGCAGTATAGCATGCGGTTTTGGACCTCACAATTGCTTCTGAGCGCTCGTCGCGGCGTCTGAACCAGCTCGCATATGCGGAGACGGGATGAGCAGGTATCGCCCATCCCGTACCACCTTTGCGATCAAAATCCGATCAGTTAGTCGGTTTCGGCGATGCACTCCACCTCGACCAATGCGCCGGCTGGCAGGCGGGCAACCTGAACCGTACTTCGGGCGGGGGGCGTGTTCGTGAAATAACGACCGTAGACTTCGTTAAATGCGGCAAAATCATCGAGATTTGCCAGGAAGCAGGTAGTCTTCACGGCGCGATCCATCGATGACCCGGCCGCCGCCAACACGGCTTGAACGTTCTTCATCACACGATCGGCCTGCGCGGAAATGTCACCTTCGACCATCTTGCCGGTAGCCGGGTCGAGCGGAATCTGGCCAGCTGTGTAGACAACGTTTCCGAGTTTGATCGCCTGAGAATATGGACCAATTGCCTGAGGGGCGTCGTTGGTAGAGACTACAGATTTCGCCATTCCATTCCCATCCTATCTATCCGCAAACAGCGGTGAAATCGTCGCGTCACTCTAGCATCGAGCATGAACTCGGTCAACGGGAGGCACCGCGTCCTAGCCGCTATACTCTCGTATGACAGTGTCGTTCGCGCTCATTTCTTGCGGCAGAAGGTGGAATGTCGGCCCCAGATTGCTCCATTGTGATCGTGACATACAACGGCTGGGAACTGGTGCGCAGATGTCTCCAGGCGCTTGAGTCGGAGCTTCGGACTGGTATAGATGTCGTCGTCGTCGACAACGGATCGGTCGATGGGGTTCCGGAGAAGGTGCGATCCGGATTCAAGTGGGCAAGGGTCATCGAGACTGGTCAGAACCTCGGATTCGCAGGCGGAAACAATGTAGGAATCCGCCAGACCTCAGGTGAATTCATTCTGCTACTCAATAGCGATGCCAACGTGCGTCCGGGATTTGTCGGCAATCTACTCGAATCAACTGCCGTGATGCCACGTGTTGGCTCGGTAGCGGCAGCAATGGTGTTCGAGTCAGATCCGGAAACGGTTGCGTCGGCAGGCATTGACATCTACGCAAACGGATTGGCGATCGATCGGTCTCTAGGCCGTACGGTCGGTTCTTTGACCGACGGACTTCGTGTCTTTGGAGCATCCGCCGGTGCTGCGATGTACCGGCGCGAAGCGCTCCAGGACGTTGGATTGTTCCCTGACGCCTTTTTCATGTATCTCGAAGACGTGGATTTGGCTTGGCGTTTGAGGCTTCGCGGCTGGGAGTCGGTCCTGTCGGTCGGCGCTGTTGCTGAGCACGCTTACTCGGCATCATCGGGTGAGGGATCACGATTCAAGAGACACCTGCTTGCTCGAAATCGAATCTGGTGCATGACCCGATGCTATCCCGGTTGGCTTTTGAGGCGTTGCTGGTGGCGAATGTTCGCCTACGACTTGGCGGTCATTGCAAGCTCGCCGATTCGAAGAGACATGTCCAGTGTAATAGGCCGATTGGCTGCGATCTCGGGTATCGGTCCACGGATCGCGGAGCGTTCCGAGATTCAGGACGGCGTCACCACGAGCAGATCGGAAATAGAACAGTGGATTCAGCGACCACCCTCGCCACGCGAGATGTTGCAATTCAGACAGACAGCGAGCTCACATGCCGCGGGGACTACCTCTGATAGTAGGAGCGACCGATGAGCCAACCTTTTCGTTCCACCCAGGCACAGTGTATGATCCTAGCACCCGATTGTTGGCGCCGTTCTGACGACGCTGTATTGCCCGACAATTATCCCCGATTTCACGCATTCTCCTCATTGCATTTGGAAGGGATCAGTACAGAGCGTGGTTGGAAAAGCAGCTTATGGTTTCGACGCTGGCCTTACGAGCCACGGGCGATCGCGTCCGATTTCCTTCGCAATTGTCCGTTTTGCGCTGGTACTGGTGTTGTTCATCTCAGTTCTCATCTCGATCAGTAGCGCGCTTCTTCTCCTATACGGCTGGACTCACAACGAGACGGTGTTTCAAGGAGTGACCTTCGCTGGAGTCGATCTTGGCGGGCTCAACCAGCAGCAGGTCACGGAGAGAATCAACACACGGCTCGACACCGTGAGCCCCAAGGAGGTCGTTCTGTCCTACGAGGGACGGAGTTGGCCGATCCCCGTATCGTCTCTAGGGATTAGCTACGATGTGAACGCTACCGCTGAGCGAGCGCTTCAGGTTGGTCACTCTGGAAATCTATGGATTCAGAGCCATGACTGGCTGACAACGCTCTCGTCTGGCGAACGTGTGCCAATCACATTCAGCCTCAATGACCAGTCGGCCTATTCCGTATTGCAGGGTCTTGCAAGCGGCGTCACGCGGAGCCCGCAAGACGCACAATACATCTTTGCGTCTGACGGCTCGCTGGACATACAGCCGGGCAAAGCTGGTGTGGCCATAGACGTTTCCGCCACCCTTCAATCGATCCGAAACAGCGTCGCCCACCTCTCGTCGGCGCCGATCGAGATAAGAACCCAGTCGATTCGTCCCATGATCGACGCGAAGGCTTTGCAACCGGGACTTGATCAAGCGAATCAGATGGTCTCCTCACCATTCGTGTTGACATTCAACGGAACGAAGTGGGCTGTACCTCCAGAGACGCTCCGCGAAATGCTCGTGCTGGATCCATCCACATCAGGTAAGGATCGGGTAGGCATATCGAGTTCCGTGCTCGAATCGTACATCGCTCAGATTGCGGACCAGGTTCACACGAACGGCCAAAATGCAGGCGTGACGTGGGACAACAACCAGTTTGTCATCGTAAAGAGCACCGACGGCGAGAAACTCGACCCAATGGCGACCACGAGTAGCATGATTCAAGCTCTTAAGAACGGAAACCACCAGACAGCAGTTGCGGTTACGAGTGTTCCTGCAGCGGTATCAGACGCCGACGCTCGAGACGCGATAGCGCGGGCGGGACAATTGATTACGCAACCTCTTTCGTTGAAATGGTCAGGCGGTGGACAGGATCTCGACAAGGCGCAGATGGCCTCAATTTTGTCGTTCACCGCACAATCAGATCAATCGCCGAAGATCGCGATTGGAATCAATAACGACGCCATTATCTCGTTACTGGAGTCAATTCGATCTCAGGTAGAAGTCGCGCCGAAAGATGCCAATCTTCGATACTTGAATGGCCAGGTGACGGTAGTTTCGCCTGAGCAAGTAGGATCGTCTCTGAATGTCGACGCGTCGGCCAAGGCAATAGAGACCGCTCTGGCGAGTGGAGACAACAGCGTGTCGTTATCGACAACACCCGTCGAACCAACGGTTACCGCTGCGATGGCAAGTAGCATCTCGGTTCCAGACATACTTTCAAGTGCCAAGACCTACTACGGCGGCTCGGTTGCAAATCGTGCTTTCAACGTCGACCTGGCAATTGAGAGAGTCAACGGAGCATTGATTCCTCCGGGCGGCACGTTTTCCTTTGACGGTACGGTCGGCGCGGTTGACACCGCGCACGGATACAAAGTGGGCTACGGGATTGTTGCGACAAGCAACGGCAGCGTATCGACGGTTCCATCTGTCGGCGGTGGTATTTGTCAGGTGGCAACGACCCTCTTTCATACCGCGTTCTGGTCGGGGATGCCGATCGTGCAACGAAGCTGGCACCTTTACTGGATCCCACTTTACGGTCAAGCGCCGGATGGAATCACTGGTCTCGACGCGACCGTTGACACCGATGTCGGGCTCGACCTGAAGTTCAAGAACACAACCGATCATTGGTTGGCCGTCGTGGCTTCCTCTGATGGAACGTGGGTGCGGTTTGAACTACGGGGTACCGACCCGGGTTGGACCGTCAACGTCGACGACCCTGTCGTAACGAATGTGGTCAAGGCCGACACCACAATGCAGATCGAAAAAAGCGACCAGCTCCCGGCTGGAACAAGTGTTTTGGTCGAGCATGCCGAGGATGGATTCGATGTCGTAGTTCACCGACAGGTGGTCAAGGACGGCAAGGTTGTGGATGATCTCACGATGAAGAGCCACTACCTTCCATCGGCAAACGTGACGCTTCAGGGAACCGGCACCTGACCTCGCCGGCGTCTTCGTCTTTTTGCCTGCACTGGAATGCAGGCGAGTTTCACTCGTTTGACCCGGGATCGCTTGCGGCGCTAGGATTTGATCGAAGATCTCTAGCGCCGGTGCCAGGGATGCGCTTTCCATCCCGCTGAAAGGTGCAATGTTCTTGAAACAACGATATCTACCAAATAAACGTCTTCTCTCTGCCGGGCTCATCGTCGGAGCTGCAGTTGGAGCATGGGCCGGTAATCGAGCTCGCGAGTACACCGCGCATAGAGAGACGCCCACCCTCATCAACTGGGACCAGGCACGATCGATCGCCGCAAACATGAACCGGCAAACCTCGATTAGCGAAAGCGAGCGTGAATCACTCAACGCGTATTATCAGTCGCTCACCAGTCGCTCGATACCGATTGTGGCGGAGTACACCGGCGATGAGGTGCTCCCGGATGTCGAACACGTATTTGCGTTCGATCGAGTTGATTGGGTGAACGCGAACATCGAAAGCTTTGCTCAGATGTTCGAGCCACTGGAGACCCTGAATCCATTGAGTGGGCAGGATTCGCCGAGTACGATCAATTTGCTATGGGGCTCTGTCAATCAGCGACTCCTCAGCGCGGAAATTGGGTTCTTGTTGGGTTACCTCGCGCGTCGGGTGCTGGGGCAATACGATTTGACGCTGCTTGGCCGGGAACCGGTAAGTAGGGGGAAGCTCTATTTCGTCCAACCGAATATCGTACGTGTCGAACGAATGCTCGGCCTTCCATCTGATGACTTTCGGCTGTGGCTAGCTCTGCATGAGACTACCCACGTCTTTGAGTTCGAGGCGCATCCATGGGTGCGTCAGCACGTGAATGGCCTCCTGGAAACGTACTTCGGCTATCTGAATCAGGACGTCGAGCATCTCAAACGCGGTTTCTCCGGCCTAAAGGTCTTCTGGGATCGCGCTAGAGAGCAGCGTTCCGGAACGGACCGCTGGATCGATCTGGTGATGACTCCAGAGCAGAAGTCGGTGTTCGATTCAATGCAAGCCACGATGTCGGTCATCGAAGGCTACAGTAACCACGTCATGAACGCAGTCGGTAAGCAGTTGATCCCGACCTACGAGATCATCTCTCGTCGATTCGAGCGGCGCCAGCAGCAGCGAACAGCAGCCGAGCAGCTCTTTGCCCGATTGACTGGACTCGACATAAAACTTGAACAGTATCGTCAAGGTGAGGCGTTCATCAACCACGTCGTTCGAGAGCGGGACCACGATTTCGCTCGACAAGTCTGGAACTCGCCGGAGTATCTCCCGAGTCTAGAGGAAATCAAAGCGCCCGATCGCTGGATCGCCCGCGTTCAGAAATTGTAGTCGAATTCGAAGGGATCTCAATCAGCGTCGGGTGAGACCGTGGTCTGGAATGGTTGCGGTGCTGTTGTATCTTGGAGTTCCACGTCGCTTCGATGCCGCGATGATGTCGAGAGCTAATTCGCAGACCAATCCCGGAGCACGATGACACTTGATCTGACGAAAATCTCCCTCGAACTGGATGCTCTCGCTGGTGAAACCCTAGAGCGAAAATCAACCGACGCGCTTCGGGAACTGGCGATGGCTTACCATGCGGTAGAATCGTACGACCTCGCGGCACGCCTTCGGACCGCGAAGACATCGTGGCTTCTGGCTCATCCGGCCGCAGCGTTTCAATTCACTTCGGTTGCGCCTGAACCACCGACGGACTACACGCTCGTTGCAAGTGACGGATCATTTATCCTTCCCGACCGTCATTCTCCTGCACGTTTCTTTGTGATCAATATCGGAAAAGTCGTCCTCAGATACGGATCCGACCCCTTCGCCGAGATCGAGGCGGAGCCGAACCTGTTCTTCGGCGAAGATGGGCTCTACGTCCCTGACAATGTGCGGCGCATTCCGGTCAACGGAGCAGTATTGGGATTCAAACGTGCCGCCGAGGAACTAGAATCGGTCGCCAGAGTTGCGGTGACGCAAGAATCTCCAACCGTTGCCCTGCAGGACGGTACGCTCATCCTTTGGGGGCTTGAAAGTCAAGCCGAACCAGTTGTGAATTGGGTCCTCGCACAATACCTGCATGCTCTCGACACCTTGAAGAATAGAGGCATTCCCGTCGCATCCTACATTAGCTATCCTGCGTCGAACGACGTCGTGAACAGCGTTAGAGTTTCAGTCTGCGATTACCCCGATCGCGGCATTCCGGTCAACTGCGATCATTGTCGAGGTCGAATCTCGACCGAAAACCACCGACCTGCGTGTGACATCCTTCCCGACGTCAACGATCGATTCATGTTTGAACAGGTCGCACGATTGCGACCAGGAGAGCGAACGCAGGTCTTTGCCAGTTCGTCGAAGATTCTCGATCTGTACGGGCCGGACCATGCCGTCCATTTCATGTACATAAACTCCGGCTCTGAGATCGGTCGAGTCGAGATGCCTCGATGGGTTGCCCAAGACGAGGCGAAGCTGAATCTGGTTCACTCGACCATCTATGAGCAATGTACTCTTGGGCGCGGGTATCCGTCAGCTCTGCAAGAGGCGCACGAGATCGCCGCGATCAGACCAGACGAGCGCAACGCCGTTGAGACACTGGTTGAGGAGGCATTGGCTCGCCGCGGTCTTGTTTACCGTCGATCAGGAAAGGCCGAAAGCAAACGTGGTCGATTCGTTTAGTTTCCCGTCATCGCGCCGACTCGGCGAGGTGGTTGAAACCAGTACGGTTCGAATCTGGACAGAATGCGATAGCCTCAACCAACTGCCCAGGCTTGGATCCGTGGTTGAGATTGCGACCGTTGACAACGGGTCAATAATCTCGATTGTTTCGTTTTGTGAGACCGCTGGGATTGATTCAACTCGACGCGCGGTGAGACGTGGTTCCGATGAGATTCGAGATGATGAAGTCTATCGTCGTCACCCCGAGTTGACTCGTGTTTTGCGCAGTACGTTCGAGTCCGTGCCGGTCGCATACGAGTATGACGGTAAACTGCGCTGCGTGGTTCCGCCGGTTCCTCCGCCGCTACATTACTCAGTCGAATCCGCCACTTCACAGACAATTATGGCGTTGACGAACCGTCTCGAATACCTGACTCTGCTGGCTCGACACACTGGTGAGGTCACGGCGGAGCAGATGATCATCGCTCACGTTCGAGAAGCATTTCAGGCGCGAGGACACGATCATAAGTGGCTCGAGGCGGCCGCCGCGGAAATCGGCCGCATCTATTCGCGCCAGTACGATCTGCTGCTGCCTATCTTGCAGGCAATTGATCCCGGACAGGAATCAGTACCAGTCGATCAGCTCCGATCCTGACATCTCAATGGCGAAAATGCCTCCGGCCGGTGAAGACCATTGCGATGTCGGCTCGATCAGCTGCATCAATCACGTCTTGATCCCGAACTGAGCCTCCTGGCTGAACGATCGCGGTGACTCCGGCTTCGGCAGCGACGTCAATGTTGTCAGCAAACGGGAAATAGGCGTCGCTCGCCATCACGCTGCCACTAGCACGATCGCCAGCGCGTTCAATCGCGATTCGAACTGCGTCGACCCGGTTCGGCTGCCCACCTCCGATTCCGACCGTTGCCGTTCCCACTCCCAGGACAATTGCATTGGACATCACGTAACGGGCTGCTTTCCAGGAGAATTCCAGCCCGGACAACTCGTCCGACGTCGGCTGTCGCCGCGTCACCGTCTTCCATTTCGATGGATCAACAACACCGTCGTCAACATCTTGAATTAGGAACCCGCCTCGCAACTGCCGAATCGATCGTTGTTCCAGCCCTGTGTCGTCGGTCGTCTCGATAAGTCGAAGGTTTTTCTTGCGCTTCAACGCTGACGTCGCTTCCTCTGAGAAGGATGGTGCGACGACGATCTCGAAGTATCGGCTGCCGATGAGGCGTGCGGTATCGGCGTCAACAGTTCGGTTGAGAGCCACAATTCCTCCGAATGCTGAGATGGGATCCGATGCCAGCGCCATTTCGTAGGCCGACTCAAGTGACTCAGCGACCGCAATTCCGCAGGGAGACGCATGCTTCACGATGGAAACTGCCGGGTTATCGAATCCGCGAACCGCTCGCCAGGCCGCGTCCGCATCAATGTAGTTGATATATGACATCTCTTTGCCGTTGAGTTGATGCCAGTTTGCGACGCCAATGCGGCCGCCTGGAGTTAGCTGAGCGTAAACAGCGGCTGTTTGGTGAGGGTTTTCGCCGTAGCGCAGGTCTGATATTTTCTTTCCCGCCACAGTCAGTTCATCCGGAAATGTTTCACTTTCATCGAGATATTGCCGTATTACCGAGTCGTAAGCAGAAACGTGACCGAATGCCTTGGCGGCCAGCGATCGCCGTTGCTCCATCGGAAACTTGTCTAGCCCGCCCTCCTCGAGTTTTTCAACCACCCAATCATAGTCTGACGGTGTGACGACCACGATCACGTTCGGGAAGTTCTTGGCCGCCGCGCGGATCATCGCCGGACCGCCGATGTCGATGTTTTCGAGAGCGTCGGTCAACGTCGAATCAGGCTTTGAAACCGCGTCCGCAAACGGATAGAGATTGGAAACGACTACGTCGATTGGCGCGATGCCGTGCGAGTCGATTTCGGCGAGATGCTCCGGCAAATCGTGGCGGACTAACAAACCACCGTGAATGCGAGGGTGCAGCGTCTTGACTCGACCATCGAGTATCTCTGGGAACCCAGTCAACTCAGCAACTGATTGCGCGGGAACACCGTTTGTTTCTATGAGAGCTTTTGTCCGGCCGGTAGAAACAATTTCAAATCCAATGGCGTGCAATCGTGCCGCGAGTTCCGCAATACCAGCTTTGTCCCATACGCTTAGTAGCGCTCGCATCGTTTGGTCTCTCTCCTCTGCTTGACGAACACATTCGGGCGTGGCGCTCGAATCTCTTCCCGCATGATGCCACAGAGTCGGACAAGCGTTGACAGGAAGTCGTGTTGACAGAATCACGTGCGCATAATTGCAGTTCCAACTTGCCTGTTTCACTCACTGAACCTGGCTGCTGGCATGAATGCGTGAAGCGGCGTCTCAGTATTGACATCGTCAACCCAGACGGGTATGGTAACTATCAATCGCAAAGCAATTCTTATTCGCCGATAAGCCGTCTGATCTGCTTTTAACGAGCGCCAGATGATGGTGGGCCAAAGCTCCGGTGGGGACCGTCTTCCGGATTTTTGGTTACGACGTAGTATGTCGATGTGACCGACGAATCTTCGGTCGCACGGCCCGCGGTGTCGAATATGGGTCACATCGTGTAAGTCATATACGTCGATATTCTATCAATACGGGTTCGGCAACCTCAATCCTCGTTTTGCGTGTCGCGTCATGTGGAGGTCGGGCGATGAAGCCCGGCCATACTCGCGGAGGGAGCCCGCCGTGGCTTGGCCAAATCGAGGACTTTCGCATAGACCTGCTGTAACCGGGCGACATGGGGCGATTGCGTCTGCGCACCCGCTGGCGTCATTGGCGGGACTAACAATGCTTCAGAAGGGCGGCAACGCGATTGATGCTGCGGTCGCCGTGGCCGCCGCGTTGAATGTCGTGGAACCGTACATGTCTGGCGCTGGCGGCGTCGGTTATATGGTGATCCGGACAGCAGGCAGCTCCGCTCCTGTGGTGCTTGACTACATTGGGCGTGCACCAGCCGCCGCGACTCCCGATCGATTTGCCACTGAGAATTCAAAAGATGACGGGATTCTATCGCCGCTCATTCCAGGGGCAGCCGGGGGTTGGCTTACCGCGTTAGCACGTTTCGGCACGCTGGACCGCGCTACTGTCTTTGCTCCAGCGATCGACCTGGCCGAAAACGGCTTTGCGGTAACGATTAAGAACAATCAGTTTATGCTCAATTCCCGTGATCGGCTTCGCAACTGGGAGACGTCGAGTCAGGCATACCTTCACGACGGTGAGACTCCGGTGTCCGGTTCCATTCTGATTCAGAAAGATCTCGCTCAAACGTTTCGAACCATGGTAGAGGGCGGAATTGAGGCATTTTATCGCGGTCCGATTGGGACAGAGATCGCCAGATTCTCCCAGGAAAATGGTGGGCTGATTACGGAGGAGGATCTCGCGACGTATGAGCCTTCATGGCAAGAGCCTATCACCACGAACTATCGCGGCTACGACGTCTTTTGCCCTCCGCTTCCATGCAGTGGAATGCAGTACCTCGAGACACTCAATCTCGTCGAGGGCTTTGACATGGCCGGGTTGGGCCAGAATTCAGCTCAATACATCCACCTTCTCGCCGAGGCGATGAAACTCGCCGTTGCCGACCGCACCACCTACGCACCAGACCCCGGATCACCAATTGAGCATTTGCTGTCGAAGACGTACGCAAGCGAGAGGCGCAGCCTGATTGATCCCGATAGGGCTGGGTATAGCGGCGGCGAACGATATACCTCTCAGAAACTTCCGCAAGAGATCTTGCCGGGCAGTGTCGAGAGCATCGCTCGCGAGAGCACCACACATTTTGTTACAGCGGACGCCGCCGGAAACGCGGTCTCCTGCACTCAAACTCTCGGGGGAGGTTTCGGATCCGGCGTGGTTCACGGATCGACGGGCCTCTCTCTGAATAACTTTGCCCATTGGTTCGATCTCGACCCAGAAAGCCCGAACGTAATCGCGCCAAACAAGAAGGTTGAAATGTGTCTCGCTCCTTCTCAGATATGGCGCGGCGGTCGGCTATTCTGCATGGTTGGGACCCCTGGATCATTCGGCATCATGCAGACCACCCCACAGATGATCATGAACGTACTCGATCACGGGTTCAGTATTCAGGCGGCGATCGAAGCACCGAGGTTCCGCACTATGACGGGCACGGAGCTACCGATCGAAGGACGTGTTCCGGCCAGTGTACTTGACGAACTGCGGAAGAAGGGCCACGACGTCACTGTAATGGACGACTGGACGCCATTCGTGGGCGGTGGCCAGGGAGTCATGGTTGACCCGGATAGCGGCGCCTTCTTTGCCGGTGCCGATCCTCGTCGTGACGGCTACGGGATGGCGTATTAGCACGTGGATCAAATCGTTGCCATCTGTTGATTGTCGATGTTTTCGACGGTCCTCAGCGTGGATCACTGATGCTATCGGTCCGAGAGAGACAGCCTTCTGAAAATGTAAATCCCGACTCGATTCCGGTTTGAGTTTCGTGCACGAGGGGACATAATCACATGACGAATGGCACGGTTCATCAGCCGATGCTGTCGCGTAACGAACTCATCGATTTGGTCGGAACGCTACCTCGTGTTCCAATTGCATATCTTCCGACTCCGCTGGACGACGCTCCGAGACTTCGCAGCGCAATAGGTGACCACGCGCCTCGAATTCTTGTCAAGCGAGATGATCTTACCGGCCTCGCCTTCGGGGGAAATAAGGTCAGACACTTGGAGTTTCGTCTTGGCGATCTGCGGCGAAAAGGGGCCGACACGCTGATCGTCACAAATGTCGCGCAGTCTAATCACGCGCGCCTCCACACCGCCCTTGCTGCCAAGTTTGGGCTGACCAACTACATCATCAAGATACCAAGCCAGAAGGACGATCCAATCAACGGAAATCTGCTTCTTGACCACATCATGGGTGCGCACATCGTCGACGCATCGAGTGCCGATCCGGAGGTGATCGACCATGAACTCGCCGAACTCGTTTCGAAACTGGAATCTGAGGGACACGTTGTCTACAACGTTCCACGAGATTCCTTCTCGAAGATCGCTGGAACGTGCGGATATCTGGTCGCAGCAGTCGAACTGCTCGAACAACTTGATGCGTTGGGTGTTCGAGCAGACCACATCTTCCTGGCCTCGGGTACATCGTCGGCTGGACTTGCACTAGCCGGCAAAGTCCTCGGTGAGACGTATCGCGTCCATCCGATTAGCGTCGGAGGTTCCCGAGATAGCGTGGAAAAGAGCGTTATCGCGTGCGCAAACTCGGTCGCTGATCTTCTTGGTCTACCCGTACAACTGAACCAAGAAGACGTTACTGTTCACGACGAGTATGTCGGAGAACGCTATGGCGTTCCGACCGTCGCGGGACTCCAATCCCTTTTCCTCGCCGGACAAACAGAAGGTTTGATTCTCGACCCAGTTTATACGGCCAAGGCTCTTTCAGGACTTATCGATCAGTGTCGGGTTGGTGCGATTGGTGAGAACGAGACCGTCGTCTTCGTGCATACCGGCGGTCAGCCGATCACCTTTGCGTACAACCAGGAGATTTTGGCGTCTCGTTAGCGGGGACTAATTTCGCGAACGAAGATGTGAAAGGGGGAGATTAAGCGCTGAGGAATAGATAAGTCACGGTAGGGCGAGCACTTTGACTGATGTGAGCGTGCACGACCCGAAGCAGTGAAGGGGAGCGAGTCGCATGGCAGAGGAACGAAACAGTTTCCAAGGACGGTTGATGAGCGTTAAATCTTCGTCGGAGGAGTTTCCTGCTCGGAACACTTGGAACGCTGGGCACCTTGTTAGCCGCATGTGGCGGAAGCAAGTCTACACCTGCCCCGACCAGCGCGTCAGCCGACGTTACCGCCACGACAGCGAGCCAGGAAGGAGCGGCGACCAGCCAGGCTACCAGCGCTGGAACTGCGGCTTCCCAAGGCGTGCGCGGAGTATCGATTCCGGAGTTTGACAATCCAAAGGCCGGAACCCCATCAGGAAGTCAGCCGAGCGAGCTCGTTATTGCGTGGGGAGCCTACCAGTTCACGACGCACGGCATTGACCCACAGCTTCACGTAGGGACGATCGCTGAATCGCAACTGCGGCACATGTACGAACCACTGGTGAAGTTTGAGCGTGATCTTCAGACGATTTCTCCCGTGCTGGCAACCGGCTGGGAGCGAATCGATAACCTGACCATGCAGTTCAAACTTCGACAAGGCGTCAAGTATCACAACGGTGAACCTTTTAATGGCGACGCCGTGAAGTTCAGTGTTATGCGTCCGTTGAGCAAAGAAACGCCTGGCGATGCAAAGAGCACCTACGCCATCATTTCCGGCGTCGAAGTTGTGGATGAAAATACCGTCAACATCAAGACGTCAAGTCCGGATCCCGCGCTGCTAGCCCGCCTAACCGGATTCCACATGACGATGGTCGCTCCGAAATGGGCCGCGCAGGGGCCCGAAGTGGTCTCAAAAGAAGCCAACGGGACGGGACCGTATAAGTTCGTGAGCTGGAGTCCGAACGAAGATCTCGTCATCGAATCGAATCCGGATTACTGGGGTGGAGAGCCCTCGATCAAGAAAGTGCGGCTGACGACCATCGTCGAGCAGTCGACGCGCGTGGCCGCGCTTCGTTCTGGACAGGTTCACGTGGCGAAGGACATGCCGCCCGAAGAGTTGGATGCCATCAATGCGAGTGGGCGCTCACGTGCCGTTCGCGCAGTCAGTAACCGTGTGCCCTTCTATTACATCACTGTGGCCGCGGAACCCTATACGAAGAAGGAAGTGCGGCAGGCCATCAATTACGCGGCCAACGTCGACGGAGTCATAGAAGCGGTGTTGCTCGGAAACGGCCACCGTGTCGCGACGATGCTGCCGATCTGGTGCTTCGGATACGATCCGACCATCAAGCCGTATCCAAACGATCCTCAGAAAGCCAAAGACCTGCTGACGCAGGCGGGGTACCCGAATGGAATCGACGCCAAGATCTGGCACATTCAAGGTCGGTATCCAAAGGACAAAGAAGTCGCCGAAGCAATGGCGCAAGAGATGGCCAATGCCGGGATCCGCTGTACCCCCGAGCTGCGAGATTCAGCCGCCCTGACCGATCTCGAGAAATCCAAGCAGACACCGGGTCTCGAATTTGCTTCTTGGGGTAACTGGTTCTTCGATGCCGACAACACCTTCGTTCCGTTGCTTGGGAAACAGTCTTACGATCAGTACAACGACTACCGTCGGCCGTACACAAATCCCGACCTTGAGAAGATCATTCAGGATGCCCGGGTTGAACTAGACGTGGACAAGCGCAAACAACTCTATTCGGAGGCGCAGAAGTTCATCTTCGATGATGCGCCGTGCCTCTTCATGTACCAGTTGGTTGATATGTTTGGAGTCGACAATTGGGTCCTTTGGGAACCACGTCACGATGAGATGATGTGGGCGCATGAGATGAAGTGGAACGTGTAAAACATTACGTGCTCCGGGCGACTGCGATCCGATATTGATCGGTTCTGAGTCGCCCGGCGGCGCACAACAGGAAACGGATTCTCATGGTCAACTATGTGATACGGCGACTATTGCAGTCGGTGCTCGTCATCATCGGAGTGGTAACACTGGTCTTCTTCCTGACCAACCTGACGGGCGATCCCGTAACCCTCATGCTAGGGGACAACGCATCACCGCAGGACGTCGAACGGGTCCGTCATGATCTTGGATTGGATCGGCCCCTGTACGTTCAATACTTTTCCTTCCTCACGTCTACGGCGCAAGGTCACTGGCAGGACTCACTCAGATTTCGCGGATTCAGCGCTATGCAGATCGTGCTTGATCGCTACCCAAGGACGATCGAATTGGCCACTACCGCGTTGATTTTGAGCGTAGTCATTTCGGTGAGCCTCGGAATCATCTCGGCGGTAAAGCGCTACTCCATTATCGACAATATTGTGATGTTGCTGGCACTGTTTGGTCAGTCGGTGCCGAACTTTTGGCTCGGTATCATGCTGATACTGATATTCGCCGTGAACTTCGGATATCTGCCTTCGCAGGGCTACAACCTGTCGCCGTCTTACCTGGTCATGCCAACGATCACGCTGGCTGCACCAGGTATCGCACGTTTGACTCGACTCACTCGGTCCGGAATGCTCGATGTACTCGGTGCCGATTACATTCGCACTGGAAGAGCCAAGGGCCTTAGGGAGTCAAGAGTGGTGTTGAGACATGCGTTGAAGAACACGGCAATTCCCTTGGTGACCGTTATCGGTCTCGACTTTGGAAATCTATTGGCGGGCGCCATCATCACTGAGCAGATTTTCCAGTGGAATGGCGTTGGCCAGCTCATGGTGAGCTCCATTGGATCCAGAGATTTCCCTGTGGTCCAAGCTGCCGTATTCATCATTGCCGTCACCTTCGTGCTCATCAATCTGTTCGTCGACCTGCTCTATACGTGGCTCGATCCAAGGGTCCGGCTAATATGAGAAGTGAACTCGCGACCAAGCTTGAGTCGAACGGACGAAAAGAAACTCTGGTGGAGGAATGAGTAATTCGCGCGGTACATACAGTAGTCCGGAAACTCTTGCGGATGCATTCTCTGAAGTCCGTCAACGACAGACTGGGACTGCCCGAGCGCTTCGACTTCTCCGCCGCAACCGACTGGGTCTCGCCGGCGGTGTCATCTTGATCCTGATCGTCATTGTGGCCATCTTCGCGCAGTTGTTCGCGCCGTACAACCCGAATCTCGGTCATATAACGGAGAGACTGCGCTGCCCAGCTATGACAAGCTGTCCACGCTATGGGACGTCGTTGACGATTCACGGAGATACGCAGCATATCCTGGGTACTGACCAACTCGGCCGAGATATCCTGTCACGAATAATCTATGGTGCTCGGGTGTCGTTGATAGTCGGACTAACCGCAGTGGCGCTTGGCGCTGGTGCTGGATCTACCCTCGGTCTGCTCTCTGGCTACTACGGTGGGTTGATCGACTCCGTTGTCATGAGATTGGGAGATGTCTTCCTGGCGTTCCCATATCTCTTGCTTGCGATTGCCGTGGTTGCCGTGCTCGGTGGTGGGTTACTCAACGTTATTGTCGTGCTGGCTATTGCGGGTTGGGTGCCGTATGCGCGACTGATGCGCGGCTCTGTCCTGTCTGCCAAGAGCCATGAGTACATCATTGCGGCGCGTTCCATCGGTGCCTCCGACGGTTCTGTTCTCTTTAAACACCTTCTGCCAAACGCGGTTACTCCAATCATCGTGTACGGAACATTCGCCGTTGCGGCGACAATCATCGCCGAGGCTGGGCTTTCATTCCTTGGTCTTGGCGTTGGCTCGACAAGGCCAACCTGGGGCAACATGTTGGCGGACGGTCGCGCCTACATTTCAACTGCGTGGTGGCTGGCGACGATCCCAGGCATCGCGATAATGATTACCGTGCTATCAATCAATCTGATTGGCGATTGGATCCGTGACGCTCTGGATCCTACGCTTCGCAACATCGAGTAGCCGGGCATCGCCGTGTCGTTGTGATTTGAAATGCGTCGTCAATCATCGTGTGCGAATCGAACCCGACCTACCTTGTGTATTCACAAGGTAAGTCGGGTTCGATTCGCTAACCACGATTCTTCACATCCGCCAAGTGCTGAACGTTCGCAGTCGTCTCCCGGCTATCCCTGGGCGCAGTTCTGATTAGACGACGAGGCGAGCAAGATCCATTCGTTACTTGCCATCGAGAACCTCATGAACGCGTTCAATAATCTGCTCTGGTTCCCCGGATTGAAGACAATGGGTGTTGATCGACAACGCGCCGTGTTCCACTTTCGCGTAAATGCCTGGACTTCCTTCCTGGAGTTCACGTTGAACCTGATAAGGGTCCCAGCGATTGTCCACTGGATGAATGAAGACAATTGGCGCCGGGTATGCATCCTGGTCGGCCATTTGCTCGCAACGAACGTCACTCCGGCCTCGGATTCCGTCGAGCACAATGTTCGCCTGTTTGAGATGCTCTTCGAAGTCCCGGTTGTGATCTCGCGCCATGAATAGATCCAGCGCTACCGCGAGGCCAACCATGGCCTCCTTGCTCACTTTCATTCCTCTGCCGATGCCACGATGGGGATTGCCGTTGAGAACTGCAGCGGCGATCAGATCCTTGCGTCCGGCCAACATCCCCGAATCCTGAGGGCCGCGAATCCCTTTTCCACCACTATAGATGACAAGATCGGCTCCCCATTTGATCCAACGCGTCAGATGACCAACGGGTGGAAGCGTCGAGGCTGCGTCGACGATCACCGGGATGTTGTGCGCATGGGAAACTTCGATGACCGTATCAATGTCGAGAGCATTTGCCCCAGTCGATGGTGAGTCGATGTACGCGACTGCCGCCGTCTTCTCGGAGATGGCAGCCTCGAGTTCCCATACTTCGGTAAGAGCGGGAATGCCGATTTCAACCAGCCTGCCTCCCCCCGACCGAAACATCTGATCGTAGCCGATTCGGTGAGACCGGTGAATGATGATCTCGTTTGGAATATCGTCGCTGTTCGGTAGCTGCCGGATCCGAGCTGGGTCCGACCCGGCGATGCAAGCTGCGGCTGCGATCGCCATCGCGGCGGCGGATCCACACGTTACGTACCCAGCCTCTGCACCGGTAGCTTGCGCGATCTTCTCGCCAACTTTAGCGTTCAGTTCGTCCAATACCACGAACGCTTTGGCAGCTTCGACCATCGCCTCAGCGACCTCTTGTGGCATTAATGTGCCACTCACCGCTGTCGTTGCCCCACTGGCATTGATGATCGTTCGAACGCCGATTCGTTCGTAAATTGACGTTGTTGTGCGTCTTGCGGCAGTCTCGACCATGTTGCCTCCTTTGGCCCAGATACTCCGGTCCCTTTGTCGTTAAACCAGGTCTCTCGAACGGCGTCGGTCCCATGTTGCACGTAAGGCAATATGCCGCGCACAAGCACGCCGTGGGCATCGGTTTGTTCATCTTCACGTTGCTCTTCTTCGCCTATAGTAACAGTGAATGATCCTGGGTGGAAGGAGTCTTGGGCCGTGGCCAATGGATTACATCAATCGAGGAGCGTTACTGACGTGAGGAGCATCTTAGTCGATCATGTCAATGATTGTCTGTCTCTGGCTGGTGTGACGATGAGCGCGCGGGGATTTCATATCGGGCAAGAACGCCTGGGTCCACGGTGAGCGTTCAGCGTGCCGGCCCCTGCCGAAAAGGTTAGCAACTCGAACTGGATCAAAGTCTGTTGATGACAAGTTTCGAGATCGCGCGCAACGTTTCGAATACGCCTCGACCGTTGACAGCCACTGCCTCGAACCGCGGAACTTTAACGGTGTTGATGTACCGATCAAGCACGGGAACCGGCAATGATTGTGGTAGATCCATTTTGTTATATTGCATGACGAGCGGATAATCGAGAAATCTCTTTCCCTGGGCCGTTAGATTCTGGGCCAGTTCGCGCAGGCTCTGAAGGTTATCTGGAAGTCGATCGCGACTGGCGTCAGCGACGAAGACGACACCGTCGGCGCCGTTGAGTACGGCAACTCGAGTTCGCTCGTAAAGTACCTGGCCCGGAACAGTATAGAGGTGGAAGCGAATCGTGAAACCGTGCACTTTACCCAGGTCGAGCGGCAAGAAGTCGAAAAACAGCGTGCGTTCAGTCTCCGTTTCGATTGAGAGAAGCTCACCCTTGGTATTGCTCGGGATCCGCGAATGAATGTATTGAAGATTCGTCGTCTTTCCGGACAATCCCGGTCCATAGTAGACGATCTTCCCGTGAATTTCTCGAGCCGCGACATTTATCAGCGCCATAGGGTTTTCAACATCCTACTCATCGTCGGGACTGACGTCATCTTTGAACAATAAGTCAATCGTATCAATAGTTGCCTTGCCAATGTGCCGAAAACGAGCGGTTCCCACCTCAGAGCTGCGTTGTTCGACAAGTTCGAGGATATTCGCCAAGACTGCGCTTGAGCGACGTGCAAGCACCTTGACCAACCCGATCTGAGCCTTGTGGTTGAATATGACCACAAGCAGCCATCGACCGCGGACGGTCTCCGTGAATATCTTCTCCTTCAAACCTTCCTGAAATAATGTTTTGAATCCGTCTTCCTTTAGAATGCGTGCCATCTCCTGCGTCGATGAATAGGTCGCCGCGATTAGCGCTCCGAGGTGCACCATCTCTGGCCGAATCTCGTCGCTCTCTTCGGCAAGGATCTGCCCACTGCGATCGATCACCATCGCGTAGCTTGCACCAGAATCAGCCATGAGTCGTTGGAGACATGCAGCGATCTGTGACCTGTCTTCCTCGCCGACGACGAGATTGGAGATGTCTGGGTCGAATTTTGACATCAATCCTCCTGGCTCGACGAGTCTGCGTCATTCATCAGGCGACTTTCGCGTTCTTGAGCCCGACGAGCCTTACCTGATCCGAGCCAACTGACGATTCTATTCGTCCTATGACTTGCGAGCCGGGAACCGAACCCAGAATGAAATCTGCATGCTTGGGGCTCGCTACGATCACGAATCCGATACCCATATTGAACACCCGATACATCTCACCATCAGAGATCTGGCCCTGGCTCTGGATGTCTCGAAACAACGGTCCCGGTGTCCATGAACTGACGTCAACTACGGCGGTCAGTCCGATTGGCACGACTCTCGAAAGATTTCCGGGTATACCGCCACCGGTGATATGCGCCATTGCGTTCACTACGCCAGAGTCCAACAGCGGCGATACGTCGTTCAGATAAGATCGATGCGGCGTCAATAGAATCTCGCCGAGCGGTCGGACATCCCACTCCGGGATGACCGCAAGTCGATCTTGAGCAACCTCGCGAGAACCATCAACTCCCAAAGCTGATCGTGCCAACGTGAAACCATTCGTGTGGAGTCCATCACTCGGCAATCCAATGACGATATCTGACTCTCGGATCCGCGAACCGTCGACAATATCATTCTCCTCGACTTGGCCAACGATGAACCCAGCCAAATCGTACGCATTTGCCTGGTAAATTCCGGGCAGTTGTGCGGTCTCGCCTCCAACTAATGCGCATTGAGCGGCCTCACACGCTTCGGCGAGACCGTCGACGACCTGTTCGAGATCGCCGGGAACCAGCTTCGGAGTGGCGTAATAGTCGAGAAAGAACAGCGGACGTGCACCGCACGCCAAAATATCGTTCAGACAGTGATTGACCAGGTCTATACCGATACCTCGATGGTCGGCCATCAGATCAGCCAGCAGCACTTTTGTTCCGACGCTGTCAGCGCTGGAAACCAACACAACTCGTCCGTCGCTCTTTGGTGACCGAAAGAATCCGCCGAACAAGCCCAATCCACGGAGGACCGATGCGCCGTGAGTTGCGGCAACACGTGCCGCGATGCGGTCTTTGGCCGCATCGGCAGCATCGATGTCAACGCCAGCCGATCGGTACGATCCGCTCCGGGAAGACACGTTACTATTCCTCCATACGAATGACGATGCGAAGGTATCTAAATGGCTGAAACGGCGCTGGAAATGTCGTCCAACCCGCGGCGAAGAACCAGCCGGACGCGACCAAGGTTGGAGTCCCCTCGAGCCAGCGCGATCAGAACCATCTCGTCAGCGAGGGGAGTCAGGATGGCAACACTGTGGTCGTATTCCAAGATTGCTTGCTTGGCGGTTCCTTGATTAAGCTCACGGCCCATGGCATCCATCATAAGCAGCCCGCTTGCGGCGACGGCCGAAAACGACTCCGCATCCAGATCAGACGCCTGGGATGAGTCGATAAGAAGGCCGTCAGAACTCACCACGGCAACGAGATCAAGTCCGCCTGCGTCTCGTAGGTTCTGTAGCGTCTGTGACAGGTTCTCCGACATTCGCGCACCCTCTCAATTGCCGCCAACGTTCCACTTAAGGATTATAGCGGTCCACATTGCCTATCACTAGCATGCTGCTGGTCCGTGAAGACGGAATCAGACCTAAGTACTAGACTCGTCTCCCAATGGTTGGGTGTTTCGAGAAAAGCCCGACATAATGACTGTCGGTCAGCGCGTGCCTTGCTGAAATTTCTCAAAACGAGGGAGAAGTCGTTCCGGAATACGTCCAACAATCTCCGTGCCGGATTCGCTGAAATGCTGATCGTCCACCTCTCCGACTCGATGGAAGAGATCAAGCAGTTTGGCATCTTCGAACGGGATCATGAGGTCGACATCGACAAGTTGCTTGCGCTCGTCAAGAACGCTCGCCACGCGATTGAGCAGATCCTCGAGGCCTGCACCAGTCTTCGCCGACACAGGGACAATAAGATTTGAAGACGGCAATCTGCTGGCGAGTAATTCGGGAACCGCGCTCCCGGATAGCCGATCGATCTTATTGAGTACGGTGATCATCGGACGATCGTCAGCGCCGAGTTCTTCCAAGACGGTGTGCACCGTAGCCGCTTGCTCAGCCGACTTCGGGTGTGTCACGTCGAGTACGTGAACCAGAACAGCCGCTTCACGTATCTCTTCGAGCGTCGCTCTAAACGCGGCGATCAGAAATGTTGGCAGGTTCTGAATAAACCCGACGGTGTCGGTAAAGAGAGCGTCGCGTCCACTCGGTAGTTGCACACGACGAGTCGTCGGGTCGAGTGTTGCAAAAAGCTTGTCTTCCGCTAGCACGTCGGCGCCCGAAAGGGCGTTCAGCAGTGTCGATTTTCCTGCGTTGGTGTACCCGACAATTCCAACGACCGGCACGCCGGCCCGTCGCCGGCGGTCCCGATACAACTGGCGATGCCGGTGAACTTCTTCCAACTGCGTCTTGATCCACGCGATCCGACGACGCGCTTCGCGTCGGTCTACCTCAAGCTGTGTCTCGCCTGGACCTCGGACCCCTACGCCGCCGACGGCCTGCCGTGATAGGTGAGTCCACATGCGTGTGAGACGGGGCAGTCGATATTCGAGTTGGGCCAACTCAACCTGGAGTCGTCCTTCGTGCGTTCGGGCTCGGCCCGCGAAAATGTCGAGAATGAGCGCTGTGCGATCGATGACCTTCTTCTGGAGTTGTTCTTCCAGATTACGCAGTTGGCCGGGTGAAAGCTCATCGTTCGCCAAGATCATGTCAAACTGGACGTTCTCTGCGAGGTCTTTAATCTCTTGGAGCTTTCCTGAGCCAACATACTGGGTTGAGTTCGGATGCGACAGGCGCTGCGAAACCGCATCAACGACATCGATGCCGGCTGTATCAGCCAATCTAGCCAATTCTTCGAGCGAGGATTCAAGATCCCAACCGGATCGCTTCCAATCGACCGCTACGAGGATAGCGCGTTCACGCTGTGGAGTTACATTGATGGTCTGGTTTATCGAAAGCCCCCTAATGTTAGCCTGATTTGGCGAGTCCTGAGCTGCCAAACGTAAGTTCGCTGTTGCTTTGTCCACTAGACTTGAATGATACCACCTTGCATAATTTTCCGGTCTCTTGTTCGAAAGATCACGATATATACGTCAAAGAACTATGTGTCGAATTTGGCGGATTGTAACCTGTCAATTAGCTTCTCGATTGCCAGTTGCCGGTTGAGCGCCCCAACGACGCCGTCGTGCCCAGTCACGAGCAAGGTGTCAGAGCGACGATCGATCAATTCGTTCAACAGCTTACGCACGGATACTCCCTCGTCGAGTACCGACAACTGATCGATCGGCACCATTGCGCTCAGCGCCGTCGTTTCAGGCCAATTGATCCTTCGATAACGACGGAGTTCATTGAGAGAAATGACCCCTATTACCTCGCCATTCTGAGTCACCAATCCGGGACCCGAGTGTACTTCAGCCAGTAAGGCCTCGAGGACTTCGTCGAGAGGTTGTTGTGCACGAACGTGAGGATTTATTCCGCGCACTGCCTCACCAGCGGTGAGCGATCCACCGAGCGATAGCAGAACTGACCGAGTCATTTCTTGTCGGCCAACACGCGCCACGCCCCAAGCACCGAGGATTATCCAGATTCCCAGTAAAGACCAGGATCCGCGACTACCAAGAAACACAAGACCGGTTGCGAGTGCGAAAGTGCTTATGACCTGACCGTAGGTGACCGAGGCTTTCGTGCCGGTGCTGAAATCATCATGCAGATACCAGACGAGCGCGCGAAAGACACGACCTCCGTCAAGCGGATAGCCAGGAAGAAGGTTTACTGCCGCAAGCGTACCGTTGATGATCCCGATGTATAGGAGATCACGCCCAATAATGGACGTGTGCGAAGGAAACAGAAACCACGCAAGAAAGAAGATGCCGCAGATGCCGGCGCTAGCCAATGGACCGGCGATTGCAACAACGGATTCTTGAAATGGCGTTCCAGGGTCGTTGAAATCATCGGTGACTCCACCGAGAGGATAAATTGAGATTCTGCCCGGTGCTCGGCCAAGTCTCTGTCCGACCGCCGCATGGGCAGCCTCATGAAAAATGATCGATCCAATGGCGGCACCAGCCACCAACATTCCGTTGAGGTACCAGACTATGGCGCCAACGTCCACGGCATCCCGTGGAGCAAGCTCAAATGCAGTCAAACCAAGCGCGATTGCTGCTGCTATCGCCCAAGGTAATCTGACCGTGAGCACTCGCCCGAAAATGGTGAACTCAGGACCGAATCGACGCGCAAGCATTCGGGATTCCCGCCAGACTTCGGCTGTTGAAGAGTCGCGCTACCAGTGTCCAAACGGGAAGAGACTGCTCGCTCCGCTAAAGACGCTGATAATCTTCGAGATCAAGAACGAACACTGTTGCCGCGGCAGTTTGTATTTCACCGGCCTGATCCTGCTGGGCTCTCGCCCTGGCCTCAGTGCGAATCAGCTCCAGGACTTGATCCACTTGATGATCCTGAACGCCAATCATCACGGTCGTATTTCCCCGGCGCAGGAATCCTCCCGTGCTTGCCAGGCGGGTGGCCCGGAAGTCACTCTCGAGGAGCGCGTCAATCACATTGTCGGCGTCTTCATTCTGGACAACCGCAACAATCAGCTTCATATATCCCTCTCCCTATAACGGATGGGGGGCCCTGCGGGATTATAGGTTGGTCTTTGAGCCGGAGTCAACCGCGACTCGCATCAAGAAAACTTTGCAATATCAGTGCTGCGGCGACCGCGTCGATGTGTTGTTTTCGCTGTTTCGATTTTCGACCTGACCCAATAAGCGTTTGCTCGGCCATGAAGGACGTAAGACGCTCATCGTGAAAGCGCGTCTTTCGTCCGGTCAATTCTCGAACTTTCTCGGCGAATCGGCGAACTGCAGCCGCCTGCGGACCCTCGCGCCCAGATAAACCGGTCGGCAAGCCAATTAGTACGAACTCCGGATCATACTCCTCGATGATCGCAATGAGTTTGTCCCATCCTCCACGTTGAAGATCGATCGTGGTAATCGGGCTGGCGATCATGTGCAGTTCGTCACTGATTGCAACGCCGACACGTCGACTTCCAGCGTCGAGGGCGAGGATCCTACGGCGAAGTACTGGCATCATTCGAATTTGAAACGACGATCTTGATGTGCGAGTCCAATTCCGGCATACGCTGCGGCAGCCACGTGGGCTTGATGGATATCCGATAGGAGGCCACATCAGTCATTGACTGAATGATGGCTTGAGCATCAGCCTCGCCCTTGCCGATGATTTGCTTCTCAAGTGACTTCTGTTCGTCTGCACTGACAACCGCCCGCGTTCGCGCGGTGGCGTGGCGGCTAAATGAGAGCCCGCCCGGCAGAGCGACCGGGTCACCGATCGTAACGGTATCTCCCAAGATAATTTCGTTCGGCCCGGCTTTTGCGGCCAGCTGTCGTGCAGCTTCATCCTTCGCCAGCGCATTGAGCTTACCAGGATCGAATACCTCCCCGGTAACAGTCTGAGTTGAATGGACTGAGACATCCGTACCATCCTGCCCAGCCTTTAGCGAATACTGGAAGGTTGGATCGGTCGTTGTCTGAGTGTCTGGCACGAGCTGCATTCCAGGTTCGATCGAAGCTTGGAATTCCTGATCGACACGTCCCGCCAAATTGGTCTCGGCCGCCTGTTTCAGCGCGTCGATATCCGCCTGGCTGACAACAGCGATTCTCTTCATCGATCCGCCTGTAATAGCATCCCGATTGTTGTAAAAAACGCCGCTATCGAGCTGCCCGACGATTGTACCCGCATCGGTGTTGCCTTGATCGCCTGCTGACGCCGCCGCGACGGCAACTGTGGCGGACCCAAAGGATAACGAACCGTACGGATCCGCGGCTGGAACGGTCACGTCTTTCTGCACGATGTAGTTCAAGCCATTCTTCCCGGCGAGCGCGGTACCACTCGGAACCGTCACCGGGTTCAGCAGCGGATTGGTCAACAGAATGTTTCCAGAGGCTGTGCCGTCGGGCTCAAACCGTTCGCCAGTTGAAGGAATGTCCTTATCAAATGACGTCGTGTGCGTGATGGTTACCGGCTGAATTGAGACGTCGTACGTGTTGCCTGGTGTCTCCACGCCGTAAACGAGGTCTGCGCTTATTGATTTCTCGACCGGAACGAGGGTCACGGTTGCGGTTGGCAGAATGTACATCAACATCCCGGCAACAATCACCAGCACGATTAGCGGTGCGCCGATCGCGCCGACGAGCATGAACGCCCTGCGTGTGGGTCTCGGAAAGTGACGGCGTCGGCGAATTTCTTCGGGCGTGATCTCGCTCTCATGCTGATGGGCGTGACGACCATTCGGACCGTCGGTTGGCGGATCCATGGGTTCAGGTTGCTTGGCAATCTTCTTGGCTGTTTCAGCGTCGACGATTATGGTTCCAGTAACCTGACTTTTCGCCCGAGACGATTCGGGTGATGCGTCTGGTCGGTAAGTCGCCAGATCAGCAGTCGTGTGATTCTGTGTCCACAGTCCATTAATGTCTTCGGTGTCACCGCTGCGGGAAGGCAGGCTCTCGGTGTTGCCCCGCGATCCGCTTCCCAATCCGGTGTCGACTACGACCCAACCGAGCATGCGAGCTAGATCCTGACGCAGCGGGTCATCGGTCGATATCGTCAGCGCAACATTCGATTCGCGACCGCGATTCAGCACGCGATAGAACTCAGCGGCGGTGAGGAGCGCATCGGAATCTTCCGAGACAGTGACAAGAACCCGCTCATCCTTCATCTGCGGGAGGCGTTCGACGAGAGCGTCCACATCTTCGCTGCTGCTGATGTGAACTGCAGTGGATTCCTGCGTGCTCATGTCGTGCCCCCTTCCGCCAACCGACGGATTCCGTGCTATCTCTCTGGTAGAGTAAGTTACCCAGTCATCTGATGTTGGACAGCGTCTCGCGCTGCAGCCAGAGCGTCGTCCAGTTTCTCGACGTCGCTGCCGCCGCCCTGAGCCGTATCTGCCCGGCCCCCGCCACGCCCTCCGACGATTGGCGCGATGGTGCGGATTAGCTTCCCGGCATCGTAGCCACGTTCCACCTGGTCTTTGGTGACCATCGCCAACAGGGCGGTTTGTCCATCGATGAGCGAACCGATCACCACGATCCCTGAGCCCAGTTTGTCGCGGAGCCGGTCGCCGATCTGGCGCATCGCATCGCGACTTGGTGCTTCAACTCGCGTCACGAGCAGTGGAGTCCCATCGACGAAGACGGCGTTCCGCGTGTCGACATCAACATGAGCGCTCGCGAGCTCGACCTTCAGTTGCTCAACGGCACGTTCAGCGACACGGAGTCGTTCGGTCTGTTCGGCGACAGCGGATACAACCTGTTCCGGGCTCACGTGCATTCCGCGGGATAGGGTGTCGGACAGTCCCTTCAATCGAAGGACCTGTTCAACACTCGAACGCCCAGTAATTGCTTCGATTCTCCGAACCCCACTGGCAACGCTCGATTCGGCCGATATCAGGAAGAGGCCAATATCGCCCGTACGGACGACATGTGTTCCGCCACATAATTCTTTGCTGTACCCAGGCACTGAAACCACGCGTACTGTGTCGCCGTACTTCTCGCCAAACAGTGCCATCGCTCCCGTGCTTGTCGCGTCGGCGTAGGTCATGACTTGTGTGTCGACTAGCTTATTCGTCAGGATCTCATCGTTGACGAGACGCTCGATCACTTCAATCTGGCTCGCGCTGACCGGTTCCAGATTGGTGAAATCGAACCGGAGTCGATCCGGCGCAACCAGTGACCCAGCCTGACGCGCGTGTTCACCTAACACGGCGCGGAGAGCCGCATGTAAGAGGTGCGTTGCCGTGTGATTTCGGCGGATGTCGTCACGGCGTCTGGTGTCGACAGTAGCCGTGACTGCCTGTCGCTGCTTCATGAAACCCTCGACAACCACGCCTCGATGAATGATCAATCCTGATGTCGGTCGCTGCGTGTCGTCGACGCGGAACAACCCAGTATTCGAACGAATAATCCCGGTGTCGCCAACTTGTCCGCCCGCTTCACCGTAAAACGGAGTCGCGTTCAGGACGATCTCTGCGTGGTCTCCAGTGTCGATCGTGTCCAACCTGCTCGATTCGCCGACGATCCCCGATATGGATGCCTCATGTTCAGTCGTGTTGTATCCGACGAACGTGATGGGTGGTTCGGCCAACTCGGCGTAAATGTTGGTGCGCTCTGCCGAGGTCGTCGCGAACTTTCCGGCGGCGGTTCTGCTCTGTTCCCGCTGTCCGTCCATCGCTCGGTCGAATTCCGCCTGGTCGATAGAGAGGCCCTCATCCTCGGCCAGTTCGGCAGTCAGTTCGAGCGGGAAGCCGAATGTGTCGTAAAGACGAAAAGCGTCCGCTCCGGGCACGACGGTCTCTCCTCGTGACTGGAGCTCCGCCGCCATAGTCTCGAAGCGTGTAATGCCAGCCGCGAGTGTGCGACCGAAATTCTCTTCCTCATGCTGGAGAATGGCCTCGATTCGGCCCTTGGAGGAGGAGAGCTCTGGGTAGTGGCGATCGAACATCTCGATGACGACATCCACGAGTTGCACGAGAAATGGCCGGTCGAGACCGAGAAGCCTGCCATGTCGAATCGCTCTTCGGAGTACCCGACGCAGCACATAACTTCGTCCCTCGTTTCCAGGCAAAACACCATCGGCGACAAGGAACGTAACGGCTCGAGCGTGATCAGCGATGACCCGTAACGAATGATCAACTTGATCGAGTTCTTGATAACGAACGCCGGCGAGATCGGCTGCACGCTCGACAATCGGAAAATAGAGGTCGGTTTCGAAAACCGACGATTTCCCTTGCAAGATCATCGCGATGCGTTCGATTCCCATTCCGGTATCGATGTTCTTACGAGGAAGCGGTCGCTGGGACTCGTCACTTTCCTTATAGAATTCCATGAAGACGAGGTTCCACGTTTCAAGGAAGCGATCGCAGTGCTCGCACGCTGGGCCGCAATCTGGTCGTCCACAACCCAACTCTGATCCGCGGTCGTAGTAGATCTCGGAATCGGGTCCGTTCGGACCGGTATTGCCAACCGGCCCCCACCAGTTCTCAGCGTCACCGAGTTTGCGGATGCGGTTTGTGGGAACGCCGATCTTTTCATGCCAGTAATCGAGCGAGTATTGGTCAATCTCGTGCACGCTCGGATACCAGAGGTCGGCTTGAACGCCAAACTCCTTCGTAAGTAACTCCCAAGCCCAGCTGATCGCCTCATCCTTGAAGTAATCGCCAACCGAGAAGTTGCCCAGCATTTCGAAGAACGTAAGGTGTGATTCGTCCCCGACCTCATCAATGTCGACCGTTCGGAAGCACTTCTGAATCGAGGTCATGCGGCTGTTCGGAGGTGGTTCCAAGCCGAGAAAGTACGGTGTCATTTGCTGCATCCCGGCGGTCGTCAACAAGACTGTTGGATCGTTCACCGGTACCAGAGACGAGCTCGGCACGGCTAGATGACCGCGCTCGGCAAAGTACTCTGTAAATTTGCGTCTAATCTCGTCGCTCTTCATAATCTAGCTAATCCCTATATGAATCGGCGTGTTCTCCGGTAGCCATTGATTCTACCGGTGGACAGAGGAAGAGGACCACCCGACGCCGTGGATGTACGTACAGTATCGCAACAGTGTGTCTGGCTGTCAACTGCGAGAAGTCAGGAAGGATGGATCTGGTGACGTCAACATTTTACTTGGGTCTCCATATCTTTCATCACCAATGTGCTCCGCAGTACGGGCAGGCGCGAATTGTTGTAGTCAGCCGGGCGAGTTAGCGATGGTGAGGATCATTCAGAGAGGTCAGTCATATAATCCGGTTTCCACCGGCGACGCAAGGGGCGAGTATGAGTGAACACAGAACTGATGCCAGTGATGAGGGGCTTTCCAAGCTCGTCGACGCGCTGGATCAGAATCTCGCAGCGGAGTTACAGAGCGCGGCGACCTATCGTTATTTCGCTCAATGTGAACAAGACCCCCATCGCAAAGCGATCCTCGAGCGCCTTGCGGAAGCCGAAGAGCAACATGCGGCTAGGTGGCGCGAGCGTCTGTCAGAGCTTGGTGTTGAGCCGAGGGTTAATCAGGTGTCGATCCCTTGGGTTGTGAGGATGCGGGCGAAGACCGACCTGAATGCGGCATTGCGCGAAGCGGAGTCCATCGAGGATTCACATTTGCAGCACTACGAAGCAGAGGCGCAGTCGCTGGGTGATCCTGCCTCTGCCGTACTCATGCGGGAGATGGCTCAGGACGAGGCAAAACACGCGAACACCCTGCATGGTCTGACTTCCATCGGCGCACGGGATACCGCACCTCGATCGAGACTCGATGCGCTGCTGAAGGGCGAGCGACATGTGAGCTCCGGCACCTGGATCGCGGACGCCATCTATGGTGCAAACGATGGACTGGGCGCGGTTTTTGGACTAGTTGCCGGCGTCGCCGGCGGCAACGCATCCAGTCATTTCATTTTGCTAGCCGGGATAGCCGGTGCGGTGGCAAGCGCGGTCTCGATGGGGTCTGGAGCTTATCTGGCGGCTAAGTCAGAGCGAGAGGTTCACGACGCCGAAATGGCTCGAGAACGCCGTGAGATCGTCGAGGATCCGGACGAAGAACGTGAAGAACTGTCACTGTTTTACCAGTTGAAAGGTTTGACCGAAGATGAAGCCAACAATCTCGCCGATCGAATATCTCAAAATGAGGAACAGTTTCTCAGTGCCCTCGCGTCCGAGGAGTTAGGGTTATCTGAAGAGCGACTACCTAACCCAACCACGTCGGCGACATCAGCGATGATTTCTACCGGGATTGGCGCTATTGTCCCTGTCCTGCCATTCTTTTTGCTCGCAGGCAATCCAGCCATCATTACGGCAGCTGTCGTTAGCCTTATCGGGCATTTTGCCGTCGGCGCGGCAAAGAGTCTCGTCACGATACGATCCTGGTGGGCAAGCGGGCTCGAAATGACCCTCATTGGGGTTATCGTCGGCGTCGTGACGTATGCCGTCGGATTTTTGGTAGGCGTGGCATGAGGCGCTTCGTCGATGGAGTCACTATAGATTATGTTCAATCAGTGAATAATAAAGACCCACTCAGCCACGAGTGGGTCGAAGATTGCAATTCGACTTCTGGGGGTGCCTCGCGGGGCTCGAACCCGCAACCGCTGGTTCCACAGACCAGTGCTCTACCGATTGAGCTAGAGGCACCATACACCGAATGATATCAGGCGAGTAAGCCGAGTTCTGTTCTTGACGGCCATCTGTCTCGATCGGCGATCGCTCGACCGATCGGTCACGTCGTCACCAAGCGTGACTGCTCTCGACTTCGAGCCTCGGCGAGTAACCTGATAGCGGCTCAGCCGGAGATTGCTGCGGGGAGGATTGCCCTTTTCACTCCGGGCCGAATTCAGCCCGGCCATGGTCTCTGTTGCTCTCGTGCGCGTCTCGTACCACGAAACGGCACGCCAGTCTGGACTGTCAACGTCACCGGCAAACGTTTCCCTGGCTTTCACCAGGCACCCTCACTCTGTGCAGCTCGGACTTTCCTCTGGCCATAGGCCAGCGACCATCCTGCCTAACACCATTCAGTTGTTAAGTTCGGCCGCCCGTTTTGAACGAGCAGCCGGCCGATGGTGCCGAAGGGGAGATTTGAACTCCCACGGGCTAAAGCCCACTACGCCCTGAACGTAGCGCGTCTGCCGATTCCGCCACTTCGGCGCGTTAGCATTCGTTTTCTTGTCACATGAGTAGCCAGTTAGCCACAAATTCTTAGCGCGGCTGTTCGCGGCTCGGACATGCGCAAGCGTCCCGCAGTATAGCACAGGAGAAGTCGTGCCATCAAGCGTCGTGAGTGCGTATTGGAGCCCTCAAATGGGCCTTCGATTCAGGTTTCACAAAGGGCGTTCGGGAACAAAACATCCGTGTAATCGTTGCGTTTTTGGTGGCCAGCGAATGTCCCTGTGCTATCATCCAAGACGGGATCAATGCCAGTGCTCCGAGGTGACGATTTGATCAAACTCGCACCCAAATAACGATCGCTCATCCAGTCGGGGCACGAGAAGTAATCGGGTGGCGCGAAGGTATCTGGTCGTTTGGGTTATACCGAGCGGGAAACGGAGATGAAATGCGCTCAAAGGTAACAGTAATCGGAGCCGGAATGGTCGGTGCGACGACGGCTCAGTATCTGGCTCAGCGGAATATTGCCGACGTGGTGCTTGTCGACATCGTCGAAGATCTACCACAGGGGAAGGCTCTTGATCTCGCCGAGGCTGGTCCTGTCATTGGATACGATGTCGCCGTCACTGGCGCCAACGACTATTCCGCCACGGCCGGTTCGGACGTCATCGTGATCACATCCGGCTCTCCACGTAAGCCGGGCATGAGTCGTGACGATCTCCTGCGCGTAAACATGAATATCGTTGGCAGCGTGACCAAGCAGGCCGCCGCCGCTTCACCGGAAGCGGTCATTATTGTGGTGACCAACCCCCTTGATGCGATGTGCCACGTTGCACTTCAAACGTCAGGATTCATGCCGAGTCGCGTGCTTGGCCAGGCAGGCGTGCTGGATTCAGCACGATTCCGAACGTTCATTGCGATGGAACTCGGCGTGTCGGCAAAGGACGTTAATGCCGTTGTGCTTGGAGGTCACGGAGACACGATGGTGCCGCTTACCCGGTACTCATCAGTCGCCGGGATCCCGATTTCTCAGCTTCTATCCGCCGAGCGAATTGACTCAATCGTTGAGCGCACACGCGGCGGTGGAGGCGAAATCGTCAAGTTACTGGGCACAAGTGCCTACTACGCTCCAGCGGCATCAGTCGTCGACATGGTTGAGGCGGTCCTTCTGGACGAAAATCGAGTAATCGCATGTAGCGCGCACCTGTCCGGTGAGTATGGTTTGAACGATCTGTATGTTGGCGTTCCAGCCAAACTTGGCTCCGGTGGCGTCAAAGCCGTCCTCGAGATAGAGCTCACCAGTGACGAACGCGCCGCGCTGCACAAGTCAGCAGGAGCCGTCAAGGAGCTTGTTTCCGCAATGGAGCGTCTGAAACAGGAATCTTAGGTGCCGGTGCGCGAGCCTCATGATAGGAGCAATGCGGGGGACGACACCCGCTGCATGCTGACCGTTGAAGAGGCTCGCGCGCGTATCCTCTCGCAATTTTCTTCTCTAGATTCGATCCAGACGTCCATTCTTGATGCGCTTGGCCTCGTCCTGGCGCAGGACGTGGTGGCGTCTGAGGATATTCCCCCATTTCGGAACTCGGCCATGGATGGTTTTGCCGTACGGTCAGTCGACACCAAGTCGGCATCGACGTCCACTCCCACACGTCTGACCATTAGTGGCGAGTCTTCAGCCGGTCATGGTTTCGTGGGTTCAATTGAGCGCGGAACGGCTATTCGAATCATGACTGGGGCTCCGATGCCCGAAGGCGCGGATTCGGTCGTGCGATTTGAGGATGTGGAATCGGACTCGACTGCGGCCAAACCTGACGCAGACGGCAACTTCGGATCGTTCATCATGCTTACTCATTCAGCTACGCCTCATCAGAACGTTCGCTGGGCAGGCGAGGACGTTCCTCGCGGATCGGTGCCATTACGGCGTGGAACCGTGATCGGCCCGGCTCACATAGGTTTGCTGGCGGCTTTGAATCGCTCCTCCGTCAAAGTCATCCGCCGTCCCAAGATCGCGATTGTTGCCACCGGCGACGAGATCGTCGATCCAGGACCGACACTGAAACCGGGGCAAGTTCGAAACAGCAACACTTACCTTCTCGCTGCGATGACCCGACAGTTCGGCGGAATCCCGTCCGTTGTCGGTATCGCAGGGGATGTTGAACATGACATAATTTCCAAGCTCCATGAGTGCCGAGACGCCGATCTCTTGGTGACGTCGGGCGGTGTGTCAGTAGGCGACTTTGACGTCGTGAAGCAGGTGCTGCGACGAGAGGGCGTCGTTGATCTCTGGCAGGTCCGAATCAAACCGGGAAAACCGATGGCGTTTGGCAGGGTTGGCGAGACACCGGTGCTTGGTCTGCCAGGTAACCCAGTTGCTGCGGCGGTGTCGTACTCACAGTTTGGTCGACCAGCTATTCGACGGATGCTCGGATTGAGCGACACAGATCCATCAATGGTGACCGCCCGGCTCGAAGGCGACATCCAAAATCCCGGGAGTCGTCGCTATTTCGTTCGAGGGGTCATTCGACTTCGCGACGATAGCGCGGTAGTTCGCCCAATTGGGCATCAGGGGAGCGGCAGCCTTTCCGGTCTTGCGCAGGCAAATTGTTACATCGTCATTCCGGAAGATCAGGAGTTTGTATCTGCTGGTATGACAGTGAACGTTGAACTTATCGACCCCAACTTCCCTCGCTAAACTGTTTATGATTGTCGACGCCAAAGAAGGTGTTGATCCGGTCCGCAGTCTCCGACTGCCGGTTACACCTCTCTCTGTTGCACAGACAAACACTCTTGGCACGAAAGGCAACTCGTCATGGGTATTCGCGATTTCGTTAACCTCATCCGTGAGATCAGCTTTGATGATCTGGAGCATGAAGCGAGAATTCCACCACGGGTCTTAGTCATATCTCGCCTCCGAGATACTGCGCGACATCTGGCAGAGGAGGTCCTCGGATCTGAGATGGATGACTTTGTCGACGTACGCTCGTTCGACGATCCGGACGTTGACCCGCTGCATTACGACGTGATTCTGTCAGTGGGATCGCTCGATCCGCAGGTTGCTCGCGGTTGGCGTGAGCTGTACCGACGAGTCAAGGAGCCGATGCGACTCGTGGAGTATTTCTCGGGGCCGTCCGCAAGCGAGACGGATGTCGATTCCCTGCGACGCCGGATTGCTGATTGCGCGGACGATCGAGCTATCGCCATCGGTCGATACATCCCTGCGATGAAATCAGCGTGCGCTCATCAGGTCATCTTCGAAACAGCGACAGTGAATGGTGAATTCGCGCTCATCTCCAATATTCCAACGTTGGTGCCGATAATTGGTAATGCATTCGCCGTCGGCGCCGATTTCTTTGTCCTCACGAAGAATCAGCTAATGCTGATCTTCAAACTGGCAGCGATTTATGATCGCGATCTCGACAAGCGGTTGCGAATCTACACCGAGATGATTCCAGTCGTGGGCGCAGGACTTGCCTGGCGCACTGTGGCACGGGAGGTTGTCACGCTGCTGCCGCTTGCGATTGGAACCGTACCCAAAGTCGCCATCGCTTTTGCGGGCACATGGGTGATCGGCGAGACAGCGCAGATTTACTATGAGCGTGGGGAGCGATTGAGCCGCGAGAAGGTCCGAGCCCTTTACGTGCAGGCTCTAGAAACGCTAAAGAAGAACCCTATCCGTCCTACTCAACTTCGTTCAATCAAGTGGCGTCGAATGAACAACAACGGAACTGAAGAGGCCGGGTCATCTAACCTGCCCATAGAAGTGTGATGCCAGGTTAGTATTTTCGTGTCTCGATGTGCTGCGCAGCGGTGGCCGCCGGGCGTCGCTTTTTAAACCACGGCTAGCGGGCGGCTTCCGGCTCTCGTTGATCGAACTGGCCATAGTCGGAGAGTCGTTGCTGAAATTCTGAAAACTCCACGCCGATTGTCGACGCCGCGGCAACCTGATCACCATCGGACTGCTTGAGCGCTTCAAGGAGCATCTGCTTTTCGACTTCCTGCTGAACTTGCATCAAGGTCGATCCGTCTCTCACGCGCTGAGCGATATCAATGATGTGTCCTTGATCAGCACTCGAGAAGCTAAGGTGCTCGTCGGTGATAATCGTGCCTTGTGCCAATACAACTGCGCGCTCGATGATGTTCTCAAGCTCCCGAACGTTTCCTGGCCAGTCGTGCCCCATCAACGCCTGCATTGCAGACGTTGAAATCTTGGCGGGAGATGATCTCGACGAATACCGGTGCTTGTGCAGGAAGTGCTCTACGAGCAGCGGGACGTCCTCTTTCCGAGCTCGCAGCGGGGGAAGGTAAATCGAGATGACGTTGAGGCGATAATAGAGGTCCTCGCGAAATCGGCCTTCTCGGACTTCCATCGAAAGGTTCTTGTTTGTCGCGGCAATCACCCGCGTGTCGACCTTGACTGTTACCGACCCGCCGACCCGCTCGAACTCTCGCTCTTGAAGCACTCGAAGAAGCTTCTTCTGCGTCGAGAGCGTCATTTCACCGACTTCGTCCAAGAAGATCGTTCCCTTGTTGGCCATCTCGAAACGACCTTTACGTTGGTTCAATGCACCAGTAAACGAGCCCTTCTCGTGTCCAAACAGCTCGCTCTCTAACAACGTCTCTGGCAACGCCGCACAATTCACTTTGATGAGCGGACCGCCGGAAAAGCCGGAATTGCGGTGCAGGACCGTTGCCACTAGTTCTTTTCCGGTGCCCGTGTCTCCGGCAATGAGTATTGTTGAGTCTGAACGGGCGACACGCCCGATCGTCTTGTAAACATCTTGCATGGCGACGCTATTGCCGATGATGTAGTCGGTTGGGTCAGAATTCGTGCGGCTGCCTGAACTCGAAACGCGCTTGAGAAGGTTCTGGTGTTCACTAAACCGTCGAATAGTGATCAGGACGTCGTCGAGATCAAATGGTTTGGTAATGTAGTCGAACGCGCCAAGCTGCATTGCTTCGATAGCAAGATTTGCGCTCCCGTACGCGGTCATGATGATGAATGGAAGCTGCTCACCATGCGTCTCAGACAGCTCGCGCAGAACGTCGATGCCGCTCTTGTTCGGCATTCGTACATCCATCAACACGAGCACCGGGGGGCTATCCGACTTGAGTACACCGAGCACATGCTCGCTGTCATCAGTTTCGTCTACGTCGAATCCCTCATCTTCGAGGAAATCTCGGAGCATACCGCGGATTCCAGCGTCGTCGTCGGCGATCAGGATGCGGTCCATCAATCCTCTTCCCGTGCGTTAACCTTCGGCGGTCGCGTCACTGTCAACTAACGCCGTTGTCGTGTAACCATGTGACACACTTCGGATTTATTATAACGGTAGAAGTGCCTCAACGAAAACCGACCAACTTAGGCCAAAGGTTTGGTGTCGTGGCAACGCGAGGACGGACCTACGCTCAGTCGTCATCGGGCCAGGCGACTGCATGATGGCAGTGGGGCAGTGGCGATCTCCAACGGGGCGTCGCCAGAAGTCGCTTCATTCCGATTGCCGCATGAGTTAGTACGCGACATATAATCTCGATCAGTTCTCCATGAACCTGACTTTGCTTCAGACATTCGTGCGATGAGAGGGTTGGCGTTGGAACGCATCATATTAATTGGGTTGAGCGGCACCGGCAAATCATCGCTCGCGCGACTGCTAGCGACTCGACTACGCTATGCGTGCATCGATGTGGATGAAATGATCGCCGACCGCTTTCACGCCACAATCCCTCAGATATTCGCTCAATATGGAGAGTCCGTTTTTCGAACGGTTGAACGTGAGTGTCTGGTAGAGGCGTGCGACGGCGATGCGCGCGTTATCGCAACCGGCGGCGGTGTCGTAACCGACGAGGATAACTGGCTCACGATGCGTGCCGGAAGTTTGATCATTCACCTGCGTGCGTCTCCCGATGAGATGTTGATGCGTTTGCGGGGTCAGATCGTGTCCGACCCTGACGCTCGCCGGCCGTTGCTTGAGTCAGACGATCCTCGTGCCGCACTCGACCAGCTCTGGCAAGCTCGTCGCCATCTCTACGACCGGGCCGATGTCACCATCGATACGACTGGTAAAGATCTGGACTCCATCGCTCGCGAAATCGAGATTGCGATGAATGAGGCTCGCGTCGGAAGCTTGCCGACGCCGATGCGCACCATCGGGACACCAGGTGGACGTTCCGATCTGTTTGTTGCACCTGGACTTATCGGGCACATCGGGCGACTGGCGCGCAAGCGTTTTCCGGCTGCCCGGCGAGCCTGGGTAGTGACCGACTCCAACGTTGGTCCGCTCTGGTCGCCAGCGGTGTGCGAAAGCCTGAAAGCGGCAGACTTTGGCGTTAGCTGCCTGGATGTTCCCGCTGGAGAATCGAGCAAGTCGCTCGACTGTGTGTCGGATCTCCTCGACCAGTTACTCGATCAACGCATCGATCGTCGAGACATCGTGGTTGCTCTCGGCGGTGGCGTCATTGGCGATCTCGCGGGCTTCGTCGCATCAATCGCACTACGCGGAGTTGGTCTTGTTCAAGTGCCGACCTCGCTTCTTGCCATGGTGGACAGTAGTGTTGGGGGCAAGACTGGCATCAATCACGCTCGTGGCAAGAATCTCATTGGTGCCTTCTATCAGCCCCAGCTCGTTCTGGCCGACCCACAGGTACTCGAGACTCTCCCGGAGCGGGAGCTTCGCGGAGGTTGGGGAGAGATCATCAAACATTCGATGATCGAGGTGACAGCGACGGGTCAGCCCGAGACTAACCTCCTCACGCGTATCGAAAGTGCCAGTGATGAGCAGCTGTTGGATGTGACCTTCCTCGCCGATATTGTGCAGCGCAATGTGCTCATAAAAAGCATGGTTGTGCAGGCGGACGAGCGCGAATCGGGAATCCGACGAGTCTTGAACTACGGCCACACGCTCGGGCACGCGATGGAGGCTGCCGGGTATCAGTATCACCACGGCGAGGCGATCGCGCTTGGTATGCGAGCTGCGGCAGACATCGCTATCCGCGTTGGCAGATCGACCGGTGAGGTGGCTCAGCGCCAGAATTCGCTTCTCGACCGGCTTGGACTCCCTTCTCGGTTCGACGGGGATCTAAGAGATGTGATGGACCGGTTGATGAGTGACAAAAAGGCCGTCCATGGTCAGTTGACCTGGATTCTTCCAACACCAGACGCCGGTTCGGTGGATATCGTTACGGACGTTCCGTCGTTTGAGGTCGAGGCCGCTGCAGTGGCGATTGGAGCGCAGTGACGGCAACACTGACCAGATTGTTCCGGTCAGATCCCTGTGTTATAGTGCAAAAAATGAATATTGCTCTCTCTTATCCCGAGTGGTGGAGGGAACGGCCCAAAGAAGCCCGGCAACCTTCAGGAAACTGTATGGTGCCAATTCCGGCAGCGCTAGAGACGCTGACAGATGAGAGTGAGTAAGAAGTCGAACGGCTTCTCGCTCACGAGTTGCTGTTTCTTTTTGCGTTCAAATTCGGTCGTTCTTCTACCCCCTGCAAGAAAGTGCGTATCGGAGAATCCGAGGTCGATCGGCACTGCCACGCCGGACGCTTGGTTTCCGAGACGGCGATCGAGATAGTGAGATGTTGATCCCCGGCAGACAGTACCCGGGTTTAGGTTGTCTAGACCCGAAGGCGGCTACGTACGGGACCGTGTGTGGAGTACAAGAGAAAGGTTAGCTTGTGAGCGAGACTGCTGAGGCACGCTACGACATTCGTGACATTGGACTCGCGGAAGATGGCAAGCGGCGCATTGAATGGGCGGCGCGCGAGATGCCAGTGCTCCAGTTGATTCGGGCGCGGTTTGAAAAAGAGAAGCCGCTTGAGGGCGTCCGGATTGTCGCTTGCGTTCACGTCACGAGTGAGACGGCCAATCTCGCCTACACATTGAGAGCAGGTGGCGCCGACGCCGTAGTCTGCGCAAGCAATCCTCTTTCGACGCAAGATGACGTTGCCGCGGCCCTTGTTGCCGATGGTTTTCAGGTATATGCGATCAAAGGAGAAGACGAAGAGACATACTATCGTCACATCCGACAGGCACTCCGGCACAAACCGAACATTGTGATCGATGATGGAGCCGATGTCGTGACGAGTCTCCATCAAGATCGAAAAGACCTGCTCAAGGACATGATCGGCTCGACAGAGGAGACGACGACTGGCGTGGTCCGAATGCGAGCCATGGAAAATGATGGTGTGTTGAGTTTCCCGGTCATCGCCGTGAACGATGCCGACACGAAACATTTCTTCGACAATCGGTACGGCACCGGTCAGAGCACGCTCGATGGAATCATCCGAGCGACCAATATCTTGCTCGCAGGCAAAACGCTGGTCGTCGCCGGCTACGGCTGGTGTGGTCGCGGTATCGCAATGCGCGCGAAAGGTATGGGCTCGCACGTTATTGTGACCGAAGTCAATCCACTTCGTGCCCTCGAAGCAGTTATGGATGGGTTCGTTGTGACAACGATGGAGAACGCCGCAAGCATCGGAGACATCTTTGTCACGGCGACGGGAGACATCAACGTTATCGACCGGGCGCATTTTGAGCGAATGCACGACGGCGCGATTGTCTGCAACGCCGGGCATTTCAACTCCGAGATTAATCTGCATATGCTCGATGAGATGGCCGCCGAGGGGCGCCGGCACCTACGACCATTCGTCGAAGAATACCGTCTGACGACCACCCGAGGAATTGTTGTTCTGGGTGAAGGACGACTGATCAATCTGGCAAGTGCCGAGGGCCACCCCGCCAGCGTTATGGACATGAGCTTTGCCAACCAGGCGCTCTCCTGTGGCTTTTTGGTTCAGGAGAAAGGCAACCTCGAAAACGTCGTCCACTCCGTTCCGCGTCATATCGACGAAGAGATCGCTGCACTCAAACTGCACAGCATGAAGGTGACTATCGATACGCTCACCCCGGAGCAGGAGCGCTACCTCAATTCTTGGCAGTCCGGGACCTAATGGACCATTTCTCGGTCCAGTTGGAGTTCCAGTCGAGGTCGCTCCTCGCGAGGTACAGACTCGCCGCGAGGGACAAAATTAGGGAAGGTGGTTCGTGAGCACAAGTTTCATGCGTTCGTCACAGACATTGTTCACCTCTGAATCGGTCACCGAGGGGCATCCAGACAAGCTTTGTGATCAAATCTCCGACGCGGTGCTCGACGCCATCATCGCGGAGGATCCGGATGCTCGAGTGGCATGTGAGACGTCCGCAACGACCGGGCTGATACTTGTGTTCGGTGAAATTAGCACTGATACCTATGTCGATATTCCCGCTGTCGCACGCAGAACCGTTGAAGAAGTGGGATACACCAGGGCTAAGTTCGGTTTTGACGCCGAGACGACTGGGGTGATCACCTCGATCAAAGAGCAATCCAAAGAGATTGACCAGGGTGTTAGCCACTCACTCGAAACGCGTGACCATGCTGGCGGTGATCCGCTCGAAATGGTCGGCGCTGGCGATCAGGGCATGATGATTGGTTATGCCTGTGATGAGACCCCGGAATTGATGCCGCTCACGATTTCATTAGCACATAAGCTCACGAGACGGTTGGCGGAGGCGCGCAAATCGGGAGAGATCGCCTATCTTCGCCCAGATGGCAAGAGCCAGGTCACGGTCGAGTACCAGTACGGAAAGCCAGTGCGGGTCCAAACCGTTGTGATTTCTGCACAGCACGACCCGGCGGTGACTCAACGACGACTCCGCGATGAACTCAATGAAGGTGTCGTTCAGGAGATCGTGCCACCTGAGTTGTTGGATGGCGAAACCCGAGTCTTGATAAATCCGAGCGGTGGTTTCTCTGTTGGTGGACCCATGGGGGACGCTGGTCTAACTGGCCGAAAGATTATCGTCGATACGTACGGCGGCGTGGCTCGTCATGGCGGCGGTGCGTTCTCGGGTAAAGATCCGACGAAGGTCGACCGGTCTGGTGCTTATGCGGCTCGCTATGTGGCCAAGAATATCGTTGCCGCCGGTCTGGCCGATCGATTCGAACTGCAGGTTTCATATGCTATTGGCGTAGCGAGGCCGGTATCGCTGCACATCGAGACGTTCGGCACCGAACATGTCGACGAAGATTTGATCTTGAAGTTGATCAATGCGAACTTTGATCTGAGACCGGCGGCCATCATTCGAGATCTCGATCTTATGCGTCCGATCTACCGCCAGGTGGCTGCATACGGCCACTTCGGTCGGCCGGATCTCGATCTTCCTTGGGAGAAAATCGACAAGGCAGAGATCCTACGTGATGCCGCGGGTCTGAACGAGACGCGCGTATCGGCGGCTCGTTAGACGGGTACGTGACGAACGCCGGCCAAGCCTCAAATATCACGGCGATGATCACTGGCGCCAGTGGATTTGTTGGCCGGCACTTGATCTCGCTCCTTCGTCAGTCCACTTCTTGGGACCTGATCGGTGTCCAGGCCCATTCGGGCCGGCGAGCACCTGGCGTCCGTTGGTTGGTTTGTGATCTTCTCGACGCGGATCTCACCAGACGAGTTGTCGAACGATACCGACCGGATATCATCTTCCACCTCGCTGCACAGGCGTACGTCCCGAAAGCCGTTGCGAATCCGGCTGAAACGCTGATCAATAATGCCGTTTCTCAGGTAAATGTGATTGAGTCCTGCAGGACAGCAGGCATCGATCCAATTATCGTCATCGTCAGTTCGGCCGAGGTGTATGGCGCGGTGCCAGCCTGGTGAGATTCCAATTACTGAGTCGCAGCCGTTCCGGCCGCGAAATCCATACGCGGTCAGCAAAGTGACTCAGGATATGCTCGGTCTGCAGTACTTCCTTAGCTACAACATGAAGATAATTCGGGTACGGCCTTTCAATCACATTGGTCCTGGACAGAACGATAGATTTGTTGTCTCGAGTTTGGCTCGTCAAATCGCGGAAATCGAACTCGGTCGAGCGGATCCAGTCCTGCTTGTTGGTAACCTTGACGCAGTTCGCGATTTCCTGGATGTGCGGGACGTCGTTCGTGCTTATTTCGCGATTGCCAAGACGGAGTTCACCGGCGAGGTGTTCAATGTCGCGAGCGGCGTTGGCGTAGCAATCCGATCCGTGTTGGACCAATTTCTCGATCTGTCGGCGTCGAACGTAACTGTGCGGGAGGATCCCGCCCGATTGCGTCCGTCCGACATCCCGCTGCTGGTCGGTGATTCGACCAAACTCCGTGAGGCTACTGGATGGCAGCCGGAGATATCGCTGGAAGACTCGCTGCTCGATACCCTGACTGATTGGCGTGAGCGTTTGACCCACACGACTTCGAGCGTCTAGACGCTGGTCAATTGGGGCCTTCTGACCTTCAATTCCATTGTCCCGTTTTTCAGTGCTATTCGTACGGTGTCGTGAGACAACCACGTTTCGTCCGTCCCGTCTGTGAAGCACGTGTTCACTAGTAGATGTCAGCACTTCGAACGTGCCCTGATCTGTCTCTACCAGCGGCGAGTAGCCGAGGGAGACGACGCCGGATACAAAGTTCAACGCGCGTTTGACGGGCCACGTTCGCTGGATGACAAGATCAGAATTCTCAGGGAATCCGAGATAAGACGCGTTTGAATCGTCTTGAGGTGTTGCCATGGATGATCCGGCACCTATCTGTTTCACCACGTTTACCAGCAACTCGGCTCCTCGATCAGCCGCGAGAGTCTCAAGCTCATCACCTGGCATCCCGTCCTGAATATCGAATTCCGACTGCCCAACTATCGGGCCGGCATCGAGTGAATGGCAGACTCGATGCACGGTGACTCCCCATTCGGTCGATCCCGTCTGAAATGCCCAAAACAGTGGATCCGGTCCACGAAAGCGCGGTAGCAGCGATGGGTGCATGTTGATCGCCCCGAACTTGGCGATCTCGCAAATTCTCTGGGGGATACGCCAGGGAAAGCACGAGATAACGATCAGGTCCGGGGAAGAGTCCCGCACGATTGATTCGAGTTCGTTGGCGAGCGGACGCCTGATCCCGTAAACGGGAATGCCGTGATCGATTGCGAGTTGGTCAATTGACTCGGCCGCAACAGCGGGATGATTTGTACCCAATGGGATGGTGGGCCGAGTGGTGACGCGCCGCACTGCCGACCCCAGTGCGTTCGTAGAGGGCAAGAAGATCGCGGAGACCGAAATGTCAGCTGCCACCATTCGGCGAAGCGGTACTATGGATAGCCGGCAACGCCTCCCAAAGAATACAATGGTGAACGAGCCAGAGCGTTCTGGCTTGCGTTCCACCCAGCGTCTTTTGATTGACAACGCGCTAGACCTCCATTAGGCTTGATGACCGTTGGCTCCGATCGGAAAGAAGGGATCTCAATGCCAAAGACCGTAACCTGTGTCAAGTTCGGGCGTGAAATGCCTGGACTAGAGAGACCTCCATTTCCGGGATCGCTTGGAGAACGAATCTATAACAACGTGTCGCAAGATGCCTGGGAAATGTGGCGCGAGCACCAGACAATCCTCATAAATCATTATGCCCTCAACCCCGCTGATCCTGACGATCGAAGACTTTTGCGCCAGCAAATGGAAGAGTTCTTCTTCGGCGAGGGTGCGCAAATGCCGGAGGGCTGGGCGCCGGCCGGGGCAGGTGGAGCCAAAGGTGCGGCACCAGCCCCACGCAAGAAATGATGTTCAACTCCTGCGTTTGTCGTTCAGACTCTCGACCTCAATAGCGTTTGCTATCGGGCAACGGATCTGAGGCGTATCTCCGGAGCGATACGAAATTCAAGATGTTCGTGAGAATCGCGAAGTGATTGCTCGACTTCGCCCGGCGTATCTCCCTTGGCAAAGATGAATCCTAGATAGCTAGCTCCCTCGGGAAGCGGAACAATTGGGTGGTTGAGCCGTGCCGTGATCTCTATGCCGGTGACTCCACTGACCCGTTTGGCTGTCTCAACCCCGTTCACCTGACGTAATACACCCCTTTTGGGAATCGGAATCATCATGACGCCGACGGCCGCGTCATTCAGACCAACGCTGGTCATCTTCGATCCGGTCGCCTGAAGCAATATCAGGTCTTCAAGTGTCGAGCCGGTGCCGAATTCCAAAATTGTGGAACACAGACCGCCAATTGACCGTCCGGCGACCTCGACGATCCACGGCCCTCGATCGTTGACCCTGAGCTCGGCATGCACCGGACCTTGACGTAGCCCAAGGGCCTGCGCCGCCTGCTGAGTGCAGTCGGCGATCGCCTGCTGGACCTCCGCGGCTAAACGTGACGGAGTGACGTAGATCGTTTCCTCAAAGAACGGTCCATCAAGGGGATCTGGCTTGTCAAACAGTGCCAAAACCTGGAGTTCACCGTCGTCAAGTAAGCCCTCTAGCGCCACCTCGAATCCCGGGATAAAGTCTTCCACCAGGATTGTCGCGTCTTCGAGGCGCTGGCCATTCAACTCGATGACCTGTCTGGCACGACGAAAGGCGCGAACAAATTCGTCGGAATCGTCCGCGCGAATGACGCCGCGACTCCCCGAGAGATGGGTTGGCTTCACCACTACCGGGTAGACAATGTCCCTACTGATTTCAACTTCGTCAATGTTCGCCGGGTACGGGAAAAATCCGGGAACCGGTACTCCATGCGTCAGGAGCATTCGGCGCATCACGAGCTTGTCTCTCGCGGCTAGAGCGGCGTCGGGAGAATTAGCCGGTAGCCCAAGTCGGCTACTCGCCAAAGCGGCCAAAACAGTGGCACTGTCGTCAACCGATATGATCGCGTCGATCGGATTCTCACGAGCGAAGATTTCGATCTGCTGAACGGCATCCTCGAGTTTACTGAAATCGAGACCAAGCGGTACGTTCCATTCTCGAGACAGTGTCTTTGGCAGGTCGACACCGTGGACGATGTCGATGCCCAGTCGTTCCGCTGCCGCGGAAAATGCTGACCCGCGATAGCTGGAAGGCGTTACCAAGAGCAACACACGCTTGGTGTTGGTATTCTCGGGATGGTTCATCAGTTGGAGTCCATTTCAGACATTGCAAAAATCAAGAGACGATCCGCGCACGTGTGCGCGGAGAGTCCGAGTCGATACTCTAACCAAGAATACTTCATGCGCGCGAGATGACGCTGAATCGCTGCGAGGACGGAGCGCACAGCTATCTCGCTGAAAAGACCAACGTCCCGGCTCAGTCTTCACCATCGTAAGGCGGAACGCTGAGAGGGTACGTCAAGACAGATTGAGAGGCACGGTTTTAGCTGTGCGATGCAGAGGCAGCAGTTGGACCCGTCGACGATTTCGAAACATCAAATTTATCCCGATACATGCGTTCGTCTGCGATCGCGACGAGCGTCACGGCTCGATCGCCGTCCTTCGCATATGAGGCCAATCCCCAGGATATTGAAAGCATTTGAACGCTCTCTCCATGAAGATCGAACGTGGATTCCGAAACCAATTCAACCATTCGGTGCGCACACTTAATCGCGCCTTCCTCGCTCACTCCGGGAAGGATGATCGCGAATTCATCACCGCCATACCGGGCAACGACGTCAAACGCTCGTGACTCGCGTTGAAAGAGCTCCGCGAATGCTCTGAGCGCGGCATCTCCGGCGATATGACCGTGCGTATCGTTGAGCTGCTTCAAACCATCGACGTCAATGAGGAGGATCGAGACGTCGGACTCGTTTCTTTGCGCTCGACCCAGTTCTTCTTCGAGACGCTGGTAGAAGTAGCGATGGTTCGCGGCACCCGTCAGTCCGTCGAGCATAGCGCTCTTCTTGAGACTGTCATGGAGTTGAGCCACTTCAATTACCTGTGCCAGCTGCTGAGCCACAATGACGAGAAGCGATTCGTCGTCAATCGTGAACGATCCTGGCCTGTGGCTTTGCACATCAATGACCCCGATGGACAGTCCACTGATCACCAGTGGTACGGCGAGTTGTGATCGAGTACCGGGGAGCCTCCCCTGATTGCCACGAGCATCATGCTGTGTGTCCTCGACGCGAGCGGGAACTCGATGTTCAGCAACCCACCCAATCACCCCGGTACCGTTCGCCACTCGTGTCTCTTTGTGAGACTCCCCGTCTGCTTCTTCTTGCCTAACGAGATCTCCAGTAAGGTCGTCCACGAGATAAATGTCAACCGCCCCGGTGCCAAGCTCCCGCTGGACCAGATCCGTGACCTGGGCAATGAAGTTTTGAAGTTTGGTTACCTCCCCGATAATCTGCACGACTCGATAGACGATCCGCATTGCCCGGGTGTCTATGGTCGATATCCGGCCGGCAACGGCGAGTGAGTCGTGAATAGTGTCAGTTACCGTCCCAAGGTCCTCCGAGAAACCCTGGAGCTTCAAGAAGACCGAGATTATTTCCGGGTGGAATTGCGTACCGCTACATCGTCCAAGTTCCGCCAGAGCCTCCTCACGGCCAGGAGCGGAACGATACGGCCGATCTGTCGTCATGGTGTCAAAGGTATCTGCCACGGCAATAATCGCTGAACCCAATGGGATTTCCGACCCTTCGAGTCCGTCGGGATAGCCCTCGCCATTGAACCATTCGTGGTGATGGCGAATGAGTGGCGCCAGCGGCATGAGCGACGAATTTTCGGAGACAATCTTCGCACCGAGCGCCGCATGCTCCATGATGAGCAAGCGCTCATCAGGATCGAGCCGTCCCGGCTTCTGAAGCACTGAATCCGGGATCCCGATCTTACCGATATCATGGAGTATACCGGCAAGCTCGATCGCTTCGACATCCTCGCGCTCCATGGCGAGAGCTTCGGCAATCGCCCGCGCATAAGCGGCAACTCGCTCTGAATGTCCGCGCGTATACGGGTCTTTCGCATCGACGGTCGCCGCCAGAGTGCGAATGCTCGAAAGGTAGAGTTCTCGGGTTCGCTCGTAGAGTCTGGAATTGTCGGCTGCGACCGCTAGCTGGTTCGCGACCGTCTTCAGCAGCGATAGGTCGGCGCTTGAATACGGGAGATCGGCCTTCTTGGGACCCAAAACAAGCAATCCGACGATATCTTGGTTCTTTGTGAGCAAGATCGACAGGGCGGCTTCATCTGCAGAAGCGTCGAAGCGTTGGCGCAATCCTCCGTTACCCGCGAGGCCCGCGACCAGACCGTGGCGCGGAGTGAGTTCGTCCATATCCGACGATGCGGCAACGCCGACTGACGCGTTGAGATGATATATCTGGGTCTCCGGGTCATAAATGTACAGCCGTACGTACGTCGGCTCCAGCGTTTGCGATATCAACGTTGTCGTGAGGTTACCGAGAATCTCACCCTCGAGATGCTCGGTCATTCGCCGGCTGAACTCGAGAAGCTCAGTTCGATAGTCGTAATGACCGCGATCAAATATTCGGTCGACTCGACTTTGGAGTTCATCTCGAAGGCGCTGGAATATGATCGCGACGATCGTTCCAGAGACAGCGAGAACGAAAACGTCATTGATCCCGGTACGATGCCGAACAACCGAGGTTCCAACGAACAGGATCAGGGCGTAGATACCGGTGACCATCAGCGCCAGGAGTGAGTAGACAATGCCTCGACGGACGAAGAGCTGGAGATCCATTACCTGGTATCGCAGAATGGCGTAGCCAAATGACAGCGGCATGAGAACGAGTGGCAACAGCGTGTACTCGGGCGTGATGATGCCAACATTGTTATTCAGTGCTTGCGGAATCGCTGACAGAACGATGAACGGGAGCACCGAAGCAGCGCTGCCTAATACAATGATTCGGATCTGTGACTTGGCCCTCGGACTATTTGTTGTTCGCCATGAATACGCGAGTGAACTGACGCCAATCAGGGGCCAGGCGATCAAGAGGGGGAACCCAGCCAGTCGAAATGTGCTGTAGATTTGCGGCAAGATCTCGGACGCGATGTACCAGCAAATTGCGAACGGGATGGCCGACAATAGAACAATCCACGTCGGCACCGTGACTCGTTTGAACGTCAGCGTTCTCTTCTCCGGAAAGACGAGGAATAGATACGCAAAACTCGAGAAGAAGATCGGCAAGAACAAGCTGTGTAGTGGAACAGTCCATCTGATTTGATTGTAGATCGAAGGTAGAATCGACAGCTCAAAGGCGCCGCTTAAGCTCGTGAGAGCGAGAGCAAGCGAGGCTGCTCCCTGACCGGCAAACAAGGCAAACAAACCGACTGCCGCGAATACGAGACTGAAGACGAGCAGACACCACCCAATTTGGGCTGTATTCGACCGCGGCGGCAGTGACGGCCCCCCCATCCTGCGCTACGCATGACCTCGATGGTCTTGGCCGCCTGGACTTTGGCTGCTTCTCCTGGTGCATTGGGTGGGGGTGTTCTTACCATCGACGCTGACGATGATATCGCCAGCGCCTAAGCCAGCGTCCTAGGCGAAGGACAATGGCTTCACGTCAGTGATGATCCAGTGTTCTTGCGACGTGTTCCAGCCTACGGATATGCCGAGTCTCGGGCCAGAGGTGCTGGCCCTTACTCCAAATGCGAATAACACGACATAGCAGGAGAAATCACTGCGGCAAGGCCGCGACGCCAACGGAGGTCGCGCGTTCGAATCGAAGATTCGTCTTGCTTCTGCGTGTCCCGAGCGGCCATTTAGTCGTCCAGCATTTCCTGAAGGAGGTCAACGTCGTGACCCAAGTTTCGTAGGCGGGCGATTATTTCCTGGCAGCGCAGCCGTTCAGTTTCAAAGACAACCCATGCAAAGTGAAGTGAGCCCGTTTCCGAGATTTCGTCGTGGCCCGACTTTGCCAACTCGCTCGTTTCGAAATTCCTTCGATATATAGTTGGGTAGAGTCGGCTTGTTTCTACTTACATCTGTCTTGATGTCGGGTGTATCTTGATCGTGAATATCATTGGCTATCTGGGACATCGTACCGAAATGATGCCCAAATTGCCGGTACACTTCAAGTATACGATCATCCTGTGTTCCGAGGAGCGCTCCCATGTGGCAAGCTCCGGCGCCGAGACTCCCACTTTTTTGGCGAGCCACCTGGAGGGCAACATTCACGTCTGTGACGAGCTGCTCCTCTGACTGGAGATCCATGTCCTGTCCAACCGTGGCGGCCATTATTGATGAAGACATGGCGCGATGAAGCTGCGACTCAAGCGTGGGAACGAGTGTTTGCTCAGTAGTAGCGCTCAAGATTAGGTGAGAGAGGCTTAGGAGAGAGGTCGACACATTAATGCTGCGTGAATCCCCTACTTGGTCTATCAATGCCGACGCGTCTCCGTCTTCGACCTCATCCAAGACGTCAAGTGCCGCAATGCAGACCTCGAACGCCGCCGCCACTCGCGGCACCAGATCGACCAAACCGTTTGCTGAATGACAGCAAGCTTCGATCAATCGTGTCCAGCGTGAAGGATCATCGACGTTGAGCAGGCGGCCAGGTTGTTGCAGGGGTATGAGCAGAAGAGTTTCGAAGGGGACGGGTAAACTCGCCCCCTTCAGTGTGTCTATGACAATTTGGCGTGACTCACGAACTGACACAATACCTCGAGTGGTCGATTGGCCAGTGCGGTCACTGTACGGCTAGAACCAGAGTCTCCTGGGCGAGACCCCAAGGCCCTGTTCGCCGTCCAGACGTTCGCAAAGGCTTCCGAGTGCCGTGAGCTGATCGGCGTCAAGCTCATAATCGGCGAATGCTTCTCCGGTATTCGCTAACGCCCGGGAACGGAAGTCGGCGTCGCTGAACAATCGTTGGACAACCGCCTCTAGTGTCTGGAGTTCCATCTGTCCCTCAATTCGTCCCCAGCGACGCACCGTACCGAATGCGTTACTAGGAATATGATAAATAGTCTGCCGGACAGTTCCCACTGCCCGATGGTACTGATAACCATGATACGTTCCGGAATTTGAATCTGCTACGTACTTAATGGCTATGACATAGTACTTTTGGAATCATCGTATATGATTGGCAAAGAAACAATAAATGTGTGTTGAGGGGATGCTGAATTTTCCGATGATCGAGGTCGCTCATTTATTTTGACTCAAGGCAGGACGCTTTTTCAAGATGAAGTTTTTTGGCGCTATGAGTTGGGATTAACGAGATGTCTTGCCAAGGCCAATGAGGGCTGATTTCTCGCGATGTTACGCGCCAACCGCCGTGAGAAGAACTTCAGTGAAAACACCCGCCAATAGGCCGACGGTCAATCCCCAGGCGTTCCAGGTGGGTGTCTCGAGTTTTCGACCTACGGCGAACAGTTCCCCGATTACGTACATGATTGCTCCGCTGGCCAATGCCAGGAAGAGCACCGAGAGTGTTTCCGACGTGAAGCGATAACCGATCATCGTGCCGACGAAAGTCGGACCGCCCGCGATCAATCCTGAAACGCCGAGGAATCGCCAACTTACCGGTTGGCCCGCGAGCGGACCGGCAATGCCGAATCCTTCGGTTGCGTTGTGCAGGCCAAATCCGATGATCAGCAGAACTGCCAGTGATATTGCACCGCTCTGGGCGGAGCTGCCTATGGCAAGACCCTCGGCGAAGTTGTGCAGTCCGATTCCGATCGCGATGACGAGCGCGACTCGCTGCGCAGTTTCCGGGCGGTTTCGGCGCGTACGTTGGGTGTAGTAGACGAGGCCCATGAGACCGAGCGCGACTCCCGCAACGAGGGCAATCGCCATCCCCCAGATGTTTGAGGCGTGGGCTGCCAAATCTTCATTGAGCGGTTCGACCGCATGCTCGAGAATGTCGACGAATAGGAAGAACAATATGCCGATCGCGACAGCGTTCAGGAAGGCTAGTCGTGCCCGCGACACGAATTTGAAACGCGCTACCGGAAGTCCGAGGAAAATTGTGAGTCCAGCCAGTGCTCCAAGCACACCGGTTTGGAAGAGCGACACCTTGTGTTTATCCTCTCGCGACGCGATACGGTCGGTGCGAATCGCCTCTCGGATCCGCCTTATTCTTCCGCCTGCTCAATCCTGAGTCAAGCAGTCGGGATTATCCTATGGTTCACACAACCGAATGTCAAGGTGAATGAGAGATAGCGGCTGTGAAGGAGGAACTTGGAGCCAATCAATACCGAATCTTGACCCGAGACAATCGCGAGATGGAACTCGCAACGCGTCCGCGATCCAGTAACTGCAGGTTCGTCTTGTCCGATTCGATTCGACGATCAGTCATCCAGGGCGACAAGACGCCAACCACCGTGTGGGTTGGCGTCGCTGGATTCGCGGTGCGTTTATCGATTATTGAAACGCCGCGGCGCGCTCGATCAACTCTTCGATCCCCGGCTCATTCAAGTTCCACGGTTTACCAGGGTGAATGATTGCGACCTGGCAATTTTCCGCCGCTTCGACCAGTTCGCGGTATGTTCCGGCGTTCAGGTCCGCAATGTGACACTGCTTGTTCTCGTCGTAGACGAACATCTTGTTGTTGATCAGAGTGCACTCATTACATGACGTACAGCGCGGGGTCTCGACATAGGCTTCGTCGGGTGATTGCGTCTGTTCTGGTTCGACGAGCGTCACGTCGGGCACAGGTGCGGTCTCCGCAGCAGTGGTTTCGGGTGCCGACACGGGTGGCGGGATGGTAGCCGTCGCGGCTTGAAGTTCTTGTGACTCCCATGCCTTGCGCTCACGTGCGAGCAACCGTTCGGCATGAGAGTTGTGTATTCCTCCAAGCTCCTGAAAGCTGTGCCAGGCATCACGGCAGCGCTTGGTCGCGCCGATTAGCTTGTCGTCAACAATGACTTTCTGCAAGAGATTCTGGTTGTCGACCATCAGAATACTGGGAATCTTATCCGGCATCCCGTTCGTTTGGTGACCCAAGCAATCGGCGATCGGAACCATGCTGCCATTCCACGTCTCCCGCGGCACACTCGCAAAATGCTTGGCGAAGCGATGATCACATGCCACGAAGTCGACCAACGTGAAAGCGACGTCAGTGTCAATTCGTTGGTGGTTTTCGTCTTCGTACGTGAAAGGCTGCACGGGCCAATCGAGATCGACCTGCGGATTGGCATCAAAGTAGAAGCGCGAGGCCCAATTGTCGCCCGCGGCTGGGTTGTAGGTAAACGCAGGAAACGCCCGAGAGTCCATCGCAGCGGCGGCGATGAGGTACGGCGAGAGTCCTCCTGGATTGCCGTTCGCGCCTGAGAAGACACTGAATACTGCCGGCCCGGTACCGGAGAGTCCGTCTAGGATGCGCTCGCGAAACTGGTAGAGATGCGAGCCGCTCGCCTGCAGCACGTAAACGTCGTTGAAACCGATGGCCGTGTTGGCGAGCTGTCTGCTGTGCAGACCGAAAGCGAGATGCGCGTCGGAATCGATCCCCGATACGTCAAGGATGTCATCGGTCTGGACCAACACTTTCATCGGCAGGCCCGCCGACAGGATCTCCATCAGGGTGTCGTGTTCGTCACCGTGTAATTGCGCCGAGTCGACGAGCACTAGGTAGTCCGGAAATCGTGCCATCTCGCGTGTGTCAAGGCCGCCTGCGCCAAATTCCTCAAAGAGTTCATCGTGCTTGACTTCGTCGTATTGCGAGTCGATCTCAAGTTCAGCGATCGCGATCGCTTTCGACAGTTCGATTGCTTCCGGCATGCGCTCTCGATACGCCAGGAGCGCGCTGGCGCAGTCGTGGAACTCGAATGAGTGCGTGGCTGCCCCATCGTCTGCTGATTCGTTGCTGGTCGGTGTTCCGAAGAATCGTTGCGACTTGAGCACCGCAAGAAGTTGTTCGATCCTCTGTCGCCGGATCTCCGGGAGCGCGGTGCCGGACGATTTACCGAGCAGGCGCGACATCGCGTCGAAGTCGAACATCTCTGCATGTACGGAACCGACCGTGGCCCTCAGGTTTTCTGGGCTGCGTCCCGCCTCCGAGTGGTCAAAGTCAACTTTCAGGATATCCGAGAGCTTGATGATCAATTTACCGATCTCGTCGCGCGCGCTATTTGATTTGGACTGCTGCACAACAGACCAGACGTGCCGGAACAATCGGGCGGGCGTAGCCGCGTCGCAGTCGATCACCGATCCGTCGACCTTGAGTGCCTCACGTGCGCGCGCCAGACTCTCCTTGAGCCGGTCGTCACCCTGTGCAATCAGGCGCTGTGCAGACTCGTCCCACAACGACGATAACGAACCATTTCCACCCGCTGCGATCGACTCTCGGATGTCTTGCTCGAGCCGCAACGTGTGTCGCGTCAAACGGTCGGCGTCGTCTCCTTGAGCAATCTCCCTCACCACGTCATCAACGATGGCCGAGAGCGACCGCACGCAACTGGAGTCGACGGGGCTGTCGTCGATCAGCACGAGCGGGTAGTCGTAACGCAGCTGTGTCAGGTTTCTATATCCGGCGAGCAGCGCAGGGCGAAGATCGAGCTTGTCGATCGGATCGAGCCCTTTACTCGGCCGTTTGCCGGTCAAATAGAACGCAACGTGGTCTTTATGTCCCGCTTCCATATCGTCCTTCGATTCTACAGTCGGTGCGCTACGAGGCAGCCGGCATTGCCACGTCAACGTCCTGCGGCCACACCGTGACTTTGTCGAGTTCCGCGTTGATCCCCTGTTCAATCATGTCGGTTGTCCGCACCGATCCAGCGTGCCTCAGTTCTTCATAGCACGGCACCTCCGGGTTGTTGTAGAGGATGCCCACCGGTATTGGATCATCGCTCGAGGCGATTTCCCGTGCTCGATCGAGATCTAATGGATCATGCGTCAATTGATTCTTATACACCCTTGCCAAACCCGGGCTAACAGATATCCCGCGTTCGTGGTTGAGGATTTGGATGCGATTCGGATCTTGCATCCATGGCTCGAACGTCGTGGGCAGCCATTCTGAGCAGCGCTGCAATATGCGCACGAACGAGAGGCCCTTGTGGTGAAAGGCCGCCGAAATGATCGCGTAGAGTGTCTCCGGGATCCAGTCGACCGCCTGCGCGACGAATGAGACGTTCTGTACGCCGAGCGTCACGGTGAGCGGATTGAGTGCCTCTAGATAGGAGCCGCGCGGCGTGGTGTTGCTCATTGTTCCGATCGGAGAAGTCGGCGATGCCTGCTTCTTGGTCAGGCCGTAGATTTGGTTGTCGTGCAGCAAGACCGTCAGGTTCATGTTGTATCGGATCGAGTGGATCCAGTGGGCAGCGCCGATGCTGCAGCAGTCCCCGTCGCCGGTCGTAACAAAGACGTCCAGGTCCGGTCGCGCCATCTTAACGCCTTCGGCGATCGGTAGCGCACGCCCGTGAATGCCGTGGAATCCGTACGTCTTCATATAATGCGGAAGTCGACTGGAGCAGCCGATCCCGGAGACGAACACGGTCTTCTCAGGTCGCAAATCCTCGTCGCGGCACAGTCGTTGAAGGGCCGCCAGGATCGCGTTGTCGCCGCAGCCAGTGCACCATCTCGGCACACCGCTCTGGTAATCCTCGAGATCGTAATGGTTCTGGTACATCCGGAGCAAGCATTCGGTAGCGGCCATGCTCATGATTCCTCCGCCTTTCTGGTCTCGTTGTTCAGCCGGTCGCGGATCACACCGCAAATAGTGGAAGGCTTGATCGGCTGACCGCGCGTTTGAGTCCAGCAGTCAACGTCGACAAGGTAGCGAGAGCGAAGCAACATCGCCAGTGCTGAATAGCGACGGTTGTCCTCGTCGATGATTTCGTCTTCCGGATTATCGCTCCAGTTGCTCTCGACGGTTATCACCTGCCTGAACCCTTGCATCACGGCTTTGATTCCGGGCGGCAACGGTTGAAGAAAGCGAAGGTGCATCGACGATACCTTGACGCCCTCGGCGCGCATGGTTTCAACAGCCTCCTCGATAGCGCCTCTGGTGCTGCCCCAGCCGATGATGAGGAGATCTCCAGACGGGTCCCCGAACACCGGAGGAGTCTTGAGCGTCTTCTGTAGCGTCGCCAGCTTCAAGCTACGCGCACGCATACTTTCTACGTTGATTTCCGGATCGTAAGCGACGTGGCTCTGACGGTCATGTGCAAGCCCTGTCACGGCATGCATGCCATTGGACTGACCCGGGATGAAACGGCGTGACAGCCCGGTCGTCAAGTCCCAGTCATACGGCTGCGCGCCGGCGGGAAGAGCACTCTGATCGATCGGTGGCGCAACCCAATTCTCGCTGAACTCCGGCCGTGCAAACGGCTGCTGCGAGGTCGCGAGACTTGCATCGCTCAGGACCACGACCACCATGCGAAACGTTTCCGCGATCTTTCGCGCGGTGATAATGGAATAAAAGCAATCTTCGATCGTGCTTGCCGCCATCACGACCTTCGGCGCATCGCCGTGGCTGCCAAACATAGCGGTCAGCAGATCGCCCTGTTCCGCTTTCGTCGGCAAGCCCGTGCTCGGACCGCCTCGTTGTACATTCACGACCACCAGTGGGATCTCAGCCATAGCCGCCAAGCCCATGGCTTCCTGCTTCAGTGAGAAGCCAGGACCGGAGGTGATGGTGACTGCGCACTTTCCGGCGTACGACGCGCCAATGGCGAACGCGCAAGCCGAGATCTCGTCTTCCGCCTGGTGGACGATGCCGCCGACTTTCTCGAACACGTCGCTCAAATAGTGAGACGCTGAGGTTGCCGGAGTGATCGGATACATCGCGCAGATATCCATACCTGACGCGAGCACGCCGAGCGCGAGCGCTGTGTTGCCATTGACCACAATCTGCGGTTCTTCCGATCGCACTGCCGGAATCCGGAATTTGAATTCGAGATTCTCTTCGGCCCACTGATGGCCCGCATCGAGTAGCAACAGGTTCGATTTGATTGAGTCCGCGTGCTTCTTGCCAAATATCTGCTCGATTTGCTCGCGTGCGATTTGTAGATCCAGGCTATAGATGCTGCAGAGCATCCCGAGCGCGAACATGTTCTTGCCTCGTCGTGCATCCTTGACGAGCTTCAGGCACTCGCGCTCCATCGGGATCTCGATGACCCGGTAACCCGCCTTCACGAGCTCATCGTAGGTCGCCGCGTAGGTAGCAGCGATGCCCGCGTCTGGATGTTCACGCCACATACTCTCGAGCAAAATGATGCAGTCGGACCTTAGTTCACCGGCGCGTACTCTACCCAACAGCACCTGCTCGTTGAACGCGACGACCAGACCAGTTTCATCACCACCGTTGGTAACGTATCCCGCTCCGATGCGTATGCGATTGCCGCTCGCACCAGCGACACTGCGTGCCGGCGGCCGGATTTCTGCAGGAATGATCTCAACGGTCCAGACGCCGTTACCCATCTTGGCGGCGATCGCGCCAAGCGACTGTCCGCATCTCTGCGCGCCTTCGCCGGAATCACTGATCACCTCGACGATGTGCTCCTTGATCACTGTTACCGCTTTAGCGGTGACAGTTGGGCTCGTCTGGGGCGGCTGCTGCGCCGGAGCAGCAAAGGAAAGCTCGTTCATCATAACGTCGCCTCCGCGACTCGTACGTGCGCAAAGTTGCGCTCTCTAAGATTGATTCCAAACATCCTGCCGATGCCGTCTTCGAGATCGTTCGCGTAGGGGACGCTGATCTCGCGGATACCGAGATACTCTTTCATACTGCGTGCGGCCTTTCGGCCCGCGCCCATGGCCTCGATCACAGTAGCAGCGCCAGTGACGATATCACCGCCGGCGAACACACCGGCGACGGAAGATGCCAGATCTTCGTCGACCTGGATGTAGCCACGCTCGTTGAGCTTCAGTTTCGAAGTCTGTCCTATGATGGGGTTCGCTCTGGTACCGATGGCGAACACCACGAGATCCGTTTCCAGGTCATGCTCACTGCCCGGGACCGGCACGGGGCGACGCCGGCCCGAATCGTCCGGTTCACCGAGTTCCATGTGGATGCAATGCAAGCCGCGCACACTCCCGGTGCCGTCGTCCAGGACCGTTACGGGTTGGGTCTGCCAGAGAAACTCGACCCCTTCTTCTTCGGCATGATGGACTTCCTCTGAACGAGCCGGACACTCGGCCCGCGAGCGGCGGTAGATCGCATAGACTTTTTCAGCTCCCAGCCTCAAGCAAACGCGCATCGCGTCCATCGCGGTATTGCCCGCTCCGACCACCGCCACACGCTGTCCCAGGGGCGGTGGAGTGTCGTAGTCAGGATATTCCCTCGCGTGCATCAGGTTGCAGCGTGTTAGCAGTTCGTTGGCTGACAGAACGCCGTTCAGCGAATCGCCGGGAATACCCATCATTGTCGGGTAACCCGCGCCGGTGCCGACAAACACTGCGTTATAACCCATCTCGTCGACCATCTGCTCGATGGTGAAGAGACGCCCGACCAACGTATTGCATTCGAACTTAACGCCCAGTTTGCGCAGATTGCTGATCTCGGCATCGATGATCTCGTTTGGAAGGCGAAAATCGGGAATCCCATATCGCAGCACCCCACCAAGCTGATGGAACGCTTCGAAAACGGTGACGTCGCATCCTGCTTTCACCATGTCGGCGGCGCACGCCAGTCCAGCTGGCCCGGAGCCGACGATGCCAACCTTAAGATCATTTGGTTCGATGTACGGGATGCTGGCCCAGCCTTCCGCGATCGCGTTGTCGCCGACCCAACGTTCCAGGCGTCCGATTGCAACAGGTTCCAATGTATTGCCCACGATGCACACACCCTCGCATTGCGTTTCTTGCGGACAGACCCGTCCACAAACCGAGGGTAGAAGATTCGTGGCAGTGAGCACGTTATAGGCGCCGCGATAATCCTTTTCGGTGAGCTTCTGGATAAAACCTGGGATGTCGTTGCCAACCGGACAGCCCGCGACGCACGGTTGTTCCGGACACATGAGACAGCGTTCGGCTTCCAGTAACGCATCGTCGAGGCTGAACCCACACGCGACCTCCGCGAAATTGTTGACCCGCTCGCGCGGGTCCTGCTGTCGCATTGGAGTGCGCTCCTGCGGAATTGTGCGGATTGTTTTCTTTTTCCTCATCTTTGCTTCCTTAACGCCCAACATTTCGGACAACGTTGATATCATCGCGCCGGTTGAACACTAGACCTGAGCGCTGACAGGGCAACTGGCCGACCAGCGTTCCAGTGCCGCCTTCTCTTCGTCGGCATAACGCTTTAGGCGTACCATGAGATCGTCGAAATCGATTTGATGACCGTCGAACTCAGGTCCATCAACACATGCAAACTTCACCTGATCGCCGATCTTCACTCGACAACCGCCGCACATACCCGTGCCATCAACCATCAGCGGATTGAGACTGACGATGGTCTTGATGTTGTGGGGTCTCGTCGTCTCGGCGCAGGCTTTCATCATGATTGGTGGGCCGATGGCGACAAGTTCGTCGATATCAGGATGCTTCTCAATGGCCTGGTTGACGCCGTCGGTAACTCTTCCCTTGATTCCCACCGATCCATCGTCCGTGCAAACGATGAATTCGTCGCAGTATGATTTGAACTTTTCTTCCCAGAACATGAGATTCTTGGAGCGGAATCCGACGATGCCAATCACGTAGGCGCCAGCCTCCTTGAACGCACGCGCCTGCGGAAAGATCGGTGCTACCCCTAGCCCGCCTCCGACGCAGGCCACCTTCTTGACCTGATCGAAATGGCTGGGAACGCCCATCGGTCCAGTTATTGCATGAAGAGTTGTTCCTACTTGACATTGCTGCTGCATCTCCCGAGTGGTTTTCCCGGCGGCCTGGATGACAAGCGTGATCGTGCCCTTGTCGCGGTCAAAATCGGCGATGGTCAGGGGAATGCGCTCGCCATGCTCGTGTAACATGACTATGACGAATTGGCCTGGTTGTGCGGCCTTCGCCATCAGCGGGTGATAGCACTCCAGCAAATATGTGACGTCAGAAAAATCCTCTCGCGCCACGACTTCAAAATTAGAGAACTCTTGTGAATTCATGTTCATTCTGCCTTACCTGTCGAGAGAATCCTCAACGGCCTGCCAGATCCACGACTGTCTGTCGATATATGTGGCGCAATTCGGTTCCCGTTCGCCTGGACCTTTTGCTCGACGAGAGTGAGCAACTACGCCAACAATCATTGTCTCAACTATATGTCTATCCTAGGATGCAGCGTGTTGCAGACACCGCGGGTGTCGTTACAAATTCGTGTCAAACGCACTTCTGCACGGGTCCCGGCAAAGTTTGGACGCAAATCTGTCACGCGTGGCCGCCGCACGAGACTCATGCACTGGACTCTGGAGAGTGCCTGTCAAGAAAAGTGAGGGATGGCGAGGAATCGACGTGGCCCGTTGGCCTGGAATGAAACGATCAACCGTCAATTCACGGTTTCGGGCATGGGCAGTGAACGGACCTAATCGTCGTAGAGTGGCGCACGCGCAGATTGCGGGTTTTGGTTGGGCAGCAACGCCGGAGCACCTTCAATCTTAATAGGCGGGCGGCGAAGGGACCAAACAAGAACCTCGATCATCTCTTTCGCCAAGCGGTCGCGAATAACAAAACGGCCGTAGCATTAATGCCACGACCGAATGTACATTGTTCTTCCATCTGGTGGCTGTCAACCCACCAAGACCGATTTGCTGCGCTACGTGATCGTTGATGGTGACTCCACGCGTGCCGACGCCTTCTGATCCGGCTTGTCGACCATCGCGATGCGCTCATCCGTTCGTGCTCAAGACGCTCGGCAAGAACCGAGGCTATACGGAGCGGACAGAGATAGCGGGATCAGCGGAGCAGCCGATCGTCGTGACGCTGCGGAGGGTGGACAGGCGTAAAGAGTCGACATGAGGTCACGGGCTGAATCTTCGTGCGGCAGAAACAACGCGAGTATTTCGTTCTAGCTTCGAGATGCCCGCCATAACGTATGTTCGCGTGAAATTGCTTCTTCAGCTTGGTCCACAAACTCTGCCCACGCCTCTTCAGTTTGAGACAGGCGAATCCGTTCCTTGACCATCGACAAGTCACTTGCAGCTACGGAGTATGCCTCGGCTAGTGACGAATGTTGTTTTGCCTGGAGCCATGAGATAGCTGCTGCGGAAGCTGCCCCCAAAATGCCGAGCAGATCTACCTCGACTACACCGGCAGCCTTCAAAACGGCGACAATCATACCGGCGAAATCAATCAACAGCAGAACAACGCTCCACCAAAACGCTCGTTTCCTATTCCAGCGGGCTTTTTCACCATACCATTTGCATTGATCTTCGATTCTGCCGTCACGATAGGCACTGATTCTGTCTGTTAGGGGACGTCCTCGAAGTTCCCGCATGGGTTGGGTAATTTGATGACTTGGGCCTTCAACGGGCGTTAGAAGGCTGCCTGGAGAATCAGAGACGATCTCTTCAAGACGTCTCAAAAGGAGGTCATCAACGTCGCTCGGGTAAACTTTATTTAGCCCGAAAGGCGAGCCAGCAACTGAATAACGCCATGCGAGAGTTTTTGCCGATTCGGCTGCAGCGCGTCCGCCATACCAGATTCTCTCCGGTCGATAGAAGGACAGCCAGAGTTGTATGCACATTGCGCCTAGAAATGCTATCGCCGCGATAATCCCAGCAACATCGGCAGAGTGAAGTCCATCCACATGCCATGCGAAAGCACCCGAAACTGCGGCAAGGATGAGGGCGAAGAGATTCCATAGAGTTGCCCTCATGTACCGGCGCTGGCCTGATAGTGAGTTCTGGTCTGCGGCTCGATACAGCGCAGGTAAGTCCTTAGATTCCAGCGAAGTGTCTCTTGAGGTGTTGTTGATCGATTCCATCACAAGTGTCAAACCAAGGGGGAATTGCGATTCATTCGCTGACGACTATCATCAATTAGGGACTTGTCAGCGTTGAGACTCGAATCAATGGCATTGCTGAGCATAAGAGGTGAGCCAATTACCGATTCCCACTTCAACCACTGCGCATAGCCGCTCTTGTAGTTGTCAAAGTATCGATCAGGGACGATGACTCCACCATTGTCGCCAAGTCGCGCTGTGGGAAGGTGTATGCCAACGAGCCCCATCTCCTGTCCGAGTGAGGCTGATATCTCCCAGTCGACATACTTTCGCCCAGGCGTGTTCCGGCCGCAGAGAACGATTGTGATGCTCGCTCCTGCCAAGTACCTCTCGCGTATTCGACGCATGACGTACGTTGGATCATCACTATCGATTTCCCTGTCAACGGAATGATCACGGAGAATATCGTAACCGACCGAAAATGCGCTGACGAACCGGTCGTAGTAACCTGCGTCCGCGTCATGATGGTAGCTAATGAATACCCGGCGCTTGCTCGCCATCACCTGCTCCTTCACAGTTAGCGCAAATTTGCGTTGACATTCTAGTACATTCGTTCGAATTGTTCATCTCAGTCGACAGAACTCCGCCGCTCACAAAACATCGGTTCGAACTAAGCAAATCACCCGATCAACTTGACGGTCGATTGACCCAGTACGCCACTCCACCGTGGTGCGAGCACGTTCCGCTTCGGTGTGCGCTGAAGCTGATCGAACCGTCCTTGCAGACAACTGTCGCGTTACTTGGAGCACTCGGCTGTTGCGGAGCGGGAGCCGGCGTCGGAGTCGGCACAGCCGTGGGTGTCGGCGGTATGGGCGTTGGCGTTGGCGGCACAGGAGTCGGTGTCGGAAGTATAGGTGTTGGCGTTGGTGGAACAGGAGTCGGTGTCGCTGTCGGAACCGGCATTGGAGTGGCAGTAGGCATCGGAGTAGCGGTTGGAGCTGCAGACGGAGTAGCGACAACTCGAATCGTTGGAGTGGGTGAAGGATTAGCCTGAGTGGCGACAAGCGTCGCGACCGGAGTAGAGTGCTTGCCCTTCCCGCCGAGAGCGTTCGCGATTCCGCTTGCGCCAACGATGCCTCCGACACAAACGCACGCCATATGCGCGAGGATGCCGAAGATAACGGCGATGTAGTTGCCACGATTTGCGGCGAGACCAAGGCGTTGAAAGAGGCGTTCCAACGAAGCGCCGACTTTCCGCGTAGTGAGCGTTTCCGCTGTCGCGCGAGAGCGTCTATTCGCTCAAGGATTCGACCACATCGTAATCTGTTGGAAAGTCCACGTCAAGGTTAGAAGATGTTTGGATGACATGGGCGTGTCATTCTTGCGGCCCAATTCCGCTCAACGCCAGCTCCTCGATTTCAGCAATAGATGGGATCACTCCAATCTCAAGTACGTAACGGAGCAATCGGGCAAGAATCTCGCGGACTCTGAGATTGTGCTGGTGAATCGATGAACTTGGAATCTTGTCCCCATGCACAATTTTCGACCGGGTGCCGTAGAGTTTGCGAATCTCCTTGAAAAGCTCGAATCTGGCCGTGCCGATCGATTCAAGGAGAACTGAGGCATACATTGCGAGCCGAAATGTAATTTCTGCTCCACCAGGTCCTACCAAAGCTTCCACCCCTGTCCAAAGTCGGGCAGCGATCATTCGATCATCAGACTGGTGCGAATGTGTCGTAAATGCAACTACCGCGATACGAAAACTCTCGTGTTGTGCGTACATCTCCAGAAATCGACTTAGGTGTTTCGCGACCCAGTCGAGGTCGCTTATAGTCACTGGAGTGTCGTTGCGAGACATTGGTCGTGAGTTGGAAAGTCCTCCAACATCAAAGCCTTGCAACTGCGGTCGTCGTGTCCCGCAATCGTCGCCCAGGAGTGGTCGCATGCCGCTGGAATCAAGACATCCGCTAGCGCTCGAATCCTCAACAAACACATAACGCTGTTCGCGAAATTGAGGATAGGCTCAAGTTGCGCGTTCTGGTCTTCGGCTTTTTCGTCTGTGTCACCACCAATCCTTGCCACCAGTTCATGAGTAACACCGGGTGAGTAACGGCCTACTGCGGCGAAGTCGTCGTAGGAAGAGAATGTGTTTAGGAGATCATTGAATAGTGGCGGCTCTTCGACTTGACGGAGCGTGAGTATCCAACCTTCTTCAGACTCTTCGTCCGACAACAGGTCAAAAGATTCGGGCGACATTTTCAGCCCGACTATTCCGAAAAACCATGCGCCATCGGGCGAACGTCCTTCCGTCTCGCGTTGCCGTGCCCGCTGAGCACGATCCACGTAGTACTGAGCTACTTCAATCATTTCCCTAAGCTGATCATCGGAGATTCGCGTGGTCTTGTTCTGATTACTCATTCAATCGTTTCCTTTTTTCGAACCTTCATAACCATGGCATCCAATCATTGACTGCTTCATACTCTCACACGAATTTGGGCAAGATCACAGTGGCGGAAGCCGCGCGACAACCGAGAGGGTTAGGTGGCACGGAGAGCCACCTATTTGCCGTGCTCCGTGCCGAACACCTGGATAGCTATCGCTCCAGGGTGTGGACGGACTGGGCGCTACAAGTCCGCATCGTCGTTCGTGAGCATCGTTCGCACCTCATCTGGCGTGAATTGAAGTGTTTGTACGTCGTCGGTGGTGGCTGAGTATTGCGAGAAGGTTGCGTTACCCCGGATGTCGGTGATCGATGGGAAGGAGTCAACAGGGGGTGGGGCACTGTCGAGGAGAGAACTGTCGAACTTCGCGCTTCGGAGATGTGTTTTGAGCACAGAGCGCAGCGCCGCTCGATCGCGTCCCTTGATCCGATAGAAGACTCCGTTGACCGCTAATACGTGCCAGTGTTCGTTGTTCTCTGTTCGGTCCGGTACTTTGTCGAAGATCCGCAAGGACATAGATGAACCTCCGTTGACTCGTCGAAAATACGTCTTGTCTGGGAAAATATAGCATTGCATGAGTCACCATTGAATCCCCGTCGCAATTTGTCCTGAACGAAAGTGGATTGCGATGGGATTTTTCGTTGGCCGGATGGGTCTCGCCGCATACGGCGCGTCCGCCGCATTTTCCCTGCCTTTTCCGCTTTTGTCGAATTCATTCGGTTACTGAATGTTATGACTAGATACGATAAGGCTTATTCGGTATAATCGTTCTTGACGATCGGACGACGTGAAAGGAGCGCAAGTGTTGATTACGCTGTCGGAAGCCCGGAAGCGCATCGGAGTTTCGCGCGAGACGATGAGGGTATGGGTGAAAGAGGGCCGATTCACGATCTACTCCAACCCACGTGATGGACGACAGAAGCTCGTTGAGTACCGAGATCTTGAAGAACATGTTCCCCGAAGATATTTGTAGAACACCGGCAACACATCGATCACACGATCGCGAAGGAGAGAGACGATGCCTCTAGAACCAGGGCCAGAAGGAACGAAGTATGTTCGAATGGAAATCAACTTTTGGTATGACCGAGGGTTAGACGAGATCCATATATCGAGCAACGACGTTCCCGGCTTCCACATAGCCCTGATTGGCGAACCGAACTCGCGTCGCGGACACCCGACTCTTCACAAGCGATTGAAGGCGATTCTTCAAGAAGTTGGTCGGTGGCCCGAAGAAGACGGCGGCGAAGAATGAGAGCGGCGACCTACTATCGCGTTTCATCGGAAGAGCAAGTCGAAGGCTATTGTCTGGACGCCCAACAGCGAGCCGCGCGGCTTTACTGTGAGGCCAAAGGTTGGGAAGTCGTCAACGAGTAACGTGACGAAGGAAAGAGCGTCCGGACGGACGATCTCTCCAAGCGGCCGTCGCTCGCAAACATGCTGAACGATGCCGATGCCGAACTCTTCGACGTGATTGTGGTCCACAAGCTTGACCGCTTCGCGCGGAATCTTCGTGTGACCTTGGAGACGTTGGACCATCTCGGTCGCTTCAAGGTGTCGTTCGCCTCGATCAACGAGAACATGGATTTCTCCACTCCGATCGGCAAGGTCATTCTCGCGACGCTTGGCTGCGTTTGCTCAGTACTACTCCGACAACTTGTCCTGGGAGACGAAGAAGGGCAAGCAGCGAACGAAAGCGGCAAGGAGCTGTACAACGGTCTTGCCTCCGTTCGGCGTGAAGAGGAACAAAGACGGAATCCCGGTTCGCAGACCCCAAGACTTACCAAGGGCTCGTTCTCGCATATCAAGACCGCAGCGGACGGGAAGAGCGACCGAAAAGCCGCGCAGGTTCTCAACGACCACGGATATCGCATCGACCGGCAATCGCGGATCACGACCGTTCTCGAAAGACTCCGTGCGCCATATCCTGACCAATCGGTTCTATCTCGGTGAGCTTACCGGATGAGGATGGCGGCTGGATTCCGGGCAAGTATTCGGCGATGCTCGGACGAAGACTTGTTCGAAGCAGCCCAATCAGCGCGAGCGGCGAACAAATCGCGGATAGCTCAGCGAAGGTCCGGTCAGCGGCCGAAACCTACTTACTGTCCGGAATCACGCGATCGCGCCCATTGTGGAGGACCGTCTTCATATCGTCCGGAACAAGAGCGGCGCATCGGCCACGTCTCTATGGCTATCAACATCGACAACCAGGGCAAAAGTGCTCGCAGCGTTCGACCTTCCTCGATGTCTATGAGGATCAGATCGCCGAATATCTAGAAACCTTCCAGATCCCAGACGAACTATCAGGAACAGATTATGGCGATCCACGCCAATTCACGTGCTGATCGACTTGACGAAGCCGTCGCGCCGAGAGCAAATCTCGAAGCCCTATTGGAGCGCCTCAAGGAACTCTATAGTTGGGGTGACCTCGATCATGACGAGTATCAGGCGATAGCGTGATAGTCTCAACACGGAACTCGCGACCCTCAGCGAGACCACGCGACCTTACAGCGCGCACTTCGGAACAGGCAGCCACGTTCCTCTCTGACTTGCCCTCAGCCTGGAATGCCGCGACGCAGGAGCAACGAAATCAACTCGGTCGTCTTTTGTTCGTGAACGTGGAGATTAAAGACGATCGAGTTGAGGCAGTGACACCTCAACCCGAATTCGCGCCTTTCTTCCTAATCGACTGTCAACTTCGGGAAGAAAGTTCTAATGCGGAAGCGACGGGATTCGAACCCGCGGTCTCAGCCTTGACAGGGCTGCATGTTAGGCCACTACACCACGCCTCCATGGATTCGAACCCGCGGTCTCAGCCTTGACAGGGCTGCATGTTAGGCCACTACACCACGCCTCCATGGTTAAGCGGAGCGAATGCTACCATGAAATGCGAATGTCTGTCAATATTGATGGGGCCATCTGTGTTGGACTACTCGCTCCGAACCGGTCGAAGTCTGCCGGAAAGATAGGACGTTCTGTCGCGGTGATGAATCAGAATTTATATCAATGCTCGGACAAATTGCCGCGAAGAAATCGCTGGCAACTTTGGCTGGTGTTGCTCGCGTTGTTGGTCGTTCCCGCGGCGTTATCGACGGTGGAGGCGGCAGGTCCCGAGTTCGCACTGCCGTTTGCTGGTGTGCCAGGCCCATCTACCTGGTACGTGACCCAGTGGTACGGATCGACTCAATGGGCTTACCTCAACTGGCACGATCAGTACAGCCAGGGACAAGGACTCCATTTCGGTGTCGACTTCGCCGCTCCGTGCGGTACATCCATTCATTCGATAGGCGACGGCGTTGTCTTCTCTATCGACGGTCCCTATGGTGCTGGTCCCCACAACATCGTCATCAACCATCAGGACGGCTTTTTCTCTCTCTATGGCCACATGTTCAAGCGCTCGACGCTTCAGGTTGGTCAACCAGTGAAGCAAGGAGACGTGCTTGGCGTCAGTGGAGATCCGACGACTCAAGCCTGTGATCAATCGTCTCATCTGCACCTAGAGATTCGGACCAATTCAATGTCTAGCGCGGTTAACCCGGTTCCTCTCATCAATGCTGACTGGCGAAGTCTGACGATCGGGGCTGATACCGCCGGACAGAAGTTTGAGCTCTTTTACAACGATCCGGGTAAATGGATGACGAATGATCTGCAGCCCGATACCCACTTCGGCGGACCGATTCTGAATAGGACAGGCCCCGCATGGCCGCCAAATTAAACAGGATCAAGCTGGTTGCCATTGCTTTGCTGCTTACAGCCTGCAGCGCGCCCTGGTCTTCATCGTCGCCGGTGACAGTGGTGCCGCAAGCGACGACGAGCCGTTCGGAGCATCTAACGCGCCCACTTCAATCCCAAGCGCTGTTCCAACAGTAGCGTTGCAACCGACGCCAACAGTGGAGATCACCACGCCTACACCGCTACCGCCCACCCCAACGGTTGCGGCGACTCCGACCCCGATTCCAGCTCCGGTTGTGCACGAAGGGCCGGTTGCCCAATGCTGTGGAGTGTTTACCTGGTTCGATTCGACGCGGTTGATGGTCTTTGATGCACCATCCGGAGGCCAGCAGGGAACGTATCTGGTCGACGTTCAGGACGGCAGTCGCAAGCTCATTTCGTCAGAGTTCGGGACGCCGTCGACCTCCGGGCTGATCGCGTTTCCGAACGCTGTGACTGGAGTGACTGAAATCCGCCGGGAAGACGGATCGCTGGTGTCGACCATTCAGAACGGCGGACATGTCACGTGGATTTCGCCGGATGGCAAACATGTCGCCTGGCTGGTGGATCAGGGCATTCCCAACACGAGTTCGCTAGTAAACCGAGTCGTTCGTCTGACGACGGCGAATATCGACGGCACCAACCAGAAATCGTTGGTCGAGTTCGAGGCCTCGTCGCTTCAATGGTTGCCCGACAATCTGCATGTAATGGCACTTGCACGTGCGCAGAATGGAACCCATTCCGGCATCTGGAAGATAGACACTTCAGACGGAACCAATGAGGTGGTCGTGCCGGGCACGTACATCGAGGCACTGCGAATCTCGCCGGACGGCTCAAAGATGGCCTATTTGGTGACGTTTAGCGCTGATTCATCTCAGGACGGGGTATGGGTTTCCAACGTTGATGGGTCAAATCCTACTCATGTGTCGGAAACTGGCGCGTTTCGTTGGGCGGGGGATTCGAACAGTCTTTGGTTCCTCAAACTTTCAGCGCCAGGAGGAGGTGACGATCACCTGATGAAAGTAGATGTCTCCAGCGACTCCGAGTCAGTAACGGCGGCTCTGGGAGGGAGAGTACTTGGAGGTCAGTGGGAGTTGAACGAGGCCGGCAATATCGTTGCCTATTGGAGCGAAGCCGATCAATCGGTTGTCGTCAAACGGATTACGCCTTGAGCTTCGGTGGACTCACGTGCCGGAGGCCGCACGGCTCGAACGTCCGATGACCGAGAGCGCAATGTCCGTTTCGCGCCGTCCAATGGTGCCCGTTCCAACGAGCGCGACCGCGTAGGTGACAAGCGAAATCATCAGCGCAGGAAGGACACCGAAGCGTAGCGTCACGACTTCGACCAATCCCATCGCCGCTGCAGCTACCAGCGGTCGAGCGGCAAAACCGACCCAGTTGAACTCGCCGACATACCGTCTCACGGCAATCGAAAGCGGCACGAAAAGTACCACTTCGGTCGCAATTGTGACTCCGGCCGCAGCCACGTAGCCATAGATTGGCACCAACAATAGGTTTGCTCCAAGATTGAAGGCAACAGCCATTCCAAACGCCACCGTGATCGTCCGCTGGCGATTGACCGCAATCAATACGTATTGAGTAATGCCATTGACATAACTCAGTGGCAAGAACCAGATCAATATCCTGAGTGCGGTCGCCGAATCGGGTAGGTAACTCTCTCCAGCCAGCACGCGAATCAGATCCGGCGCGATGATCATGGTTCCAATGGTGATCGGCCAGGCGACGATGAACAGCAGCTTTGCCGCCAGTCGGTAGCTGTCGATCAATCGCTCGGTGTTCGTCGTGGCATAGCGCGACAACAGCGGGAAAACGGCGAGAGTGAAGTAGGCCGGAATCAATGGAAGCATATTTATGAACTTGTAGGCAGCATCGTATGAGCCCAGGGCCTTATCGCCTTGATTCGCTTGGATGATGAACACGTCAGCACGGAAGAACAAATTGAGCAGCAAGGCATTCAACAGTAACGGCCATGAGAGGATGATGAGATTTCTCGCCTGGCTCTTGCCCAGCTTCCAGATCGGTCGAACACGGAGGTGTCGTGCGGAAACATGGAACGCCACGGCTGATAGCGTCGTCGACACAAAGGCGACACCTGCCAGCCCGATCACTCCGAGACCGCTGAAGAGTGCCGCCAGACCGAAGCCGACGCGACAGAAATTTGTCAGGATGTTCATCAGCGCCGGAAACTCCATTCGTTCCCGGCCGTTGAAGATCGAATTGACTGCCTCGGTGTAGCTGCTCGGCGCAATGGCCAGGATCAGAAGCGCGATGGCGCCGACGCTATTGCGGGAAAGATCGGACCAGGTCGAGCCCCAGAACATGTAGAAACCCACGAGTGGTACCAGCGTCAACAGAACTATGAGCCGCAGCAGGGTCGATGATCCGAGTAGCGCTCCAGCCTCATCAGGGTTGCGTGAGACTTCGCGCGTGACCATCACCCCGAGACCAAAATCAGAGATGGTCTTGGCGTACAGCCAGACCGTTGTGGCGACGACGTATTGGCCGTTCCCAGTTACGCCCAGCATTCGCAGCACGAACGCGGCAAATACGAGATCGACGGCTCGGTTGAATAATTGTGCCGCGATCGGGACCGCGCTGTTGGTAAGAATTCGGCGTACGGTGTTTCCTGCGATGAGTTCAATCGTCGGAATACCGATGCGCGCCAGCGCCATCAGCCCGAACGTCGAGATCAGGGCGAACGTGAGCGCAAGAACGACAGTGAATTCTGACTGGGTCATCTGGTCGATCATCGCTGGCGGAAATCTCCCTGGGAGCGAACATGGAGCGCTATACGATCAGCAGGAAATCTCATCTAAACGCGATGACGACCACGATCAAGATAGCTCCAAGACACATCGCGCTAATGATCCCAAAGAAAATGACCAGAATCGAGAGTGTCCCGAAACCGATGCGCCCCGATCGTACCGGAACATCTGGCTCTTCACTGTCCGCCGTTGATGGCGGGAGATCGCTCATGTCAGATCAGCCACTTCATGATAGAGCTTCAAATGGGCTGCCGCGGCACGCTTCCAAGTGAATTCTGAGGCTCGTGCTTGACCACGACGTGACAGATCGTCGCGAAGCGATCGATCGTCCAGTAACCGCAACATGCCGTTCTCCAATTCGTCGATCCCGTCCGGAGAGACGATCAGTGCCGCGTCCCCGGCGACTTCAGGAAGAGCGCCGCGATCACTGGCAACAACTGGAGCGCCGCAAGCCATCGCTTCCAAAACGGGGAGTCCGAACCCTTCGTACCAAGAAGGTGCCAATAAACCGACGCTTCCGGCGTAGAGTGCCGGAATCCAGGTGTCATCGACAAACCGAAGATAGCGAATTGCCATCGACCTGGCCGCATTTTCGATCTCACTCACAATTGGCTCAGAAAGCCAGCCAGGATTACCGACAATGACAAGCGATATATCTTTTCGTTTCTCGTAAATTCTTGCGAACGCACGAAGCGCGGTAAGGTGATTCTTTCTCGGTTCAACGGTGCCGACCATGATGAAGTACGGTCGTCGCAGGCCGAACTGCTGCAGCGTCCGATCTACCGCGGCAGTATCTGGGGCGCGAAACCAGCCATCAACTCCGTTGTATATCGTTGTCACTCGCTCTGGCGCAATTCGATAGCGCTCGATGACATCACGCCGGGTGGTGTCCGATACGGTGACGACCTGAGTCGCACGGGCGAGGGTTCTCGGTACCGAACGAGCCAGGTATCGACGAAGATCGGGATGGGCAAATTCCGGGACGATGAGGTAGCTCAGGTCGTGAATGGTGGTCATCATCGGTGCGCGCGTCGGCGGCGACACGAAGTCGGGCTGATGATGAAGGTCGACCTTCCCGACGAACCGGTCGATCGGTAGAGGCAGCCGAAGACGCTGCCATCCAATTGCCGCAAGTCTTGGAGATAAGGGTATTCGATGGAGCGTGCAGTTTTGGGGGACACCTCCGGACGGAAACGATACAGATTCTTTTGACGTGGACGTATACCAGAGGATCAGATCGTCGTTGCCTTCGAGCAACGGGATGATCTGTCCAGCTAGGCTCCGAGTGTAACGACCGACTCCTGCGCGCTGATGGACCGCCGAGGTGTAGTCGAACGCAATACGCACCAAATCCTACCTAGCGCCAGGCCCAGCGGGCGATCAGGTACACTATTGCACCCACGAGGATCACACTCCAGTAGGCGACAACGCGATCGAGCAACGCGATGGACGCCGCCGTTTGCTCATTGACTCCGATCACCGTGAGGATTCCGACTACACCAAATTCGACGAAGCCGAGGCCAGCCGGAGTCAACGGCACGACGGTGAGCAGACTCGCGAGAAGAGCGACGAACAATGCTGCCGTAAAAGTAACCCCTCCGGAGACTGATAGTGTCACGAAATAGAGCCGGATTCCTTCGAACGCCCAGATGATCGCCGTGAGAAGCAACAACGTCGGGATACGACCAAATGATCCAAGTGCTCCCTCTTCAAGCGTGATGTAGTGGTCGCGGATACGAATCGGTACGAATCCGCGAAAGAAATGGCGAAAGCGGAAAAGCACGAGGATACCCGTGACCAGGATGGCGGCAAGCGCGATAGCCACGATCATCCACATCGAAACGTCGGCCGGGACATGACGTCCAAACACGATAAATCCTGATGCGACCAGCACCAAACCTAGCGTCATCATGTCCGCCAGTCGCTCGGCAAATATCGTCCCGAGCGCGCCACCGAACGACACTCCGCTACGTTGTTTGAGCAGATAGCCACGGTATGCGTCACCGAGCTTGGCCGGAACGATGCAATTGGCAAACCACCCGAGAACAAACATGACCGAGAGCCGCGGTATGTTTGGCAGTTCCTTGCCGTCAGACGGGCGCACATCTGCGCTTTGCAGCAACGATCTCCACCGCGCAGCGCGCAACCCAAATGATGCGTAGTATGTCACGAAGGCAAGCAACAGATAGCCACGATTGGCGTGACTCATCTGAGTCAGAACCGAGCCGAGATCGAGATGGAATTTACTGAGCGCGAAGATGACGACTGCAATCGCGATGAGAAATGATGCTATCGTTCGCGGCCTGAGGAGCCGTTTTCCGATCGAAATATTGTCCCAGCCCCGATCGGACCCATTGGATTCGGGATCCCGAATGGGTTCGGCAGCATCCGGCTTTGCTGATGCCGGGAGCTGGTCCTCAACGTGACTCACGGTCATATTCCGGCCGTTCCATGCGAATGAGACGTTGGGTCAAGGTCATCCTCGAGCACACGCAGAACGATAATCGCGAGCGCCCAAACGATCGCGAGCTGGACGCCAAGGTTCAAGACATGAAGATTCTCGACTACATTGTGCACCATGAGAGCAACTGTCACGCCTACCGCGCCAATTCCCACGGCCCGACCAAAGCTGTCCCGCGAGCTTCGCACCGCGCGAAAGCTAATCCAGAGACCAGTCAAAATAAGCCAGATATAGGCTGTAAGTCCAACGATACCGGTCTCGGCGGCGGCGTTGATGTAGTAGTTGTGGGCGTGTCCTTCAGAGATTACGAACCTCGGATTAACCGCGAATTCAGTGAATCGCGCGTTGAAATTTCCAATCCCCACTCCTGTCAACGGGTACGCATTGAACATCGCAAGTCCAGTCTGCCAGTGCGCCATCCGCTCAACGGCGGCGAAATTCGCGTTTGTTACCATCACGTTGCGGGAGTCGAAGAAACGAACCTGACTTTCGAGCTGAGTGAAACGATCCTGCAGGGCGGTTGGCGCATACTTCGCACCTCCAGCGAGTCCACCCAACACGACAATGATTGTCACCGCGCCGACCGCCAGGGCGGCTCGTCGGTCACTGATGAAGAGCATCACCGCAATCGCCGCCGCGGTCCCCAGCCAAGCTCCACGTGAAAAGCTCGCTATGATCGCAGCGACGCTGACCAATGTCGACACGCCAAACCAAGTTGAAAGCGCAACGTACCACACCAGTTCATGACGATTCTGCGAGGATTCGATCATTCCACGCACACGGCAAACACGATACGCACGGAGTGACCTAAACGAACGAACAATGCTCCAGACAGCGAGCGCGGCTACCAGCGGTCCAGTAAGTTCGAAGTAAGCCGCAAACGTATTTGGCTTTCCAAATGTTCCGTACGCTCGCGAGATCGAACTGGTGACGGCGAAACTCGAGGGCCCTATGTCGAGCAGTGTTTGCGCTACTCCGAGCAGTCCTTCAAAGATGACGCCCAAGCCCATCGCGATTGCTGTGAAAATGATCGCTCGACGGCTTCGAATGCCGTACAAAGCCACGATCAAGGCAAAGAATGTAACGCCCCACCGATAGATCTCCGTGATCCCTGCTTTCACATCGACCGCACCATGTAGCGACAGCGCCATCGCACCAAACCACGCGATGTAGGGGACCAACAAGATGGAACCACGAAGACTTTCTCGTCGTGACAGAAGCTGAATCAAGAAGGCTGCGAGCGCCGCAGCGATTGCCACCTTGGTAGCTGTCAGTGACGATCCGCCCAGCGAAATCGCGGCAAATTGCTGAACAGGAACGGACGCGGCCAGAATCAATGGTCCGAGCCACGGGACCAGCACAACCGCGAATCCAAATGCGATTCCTGGAAAGATACCGATATTTATTGGGGATGGAGCCCGCAGTACCATCAGACCAGAGATGACGGCTAGGCACAACCCAAGCAAGGGCCAGAAAAAACGACTGAATGGAAAACTAAGAGTCGATGACCGCACGCGGATCTCGTGTCACATAGGTAGCGAAGTAGTCAATCGTGTTCTTCATCCCTGTTTCGATATCAACTGTCGGACGCCAGCCAAGAAGATTGATCGCCTTAGTGATATCGGGGCATCGTTTGTACGGATCGTCTGGCCGCTCTGGTAAATATTCGAAACCGCTCGTCGAATTACACAGCTTGGCAATAGTCTCGGCGAGATCCTTTATGGTCCGCTCGTCGGGATTGCCGAGATTGATGACCTCACCGCGCGCACCAGTCGTCTCCATCGCTCGGCGAAGCCCTCGCACAAGATCCGAAACGTAGCACAGGGATCGTGTCTGACTTCCATCACCGAATAGCGGCAGTGGTTCTCCACGAAGCGCCTTCATGATGAAATTCGGTACAACCCTGCCGTCTTCCGGATCATTTCGCGGACCATATGTGTTGAAGATTCGAACAATGCGGGCGTCAAGGTCGAATTGACGCACGAATTCCATCGTGATCGATTCGCCGAAACGCTTGCTTTCGTCATAGCAGCTCCGGGGCCCGATCGGATTCACGTTCCCCCGGTAATCCTCAACCTGTGGGTGAACTTGCGGATCTCCATATGCTTCGGAGGTTGACGCATACAAGAAACGGGCACCGTTTTTCTGAGTGATTCGCAAAAGGTTCAGCGTACCTACTGAGTTCACCATGTGCGTTTCGATCGGATGACGCATATAACCTTCTGGGCTGGCTGGGCTTGCGAGATGATAGATCTGATCGACGTCCATTTCAAACGGGATAGTGACATCGTGCTCGAAGAATTCAAAATGTTCATTGTCGATAAGATGGGAGATGTTGTCGAGCCGACCGGTGATGAGATTGTCGACCGCGACGACGTTGTGGCCATCCTGAATCAGACTGTCGCACAGATGAGATCCTATGAATCCGGCTCCGCCTGCGACCACTACACGCAATGACCACCTCCTCAAGTTTCGAGCGCACTGTTGGTGGATCGATCTTGCAGTTCCACCGCGAGCAGCGCCGTCATGAACCAAAATATCAATGCGAGATCAGGCAGAAAATAGCCATTATCGACTAATCCGTGCAGCATACCCACAACCAAAGCGCCTGAAGCAGCAAGACCGAGCGCATTTCTCTGTCGTACGAGTTGGATCGTCATGACTATGAGAAATGCAACGTACGCCAACGCAAGAACGACGCCCATTATACCCAGCCGAAGCCATACATCGAGAATGATGTCGTGAGGGTGAGAAGTGAAACGCTCTGACCAGGCCTGCGGCTTGATATAGCGAGGTGCGTACACGTACAAGAATTGGTCGAGCCCTATGCCAAAAATGGGATGATCCCGAATCATCTGGATCGACGACTCCCAGAGATCCAGGCGGAGGGAGCCACTCCCTCCGGAAAAGAGATTATCGATTCGAGCTGACGCGGTGAGAGCAAGCGCGGCACCGAGCACGACTCCTGCAGCAGTTACGAATGCCGCCAGTCGCCGGCGCTGGCCGAATAACAGCACCACGATGATTCCCACGCCCGCCGCTACGACGGCTCCTCTTGAAAATGTCATGACCAACACGGTGCCGATGACCCCTGCTGGCACCATCCAGATCCACTTTACGTTTGGCCGGAAAAGTACCGCAAGTCCGACAGCGATGAGAAGCGGTCGCTCGAGAAACAATGCAAGCGCGTTCGGATGGTGGTAAACGCCGCTCACTCTGGTGACGCCCTCTACATTTAGCCCGTGCCCTGTTACGAGCCCGATGATTCCTGTCAGCGCGACGAGTGTCGCTCCGCCGACGAAAAGGGTGACCGACAGTCGGCGGGTAGAGACGTCCTGATAAAACCATCGCGCTAGACCGTAGAAGATCACCGGTTCCAGAATGTTCCAGCGAAAGTCACGCAGGCTCTCGTGACGGTAGGCGGGCATTGCGACCGTGAAAAGCGAGACCACTCCGACAAAGAGGAAAAGCACTGCGATGATGTCAATCGGCAGAGTGAGCCGCCGAATATCGCGAACAATCTGCGCGAGCTTTCTTGCTGATCGATCGCGCCATCCGACCCATAGGATATGAATGCCAGTGCCCGCTACTGTCGAAACCAGCAGAACCTCCTGCGGACTGAACCGCAGAGAACGAATTGAGATGGGTTCGAGCACGAAGCCAACCACCGCCGGAATTGCGGCTAGCGACGCGGACGGCCGAATAGCGGCAAGAAGGATGAGTGCCAAAATCGCGGACAGTGAGAGCAGAGTGATGTGGAAGACAACGGCCGCCGCAATAGCGACGAGGATGATCGCCGAGATCGCCGCGTTCGTGTCAAGTTCCGAAATAATCAAGACCCTGGAGGTTAACCGTCCGGTCACCTAACACAAACCCGTTCGAGTTGACAGGGCCCTGTCGTTCGTCGTCATAGCCATCCGATGCGTTTGCAGATTTCGATCGCTGAACCGCGTACTAATACGAACAAGGCAGCCGTGAGTGACACATAGAGGATAATGAACGCCCACGGGAACGGCGTGTTCGCAGAGATGTCGAAGCCGCTGATGGCGACCTCGCCAGTGCCCTGAGCAGTGATCCGGACTTTATGATCTTTGTGCGCCAACCCGGTGGCGATAGAAATCGACTGGTTTTCGGCCTGATTCGAATAGAAATCGATGAAACTTCCTTTGCTATCGGTCGGAAGGATTGGCGATGGCTGATCGTCAACGGTAATGTAGACCTTGCCGGACTCCGGACCAATCCGCGCAGTCATACGGATGTCGGTGCCGTAGAATCGGAACGACATGCTACTGCCGGAGGTCGACGTAACAATTGAAGACGTCTTGATGGCGGAACTTGAAGTTCCCAACGTCTGCGTGAACCAATTTCCAGTCAACAAAATGTCCGAATTCTCCGCCTGGTATGAGCCCGGTTCGAGTGTTTGGCCGGCACCGCTGCCGGTTCCTTCCTGCGCTTCTATTCGAATTGACGGGAGTCTTGATTCGAGATTCATTACCCAGACGAGTGCTAGGATCAGACCAACGATGCCGACCAATGTCATGAGAACTGGGATGGAAGAGTCGCGGTCGTGGGGTCCACCCGCCATCGGCGCGGACCTGCGCCGTGGTGTATGTCCGCGCCGTGGCACCGACTCGATCAACGTGGCTCTCCGATGACGAAGCGTCCGGACCAGAGGCCACTATTCTCTGACCAATCGGCGACCAGACTTCGCGTCATACGGGCGTTGCGGTGGCTGGAAGCGTCGATCTTGCTTCGCATGGCGGCTAGTATAGCAGTCGACCAAACCCGTTCCGGAAAGTGACGAAATTGTGAACCGGTCGGTTCATACGAGAGAAGGTGATTAGGTGGATCGAAAACCGATGGTTGGTGTGATTGGCGGCAGCGGCCTTTACAACATTCCCGGGTTATCAAGGGTGGAGCAGGTTTCGATCGACACACCCTTCGGTGAAACGAGCGATCAGATTGCGATCGGCACGTTAGACGGGTTCGATGTTGCGTTTCTACCTCGACACGGGCGATTCCATCACATCAACCCAACGGCCATTCCGGTTCGCGCAAACATCTGGGCAATGAAATCAATTGGCGTTCGTCGGCTTGTCTCAATCAGCGCGGTAGGTAGTTTGCGGGAAGACATTCATCCGCTCGATATGGTCGTGCCCAACCAGATCTTCGATCGGACTAGCCGTCGAGTTCGATCCTTTTTCGATGACATTGTCGTACATGCTGCGATTGCGGATCCATTCTGCGAGCCCGCTAGACAAGCACTGACAGTTGCGGTGAACAATATCAACGTGCCGGTTCATGATGAGGGGACCTATATCTGCATTGAGGGGCCGCAATTTTCCACCAAAGCTGAGTCACGTGTCTATCGCTCGTGGGGCATGGATGTCATCGGAATGACTGCTATGCCAGAGGCTCGGCTCGCACGCGAGGCCGGTCTCTGCTATGTAACACTTGCTATGGTCACGGACTATGATGTGTGGCACGAGACTGAGGAAACGGTAACGGTACAGGCCGTGATCGAGAATTTGAAGCGGAATGCGGCGAATGCCCAGACTGCCATTTGCGAAGCCCTCCCGTCACTGCACGCGTCGTGGGAATGTTCCTGCGCCGACTCCCTTCGTGGAGCAATCGCGACTTCACCGGAAGGAATCTCCGCCGAAGCCCGTGAGCGACTGTCGCTGTTGCTGGGAGACAGTCTCGACTGATCCCCAGGTTTGGAGCGATGTTGAGCAGCCAATTTGGAACCCGTATTTGTGAATTTAGGTCGGCGGTAATGCGACAGATTTCTGAATGGTCTCTCGCCCACTTCTCGTTATTGGATCGTCGATCGTGAACGCAATCCTTCGCCGTTTTCGCTTCACTGAGTTTCAATTGTTGGTAGCCCCGTCACTGATGACTGTCGTCGGTTTGTTGACGATCTTTCTTGCCCGTACGGGTACGACCAAGTGGAGCTTGAGCGATATATCGGTAAGCTTGGGCTATGTAGCGCTCCTGTTCGGCATGACAATTTGGTTCAGCGCCAGCGGCTTCAAAGGAGATCAGGTTCTTTTCCCGGTCGTCGCCACTCTTGCCGGAGTGGGACTGCTTGAGATCCAACGACTCAATCCAGTATTGATAGAACGCGGCGCGGGTTGGGCCAACGTCGCACAACGTCAGGTTCTGTTTCTGGCGGTCGGACTCCTCCTTTTGTGGGGGATGATCGTTTTCACCCGCAAGCTCGACTGGCTGCGCCGATACAAATACACCTGGGGATTTCTGGGTCTCGGGCTGATGGTCGTGACGATGGTCGCGGGTGAAAAGGTGAATGGCGCTCGACTGTGGCTAAACCTCGGCGTCGTCACTGTGCAGCCGGGCGAAATCGTCAAAGTACTCCTGGTAATATTCTTGGCGGCATACCTGGACGACTACGGTGATCTGATTGCTGGTTCGTACCAGGTTGGACCGCTTCGATTGCCGCCAATTCCCTATCTCCTGCCAATGGTCATTATGTGGATGGCATCTCTTGCGATCGTCGTGTTACAAAACGACCTCGGAACTGCCCTCTTGTTCTTTGGAATTTTCTTGGTCATGATCTACGTCGCGACTGGAAGGTTTCTGTATATCGCCGTCGGTCTGGGTAGCTTCGCGGTTGGAGTTTACGTCGCGTACCAACTCTTCGATCGCATCGCTGTCAGAGTGCAGAACTGGATCAATCCCTGGGCGGACCCGCTCAATGCCGGTTTTCAGCAGATCCAGGCGGAGTACAGCCTGGCCGCTGGTCACATCTTCGGAACCGGCCTGGGCTACGGGCACCCTCAGTACATTCCGGCCGTCGAAACCGACTACATCTTCGCTGCGCTCGGAGAAGAGTTGGGCCTACTCGGCACGATCGCGATCGTTGCCCTTTTCCTGCTCCTCGTTGCGAGAGGATCGTTGATCGCGCTCCGTGCCGAGCGTGGCTTCCCTCAGCTTTTGGCCGTCGGATTGACGACTATTCTGGCACTGCAAACATTCATAATTCTCGCCGGAACACTCCGAATAATCCCTCTTACCGGGATCACGCTTCCGTTCATAAGCGCCGGAGGCAGTTCGTTGCTCACTAACTTCATCATTATCGGCCTGCTCTTACGCGTTAGCGAGCCTGGAGCCCGAAGAACATGAGCCGGTACATTCGCGCGTCGGCGTTCGTGGCCGGGACGATGATTCTCGCGTACGGGTTGATTACGACTCACGATCACGCTGCCACTGCCTGGTTACTGATACTCGCCATTGGCGCAACACTTCTCACCATTTCATTGTGGCCGGATCTACCAAAGTCATCCGCCACGATCGAACGAGCCGTGATTCGCGGCACGGTTCTCTTTCTGGTTGGCTTCCTGCTGATTGGAGTTCAACTGGCGCGTATTCAGGTGATCGACAGCAGTTCGATCAGTGCGCGTTCAGCATCTGCGTCCGGCGACCTTGTCGTTCAAGATCCTCGGAAGCGACTCGCAGCGTCAGAAATCATTCGTGGCAGCATCCTATCGAGCGACGGCCAGATCGTGGCCGAGACGATCAAGAATCCGGACGGCAGTTTCACACGAACGTATCCCGACCCAGCGACAGCCTATCTTGCCGGCTATTACTCCCCGCTGCTCTATGGAAGTAGCAATCTGGAAAATGCGTACGATGTCGAGTTGATGGGTAAGAAGGGTGGTAACCCGATCACCCAGTGGCTTGACGGAGTGCTCCATCGTGAGAAGCGCGGCTACAACCTGAAGCTTTCGGTCAACGATGTCCTGCAGAAGAAGGCCAACGAACTGCTGGGCGATCAGCGCGGGGCGGTCGTGTTGATGGATGCCAAGACCGGCGCCATTGTTGCAATGGCCAGCACTCCCAATTTCGACCCGAACAAGCTCTACGTCAATTCTGGACCGAATACGGTCCAGCAAACATCTGCCGCCAAGGATTACTGGGCGAAGCTCAATGCGGCGGGGAACTCGCCACTGCTTCTCCGCGCGACGCAAGGGTTGTATATTCCGGGCTCGATCTTCAAAACAGTAACTGCCTCCGCGGCGATCCAATCCGGCGTTGCGGGGCCGGACACCGTCTATCGCGACGAAGGAGCGCTGACCGTCGGTTCGCGCGTCATTCCTGAGGAAAATCGTCCCGATAACTCTCGCATCAACTACACGTTGACCGAAGCTTATGGGTGGTCTCTTAATGTTGTGTTCGCCCAGATTGGCCTTCAAGTTGGCGCCGACCGACTGGCGCAGTTCGCCCAGAAATTTGGATTCGGAGTCCCAATCCCATTTGATCTCCCGGTTGCTCCAAGTCAACTCGATACCGACCCCAGTTTCTTGTCAAGCCAGGCAGCTGTCGCGGTTACCGCGTTTGGGCAAGGACAGTTGCAGGTAACACCGCTCGAAATGGCAATGATCACGGACGCCGTCGTGAACGGCGGCAACATGATGACGCCATATCTTGTCGACCAAATCACCGATTCGTCCGGGAAGACCCTCTCGACGCACTCACCCTCTGTTTGGCGGCAGGCTATCGACTCGTCCACCGCGGCGACAATGCAGGACATCATGATCAAATCGATTCAGAACGGATACGCGTCTCCGGCCCAAATCCCGGGCTACGTCGTCGGAGGCAAGACCGGCACGGCTGAAGTTGGCGGAAACAAACAGCCAAACGCCTGGTTCATTGGATTCGCCGGCAAGACCAATCCGCAATATGTTGTCGCAGTTGTTGTCGAGAATGGTGGCGAGGGGGGCAAGGTCGCGTTGCCGATCGGCAAGCAGATGCTCGAAGCCGCACTTCAGATCGCCCCAGCGAAATAGAAGCGCGCTTAGGTCGGAACGGACTCGTGTCTGATGTGATGCTTGACTGAGCGCAGTTGCTCACCCTGCGATCCAGTAACGACGGGATTCACCCAAATCCCACGATTCGCACCCGGTAACTCCCGATAATCGAACGTGTCCGCCTAGGAGTGAAGGAACGGCGAACCGATGCGCGCCGGTGACTTGTCACCGATTGTCCATTTTTCGCCTGGGGACGCGGAATTTGGTATAATTACGAGTCGTGTGGCAACGTGGAGTATCGTCATGAGTTCGTCGCAGCCCACCTTCGAAACACTCGTTACTCAGGCACTTGACGACCTTCCTGAAACGTTCTTGAAGGCACTGGAAAACGTTGAGGTTGTAGTTGAGCCGGAGCCAAGCGTGGAGCAGCAAAGGCGGCTGCTGTCGCCTGGTTCGACTCTCCTGGGTTTGTATGAGGGTGTGCCTCGGACCTGGCGTTCGTCAGCGTATGGACTGGTCTCGCCGGACAAAATCACGATATTTGAGGGTCCAATTCGGCGGTCCTCACATGACGAGTCGTCGTTGAAGTCGCTGGTCCAAAGGACCGTACTCCATGAGATCGCGCATCATTTTGGCATTTCGGATGATCGTCTGCGGGAGCTAGGCGCATATTAGCGTTGTGGACATGAGGTAAGCAGCTAGATGCAATGGCCCTCCACCGGGCGCAAATCGGATACCGGTACGACACTGCCGGGCGTGATTGAAACAATCGGGAACGCGTTCGCGCTCCTCAACAAGCGTCCCTATCTTATTACCGCTCCTATACTCCTCGATCTCTACTTGTGGCTAGGGTACCGTCTGTCGCTCGAGCCGTTGACGGCTGCGATCGTTCGGTGGTTGGGGAATGCGCCCTCAGTGGACTCGTCGACCATTGATCGCGTCAAGAGTCTGGGGTCATCCTTCAATCTCTTTGAGCTTCTTGCGGTCTCAACTCCCACTCTCGTAGCACGTGTTGGAGCGGACGTTATCTCTGGAGCGACCACTCGTACGATCGGATCGTCGCCGTGGTGGCTGCTCCCTCCGTTGGCGCTGTTGCTGGCGGTTGCGGGTGTGACGATCGGTGTCGTTTACCTTACGCTGTTAGGCTATTTGGTCCGGGGAGAGTCTCTTCTATCAATCAGGGTGGTGCGGGTAAGTGCTGTCAACACACTGCGAACGATCGGCTACATTCTGCTCGTCCTGGGAATCGTTCTTCTCTTGTCAACTCCAGTCTTCATGCTCTCCGGGATTCTGCTCGCGTTTGGAATCAACATTGTCCCGCTGACGGCGATTGTTTTCTTTCTAGGGGCTATGTGGGCGTACATATTACTGTTCTTTTCCCAGGACGCGATCATAATCTCGAGTGCCGGCCCTGCGCGTGCCATATACCTGAGCTATAACGTCGTTCGTTCGTATTTCTGGCCTTGCGCCGGCTTGATTCTTGTGACGATGGTTATTCAGGTCGGTACTCCGCTGGCACTAATGATCTTCACTAAACGAACGCCCGGGGTTCCACTGGCATTTTTCGTTCATGCGTACATTCTGACCGGACTGACGGTCGCGGCGATGCTCTTCTATCGGGATCGCGTCAGTTCGATTCGCGGTCCGCAATCCGTCGGCGCTGCGTCAGATCGCTCCAGCTGAAAGGTCCTGAATTCGTGGCAGACATTACCGTGCCTCGTTATACCGCTGATGACATTCAAGTCCTCGAAGGGCTTGAGGCTGTTCGGCGCCGCCCCGGTATGTACATCGGCAGCACTGACTCACGTGGACTGCATCATCTCGTTTACGAGATCGTCGACAACAGTGTCGATGAGGCGATTGCCGGCTACGCTGATCACATTGACGTAACGATTCGAGCGAACGGAGTCGTGTGGGTAAGAGACAACGGACGCGGGATTCCGATCGACATGCACACGAAACAGGGCAAATCGGCGCTCGAGGTCATTATGACCGTGCTACACGCCGGCGGAAAATTCGGCGGAGGCGGCTACAAGGTGTCTGGTGGTCTTCACGGCGTGGGCGCTTCGGTTGTGAACGCCTTGTCGGAGTGGGTCGATGTCGAGGTCCGCAAGGATGGAGTCATTTATCGGCAGAGTTACCGGCGTGGAGTTCCACTTGGATCCGTCGAAGCCGTTGGCTCAACGACGCTGGACGACCACGGCACGACGACGACGTTCATGGCCGACAGCACGATCTTTGAATCGCTCGACTATGATTTTGACATTCTATTGCAGCGCTTTCGTGAGATGGCCTATCTCACCAAAGGGCTTGGAATCGCCTTCAAAGACGAACGAGACGACCGTGAGATGTCGTTCTTCTTCGATGGAGGAATCGTTTCGTACGTTCGTCACCTGAATCGCAATAAACAGGCTGTTCACCCTAAACCGTTCTACGTTTTCAGAGAAGTAAACGACTGCCTAGTAGAAGTTGCGCTGCAATACAACTCGGGCTACGCCGAATCGACGCATTGTTTTGCGAACAACATCAACACCGTCGATGGAGGAACGCACCTAACCGGGTTCAAGACGGGGCTGACACGAACGATAAACGACTATGCTCGCCGCAATGGGTTCTTGAAAGAAACCGACGACAACCTCAGTGGTGAGGATGTGCGCGAGGGTCTGACTGCAATTATCAGTGTCAAGCTTCCTGAGCCGCAATTCGAAGGACAGACGAAAGGCAAGCTGGGGAACGCGGACGTTGCTGGAACTGTTCAGGCGGTTGTGAATGACAGCCTGGCAGCATTCCTGGATGAAAACCCATCAGTTGCGCGCAAGATTGTTGAAAAGTGTGTGTTCGCTTCTCGAGCGCGAGAGGCGGCTCGCAAGGCACGTGAGCTTGTGCAGCGCAAGGGTAGCCTCGACACTTTCAGCCTGCCAGGCAAGCTGGCAGATTGCAGCGAGCGAGATCCATCTCGGGCTGAGCTTTACATCGTCGAGGGTGATTCTGCAGGCGGATCGGCGAAACAAGGCCGCGACAGACGATTCCAAGCGGTCCTGCCGCTACGAGGAAAGATTCTCAACGTAGAAAAGTCTCGTCTGGACAAGATGCTGCAAAACGAGGAGATCCGTGCTCTGGTGACCGCGTTAGGAACGTCGATCGGCGATCAATTTGACGCGACGAAGCTGCGCTATCATCGGATCATTCTGATGACTGATGCCGATGTTGACGGAGCCCACATTCGAACGCTATTGCTCACGTTCTTTTTCAGACATCTCGAAGAGCTCATTGTCGACGGACGACTCTACATCGCCCAGCCTCCGCTGTATCGGATGCAGAGCGGTCGTGACACTTTCTACGTCTACTCCGATTCTCAGCGAGATGAGATCACTGCCTCTCACTCGGGTCGCAAATGGGATATCCAGCGGTTCAAGGGGCTTGGCGAGATGAACGCTGAGCAACTGTGGGACACAACTATGGATCCTGAGCAGCGCACGATGCTTCAGGTGACCATTGATGACGCGGTGCGTGCCGACGAGACATTTGACATGCTCATGGGAAGTGCCGTTCCACCGCGGAAACGGTTCATCCAGACCCACGCTCGCGAGGTCGAAAATCTCGACATTTAGCCAAATGATCGCGCTCAAGCGTGGTTCCGTGGAAAGATGAGAATGCCCTATGTCAGGTAATACTGGCACTCGGCCGGACGCTTCGACCCTGCCGATCGCCGTTGACGCGATGGGTGGCGATCACGCTCCTCAGGAGGTCGTAGCCGGTGCGGTAGAAGCGCACCAGCGTGACGGCATCTCAGTCGTACTCGTAGGCCGAGCAGACGAGATTCAATCGCTTCTTAGTTCGTTCGGACACGAGAATTCAGCGATCACCATCATTGACGCTCCTGAAGTCGTCTCTATGGAAGAGCACGCGGTTTCTGCTTTCAGAAAAAAGGCGCGCGCGTCGATTACCGTCGCCTGTCTTGAGGTTGCAGAAGGTCGAGCCGCGGCCGTCGTTTCGGCTGGAAATTCGGGCGCGGTGGTTACTTCGGCCATCTTTAGTATGGGACGACTCGAGGGCGTTGAGCGGCCCGGAATTGCAATTCCCTTTCCAACGCGCCGCGGCAGGCCGATCTACGTGATCGACGCGGGCGCCGTCGTCGATCCTCGCCCCCCTCACATGCTTGTGTTCGCGCTTCTTGTGCGAGATTACCTGACAGACGTTGTCGGGGTTGAGAATCCCAGAATCGGTTTACTGAGCAATGGACACGAGCCAGGAAAAGGTTCTGCCCTCGTCCGAGAGACCTATGCGCTGTTGTCGAAGACAGCGAACATGAATTTCGCCGGCAACATCGAGGCCAACGCTGTACCCGATGGAGTCGTTGATGCTGTGATCTGTGACGGATTCAGTGGAAACGTACTGCTCAAAGCTGCCGAGGGCACCGCGGCATTAGTTCAGGCGTCCTTAAAGGCAGAATTGACCTCACGATGGTACACAAGTCTTCTCGGGGCGGCGTTGCGTCCGGCGTTCCGCAGAGCGGTCAAATCTCTCGATTACCGTGAGTACGGTGGTGCGCCCCTTTTGGGCGTGAAGCATCCGGTCATAATTGCCCATGGACGTTCGGATCGCTACGCAATTGCGAACGCGATTGTTACGGCGTCTCGTTCGGCCAAACTCGGAACCTAATTCGCGCCGCGCCGGGGCTCCGCTCCAACCCGACAATTCAAGTGAGACAGAAACTTCCCAACGCGTCCTGCGTGAACCTAGCCACCTGACAAATGCATCGATTTTGAGAAGTTGATCGTCCGCAGCGGCAAAAAAGAGCGTTCACCGGACGGACTGACGACCGTCGAGGGTATCGCTCAAAGAGATCATCGCGGTCATGAAGCGCAGGCTCAACCAACCCGGATAGATGACTATCGCTCACATGTTCGACACATTGCTCCACGACTGAGCCGGAGGTCACTCTTGCCTGACTATATCGACCGAGATCTCCACCGCCGGAATCGTTCCTCTGTTCTCAAGCCAGTGTATGGTGTTCCTGTCCTCAGGCCAGCCCAGTCCCGGCCCATACTCCGTAGAGACTCCATTTCGATGGTCCGTGATCGTTCCCTGCAGAATGTAGACGGTACCTGGTCTGTCTATATGGTCGTGAATCGGGCCGAATACCCCTCCAGGCTCGATGGTCACTTTACGCGTTCGAAGTTGGCGCCCTGCCATGCCCTCAATCTCAGGGCCGAGGTCAACCACTGCAAGTAACTCTACCGTAACACCTTTCGTCTCAGGTGCCGCTTGCTCGTTGCTCATCGTGCTTTCCTCGCTGTCCTTCAGAGTCTCACGTTCGAACTTCAACCTGGGACGATCTGATCTCCGACACACGGGGTGCCTCCCGGCTCGAAACAAGACGGGCAACCGACCGTGGATCGGTGCCAGCCGCCGATTGGCATATTGTTCGGAGACGCCACCTCCACAGCCCAGCCATCTGAGGGTTTGGTGTGAAGAGTCAGCGCTCCAAACCGTTGCCTGTTATGTGGCCGGGCCCATCCCGTGGATATGATCAATAAGCTACGACAAACTTGAACCCGACCGATCCGCCAGAGTCGCGCCGTTCAGCGCAACCGGATGTTGGATCGATCGGGTGAAGAAAATCGTTGATTGTTCTGGTTGTTTAGTCTTCGCCTGCCACAGCACGCTTCAGTTGAGTGCCAGGTTTGAAGCTTGGGCTTTTCCTCGACGGAATGGTGATTCGCTCACCCGTCTGAGGGTTTCGGCCTTCACGAGCTCCTCGCTCGCTGATTCGAAACGTTCCGAATCCGGTGAGTGCTACTTCGTCGCCCTCGGCAAGCGCTGCCTGAATGACGTTGAACGTTGCGTTCACCACTGCGCTAACTTGGGTCTCCGGTTGTTTCACCTGTTGGGAGACCGACTTGACTAGATCACTTTTTCTCATTCTTTTTCCCTTCCGCTCTTACTCAACAAATGGCCGCAACCCCGAGCGTTTTCAACACTATATAGCACGAGTCGGGCCATGAGCAAATATCAACCGCGTATGTACGCCCGTATTGTACCGAAGTCGGACACAATTATTGTGTCCGTCGCTGTCGCGCGGCCTCAAACAATATTACCGCACCGGCGACTGCGGCGTTGAGCGATTCCAGGCGCCCGGTTAGCGGGATTGATATGCTTGAAGTTACGTACCTACGCGCATTCTCGGAAATTCCGGTCGCCTCGCTACCAACGATCAACATGGTGTCTGAGGTCCAATCGAGTTGGTCATAACGAGTCTCGGAATTTGCCTCCGCCGCGAAGCGCTGAGCGCAATCGAGAACTTCACGAGGAACGTCGTTCCAGTCTAACGACCTCAGTGGAAGGCGAAAATGCGCGCCCATCCCGGCTCGCACGACTTTGGGTGAATACGGGTCTACCGTTTCCCGAGAAACATACAGCGCGTGAACTCCGGCTCCGAGGGACGATCTCATCAACGAGCCAAGGTTTCCCGGGTCTTTGATGCCGTCTGCGACAACAAACAGGGCTCGTTGGTTATCGAATTCAACTGGAATTTCCGGGAACGAAAATATCGCTACGATGCCCTGGGGTGTCTGGGTGTCCGCGATCGCAACAATCACATCGTGTGACACCGGATGAACCGGGATACCGCGATCGAAAAGCTCTTCTAGAGTCGCAGTTAGGGGAACGCTGACCCGTTCCGGTTCGAAAAAAACACGTTCAGGAATCGCCCCCGCCTCTAGAGCGTCGGAAAAAAGCCGAGTGCCCTCGACAACAAACACCCGCTCGCGTTGTCGGTTCTTCCGCACATGCAACGAGCGGGCGTACTTGACGTGTGGATTGTGGACACTGGTCAGCAACGCGCCACCGAGCGGCAATGAGTGCCGTCTACAGGTGACTCTTCGCTACGTCGACGAGTTGAGAAAACGTCGCGCTGTCGCGAACAGCCAGATCGGCCAGCATTTTTCGATCAACCTCGACGCCAGCCTTCGTGAGACCATTGATGAAGCGTCCGTAGGGAAGCCCATTCTGGCGGGCTGCCGCGTTGATACGGACTATCCACAAACGGCGCATGTCACGCTTACGCGTCCGGCGGTCACGGTACTGATAGACGAGCGATCGCATGACCGCTTCATTCGCGCGCCGGAACAATCGCCTTCGAGTTCCGCGGAACCCGCTGGCTTGATGGAGCATCTTGTTGTGTCGGCGGCGAGCCGAAACGCCACGCTTTACTCGAGCCATGTTCTTGCTGTCTCCTTTGTCGTCGCTTTAGGAACCGTAGGGCAGCAAGCGCTTGAATCGCTTGCGGTCCGAAGGTGCAACTTCAAACATCTTGTCAAATGAGCGCTGACTTCGCGGCGATTTGCGACGGCGAAAGTGGCTGCGCAAACCTTTCATGCGCATCACCTTCCCGGTGCCGGTCACCTTGAATCGTCGTTTCGCGCTCTTGCGCGTCTTCATCTTAGGCATTAGCGTATCCCCTCGAAACAAATTGTACGCTGCTCAGGACTCCGCAGCTTCTTCCGAATCATCATCTGGTTCACGGAGCACTTTACTTGGACTCATGAACATCACCATTGTCCGGCCTTCAATATGCGGGGCCTGATCAACGGTTCCAACCTCGCTCAATTGCTGTGCAAGCCGATCCAGAAGCACTTTGCCAATGTCTTGATGGGCCATCTCGCGTCCACGAAAGAGAACACTAAGCTTCACCTTGTCGCCGGATTCGAGAAACCGGCCCGCCTGTCGCCCCTTCGTCTCGAGATCATGGCCGTCGATCTTGGGACGAAGCCGAATCTCTTTCAGATCCACTGTTCGCTGGCGCTTGCGTGATTCGCGCTCCTTACGGCTTTCCTCATAACGGAACTTGCCGTAATCCATCAAGCGGCAAACGGGAGGGACTGAATTGGGCTGAACCTCGACCAAGTCAAGCCCGCGTTCACGTGCCATCTCCATGGCGTCTCGCGTGCGGACAATGCCTACGTGTTCGCCCTCCTCGTCGATGAGCCGAACTTCGGGAACCCGAATTCGTTCGTTGACGCGAGCAGGTCTTGATGTGCTAATGGAAACCTCCTGTGAAGCATACAGAGCCGCAGCATCAGCTACCGCGCGTGCTGCGGCTAAGAATCGCTATGTTGGTAAATGCTAGCATATTCGGCAACTCATAGCCAATCCGGGGCGCAAGTTTTCCGCTGTCGGACGGGCTATTTGAGATTCACGGACGTTCGTAAATCCTAACACCTGCGTTGTGGAACGCCAGTGACCATCCAATGTTGTTGAGTTGTTCGAGCCCCGCAGATGAATATGGTGCCCCGCCATCACATTGACTGCCGTATCCGTTCCGTTCGATCGGACCCACGATGATGAATCGAACATTGAATTGCTTGAGCAAGTTCTGTGCAGCGGATGATGAAGGCGAATCGTAGATCGTCTTGACGTCAGATTTTCGCTGGCTGATCTGGTTCGAAATATCTGGGCTGCCCAGACGCCATTGATATTCGTGGAAACCCCAACCGAGCGGTGTTTCAAGCCCGGTAGCCATCGAAAAAACGTTGTCTGGCAGCACGCCAACCTCACCGTAGGAGCATCCAGGTGCCTCGAGAATATGGTCGCCCGGAGTGGAATTCGCCGTAAGCCAGTTCACCGCGGCCATCTCCTCAGGCGCCGATCGCTGAAGATATGCCAAACCATCAACACCTGAGAAGTTGTGAAAACCGTTGGTCCAACGGTAGGCGGAGATGGGTGGATATAATGCCGCGCCGATGATGACAACACCGATAACTGCTCCTGTTGCAAGCGACGCAATCTTGCTCGCATTTGACCACACCCGCTGCAACGCAAGTGGAAGTGCGACTGCAGCTGAAATGGCGAAGATGGCCCAAACCTGAAAGTAAAGTTTGAAGACCGTATTCATCCGGTCGCCGAACGCATCTTCGAGGAACACCATTTCAGTGACCGAGAGCAGAATAAACGCGAGACCCACTAGCGTGATGTGATAGCGTCTTGGGGCGGTGCCCCGCATGACCACAATGAGAGTGCCGCAAAGCAAAGCTGGTCCGACGAACCAGAAGAGGCCCGGAAACTGAAACAGCAACGAGGCGACGAAAAGTGCCGCTGCGCCACCCAAAATGAATCGAGGCGCGACGAGGCCCTGCCGGACCAGTGGAACCACGATCGACGCCAGAAACAGCAGGATCACGATCAGAAACAATCCGTGAACCCGAAAAATCTCCCACGTTGACGTTCTCGGCCAGGTCACGATTCCGATAGTGTCGACGACTCGGCCCAGAATTGGTGCCGAGCGAATCGATGCCGGTACGCTTTGATCTTGAAGCCCGATGGCCGGCGTATAGTGAATCCAAAATGGAAAGACGGTCACGAATGCCGTTGTCACGAGGGCTAGCAGTGGTCCGAAGCGCGATCGCCACGGCCGGCCGATTGTTGCAATGAGGATTCCTGCGGCTGCGAGGAACAACGCGGGCGGCATATCCCATGAGTTCGTCGCATAGATCGCCGCTGCAAGCACGCCTCCCAGCATGGCGGCGAAGTAGGAAATGCGTCGCCTTGTCCCTGATAATGCGAGAGCCAGACCAACGCCAATGGATGAAATAAACATGGGATAGTCCAGCACATGGGGGTGCAGGTCTCCGAGAACGAAAGAGAAAGCCGGAAATTCATTGATCGTCTGCTGATTCGGCCCGTCCACTATCACCCGAGAGGCATTCCAGCCAACTCCCTGCCACCAACCTGCCTGGAGGGTGCGCAATGGATGCTGAATGAACTCGATCGGCGTGACCAAATTGCCTATCCCGAGCAAGAATATCCCTGCCAGGGCCCCAGTAATCACGATCAACCGGCGCGACGCAGTTCCTCGACTCATCATCAGATCCGCGGCAACTCCGACCGCCGCGCACGCCGACGTCGCAAACAAGGTCGCGAGCGACAGGTTAAACGCGTGGCTCGGCGCGATCCGGGCGATTCTTGCTGGCAACGCCATCAGCAGATAACCCAGATAGTAATAGTTGATCGACTTTCCGAGGAACCAGGGATCCGGTGGCGGCATCGAATGGGCATGCGCCAGGCTGGTAAGAAAGGCGAGTTCCATTGGTTTTTCGGTGTGTTGGATAGCCGGGTTGTAGCAGCGGAACACGACATAACCTGCGAATGCCAACAACGTGAGGACTTCGTAGACGATCAACTGCCGACGCGATTCGTTGAAAAATCTCCCAAGTTCCCGACGTCGCGCTTCCTTGATCCACATTGCCGACCCGAGAACTGCCGGAACCAGCAGGATAATGGTCGTCGAGTACGACGTTATCCCGATCGCGCTAAACCACCAGGGAACGATAGCGGCCAGAAGGAGCCCGAGAGGCCGTACGAATGGGATGCCGCGACTTGGCAATGCGGCCATCGATCGAAACACAAGTGGGTACATCAACCAGGCAAACGCGCTGACGGTCAAATACCATCGGGCTGATTCCCAGGCGACCTGTGAACCGCTCACGGATGGGCCTCAACTGATGCCGATGACGGGAGACTGGGGAAGGGTATGACCTCATAAATAGTGGTGGCGCCAGACACGAACGCTACTCGGAGTTCCGATCCCACCATTGAATCGAGCGCAGCGAGTCCCACAGCGCTGGCATAGGGTTGGCCACCGATAGGATCCCCAGCGAATCCAGCTTGGGGCACCCATTTGCGTTCGACATCGCCGACGATTATGTAACGGATATTGTACTTCTCGATGATAGTCTGTTTCATCGCCACGTCTGGAGTATTGTAGAGCGTTCTCAAATCGACGAGCCGTTGGTCGATTGCCTGCGAATAGCGTTGCTGCCGCTCATGCCGATCCCATCCGAGCACACTCGGTAATCCTGTCCCCGCGTCGATACGGGACCCGTTGCCACGATAGGGGCCGATACTGGCTTCCGCAATGATGCTGTTGTTGGTATCGTGCTGCCTCAACCAGATGATTGCAGCGTAGTCACCGCTGAACTCGATCTTCTGTCCAGACTCACTGTAAATCCAGGAACCTTTCATCCACGCAAGTCCGTCGAGGGTGAGCTGGTGCGGGCTGCCTGGCATACCGAGCGAAAGGCGCGCGGGGGTGCCGACGATCGGATAGACCATTCCTGCAACGATAAGCACGGCACTGAGAATGATTGCGACTCGCGCTACAACACGCCGATTCGATGGAACGACAGTTCCGGTTGCTTGCCTTGAACTATCCATCGGGTCGTCTTCATTACTCGACAACGCTTCCCGCGCGTCGTGCCATACGACAAACAGGAGCCAAGTGAAAACGCCTGCCGCAGCGATCGCAAACAGAGTCCATCCTTCCATGAAGAACTTGAAGACGGTGTTCATTCGCTCCCATGGGGAGCCGGAAAGGTCGTCGACGACATAGATGAATTCGGTTCCGAGCGTCACGCCCGACGCTGCCGCAATGAGCAAGCCCATTAGTGCAAGCGGCGGTCTATTTGAGAATCTAAACCAAACCAGTGCACCCAGAATGAGCGGAACGAGCAACATTGCCGCGGTGGGCCGATATGGAGCGAGAAGGCCAACGGCCGCCGCCGCAATCGGGCTTAGATAGGCGGCGTGTTGCAGTGGAGTGTCGCGTCCAACCACCATCAGTATCAGGGCAGGAAGTGCTGCGCCCGCTATTCCGACCAGTAGAACGCTGAGGGTCAAATGAATCATGTCCGATTGTCGCGTGACAACGGATCCAACCAGCGTGGCGGCCATGCCGGCCGCTGCTGACAAGGATCCGGCAAGTATGTCGTTGGGATGCAGTCTGAAGCGGCCGACAGCGGCCACGATTGCACCACACGTAAGAATCCCCAGGAAGATCCCAAATTGAGTCAAGAACTGACTTGGTGCGCTTCCGTTGCTGGTGCGTGCTATTCCATTCACAAGCGCGACAAATCGGCTAAAGAAGGGTAAAAAGAGGAGCCACGCCAGGGCGCCAACAGCGACCCAAATTGCGACCGCAAGTGCAATGAGACGAGCACGAACTGGGCGGACGGACAAACTCGCCGTGAACAACGAGGCTCCAACGAGGAGAAATCCAAGCGGCATATCCCAGGAGTTCGTCACGACCATCGACCCCAACACCAGGGCTGACACTCCTGCCCAAATTGCGACGTCACGGCCACCACTCAGGCCATTCCGGATTCTTGCGTATACGAGTGCAATCATGAGCACCGTTATCGGTAGATCGATGGCATGCGGATGCAGATCAGCCCAGATCTGCGTGAAATACGGGAACTCCGTGATGGTGAAGGCGACAACGCTTCGGCTGCGCCAGAAGTCAAAAGCTTGCGGTGAGGCGCTAAGGAGTTGGGAGATCGCATCGAGATTCCCAATGATCGAGTGCAGGAGAACGCCGACTGCGCCCGCCGCTACTATCCACCTCAGCCGAGTCGTTCGTAGCAAGTCCGATCCGAACGTCGATGTCAGGCTAAATACGGACGAAATCATCGTACCGCTTACGGTTGCCATCCCAAGCTGGAATCCAATTTCCGGCGGAATTCCGGTCAGCTTCCAAAGATATGCGACGAGATAGAAACCATAATAGTAGTAATTCATCACGCCGTTCGCGAACCATGGATCATATGGCGGAAAGACAGCGCTACGACCGACGGCGCTAATGAACGACATTTCCATCGGCTTTTCGCCACCGTAATAGGTTTGCCAGAGATCAGGATTGATCGCCCTCAGTGTCAAGAAAAAGATGAAAGCCCCGACGAAGACGAGTTCGCTGACGACAATGATTCGCCAGTTGTTCTTGATGAGTGGCCATATCTCCTTGATTCGCCCTTTAAATCCAAGCCACAAGCATGCAGTCGATATCGCCAACGGCAGCAAGATATTCGGCATGCGGAAATGAACCAACTGCAAGCTCACCGTGATCCAGATGGCAAACCCAGTGAACAGCAGGCCGAGGATTCGAGACAGCCCCCATCCGAAATCACTGAAACGTGAAAAGAGAACCAGCGTCAGTGGCAACGCGGCGATTCCAATCAAGGCCAATACGAGAAACCAGACGATTGCCGCCGCAATGCTGTGGTGCGTGAGCGCGGACGACCAGCCCAAATCGTTGGCCGCAGGTCGGAGATCGACCGGTTGATTCAGCATCAGAGTTGGTTGCGATGGCGCACGTGCCGGATCCCAAGGTTGAGCAATCGCCGCAGCAAAACGCTGGCGCAACTCGCTCGTTGAGAGGGTCACAACCTTTTTGTAAATGCGGACGTGCGGATGATCATAAACCGTGAAGCTCTCGTCGGCTCCCCGATCGTTGAAGTTCATACCAAATAACTGTGGCATCACGTCCGATTCGTAGACCTTCTGAAATCCAAGTTGGCCAGCATCCAATAGTCGGTAATACTCGGAGTCGACCGGGTAGCGCCAGGGAAGCTTTGGAATCGACTGCGCCAAACGATCGCTGGACAGCACGATATAGTCGGTATGCTGGAGAGCGTTCACAATGTAGGAGAACTCTTGTTCGTTTGGGCGATCAGCGTACAGATCCATGGTCACGTGTTGGTAATACGGGACGGGGTAGGGATAGCCGGCAATCGGCAGAGGTAGCGCATCATCCCAATATTCATCGCTGATCTTCGATCCCGCCGGCACGTTTTGAAAGATCCACTGGGAGGCCGACAAGCGCGTGTTCGGGTGACTGTAAATCGATTCGAACGCAATCGACCATCCCAACGTGCCAATAAGCACAACAACCACGGCCACGAGTGGGGCGATTAAGCGAAATGATCGCAATCGCTTCATTCCACCGAACGGGATAAGTTCGATCAACCAGCCCGCTGTGAGGATCACCAGCGCCGGTACGATCGGTTCGAGATAACGAAGGAATTTGGCTTCTGCGGTCGCGATCAAGGCGAAATACGGAATGATCCAGCTGATAAGCAACACGTGAGCAAATGCTCGAGAGCGCCAACGCCAGATCGTATAGCCGAGTGCGAGAAGCGCTGCGATGCCGAGAAATGGACCAAGACCCCAGTGGACGAGATTCCCGATCTCATAGCGAACGGGAATGGTGCCGACAAACTGTCTCGTAAACGGAACGTCGTAGCGACCGGTGACTATTCGCCACTGGAGATTTGCGTCGGCCATGAATGCGGAATGCTGAAGGATCGCGTATGGCTCGAACAGTGAGAAAGTCGCCAAGGTCGCTACGCCCGCCACCGCTAGATGCTTTACGATTGGCTCGATGATCTCCGGCCAGTCTCGGTCGCGGAAGCTCGCAACGACAGTCACCAGTATCGGTATTGCAAGCTCGACAACGCTGACTTTTGTGGCGAGCGCCATACCGAACAGCACGCCGGATAGTGCAGTCCACCTAAGCCGAGGTCGCTCGTACATCTTTAGACAGGCGAGCAGCAATGCCGTTGAGAAGAAGGTCACCCACGCGTCGACGGTAAAGAAATGGGCAAGCTGCACCATCATGACGGTCATCGCCAGTAGTGCGCCGGAAAGAAGCGCGGCGGCACGTCCAAACGCACGACGAGCGAATGCCATCGCGAGAGCAACAGTGCCGACGTCGAGAATTTCGGTGAGATATCGGCCAACTTGTCCAACGTGATCGTAGGTATTGAGGTTGATGCCCACCAATAGCCCAGCCATCCAGGCGAGCAGATCAGTGACGTACAACGGCAGACTGCCGTACGCAAAGGATTGAGGTTGACCGTATTCGTCGGCTGAGCGTGGATTGAGTGGGCTGCGCGCGGGGTCGAAAAGCGTAGCCAAGATGAGACAGGCTTGGGGCGTGAATTCGCTCAGTCAACACCATGACATTGTTGCGAGCGTCAGGTTGAAGATACCAGCCATTGTCCCAATTGTGGCCATACAAGCGGAGGAAAAGCGCGAGCCCAAGTACCGCGATGACGCCGAAATAAAAGGCTGCGCGACGTGAAGAATCCGTCCACATGATGCAGCAGATGATAGCAACCCGGCATCTTTAGGACAATCGGCTGTTGACCTCAATGTTCCGTCACCCATATACTCAAACCAGTCGAACGTCGAGGAGAGGGCTAGTTGAACGCAGCGTTGAGAACCGGGGCCTGATGAATGAAGACGCTTAAGGTCATAGTCGGTGGCGAAGGCAACGTCGGTAAGACATCGTTGATTCGTCAATATGCCAAGGGGAAATTCAGCGAAGCCCGCAACATAACCCTTGGTATCGACATAACAACTCAGGAATTTCAAATCGAAGGCGAAGCGGTACGACTTGCCATCTGGGACATAGAAGGTCAAGCCGGGAACCGTCCGAATTTCTACATCGGCGCACAGGCGGCGATGCTTGTCTACGACGGAACAGAACCATCATCGCTCGAAGCATTGGTCGAATGGCATGACCGCTGCAAGCGATACGCGGGCGACGCTCCGGTCGTTGTGGTGTGTAACAAAGTTGATCTTGGGCTTGCATTTCCGCAGGTGTGGGGTCGAATGTTCGCCAAAACGGTCGATGCGCGTCACGGGTTTGTTTCCGCCAGGTCGGGCGAAAATGTCGTGCAGGCCTTCGCGTTGTTGGCAAACGAAGCTGTGAATCACGCTACTGCCGCCAGGCGGTAGCAGCGTTGCCAGTCAGCGTAGTTTTCTTCGGATCTCCCGAATTCGCGGTACCGTCTCTGCGTGCCCTCAGTAACGACACCAGATTCAAGTTGGAACTCGTGGTCACCCAACCGGATCGGCAGGCCGGCCGCGGACGGCGGATGGTCGAGCCAGCGGTTAAATCGGCTGCCCGCGATCTGAATATCGCGATTTGGCAACCCGAGACACTCCGATCAGATGACGCGGCCGATACTCTCACGTCGATCAAGCCTGATCTGTTCATCGTTGTCGCATATGGAGAGATCTTCCGCCGTTCTATTCTGCGGATTCCCTTGCACGGTTGCCTCAATATCCATCCGTCGTTATTGCCTCTTTACCGCGGATCCTCCCCAATTCAGGCCGCGATTCTGAACGGCGATCCTACGACGGGCGTCTCGATAATTGAGATGGTTCGAAGGCTCGACGCGGGTCCGATTCTCGCTCGGCAGGAGATCGGCCTGGATGGAACGGAAACGGGTGGAGAGCTAGGCCAGAAGCTCGCAGCGTTAGCTGCCGGGATGTTGCCGGATGTCGCGTCGGAGTGGTGCAATGGTGAGATCGTTGGATCACCACAGAACGAGACTGGTGCGACCTTCACTCGCGAGCTGACGAAAGCGGATGGGCGAATCAACTGGACACGAAGCGCATCTGAGATTGAACGACAGATCCGAGCATTCTCTCCGTGGCCCACGGCCTGGACGATCATGGATGGACGACGATTGGTGGTCCACACTTCAGAGACACGGCCGATATCCCATCGATGTAACCCCGGGATCAGTTTTCATGGATGACGGTTGCGTCGTGGTGACTTGTGGCAGCGAGTCGCTTCGTCTGACGCTGGTACAACCCGAGGGAAAAAACAAAATGCCGGCGGAGGCGTGGTGGCGGGGGCTGCGGCGAGATATTGCGACTCGGTTTGAAAACGATGTGTCGTGACGGCCGATCCTCTCGAACACTCTGCAGGTGGGAACAACTGTTCACTATGGGTTGGCTACTGCGACGTACGCAGTTTGCGCATAAGTGCAGTTATGCGCAAAGCATGTGTCAGTCATCCTTTGTGCCATCCCTTGTGCCATGCATGATCCGACATACATCGACTTCCTCAGCGTCGGCCGGGACTTCACGCCAGGCCCAATCATCTTGATAGTCTGCCTGGTTGATTCGATGCGGGTCTCCGTGCGTTATTACGAGCCAGACAACGCCTTTTCGTTCTGATACATACAGAATCTACGTAACCCGATTTTGGCTCGTCGGTCGGGTTTGTGAAGAGCGAAGACGGCGAACGGCCGATGGCACCCTATGGGCCAATTAGCCTTAACATCTTTATGTCACATCGTCTTGGCGTGGCGCGAACACGTCAAACTGACAACGAGCGTCGTGGCGGCCAGACGTCTGATCGACTACGCACCCTAACTCCACCGAGGTCGTCGCCGCGTATAATCCAGCAGAGGCATCGGTTCACTTTCGTCCGGCTGACGATACAAGGGATTTGTGTGACAACAACTACTGCTCCAGAGGACGAAGCGGCGGTCAAAACTTCCGTCGCAACGTCGAGTCGCGTCTTGCATTGGCTGGTTCTGTTCATCGTATTCGTCGGCGGAATCTCGAGCATTGCAATTGAGATTGCCGCTTCGAGATTGCTCGGCCCCTACTTTGGCACCTCAACCTTCATCTGGGCGAACCTAATCGGTCTGACACTTCTCTATCTCTCGATCGGCTATTACTTCGGCGGGCGCATTGCCGATCGGTGGCCCAGCGCTTCCCTACTCTTTGTCTTTACGTCAATTGCTGGACTAGGAACTGGCGCAATTCCGTTTATGTCAAGACCGATACTTGAGCGATCCTTGATCGCCTTCTCGAACTATTCCGTTGGTGCTCTCTATGGATCGCTAGTCGGCGTAATCTTGCTGTTTGCGGTGCCCGTAACGCTCTTAGGTTTTGTCTCTCCATACGGCATTCGGTTGAGCCTTGCCCGGGTCAATGCTGCGGGTAACACGGCCGGATCACTTTATGCGCTGTCCACGGTTGGAAGCATCATCGGAAGCTTCTTGCCGGTGCTTCTGTTGATTCCGACTGTTGGCACCTATTGGACCTTCTATCTAATCTCCTTGACTCTTCTTGTTTCGTCGGCACTCGGACTCATCATTTTGCACGCGCCGAAGCTTGTTGCTGGTGCGTCGCTACTCATCGTGGCGGTGCTGAGTCTTGCGCTCGTTACAAACGGTGAATCCGTTCGCCCGCCCGAATTTGGCAAGCTGATCTACGAAACCGAATCGCAATACAATTACATTCAGGTTTCAAAGCAAGGAGATGCGACCCTGTTGACCCTCAATGACGGACACGCTGTCCACTCGATCTATCAGCCGGGACGTGAGATATATGGGGGACCGTGGGATTATTTCACGGTTGGTTCCTACTTCAACAAAGATGAGAACCCGGCTGATGTCAAGAATGTCGCATTGATCGGTCTGGCTGCGGGAACGATGGCGCAGCAAATTACCACCGGGTATGGCCCTATCCCAATCGACGGGGTCGAGATAGACCCGAAGATTGTTGCCGTAGGTCGCAAGTACTTCAATATGAACGAACCAAATCTGAATGTAATCGTTCAGGACGGCCGTTATTTCTTACGAACGACTGACAAGAAGTACAGTGTCATCGGAATCGATGCTTATCAGCAGCCCTATATTCCATTTCATCTGACGACAAAGGAGTTCTTTCAGGAAGTTGACAACCATCTTACCCCGGATGGGGTGACCGTTATCAACGCCGGGCGTACCGAGGATGATTATCGGCTTGTCAACGTGATTGCGAGCACGATGAAGGCCGTCTTTCCCAACGTCTACATAATTGACGTGTCAAGCTACGCTAATTCCATCGTCGTCGCCACGAAAAAACCCACAAACATTGAGAACTTCGCCGCCAATATCGACCGAATGCAGCCTGGATTGATCAAACAGATCGGCCAGATCAGTCTGCGAAGTGGCAATATTCGAGAATGGACTTCTTCAGATCCTCAATGGGTGTTCACCGACGATCGAGCGCCGGTTGAACGGGTGATTGACCAGATAATCGTGGGTGCCGCGCGTGGAGAGTGACAACGTGAATCAACAACCGATGACGTCATTGTCGATTTTCCAGTTCACGCGGCTGTCGCGACTTCCAATTGTTCACGGAGTCACTACCCGCGCCGAAATGCTACCCGGCGATGGCGATATTAACGTTGCGGGACGATTGCCGCGCGAAGATGCTTTGGCAAATCGGTGCGCGTGGGCGGAAGAGATTGGTGTGGACGCATCGACAATCGTAACCGGTCGGCAGATCCACGGAAATCACGTGCGGATTGTCGACGAAACGCATGCTGGTTGCGGGTCCCAGTCAATTGAGGATGCGCTGCCAGAGACCGATGCATTGATTACCCGGTCGGTTGGACTTCCGCTGTTGGTCTACACAGCGGACTGCGTTCCCGCGATTATTTATGACCCAGTGGAGCACGCGCTGGGCGTGGCGCACGCCGGGTGGCGCGGAACCGTGTCGAACATTGCCGGAGCACTCGTGTCAGAAATGGTTCGCGAGTTTGGATCGAACCCTTCGAACCTCGTCGTCGGTATCGGACCATCGATCGGACCGTGTTGCTACGAAGTTGGTCAGGAAGTGATCGATGCCTGGGCGGCGCTCGGACTCGACCAATCGGGTCAAGCGATTAGACAGGTTGATAGTCGATATCATCTCGATTTGTGGCGCGCCAACGAACTCGAATTTGAGGCGGCAGGTGTTGCGTCAGCCAATATTGAAGCGTCGGGCATCTGTACCCAATGCCAGGCCGACAGGTACTTCTCGCGGCGGGCGGCGAACGGTCATCGTGGGCTGTTTGCAACGATCGCCGCGCTCTCGGAATAATTGGATCACGACTGACTGACGAAGAAAGGCGACGAATCCCGTGACCATTGAGGAAAACTACAAACGTGTCGTGACCGAAGTACGAAGAGCCGAAAGTCGCTCGGGTCGACCCGAAGGATCGGTCAAGGTCGTTGGGGTGTCAAAAACGGTTGGCCGGGATGCGGTCGACCGGGCATACGCCGTAGGCTTGCGTGAGTTCGGCGAAAACCGGGTGCAAGATGCGCTGGACAAATTCGACCCGGCCTTGCCGGGTGACGCGCAACTGCATCTCATAGGATATCTTCAATCAAACAAAGCCCGCGATGCCGTCACCCTCTTCGACATCATTCACTCTGTCGATCGCCTTAGCCTAATTAGTGCCCTCGAGCGAAGAGCCGAGCAGATGAATAAGAACGTGACGGTCCTCATACAGGTGAATATCGCGGGTGAGGCGCAGAAACATGGCTGCGCTCCTTCCGACACCCAAGAACTCGTTCGTGCCGCGTACGCGGCACCGCACCTTGACATTCGAGGACTGATGACAATCGCCCCATTGGTCGACGATCCAGAAGAAGCACGTCCAGTATTTCGCAAGCTTCGCGAGCTGCGAGACGAAATTCAGGATGCAAGCCAGGATTATCGGCTCGACGAGCTTTCAATGGGCATGACCAACGACTTTCAAGTTGCCATCGAGGAGGGCGCGACGCTTGTCCGTATTGGTCGCGCGATCTTTTTAGAATCAAATCTATAGGGATATGTAGCTTGCCTATCTGGGGATGCTCAAGGGAACCTGCTGAATGAAGGTCACCTGCTTTGGAAGCGGTAGCGACGGCAATGCCCATCTGATCCAGAGTGGTGAGACTGCACTACTGGTCGACTCTGGAGTTCCAGTTCGCGGCTTGCGTTCCGGGCTCAGACAGGCCGGCGTGCTCGATGGTGAACTCAGCGCAATCCTCATCTCTCACGAACACCACGACCACATACGTTCCGCACGGCAGATCTCACGCTACCAGCCTGTTCCGTTCTACGGCACTGCCGGAACGGAAAGAGCTATGGGACGAAAGCTCGTTGTCGACTGGGAGACAATGAGTGACGGACAGCAATTCGCCGTCAAAAATCTCCGCATTACCCCGGTGATGGTGTCGCACGATGCTCAGGAACCCGTCGGATTCATCGTCGAAGAAGGCGATCTGAAGGTCGCGATATTCACGGATCTTGGCGAGCCCAACGCGGATGTCGCGTCTGCGATTCAAGGCGCGTCGCTAATCATCATCGAAGCGAATTACGACGCAGAGATGCTTCGAATTGGACCGTATCCCGCTCACCTCAAAAAGAGAATTCGCGGACCACTTGGGCATCTGGCGAACGACGAGTGCGCCGAGTTGATTGAAAACCACATCGACGGCCAAACAACCGACGTCTGGCTCGCCCACCTCTCCGAAAAGAACAACCGCCCTGACATTGCCAAACTAGCTGTTGAGAAGAGATTGAGATCAACTTCTGCGGTTCCGAAGATCGTCACGTTGCCAAGATTCGGCCAATCAGTCTTCTGGGATTCAGTGGCAGCGGCCAACCGGCCACAACAGACCAGTCTCTTCTAAATCACTCCGCTGAAACGACGCCTCGTGAACAATGTGGGTGATACGCCCGATGAATCGCTCCGGCGCGCCGTTTAATCGTCGGCCGCGCCCTGCAGTTCCTGCGCCCTGAATTGCATGGTGTAGAGATTGAAATACGCGCCGCGCCTGCTTAGGAGTTCATCGTGGGTTCCAGTCTCGATGACTCGCCCCTGATCAAGTACAACAACTTGGGACACGCTCTTGATCGTCGACAGCCGGTGGGCAATGATGAAGGACGTTCGACCGTGTAGTAGCGTGCGGAGCGCCTCCTGAATTTGTAGCTCTGTCTCGGTATCGACGCTAGAGGTCGCCTCGTCGAGAACGATAATTCTCGGATTTGCTAGCAGAGCTCGCGCAAACGAAATGAGTTGCCGCTGCCCTACCGACAACGTTGCTCCGCGTTCGTGCACCTCGGTGTCATACCCGTCTGTCAGCCGTGAAATGAACTCGTGAGCACCGACAGCGTGCGCCGCGTCCATAATCTCTTCAATTGGCGCGTCCGGCCGACCGTAGGCGATATTCTCACGAACGGTACCCGCGAAAAGAAAGGTATCTTGAAGGACGATACCGAATTGCGACCGCAATGAGGACTGGGTGACGTCTCGCACGTCGTGGCCATCGATACGAATGCCGCCACTCCAAACATCGTAGAATCGCGACAGAAGGTTGATCATCGACGACTTACCCGCGCCCGTTTCGCCAACGAACGCGACAGACTGTCCCGGTGTCACCTTCAGGTTGATGCCGTGAAGAACCTCGGTCTGCTCATATCCGAAGACGACGTTGTCATAGACAACCTCTCCCTCGACCCGCGGCAATGTGATCGCGTCTGGAGCATCTACGATCTCGGGTTGGACATCCTCAAGCCCAAAGATCCGCTCGCCCGCCACCATGGCCGCCTGCATCGTGTTATACCGCTGGCTAAGATCGCGAATCGGCTCATAGAACCGCGATATATAGGCGACAAACGTGAACAGCTCGCCGATCGTAAATGCCGCGCCGCCGAGAATAATGCGTCCACCGACGAATAGAACCAGCCCAGTCGCTATCGCCTCTACCACCTGAACGATGGGGAACAGAATGGCAGAAAGCTTCGCAGCCGAAACACTGGCGTCCAGGTTGTCCCCGTTGATTTCACGAAAGCGCTGCATATTTCGAAGCTCGCGAGAAAAGGCCTGAACCACTCGAACCCCGGCAATACTCTCCGCCAGATTGGCATTAACACGCGCTATCGCGATTCGCATCCTGCGATAAGCCGCAACTGCATGCTTGCGCCACCACAACATGGTGACGACGAGAACCGGCATGACGGCGAACGTTAGCAGGGCCAGGCTTGAGTTCGTCAGAAGCATCACGACCACGATTCCAACCAGAATCGCGAAATCAGCCATGATGCCAACGAGCCCGTCGGAGAATAAGTCATTGATGACGCTGACGTCGTTTTGCAGTCGCGACATGATCGACCCGACGCCACGCTGATCGATGTAGCGAATACTCAACTGCTGCAAGTGGCGGAACAAAGAGGAACGCATGTCGAGCACAACTCGTTGCCCGATCCAGGACGTGAAGTAGGTCTGTCCGTAGTAGGCAAAGAACCGGATAACGACCGATGCCGCCAAGATTGGGATCAGCAAATCGAGGGCGGGCATTCCCGTGCGACCGAAGAAGGTTCGCCCTGACGATGGACTGATGACGTCGAGACCCAACCCGAAAAGGTACGGGAGTGCCAGATCCGCTCCGGCCGTTGTGATCATGAGAAAGGCCGTTAGAAGTAGCTGCTTGCGATACGGCAGCGCTTGCCGTGCCAGGCGCCGTGCTACCCGACTATCGTAGGCCTTGCCTAGAATGTCATCTGGATTCGCGTACTGCATGAACCCCCAGGGTGATTAATCGGCTACCGCTGCGAACTCCTCTTGATCCTTCAACTGGAGTTCATAAATCCGCGCGTATGCGCCCTCATGCTGGAGCAGTGTTCGGTGCGTGCCGCGCTCCACAATTCGCCCACTATCGAGCACGAGAATTTCGTCCGCATTCTTCAGAGAAAGGAGCCGATGCGCGATGACAAAAGTCGTTCGCCCTTCCATCGCGGTCTGCAACGCCTGCTGAATCTCATATTCAGTTTCCGTGTCAACGCTGGAAGTCGCGTCGTCGAGGATCAGAATTTTCGGATTCATCACGAGCGCGCGCGCAATTGCGACTCGTTGCTTCTGACCACCGGAAAGAGACACCCCACGCTCGCCTACGACCGTATCGTATCCGTCAGGTAACGAGTCAATATAGTCGTGAATGCGGGCTGCCTTGGCTGCGGCGACGATCGCCTCTCTTGACGCTTCGGGTCGTCCGTACGCGATGTTTTCGCCAATCGAATCCGAGAAGAGGAATGTATCTTGCAGCACCATCCCGATCTCACGACGAAGCGATTCGAGGGGCAACCTCCTCACATCGACTTCGTCAACGAGCACTTCGCCGTCGGTGACATCGTAGAAGCGAGGTATGAGCGCCGTGATGGTACTCTTGCCGGATCCAGTCCCACCAATCAGTGCGATGCGCTTCCCAGGCTCTGCAGTGAACGTGATTCCAGTCAAAGCGTCTTCCGTCGTGTCGAGGTAGCGGAACCCAACATTCCGAAATTCCACCCTACCCTCGACTGTCCGTAACTCGACTGCGTCCTCTGGGCTTTCAACTTTCGGTTTCGTGTCCAATACCTCGAAGATTCGCTCACCGGACGCGATGGCCCGTGCCGCACTGTTGACGACCCAGCCAAGCAACCGGATCGGTTGAGACAGCATCGACAGGTAGAGGTAGAAGGCGGTCAGCCGCCCAATTGACAAGTTGCCGGCGATGACTTGCTGTCCACCGTACAAGAGAATCAGGACAATGGACCCACTGGCGAGCAAGGTCATCAAGGGAAAATAGAATGAATACTGCCGGATGGCTTTCATTTGAGTGTCGTAGAGCGCCCACAACTCTCTGTCGAACTTCTTTTCTTCGTCGTCTTCGCGCGCAAAGGCCCTCACCACGCGGGCGCCGGACAGGTTCTCCTGGAGCACGTTTGTCATGACACCGAACTGCTGCTGCACCGCAAGAAACTTTGGTCTGATTGTTCGCCCGAAATAGATCGCAGTCGCAATGAGAATCGGCATGACGCTCAAGGAGAGCGCCGCCAATCGCCAATCCGTCGAGAACAGGATTATTGAGATGACAATAAGCATCCCGGTCGATTGAACCAGGGAGCGAAGGGACATCATCATGAAGCGCCGGATTGAGTTGATGTCCTCTGTAGCGCGTGACATGAGTTGGCCAGTATGGGCGGTGTCAAAGAAGCTGAATGAAAGCTTCTCCATGTGTCGATAAAGGTCATTGCGAATGTCGTAAGAGACGCGTTCAGCAAGGTACTGGAAAATGTAGCTGCGAAGATAGGTGAAAATGCCTAGGGTCGAACCTACCAGGACGACTGCGATCGAGCCTATTGTTACAACCCTATAACTGGGATGAATCAGTCCACCATCAATGACGTATTGGACCAGTCTCGGAGTAAGAAGCTGCATGCCCGTTGCGATCGCAAGGGCAATGTAACCAAGGATGACTCGTCCTGAATATGGTCGAAGATACCCAATGATCCGGTAGAGAATTCGCACGCACACCCCAATCGCGCCTATCCAAGTGCGATCAGGAAACTATAACATGAATTTCGGCGCCAAAACGGGTCGTTCATACTCCCGGTTAATCTCGTTTGGTCCTGTTGGATGGCAGTACCGCTGGAAACCAATACCGTGGCAAATCGTTGTTGACCGGACAGAGTGGGCCGCGTAGAATAGGTACGTACAGTCGATGGGATGGGGATTTGCCTATCGCTTGCTGAGAGGGTGTAGTCGTGGATGTCGAAAAATTGAACTACCAGGAAACTATCGATAACGCGCTGCGCCTCATTTACACGCAGCATCATCGTTTAATGACACGCATGTTTCCGGATGCCGTTCAGACCCTCACGATTGAGCAGTTGCGGTCAGGGCCATTGGGTCGCGATCTGTCGCGACTGGCAGCGCTTGCACGTGGTGAGGTCCGCGAGGCCAAAGAGCGTGTTGTAGAAGCAATCGACTCGGTGCAGCAGATCCTATTCTGGCCGCCAGGCGCCGAGGATTACACAGTACCTCGCAGCTTCTGGGAAACAAATCTCGGCCGAATGCTTTCGATGGCGAAGTTCCGAGCCTATGAACCGGCTGAACTCGTCTCAATCGGCAACGCCGCACAGCAACTTGGTGTGACTCGTCCGACTATTTACCGCTGGATGGATGATCGTACGCTTGGCTACGTACGTGACGAGATGTCCGGTCGAACTTTCGTGGTGAGGCGGGACATCGAGAGTTTGCGGCAAGACGTTGCCCAGCAAGACTTATCCGGACAAGATGTCGAAGAAACGGCAGTCGACGCCTAATCGCAATTCCGATCGCTCAATTGAAACGAGTACTGACCGGCCAAAGTGGCCGGTCAGTTTGATTTTGCGCCCGACGTCAGACTAGTCCTCGTCTGGATGAGTCCGAACGTACATATCTTCATCGGCGACCATGAGCCGGACGATATCGGCACGAGTTACAATTCCAACAATCCCGCGATCGTCATTCACCACCGGCAGCGCATTCAGTCGCTTGTCATACATGACTGTCGCGGCTTCTTGCACCGTTGTTTCGGACGAAATTGTGATTGCTGGAGTCGTCATCAACTCGCGAACGGTAGTCGCCAGAATGCGTCGCAACTGCTCGGAGTCGCCGGAGCCAGGAATGCGAAAATAGGCGTCAAGAAATGGGACGTACATTGGGGCATCATATTCGGTCTCACGGGCGATCATGTCAAAATCGGTGAGCATCCCGATCACCCTACCGTTTTCGACGATCGGGAGACTGCTAAGCTGATTCTCCCACATGAGCCGGGCGGCTTGAGGAATTGTTGCATCTGGACCGATCGACACGACATCTTCGGTCATGATGAGCGAGACTCTGGAGTCAATCGCCATGAGTTGTATCTACCACCTTCTGTCATAAAGCGAACGAACCGCTGTTGGAAGCGCCTCTATCACGTCTCCCGCAACAAGGCTCAGTGTTCCGACTCGCCGAACAGCTATCTCAGCCGCAACCGAGCCAACAAATACACCGGCGATCGCGGCGTCATAGGCCGACAGTCCCTGCGCCAACAGACCTGCAATCGTGCCGGCAAGCACATCACCAGTTCCCGCGGAAGCCAGGGCTGGCTCGGAACCCGGCCCGACGACCACAGGCTTCCCGGGGGCCGCCACGATTGGATGTGCATGCTTGAGCACGACCACTTGTTCGAATCTCTCCGCGGCATCTCGGGCGGCCGTCCACGGATCACCGGTGATTTCCCCAACTGATTTTCCGGTAAGCCGGGAGAGTTCGCCTGGATGCGGCGTCAGCACGAGCTTGGCGTCACGCAGTGACTCATGCCAGTCAACTTGCCCGGCCAGCCAGTTCAACCCGTCCGCGTCAACGACGGCTGTTCCCGAAAATGAACCACCGTCATTAGAGGATGAGGCTGACAACGATCCGAAGCCGATCGATCGAACTTTCGAGCGCATCCCAAACAGTGCCGAGAGGAACTCCGGCACTGGATCGTCTAGGCCTAGCCCGGGCCCAATGAGCATGGCCGCATAGGAAGGCAGCTTCTCGCGAACTAGTGTCGCCATTCGATCGCCCGCTCCGCCAAATTCCGCCTCCGGCAGCGGCAGGAATGTTACCTCCCGCACCGCTGATGAGATGGGGACGACAAGTGAACGAGGTACCGCCAAACAGACGAGTCCTGCGCCGGCACGAGCCGCCGACTCCGCCGCCATTCGTGGGGCGCCGAAGTAATTGGGTGCTCCGCCGACGACCATCAACCAGCCGACCTCATGCTTGTGCGTGTCCTGCTTGCGTCGCGGCATGACACGGCGGATATAGGTCTCGTCAATAAGACCGACCTGGCCAGGTTCCAGTGACGGGGAATCAAGCCCAATATCGACCAGGTGAATCGTTCCAGCATGGCGAAGCGCGGGAGCTCGATAAAGTCCAATTTTGGGCAGTCCGAACGATACCGTCACATCGGCTCGGAACGCATTTGCGGCAGCCTGCACCGGTGTCTGAGTCGACACCTGACGGCACGTCGACAGCCCAATGAGGGGTACCACGATCGATCCGAACATGATGCGCTTTGTCGAATGCCTGACCAACGGCATCAGGAAGTTCAGCACGCCCCCCTGTGCCATAGACCGCGTCTACGATGAGATCAGACTCGACGAGCGCCGCGTCGAGGTCTGCTTCGGTAGAAATCAGATCGAACGAATCCAACGAATCTGGGATAGGCACGGAGCCAATACCGTCTCGTTGAAACATGACGATCTTGCAGATCCAACCGTCGGCAACGAGCCGTGATGCCGCAACCAATCCATCGCCACCGTTGTTTCCCGGCCCAATGAAAAAGAGCGCTGTTCCAGCGCCAGGTCCGTGGTGCTTCAGAACTAATTCGGCAAACCCGTTTCCGGCTGAAAGCATCAGCTCATTCGCGGAGTGCCCGGACTCGATTGCGACGCGTTCGGCGGACCGAATCTCCTTCACGGTGCACAACTTGATCACCGAAAGCTACCTCTCATGCTGGCGGCGGAATCTTTCTGGCTACGACCATAGCGATCGACTCGGTGCGGGAATGCGTCAGCGACACCGCGAAATGATTGAAGCCAAGCAGCCGAGCTCGGCGAGCGGCAGTTTCATGAAGTACGATGATCGGCTTGCCCCGTCGATTCGAGACAATCTCGATATCTCGCCAGCGAACCCCTCGCACACCGGTACCGAGCGCCTTCATAACCGCTTCCTTGGCGGCAAAACGGGCCGCAAGTTCGGCAGGTCGGTGGCCGTAGCGGTTGGCTTCTCGCTCGGTGTAGATTCGGTTCAGGAATCGCTCTCCGAACCGGCTGAGAACATCCTTAATTCGCTCGATCTCGATGACATCCACGCCAACTTCAACCGGTCCGGCCGAGTCAGGATCCCAGATTGGGAGATACTCAGCGTCCGACTGCGGCATAGATGAATCCAAGCTCGCTCATCTCCTCACGTTGGTAAATGTTCCGTCCATCGAGGAGCACTGGCGTCCGCATCAACTCGCGGACTCGGTGCAAATCGGCCTGCTTGAATTCATTCCACGGAGTGGCTATCAGCAACGCATCGGCGCCTTCGACCGCAGTATACGGATCATCCGCGTAATCGATCTCCGGGAGTTCACGTCGCGCGTTCTCCAGGGCCGCCGGATCGTATCCCACGACCGAAGCCCCACGTTGCTGCAAGATACGAGCAATGTCAAGGCCAGGCGACTCACGAGTGTCATCCGTATCTTGCTTGAACGCAAGTCCCCAAACGGCGATGCGGCGACCGTTCAAATCGCCAATTAGGTTTTGCAGGCGCCAGACGAACCGACGGCGCATATCACGGTTGATCTCCAGAACGGCACGGAGCAGCTGCGGGTGACAACCGACTTCCTCAGCCATGAACGCAAGCGCCTTTACGTCCTTGGGAAAACAGGATCCGCCGAAACCAATACCCGCTTCAAGAAACAGAGGACCAATGCGCGGGTCATACCCCATTCCCTGTGCGACGACTGTCACATCGGCGCCAACCTGCTCGCAGATCTGGGCCATTTCGTTGATGAAGCTGATGCGGGTAGCAAGGATGGCGTTCGATGCGTACTTGATCATCTCTGCTGTGCGTAAGTCTGTGATGACTACCGGCGCACCCTGAGTCCGATAGAGTTCGGACACATGATCCGCGGCCTGCCGGTCGTCGGAGCCAAGTACGACACGGCTCGGAGCGAATACGTCACTGACGGCCGATCCCTCTCTCAGAAACTCTGGATTGCTGACTACGGAGAAGGTTGCATCTGTGCTTTTGGTTTCCTGGAGAATCGACGAAACGAGGTCTCCTGATCCGATCGGCATGGTGCTTTTGTTGACCACGATCGTGTGGCCAGTCATCGATTTTCCGACCATCGACGACGCGGAGCGCACCGCCCGCATGTCGGCATCACCGTCAAAAGACGAAGGTGTGTCAACGCAAATAAACACAAACTCCGATTTCGGCACCGCCTCTTCGTAGCACGTAGTAAATGTCAAACGCTTGGTGCGAACGTTGCGAGCGACGACCTCTTCGAGTCCAGGTTCGTAGATCGGGGTAATCCCGCGGGACAACCGTTCGATCTTCACGGTGTCAATGTCGACGCCGTAGACCGTGTTTCCAAGATCGGCAAATGCAGCGCCAGTCACGAGCCCAACGTAGCCCGTACCGATAATCGTGATGACTGCCATGCGCTAGGCGTCCCTTCCCTAGACAAATCACTGATCGTAACGCAAAGATGCGTCAACTCACTCGCTCCTACCAAACTCTACACGATAGAGAGGTTTGAACCGTCACACCTTCGTACCAAGTTAGCGAGAAGCATCCATCATCCCAAACGCAAGTCTGAAACGCCTTCAGCATCAGTATCTGACCTTGAAATCGGCGAAGGATTCAGTATTCGGTTGGCGGCTCTGCTCAACGTGGATGACGTTTGCCCCAGGCGGCCCGGCACCCACTCGATCAAGAAATCGTTTTAGGATGTCGGAATCGCCCTCAGCGACTATCTCCACGCTGCGCCCATCCGGCTGATTTCGAACCCATCCAGTAACGCCGAAATGCTGTGCCGCGGACACAGTGAACGCGCGGAATCCCACTCCTTGGACTCGTCCACTGACAACGATTCGCATGCGGATTCTCTGTCGCTCTTCGTCAGCTGAGCTCATGAGCCAGTCCGCCCTCTCGCATCCGCCCATTTCTGCTTCTGCTCGTGTGCGGCCTCGAGATCTGCCAACTTGTAGCGCTCAAGGAATGCTCGCATTTCTAAATTGAATGTGCCGCTCATAATTGACCGTCGAATCGTGTCCATCAACCGCTGAATGAAACGTAGGTTGTGGATCGTAGCAAGACGATAGGCGAGAAGCTCTTTCGTGCGGAACAAGTGGTGAAGATAGGCCACGGAATATGTTAGACACGTGCTACAGTCGCAATCGGAATCAATTGGTCCGAATTCGTGCCGAAACCGAGCGGCAGTGACGTTAACGCGCCCGTCTGGCGTGAAAAGCGCTCCACGTCTGGCGACCCGTGTCGGATGAACACAATCAAACATATCCACACCGAGCGCTACAGACTGCCACAGATCCTCAGGTGAGCCGACTCCCATAAGATAACGCGGTCGATTGACTGGCAAGCTCTCGACCGAAGCAGCGAGCATCTCCGACATGAGTTCCTTTGGTTCTCCAACGCTGAGCCCCCCTATAGCACAGCCATCGACGTCCGCCGAATGAACAAACGACGCGCTGTCGCGCCGTCTCTGCCGATTGAATCCTCCCTGAGCGATGCCAAAAAGAAACGCTCTGCTTATTGGTTCCCCCGCGATTTCATGTTGAGTCCGAAAGTGGATGACCGCTCGCTCGAGCCATCGGTGGGTGCGATCCATGGCGATTCCCTGGGCCGTGGATTCGCTTCCGTATCCGACCACATCGTCAAGCGGCATGATGATGTCCGAATCGAATCCGATTTGAAGATCGATTGCGCGCTCGGGAGTCAAATGGTGGCGACTTCCGTCAAGATGCGAACGGAACTCGACCCCAGACTCGTTCACTGTACGACGGTGAGCGAGACTAAAGATCTGGAAGCCGCCCGAATCAGTCAGGATGGGCCTTTGCCAAGCCATGAATCGATTCAGACCACCGGCATCGCGAATAAGATCCACACCTGGCCGAAGCATAAGATGATACGTGTTGGCCAGAAGGATTTCAGAGCCGGTTTGTTCCACCTCGTCTGGCGTAAGGGACTTGACCGATGCCTGCGTTCCGACGGGCATGAAGGCTGGCAACTGGATTGTGCCCCGACGGGTTGTCAGCACACCTCGTCTCGCGCCGGAGTCCGGATCCTGGTGGACAAGCTGGAATCCGAGAATTTGATCGTTGGATGGTTCGGAAATGGTTGTCATGAGTGAATGGTACGGAGGACGAACCAGACGTGTCAAAGCAGATGAGGTTCAGCGAACGGGCGAAACTGAAATCCCGAGCGAGGCATCGACTGCAGATCATCGCTTTTGCGTTGCTCTACCGGTTTGGCGGCAGCATTTACGACGCGCTGACGATGTTCCTATTTGGCGATTCTTGGGACCGGTGGCGCCAAGCCGCGATACGACATTTCTCGGCTGGTCCAGTTCTCGATATCGGATGTGGGACGGGTGTATTGATCTCCTCAATGGCCGATCTCGGACATCAAGTTGTCGGGATTGATCGTCAATCTTCAATGCTCGTTCGTGCTTCTCATCGAGTCAAAGCACGTGGCCGAGTAGTACGCGCTGACGCGTCGGCGCTTCCATTCCGAACGGAATCGTTTCGTACCTGTGTTTCGACGTTCCCAGCAGGATTCATTTTCGATCGAGCAACGCTTGACGAGGTGGCGCGAGTGCTGATGCCAGAAGGAAAATTCGTTGTGGTTGTGACCGGTCAGTCCGATTCGACATCGTGGCTGCGCGCCCCGGTTCGACTTCTCCTACGGTTGTTCTACGGGCCACAGAGAGGACTCAACATGCCGGGCGATGAATTGCTTCGTCATCCTGAGCTTCAAGGAACGTGGACTTGGGATTCAGATGGCTCGGATCACACGTTGATGTGGATTGCGACCCGCAACCGAAACTGACCACTTCAGCGTGACAGCTATCCCATCAGATCGGCGAGTGGATCTTCTTTGGTTGGAGCGGAAGGAACTCCGCTTGCGTCTGCAGCGCGAGTCGGGCGTGGCTTGGCTGGAGCGGACGCGGGAGTCACCTGCTGATCGAGGCGAGTGAGAGAGCGTGTTGTTTCCTGTACCTCGGTGGCCGACTGGCGGACCTCGTCGGCAACACCCTTGAATTCTCCCACCGCTTCCTGGAATTCGCCGGTGAGGTCACCCGTGGCATTTCGGAAATCGCGAACGACGTTACCGATCTGAGCGCCGATTTCGGGAAGTTTTCCGGGGCCAAAGATGATGAGGGCGATCACGACGATCACACCCATTTCCATCGGTCCCATACCCATAAAGTCCATATTCGGATCTCCGTTCAGCGCCACAGTTCATTTCTCTGCGGAGTATTCGTGGCCGGTAGTATACCATTCGACTCTGTAGCATCCGCCTGAATGTTGACGTAGGGAATCTGTTCGCTGCATGGATCACCGGGAGAGATGACAACGCGCCGTACTGATGTTTATGTTGATGCACGCCTCGTCGCCTACCGAAGAGGAGGCATCGCTCGTTACGCAAGCGAGCTGTGCTCCTGGCTCCCTCGTATTGCTCCAGATCTGTCGATACAGGGTTTGATCAACCGGCCGACCACATTGGCCTCAGTCGGGACAGCCCGTGTTCTGACTCCGCCGCATTTCAGGTTTGAGCGGACAACACTCGGCATCGAAATGTCGCTGCGCTTGCCGAAGCTGTTTCATAGCACCGACTTCATCGTTCCCTCGACCATCGGCATCAAGCGCGTGGCTACGGTCCACGACCTATCGTTTTACACGCATCCCGCCAACCTGACCGAAGACTCGACTCGCTACTATCGTCAGATCGAGCGTTCAATCGACGTCGCTGATCGAGTGATCGCCGTCTCTCGTTACACCGCTGATCTGCTCGTGGAGCGCACCAGTATTGATCGTGAAAAAGTCGTCATGATTCATAATGGAGTGAGTAACTCCCGCCCCGTTCCAAGCGTTGAAGAGGCTCAGGCAACGCTCGGCCGGAACATCGACGAGAAAACTGAGAGCCTGCTGAGAGGTAGTCGACCGATTATTCTTTCGGTCGGCACAATCGAGCCGAGGAAGCGCCATCAACTGCTACTCCGAGCACTGCAGTGCCCTGAGCTTCGGCAGAACGCTGCCGGTCCAGTACTCGTGCTTGTAGGTCAAGCGGGATGGTCATGCGACGAAATCATCACCGAAATCCAGTCGGCGACGGACGCCGGCCGTGCCGTTTGGCTCGATTCGGCTGATGACGAGCTGTTGGATGCGCTCTATCGAACTGCCACGGCTTTGGTCATGCCTTCACTCGACGAGGGATTTGGTTTGCCGATACTCGAGGCGATGAGATCTGGTCTCCCGGTCGTGGCTGCAAATCGAGGAGCATTGCCCGAGATCGCGGGCGACGCGGCAATACTCATGGATGACGACGAACCTGAAGCCTGGGCAGCGACGCTGTCGCGTCTTATTGAGAACCCGGCGCAACGTGCTGAGATGTCCACGAGGGGAATCTCTCGAGCGGGACAGTTTACCTGGGAACGGACCGCCAGGCAGACAGCGGATGTGTATCGCGAGGTGTTAGATCAGTGACGGATAAGCCAACGTGGCTCATTGCGGGGCTCGGAAACCCGGGAAAACGGTACGAGAGGACCAGGCACAATATTGGATTCATGGTTGTCGACCAGATCGTCAGACGGCTTACCGGTGATGGCAGGCTACGCCGCTTTGATGCAGAAATCTTCGAACGCTCAAGCAAATGTGGACGCGTCGTACTTTTGAAACCACAGACCTTCATGAACGTAAGCGGAAATGCCGTCTCTCCTGCGATCCGCTGGTATCGAGTGCCTTTGAATCGCGTACTCGTTGTCTACGACGATCTCGACCTGCCATTTGGGCGGATAAGGTTGCGTCCATCCGGCAGCAGCGGCGGTCATAACGGAATTGATTCGATCATTAACGTTCTCGGCACCGACAATTTTCCGCGATTGCGGCTCGGCATTGGGCGATCTGATCCGTCTAGAACAATCGGCTACGTTCTCAGTCGCTTCTCCCGCGCGGAGGAGAACGCTCTCAAGGATTATGTGTCACGGGCGGCCGACGCCGCCATCTGCTGGCATCTCGAGGGCATTGACGTTGCGATGAACGAATTCAACCGACGGAGCTCGGGGGACGGGTCTGACCAGGAATGAAGTGTCGTATGTCAAATCAACTCGAGAGGTGCACGCATTTCGTCCCTGTCATCGCCGTCGGCTGGCCCTACGAGCGGTACGAATTCGACCACACGAACGACACGCAAGACAAAAACATCGACTACGCTCTACAATTCCCTTATCTGGGGCGCAGATACTTCGCCCAATTGAAAACAATCACCGTGATTTGACGTATTCGGGGGGGAAGCGGGCTGTTACATGGAGATCACACGAGTTGCGGTCGTTGGAGCAGGCACGATGGGTGCTGGGATAGCTCACGTCATGGCTCAAGCAGGCATTCCGGTTACGATGATCGACCGTGACAACGACATTCTTGATGCGGCTCGCTCGATCATCGACAAGAACCTCAGTCGCTCCGTCGAGCGTGGGCGAATTTCGGAAGATGATGCGGCGATTGCTCTCGGATTGATAGAGATCGACACTGACGTTCGAGCCGCCGAAGATGTCGACTTGATCATCGAAGCCGTACCTGAGATTCTCAATCTCAAGGCCCAGATTTTTCGGGCAATTGACGAAGTCGCCCCAGCCCACGCGATACTTGCGTCTAACACGTCGTCAATCTCGATCACCCGTCTTGCAGCCGAAACGAAACGACCCGAACAGGTCGTTGGGATGCATTTCTTCAATCCCGTTCCGGTGATGTCATTGGTAGAGATCGTGAGCGGATTGCTGTCGTCTGAACAGAGCGTTCAGGCGGTATTCGAGCTGGCGGAACGAATTGGCAAGACACCGGTTACTGTGGATGACGCACCGGGATTCGTTTCAAACCGTGTGTTGATGCCGATGATCAACGAGGCTGTCTTTTGCCTGGAGGAAGGCATCGCCAGTCGTGACGACATCGATACCGTCATGAAGCTCGGGATGAATCATCCCATGGGTCCATTATCGTTGGCTGACCTCATCGGCCTCGACGTATGTCTGGACATCCTCGAGGTGCTCCAGCGGGACTTCGGCGATCCGAAATACCGCCCGTGCCAACTGTTGCGGAAGATGGTCGCCGCAGGAAAGCTTGGGCGCAAGACGGGTCATGGCTTTTACAGTTATTGATGAGATCCTGGTGAAGTGGGCGTTCTTCTGACAGTGCGGTGAACGTGATGCTGGCCACAGCCAAGGCAAGCCAGATCGAATCTCACAACTATCTATAAATAATCAAGGAGAGTGAATGTCAGACAAACAGAGCAAGAATAATGGTCAGCGTGGATCTCGCGGATACTTGATGCTTCTGGTGGGTGATGAAAGTGCAACTTCGGACGCCGCACTCGGTATTGCGTTGCGTGGTGCGGGACACAATCTTCGCGTTCACATCATCGAGTTTCAGAAGACTGGCAGAGACCGAGGAGAAGTTGTCTCGACATCCTTTCTGACGGGTGTCTCGATCTCGCAATATGGAACGATTGAGTCGAATCAATCGTTGACCGATGTTGCTGGTCCGGGTATTTCGCCGGAACGAGCTGAAGAGGCCCTCAGGGAAGCGTCCCTGCATGTCGACCGGAGAGTCACGAACATCTTGATACTGGAAGGCATCCTGTCGATCATTGACCAAGGGGTTGTTGAAGAATCGCGGATCCTTGATCTGATCGCAAAGTCAGCGTCATGGCTCGACATTGTCGCGACGGGATCCGTCGCAACCACGGGACTGAAGGAGGCTTGCGACAGCCTCACAACGATGGAGACGGTCAAGTCCGACAGTGGAATCGCCGAGCTTCGTCCCGGAATCCATTATTAGGCCCACTACAGGCTCGGAAGGACGGGTTCGTCCATGCACCACAATCTAGAAGAAAAGGCAAAAAGCCTCTTCGAGGATCAACCGGATCTAGCAAATCGAGACTTCACGACTGTCTCTGGCGAACCCGTGAAGCAGACCTACACGACTGAGGATTTGAGTCGGGTTGGCTTCGACCCACTGGACGATCTTGCCAACCCTGGCGAGTATCCATTCACTCGGGGAATTCACGAGACGATGTACCGGAACCGGCTCTGGACGATGCGGCAATTTGCCGGGTTCGGGTCGCCCGAAGAGACAAACGGTCGCTTTCGATATCTTCTCGAGCATGGAGAGACCGGACTTTCGATCGCCTTCGATCTTCCCACGCTGTATGGGAGAGATACAGATGATCCGCTCGCCGAAGGCGAATTCGGCAAATGTGGCGTCGCTGTCTCCTCATTGGCTGACATGGACACGTTGCTCGATCAAATCCCGTTGGACAAGATCACAACATCGATGACGATAAACGGTCCGGCAGCGATTATTTGGGCAATGTACATTGCGACCGCCGAAAACCGCGGAATTCACCGATCGGAACTCGGTGGCACACTGCAGAACGACATCCTCAAGGAGTACACCGCTCAGAACGAATATATCTTTCCGCCGAAGCCATCGATGAAACTCGTTGGTGACACGATTGAGTTCGCCACCGAGGAGATGCCGCTCTGGAACAGTGTCAGCATCAGCGGATATCACATCCGTGAAGCCGGGGCGACGGCTACGGAGGAACTGGCCTTCACCATTGCTGACGGTCTTGCATACGTCGACACGGCGCTCGAACGGGGTCTCGACATCGATGAATTCGCGCCGCGATTGTCGTTCTTCTTCAATTGCCACAACGACTTCTTCGAAGAAATCGCGAAGTTCAGAGCGGGTCGGCGACTTTGGGCGAAGCTCATGCGCAATCGTTATGGAGCTCAGAATCCACGGTCCTGGTGGATGCGTTTTCACGCGCAAACTGCCGGATGTTCGCTGACCGCGCAAGAACCCGAAAACAACGTGGTCCGAACCACGATCCAAGCTCTCGCGGCAGTACTTGGTGGAACACAATCGCTTCACACAAATTCACTCGACGAAGCGCTCGCTTTGCCGTCCGATTGGGCGGTGCGCATCGCGCTTCGGACCCAACAAATCATTGCGTTTGAAAGCGGCGTAACGAACACGGTAGATCCGCTCGCGGGAAGTTACATGGTCGAGACCATGACTTCCGAGATGGAAGAACGGGTAGGCAAAATCCTCGACGAGATAGACGAAATGGGCGGTGTAATCTCGGCTATAGAAACTGGCTACTTCCAGAAACGCATTGCCGATTCATCGTACCGGTACGAGCAGGCGCTGGTCGATCGCCGGAAGATCGTCGTCGGTGTAAATGCCATGCGTTCGGACGAGCAGCCGAGAATTCCACTCCTTCAGATGGACCCATCGGGAGAGGATCGGCAGCGGCGGCGTCTGGCGTCATTGAGAGAGTCACGTGACTCGAACCGTTGGAATACGACCATGGATGATCTGGAGACGGCAGCGCGTCACGACCGGAATTTGATGCCGCCTTTAATTGACGCGGTGAATGCGCAGGCGACTCTCGGCGAAATCACGAATCGCCTGCGATTGGTCTATGGCGTTCACCGTCCAATGCAGATTGTGTAGAGAAAGGAGCCACGGTTGGTTGCAACTTCCTCGACACGTGCAATCCGTGTGCTGATTGCTAAACCAGGTCTGGATGGGCATGATCGCGGCGCGAAGGTATTGGTTCGCGCGCTACGGGATGCCGGGATGGAGGTCATCTACACTGGACTATTCCAAACCCCTGAGATGATAGCTAGAGCGGCGGCGGACGAAGACGTTGACGTAGTCGGCGTGAGCATCCTATCGGGAGCGCATAACGCGCTGATGCCTCGCATCATCCAAGAACTGCACGCGTCGGGACTGGACGATGTCCTGCTGGTAGCCGGTGGCACAATCCCAACGGATGACGCTCAGGCTTTGAAGGAAATGGGCGTCTCAGCCGTTTTTGGCCCCGGAACTCCGCTTACGGACGCAATCGATTTCATTCGGGATCATGTGCCCACGCGCGAGCAAGACCATTGAACCAAGATTTGATCCAACGTTTTCTCAGTGGTGACCGGCGAGCGCTCGCTCGCCTACTGTCGCACATCGAGGATCGAACAGAACTAGGCCGGCGAGCCGTCCGTGACGTGTTCAGACTCACCGGTCACGCCCATGTCATCGGTATAACGGGACCTCCCGGAGCGGGAAAGAGCACCCTGGTCAATTCGATGATTCGGAACTATCGCGAGTCCGGTCTAACGGTCGCGGTAGTCGCCATCGACCCTTCTAGTACCCTCTCGGGTGGAGCAGCTCTCGGTGACCGTATCCGCATGATGGAGAACTACGCCGACGACGGAGTCTTCATTCGCAGCATGGCAACTCGTGGTCAGCTGGGGGGTCTCTCCCTCGCGGTAGGAGGCGCCGTTCATTTGTTCGACGCCTATGGCTTCGACGTAATTCTCATCGAAACCGTGGGCGTGGGGCAGGATGAAGTTGACGTCGCCGACGCGGCTGACACCACCATCGTGCTTCAGGTTCCCGGGCTCGGCGACAGCATACAGACGATCAAAGCAGGTGTACTCGAAATTGCCGACATTCTTGTTGTCAATAAAGCCGATCGGGCCGACGCGCAGCAGTTGGTTCGTGATCTGCGAAATATGCTGCTGCTTGGCGAGCATGGAAGTCGCATGCCGCCGATCGTTCAAACTGTGGCGACCGAAGCCAGCGGCGTAGAGCGATTGATAACCGAGATTGAGCAACATCGGGAGCACCTTGCGCGTAGTGGCGAGGCGGATGAACGGGTGCGGCGGCGTCTGGAGCGGGAAGTAAGTTTGCTTGCCCGAGAGCAGTTCGAATTCTGGTTACGTGAGTGGCTCGAAAACGAAGCGCATCTATCCGCGATCAACGCATTGGCGCAACGTGAAGCGGACCCCGGCAGCGTTACCGATGAGATAATCGCAGAGTTTCGCGGGTTAACCCGAACAACGTCAGCCTGATCCTACCGACGGCATGTTCCGCGCTCGCGCGGCCATATTCGCGATCATGGCCGCCGAAGAACCGGCCCCGACTGCATTGTCGATGTTCACCACCGTCAGTCCGGGAGCACAGGACTGGAGCATGCTCATGAGAGCCGCTTGCCCGTTTCCTCCGTAGCCGTACCCAACCGAGGTCGGCAATCCAATCACGGGGACTGGAACAAGCCCTGCAATTACCGAAGGAAGCGCTCCGTCCATACCTGCTGCTACGATCATAACGTCGACTTGATTATCCAGAACTGCTCTCAATGGAATGAATAGTCGATGAATTCCAGCTACGCCGACATCCACGACCATTTCGACATCACAGCCCATTTCCTCCGCCAAAATGCGCGCCTCATTGGCTGCGGGCCAATCGGACGATCCCGCCGCGAAGATCGCAACCCTCCCGCCGGTTCTGGACGGCACTGATCCTGCACGCGACACCACGACGGTCCAACTCCCAGGTCGGTGTTCCACCTCAAAGCCGCTGAACGCCGAGCGGAGTTCGACAATGTCGCTTACGGACACGCGACTCACGATCACCCGTCCAGTTGTGTCAATAAGCTGAGAAACAGCATGTTGCACCTGTTCGAGAGACTTGTTCTGTGCGAAAACAACTTCCGGAATACCTTTCCGAGCCACTCGACCGGGATCAGCCACAACCTGATGATCGTCGAACGATGACGACTGATGGGCGCCGTTGACGAGTGCCTCAGTCAGGTCTTTCAGCACCCGATCGGATGGACGGTCAACTGACATGGTCTTTGCTCCGTTCGGAGTCGAATAGATCGCGGACAAGTTGTTCGATGCTGGGACCCGGGTTGCCGTCAAGCGTGAAGAGCGCGAGGAACTCGACGTTTCCGGCAGGACCTGTGATTGGAGACATCGTCAGTGCTCGCTGCGTAAACCCGATGGCAGAGGCGTCCACAAACACCCTCCGGAGAACGTCACGATGGATTCTCCGATCACGCACGACTCCCCCCTTCCCGACTCGCTCCTTACCAGCCTCGAATTGTGGTTTTATCAGCGTCACGCAGCTGCCGTCAGGCTTGAGCACACGCTTTGCAGCCGGCAGCACTAACGCCAGCGAAATGAACGAGACGTCAATCGTCACCAGATCGATCGGTTCAGGAAGCTCCTCGACATAGCGGACATTTGTGCGGTCAATGACGACAACTCGTTCATCGGTTTGCAGGCGATAGTCAAGCTGTCCATAGCCGACGTCGATCGCATAGACCCTGGACGCACCGTGTTGCAGCAGCACGTCGGTGAACCCTCCGGTGGAGGCACCAAAATCCGCACAAATTAGACCGGCTACGTCAAGGTCAAATTCCCGCAGAGCGTGATCGAGCTTCTCGCCTCCTCGGCTAGCGAAGCGCAACGGTCGGACAACCTCGAGGTCCGCATCGACAGCGAGCATATGCCCTGCCTTATCGATCACTTGAGTCCCAGTTCGCAGTTGGCCCGATAGGATGATGGCGCGAGCCCGGCTGCGCGTCTCCGCCAGCCCGCGGGCGACCATCAACTCATCGGCTCGCATGCGTTTGTCGCTCACGTCGCGAACGTCTTTCACTCTCCAATGGCGTCTCGAAAGCGGGCTGTTTGAGCGTGACACAGCGCAACCGCCAGTGCGTCGGCAGCATCGTCAGGATACGGGGCCTCTCGAAGACCGAGTATGAGGCGGACCATCTCTTGCATCTGAGCTTTGTCGGCCTTGCCATATCCAGATACAGCCTGCTTAACTTCGGCGGGCGTGTATTCAACAATTGGCACCGCCGCTTGCGCCGCAGCCAACATGACGATACCACGGGCCTGACCGACCGAAAGCGCTGTTGTCACGTTGCGCGAAAAGAACAACTGCTCAATTGCACAGACGTTCGGCCGATATTGCCGCAAGATCGCGACAACGCCCTCATATAGCTGCTTTAATCGTTCCGCCATCGGCTCTGACGCCGCCGTCTCGATCACTCCATAGTCGATTGGCGTTGGTTCGTCATCACCCTCAACGACACCGAATCCAAGGCGCGCAGTACCAGGATCAAACCCAACGACAATCTGGTTACGCATTTTGATATATCCTCACGCACTTTAGGTTCTCAATGTGTCGAATCGGCAGCGCTCAATCAATCCTGCCCTGTGATGCGCTAGAGATCAACCTGGCGAACGTATCGTTCGGCAGTGGAAGTCGCAGCATCTTGAAATCAGCGTAACTGTTCGCTATACTGGCCAGCGTAGGTGGGAAAAGGCGTAACATGATCTTGACAACTTGTAACCTTGGTCCGTCGCTTCCACTTCCTCTCGCGCAACATACTTTTGTCGACCGCCCAGCGCTCAACGGCCAGGGGCTTTTTTGTCTGACCTACTTGTTCTGAGGTGGGAGTAACGCCTAGAAAAGGTGGTGAGCAAGACAATGGATGCGAGCCTTATCGCCAAAGGCAAGGACCGTGGATACCTGCTGTCCGAGGAAATTATCGCCGTCTTTCCTCGTGCAGAAGACGATCTCGAATCTCTTGAAGAATTCTATCTCGCATTGTTTGAACAGGGGATCGAGGTCCTGGACCAGGAACCTCCGTCCAGTCCTCCCGCAGAGGTGGAGCGCCGTACCAAGTCATCGCGCGGGTCATCCATCGACCACCGCCGCACCCCTGAAATTGTCGACCCGATGGCCAGCGGAGTCAATGACTCCGTTCGTCTTTATCTGCAAGAGATCGGCGAAACCAATCTCCTAAACATGCAGGAAGAGGTATGGCTCTCGAAACGCATGGAGCGTGGTGAGGCGGCCTCCGACCGCCTTCGGCTGAGCGAATATGCGAATGATGATGAGCGCCGAGAGCTGATTGCAGATCGCGACGACGGTGAGAGGGCTCGCTCGCACCTCATTCAGGCCAATCTTCGCCTGGTCGTAAGTGTCGCCAAGAAGTATGTAGGGCGCGGCCTCTCATTCCTGGACTTGATCCAGGAGGGCAACATCGGTCTGATGAAAGCCACGGACAAGTTTGATTACAAACGGGGCTATAAATTCTCGACCTATGCCACTTGGTGGATCCGTCAGGCCATCACTCGTGCGATCTCCGATCAGAGTCGCACTATTCGACTACCTGTGCATGTAGGTGAGACGATCAACCGGGTAAAGAAGACCGGCCACCGTCTCCAGCAGATTTTCGAGCGCGAACCGTCTCATGAAGAAATTGCGCGCGCAATGGATGTCCCGCTTGAGAAGGTCAGACAGGTGCTTGACGCATCACGCCATCCCGTGTCGCTGGAGGCACCGGTCGGCAAGGAAGGCGACGCGTTCCTGGGCGATTTCATCGAAGACGATACGATGCCAGCTCCGCTGGAACTCGCTTCACATCAACTTCTGAAGTCGCAGATCGGCGACGCGCTTGACCGGCTGACGGATCGTGAGCGACGGATCATTGTCCTTCGCTTCGGGCTGGACGACGGGCAGTTCCGCACGCTTGAGGAGGTCGGTCGCGAATTCGGCATCACGCGCGAGCGAATTCGCCAGATAGAGGCGAAGGCGCTTCGCAAGCTGCGCCACCCCACTCATAGCCGGACGCTGCGAGGATATCTCGATTAAGCGAGCGGCTGGCTGAACCTTGAAGTCTGGAACGGGAGCGATGTCGCTCCCGTTTTTCCGTCTCCCCCACGTGCAAAGCCACTCGGCATCGAATCAAGTCCTTTCTGACGGACCCCAACCGCTTATTTCTTCGCGCTGCCGTTGAAAGGTCTCCAATTCGCCGTTTGACGTTACTCACTCTTCCCATCGGGAGAAAATGAGTGAAACGTTATGTCCACCAAATCCGAGGGAGTTGCTCATCACGTTTGTGATTGCAGCTTCTCGTGGCTGGTTCGGCACATAGTCCAGATTGCAGTCAGGGTCAGGCGTTCCCAAATGCCACGTTGGCGGCACGGTTTGATGCTTAATGGCCAGCAAGCTAGCGATGGCCTCGACCGCTCCTGCAGCCCCGAGAAGATGCCCAGTCAACGCTTTGATTGAGCTTGTTGGAGGAATCGTGTCTTTGCCGAAGATCGTGCGAATAGCAGCAGATTCGATCTTGTCGTTCAGCGGAGTTGATGTCCCATGGGCATTGATGTAGTCAACATCTTTGGGTCGTAGTCCGGCTGACTCCACAGCCAACTTCATTGCAGTTGCCGCGCCTGATCCGTCCGGAGTCGGTTGTACGATGTGGTAGGCATCTCCCGACATGCCATAGCCCGTCATTTCTCCCAATATAGTCGCACCCCTGATTCGGGCGAACGTGAGGCGCTCCAACACAAGCACCGCAGCCCCCTCGGCAACCACAAATCCGTCCCGTGTGGCGTCAAACGGACGGCTTGCGGTCTCCGGTTCATCATTGCGGGTAGAAAGGGCATGGAGGGCACTGAAGCCTGCGACAGAGCCAGCTGTGACGGCGGCCTCGGAACCGCCAGCCAACATCACGTCGGCAGACCCACGTCGAATCATCTCGGTCGCTTCCCCGATCGCATGCGCCGAGCTAGCGCAGGCGGAAAGCGTCGCCAAATTCGGGCCCTTTGCGCCAATGTCAATTCCCACGTAGCCCGATGCCATGTCGGCAAGGTACATCGGGATGAAGAACGGGCTGACGCGCTTGGGTCCGCGGGTAGCCAATGTATTCAGTTCACGCTCGGCAGTTCCAATTCCTCCGAGCGCTGATCCGATCAGGACACCAGTTCGTCCGCGATTCGAATCGTCAAGCTCCAGATCCGCGGATGCCAGAGCCGATCGCGTGGCGGCTACGGCGAACTGAATGAATCGATCGGTTCGACGCGCTTCCTTGGCATCAAGAACGTCCCGAGGATCAAAGTCCCTGACCTCGCCGGCAATCCGCGAATCAAACCCCTGGGCATCGAAGAGAGTGATCGCGCCCGTGCCTGAATGCCCCTTCATCAATGAAGTCCAGACAGCGTCAGGACTGCTTCCAATTGGAGTGATCAGGCCCATGCCGGTGATCACGACTCGCTTATCATCAGTGAGTCGGGCTGCGGCCTCAGTCACGTTGAAGTACCTCAGGATTGAGACATCGAGGCGGCTCGTCACCACTGAGGGCAGCGATAAGATTTCGCGCGGCGAGTTCCGACATCTTGGATCGAGTCGCCTCAGTCGCGCTGGCGACATGCGGTGTCACAACGCAATTTTGCAGTTGCACCAGACGGTGATTGAACGGAAGCGGCTCGGGCTCGGTGACGTCCAGAGCTGCGGCCCAGATCTCGCCAGACTCAAGTGCATCCGCCAGCGCGTCATTGTCAACGACGGGTCCGCGTGACGTGTTTACCAGCACCGCACCTCGCTTCATGATCTTGAACTGAGGAGCCGCAATCATTCGGTTCGTTTCGGGAGTGAGCGGCACGTGGATGCTCACAAAATCACTTTCACGCAGCAAGTCTTCAACATCAACTCGCCGTGCGCCGAACTCACGCTCGATCTCGGGTCGGTCAATGGTATCCGTATATTGGATCCGCATACTGAAACCTGAAGCGCGCTTGGCAACCGCCGCCCCAATACGCCCCATTCCGATCAATCCAAGCGTCGCACCCGCCAGGTCCTTGCCGAGGTAGCCGAGCGGCTCCCACGTTTGCCATTCGTCACGCGCCACCGAGTTGGCCGAATCGACGACGTGACGCGCTGCCGCAAGCAACAGCGCAAACGCGAAATCCGCGGTCGTATCTGTGAGCACATCAGGAGTCGTACAGACTGCCACCCCACGATCTGTACAGGCTCGAACATCGATGTTGTCAAATCCCACCGCGAAATTGCTGACAACTTTCACAGTCGGCAACTGGTCGAGCAGCGCTCCATCAATTGGTTCGGTGAGCAAGCTCAACAACCCATCTGCGCCGCGGGCAAAATCCAATAACTGGGCACGATCTGGGGGAAGTTGATCAGGCCATACACTCAATTCACCGAAATTCCGTAAAAGCTCTAGTCCCGACTCTGGAATCCGTCTGGTAACGGCGATTCGCACTCACGGCTCCTTTCATACCAAGCGATTCTAACGGCGACGGGCCGTTCATCGCAAAATCGCTGCTCGACATGATGATTGGAGGTTCGAAAAGGGTGGGTGGTATCATTGCTTTCGGGCCTTGGCCCGCACCGTTCGTGATGTGATGTAACGTTTTGAGCCAACGTTAGAAATCAACGGGAACTGCTAAACCAGCCTCGTGGGGTTGGTGGTTGCGGTGCCCACCTGCGTTTGCAGGTTCAAAGCTAAGTTACGCACGGCGGTGCTGCGGTCAAGCCCTTTCTTTTTCCTCTCTAATTTCGATCGATGCACGGTTACGCAACATGATTACGATTCTTCACGGGACAGATCGATTAACCATCGACGAACGCGTTGCGCGTATGCGCCATGAAGTCGACCCGTCAGGCATCTCAACGACGGTTGTCAGCGATGCGTCGTCCGATATATCGGCTGTGCGATCTGCCTGCGGCGCAATCGGATTCTTTGGTTCCGGCCGTCTCGTTGTCGCTCGCGACCTCCTTACGAGCGGTCCGCGCAAGGGTCGAAAGTCAAAGGCCGATCCCGAAACGGTGGCAACAATTGAAATGCTCGGTGCTGTACCGGATGAAACGACCCTGCTCATTGTCGAGCGCACGCTCGATTCAAAGACCGAGCGAGAGATTCGAAAGGTTGTTCCATCGACAACAATCGAGCGATTTGCCGTTCCCAGGGGTATGCGGTTGGTGGATTGGACCTGTCAGAGAGCGCGCCTACACCGTGCCGTCATTGGACAGAACGAAGCGAGACAGTTGCTGGAGGCCCTATTCCCCGGAAACTGGCCCACTGAATCTCGCCGGGATGACGTTCCTCCCGACCTATACCGGCTCGACACCGAGATCGCCAAGTTGGCGACTGCGGCAGGAGACGAGCAGGAGATCTCAAACGAGCACATTGCATCACTCGTTCCTGGAGCAGAGGCGCAGGATTTCTGGGGAATCACCAACGCCATCATGAATAGTGATCCGGATCGGGCTGTCATCGAAATTGAGCGGGCGTACGGGCTGGGTGCTGCGGCCGAGGCCATACTGGGTCAGATTACGAGTCAGTTCGAAGTGTTGGCTGTCGTGGCTCTTGCCGAAAACGGGACTTCGCTATCTGATCTATCGTCAATCTCAGGCCTGTCGGAAGGACGCCTTCGCCAAACATCTCGCTACAGCACCGCATTTTCTGCGTCCCGAATTCGGGACGCGCTCGATGCATTGAGGGACATCGATGCCAGAGCAAAACAGGGGTATATTGAGCTTTCGGACGTGCTCGTGCCTTTGGTCGCCGAATTGGCCACCGTACGTGCCTTCGCATCGAAGCACGGTACACGCCGATAGCCGGGGACGCGAACTACCCCGGCTGTCAAATCACGTTCATCTGTTTGTCGGGCTTAGGATTCCGGCTGAGGGCGCACCAATTGATTGAATCGAGCCATCAATCGCGACTTATGACGGGCCGCGTTGTTCTTGTGAATAATTCCCTTGATGGCGGCGCGATCCAGCGTGCTCATCGCATTTCCGACCGCCAAAGCCGCCGCTTCAGCGTCTCCATCAGCGATCAGATTCTCCGCAGCACGAACGTAGGTTCTTGCCGCCGAACGAAACACCCGGTTTCGCTGCCTTTGTCGCTCTGAGACACGAGCCCGCTTTTCTGCCGACTTCGAGTTGGCCAAGTTTCCATTACCTCCAGATGAACTGTTCAAGACAAATCCGGCAGCACATTCGGCTGCCACGTCAGAAGGATAGCAAGCATTCGTCGCCGGAACAAGCCATTTCCGTCGTGGTCACGTAGAATTTGCCCGATGAACACGGCGAAACGGCGCCCCCGGCGCATCAGTACATCCGCCATTATCTCTCAACGGTCGGTGGCGGCAAACGCCACGATCGTCGCCGCAGCCTACGTAATCAGCCGGTTTCTTGGTCTGCTGCGAGAGGTGTTGATCGCTCGACAATTTGGAACGAGTCCCAACTACGACGCCTACGTCGCCGCTTTCAAAATTCCAGATTTGCTCTTCCTGGTTGTTATGAGCGGCGCCTTCGGCTCAGCATTTATCCCCGTCTTCGGCGGGTTCCTCGGGCGCGGCGAGCGCGAGAAAGCCTGGCGACTGGCAAGCTCCGTGCTCACATATACGGTGACGGTCCTTTTCGGCGGTGGCATTCTCGTCTTCATTCTCGCCGGGCCAATCATGAGCACTGTCGTTGCTCCGGATATGGCGCCGGCACAACAACATCTCGCAACGAATCTCACGCGGCTGCTGCTCTTCTCCCCACTGTTGCTCGGTTTGGGCGCAGCTGGCAAAGGGATGCTCGAAGCTCAGGATGCGTTCACCATACCCGCTATCGCGCCAATTCTTTACAACATCGGAATCATCATCGGTGCGGTCTTCTTGGCACCGCGTATGGGTGTGTATGGATTGGCGGTTGGCGTCATCGGAGGCGCAACAGCTCACGCAGGCATACAGCTCATCACCCTGGTGCGACGAGGGCTGCGGTTCAATCCATCGATGTCCCGACATGTGGATGGGCTGAAAGAAGTTGCCCGCCTGATGCTGCCACGCCTCGTGGGTCAGGCCGCGTTTCAGGTCAACGTCATTGTCATGGTTAATTTCGCATCACGTTTGGGGCAGGGTCGTGTCTCCGCCATCAACTACGCCTACCAGCTTTTCATGCTTCCTCATGGGATCCTGGCACTTAGCATCTCGACGGTCATCTTTCCGGCAATGGCTCGCCAATTTGAACTTGGGCAGACTAGACAGCTCAGCCGCACATTGTCCGGCGCGCTGTCTCCGCTGCTGTTCCTGACTATTCCGGCCTCGATTGGCTTGATGATGTTTCGCGTCAGCATCATTCAAGTTCTGTTTCAATTTGGTTCATTTTCGTCCAGCTCGACGATGCTCGTGGCGAAGGCGCTTGAGTTCTTCGCGGTCGGGCTCCTCGCGTTCGCCGTGGTGGAGACAGTGACCAGGGCATTCTATGCGATGCACGACACGCGCACGCCCGTGATCGCAGCAATCATTACAATTGGAGCAAATATCCTTCTCAGCTGGATTCTTGCTCCACGACTCGGCGTCGGGGGACTCGCGCTGAGCATATCGATCACCACGACGTTGGAGATGCTGATCCTTCTCGCCGTTCTGATTCGACGAACCGGCAGCTTCGAAAACCAGCTCGTCGCGCAAATCGGCAAAATGCTTGTCGCCGGAGTCTTTCTCTACCTGTCAGCGCGTCTTCTGGCAACACCGTTGGCGCGCGCGACAGATCCGATCCACGGTCACAACCTAATGATGTACGCTGCGTTTGCGTTCACGCTTGGCACGGTGACCGCGAGCTACCTCGTTGCCGCCTACTACCTGAAAATCTCCGCGCTCCATCAGTTGTTAAGTCGGGTTCAAGCCAGAATCAATCGAGTATGACCTAGGCGGTCAGTCCTGGGACGCTTCGGTATACTTGTGGGTCGGACACCTTCCGGGAGAGGCCTACGAATAAGAACTATGATCGATCAAACACTAATCCGGAACTTCAGCATCATCGCCCATATCGACCACGGCAAGTCGACCCTCGCCGATCGACTCCTCGAGCGTACGCACACGATCAGCAAGCGCGAGATGATGGAGCAGATTCTCGATTCGATGGACCTTGAGCGTGAGAAGGGCATTACCATCAAAGCCCGGACCGTCCGCATGGAGTACCCGGCTCAAGATGGTAAGACCTACATTCTGAATCTCATTGACACGCCCGGACACGTCGACTTCTCCTACGAAGTGAGCCGCAGTTTAGCGGCGTGTGAGGGTGCCGTGCTGGTGGTGGACGCCGCGCAGGGCATAGAGGCGCAGACGATGGCCAACGTCCACCTGGCAATCGACGGAGACTTAGCACTGGTTGCAGTAGTAAACAAGATCGATTTGCCCAACGCCGAGCCGGAAAAAGTAGCTCGAGACATTGGCCAGTTCATCGGATTGCTCGATGACGAGATAATCTTGGCCTCGGCGAAATCCGGAATGGGCGTTGATGAGACCCTCGAAGCCATTGTTCAGAAGATCCCTCCTCCGCAAGGCGTTCGGAACGCACCTCTGCGCGCCCTGATTTTTGATTCACACTACGATGCGTATCGTGGTGTCATCGCCTATATCAAAATCGTCGATGGAACGCTGAAAGCCGGCGACACCGTTCGCATGATGGCCACCGGCAAAGAAACAGAGATGATCGATCTTGGGATCTTTCATCCGGCGATGAAGTCAGTTCCCGAACTCTCGGCTGGGGAAGTCGGATACATCGCGACCGGACTCAAAGTCGTCCAGGACTGCCAGGTCGGTGACACCGTGACACTAGCCGACGCCCCAACCAAACACGCGCTCCCAGGCTACCGCCCCGTGAAACCTATGGTGTTCGCCGGCTTCTACCCGGTAAACGGTGAGGAATACACCGAGCTTCGCGATGCTTTAGAGCGGCTCAAGCTAAACGATGCTTCGCTGATCTACGAGCCAGAGTCATCGGATGCGCTCGGGTTCGGGTTTCGCTGCGGGTTCCTTGGGTTGTTACATATGGAGATCGTTCAGGAACGACTCGAGCGAGAGTACCAAATTGACTTACTGGCCACTGCTCCGAGCGTCGAGTATGAGGTCGTCAGGCGTGACGGGTCGATCCTCCACGTTGACAACCCTTCTGACATGCCAAATGGCGGCGAGATCGAAGAGATTCGCGAACCATGGGTAGATGCAACGATTATGTCGCCCTCTCGATACATCGGCACGATCATGGACCTGGTAACCAGTAAGCGTGGCACGCTTGCTGAAATGGAGTATCTCGACGAGGATCGCACGAGGATGAGCTTCGGCATACCGCTGGGCGAATTGATCGTCGACTTCTATGACCAACTCAAATCTCGCACGCAGGGATATGCAAGCCTCGATTATCAGCTTGGGGACCACCGTGCGTCAGAACTCGTGAAGCTCGACGTTCTTGTCAACGGTGCGCCCGTCGACGCACTCTCTATGATCACCCACCGCGATACGGCGTACGTGCGCGGGCGTGAATTGGTCCAGCAACTGCGCGGCCTGATCCCGCGTCAGATGTTCGACATTCCGATTCAGGCGTCCATCGGAAGCCGGATCATTGCGCGTGAGACGATTCGGGCGCAACGCAAGAATGTGCTCGCCAAGTGCTACGGTGGCGATGTGACGCGCAAGCGCAAGCTTCTGGAAAAGCAGAAGGAAGGCAAGGCGCGCATGAAGATGGTCGGCAATGTCGAAATTCCGCAAGAGGCATTTCTGGCGGTCCTCAGTATTGGTGGTGATTCCCGTGGGGCAGGTCGCGAATGACGACGAGCCAAAAAGAAATCACCGTGGTCGGTCTCGGGCCCGGATCTCCTGGCGAGCTGACGACGGAGACGGTCGAACTGCTTCAAACTGGACGCGTCTTCCTCCGTACGCGAACTCACCCGACCATCGAATTCATGGCAGAGTCGACCGCATGGCCGTCATTTGACAGTCTCTATGAGGGTGGCCAATCGGTTCGGCAGGTCTGCTCGGACATCGTCGAGGCGCTCTTGACCGAAGCGGAAAGGGGTCCGGTCGTCTACGCAGTGCCTGGTCATCCGCTTTTCGGTGAAGCGACAGTTCGACGATTGCTCGAGATGGCGAGCGAACGATGTACAGCGGTTCGGATCGTTCCGGCGGTCAGCTTCCTGGACTCGATGACCGCCGTCCTCGAAATTGATCCGGTCGATACAAATGTGCAACTCGTCGACGCGCTAGACATTGCGGCCGTCACTGACGCCCAGCCGTTTTCCGGCGGGACGATGCCCTTCTCACCTCTTCGACCGGTGATCGTCGCGCAAATCCACTCGCCCGCGATTGCCGAAGCGGTGAAGCAAGCGCTGCTTCAAATGTACCCTGAGAATTTCGAGGTAACCCTCGTCACTGCGAGTGGAACGGCTTCACCTGACATCAGATCGGTCCCATTATTCGACCTCGATCGCCTATTCATCGATCATCTAAGCGGCCTTTATCTTCCCGCTCTCGATCCGCTATCCGATAATCGAGTGCCTGAGGGACTGCAACGCATCGTGGCTCGACTACGTGCCCCAGGTGGCTGCCCTTGGGACAGAGAGCAGACACACACATCGTTGACACGTCACATGCTCGAGGAGGCGTATGAAGCGATCCAGGCAATTGAGGATGGATCGGTCGACGATCTCGCTGAAGAGCTTGGCGATGTCCTACTCCAGGTTTACCTGCATGCGCAAATTGCCGAGGAGGCAGGCGATTTTACTCTGGAAGACGTGATCGAAGCGCTCACCAGCAAGCTCGTGCGCAGGCACCCGCACGTTTTCGGAGATCGAGCGGTCGAGTCCGCGAACGAAGTGGTACAGGTCTGGGATCAGATCAAGCAGGGGGAACGGGCGGATCGCGATGAGCCGGATGCCGAATCTCCGTTTCGCTCGATCCCGCTGTCGCTACCTGCCCTTGCCCGCGCACAGACGATCATTCGCCGTGCCCGATCGCATGAAATTGAGTTTGATGCGGATCGAATGAACTCGTCCGGTGTTCACGACGCCGAATCAGAGGTGGCTTCTCAACTTGCGAGGATCGTTTACGAGGCAGATCGTGCAGGCGTGGACGCCGAGCGAGCCCTCCGGCGATGGGGGACGACCTTTGTTCAATATGTGGAAACGGAAAGCCGACACCAAGATTCTTGATTCGTTTGTCAGCAGTTGAGATAGGCGCCAATCAGAAAGAGAGTTTGTCCAATGATCGAAGATTCGACGCACCCAGAAATCCGTCCAGGACAGCGTAGATACACCGATTGTGGTGAACTGCGCATATCCGACGTCGGAAAGACAGTAACAGTCAAAGGCTGGGTCAATCGTCGTCGCGATCATGGCGGACTAATCTTCCTTGACTTGCGTGATCGCTACGGCATGACACAAATCGTCGCAAATCCTCAGGAATCACCCGCTGCCCATGCAATTGCAGAGACGATACGAAGTGAGTTCGTGCTCTCGGTGACGGGTACGGTTGAACGACGGCCAGCGGGAACCATCAATGAGTCACTTTCCACGGGTGAAGTTGAACTGCATGCAACAGCCATCGAGATTCTGAATGCATCCAAGACTCCACCTATCTACATTGCCGAAGAAGGCCCGGTGGATGAGTCCGTGCGGCTGGAGTACCGCTATCTCGATCTCCGGCGGCCCCACATGCAGCAGAATCTGATGCTGAGGCATAGGGCCGTCAAGTTCATCCGAGACTACCTTGATGCGCGAGAGTTCCTGGAAATCGAGACTCCGGCGCTAATGAAGAGCACTCCTGAGGGCGCGCGCGATTATGTCGTTCCCAGTCGTCTGTATCCGGGCGAGTTTTACGCTCTTCCGCAATCTCCTCAGCAGCTTAAACAACTGTTGATGGTCTCTGGTATGGATCGCTACTATCAGATTGTCCGCTGCTTCCGCGATGAAGATCAGCGTGCCGATCGGCAACCTGAGTTCACCCAGTTAGATCTTGAGATGTCCTTTGTGGATCGTGAGGACGTGCTGCGACTCATGGAAGGGCTTTACGCCGGGCTTTTTGAGTCGCTGTCGTCCAAGCGAATTCTCGAAAAGCCGTTTCCGCGTCTGACGTACGCCGAATCGATGTTGCGTTTTGGAAATGACAAACCAGATCTCCGCTTCGACATGGAAATTCGGGACGTTACCGATATCGTCGCCGCAAGCCAGTTTGGAGTGTTTGCCAACGCAGCCAAGTCGGGCGGCGTAGTGCGCGGCATTGTCGCTCAAGGGCAGGCTGGAGCGACACGCGGACAGGTCGATCAGCTCACAGAGATAGCGAAAACGTTTGGAGCCAAAGGACTAGTCTGGATCGGATTGCAGGGAGGGGATGACGCCGATATCTCAGTCCGCTCGCCAATCGCCAAGTTCCTGACTCCAGACGAAATCACACAAATGGTCTCGCGGCTCGAGGCGCAGCCCGGCGATTTGCTACTACTCGTGGCCGACCGTGCCGAAGTTGCGGCCAACGTTCTCGGCCGGCTGCGTGGACACCTTGGCCGCGAGCTTGGCTTGATCGACGAAGAAGTGCACGCATTCTGTTGGGTTCTGGATTTTCCGATGTACGAATGGGATGGCGACCACAGCCGATGGGAAGCGATGCATCATCCGTTCACCTCTCCCATGGACGAGGACGTTGCTTTACTCGACACCGATCCGGGAGCAGTGCGAGCCAAAGCCTACGACCTGGTGCTTGATGGGCTTGAACTGGGCAGCGGCAGTATCCGAATCCATCAGCGTTCAGTGCAGAACAAGATCTTTGAGATTATGGGATATGACGCTCAGGAAATCGAGCGTCGGTTTGGCCATATGTTGCGCGCGTTCGAATACGGTGCCCCACCTCACGGAGGTATGGCGCCCGGAATCGATCGTACAGTCATGATCCTCGCCGGAGAGGAAAATATCCGCGAGGTGATCGCCTTTCCGAAAAATCAGGGCGCTCAGGATCTCATGATGGGCGCGCCATCACCTATCGACGAGCACCAATTGGAAGAACTGCATATTCGGGTCGCCGAGCCGAAGCCACAGAAATCCTGAGCGTCGGGAGTCGATACACTCTAAGAACGGGAGCGGGCGGCCGAATTGGCCGCCCGTTTTTCGTTGAGTTGGTGCATGCGCGACGATGACGTTCGCTATGGAATCCAGGACATCGGCGACGTTGCGTCGATTTTACCGTCCGAGAAGAGCTTCTGGACAGATGACGCACTTGGCGTGCCACTCGAATCAGTAGAGAAATCGACGTACGAAACCTTGAAAGATTGGCCTTCCACTTCGAAGAAGGCGATCTGAGTACTGTCCGGGGACCAGACCGGTGACGCGAGCGATTTTCCCTGTGTCAGTTGAGTTGGCTGTCCACCGCCAGCCGGCACAACCCAAAGATCATTCGAGGTTCCGTCACGCTGAATAAATGCGATCCACTTGCCATCGGGAGACCAGGACGCGTCGTAGGCTCCGGAATCCGCCTTCACCAGCGACGTCAGCTGGCCAGTGTTGAGATCGACGACCCAGATCCCCGTCGTTCGTTGGGTGTCATTCTCCATGGTCGTACGCTGTGTGAATACGATCTTTGTACCATCTGGCGAGAAGCTTGGGTTTTCGACGTTGTCACCATTCACCGTGGAAGCTGCTACCTGACGCGGGGAATTCCCCAATCCTCTCATGATCCACAGGAAATCTTTAGCCGTCTGGAGATCGCTAACGTACGCAATCGTATCGCCTGTCGACGCCCAGTTCGGATCAAGGGCCCAAACCGCGTTGTCAACGTAAACCTTCGTGCCCTCCTGGGCATTTGGCTTATTGCGCGTTAGCTGAGCCATTTCGTTCGTGTCGACGTTGTATGAATACAAATCGGAATAGGCGTCGCCAGTACGAATGAAGGCAAAGCGTTTTCCGTCGCTGGACCACGTGGGTGAAGACGCGTCGCCAACGTGTGTTATCTGATGGACACTCCCGTCCCAAAGATAGATGTCGCCGTTCTGTGCAAACAGGATCCGTCCTTGCGGCTTGGCGCCCGCGGAGGCACCCCGAGACAAACTTGGGTCCGCAGTTCCGCACGCACTCACCGCCGCGGCAACCAACACTGCCGCGATGATGACATACGCTGCCCGAACTAAACGTGGTTGGCTTGAATTCATCCAATTTCCATTCTGCCGGCACCCGTAAAACCGCGGGATCGGAGAACTGCTCGAGTTGCGGATACTTCGTCCCATGGTCGCCGCTCTGAACCATAGATTATGCATTGTTCGTGTCCCTTGCCAGCAAGCAAGACCACGTCTCCAGGGGCAGCCGCGTCTATCGCGGTTTCAATGGCCGTTTGGCGATCCTCACATCGGACGAAGTCAGTGCCTTCGCAGGCACCCGCTTCGATGGCTCCAAGCGCAATTTCAGCGATGATGGCATCGGGGTCTTCAAAGCGAGGATCCTCGGAAGTAAACACCGCGAAATCAGCCAGGCGCGCCGCAACGCCGCCTTGGGTCGCTCTCTTGGATACGTCCCGTTCGCCAGCACTCCCAAACACGACAATAAGCCGTCCGCCGTTCAGTGATCGGAGCAATTGCAACGTCTTCTCAATCGAGTCGGGCGTGTGCGCATAGTCCACAAACACGCTAAATGGCTGTCCAAAATCCACCCGAGCGAGCCGGCCAGGAACCGAATCAAGCGATTCGAGCCCACCAACAATCGTGTCCATATCCAGTCCAAGTATCGTAGCGGCTCCTGCTGCGGCAAGTGCGTTGTACACGTTGTACGTCCCGATGAGACGAAGATTCACCGGCCTAGATACTCCATCTGCCGTCAAGTCAAACGATGTGCCAACAGTACTGACCGCAACATTTGAGGCACGCAGATCGCAATCGAGTCGGTCCAATCCATACCATATCACTGGTTCGGAACCAGCGTATGAGACGATTGACCGAGCCCCCTCATCATCGCGGTTGAGGACGACACCATGTGGTCTGTGTCGATCCCCGCGTGTCGCCACCATCTCAAGCAACCTCGCCTTGGCTCGACGGTAGGATGCCACGCTGCCATGAAAATCGAGGTGTTCGTGGGTAATGTTCGTGACGACTCCGATGTCAAATGGACAGGTATCGAGCCGATGTAATTCCAGCCCATGAGACGTCGCTTCAAGCACGGCCCAATCGACATCGGCGGATCGCATGTCTGACAACAAATGCTGAATCTCGAGCGATTCCGGAGTTGTCTGCCGCGTGTCGTGATCGGTCACCTGATCGCCGATGCGAACTGAAACGGTTCCAATCATTCCGGTCCGCAGAGATGCCTGTCGCAATATCGAGTCGATGAAGAACGTCGTCGTCGTCTTTCCGTCAGTTCCGGTAACACCGATCATCCCTAACTCATCGGCCGGACTCCGATAGAATCGCTCGGCGACCTTCGCAAGTGCGGCGCGCGTATCACTGACCTGCGCGACTGCCGAAAACCCGCCGGTGTCTTCACTCCAGGTCTCAACCAGTGCCGCAACCGCACCTTTGGTTCGTGCGTGGGCCAGGAACTGATGACCGTCGGTATATCCACCTCGCAACGCAACGAACAGGCTTCCGGGGGTTGCTTGACGCGAGTCGTAGCAAATCGACGCAATCGTTGTCCCCTCCGACCCAGCAATTCGCACCAGATCAAGATTCGACAAGAGGTCTTCTAGTTGACAGTCACATGAGGTCACAGGAGATTCGGCCTCACCTTTCGCCAGGCACTCATTAGCGGCTTGGTGTATACACGTTCGTACATCCCGGGATAGCTCACAATTTCACCACCGAAGCCCTGCTTGAAGCGGTAAACACCCCACATTCCGTCACGTACATTTACAGACATTCCGGGTTCGGATGTCTCAGCCGGTGGAGTGTCGCTGGGCGGGATTCCCCACAAATCATACGTCCGGCATCCCGAGTCTCGCGCCCATTTCATAGCGACTAATTGAATAAGGTATGCCGGCATATGTCGTTGATACTCCGTTTGGGTCGCTCCGTACATATAGATCACTTCGTCAGCGGAGCGCAGCGCCAAAAGCCCGGCAGCGGCCTTTCCCTCATAGTCGGCCACGAACAGGCCTGCATCATCACCGAACACGCGCATCATGTCGTCAAAGTAGTCAATCGAGTGAATGCCAAACTGATCCCGATCGGCGGTTTCCTGAAGCAGACGGTAGAACTCCCCGATGTCGCGAATCCCTCCACGCCGCACAGTGACACCGCGTCGTTGTGACAACCGTACGTTATACCGCGTTTTTGGCTTCATGTTCGAGAGCATGTTCTCATCGGTCTTCTGAACCCAGACCTTTATCGTCCGGCGAGGCTGCACGAGAACGTCATTCGGCTTCCAGAGCGCCGATCGACCGAGAGCTAGCGGCAGATCATCTGACTCAGGCTCAATCAGCACGGCGATCGCGCGGCGTCTTCGACATTCGTCATCCACGGCTTGAGTGAACGCCGCAAGTTCGCCGACGGACAGGTCGCCCGCGAGTGGTCCGCGTGGAACGTAGGCGACAGTAAAAGGCCCGATGCGACGGAACAGTAGCTGTGCCGCAATTCTCGATCGCTGTTTCGATCGCAAGAGCAACCGAACAGGTAACCAACCATGCAACGACTTGAATTCGCCCCAGTTCCATGCCTGAAGAATGTGTCCACCCAGTTCGGACACGGACGCATCCCACAACGATCCATCATCAACTTCATTAACCTGCAAGGAATCCGAAAGGGTACTCGGAGACGATAGGTTGGTCACGGCGCCAGGCGCATCGGATTGTCTGTGATCATGGCCTGTGATAACGCCTCTTCAGCGGCTTCGCTGAGGACAGGGTCATTCTGTCTCACTAATCGCCGTAGGGCACCGACCGCCACCTTGCCCCCGATTTGACCCAAAGCCCCGATCGCCGCCATCTGAACTTCAGCATCGTCATCGTCCGTTAGATCAAGCAGTTGGGTCACGGCTTGCTCATCGCCAATCTCTCCCGATGCCCGGGCAGCTTCAAACCGAACTTCCGCATCTTCGTCCTGCATTTCGCCGAGGACTGTCGACAGCCAGCGATCCGATAAGTTTCGTCCCATCGAGAAGATTGCGGAGATCCTTAGGTCATGCACTATCGAGTCAAAGGCAGCGGCGATTGCCGATTCGATATCGTCGTCGTCGCTAAAGAAGGCCACTGACTCCAGCGCTCGGCGACGGACAGCCACCTGCTCATTTGACCGGTAAATGCCCATCAGGGTGTCGCGAATCCTTCGCGATTGCTCGTCGCCCATCTTTCCAAGCGCGGCGAGGAACGCGAACCTTCCCAGCGATACCACAATCGCCTCGCGCACTGCTGGCTCGTCCTCGATCGCCAGCAAATCGAGCAACTGGTCAGCGAACAGGACACTCTCGTCTTCCCACAAGCCCTGGACAGCCAAGACTCGCACCTCGGCATCGGGGTCATTCAAAAGATTTCGCAAGACGCGAGAGAAATTCAGTTCCACGTTTGCTTCCGATTGCTCCACCATCTGTCGGGCGAGAAATCGGCGTGCATCGGTCGAGAGCGACCGTATCGCGGGCATGATTCCAAAGGCGGTGGCGCGGTCGATGTCTGAAAACTTCAGTACATCGACCGCGCTCCGATTTTCTGCATTGAGACTGGTGAGTGCCTGAATCAGCTCAGGATCGATGTGATCAGGACTGGGTGGGTTCGTAGTAAAAAACATCTTCCACGTCTGGATCTGTACTAAACGAAGTGTTCACGTCCGACACGATAATGGAACGAATCTGCTCAACACTCATAGGACGTTCGATGTTGCATGCCGGGAATAGGTCATCCATCATCGCCATAAATTTCGGACTTTCCTGAGTTCCGACCTGCTCTCCAACGTGTTCGAACGTAGCTGCGAGGGTGAGATCCGGACGACGTCGGATTCTCTCTTCAAGCAACGGAACGTTCCCAAGCTGAGGGAAGCGGTTTTCGGAAACGACCATGTTTTCTTGAGTTGCACAATAGAATGTCATGGGTCGGAAGACATAGCGTCCACGCTTATCATCTATCTGCAGGAGCTTACGGTCCTCGCCTGATACCGGCAAATATTCGATCAGAAAGCGACCATCGCTTTCGATGCGTTCGATCGTGAACAGTGCGCCAGGCACCAGATTCTCCAGGAAGAAGCGTTCGAGCCCTGCAATGTAACCACCACGGTTTCCCGTCGGAAAATGGAGTTCAACGAAGAACGTCTCGTAGGTCTGCGGCGATTCAAACACAAGTATGGCTGCACGCTGATCCGGAAGATCCGGTTTTGGAAAGAGCGCAGATAGAAAGCCATTGAGCGGTAGCACACCGTACTGATACTCGTAGAATGTCAGAACGTGCTCCGCAACCATTTCATCGGCCGGGAGCTCCACCGTCGATTCGTCAAGCAAGAATCGGTAATCTGTGCCGATCTCGCTCGGCTTACGCTTCGCTGTACCAATGGTTGGCAAGCCACTTGTGGACCAGAAGCGTCGCATAGACGTTCCAACATACTCGAACTCACGCTGCTCGTGTGACAGTCGATAGTTGAGGGAGAAACGTGTGAGTTCATACTCGTCCGCAGTCGGACGAACGCCAAGGACGTCCTGCAACAGGACGTCATCGGCGAGCGGCTCGTTTCGCTCAAGCAAATACTCGCGGATGCGCCGAAGATCGCCGCGACTCAATCGCGGTACCTTTTCTTCAGCCATCCACATGTCACCGAATCCAGCGACCGTGACCTCTTGTCGCAATTGGGACGAGATTGCGTTCCCGAGAACCTCATCACCAACTTCGGCTACATCCGTAATAAGCTGCTCAGGAGTGGCTGGCACGATGGCTTCAATTGAGACTGGCTCGGCAACCGGCTCAATTATTTCGTCGTCGAAACCAATTTCCTCAGCAATTTCGCCGTCGACTTCTAGGGATTCGACCGCGGGTCCGCCCACCAACTCAGTTGAAGGAACCTCGCGTAGATGAGCTACTTTAGCCCGCTTGAAGGTCTGTGCGGGCCGCTCTGGCGCTTCCGTTGGCTCGGTGAATCGCTGCGCAAGAACGTGGATCTCGTCGGACACCGGAGTTGTGGGCGCCTTACCCGACAACGTTGTCGTAGCGTAGACCGTGTCGTCAATCTCCTCAAGCCCGAAGACGTCCGAATTAGAGCGAATGATCTTGCCTATAGCGGCAGTCCATTCCTCGGCCGTCTGTTCGCCACGAGTGGACGCGAAATATTCGCCCAAGGACGTGATCGGCACCTTAATGGGAGATGCACTTGGAAAGAAGCGACCGCTCGCACGCATAACGTTGAATGCGTCTAACGCGATTTCTTTATCGGCCTTCTTACCCTTGAAAGATGGCGTGGAAATGACCTCTGCAGTTTGCATGCTCGTCGTGCGCTCCTCTTGCCTGCTTTACGGGATTGCTAGTTCGACGAGTCCGCTCTATCCCGCAGCGCCTGCACAAGTTCAGCCGTCGTCATCGGCCGGTTCGAATTCCGCAACACTGTCAACAAATAGGTAATGTGTTCACTGCTAAGTTGGATGTTATTCATAGCGGTCCCCATCTACAATCTAACCCTTGAAGTCTACACGTGGACGTTCAATCCGACAATTTGCCGCGATTTTTCCGTTCGCTCACTCTCGAACGCTTTCGAGCGCCAGGGCAACTGCCCCCAAAACGGTGGCATCGGGACCAAGTTGACTGGCCGTGAGCCGAACACGCCTCGCGGCCGAAGGAAATGAATACTGTCGCACGCGCGCGCTTAGCGGATCCATCAACAGCGAGCCAACGTCGGAGACCGACCCTCCGATAATCACAGTTGCGGGATTCAAGGTCGTGATCAAGTTGGCCACCGCGAGACCTAACACTTGAACCGTCTCGGTGACGATTTCCTGAGCGACCGTATCACCACGGCGAGAGCCATCGAAGATCGCTTTCACGGTTATGTTGCTCGGATTGGACCAGCGATTCACGTCGACACCAGATGCGGATTCAAGGCGTTCGCGAAATCGTGCGACAATAGACGGTGCCGCGGCGTACGCCTCAAGGTGTCCCGGTTTACCGCAGGAACAGATCGGACCACCGATCGACACAACCATGTGTCCGAATTCACCCGCAGTGCTACTCGCACCATGAAGGATACGCCCATCAACAATGATTCCACCGCCTACACCTGTCCCCAAGTGAACGTAAACCACATCACTTGAACCGCGCGCGGCTCCGTACAGAATCTCGCCGAGCGCAGCCGCCCTAGCGCTGTTATCGAGCACCGTTGGAATCTTAAGGTCATCCTCAATCAAATTGACGAGTGGAAAGTTCTCGAATCCCGCGACGCGGTGCGACAGAAGCGTGAGTCCTCGGCTCACGTCCACCGGACCGCCGAACGCCACGCCAATCTGAACAATTTTGTCCCGGCTGATTCGAGCTGAGCGACAGGCCTGTTCCACCAATCCTCGCACCGTTTCGAGCGCTCCTGATGCGGGGGTCATGCTATCGATAGACCTCGCCTGCCCAGAGATTCGGCCACCGCCGTCGGCAATCACGACCCGTTGGCCGCGCCCACCGATCTCAATGCCGCACACATACGTGTTGGCGGCCAGTCGTGTGCTCCAACTTCCCGGAAGTCGGGCTTGTTCCAACGGGCCTCCCAGAGTTTCCGACATCGGACGTCACCCCACAGCTCTGACATCGTCCGCTGCCTAAGGAGGGTCATTCTAGCATGCACTCTGGAGTTTGTGCGCAAATGCACGATTGAAATCGAGTCGCTGAACCTGGCCTCTTCGTCCTCTTGCGTCGACGCGGGCGCGAATGATAGACTGTCGCGTGCTTGATCGGGATGCATTCCCCGATAGCTCAATGGTAGAGCGAGCGGCTGTTAACCGCTAGGTTGTAGGTTCGAGTCCTACTCGGGGAGCCAACGTTGAAGCGCCATGGCGGAGACGCCGCGGCGCTTTTTCAATATCTGGTCGACAGCCGTTTCAGTGGCGAGTCGCCACGGGACCGTACACGTCCATCGCTCCCGCGACTTACTGAACACCGACCACTACAAGAAACAAACGAATCTTATCCAGCTTGTTGAGACTACTGCTCGGGTTAACTACCTGTCCCAACTCGAATCATGAAGGTTCAAACACTAAGGCTCACTGTTCCACGTAGCTGGAGTCGGACATGCGTTCGCAAAGCAGATTGACATGGCCTTATCGCTTCGCGCCGTGCACCGCGAACAGTTGGAACAGGTCTAACGATACGCCTCGCGCAGGACCGCCGCGACTTCCGGTCGGGTGAATTCAGCGGGAAGGTCAGATCCGTCTCGCAGCAGTTCTCGAACCTTCGTCCCGCTGAGGAACACTCGGAAGCTCGCGTCATGTGGACACGTCTTGGTCGATGCCATTCCGGCGCACCGTTTGCAATAAAATGCGTGTTCGAATTCGAGGATCTGAATCTCAAGCTGAGCGCGATCAAATTGATCGAAAATACGCTGTGCGTCGTATGTTCCGTAGTAGTTACCCACACCCGCGTGATCGCGTCCGACAATAAAATGCGTGCAGCCATAGTTCTTGCGTACAAGTGCGTGGAAGACCGCTTCACGCGGGCCAGCGTATCGCATGGCCGCGGGCATAACACCGAGAAGCACCCGATCTCTCGGGAAATAGTTTTCTAGCAGCACCTCATAGCAGCGCATGCGAACATCTGCTGGCACGTCGTCACTCTTGGTCTCGCCGACCAGCGGGTGCAGCAGCAGGCCATCGACCATCTCGAGCGCCGTCTTCTGAATGTGTTCATGGGCCCGATGCACCGGATTTCGGGTTTGAAAGCCGACCACGGATCTCCATTGTCGATCGGCGAACGCCGCTCTCGTTTGTTCAGGCGTCAGCGCGTGAGAAACAAACTCGGGCTCGACCAAGCGCCGCAATACCGATACCGGACCGCCGAGCAAAACGTCTCCCTGACGTTCCAAGGCAGCTACGCCCGGGTGCTCAATATCATTCGTCCCGTAAACTAACCGTGCCTCGCGAGCCTTGTCGTAACCGTATTTTTCCTGGACCTCGAGAAAAGCTATCGGTTCCCCGTTTTCCTCATTTGTGAGCAAAACGGAGTCACCCTCGTTAATCGTGTTGGCACTTTCATACGAGACCGCCAGCGTCAATGGGACAGACCATGGCAACCCGCCTGCCAAGTGCATGGTTGCTACAACACTGTCGTAATCAGCCTTTGTAAGAAATCCGGTCAACGGACTTACCGCGCCGATAGCAAGCAACTCGAGATCCGCTATGACTCGTCTATTGACTGGTATGCGAGCGAATCCTTGCGACTCTTCAAGAAGCGGGACTGCCTCGTCGTGAGAAATCAACCGCGGGACGAGCGTACCTCCATGTGGCTTGATCATCGATTGTCCCCAGCCATCATCGCTTCTTCTCGAGAACCCGACGGGATGAATCCACGCTGCACGAGTTCAGCCATGACTCTAGCTGCGCTTTCTTCAGGTGTTTGCGTATTCGTTTCGACCACGACTTCCGCATTATTCGGTTCTTCATATGGGTCAGACACACCGGTGAAGTTTGTGATTTCACCTCGCAGCGCCTGCGCGTACAAACCTTTGACGTCTCTTTCGACCAAAACCTCGATTGGACACTTCACATACACCTCGAAGAACCGACCTATCTCCCGGCGCGCCTCGTCGCGAGTGTTGAGATATGGTGAGACAGCAGCAACGATCACGACCACGCCATTACGTGTAAGGAGCTTGCTCACAAACGCGATCCGGCGAATATTGGTGTCACGGTCTTCACGCGAAAAACCGAGTCCCTTGCTCAGATTCGTTCGCACAACGTCCCCATCGAGCACTTCGACCGGGAGTCCCCGCGATCTAAGGTCATTTTCGATGATCGCTGCGATCGTACTCTTGCCAGCCGATGGCAAGCCCGTTAACCATATCGTTACGCCGTCAGTCGATTCCAAGAGGTCCCCCAATTTCGGCCCTATCGCCCGTGCTTCAACGTTCGGAACAGAAGAGCGGTCGGGCAATCGCCCGGCCGCCTTTTCGCAGTGTATTCGGCACAGTACCAGGATTCATTCCTGCCCACTGCACCTTTTCCCCAATGCAGTGGTTCGGAGATCAGCTACCAGGACCGAGAGTTTATCAGGTTCTGCATTGACCGGCGAAAGTGAGAATCCACAGTTCGCGGGTAGCCTGGATATCGGCGTGTTGCACAGAAACAGCCATCTGTATGCCGTCACCGTTTCAATACGCTCGTTCCACCACGACCTAATATGAGACAGCTTCAACGTAGCCAGGAACACAGAAGTGATTGATCATCGCCTTCGAGCCGCCGGACGCGTCCATCATGAGCAAATCTCTTTTCAGGAAATTCCGCCGATATGGTTCAGCGGTGATCGCGGTCTCGGCGGCAACGACTGGAGAAAGCTGAAATGACTCCTAGCCAAGAAGACAGCTGGTGAGCCCTCTTCTTTACATGCCAACCAAATTGGTCGAGTCGCTAGTTCTAGTCCACCGGCCGGGAACTCGACCCGACGATTCGGCCCCGCATCGTTTCAGGAATTGGAAGGTCAAACATGCGAAGGATCGTCGGCGCAACATCGTAGATCTCGAGTCCGCGAACCTCTCCCGCTTCGACACCGGGCCCGGCCGCGATATAGAGTCCAAGTTTTGAATGGTTCGCGTCATCCGGTCCAGTATCGTTTTCAAAACTCAGCACTTTTCCGGAACCGATGGTGCCATTGCTTCTCCAGGCAAGGTTGCCAAAGTAAATGATGAGATCCGGCGGATATCCATTTTGATCGACCCACAAATCTTCCGGCCGGAACACTCGCGTCCCGATCGTTCGACCATCATCTCCGGGAATCGCCTCAAGCTTTGCGATGAGTTCGTCACGAAACGATTCGTAGTCTGAGGAACGCACCACGCCGGAGGGTTCGCGACCTTCAACGTTGATCCAAAGACGGCCGTAGTAGCCGCCTTCTCCCCACGCTTTCGTTCGAGTCCAATCCACGGAAGCTCGTCGCAGTGGCCCCGGCTCTTGATGCGTCTCGTTCAACGCAAGATAGCCCTCCTGAAGGAGCCACTCGTTGATGCAGACGGCGCCCATCATTGGCTGTGCGCCGTGATCCGAAACGACAAAGACGTCGGTATCTCCGTCCAACCTCGCCATGAGGTCACCTATTTCGTCGTCCAAATAGCGATAGTAATCCAGGATGACGTCACGATAGCGATGATTCGGCTCATGTTTAGGGTGATCCGGATCGAGATACCGCCAAAATGCATGGTGAATTCGGTCGACACCAATCTCAACCATCATAAAGAAATCCCACGGCCGTGTATCAAGTAGGTGACGCGCTACCGTGAAGTGCTGTTCGGTCATTTTGTAAATCTCAGCAAGAATTCGATCTCGATCGTTACTGCGAAAATTTCGGACGTCGACCTGATACGGTCCAACGAGTTGTTCAATTTCTCGACGCAGTTCCGGCGGATACGTATATTCGTCACGCCGGGGATCGGCAGTCAGGAAACAACTAATCTGTTCGCCCGCGACTTGGGACGGCGGTGACGTCTGCGGCACTCCAAGAGTGATAACGTGTTTGCCGTTCTTGCCGAGAATATCCCACAATCGGTCGCCTGTGATCGCTGTCGAATTGGCGACTCCTAGACTGCTGTATCCGTAGTCTTGCCGATTTCGGAACCCATAGATTCCGAGTTGTCCGGGATCCTGGCTCGTCATCATGCACGTCCACGCCGGAACGGTGATCGGTGGGTCGGTACTGCGCAAAGTCCCCCAGGCGCCAACTTTGACAAGCGACTGTATATTTGGAAGAAAATCCAACCACTCATCGAAGACTAGGCGCGGGTCTGCGCAGTCGAGCCCAATTACCGCTACTTTCCGACTCATGGACACTCCTTCCGATCGATTGCTTGGACCAGGCTGAATTTGACATCTAAGACAGTGAAATCTGCCGACGCGGAACGCAGACTGGATATGGGCTATGAGATCTCTCAGCTCGTCGAATTACCCTGGCAATTAGTGTGTTGGCCGAGAAATGGCGCCGAGCATCGACAATCCGACGAGGGAACACGTGCCCAATCAAATGAGAATGTTACCGAACGAGGCGTGATCACGACGGTTCCCACAATTGTCAATGCTACCGATCGACCAGCCACCATGCCCCCTCCCCGGTTACAGTCGGATTTGAGGGAACCGCACTGGCTTCGGTAACATTTTCGGTGAGGGAGCACGGATCATTGACATGAATCGCTACCAAATGCTACCGTTACGCAACCTTAGTGATGTTGGGGCTCGCCAATGGTGTCTCAACTGCCACGAACAAGCTAGTGTCGGGTGCTGTCTGCCTATGCTTGGGCGACGATGGTCGCCTGCCATTAGCGCTGTGTGAGAGAGGAGCACGGCAAGCGGTCGGTAACATTGTTGTAGCCGCCGGTGCTCGTTAGAGGCTAGGGATTGCTGTTCAGATTGGTATTGGATTCAACTGACATCTGAACAGCGGGAAAGCCGATTGTCGGCCAGCTCGCAGACTAGTTGACGTGCCCACGTTTGATCGAAAGCGCGTCTTCTTCGGGGGACAAATCGCGCGTCGCTCATTGCCCCCGTTTCTGAGCAACAGTCCCGGGGATGACGTCTGCAATTCGGAGTTCACTGAGGCACACTCGGATCTCAGCCATTCCTCTAACGAACAAATCAAGGAACAAGCCCGAGGCCATATTCAGCGAAACACGGACTTCGGGTGGGGTCAGGAAACCGAAGCAGCGCGTCATAGACTCCTGAGACCAGGGTTCGATTCGTTTGTAGTGGGAGGCGCGACATCAGCCACTGCGAGCGGGCGCAAAGCCAATACTGCGTTTAATGACACAGTCGTTGACGTATGTTCAAGAGGAGCCGGCAGTGGACCGTCAAGACCACTTCGACTTCATCGTGTTGACCCAGGCTGGGAGACCAGACCCGAGGCTTGCGATTGCGGGTAGTCGCGCCGGAGCGATCGGCGTATTGAATCTCGAATTCAGCCGCGATGTTGAAACATCACTGGCACTTTTGCGAACTCTCCATTCCCGAGGACGAGGACGATTCGGCATTCAGATCGGTGACAATTTCACGAGCATCATCGATGCACTTGCCGAAAAACGCACCCTCTCACTGGACGTTGTGATTCTTGCGGGTGTCGTCGACAGCCACATTGATGACGCCATTTCACGTGTTCACGCAATCAACTCGAAGGCTATCGTCGTCGTTACAACCCTTGCACAGGCGCTTTCAGCCGAGCAACATGGAGCCGATGCGGTCATCGCTCGAGGTCACGAAGCGGGCGGCTGGGTTGGAGACGAGACGTCATTCGTCTTGCTCCAGCGCCTGCGGACTCAAATTCGGATCCCGCTATGGCTACACGGCGGTATTGGCTTACATAGCGTAGCCGCGGCTGCGGCAGGAGGAGCGACTGGGGCAGTTCTTGACAGCCAATTGTTGCTGTCTCGTGAATCGCCGTTGCCGGATCAGATCAAGGCTCGAATCTCATCCATGGATGGCAGTGAGACAATCTGCCTGGGAGCCTCGCTCGGAGCCGGTGTCCGCGTCTATTCCAGGCCGGGGCTTTCACCATTGGACGACCTTCGAGCGACCGCTAATGATCTCATGATCGGCCAATCGACGGAAGCTGACACACGTACCGCTTGGCACGAAGCCGTGAACGAACTTGTCGGTTGGGAAGACGTGAATCGACAAGTACTCGTGGTCGGGCAAGACGCATATTTTGCTCGATATCTTGCCGATCGATTCGTGACGGTTGGCGGTATTATCGGCGGCTTACGTGAGTCGATTTCATCGCACCTGGAATCAGCGATAGAGTCACAGTCTCTCGCCGAGGGAGCGCCACTCGCTCAGTCGCATGGCACTCGATATCCGATTGTTCAGGGCCCGATGACCCGCGTAAGTGATCGAGCGGCGTTTGCTGAAGCGGTGGCGGAAGCCGGTGGGCTGCCTTTCGTCGCTCTTGCGCTGATGAGGGGCCCTGACGTAGAAGAACTACTTAATGAGACGGCGAAACGTCTCGGTGACCGTCCCTGGGGAGTCGGCATCCTCGGTTTTGTTCCACCCGAGCTTCGGGAAGAACAGCTTGATGTGATTCGAAAGAGTCGACCGCCATTCGCGCTCATCGCGGGGGGACGACCAGATCAGGCGCGTCGTCTCGAACAAGACGGCACCGCAACCTACCTACATGTCCCCTCTCCCGGCCTCCTGCGTATGTACCTCAATGACGGTGCACGCCGGTTCGTCTTTGAAGGCCGAGAGTGTGGCGGACATGTGGGTCCTCGAACCAGTTTCGTGTTGTGGGACACAATGGTAGATGTTCTACTGAACGACCTGCCCAAGGGGGTCGACCCATCGACGATCCACGTTCTCTTCGCTGGAGCAATTCATGACGGTGTGTCCGCGGCGATGGTTTCATCGCTCGCCGGACCTCTCTCGAAAAAAGGTTTCCGAATCGGAGTCCTGGTCGGTTCTGCATACCTCTACACCAATGAAGCCGTTGCGAGTGGAGCGATCACCGAAGGATTTCAGAGGGCCGCGATCGACTGCGAAGAGACGATTCTGCTTGAAAGTGGTCCCGGTCACGCAACACGCTGCGTTCCATCACCCTTCGCGGAAGATTTTAATCGCGAGAAGCACCGGTTGCTCCAGAAAGCTCTAGCGCCGGAACAGGTACGCGTTCGTCTTGAGGAACTGAATATCGGACGGCTCCGGATCGCGTCAAAAGGTGTCGATCGTAATCCGGACTACGCGACAGATCCGAAGTCGCCCAAGCTTGTTCGTGTCAAACCTGAAGATCAGTGGTCACAAGGCATGTACATGATCGGGCAGGTGGCTGCTCTGCGGGGCGACGTCTGTTCAATGCCCGCACTCCATGAACAGATCAGCGCTGGCTCAACACAGCATCTGGCTCGTCTCGCGGCAAGTGTGCCTGAATTCGAACGATCGGCTCCTGCACCGTGCGATGTCGCGATTGTGGGAATCGGCTGCATCGTTCCCGGTGCACCCGATATGCAAACCTTCTGGGCAAACGTACTCAACAAGGTCGATGCTATTACCGAGATTCCCGCCAAACGGTGGGACTGGCGGCAGTACTACGATCCAGATCGAAGCGTCCCTGACAAGATCTACTCAAAGTGGGGCGGATTCATCGATGATGTGCCTTTTGATCCCGTCTCGTTTGGCATGCCGCCAAGCTCGTTGAAGTCGATTGAGCCGTTTCAACTTCTGGCGTTGTTGGTCGTCAGAGCCGCGCTCGAAGACGCCGGAATGATGAGCCGACCCTTTCCGCGGGAAAGAACGTCGGTCATGCTCGGTGCTGGTGGCGGTGGCGGAGATCTGAGCGGAAACTATGTCGTACGATCAAACTTACCGTCCTTGTTTGGTGAAAGCGCGGAAGATCTGACCGCGGATCTGGGTTCAGCGCTGCCCGACTGGACCGAGGATTCATTTGCTGGAATTCTTATGAATGTTGCGGCCGGTCGTGTCGCAAATCGGTTCGATTTCGGTGGGCTCAATTACACCGTTGATGCCGCCTGTGCTTCGTCGCTTGCGGCAATCTATCTCGCGGTTCGCGACCTCGAAACTGGTAACAGCGATGTTGCTATCGCCGGCGGCGTCGACGCCATCCAAAACCCTTTTGCATTCCTTTGCTTTGCCAAGACGCAAGCCCTTTCGCCAACCGGGCACTGCCGAACATTTGATGCTGAGGCAGACGGAATCGCGATCAGTGAGGGCTTCGCAACGGTGGTAATGAAGCGACTGGCTGACGCCGAGCGAGATGGCGATCGAATCTACGCGGTCATCCGAGGGGTTGGCGGCGCCAGTGATGGTCGGGATCGAAGCCTGACGGCCCCGCGCCCTGAAGGACAGATGCGGGCGCTCCATCGTGCCTATGCGCAGGCGGGATACGATGCTTCGACCGTCGGTCTGATTGAAGCCCATGGGACTGGCACCGTTGCCGGGGATCAAGCGGAAGTCGAAGCTTTGTCTCGATTTTTCACTGAATACGGTGCTCAAAAACAGGGAACCGCTATCGGTTCCGTGAAGTCCATGATCGGGCACACCAAAGCCGCGGCAGGTGTCGCCGGGCTTATCAAAGTCGCACTTGCACTGCACAATGGCGTACTTCCTCCAACTTTGGGCGTATCGCGGCCCAATCCCAAAGCCGACTTTTCGAATAGTCCACTTTACGTCAACTCGGAGACGCGTCCATGGGTGCGACGATCCGACGGCCAGCCTCGGCGCGCTGGAGTCAGCGCTTTTGGTTTTGGAGGTACCGACTTTCACGTCGCCCTTGAGGAATACACCGGGGACTATCTGGACGAACCGAGAGTAGCGTCTGACGCTTGGCCGTCCGAGCTCCTGATTTGGAAAGCGGATTCCCGATCCGAGGTCTCTAACAGTGTGGATTCACTTCTCAGCCAACTTGATCAAGGGGCACGTCCACGGCTCGTCGATCTCGCGTACACGTTTGCGGTGGCAGCTGCCGACAAGCAGGACGCGAGGGTGACGCTGGCGATCGTTGCTGACTCGATCGACGACTTGATTTCAAAGCTACGTGGGATTTCGGAGCATCTAGCGAGGTCCGGGGGGCGTATACATCTCCCTTCTGGGGTGCACTACTCGGATCGACCATTGAAGCGTGACGGAAAAGTGGCGTTTCTGTTTCCTGGCCAGGGATCTCAATATGTCAACATGGGCCGGGATCTGGCTGTGATGTTTCCAGAGGTTCGCACATGTTTCGAACAAGCGGACGAAGCGATCGCTGGACAACTTGATCGTCCGCTTAGTCGATACATCTTTCCACCTCCAACTTTCACTCCGGAGGAGCAGAAAGAGCGACAGTCGGAGCTGACTGAAACGAATGTGGCGCAGCCCGCTCTTGGAGCGACAAGTCTGGCCTTGTTGCAGATCCTTCGTTCGTTAGAAATCGAACCCGATGTCGCAGCGGGTCACAGCTATGGTGAATTGGTCGCGCTACATGCCGCAGGGTCTTTTGACGAACGCACCCTGCTACAGCTATCCGAGGCACGTGGCCGCTTCATGCGAGCAGGGGCCGGAAACGACGCGGGGACCATGGCCGCAGTTGAAGCGGGTGCGGATGAACTGAGCTCACTAGTTGATGATTTTGGCGTGACACTCGCCAACCTGAACACACAGCGCCAGACAGTCATCTCAGGTTCTCAGAATGCCGTGGATCGGGCGGCGACGTGGTGTACTGAGCATAAATTCAATGTTCGAAGACTACCGGTCGCCTGCGCATTTCACTCACCGTTGGTCGCGGCCGCCCAACAACGATTTGGCGAATTGCTTGCAGAGACTGTAATCTCCGCGCCGGAATTACCGGTCTTTTCTAATACCACTGGGCAAGCCCATCCAGACGATCCGGCAGCGATTGCGTCAACGCTACAGGAACACCTCATCTCACCTGTACGTTGGGTCGACGAAATCGAAAGTATGTATGCGGCAGGCGCACGACTATTCGTCGAGGTGGGCCCGAGATCGGTCCTCTCGGGACTCGTCGGTCAGATCCTGGATGAGAGACCACATGTGCGAGTCATTCTCGATCAGCCAAGACGCAACGGAGTGACGCAACTCCTGCACGGATTGGCTACGCTCGCGGCAGAAGGAGTTGATTTTAGGACCGAGCGACTGTTCAGAGGACGCAAAGCGTCGCGGCTCAACTTGTCGAGTTTGCTTCGTGATTCTGGAACGCCGGCTTTGTCGGCGACCACCTGGCTAATCAACGGTGGACGCGCAATCCCCGCGGCGGCAGCAAGTGAAGAGCAACCGAAAGTACCGATACAAGTCAAGACGGTAAGTCAGGGCGATGCTCCACCATCCCCGATGCCTACAGACAATGGGTCGACTGTTGGCGATAAACACACCCCAGCAGAGCCCCACTTGAATGGCAGCAATGAAGAGAGCATCGGGAATGTACCGAGCGGTTTCCTCAAAAGAAATGGCGGTGTTTCAGAGATGGATTCAGCCCCCAAGTCGCCGTTAGGGTCAAGACTCGACGACGACGATGTAATGGTCCGTGGACCGGACGGGTCACACCCGGGTGACGGCTCAGAAGATGTAATGGCCATGTTCCAGCAGGTAATGCAACGGTTCCTGGACACCCAGCGCTCCGTCATGCTGGCGTACCTGGGTGGAAGTGCCGGCGCCGAGCGTCGAGCGGCCAATCCGTCCTTGCCGGTTGGTCGCAACGGTCGCGCAACTCAGCGGATGAGATCAAACGAACGCGCCAATGGCGCCTCGCCGCTGCCCACACCGGTCAAACACGACGCTATTCACCTGGTCGAACCAGAGCGACCAACGAATGGGCGCGAAGACGAAATACCCACCAATGGACGCGAACACCACGTGCCACCTGGTGTCGATCGTCTGATGCAGGCAACTCCTGCTGCGGACTTGCATTCTGATGGGGCGATGACCTCCGAGCCAGTCACGGACGCTAATCCCGTTCTTTCACGGGAAGTGCTCCTTGAAATGCTGCTTCAGATCGTGAGTGATCGAACAGGCTATCCGACCGAGATGCTCGCGGTTGACGCCGACCTTGAGGCCGACCTTGGAATCGATTCGATCAAACGAGTTGAGATTTCGGGAACAATTATCCAGGAGCTAAAACTTCCGCCTGACGTAATCCCGGACCTGGAACGACTGACGAGCAGTAGAACGTTGAACCAGGTTGTAGACACGCTTCTTGATATGGTTCCGGGTCCGACTACAACGGTGTCCGCCTCTCCGGAGGAGGGTACCCGCCCTTTTGATTCTGCGCCGGACGGTGAGCGAATCGGCCGGTTTCTCCTGACGACAACGGACGCGCCCGCGCTCAACTCCAACGGAGCGTTGGCCAAGGATGGTGTCATCGTCATCGTCGATGACGAGACAGGTGTCGGCGATCGACTTGCTCAAGCGTTGGTCGATCTTGGTCATCGAACTGTTCGTGTCGTAAGTGAGACGCCGCCATCCGGCGCGGAAAATACAATCGTGATCGACATTGAGCAGCCGGCCGAGTTGCTCAAACTCGGCGATCAAATTCACGAAGGGTTTGGGCGCGTCTGCACGTTGATCCATCTCCCGGCGTTGTCCAACGAGGCCCTGTCAAGCGGATTCGAAATCTCAGGATGGCGCCAGAGAAGAGCACGAAATCTCGATTCCCTCTTTGTCATATGCCAGCAGTTACGCGACGATCTTGAATTCTCGGCAAACCATGGTGGTTCCGCAGTCTTGGTCGCCACGTCGCTTGGCGGAGCGTTCGGAAGTGTCATCCCAACTGATGGCATTCGAGCATCCGATGGAGCGCTGTCGGGGTTCGTTAAGACGCTGGCTCAGGAATGGACAGGCGTCCGCGCACGAACGGTGGACTTTGACCAGTCCGATCCGGACTCTCAAGCCGAAACACTCTTGGCCGAGCTCTTTTCAGATGGGGATTCAACTGAGATTGCGTACGTCGACAACAGGCGCGTTGGGCTTTCGCTCGTTCAAGATTCGTTCACTAACGACGGCGACGATCCACTTGATGATAGATCCGTGGTCCTCATCACTGGTGGCGCCAGGGGAATAACAGCCGAGGTCGCGGTCACACTTGCTCAAAGATATAGATCCATGCTCGTTCTTGTTGGACGTACGCCGCAGCCAGATGACGCGGAAGCCGAATATGCACGAGGTCTGACGGATCGTACCGAGCTGCGGCGAGCTGTGATCGCTCATTTCAGAAACGCCGGCGAGGCGCCGTCCGTGAGGGTAGTTGAACGTGAAGTCAATCGCATCATCGGTGAGCGAGAGGTGCGCGAAAACTTGAAGCGCATTCGCGATACCGGAGCGCGCGTCGCTTACATGTCTTGCGATGTCCGCGATGAAACCAAGTTCGGAGCGCTGATCGACCGCATCTATTCTGAATATGGACGGATCGACGGCGTCGTTCATGGCGCTGGAATTATCGAAGACAAGCTGATTCAAGACAAGCAACCCGCGTCATTTGATCGGGTGATCTCCACGAAGGTCGATAGTGCGCTGACTCTCGCAGGGAAGCTACGATCCGAGTCACTTCGTTTCCTCGTCTTCTTCGGTTCCGTTTCCGGACGTTTCGGAAATCGCGGACAGGCTGACTACGCCGCCGCGAATGAAATTCTGAACAAGCTCGCGTGCTCTCTCGATCGAGATTGGCCGGGCCGTGTTGTCTCCATCAACTGGGGACCCTGGCTGAAGACGGGAATGGTATCGGCGGAAGTCCAGCGTCAGTTTGCCGAGCGCAAGATAACGCTTATTCCGTTGTCAGTCGGATGTCAGATGCTCGATGAGGAACTGAGATGCGGCAAAAAGGGCGAAGCAGAGGTCGTCATAGGGGGCACCGACAATCCGGACGCCATGGCAAAGATTCAGCGGCCCGAACGTTTTACGGCCCATCAGACAGCTGACCTAGCTTCGTTTCCTTTGCTCAGTGTGAATTCGACTTCGTTGCCGGACGACGGAGGGACGGTCAGTACCTCTCGAACGTTCGACGTGGAAGTAGATCGATATCTCGACCATCACCGGCTTGACGGACGACCAGTCCTTCCGTTCGCGTTTGCCGCAGAATTGATGGCAGAGGCAGCCGCGTCAGCGTTTCCGAACATGTTCGTCTCAGAAGTTCGCGATATTCGCCTGCTGAACGGACTCACATTCGACCAAAATGCGAAGACCGTACACATCGCCGTAGAGAATTCTGACAAGCTCCACCTTCCGGTGCCAACACATTCGGTGAATGTGGCGGTAGGGTCGGCCGAACTCCCCGGTCGGCTTCATTATCGCTCGAAAGTTCTTCTCGGCGATAGTCCATCATCGCTGGTTTTGCCGGACCCGTTACCGGCATTGATCGACCCACGACCGTTTCCAATGCCAGTTGAGGCCGCCTATCGTGACTGGCTTTTTCATGGTCCTGTTTTCCAGAGAATTATGTCGATCGAAAGAATTGATTCCTCCGGCGCGACGGCATGGCTCCGTCCATCAAGCCCGATGGACGCGCTGAGGACTGATCCTAACTCAAGATGGATCGTGGATCCCATTCTGGTAGATGGCGCTTTCCAGATGCAGGTAATCTGGGCACGCATGCATTGGGACGTCACCCTTCTGCCCGCCGAGGTTGGTGCAATTCACAGGTTCTCTGAGATCGACCCGATCGATGGCCCCATTCGATACGAACTCCGGATTCGTAGCGACAGTCTGTCGCCGTTATGTCATGCCGATCACTATTTCTTCAATCGCGCCGGAAATCTCGTGGGTCGGCTCGAAAACGTCGTCGGGGCTGGATCACGTGAACTTAATAGACTAGCAGGTTCAGTCAGATGAGCTCAGTCAATCCTGCCGGGCCCAACGGGTCAAGATCCGACGCGCCTGATGATGGTGTGGCCGTCATTGGCTTGTCGTGTATGTTTCCCGGCGCGCCCGACGTGAAGACGTTCTGGCGCAACATCCTCGGTAAAGTTGACGCTGTAACCGATCCACCTCCCGAAGCGTGGGACAGTGATGTCTACTACGATCCGATGTTTGAAGATACCGATAAGGTTTATTGCCAACGAGGCGGATATCTTGGCTCACTCGCGTCGTTTGATCCTTTACTTCACGGAATCCCTCCAGTTTCGGTAGGCGGTGAACCAGACCAGTGGCTAGCGCTTCAATTGGCCCACGATGCGATGGCAGATGCCGATTGTCTGGATTTGCCCGAGAAGACACGTCAACGGACTGAGGTGATTCTCGGCAAAGGCACGTATCTGAACGGTGGCAATGCTATTGCCGTGGAGCACGGTCTTGTGATCGGCCAGACGATCGAAATCATTCGAAAGCTGAATCCAGATTTCTCAAACGAGCAGATCGAGCAGCTTCGAGACGAGATGAAACAGGTCCTTCCGCCAATGAATGCGGAGACTGTTCCGGGCTTGATTCCGAACATCATCGTCGGGCGCATTGCAAACCGCATGGATTTGATGGGTCCGGCGTATACCGTGGATGCCGCCTGCGCCTCATCATTGGTTGCGATTCAACACGCAATCCGCGATCTCCGAAACGGTGATTGTGACGTGGCTCTAGTTGGCGGTTCTCAGGTTTGGATGCCGGTTCCGACGCTCAACGTATTCTGCCGGCTCGGCGCGCTGTCTCGTCGTCAGCAAATTCGTCCTTTCGACCAGGACGCTGATGGGACCTTGCTTGGCGAAGGCATCGGGATGGCTGTTCTCAAACGACTTTCAGACGCCGAGCGCGATGGAAACCGAATCTACGCCGTCATTCGCGGAGCGGGAATGTCAAGTGACGGGCGAGGCGTGAGCGTCATGGCCCCTCGCATTGACGGTGAAGAATTAGCGCTACGACGCGCCTACGAATCGGCGGGTATTTCGCCGAGGTCCATCGGCTTGATTGAAGCGCATGGAACTGCAACCCCGGTCGGCGACGTCGTCGAAATCCAGGCGCTGACGCGCGTATTCGGACAGAGACAAGATCTCTTTCCTCACTGCGCGATAGGCACGGTGAAATCGATGATTAGCCACACGATTCCAGCATCGGGAATTGCCGGCCTAATCAAAACGTCGCTCTCCCTGCACCACAAGGTGCTACCGCCCACGATCAATTGCGATGTGCCGAACCCGAAGCTGGAACTGGAAAAGACACCGTTTTACATCAACACAGAAACGCGGCCGTGGATACACGGCGGTTCTGAACCTCGCCGTGCCGGAATTAATGCGTTTGGCTTCGGCGGAATCAACGCGCACGTAATCGTTGAGGAGTACACCGCTCCGTTTGTCAACGAAAACACTCCACAACTGAACGAGCACCTCCCAGCGTGGGAGAGCGAGGTGTTCATAGTTGAGGGTGCAACGCCGAGTGATATTGTTTCCGGTATCGACCAACTTATCGCGTTTCTCAACCACAGCAGTGAGAAGCAGGGCGATCAAGAATTCACGATGGCGGACCTGTCATCGAGCGTGAACGCTCAACTCGGTAAAGTCGATGTTCCATTACGCCTCGCAATTATCGCGACCGACGTCGCCGATCTGATGAAAAAACTGACGCGTGCCAAGACGAAGCTAGCCGATCCAAACTGCCAACGCATCAAGGAAGTGTCAGGAATCTATTACTTTCAGCGGCCGCTCGGTCGAAATGGCAAGATCGCGATGATGTTTCCGGGGGAGGGTTCGCAATACACGAACATGCTGGCGGATCTCTGCCTGCATTTCCCCGAAGTTCGCGCCATATTCGACCGAAGTGACCGAATCTTCCGAGATCATCAGCGAAACATGGTTCTCAGCGATGTCCTCTATCCGCGTCCGACGTTCAACGAGGCCGATCGTCAAGAGGCCGAACGACGCTTGATGCAGATGGATATGGCAATTGAGGCAGTCTTAACGTCAAATGAGGCTATTCACACGCTGCTGCATGGTCTCGCACTGAAACCCGACGTTGTTGTCGGTCATAGCACGGGCGAATACTCGGCGATGGCCGCAGGCGGCACGCTAGAACTTGAACGCGACGATCAGGTCGCAGAGTTCAGTCTGGCACTCAACCGTCATTACCCAGGCGCTTCCGAGACGGACGGCATTCCAAAAGCGATGATGCTCGCTATCGGCGCCGATCGAGAACGCGCAGAGGCGATCGCACAGGAAGCTGGTGGGGATGTCTTCCTGGCGATGGACAATTGCCCGCACCAATCCGTACTCGTGGGCGAACGAAACGCGGTTGAACGGGCACGTGAAATAACTCAGCGCGAACAGTTGATCTTTGAAGAACTCACGTTTGATCGCGCATATCACACAGAGCTATTTAGACCATACGCGGAGAATCTGCGTTCGGTCTTTGAAGACGTGCAAATTCGTGATCCGCGTACCCCGGTTCTCTCGTGCACAACGGCAACCGAGTATCCGCGAGATCCGGAGAGAGTTCGAGATCTTGTGGTCGAGCACTGGACCAGTCCGGTCGAATTTCAGCGGACAATTAACGCGATGTATGACTCCGGTGTCCGCGTCTTCGTCGAATCGGGCGCCCGCGGCAACCTGAGCGCATTCGTTGAAGATATTCTTCGCGGGCGTGAATTCAGTGCAATTCCGGCAAACGTCCTGCGACGATCGAGCATAACGCAGCTCAACCACATGGTTGGACAGTTGGCGGCTCAAGGCATCGACCTCAATTGGAGCTATCTCTACCGACATCGTTCAACCCGTCAGTTGGATCTAGAATCGCTCGATGTCGAAACCCTTGATGGCCGTGCCAGCCGAAAGATTGATCTGTCGATCGCCTGGCCGATGCTCAAGATCTCGGATGAAACGGCGGAGGCGCTCAACTCACAGCGGACGAGATTGACTAGTCCATTCCCGAACGCAGCGGTCAACCATACGCAATCTGCACCCGACCACGACCATGCCTCTCTGGCGAAGAACTCGCACGATGATGTCGCCGCCGACGAACCACTGTTGTCCGACGAAAACCTCGTCAAAGGATTTTCAACATCGGTATCTGACTTCGCTGGAACAGAATCGTCAAGCGGTGAAGCAGTCGATGCACTTCACTCCTACTTCGAAACGATGGACGGTTTCCTCGCAACCCAGGCAGATGTCATGAACGCCTTCTTTGCTTCTGGACCTGCGGTGAATGCGCCGGTCTCGGACCGCCAGTTTGAAGTGCCTGAGAGTACGGATATGCACTCGAATCAATGGCGATTCACCGATGTTGAGAATTCACCAACTACTCGCATTAGCGGAGTTGACGCTCGGCAATCTGGCGCATCTTCCGGGAAGCCGCTCCTGGGAACGATCATCACTCACGTTCCCGACGTGAAAATGGTCGCCCGGCGAGTATTCAATCGAGATGAAGATCTCTACCTCGATGATCACACGCTCGGTCACGCCCTCGCCGGAAGCCGATCCAATGCACTGGCGATCATGCCATTGACGTTGAGCCTTGAAATTTTGGCCGAGGCCGCCTCGTTCCTCGTTCCCGGAAAGCGTGTGACAGGACTCTGCGACGTGCAGGCTCACCGCTGGGTCGCGTTTGATGATCAGCCACAGGAACTCGAGGTCTCTGCTACGAAGCTGAGGTCAGATGACGGCATCGTGCGAGTACAGGCCACACTAACAAACGTTAGCGATGTAGCCGGTGGAGTCGAGGCCCAACCGTCGCCAGCGGTAGTGGCGACGATCGAGCTTTCAAACGCGTATCCAGCCTCGATCACGGCGATAGACAAGCCAGAAGGTTATCCTTCCAAGCGCACGCCTGAAGAACTCTATCGATCAGTGATGTTCCACGGATCGAGATGGCAAGGGGTGGAAACGATCGATCTGGTTGGGCCGTCCGGTGCCGAAGCCACTCTTCGCGTGCTTTCACCGGACCGTTTTTTTCGCGAAGCAGGCTGTCCCGAGTTCGAGATCGACCCGATCACACTGGATGCCGCTGGTCAGGTAGTCGGATTCTGGACCACCGAGGTGCTCGATTCCGGAAAAATCGTCTTCCCATTTCACATTGATCGACTCGATATCTATGGGTCGAGTCCGGCACGCGACGTTCGCGTCACTTGCCGGGCTGCAATTCAGCTTATCGGCTCCCATTTGACGAGTTCGACGATCGATGTTGTCGGAGCAGACGGCCACATCTGGATGAGACTCAGTGGCTGGCAGGACCGGCGATTTGATCTCCCAACACAATTCGAGCCCCTAATGTTGCCTGAGAATTCAGGCGATATTTCGACGGTTTGGAGCGCGCCGATGTCCCCGTACGGTGACACTGGTGCCATCGAATGTCGTCAAGTTTCAGCGTCCATTGCGTCCGACAGCGCGTTCTGGTCGCGTGTCTGGTCCGAGGCGATTTTGAGTGAGTATGAACGTGATGACTTCCGCGCCTTGCGCACACCGGAACCGAGACGACTTGAGTGGCTGGCAGCCCGTACCGCGGCGAAAGACGCCGTTCGATCTCTTTCACGCATGCATTTTGGTATCGAACTGATGCCATCTGAAATCACTATTTACCATGACGATCGGGGAGCGCCCAAAGTCTTTTGCGAGGCATTTGAAGAGTCGGAATTTGTACCAATCCTATCGCTTTCGCACACCTCGGGTACCGCCGCATCCATCGCTGGTTTTGTTACCTCAATCGAAAGCGGTCCATCAACAGGTATCGGGATCGACATAGAGTGGCTGAAACCGTTACCAGATGGATTCGTTGAGACGGCGTTTGCCGCTTCTGAGCGCGCGCTGTTCGATTCGCTGGGGCTGTCAAAGGATAATGAGTGGATCCTCCGTGCGTGGTGTGCGAAGGAAGCGATCGCAAAAGCGATGGGGTCAGGGCTCATCAACGGACCTCGATCACTAGAGATTGTTTCGATCGATTCGCCTAGCGGCATTGTCGTCGCTCACGCCACCGGCGAACTCGCCCGAGAGACATTGAACACGTTCATGGCACACACCGGGCGTGACGCTGATTTGGCATTCGCCACCGCAACATGTGACTTGACGGATACTAACAACGAACCGTGAGCGACAACGTCTTAACGGTAACTGGAAGGAACTCTCGGTATGTCGTCACTCGATACTGGCATTCTCACGGACGTGCTCAATCTCATGAGTCAAATGGCCGGCGATTGGGAGTATGACGGCGATATTGGACCAGAGACGTTGCTGCTCGCCGAACTCGGTCTTGAGTCGCTTGACCTGGTGGTGCTTGGCACAATGATTCAACAACAATATGGGCGGTTGCCATTTGCCGAATATCTCGCTGAGATCGGACAACGACCTCTTGAAAGTCGAGATGTATCGGTCGCCGATCTTGTGAATTTCGTCTCGGAGAATGCGATCAATCGAGTCGGCGGTGGCGCGCGATGACGGCCAAGGTCCTCTTTATTGGCCTCGATGGGGCAACGTTTACCGTGCTCGATCCGCTGATGGACCGGGGCATCATGCCACACCTTCGGAGTCTCATTCAGCGGGGCACTCGCGGTACGCTGAGAAGCATCATTCCGCCCCTGACGCCCCCGGCCTGGACTTCAATGATGACCGGAAAACGGCCTGGACAGCATGGCGTATTTCGACTTCTTTCAGAAAGAGTCTCGCGAAAGCGAGTACTTTCAGTTCAGCAACTCCCAGAGCATTCAGTCGGCCACGATATGGTCGCTCGCGAGCGATGTTGGTAAACGAATCATCTCGCTTAACTTTCCGTTGATGTTCCCGCCTCCCGAAGTGAACGGAAGCATCGTACCCGGTGGCTGGATTCCGTGGAAGCAGCTGCGGCTTGGCTGTTACCCTCCGGGGTTGTTTGATCGTCTCAAGGCGCTGCCGAGTTTCAACGCGCAAGAACTTGCGTTTGACATGACGCTCGAAGCAAAGGCGATTGAAGGCTGCGAGGAAAACGAATATGCGGACTGGATCCGTCTGCATGGACGGCGTGAGGAACGCTGGTTTGCCATTCTCGAGTACTTGATGCGTAACGATCCATCTGATCTCATCGGAATCATGTTCGATGGTGTCGACAAACTTCAGCATCTTTGCTGGCGGTTTCTCGACCCCGAATATGCTCCAGCCAATCCATCGGACTGGGAAACCGAGATCATTGGCCTGTGTGAAGACTATTTTAGACGCCTTGATCAGACGATTCAGCACATTGTTGATCTGGCAGGCCGTGAAGCTACCGTCGTTCTCGGTTCAGATCATGGATTCGGACCGACCGAAGACATCTTCTTCATCAATTCATGGCTTGAACAACAGGGCTTTCTAGCCTGGTCCGACGAATGGAGTACACCGGCAGAGGATCGCCCGATGGTGGGCTTCGGTCAGATGACACGACACGTATATCAGATGGACTGGGCGAAGACACGTGCTTACGCCGCGACGCCAAGTAGTCAAGGCATTCACATTGTCAGCCGAAGACCGGACGGAACCGATATTTCCGATGATGAATATCGAACCACTCGTGATGAAATAATCCGTAGGCTCATGACCGTCCAGAACCCGAGGACTGGGCTACCGGTGGTTTCGAGAACGTGGACAAAGGAACAGGCGTTCTCAGGTCCTTTCGATGAAATAGCGCCTGACATTACCCTTACCCTCGCCAACAAAATGGCGATTTCAATTCTGCGATCCGAGTCGCTGTTCGTGCGAAGTCCTGAGCCGAAAGGGAATCATCGCTGGGATGGAATATTCATTGCGGCAGGTCCGGAAATCCGACAAGGGTGGGCCACCGACGAGCTTTCGTTGGTCGACATCGCGCCGTTGCTGCTGTACCGGCTCGGCATTCCAATTCCCGATGACATTTCAGGACGAGTGCCAGTTGAAATTCTAAATGATGGCGTACTTGCTTCGAAGCCCATAAGAACCGTTTCGGCGCGGTCGATCGCACAGGTTGTGTCAGAGATCGATACAGAGATAGACGAAGAAGCCGAAGCGATCATTCTCAAGCGCTTGCGTGCGCTCGGATACGTCGAATGACGAGCGTAGGGAGCGAACATGCCGAAGGCTAAGCTCAGAAGTGGGTTGACGTTTCACTATCAGCAGGCAGGTGAAGGACCTGATCTCGTTATGGTCCATGGTCTTTCTGGGAATTTGGCATCCTGGAACCTAAGAATAGTGCCGATGCTGTGGGATCATTTTCGAGTCCTGACCTATGACTTGCGAGGTCACGGGTATACTGATACGCCCCAAACTGGCTACACGCTCGACGATATGGTCGGAGACCTGATCGATCTGATGGATGAACTTGAGCTCGATCGCCCGTCGATCGTGGGACACAGCTACGGGGCAGATCTCGCACTGTACTTCGCGCTGAATTACCCGGATCGAGTCGAGACCGTTATCGCTATCGAGGCGGCTCTGCCCGCCATGATCCACCTCAGAAGCGTCGACGACTGGGAGGGGTGGACGTATTGGTCAGACGTATTGAAACAGGTCGGATTCGAGGTACCTCCCGAACGTCGAACCGATGCCGACTACCTCCTTCGACGGAGCCTGGAAGTGCCGAAACGTTGGGGGCCGCTCAACGGATTGCCGCGAAACACAAAACGCTACCTGAAGCTACTTGATGAAACGTCGATAGCTCTTGATTCGATGGTCGTGGGATCACTCACGATGGACCGAATCCAGGAGATCCAGACTCCCGTCGTATTGCTCTACAGCGAGGAATCCGCGTTTATGGGGACATGCGACGAGCTCTGTGCTCGTCTGCCCCACGTCAAAAAAGTGCTGCTTCCACGCACTGATTGGGGCCATTTTGCTCCTCTCGAGCAGCCCGAGCTCGTAGCAGAACAGATTGAGCTGGCAATGTCGGCATTCAGTGAAGAGGAGAGATCCCGATGAACGCCAGCAAGAGTGGCCAGTCCGGAGCTCCAGTTCTCGTAACTGGGAGTTCTACGGGGCTAGGACTGGAGACGGCCCTTCATCTTGCCAGCACAGGGTTCAAAGTCTATGCAACTATTCGCGACCTTTCGAAGAAAGACGCGATTCAGCAGGCCGCGGTTGAGCGGAACGTCGAGCTTGAAATACTGAGGCTCGATGTCACGGAGCCGCAGAGCATAGATGATGCCGTCGCGCAGATCATCGAGAACGACAGCCGAATCTATGGGCTGGTGAACAATGCAGGCATTGGGCTTCGTGGCTGCCTGGAGGATCTTGATGATGATGAGATCCGCAACGTCTATGAAGCGAACGTGTTTGGAACATTTGCAGTAACTAAACGGGTACTTCCCCATATGCGTGAGGCGAGGGACGGTCGAATTATCAATATCTCCTCGGTAGGTGGCCGAATTTCATCTTTTGGCCTGTCGATGTATTGCTCGACTAAATTCGCCATCGAGGGATTCGGTGAGGCGCTCTACCTGGAAACGGCGCCATTTGGCGTGAAGTCGATACTTGTTGAGCCGGGGATCATCAACACATCCCGGTGGAGTCACAATCGCGGCACCGCGCGGAGAGCGCTCGACAAAACGAGCGCGTACTATCGGTTGTTCCGCAGGGGCGAGGCTCTAGCAGATCGCCGTGTAGAGATGTCACGCACGCAACCAGAAGACGTGGCCGAAGTCATCTTTCGCGCCATGACCGATGATAATCCTCGATTACGCTACGTCGTCGGTCGACCGGCCGGCATGGCCATTCTGGCACGGCGCTACCTGCCTGAACGATTGTTCGAACGTCTCTATTTCGGATCAATTCTGCGAGAAATTGCAAAGGGAGAGGATTTGGAGCCGACCGAGTCTGCGACGGTCGCGTCCCAGCAATAGCGATATGTCCGCGAGTGAGCAGGCATGAATCTGAACTCTGGTTGTCGATCGTCCAAGCGAGACCGGAAAGTCACATCAGTTCACGATAAACTCGAACGCCGGGTGTGACCTCCGGGCCGAAAAAGCAGCGAAAACTGACTGTACAGGTTATGCTAGTAGTCTAGAAGGCAATCTCGGGTGACTTGTGAGTCGGATTTGACTCTTATTCGTTACAGTTTTGTAATACCATGCATGTGTCCCGCTGGCTACCGAACAGCGCGCCTGATCAAGATCGACGGGAAACGCAGAATGTGTCAAGAAATGGCTGGTCTCTTGGGCAAGTTGGCGAATCGAGGCTCATCTTGACCTCACGAGTGTTTCTTGCGCGCTGGCCATTTGACTTTAACCGCAATGATCTCCCATCCACCGTCAAATACACTGGTCCACTGCAGTGGCGTCGGATGACAGAACCAACGGATCTATCGTGGCTTGATCGGATTACGAAGGATCGACCATGGGTTCACGTAACCGAGAGTACTCTTCGCTTTGGCGAGCCGTTCGTGCTAAGAACTGCAATGTCGGGGATGTCGGGCGGCACGTACGAGTTGATCGGGACTTCCGGCGAGCATCGCGAGATTGACTCGCTTGAAGCAGCAGGTTCATCAGAGCACGTCCATGTCGCTCGCTGGATTGATCATGAGAAATTCCTCCCTCGTTGCGCCGCGATGGTGAGTACCGGAGGAGCAGGAACGATCATGGCCGCAATTTTGGCTGGCATCCCGCAGGTCGTCATTCCGACTGCCTGGGACAAACCTGACAATGCGCTGAGAATCTCCAAGTCCGGTGCTGGAATTTGGCTCGCCCCCAGGGATTGGAGTCCGGAACGACTAAGGGCATCCTAGGATGAGGTCATTGGCGATTCGACATACACCGAAAAGACCAAACAGATCAGGAACTTGCTGATCAATGGTCCAGGGCCCGACGGAGCAGCCGATCTCGTAGAGAATCTACTGGATCGGCCGGGAATACTAACGTAGGGATTGGGTATTCGAACGTTCGATCGCGGTAGCTGAGGAGGACCAAGGTGGGGACAGGCTCGGTACTTACTGGATTGAAACGGCGAAAGCGGCCGCGCAGGCTGCTGTGGATCGCATTTGCGCTCGTGTTCTTGCTCGTTCCAGCCATTCCGACAATTGCCGCGACACCGACGGTGAGAGAGACAAACGCTCCAGGATTTGGGGACCAACACAATACTTTCGCGTGGTCGATGGCGTGGTTCAAAGGCAAATTGTACGTCGGCATCGCGCGAGATGAAGAATGTGTCGAGTATGCAACATTCGCATACTACGGCTTGAGTCCGTATATGCAGCATCCATATCCGGAACTGGATTGCGGAACTTCGGTGTTCAATCTCGATCTTCGAGCTGAGATCTGGCAGTATACGCCGACGTCCCCATCGACTGGAAACTGGCTACGGGTTTACCAATCTCCAGAGATTCCAAATCCAGAAGCTGTCGGTCAGAACATCGCTCAGTTCATCGGATTTCGCGGCATGGTTGTTTACACAAATCCCTCGACCGGCGAACAGTCCCTCTTCGTCGGCAGCGTGACGCCCGACGAAATCATTCCCGAACTGCGTGACACCAATCCGCCTCGTCTGCTGCGTTCGTCAGACGGTGAGCATTTCGATATCCTCAACGGCGCCCCGGATCGTGTGTACACAGCCTTCGATCCCATCAACGGAGAGAAGCCGATTGGCTATCGTGCCATGGTGGTTTACGACAACCGTCTCTTCGTGACTTCTGGTAGTGGACTGGCGGGAGACGGCGTAGTCGTCGAGGTCGGTCAGCCATGGTCAAGTAATCCCACATTCACCCAGGTTAGCCCCAATGGAATGCAAGTCTTTGACATGGCCGTTTTCAACAATCAACTGTACGTTGGGACAGGTGATAAAACGAATGGCTACGGGGTATTGAGAACGAGCGCAATTGGTTCTGTGCCATACGCCTTCACATCAATCGTTTCGAACGGAGCGGGCCGCGGTGGAGACATCACTTCGGTCGTCTCGATGAAAGTATTTGACAATCGACTCTATGTTGGCGCGAGCGGATGGTACAACACGGTGTTTCCAGCGTCGGAGTTGATCCGCGTTGCACCTGATGACTCATGGCAGCTAGTGGTCGGCAAGAAAAGATCCACACCCTGGGGACTGCGATCTCCAATAAGCGGGCTGCCAGATGGTTTCGGGAATTCCTTCAACGCACACTTTTGGCGAATGGAAGAGTTCAATCACGGGCTCTACGTGGGAACGAATGATTGGAGCTGGCTCCTACACACGACGATTCTGGATCCGCTCATAAGCTGGCAGTATGGCTTCGACGTCTATGGAACATGCGACGGTCAACACTGGTTCTCGACAACACAGGATGCATTCGGAGACGGACAATACAACTTTGGCGCTCGGACGATGAAGTCGACGCCGTACGGAGGATTCATCGGTAGCGTCAACCAAATCCAGGGCACGGTGATCTTCGGCACGAATGGAACTCAGGGCGTTCCGCAGTGCAGCCAATTCTCAATTTCCGATTTCTGGAGCACGCCGTGGGGTTCGATCATCAACTCTATCAATAACAGGTTAAAGCTTCGAACGCCTTCGACGAGCACGGGTATCTTTATTCCGGGTGCTGATGTCTCCCGTCCGAAGCTGTTGCAGGCAGACGTACAGACGCATGGAACGGTGTTGTCGTGGGATCCGGCTCAAGGCGCGGCACAATATGAGGTTTTCCGAGCAGAGTATCTTCCGAACTCACAGCTAGGAGTCGTTCCGCCGCAGAGACTTCCAATTGCGATGCGCGGAGATCTCCCGTATCTCCTCCCAGGATCAATGAACACCTCTGCTCCAACGGGAGTGAGCATCCTCGGAGAGGCAGTTAATCTTGGAACGACCAGTAATCCGTATTTCGTGGATACGACGGCGACGCCCGGGACACAGTACGCATACTCGGTCAAGGCGATTGGTCCTTCAAGTCAAGTTTCGCTGTCGTCTAATCTCATCGTCGTTCCAGACGACACGCAAGCGGTCACTTTCGGCGTCGCCCTCAACGCGATCAACGCTCTTGTCGCGAAAGGTCAACTTTCGCAACACACCGCGAATTCACTTATCACCGCGCTTAACAACGCTCAGCTACAAAACGACCAGGGGAGCGTGCAGCAGTCCGTTCAGACATTGGGAACGGTGATAAACCAGGTGATGCCGGCTTCAGGGAGCATTCCCGATGGTGTATATGCGCAGAGCCTTGCCACACAGATATCCTATCTGCAACGACGGATCGCACTGGCTAACGTCGCCGGGTCCGAAACAGGAGCACCGATCAACGATGGTTCTCAGGTCAGTTCACCGCCATCTAGCGGCGGTACACCACCAAGCAATGGCGGGAACTCATGGAGTAGCCTGACGAATCCGTTGCTTCCGTTCGGATTCCCGTCGATCAGAAACGGCTGGTAAGCAAGTCTGTCGTTAGTTAGCTATTGGTTGTGGGGTTTTGACGCACGCGCGATGGCGGCCAAGTTGGTCGCCATCGCGTTCTGTTATGACGTTGCCATCCGAATCTTTTTCGCTCTGGACTGTGAATACAAGCTCAGATTTCAACCGAACGCGATCACTCTTCGGCACGGACTACGGGAGTCTACGGCCCTCAATTCGTGACCGTCTATGAACGGTTTGGCTCGTTCTTGGCAGCTTGGCCGGCACCATCGAACACTTGTCTCTGCAGATCGCAGCGATTTTCGATGACTTTGGCGTCCTGCCGAACTGGCCCATCCCCGTGAGTGGGCTTCGTCTTTTGAGCCCAGCATCTTTGAGTTCCGGGAGAGCACGCCTCTATGGCGCGGGTCTTTCCGGTCGTGCTGTGCAATTCAAAAGATAACGGTGACGGTGGCCATGCTACACTGCGTACTAGTTCAAATTCTATCGATTTAACGGAGGATCATATGCTGGCACTCAGTGGTGAAGACGTTCGGGCACTGGTACCAATGAGTCGCGCGATCGAACTGATGAAGGTGGTGTTTGGCGAGCTTTCTGCAGGGAGAGCATATTCTCCGCTGAGAACTCCGTTGGAAGTCCCGAACGAGTCAGCCGTGACACTGTTTATGCCTGCCTACGTTCCGTCGCAGCAGGGACTCGGTCTGAAGATTGTGTCGGTCTTCCCGAACAATCAGCGTGTGGGCAAACCCACTATCCACGCAATCGTCGCACTGGTGAACGCCGAAACCGGAGAGCCTCTCGCGATTATGGATGGAACGTACCTTACCGCACTTAGGACGGGCGCGGTTTCCGGTGCGGCAACCGATCTTCTCGCCCGCCCCGAAAGCCGCGTGGTGACGTGTATCGGCGCTGGCGCTCAGGGAGTGACCCAGGCCTGGGCCGTCGCGACCGTGCGTCCCATCGAACGAATCTACGTCGCTGATATCAACGTAGAATCCACAAATTCGTTTGCCGGTAGGCTTGCCGCGCTCGCGCCCGATCTCGCTGAAAAAGTCGAAGTCGTCACTGATTTGGATCGGGCGATCTCAGAATCGGACGTGATATGCACGGCAACAACATCAAAGTCGGCAGTCTTCAATGACGCGTCGCTCAAAGATGGGGTTCACGTCAACGCCATTGGCGCCTTTACTCCTGAGATGCAAGAGATTCCAATGGCCACGGTCAAGCGTGCTACCATCGTCGTAGATGCCGTGGACGCGGTTCTGGCCGAAGCAGGGGATCTCATCATTCCCATCGAAAGAGGTGAGCTAGAGCGCGAGCGCATTTCTCTCGAGCTCGGCCATCTGGTGAACGGCGCCAAGGGTCGCACTCGAAACGATGAGGTAACCCTGTTCAAATCCGTCGGTAACGCGGTTCAGGACATCATCGTGGCACACGACGCTGTAGCAAAGGCAATGGCAAGCGGAAGAGGACAGGACATCATTCTCTAGGCCTGACATTACCTCGTGTCTTGGCGAAATCGGCAAGAAACTGATGAGCCCGGTCGGAGTTCGACCGGGCTCATCAGTTGGACTCGTCGCTAATTCGTTTAGACTACGCCCGTGAGTGAAAGCACTCCCTTACGGCTTTCCATTGGACATACTCCGGCTGGGCAGTCGCCAGATTCGATGTGGGCCGCGAACTCCTCAGGGAATGCGTGCATCATACCGAGCAGCGGCATAGGTGCCACCTGCCCCAAACCACACAGGGAGAGATCGATCACGTTCTGGCTGGTCTTCTCCATCAGCGGCATGTCGCCCTCTCTCGCCTCCCCATTGCGAATACGGTCGAGAATCTCGAGGAGAGCGGGATTACCGAGACGACACGGCGTGCATTTCGCGCACGATTCATAGCGATTGAACGCTGTCAGATAGCGGGCAAAATCAACAGCACACACCGACTCATCGAACACCACGAATCCGCCGGAACCCAGCATGCCGCCAGCCTCAGTCATCGAGTCAAAGTCGACGGTAAGATCGAGTTGGTCCTCCTTCAATGGACCGGCCGAGACGCCGCCAGTCTGCACTCCTTTGAAGGTGTGGCCTTCCTTCATGCCACCCCAGATGCCGAATATGAGATCACGCAACGGCAGTCCCATTTCGACTTCCGCCAGACCGATGCGTGCCGCCGGTCCCTGCACCGTCACCAGCTTCGTGCCTTTACTCTTCTCAGTACCGAGCGACGCATACCAGTCGCCACCGTTGTTGATAATGCTCGGAATACATGCGTACGTCTCAGTGTTGTTCAGCACCGTGGGACGACGCCAGACGCCCTCCTCTACAGATCGAGGTGGCTTGGTCCGTGGTTGACCACGCAACCCCATCAACGAGTACATCAGCGCGGAACCTTCTCCGCAAATGTACGCGCCACCACCCGTCCGCGTCTTGACATGGCACGAGACACCCGTGCCAAGAATGTTGTCACCCAGGAGACCGAGGTCATAGGCCTGTTCCACCGCCTTGCGAAAACGCTTGATCGCCAAGACATGTTCGCCACCGACATAGTTGTAGCCATTCGGTGTTTCGAGGGCGAAGCAGCCAATCATGATTCCTTCGAGAACCAAATGAGGGTTGCTTTCTATCAGGCGTCGATCTTTGTAAACGTTCGGTTCACCTTCGTGACTGTTCGCAACGACGTACTTTGGCCAAGCCTGAGTGCGACGTCCGCTCTCCCATTTGATCCCAGCCGGAAACCCTGCACCTCCGCGACCTCGAACGTTGGCCGTCTTAACCTCTCCGACCACCTCATCTGGCGTCATTTCGAACAGCGCTTTAGTCCACGCGCTGTATCCGCCCACTGCAATGTAGTCTTCGATCGACTCCGGATCAATCACGCCCGCGTCTTTGAAGAGCAAGCGCCGCTGCATCTTGAGGTAAGGATGCTCATCGAGTGGCTCAATCCCTTGGAAGCTCGAACTCGACCGCACACCCATTGCCCAATCCGCAATCACGTCACCTCTTTTGATCGCGGAAACGAGGTTCGGAACCCGGTCCGTAGTGATGTTGGCATAGACAACAGGCGGGTGATTGGGACCGCTGACCTCGACAAATGGCTCAGCCCAGCACCAGCCGGCACATCCAACTTGTCGAAGCTCTGCGGCAAGCCCTGCCTGCTCCAAAGCAAGCCGAAGATGTTCGAACGTCTTGGCAGCACCTCTGGCAAGACTGCATTCGCTGATACCGACACTAACAGTCCATGACCCATCACCAAATCTGTCGGACCAAGTTTTGGAGGCGGAAGCGGCATACTTCTGAAAATCTTCGCGGTTATTCAATCCCATCTAATTCCTCCGGCGCTTGGCCCTCGCGGATGGACTGCATCACTTTCGCAAGTCGTTCGCATGTCAGATTGCCAATGTATGTGTGATGATCGACCTGCACGACAGGAGCGAGATTACAGACTCCAAGACATCCATTGACGATCTGAATTGAAAATTTGCCGTCCGGCGTTCGGCCGTCGCGCCCCATGTTCTGCCCGTCACGCACTTCTTCAATCAATCGCTCCGAGCCCATTACGTAGCAGGCAGCGCCATGACACAGAAGCATTGCGTGTTCGCCCGGAGGGTCGGTGCGGAAGTCAGCGTAGAAGGTGAGGAGCCCGAAGATTCGGTTGATCGTCACACCGAGATGGTCAGCGATCTCCTGCGCCGCCACTTGCGGCACCCACCCATATAGGATCTGTGCCTCTTGACACGCACCAAGTATCAATTCCTGCGCTTCCTGATATCCATCTGGGACGAAATCCCGCTTCAGGATCGAGCGAAGTGGTTCGAGATCAATTTCTTGCTCAGTCTGTACTGAATGAGACAACTCGCCGCCTCTCTGAATTTGCGAGCCCTCTGAATTTAGACGCCAATCCGGCACCCACCTGGCAGTATAACAAGGTGTTTGGAACCGAACAACGAACCATTTCGCCGGAAATTCGGGCAAATGGCGGTCAGATCGGAACGATCGACCCCGTTCACTCTACACGACTACGGTTGCAAGAGAGGTTGCCCGGAACTCAATGACTCCGGTCACATCGATGCTCTGCTTGGTCGTGAGGCACGCTGAGTCGGGCGAGTGCGGGAGGCCAACAAAAAATCGACGAGCACGACCCGCGGTGCCCATCGACTAGCTTAGAGTATTTCGGTTTCAAGGAAACTGACCCGCCGATGCCGCATCGCCTACTGATTGCAGATCCGGCGAACTTTTTCAACGAGTGATGGCGGCGCGGAGACGTCGCGGCAGCATCGGCGAACCACGCGCAATACATTTTCCTCGAAATGAAAGCGATCACGACACGGAGGGCAATCGTCGAGGTGCTGCTGTACTTCGACCTGTTCTTCCTCAGATAGCTCCCGGTCCAGATATTCGTAGAGCCGATCGAGGGTTTCTTTGCAATCACCCATGAGAAGCTTCTCCAGCTTGCCTGGTATCTACCAGCGAGCCAACGAGCATTTGTTCCAGACGACGGCGCGCTCTGTGCAATCGTGACATCACGGTACCAATTGGTATGTCAAGAATATCCGCGATTTCACGGTACGCAAACCCTTCAACGTCTGCCAGCAACACGACCTGCCGAAAATCGTCTGAGAGCGATTCTAACGCGGCCACGACGCTATCATCGGTGATCCCCGCCAGCACTTCCTCCTCCGGACCACGAGATTCCGGCTGAAACCCAGAATCGATAAGGTGTGCATAGACGTAATACTCTTCGACATCATCGAGTGACGTGCTCCTCGGCTGCCTCGTTCGCTTTCGATACTCGTTGATAAAGGCATTCGTCATGATCTTGAACAACCAAGCCCTCAGATTTGTGCCCGGAGTGAAACGATCGAGCGAGCGAAACGCTCGAAGATAGGCTTCTTGAACCAAATCTTCAGCGTCGACGGGGTTCCTTGTCATGCGCACCGCCGTACGATACAAGGAGTCAATGTGGCTCAGTGCCTCCGTCTGGAGACATTCCCGAACATGTTCGGGGTGTCGGCCATTATCTGTCACCAGGTCGGACCCCTTACCATTGAGTACCGCGCAGGAGCGTTCGGTTGCGGATGACTTGAGCTCGCTTCTTCAAGAAGTCTTCGTCACAGCTATTCGGGATGTCGAAATTTCTGGGTGCCACCTAACGGCCAGTCAATGTCGACGACGATTGAACAGCGCTAGGAAATCGCCGTCGAACGTCTCGAGAAACTCATGAAGATCGAGAACGTTATCGACCGTGACAGGTTGACCGTTTGCACCGTTGGGGAGGTCATCCATCGAATGAGTGAAATCGTTCACGTCGGTGCCGTCACCATCGACAACGGCCGCAACGTATGCCTGAGTATCACAATGTGAGCATTGAACCGAGAGCACCCATAGTTCACCCTGCCGTTCGATCACTCGAGCATCTTCAAGCGAGTACTGGTGCCTGCAGTTTGAACACTGATCGAGCACGGACACTACCGTGCGTCGAACGTCAAATTCGTTGGAATCCATGGCATTTCTTTGAAGCTAGTGTCATTAGTTGTCTCTTCGTTTCTCAAAGTCTTCGAAATCGAGCGAGTTGATGAAGTCGCGAAAGACCGATAAGTCCGTTCCCGACGGGATGTCGTCTCCGGTTCGCTCGCGATCCGGAACACCCTCTTCATCATCATCGTCCTCAGGTTCGAGCGTCACACCGGCCTTGTCCATGACCGACTCATCCACCAGAATCGGCACCTTGATCCGAACAGCCAAGGCGATAGCGTCACTCGGACGACTATCGATTTCGACGGTTTTGCCGACCTGATCGATAATGATACGGGCGTAGAAGACGTCCTGCGATAGTTCGGTCACGAGAATCTGCCGCACCACCCCGCCCATGTCACTGATTATGGCCTTCATCAGATCATAAGGCAGCGGTCGCGCAGACGGCATCGACTGAAGCTCCATAGCGATTGCTTCGGCCTCAAATGGGCCGATCCAGATTGGAAGATGGCGATCCCCGGACACCTCTTTCAAGATGACGACACGGTGTTGTGTCACCAGGCTCACGCGGATGCTTTCTACAACCGTTTCGATCATTCAGGATACCTTCCTCTCGCATCCTGCCGAGCCATCATTTGTCTATGCTGTACCCGTGACGGTTCGAACTGACCAGTCGGCGAGAGAATCTCTTGGTCGATTCTACTACCGGTCTGTAGCATAGGCCACCGCCTATTTACCAAAGGAAAAGGTCGGGTCAGAAATGATCCCGGCTTGCGATGGAGGCCAATAGGAAACCCAAGCCTTTCCAATGACTGACGAAATCGGCACCGGACCAAAGACACGGGAGTCACTACTGTTGTTTCGATTGTCACCCATAACGAAGATGTATCCGGGCTGTATCGTCACGTCCTGAGTGGCAATTCCGCGCCATTCAGTGGACGACGTCAGATAACTCTCTTTCAGCCGTTTGTCGTTGATGTAGACCGCCCCGTCGTGTACCGAGATTTTCTCTCCAGGAAGTCCAATGATTCGCTTGATGTAGGGCTCAGCGTGCGGGCCTGGTGGGTTAAACACGACGATATCACCCCGGGACGGTCTCCCGAACGGATACCAGTCGCTCGATGACTTTGATTCCCAGGGAAGCCAACTCACGTTGAAGTGAATATAGGCTCTCCGATTCACAATCAGCATCTCACTGTTTTGGAGATTTGGTTCCATGCTTTGTCCGTCTACTCGGAAGTTCAGGACGATGCTTCGAACGCCTACAAAGATAAGAACAGCGAGCAATAGGGTCTGAACAATTTCCCATAGCGCTGATCTTCGTCGATTGAGTGTGTCTGGCTGACTTGGCAAGGGTTGCTGGTTGTAGCCTGTTTGATTGACTTCAGGTGCGGTTGGTTCTTGCCGGAGGGAGACGGGCCGCAACGGCCCTTCGATATTCTGTGCTCCCAGGGGAAGATCCTTACCGGATCTCAACTCTCCCACTCGTCCTCCGAATACATAGTCCCCTCAGTGTGGGACGTGATACTCCAGCGATTATACATGTCCTCCAACGTCATCCCCGGGCAATTGGGACCACTGTGGGATGTGCCGCTATTGGGCGATCTTTTACGATTTGTAGACGATTGAGGATCGATGCAGTCGCGCGAGGAGCTTCAACTGCGTTTGAAACGCGACTTCAAGCCAGCTAAACGTCCAGTTGCTGACACGACCGTCGAGACGGTTGCTCAGGACAGGGACCTGCTTGCTGCGGGGACCATTCTCGAAGATCGGTACGAGATTCTTCGAGTCTGCGGCCAAGGCGGCATGAGCACAGTCTACGTGGCTCGCGACCTTCGCTTCAGCCATGTTGAGCGACTCTGCGCCGTCAAGGAAATGATGGACCGCGCTCGCGATCAGCAGACCCGCATGCTTCGCCTCGCCAACTTCGAACGCGAGGCGTCACTGCTGGCGACCCTAAGCCATCCCGCCATTCCCAAGATTTATGACTACTTCGCGCGGTCCGGGCTCATTTACCTGGTCCTTGAGTTCATCGATGGCGAGGATCTGGAACATCTTATTGACAGGTCCGAAGAGCCCATTGACGAAGCGACCTTGATTGAATGGTCGGACCAGGTTCTCGACGTCTTGTCTTATCTGCACGAACACCAGCCAGAACCGATCGTCTTTCGAGATTTGAAGCCTTCAAACATCATGGTCCGATCAGACGGTTCAATCTCGCTTATCGATTTCGGCATCGCGAGGACGTTCCAGCCGCTGCAGCGCGGGACGATGATTGGCACAGAAGGCTATGCGCCGCCAGAACAATACCGGGGAATCTCCGAACCGCGTGGTGATGTCTACGCGATGGGAGCAACCCTTCACCACTTGTCGACAGCATCTGATCCAAGAAGTGAGCCACCGTTCACTTTTGCGCAGCGCATTCCGCGAGAACTTAACCCCGCGCTCAGCGCCGAATTCGAAAGCGTAATACTCCGAGCCGTAGCATACACCCCTGGTGATCGATTTCCTTCGGCCGCCGCAATGCAGCAGGCTCTGCAGACCATTGGGCATCACGAGCACACCTCAACAATCGCAGCGGAGGCACTCTTTGAAGAGACGCCACACGTGGCTGAAGAGTTCTTTCACGTAGGGGTGCAGACCGAGCCTGCCGTACATGATGTTAGTGAAGTCTGCGAGATCGAGGAACCTGAAGAGCGAATCCTCTGGTCGATCCAGACCGGGGATGAGGTTCGGGGGACCGCCTCCACGCAGGGCGAGTTTGGATACATCGGTTCGTACGATCAGCATTTATATGCGTTCAGACTGCAGGACGGTGGAATCACGTGGCGCTTCAGGGCCCAACGGGGCATCGTGAGTCGCCCACTTGTGGTTGACGGTAAATTGATCATCGGATCCGAAGACCATTGCGTGTATGCCATCCACACTCACACCGGACGCACAGCCTGGTCGTTTCGCACCGCAATGCCAGTTCGCTCGTCTGCCGTCCAATACGGCGACGCTGTGGTGATCGGATCAGACGACGGTTATTGCTACTGCCTCGATTTGGACCAAGGACATCTGTTGTGGCGGCAACGCGCGTGGGGACCGATCCGATCGACACCCGCGATTGACGACGAAACGGTCGTTGTAGGATCAGATGACGGTGCAATCCATGCATTCTCGGCGGTTGACGGACATCAGCTCTGGCGCCATCAGCTTGGCCGAGAAATTCTGTCGTCGCCCGTAATTCGGGGTGACATCGTGTATGTCGGGTGCAACGATGGCGGCCTGTATGCAGTCGATATGAAGAGTGGCAATCGCATCTGGGCAATCAAGACAGACGGTCCGGTAATTGCCTCGCCAAGGATCGTGTCCGACGCGGTCATTGTGGGTTCGGTGGACGGTAAAGTCCGAGCGCTCGGCGCTAATGACGGATCAACGCGCTGGGTGAATCAAATCGCAACTCAAATTACCTCTAGCGTCACCGTCGACGGAAGACGAGGCTACCTGGGAACAATAGATGGTTTCGTCGTTTGTCTCAATCTCGAAGACGGAGAGGTGAGCTGGAGTCACAAAATCGGAAGTCCGATTGTTTCAACTCCCATCAAGGTCGGCTCAATGCTTGTTGTCGGAGCGATGAGCGGGAAGGTGTTCGGACTGCGCGCGTGAGACGAGTCGGAACACGATTAATCGGGTGCCAATTCCTAACGAGACCGCGGCCGTGGTAGGCGATATTACGAGTAGTAAGCGCCGTCACAAAGTGAGGATTCAGCGATGCCCATCAGAGTGATCGTCCACATTCACAATGAAGATCCATTTCTAGCTGAAGTGGAGGATCTACCGGATCCACAGGACAACTTCGTAAGAATCCGCAACCCGCGAAAGCGCGATGGCAAGGCACTCTCATTCATCACCAACGGTGCAACGTCATTCCTCTACCCGTGGTCGCGAATCTCGTTTATCGAGGTAATGGATGAAACACAATCGTCGAGCGAGTCGATAGTTGGATTTTTCCGAGAAGAGGGCCGGGTCGGGGGAGCGTGACGATCAAATCATGGTGAACTATCCGAAACACGGGAGTCGACACAATCTGATTCAAAAGCACGAACACGAGAAACGGCCACCACTTCGGATGGCCGTTTGTTGCGTTCAACTTAGTGACTATCTTAGAAGTGGCGCTACTAAGCGTCCTCCTGCGCTGCCTCACCCGTCGGCTTCACACCAGCAACACCTTCGTCGGACGTCGCGTTCGGGTCGTCAGTCGTGGCAGTTCGGAATTCCTTGATGCCACGTCCAACAGCGCCACCGATCTCCGGCAACTTGCCCGCACCGAAGATGATAACGACGATCAGTAAGATGAGCACGAGTTCTTGCCAGCCCAAACCGGCCATGTTTAGGTTCCTCCGTTCGAAGGTCATCGCGCCTGAAGCTAGTGTCGCGATTATACCGTAGCGTCCCACCAGATATCCACAACTATGCCACACAGGTTGGCATAACCGCTATGGCGTGGCGTTCGAACTTGGTGCACCTCCCAAATACCAGGACGAGATCTGCTGGAACCGATCACTCGGGTCGACGATCGGGTCTGGCTTGACGCCATGAACCTTTGACGAGACGACGAAAACGTAACGCGGGTAGTACAGGACGACCGCCGGGGCCTGGGCAACGAAATCCTTCTGAAACTGCGCGTAAAGCTGTTTCCGTTTGTCGATCTCCGTGGTGCTTCTGGCATCTTTCAGAGTCTTGTCGATAGATTGATCGCTAATTCCGGTGAAATTCAGACCCACATTCGACTCTGCCGAACGCCACACGTCGAAACAGTCAGGATCGCCATTTGCATAATGTCCGCCAAAGACAGCAGCTGAAAACTGCCTGCTGGTCAGCGCCTGCCCGACAGCCTCTGCGGTAGTCGGCTGCACGTCAACCCGAACGTGGATCGCGCTGAGTTGCTGAGCGATCGTCTGTGCCATTAAGACTCGTTGTGGATCGTCGCCGTTTACAAGCAATTGAAAGGCGAGACGTACATCCCCATTCTCGAGCACGTCATCCTTCTCGACGTATTTCCAGCCTGCCTTTTCCAGCATGGCACTCGCCTTCTGCTGATCAAACGCGATCGTTTGCGGTGAAAACGCCCAGGATGTCTCGGGAATCGGTCCTGATCCAGCCACCGCTTGAGATTTCAGCGGGCCGTTGGTGAGCTCCGCGGGATTGATAGCCATCTGCAGAGCTTGTCGAACAGTCTGACTCGAGAACGGCTCGACACGAGTGTTAAAGAACAGGGCGGTGTAGCTCATCAAGAGTGGAGCATAAACTGAATCCTGAGAGGGAATCGCTCCAGGCCGAAGGAGTTGATCGATCGAGAGCGTGCCGGTAGCCTGCACGGAACCGCTCTTCAAAGCGGCCAGCAGTTTGTCGCTACTGTCAAAATATCGAATCGTGATGCCACTCAGATTCGGTTTGACTCCGAAATAGCCGGCGTCCGCACTCAGTTTGATCTCTTGGTGATCTTTGTCATAGGAATCAAACTTGAATGGTCCAGTTCCCACCGGATTACTGCCAAATGGATCTGCTGCCAGATCTTGCGCGAGCACGCCACCCAAGATGTGCTTCGGCAAAATTGGCAGGTTCAAATAGTTCAGGAATGGGGAAAAGGGGTCCATCAGGTGAAAGATCACGGTGCGGTCATCAGGAGTATCGACAACAATTGGCCGCCAGAATCGAGAAAGCTGTGCATTCCCGGGAAAATCTGGCGATTGAATCAACCCGATTGTAAAACGAACGTCCTGAGAGGTGAACGGCGCGCCATCATGCCATGTCAGCCCCGCTCTCAGATTGATCGTGTAGGTTAAGCCATCCGGGCTAACGGTCCATTTCTCTGCAAGATCAGGTTGAGGTGTTCCCGAACCGTCTACGCGAGTCAGTCCGTCGAACATCAACTGGGACAGATCTCGTTCTGTCTGCGAATTGGCGAGCAGCGGATTGAACGATGTCGGAAGCCCGACATCACCTTCAACGATCGTTCCGCCCACGAGAGAAACCTCAGCCGTCGTGACGGTGCTGGCAGCAGTGGTCTCCGCCAATGGCTGGTTTCCACGGCCAAATGACCGCTGACCTAAGTAGATTCCACCCGTGATGAAAAGCAAAACGATAATCGCCGCCACGAGCCGCGTCACTGATCGGGACCTGACGGGCTGAGAACGGCGATTTGGACGGCGATTATTCGCCAGATCGGGCACGACTACCGCAGTCTGCCATCAACATCTTCAACTATTTCATGATTAGATCGGCGAGAATCGCGACGACTACGAACACTATCGCGATCCCGATCGTGAACTGATAGAGTGTCTTCTCCAAGCCCCGACGAGTACGATAGATCGAGGAGGAGCTGCCACCGAAGGCACCGCTAAATCCTGACCCTTTAGATTGCATCAAGACGACAACAACGAGAACCACGGAGACCAGAATCATCGCGATGGCCAGTGCGGTGTTCATGAACTCTTCCTTCAGTAGCGACGCGTCACAATCGCAGGAACTATATCATCTGAGCAAACCGAATCACGAACTGAATGGTGCCGCGGCATCAATGATCGTCGAAAATTCGTGCGCCTTCAGGCTGGCCCCTCCAACCAATGCCCCGTCAACATCGGGAAGCGACAGCAGGCTCTCGGCGTTACCGGCATTTACACTGCCGCCATATTGAATTCTCACGCTGGCCGCGACGACGTCGCCAAACATCTGCCCGATTGTTGTGCGAACAAACACGGCCATCTCCTGGGCGTCGTCCGCTGTAGCTGCACGACCCGTCCCAATTGCCCAAACAGGCTCATACGCAACCACCGTCGCTGCCATTTGCTCCGGTGACACGCCATCGAGCGCCGACCGGAGTTGACGATCGACGACCTTCTGTGCCTCGTTCGCTTCGCGCTCGTCGAGGAGTTCTCCCACACACAAGATTGGCCGCACGCCGTTTCGCAAGATCGCCTTCACTTTCGCGGCTACAATCTCATCAGTTTCACCCAGGATATGGCGCCGTTCGCTGTGACCGGCAATGATGTAGCTGCAAAACGGCTGCAGCATTTCCGCCGACACTTCACCGGTAAACGCGCCCTTATCTTCGGTCGCACAGCTTTGCGATCCGAGTTGAAAGCCCGCCGCAACTACCGCCTGGTGGATCGGAACGATCCATGGAAAAGGCGGAATAATGACTCGTTCAATCGGTGACGTCGATGGTTGCCGCTGAGCCAACTCGGTCACGATGGACGAAGCTTCATCAAGTGACGTGTTCATCTTCCAGTTACCGGCAACGATTGGAGTTCGCATTGTGCTTTCTACTCCGTTTCTTCAAGGGCTGCGATACCAGGGAGGCTCTTCCCCTCCAGGAACTCAAGCGATGCTCCACCGCCAGTAGAAATGTGCGAGATCCGATCGGAAACACCTATCTTGGCAATCGCCGCCACTGAGTCGCCTCCACCCACAAGGGTGAAGCCGGACGACTCTGCCACGGCTCGTGCGACGCCGGCAGTCCCCGAAGAGAATGGCGCAAGCTCAAACACGCCCATTGGACCGTTCCAGACGATGGTTCGGGCCCGCTGTAACGCATTGGCGAACGACTCGATCGTGGCCGGCCCAATGTCAAAGATCGCCGCATCGTCAGGTACCGAGTCAACGGCAACAGTGCGTGCTGCCGCGTCCGCAGCCATGCGCTCGGCGACCACGGCATCAACTGGAAGCAGGAGTTCGACCCCACCACGCCCGGTGCGTTGAATCACCTCTTCGGCGACCTCGACATTATCCTCTTCGACCAACGATTTTCCGATCGAGTAGCCTTTAGCCTTCAAAAAGGTGTTGGCCATTCCGCCGCCGATAAGCACCAGGTCGACCTTATCGAGTAAGTGATCGATGACCCCAATCTTGTCGGAGACCTTGGCACCTCCCAAGATCAACGCAAACGGTTTGTCCGGTTGATCAACCACTCGCGACAATGCATCAACTTCGGATTGGAGCAGCAATCCTGCCGCTGACGGCAAGAATTCGGTCATCCCGACAGTTGATGCGTGGGCACGATGAGCGGCGCCAAAGGCGTCGTTCACGTAAAGGTCGGCCAGTGATGCGAGCTCCTGTGCGAACTGCTTGTCGTTCTTCTCTTCCCGCGGATCGAAGCGAAGATTCTCGAGCAGTGCCACCTCACCAGCGTCCAAGCCCGAGATTTTCGCGTGCGCATCGTCGCCAACGATGTCCCGCGCATAGTGCACTGTGGTACCAAGTCAGTGTCGAAAGAGCTTCGGCGGCCGGGGCAAGACGCATCGATTCTTGCACCTGGCCTTTGGGGCGACCGAGGTGCGAAGCCAGAATGATCTTCGCGCCACGATCACGCAACCAACTTATCGTGGGTAGACTCGCACGAATGCGGGTGTCATCGGTGATCGCGCCGTTTTCGAGTGGCACGTTATAGTCCACTCGAACGAACACGCGTTTGTGGCGAACATCCATGTCCTGAACGCGACGAAGTCGCATCAAGTTTCCTCCTGTCAATGAGCATTCCAAGAGCAACCGTCAGAATTTAGTCCAGTGAAACTCATTAGACTCAACCGACGATGCGATGAAGCCGGGCCGATCTGTTTGACCGGAACCGGCTCCTCTCGCATCGTTACATCTCATGACCGCAGGGATCAGATCTTGATTCCGGAGTGCTGCTGGAATGCCAGCAGATCTAGCTGATCCCGATCTCCGCCATAATGTTGGCTAGGTCAGCTACTCGGCAGGAGTAGCCCCACTCGTTGTCGTACCAAGCGATTACTTTCACGAGATTTCCATCCATCACCATGGTCGATAAGCCATCCACGATCGAGGAATGAGAGTCTCCGCGGTAGTCTGTGGAAACCAACGGCTCCTCGGAGTAGCCCAGAATTCCAGCCAAGTCACCCTCGGCCATTGACTTGAAGACGCCGTTCAACTCTTCAACAGTCGTCGGCTTCTCGATTTCCGCCACGAAGTCGACGATTGACACGGTCGGTGTCGGCACGCGGAGCGCAAAACCGTCGAATTTGCCTTTGAGCTCAGGAATGACCAGCGCGACGGCCCGGGCGGCACCCGTCGTCGTCGGCACGATATTGAGTGCCGCGGAACGAGCGCGCCGCAAATCCTTGTGCGGCCCGTCCAAAATAACCTGATCGTTCGTGTACGAGTGAACGGTCGTCATGAATCCTCGACGAATTCCGTACGTGTCCTGAACAACCTTTGCGACCGGGGCCAGACAGTTTGTCGTGCAGGAAGCGTTCGAGATGATGTTGTGAACGTCAGCATCGTACTGATCCTCGTTGACCCCTAGCACAATGGTGATGTCCTCGTTCTTCGCCGGCGCGGTAATGATCACCTTTTTGGCGCCGCCCTCTATATGACCGCGTGCTTTGGCACCGTCAGTGAAGAAGCCAGTCGATTCGATGACGAGATCAACGCCGCTGTCTCCCCATGGAAGCTTCGCGGGATCACGCTCTGCGAAGACCTTTATTTCGTTTCCATCAACAGTAATCGAGTTGTCAGAGGATTCGACATCGTAGTCGTAGACGCCATAAGTTGAGTCATATCGAAGAAGATGGGCGAGCGTGTGGGGGTCCATCAAATCGTTAACGGCAACAATCTCAAGTTCGTCGTCATATTCTCCAACAATCGCCTTGAAAACCTGGCGCCCAATTCGACCGAACCCATTGATCCCAACTCTGATCGCCATCTATACCCCCTTGCGGTGATTTTGCTGCTCTCGCAGCGCGTCTGATTTCGCACTCGAACGTATCGCGAGATCTGCCATCCCGTGCTTGTGAGTTCCGTTGCTCATCGCCAGTCTGCCTCCCGGTTGTGAGACTCGGTGAGCCCGCCCCAGCTTCAAAAGCTCCGCGGACAGTTTCTCCGGATCGTGCCGCAATGGAAACTCCGGATTCACGACATCCCGCAGCACAATCGTTATGTCGTCTCCAAGACGTTCTATTCCGTCCAGCCCGACCGCATTTACCGACCACTCTGGCTTGATCTTGGCTGCAGCAGGGTTCAGATTGCTGTTGACCAGCACGTAGTCGACGACATGACCCCCAACATGATCGCGCAAAGCGGCCACATGCTCAACTACTCCAAAGTTGTCGGTCTCGCCACGTTGGGTTGCTACATTGCATACGTAGACCTTCGTGGCCTGTGAGCATCGAACCGCATGAGCGATGCCGTGGACTAGCAGATTGGGCAGAACCGATGTATAGAGACTTCCTGGCCCCAGTACGATGAGATCAGCGGACAGTATTGCGATGATAGCGGGATCATAAGGATCAGCCTGACCGGGATCAAGAAAAACTCGTCGGATCTTCGAACGCTCTCCAGTGATATTCGATTCGCCGCGAATGACGCGCCCGTCGACCATCTCAGCGCAAACCTCGATGTTATCGAGTGACGACGGAAGCACCTGCCCTCGGACAGCCAGGACCTTTGAGGACTCGACGACTGCGCGCTCGAAGCTCCCCGAAACCTGGGTCATTGCGGTAATGAACAGGTTACCGAAACTGTGTCCGGCAAGTGACGAGTTTTCTTGTTCAAACCGATATTGAAACAGGTCGCCCATGAGGGGCTCGGCGTCAGCAAGTGCGACAAGGCAGTTCCGGATGTCCCCAGGTGGCGGCATATTGAACTCGGTCCGTAGTCTGCCCGAACTTCCACCATCGTCACCGACAGTCACGATCGCCGTGATGTCAATGTTGTGAAGTTTGAGACCTCTAAGCAGCGTGGAGAGGCCGGTGCCTCCACCGATCGCCACAACTCGAAGTTCTGGCTCTGACGGTCCAAAACGATGTGAGTGAATGATCTCCGCCAGTCCCTGATCGCCGGGGCGTTGATCCAAGAACGGCGCGAGTAGCGACCGTCCGAGTTGCAACGCACCGAGACCAACGAACAGGGTGCCACCGACGAGCATGATTATTTCGCGAAACGGGTGTGGAATGAACTGCAATGTTACCGATTGAACGATATGAGTTGCCCGATCGGGGAAGTGGTAATTTCGGTAGATCCAAGCGAGAGCCATTGCCAGCGCAAGACTCGTCAGGACAATGCCGGAAATCAGCAATGCAATCCAGCGCTTGATAAGCATCCCTGGTCGCAGCCAGGTTCGGAGCTTCATTCGTCCCCCTGTTGGCCCCGCGCGGGCCGTGGTTTGATCGCGCATGATTATAGCATGGAGGCTCAGTTCCACTGTCGTTTCACTCGTGTCTTGCACGGCTAATTTGGTATACTTCCAGAAGGAATCGACATTGCCCTGGTCAAAGTGGGCTCGGCCCACTTTCGTTTTTTCTTGGCCTCTGACGATCCCGGAACGGGAGCGTCTACTCCCCGAGTCATCGAAAGCACTCAGGAACAGGTCGGCGAAGGAGGTTTCCCTCAAAATGAAAAGCGATTTTTATACCGCCATTGCGCAAATCGCGGCCGAGCGCGGTATTCCGCGGGAAGCAGTCCTGTCGTCGGTAGAGCATGCGCTCAAGACCGTCTACAAAAAGATGGCTGGAACCGACGAGGAAGTGCAAGTCGAGATGGACCCGACGACCGGCACGATTCGCATCTATGTCGTCATGCAAGTTGTCGAAGAGGTTGAGGATCCTGAGCTCGAAATGACGGTTCAGGCGGCACGAAAGACTCATCCTGACGCTGTGATCGGTGAGACGGTGCGATTTGATCGTACGCCGCAGAATTTTGGTCGTATAGCAGCTCAGACGGCCAAGCAAGTCGTTCTTCAGCGCATTCGGGATTTCGAACGTGAAGGCGTGTATAGCGAGTACATCGACCGAGTCGGCGAAGTTCTGAATGGGATCGTCCAACGTGCTGATCCGAAGGCGGTTATCGTCGATCTTGGCAAAGCTGAGGCGGTGATGCCGGCGCGCGAGCAGGTCGCCAATGAGCGTTACCGTCCCGGCCAGCGATTAAAGGTGTACCTCGTCGAGGTCAACAAAGATCCACGTGGACCTCAGTTGATCGTTTCGAGGACCCACGCCAACCTGATCAAGCGTCTCTTTGAACTTGAAGTGCCTGAAATTTTCAGCGGCGCGGTCGAGATCATGGCGGTGGCACGTGAACCAGGCCTTCGTTCAAAGGTAGCCGTCGCCGCGCGACAGGAAAAAGTGGACCCGGTTGGCTCCTGCGTAGGAGTTCGTGGCGTTCGCATCCAGAATATCGTCAATGAATTGTACGGCGAGAAGATTGACGTGATCGAGTGGTCGCCGGATCTTCCGAACTTTATTTCCAACGCGCTCAGTCCGGCCAAGCCGATCAGCGTTTCGCTGAACGAGGACGAAAAGGTTGCGCGCGTGATTGTGCCAACCGATCAAATGTCGCTGGCCATTGGCAAAGACGGTCAGAACGCGAGACTCGCGTACAAGCTAACCGGCTGGCGGATCGACATCAAAGATCCAGAATCTTTGCGATCCGACGACGGGGACATTCTTATTCGTGCCAGGGAAGCGCTTGCTGGCGTACCTGACGACATCATGAGACTTGGACGGCAGCCACGCTTGGTCAGAGCAGACGGTACGATTAATCTTCGGGAGAAGGATTTCGGTCCGCTTCCTGCAGATTTAATCAGTATGAGTGTAGATGTTGAGGTCGAAGACGGCGTGCTCAACGTTTTCTACAATCGTGATCTTCGCGCTCGATTCGATTTCGAAACCTGCGACGAAATTCCGGTCACTGAAGAAACGGAATCACCCGTCAATCGCTAAACACCGGCGGCGCACGAGCGCGATGATGCCGGAGGTGCAGATATGCCAGAGAGCATCGGGGCGCGACCGAGGCACAAAGGGCCTCGTCCAAAACACGTTCCGCTGCGGACTTGTGTGGTTTGTCGCGAGAAGGACGCAAAGCGACAGTTCGTGCGAGTCGTCAGAACACCGAATGACGGAGTCCAGATCGATCCGACCGGGAAACGAAATGGGCGTGGTGCGTATCTTTGCACCAGATTTTCGTGTTGGGAGCGCGCCGCTTCAGGAAATGCACTCGATCGGGCGCTCAAGACAGAAATCGATTCGGACGTTCGCGATCGCCTGTTTCGATACGCGGACGAACACTTTCGGAGGGATGACGCCGCACAAGACTGATGCCGCGCCAGAAGGAGGAATTTATGAGTCAAAATCGACGTAGAGGTGGCCGCGGCGGAGGGCGAAGCAGGTCTTCTCGAGGCAAAGGAAGCACTGCTCCAGTGCCAGGTGGACCATCCACACAGGTAATGGAAAGTCGTCGCGCCCCGGTAAATACAGGGCCAGTGACAATCGGGTCAGCGATGTCCGTTGGCGAATTGGCTGATGCCCTTGGTATCAACCCCGTAGAAGTGATCAAGATTCTGATGGGCCGTGGCATCATGGCCAACATCAATCAGCAAATCGACTTTGATACGGCCGCGGGTGTCGCCGCGGATCTCGGCTTCGAGACAGAAGAGCACGTCCCTGAGGTCGTGCAGCATGCGAACGCCGCCGTCGAAAATCGTCGGGACGAAAGCGCGACCGACCCAGCAGCGATCACACGACCGCCCGTCGTCACGATCATGGGTCACGTGGACCACGGCAAGACCAAGCTTCTTGACGCTATCCGTGAAACAAATGTTGCTGGAGGCGAAGCCGGCGGGATCACACAGCACATCGGCGCCTATCAGGTTGATATCCAAGGACGCAAAATCACCTTCCTGGACACACCGGGCCACGAAGCATTCACTGCAATGCGCGCCCGTGGAGCCCAGGTGACAGATATCGCCGTATTGGTCGTTGCCGCCGACGATGGCGTAATGCCGCAGACTCGTGAGGCGGTGAACCACGCACGGGCCGCAAACGTTCCGATCATCGTAGCTGTCAACAAGATCGATCTTCCGGCTGCCAATCCGGATCGCGTCAAGCAACAGTTGTCCGATATCGGCGTGATCCCTGAGAATTACGGGGGCGACGTCCCGTTCGTCGAGATCTCCGCGAAAGAACGAATGGGAATCGACGAACTGCTCGAAATGGTCCTCCTCGTCGCTGACCTGCAGGACTTGAAGGCTAATCCGAACAAGCCCGCCATCGGCGTCATCATCGAGGCCAAGATCGACCGCAGTCGTGGACCTGTCGCTACTGCGCTCATCCAGTCGGGAACGCTCAGTATTCGTGACATTATTGTCGTGGGGGCTACCTGGGGCCGAATCAAGGCCATGAACGATGATCGATCCCACAAGGTGCGACGAGCTGGTCCGGCTATGCCGGTCGAGATACTAGGACTTCTCGAAGTTCCCGAGGCAGGAGACATTCTTCAGGTCGTTGAAGATGAGCGGGGCGCGCGAGCCCTAGCTGAAGAGCGAAGTCGCCAGCGACGTGCCGAAGCGTTCACCGATACGCGAGTCATCAAGCTTGACGAAATTTACCAACATGTGGCGGAAGGCGACACGCAGGAATTACGCGTTGTTCTGAAAGCAGACGTGCAGGGATCGCTTGAAGCCATCCAGGGCACATTGATGAAGCTGAACGATGAATCTTCCACGGTCGGCGTGAAAGTCGTTCACACCGGGACAGGTGCCATCTCGGAGTCGGATGTGATGCTTGCCGTCGCGTCTGGAGCCATCATCATCGGCTTCAACGTAAGACCGGACGCTGCGGCCCGACGCTCCGCGGATTCTGCCGGTGTTGACATTCGTTTCTACAACATCATCTACAACTTGGTGGACGAAATGAAAGCGGCGATGACCGGTCTGCTCGCTCCCGAGCAGAAGGAGGTCACCGACGGTTACGCCGAGGTGCGCGACACGTTCCGACTGCCAACCCGTGACGTTGTTGCTGGTCTTTACGTGCTGGACGGAAAGGCAAGTCGAAATTCACGAGTCCGTGTGCTGCGAAACGGCACCGTGATGCACGACGGCGTGGTGTCATCGTTGAAACGCTTCAAGGATGACGTACGTGAGGTGCAGGCCGGCTACGAATGCGGCATCATCATCGACGGCTTCCATGATATCGAAGTGAGTGATCAGATCGAGTTCTACCACACGATAGAAGTCGCTCGAACACTGTAATTTCGACAAGACGAGTCCCTGCGAAAGCGGGGCTCGTCTTGTTAATGGATCGCCGCCGGCTCATCACCACCGTGACGGAAGGACGTATCTCGGATGAGCACCCGACGGCAACAGCAGGTCTCTGAGTTTCTGCGAGAAGAGATCAGTGAGATTATGTTGCGAGAACTCAACGACCCGAGGCTCGGGCTAGTAAGCATCACGACGGTTGAAGTCAGTCCCGACCTCAGATATGCCCGGGCCTTCGTATCTGTTCTCGGCTCGAGCGATGAGTTTAAGGACGCGGTCAAGGCGTTGAACGGCGCCTCCGGTTTCATCCGACATTTGCTCAAGCCGAGAATGCGAGTACGACACATACCGGAGATCTCGTTCGTCGCAGATCATTCGATGGAGAACGCCGAGCAAATGACCCGGACGCTCAATCTGATTCACGAAGCAGACGAGGGCACGAAGGATTCCGACCCGAGTGAGGAAGTGAACGAACGTGAGTGACTCATTGACGGCGGCGAGCTGCCAGTCGAACGATCAGTCTGACTTCTCCGCCTCGTTTGCGCAAATCTGGGACGTGATCTCGAACGCAGAGAAACCGTTGATTGCAACTCATGCGCACCCAGACGCCGATGCAGTCTCTTCCGTACTCTCGGTGACAGATCTGCTCGTTGCACGAGGCAAGAACGTTGTGCCTGTGGTTGGCGATGGCGACCTACCCGACACGCTCGTCTTCCTGCCTGGAGCGGATCGGCTTCGCGACCCAGCACAGGTCGATCGATCCGACTTCGACGCAATTATCGTGTTGGACTGCGCTGAACTACACCGTATGGGCCCGTTGTATCGTCGTCACAGCGCGTGGTTTGACGGTAGCATCCCGATGGTGAGCGTCGATCATCACGTCACGAACTCAGGGTTCGGCGTGGCAAGTGTCGTCGACCCCAGGGCTGCCGCCACCTGTGAAATTCTCGCGCTGATGTTCATGGAGCTTGAGCTTGAAATCAACCCGGACGTAGCGACATGCCTGGCAGCCGGAATCTATGGCGACACACTCGGGCTCAAAACACCCAGCACGACGAGCCGAACGCTCCGTATCTCTGCCGATCTCGTCGATCGCAAGGCGAACATATTGGCCATCGTCGATAGCCTCTTCCGCATCAAGCCGTATACCACGATCCGACTTTGGGGACTCGCGTTGAAACGCACGTCGATGCTCGGTCCAATCGTGTGGACCGAAATTACCCCGGATATGCTGGAGGAGAGCGGCGCGCTCTCATCCGAAGGAGAAGGCATCGTCAATTTCATCGCTGGCACGCGCGAAGCTCAGGCCGGAATTCTCCTCTATCAGAATCCTGGTGGCTGGCGCGCCAGCCTTCGAGCGATTGCAGACGATGTCGACGTCGCGAAGCTGGCGCAGCTCTATGGTGGCGGCGGGCACAGCCGTGCAGCCGGATGTAGTCTTCCTCCTGGACAAGAAGCACGGGACGCATTTCTGAAAGATATTTCCCGGCGCGTGGCGGCGATCGAACCCAGCGCCCAGAAAATCTGAGGATGAGTGTTCACGGATTTCTGATTATCGACAAACCCCGAGGCCTTTCATCGCATGATGTAGTCGCCCGTGTCCGCCGCCTCCTTTCAACTCGAAAGGTTGGCCATGCGGGCACTCTCGATCCAGCGGCGGAAGGCGTTTTGGTGGTTGCGGTTGGACGGGCGACAAAGCTCCTCTCAGCTCTTTCTGATTCGACAAAGCGCTACGCGGCACACGTTGTGCTTGGCGCCAACTCGTTGACAGGTGACGTCGAAGGACCTGTTCAACTGGTGCACGAATCGGTCGTCAACCCGTCAACCGATGACGTGAACCGAGCCTTATCTCGTTTTGTTGGCGAAATCGATCAGATCCCGCCGGCGTACGCGGCAATCAAAGTTGATGGACAGCCGCTGTACCGCCGGGCGCGCCGCGGCGAGGCTGTTGAGGTCCCATCTCGACGCATTACCGTGAGTGCGCTGAAGTTGGTTGAGTATCGTTATCCTGATCTCTATATTGATGTCGAATGCTCGGCCGGGACCTACATCCGATCGCTAGCGCGAGATATCGGAGTCACTCTCAACACAGGCGCATATCTCCACTATCTGCTGCGCACGAGATCAGGGCAGTTTGATCTTGGCCAGGCGTGGCCTCTGGACGAACTCGACCGCAACTTGAACCAGTCGACTTTTGCGATGTTTGCACGACATCCATCGTCTGTCGACGACGACCGCATGGCGGTGTTGCTCGACTCGAATGCGGTATCTGCATGGTATGATGGGCGACCGGTGCCCGCGGATCATCGCGAACGGACGGCGTCAGGCGTGCATGCGTTCCGCGACGACGGAGCTTGGGTCGGCGTGGGTACCTATGATTCTGACCAAAACGCGTATTGTCCAAGAATTGTTGTACATGAATGACAACGGGAGGACGCGGGTGAGCCCGCAATTGTTTCCGAACCGCGCCAATCATTCAGACCAGCAGCACGTCGTGACCATAGGCAATTTTGACGGCGTCCATCGAGGTCACCAATACCTTCTCAACGTCGTCGTGTCGGCTGCACGCGCTCGTGGGGCACGTTCCGCCGTGCTGACGTTCGATCCGCTTCCGCTTGAAGTTCTACGGCCAGACATCAATCTTCCGAGATTGACGACGACCGAAGACCGCATCAATCTCATCCGATCACTAGGCATTGACGCCGTCGTGCCTATTCGATTCTCTCGTGACGTTGCGTCGCTTGAACCGTCCGAGTTCGTGCGGCAAGTCGTTGATACATTCAATCCAATCGAGATTATCGTTGGCTCGGATTTCGCGTTCGGCCGCAATCGATCCGGCAATCCTCACCTACTGAGTGAACTCGGAGAGCGACACGAATACACGGTGCGAGTCACGGACCGCATTGGCGACCACAACAAAGACTTCAGCAGCAGCCGAGTTCGCGAATGCCTCACAGCCGGAGATGTCAGAAACGCAGCCGAAGTCCTTGGGAGACCCTATTTCCTTCGGGGCGTCGTTGTGCACGGAAAACAGCGGGGACGTGAACTAGGGTTTCCAACCGCCAACCTGACAATCTCGGATAACGTGGCGGTGCCATCCGACGGAATCTATGCCGCGTTGGTTCAGACACGACAAGGGGGCGCTCTCGTTCCGGCTATGGTTTATGTCGGTACAAATCCCACTTTCGACGATCACGCGAGGGTCATCGAGGCCAACTTGATCAACTTCGACGCGGATCTCTACGATTCTGATTTGACCGTCCTCTTTGTGGACAGAGTACGCGGCGATCAACGATTCGGGTCGGCACAGACGTTGGTTGAGCAAATACATCGCGACCAGGAAGTCACGGTTCGCGTTCTTGGTGATCTTGACGAGAGCTGGCCGGGAGATTCTGTTCGCACGATTCTGGGCATTGGAAAAGGAGCGCTGACGGGTGACTAGCAGCATCGTTGATCGAGAGACCGCGGTGGAACAACTCCTGTCACGGGGAGTATCGGAGGTCATCGTCCGCGATGATCTAAAGCAGAAACTCCTTGGAACTCGCCCACTGCGCATCAAGTTCGGCGTTGATCCAACCCGTCCAGATATTCATCTCGGGCATTATGTCGGATTTCGCAAACTGCGCGAATTTCAGTCTCTCGGCCACAAGGTTGTCGTCATTATCGGCGATTGGACCGCGCGAATTGGGGATCCGTCCGGGCGCTCGGCCCAACGGCAGATGCTCTCAATTGAGGAGGTCGAACACAATGCGCAGACCTACCTCGATCAATTCTCAAAAGTTGTCGACACAGAACAAGCCGAGATCGTGCGACAAAGCGAATGGTTCGGAAAGTTCTCGCTCACGGATGTTATTCAGCTGACGAGTAAATACACGGTAGCTCGAATGCTTGAGCGGGAGGATTTCGCCAGTCGTTACTCTCAGGGCTCGCCAATCGCGATTACCGAGCTCCTGTACCCGTTAATGCAGGCCTACGACTCAGTTGCCGTGCACGCTGACGTCGAGGTCGGGGGTACCGATCAGACATTCAATTTATTGGTCGGACGCGACATTCAGCGCGACATGGGTCAGGTGCCGCAGAATATCCTTACGTGGCCAATATTGACCGGTACTGACGGTGTCCAGAAGATGAGCAAAAGCCTCGACAACTACGTGGGAGTCAATGAGGCCCCCAACGAGATGTATGGAAAAATTATGTCAATGCCCGATGCTGCCATGCCGGAATACTTCCGACTCGTCACCGACATGCCAGTCAACGAGGTGGAACGTCTTCTCACAGCCGCGGAACGTGGTGAGATCAACCCCCGAGATGTCAAAGATCGTTTGGCTGTGCAGGTCGTCACCGATCTTCATGATGCTGGAGCAGCGAAAGAAGCCCGTGCAGAATTCGATCGCGTATACCGGCAACATGCACTGCCCGCGGACATGGATGAATTCAGCGTGCCTCGCGACACGCGCATGGTCTCAATTCTCGTTGATATCGGGATGGCCAAGTCGAACAACGAGGCCCGCCGGTTGATTGCACAAGGCGGTGTGAGCCTCGATGGCGAGCGCATCGACGATCCGGATGCCAGCATAACCATTGCGAAAGCGACCGTGCTGCAGGTTGGTCGACGCCGGTGGGCCAAGCTCAACCCGCAACCGTAAGACCCAAGAAAATCGGTCGAGTCGTGCTATACTTATTGTCGCGATCGAGGTCGCCGGGGTGTGGCGCAGTTGGCAGCGCGCGGCGTTTGGGACGCTGAGGTCGGAGGTTCAAGTCCTCTCACCCCGACTCCGCGGGAGTAACTCAGTTGGTAGAGTGCCTGCCTTCCAAGCAGGTTGTCGCGAGTTCGAGTCTCGTCTCCCGCTCCAAACCGCATAGAATCAACGAAAACCGGCCCTTTTGAGGCCGGTTTCGTGTTTCCGAAGATGCCACAGCGCAAACCCCACCCGTCCTTCAAAATATTGACCTAGCCTGAATTATTCATAGACGCCCGGATCTCGCGCTCCCTTGCCGTAGCTATAGGCACCGCCCTTACATGGACCGGTGACGTTCGCTGGTCGGGACGCGGCCGATAATCTCGAACTCTTGACGTCCTACGTTCGACGTGTGCATAGCCAGCAATTGCCGACCCTGTCCTGTTTACATCGCCGTGTTCATCGCCTCCACGCGACGCTTTGATACGAACATTTGGATAGATCGGATATGCTAATTTGGTTGACAAGTGTGTGGCCCAAATATCGCATCTTCAAGCAAGAGGGAGAAGAATATGCCATTGTTCAAGAAGCGAGACGAGCCAGGGATGTACAACGGACGGCACTATACGGAGTACGTTGAGCCAGTGAAGGCGCTAAAACGTTCGGGAAAGTACGATGAAGCCGAGACGCTTCTATTGGCGCTCGCCGAAGCGGTCGAATCCGAGACGAGAGCCACTCTCTATAACCCTGCACCGTGGTATTATGACGAACTTGCCAAGATTTATCGGCGCAATAAGGACTATGCAGCCGAGGTAGATATCTTGGAGCGTTACGAACGGCTCGAGAAAAAGCCCCACCCTTACATGAATGACTCGATCCAGAGGCGCCTCGAGAAAGCACGAATGCTGTTGCAACACAGCCGCAATTTGGGAACATCGTGAATCCTGCTTCGGCGCGATGAATCCCCGCGCGATGTGAACGCCCGGGCGTGGTACTGACAAGTTAGGAGTCAAATGCATGCTAAGTCTGCCTCTGCAGGGCCCCGCGAATAGACCTCGGCGCTGAATATTGGGCGATCTCGATCTGATTCTTGACACCATAGGTCAATTACCGACAGGCCGCGCCAGCTATTATCGAGCCGCGGTTTTGGCGTTGAATGAGATCCAACCTTGCGGCTTCGCCAAATGGGTCAAGGATCTAAAAGACCGCGCGACTACTTTGGGTGGCTTTGAAGATTTTCTGGCCGAAGCAAAAGCTGCCGTTGTGCTGATCGCCAACGGTTTCGACGTGCTGCATGACGAGATTGACCCGATCTCGAGATGCTCGTTCGAAGGCTCTAGATTCTACGCCGAGGTCAAGAGATTTCGCCCAGACCGACGGAAGAGGAAGAGATGCGAGACGCCAGCAATTTCAGGGACCCCAGCCTTGATGAAGCCTATACAGCGTGCGCCCCGGCGAGAGCTCTGGCCGACATACTGCGATTGGATAAGCTGCGCCGATGAAGAATAAACTTCCGGACTCTGCGTCGCCGGAGAGCCAAATATCATCGTCTTCGTGTGTAGATCGGTTGTCGATCTCAAGAAATAGACATGGAGGTCGCAATCCGTTCGTTCATCAAGCACGCAGAACTCCGGAACACGTAAAGCTAAATGGAGTACTGCTTGATGCGCTGAGGAGCGATGGGTATGTCGTGCGGCGAAGGGATAACTTCCTTTCCACATGACCTACTCCCATATGTTCCAATCCAGCTGAGCCCAGACTTCCGATGCCGCTACCAGTCGAATCACGCCTGTGCGAGCATGCCAATCGACTCCGATTATGATGTATCTAAGCGAGTCGCCGCGATAGACACCACTAACTGGACGACTCTCCGCTAATCTTCAGAATGCCCGGTTTCCACATGAAATCCACGGAAATGCTCACAGCGCTAATGCACGCTTCTAGCCTTCCAAGCAGGTTGTCGCGAGTTCGAGTCTCGTCTCCCGCTCTAAAATAGCCCGTCTTCAATACGAGGACGGGCATTCTTCGTGTTTGACACGGAGTTGGATACTTGGATTCGCCTTCTTCCGGCTTTCGAAACCTGATACGCTACCTCCACACAGTTCACAAGGGCTACATTTCAGAATAGAGCGCAAATGACTTGATGACGTCGTGTAAGTCGGCTCGCTTGGCACCGATCGACGAGGGGGTCTTATGGGTTCATGGCACCGAACCAACCTGAATGAGATCAAGAACTCGAAATCTCTTCCCGTCCATCTGTTTGTTGATGATGGCGGAGTGTTGAACGATAACAGCCGGCGCGCACATGAGTGGCTACGATTGATCGGCGAATTTATGCCCGCTCGATTGGGCGGAACAGCCGAACAGTGGAGAACTGCAAATCGGGTGGTCTTTCCGCAAGTGTGGGGAACCCTTTTGAAGCAGTTGCCCGAATTCGTTAGTCACAGGGAATTTCAACGTGAATATGCGACCCGCTGGATGAACGCCATGTGTATCGCTGTCGGGATTACGCCGTTGTCCGAGGACAATGCATCGGCACTAAACCAGGAGCTTTCCGTTTATGTAAATCAACGTGCGGAGGCCGCGATCACCGGCGCTGTCGATGCCGTTCGCTCTCTGCATCGCGCCGGATACACGCTCTACACGGCGTCAGGGACCCCGTCTTGGGACCTTCGCGCTGTCATGGCGAAGATGGGTATCGCCGATGTCTTCTCGGAATTTTACGGACCTGATCTTATCGATCACGTGAAGTACGGCCAAGCCTTCTATCAGAAGTTATTCGAGGATACTGGTGTCGATCCGAGCGATGCGATGGTGATTGAGAGCGACTCGAAGTATTGTCGTTGGGCAACCGAAGCCGGAGCAAACGCGGTCTGGATCGATTCCGAAGGTCGAGGTGATGCAACCTCGCTCAAATCGCTCGCTGATCGGCTGATTTGACCGGGCGAGGAAGGACGTGTCGACGTTTCGTCGCTAACTTCAGCCGATTTGCTGTGGATGGGGCCGAGAGACCACCCAACGAATTCAGGAGCGCCAGGCTCTGGCGCTCCCAACGACCATGCGGGTTAAAGCAGCGAGGTATCAGTTCGACGTTGGATTTTGCGTGGCTTGCTCATAGCGAGGACCGATTTCGTCGCGAAGCGTTGACTTCTGGAACTTGCCGGTTGACGTTCGCGGAATCGACTCACGAAACTCAACGGCGTCCGGAATCCACCATTTGGCGAACTTGGGCTCCAGGAACGAAATAAGCTCCTCTTGCGAAGCAGACGCACCCTCCTTGAGTACCACGACCGCGAGCGGACGCTCCAGCCACTTCGGATCTGGAACTCCGATGACCGCCGCCTCTGCCACCGCCGGGTGGCCCATGAGGGCGTTTTCCAGCGCTACAGAACTGATCCATTCACCGCCAGATTTGATGACATCCTTCAGACGATCACGAATTTCCATGTATCCAAGCTCGTCGATCGTCGCGATGTCGCCAGTACGAAACCAACCATCCTCGGTGAATTGATCAGATTCTTCCGGCATATTGTAATAGGAGCCAGCGACCCACGGTCCGCGAACCTCCAGTTCTCCCAAAGAATTCCCATCCCACGGGATGTCCTCATCGCCGGATCGGAGACGCATCTCAACGAAGGGCAGTGGCCTACCCGACTTGATCTTGTAATGGTAGTAGTCATCCTCAGTCAGCGGCTCCAGCTCCGATGGCGAGTGAGAGATCGAACCAACTGGCGTCGTTTCCGTCATTCCCCAGCCCTGAGCGTATTCGATATTGTGTCGCTCTTTGAATCCCCGTATCAGCGATTCTGGTGCCGCCTGGCCGCCGGACAGGATCGATCTCAAGTTTGACAGGTCGTACTTTTCGGGATCTTTGTCGAGAACCTGAAGTAGTCCAAGCCACAGAGTCGGCACACCAACCGTCAACGTCACCTTTTCTTCAGACATGAGTTCCGCCAGGCTCGCTCCGTCGAGATAAGGCCCAGGAAGGACCTGATTTGCTCCCATCATCGTAGCGGTGAAAGGCATCCCCCACGCGTTGACGTGAAACATCGGGACCACGGGCAGTATTGTGTCTGACTCACCCACGCTCGTGTCGCTCTGCAGCGCGGACCCGAGTGAATGCAAAACGATGGCACGGTGCGAGTAGAGAACTCCCTTCGGCCGGCCGGTCGTCCCCGACGTGTAGCACATCGCTGCGGCTTGCTGCTCGCCAAACTCCGGATATTTGAAATCGGAGAGGTCCACATTGCCGAGCAGCGTCTCGTAATCGAGGGTTCCTTCCGGCGGCTCCTGAGGTTCACCTGTCTTGGAGATGATCACCAGATGGCGTGGATGCACGACGTCTTTGACACGCTCATACAACGGCCATAAAGTCTCGTCGATCAGAACGACTTTGTCGTCCGCGTGATTCATGATGAACGAAAGGTCGTCTGGATGCAGACGGAGATTGAGAGTATGAAGAACTGCCCCTGACAGCGGCACCCCGAAATATGCCTCGAGATGCTGGTAGTTGTTCCATGCGAGCGTAGCAACACGTTCACCCGAAGATACGCCGAGCTGCTGCAAAGCGACAGCGAGACGTTTTGCCCGGTCGGCCACATCTCCGTACGTGCAGCGATGAAGCGACCGGTCGGGCATCCGAGTTACGATCTGCTTACGCGAGAAGAGAGTTTCAGCACGCCGCAATATCGCGGGAAGTGTGAGCTGAAAATCCATCATCAGTCCATCCATGATGTTCTCCCTCCAGATCCGCAACCGATCTAGTCGCGGGTCCGTGCAATCGCAAGTTTTTCCAGATAACGAATCAAACTCACGTCCCCGTACACACGTGCTGAGGCAGCTAGGCACATCAAGCGGAAGTGCGATCAGCCCATAAAACTCGGGTATCCACCGGCCTGCAGAACGCGCTCCGCCGTGTAGCGCTCCGCCTGAATAAGGTCGAATTGCTGCCGCCGGGTGAGCCGTCGAGCGATTGAGGTGTAGGTACTCAGTTCATCCCCTTCCGCCACTCGGGACAACGCATAATTGGCTGATCGCTGTGCAATCTCCAGCGCCGAGTCAAGGTAAAGGTTGGCAAATCCAGTTGAGACGCTTTGCTCGATCCTCTGTGCACGTAGCACGGTCGATTCCGCGACAAACGCTTCGATCAATATATCGGCAATCGCCGCGACCACTTCCTGTTCCTGCTCGAGCGCAGTCCCATATCGCTCGACGGCCAGCCCCGCAAGCATCAACGCCAGCTTCTTCAAATTCGCCACTTGACTGACTTCGGTCGCCCACGGTCCATCAGGCCGATCAAAAGTCGGCACTAGTAGCTCAGTTCGCAGTCGTTGCGCAGCTTCAAATAGTGGGAGAACACCCTTTATCGCTCGGCGCATCAGCATGTCCGGTATAAGCAGCCGATTGATCTCGTTCGTGCCCTCGAAAATCCGTTGAATCCGCGAATCCCGGTACGCGCGTTCGATCGGAAAATCCACCAGGTAACCATAGCCGCCGTGAATCTGGACACCTTCATCGACTACGAAATCAAGCACCTCTGTGCCGTGAACCTTCACAATCGAGCATTCGATGAGATATTCCTGAATTCCCGCGAGGACGGCTTCACCGCCCGAACGACCGGCGATCGCGTTGTCAATAAGCCCGACGGTTCGATAGACTGCGCTCTCCGCCGCGAACAACCGGACCGCCATTCGAGCCAGCTTCTGCTGAATGAGGCCGAATGAGGCGATTGGCTGGCCAAACTGCTTGCGCTGTTGCGCATACTGAACTGACTGCCCAAGCGCCCATTTCGCCGCGCCGACGCTGCTCGCACCCAGCTTGAACCGTCCGATATTCAGCACATTGAACGCGATCCTGTGGCCCTTGCCAATCTCTCCCAGGACGTTGTCAACCGGAACTCGCGCGTTTTGCAGCACGAGTTGGCGCGTTGACGACGACTTGATACCCATCTTGTGCTCTTCTTCGCCGAATTCCACACCGGGGAAGTCGCGTTCGACGAGAAATGCCGTGAACGCATCGCCGTCAACCTTCGCGAAGACGGTGAAGAGATCCGCGAATCCCGAATTTGAGATGAACTGCTTTGTTCCGTTGAGAAGATAGTGACTGCCGTCTTCTGAAAGAGTCGCTCGGGTTCGGGCACCCAGGGCGTCAGATCCTGAGTTCGTCTCGGTGAGCGCATAGGCGGCAATCCACTCGCCCGATGAAAGCTTCGGCAAGTATTTCCGCTTCTGTTCTTCAGTGCCAAAATAAACGATTGGCAGGGTCCCGATCGACGTGTGGGCGGTCATTGTGACGGCAAATCCGCCGGTGACGGCCATTTCTTCCGTGATGACGGCTGCTACCACCTTCGGCAGGTCAAGGCCCCCGTACGCCTCAGGAATCTCCACCGAAAGAGGACCGAGCTCACCGGCTCGTGCATGAGGTCCACATTGAGTTCGAGTTCACCATGTTCCATGCGGTCAAGCTTTGGCAGAACGTCGCGTTCGGCAAATTGTCGCGTGATCTTGGCCAGCTCGCGTGTGGTGTCATCGAAGTCTTCGGGAGTGAATATTGAATCCACACTTTCGAGGACCCAGCCACCTCCTCGTCGTGCAATGTCCGGAGCGCTTGCCATACATCTATCCTTTCGCAACCTCAGGCGGCGAAAACCTCGAACAATCCCGCGGCGCCCATTCCGCCGCCGATGCACATCGTAACGAGGCCGGTACCGCCGCCGCGACGACGCAGTTCGTGGATCAGGCTGGTCGTGAGCTTGGCGCCGGTCGCACCCAACGGATGACCAAGGGCGATCGCGCCTCCATTCACGTTCATGATCTCTTTTCGGAATCCGAGCTCCTTGACTACGGCGAGTACCTGAGCGGCGAACGCTTCGTTGAATTCGATTAGATCGATGTCATCCAGCGCGATCCCTGCCCGCTCCAGCGCTTTCGGCACCGCTTTGGCCGGTCCGATGCCCATCACGTCAGGTTCTACGCCCGCAACAGCGAATGTGATGAACCGTGCCAAGGGTTTCAGTCCAAGTTCATCTGCTTTGTTTCGAGACATTACCACGACCGCCGCTGAGCCGTCGGAATACGGGCTGGAGTTACCGGCCGTCACCGACCCCTTGACGTTGAAGGCGGGACGTAGCTTTGCCAGTCGCTCGACGGTAGTGTCAGGCCGAATCGTTTCATCTCGAGAGAATGGCTGCGGCTCTGTCTCGCGTGGAGTTACGTCCGGCACAGGCTTGTCGACGGGGATTGAGACAACTTCCTCCTCGTACCGACCCTCCGCCCAAGCGCTGGCTGCCTTCTGGTGGCTTTCAGCGGCATATGCGTCCTGCTCAAGGCGCGGGATGCCCCAGCGCTCCGCCACCCGCTCGGCGGTGAAACCCATACCGATGTACGGCTCGATCAATTCAGGATGAATCCGGGCGTGGAAGCCGGACATCGGGACCTGGCTCATCAATTCGACACCGCCCGCGAGAACCGCGTCGGCCATGCCACTCATCACCGCCTGCGCGGCCATGGCAATGGTCTGAAGCCCGGATGAGCAGAACCGATTGACCGTGGCGCCGGGCACAGTGACTGGAAACCCAGCCCGTAGTATCGATAGCCGGGACACATTCAAACCCTGGGCGCCTTCCGGAAGCGCGCATCCCCAGAGCACATCGTCAAGCAACGCTGGGTCGAGCCCAGCTCGCTCAACGGCTGCTTTCATCACCGCCGCGGAAAGATCTATCGGATGCACATTGGCAAGTGAACCGTCAGCTTTGCCTCTCCCAACTGGGCTCCGGACCGCGCTGACAATGACGGCTTCATTCATGTGAATCTCCTCATGTCTGTTCGTCGCCGAATTTCGCTCTCGAGCAGACCGCGTCTAATTTCGCAGCGGCTTACCAGTCTTGAGCATATGTGCCATGCGTTCCTGTGTTTTACGTGTCCCAATGAGTCGAAGGAACGCCTCGCGCTCCAGGCCAAGAATCTCATCTTCAGTGACCTCATGCGGCAGTCCATCACCACCGCAGAGGATATAGGCCAGCTCATTCGCGATCTGAATTTCGTGCTCGGTGATTTGAGCCGCTTCGTGCATGGACCAGACGGCGTAGCGCAAGTTCCCGATTGCTTCTCTGCCCAGCACTCTGATCTTCGCCGGAGTTGGCGGCACATAGCCCGGAGCCATTTCAATGACGGCTCTCTTCGCGTCGGCCAGGAGCATGTCACGATTCATACTGATCTGGTCTTGACCACGCAAGAAGCCGAGATTGCGGGCTTCGAGCGCACTCTGGCTCGTCTGGGCCATCGCGATCAACATGAAGGCACGGCGCACTGCCTCGAACGGATCGATCTCGGGATATGCTGCCAAATCTCTGGTGAAGCGGAACAGCATTTCTTTGGTGCCCCCGCCCGCCGGGATGATCCCGACTCCGGTTTCGACGAGCCCCATGTACAGCTCGGCCCCGGCACGAACACGGTCAGCATGCAATGCAAACTCGGCGCCTCCGCCCAAGGTCAGGCCCGCCGGCGCAACGACAACCGGAAAAGGCGCGTATCGCAGACTCGATGTTGCGCGTTGGAACATTCGGCTGGCTAACTCGAGTTCATCCCACGCGCCCTCTTGCGCGAGGGCAAGCATCAACGCGACGTTCGCGCCACTCGAAAATGCACGCTCGTGCTCGTTTCCGACGACCAGCCCGACGTAGTTGTTCCGATCAACCCAGTCCAAGCTCTCATCGAGCATTTGCAGGACACCATCTCCGACGGTGTTCATCTTCGTATGAAACTCGACAATCGCCACTCCGTCGCCCAGGTCAATGAGTGCCGCGTCAGATGTCTCTTTGAGGACTCCGCCACCGCGTCGTAGATCTGTGAGAGTGAGTGTTCCCGGAATCGATTGAAGCGCTCGATAGTTGCCATCAAAGCCCAGCTGAGTCTCGCTTTTTTCCGAGCGCTGATAAAAGCCAGAGACGGCCAATTTTCCCAGCTCAGGGACTGATCGCCCCTCAGCTTCAACCAACTCCCGGACTCGAGAATCGCCAATCGCGTCTATCTGCTTGAATGGACCCAGATCCCAGCCAAATCCCCACTCCATTGCGCGGTCAACGTCTGCCAGTTCGTAGGCGATCTCTGGTGCTCGCTCCAATGAGTAGACGGTATTGTCAACGAATAGTCGTCGCAAGAAGTCACCGTACTTGCCCGGCAGGGACATGGACTCGGAAAGCCGCTGATCAAGTGGCTTGTCCTTGATTGCCGCAATCTCGGGTAATCGCAGGTCTACGCGTGGGCGATACTCGCCCGTTTTCCAATCCAGCGCGAAAATCGTTCCGTCCTGCCGTCTGTAGAATCCCGCGCCCGACTTTTCCCCCAACCGGTTGTCCGACACAAGCGTGTGGACCCAATCGGGCAGATCAAATTCTTCTCCGGTCGCCAGTCCCAAACCTTTCGCCACGTGAGCGATCACGTCGATCCCGCTCAGGTCAGCAGTTCTGAAGATGGCCGAACGAGGTCGTCCAATAAGCGGACCGGTCAACGCGTCTACCTCGTCGATCGTCAGATCACATTCCTGCATCAACTTAATCGCGTGAACCATTCCGTAGACGCCGAGTCGATTCCCGATGAAGCCCGGAACGTCTCGGGCACGCACCGTTCCCTTACCAAGCACTGATCGGCCAAAAGATTCGATACCGGCAATGATATCCGGGTCAGTGTCTGCGGTGGGGATGATCTCGAGCAAGTGGAGGTAACGAGGAGGGTTGAAAAAGTGTGTCCCGAAAAACCGGCTGCGGAACTCTTGTGACCTTCCCGCAACCAGGCTGCCTATTGGAATGCCTGATGTATTGGTCGTCACCACGGTCGATCCATCGAGAAGTCCGTCGAGCTTCTCAAACAGGGCTTGTTTCGGTTCCGCTATCTCGATGATGGCCTCGATGACCCAATCGCATGACCGGAGCTTCTCGAGATCATCTTCAGTGTTACCGATCTCGATCAATGACGCACGAGACGGATCCATGAACGAGGCAGGCCGCGACTTGAGCGTGCGGTCCAGCCCGCGCTTCGTGTTGTCATTGCGATCGGGATCTCCTGGAATGTCAAGAAGCACGACCGGCAAACCTGCCGAGGCGGCCAACGCGGCGATGGCCGCTCCCATCGTTCCGGCTCCGACAACGCCAATCTTACGAATTCGCATCCTGAAACTCCCTGTGAAACGGTGAAGACGACACGCAGTCAATCAGTCAATTGTGATTTGCCAACCCCGCTAATCACGGGGCCAGATCATGCATTTCGCTTGTCTATAGCATTGCACCACTTGTGAAATCCGACAATCGACCAAACCGATTGCGCCCAACTTGGATGTGTTACGTCCATTAGACAAGGGTGGCTTCGACGTGAATGTGAAAGACCGGGCGACGATCTACACAGCGTGCAACGAGACTGTCGTACCATGCCGGTAACGTCTTCGGAGAATCGTGTTCCGAATATACGGCGATGTTCAGCTCAGGAATTGACAATCTCGGTGAGGGACATGTGATGCGGATTGTAACGCCACTAACACAGATGCTTGGTATTGACTACCCGATCGTGCAGGGCGGTTTGGCCCACCTGGCCTTCTCGGACCTCTGCGCGGCTGTTTCGAACGCCGGTGGACTGGGCCAGATAAGCGCGGCAACGATACCCGGAGGCGCGGAAGGATTGCGCAAAGAGATTCGCGCGGTGAGATCGTCGACTGATCGCCCTTTTGCCGTCAACTTCGCGATCAGCGGGCGAAGGGACATTATGGATATGGTCGATACAGCAGTGGACGAAGGCGTTCAGATAATGTCCTTCACCGCGGGCAACCCGGAACCCTACCTCAGTCGTCTTAGCGGAACGGGTGTCCACACGCTCGTTCTCGTGGCAGGCGTGCGACAGGCACAGAAAGTTGAACAACTTGGAGGAAGCGCCGTCATCGCGGTCGGGTACGACGGTGGCGGTCATCTCGGGCGCGACGATATTGGCACGATGGTGCTGGTGCCCCGGATTCTACAGTCGGTGTCGATCCCGGTCCTGGCCAGCGGCGGGATCGGTGATGGTCGCGGTCTCGCGGCGGCTCTTGCCATGGGCGCCGCTGGGATCGAGATGGGCACGCGCTTTGTCGCCACGGCTGAATGTATCGCCCACGACAATTACAAGCGAGCTCTGGTGGATGCCAGCGAAACAGATACGACGATCATCGAGCGCTCGCTTGGCACCCCTGGCCGTGTGCTCAAGAACCCCAAAGCTGATCGCATCATAGACCTCGAAAGCCATGACGAACGAGAAGCCGTAATTGCCTCAATCAGCGGCAAGGTGAATCAGCTTGGAGCAATCGACGGAGATCTTGAGGGTGGTTGGGTGTGGGCCGGACAGGTGGCCGGTCTGATTCATGATGTTCCGACGGTACAAACACTGCTCGATCGAATGATCGTGGAGGCGAGTGCGTTGATCAGATCTGCCGACACCGCTTTCGAGAGTTGAGTCACTCAGGAGGAGTCGTCCTCTTGAGTCTTAGAGATTCGGATTGACGGAATGGACCATCGAACACACCGGAACACATCGTAGATTCACGATGAAGTGGAGTTACCGTTTCATGAACAGCCGCCACACGCCACTCGCGGTGGCACAAACCTCACCAGTCTCGTCATAGAGCTTTCCCTCGGCAAATGCGATGGTCCGCCCAGTCCGCACGGCTTTACCGTGTGCCTCGAACCTGGTACCCATAGCTGGCTTAACGTAGTTGATCGTCAGGCTAATAGTCGCCTCACCGAATGACTTTTCATCGAGTACATCGATGTGAAGCTGTTCGACCACCAGAGATGTGACTGCCGCTCCGAGCGCGCCGTCGAACATATACGCAATGACGCCACCGTTGAGCGCGGCCGTGCCACCGCCACCTCGTTGGTCGTCGCGCGGATCGGTCAATCCCACCACGACCTCACCTGGCCGAACATCGGCTACTGTCAGATTCTGCGCCTCAAAGAATCCGCCATAGCGTTCTACCTGCACATTCGCCTCTGATTTTGTGGACTTGGTCACGTCATCTCCTCATTGCGTCGCATCGACACCAACAATCATCATACTCGGATACCTCGATCGAGTAACGATGGTCGGCAGATACCACTCGACGGCGTTAATGTGAGAGAATACCGCCTGCGCGAGTCCGGAACGCTGGTAAAACCCAACCATACCTGGAGAACGAGTCGTGAGAGCTGTCGCCGACGAAACGAGTCCAGCAGTACGACGCGGCTTCATTCTTCTCGCCGTAATGACGGCAGCCTTCGGGATGGCCATGGCGACCCAGCAGAACATCGGCACCAACTACTTTGAAGATGTCCTTAAGCTCCAGGGACCACAGTTCGGCTACATCACGGCGATTCGTGAGGTTCCAGGCTTTCTTCTGATCTTCATCACGGCTCTTTTCTATCGTCTGTCAATTCCAAAACTCACGGCACTGGCGCTCGTTTTGCTCGCCGTCGGGTACATGCTGTTCGGAGCGTCGACCTCCTTCTGGACCGTCGCACCCTGGGTTGTGATCTCGTCGATGGGCTATCATACGGTTCTTCAGACGCAGTATGCTCTTGGATTGAGCCTCACCTCCGAAAACAAGAGCGGCAGTATTCTCGGAACTATGTCAGCGGTAAATTTCGGCGGCGGTCTGGTCGCCATGATCCTCGTGCTGCTGGCGTTTCACTTTGACCTTGTCAGCTTTCGCCCGACATTTGTCATCGCCGGTGGATTGGCGTTGGTTGGCAGCCTTGCTATCTTCCGTTTTCCGAACCTTCGAGACGGTGAGGAAGTCGCCCGCCACGTAAGCCGAGAGAAATTCGTCGTACGTCGCCCTTACCGGCTCTACTACTACCTTTCTCTGCTCGATGGAGCACGGCAACAGATTTTCTTCTCGTTCGGTCTGTGGGTGCTCGTCAATCATTATGGTCTTGACGTACCCAAGATCAGTGGCCTTCTCATCGTAGTGAACCTGATTGCAATGCTGTCGGGCCGGCGCATAGGACGAATGATTGATGCCTACGGTGAGAAACGCATCCTGGGGATCATCAACATTGCCTACATCGTAGCGCTTGGGGGATATGCACTCGTTCAGAATGTGTTTGTCGCCGCATTCTGTTATGCGATCTACACCTTCATCATGCCGCTCTCTTCTGTCGGCTCGGCCACCTATCTCCGCAAAGTCGCGGCGTCGGATGACGTGGCGCCATCGCTTGCGATGGGAGTGAGCCTGCAGCACGCAGCAGCAATCGTCGTTCCGGTGACGACCGGATTCATCCTTAACTTCGTCGGCTATCAAGTACCATTCTTGATTGCGTGCGTCTTCGCTTTCATGGCAGTGGTCGTCACGCGACGTCTGAATCCAGCCGACCAGAAGGCCCCCGAGCGCATCGTTGAGGACAAGGAACGAGCGGCGGCGCGACAATAATCGTCTGCCCCCGACGGGTTACCCAACTCGGTTGGCCTCTCCAGAAAATGATCAGACACTACGGCGTGGAGAGACGAGTCTGTTCGTCAGTAAGGGGCATCCTCGTTCAGCGCAACGACCAGGTTGCCGAATACTGATCCTCGCCGTCGCACCGAACGACCCGTCCTGATTCCAGCTTGATTAGATGGGCCAGCACAGTCGCGCCCGCAGCGCGACGAAAATGCGGTAAGACGTCGGGGTAAAGCTGTACAACCAGCGACTCGATGTTGGTCGGAGACGTCTCAAGTACCTCGAGAATTTCCCGCTCACGCTTAGATCGTCGCTCGAGATACTGATCGAACAGGCCGTCAGGATCGGTAAGAGTCGGTCCGTGTCCAGGGATTACAGATGTCGGCTTCAGCGACTTCGCGAGTCGAAGCGACTCGAAGTACTCGCTCATCTTTCCGTGCGGCGGGAAGATTCCGACCGTTCCATGACCTGAGACGAGATCACCGGCGATGAGCGTGCCGGTTTCTGGCTCCAGTAGCGACACGTGACCGGGTGAATGCCCCGGCGTGTCATAGGTGTCGAGTCGACCTCCGTCGATCTCGATTGTCATTCCCCCGTGCAACTCTTCGTCAATCTGATCCCAGGTCAATCCCTTGAATTGTTCGAGTATCGGCCGTTCCTTGGGATTGAGCATGACCGGACATCGGAGCGTCTGCTTTAGCTCCGCAGCGGCAACGGCATGATCCGGATGGCTGTGAGTAAGCACGATCGCCTTCACCGGAGGATTGCCGAGCTCAGACAGTCTTCTGAGAAATATCTCGGCGCCACCGTCGTCGCCGGGGTCGATAATGAGCACCTCGCTGGCGCCGACGATACAGCCGTTGGTTGGCTGATCGCTCATGAAACCAGAGTTAGGAATCTCGACTACTTCAATCATGAGTCTATTCGACAAATGCCTACCCAGATCCGTGTATTGCCGACGATCCGGAAGAACCATCGACTCTCTTGCCAAAATCATGAATCACGTCCTGCAAGGAGCTAACGTTCCGCTGACGGCTCCTCAGGTTTGCTCTCATTGCTGCCGCCGTCGGTGCCCACGATCGCTGGACGAATCATGGAATCGGCCACAAGTTCGGCGATATCACGAACCTTGAACGTCTCTTCAACACCAACGCCGCGGATACCGTCTTCGAACATCGTCATGCAGAATGGACAGGCCGCCGCCAACATCTCCGCCCCTGTTTCGATCGCTTCGCGCACCCTCGCCTGATTGATTCGGCTGCCGGTGCTCTCCTCCATGAACATACGACCACCGCCACCGCCACAGCAAAATGACGTGTCGCGGTTGCGCCGCATCTCGGTGAGGTCGGAGCCCGGCAAGGATGCCACTACATTGCGAGGATCATCAAACACTTTGTTGTAACGGCCAAGATAACAGGGATCGTGATACGTGACCTTGCCGCGAGCGACCGCTGATTCGGGATCGAGTTTGATGCGGCCCTCGTCGATCAACTGACTGATGAGCTGACTGTGGTGAATGACTTCGTAGCTGCCGCCGATCTGCGGGAACTCATTCTTGATGGCATTGAAGCAGTGCGGGCATGCCGTAACGATCTTCTTGAAGCTGTATGAGTTCAATGTTTCGACTGTTTGCTGTGCCATCATCTGTGCAAGATACTCGTTGCCGACGCGGCGGGCTGGATCGCCTGTACACGTTTCCTCTTTCCCGAGGATCGCGAAGTTGATTCCCGCGGCCTGTAAGATGCGCGCCAGCGCGACCGTTGTTCGTTGGTTCCGCGAATCGAAGGACCCGAGGCAACCGACAAAGAAGAGGACCTCGACTTCATCTCCGGAATCCAGATCGGACATTTCTGGAACCGGCTGGTCCAAACGACGGGTCCATTGCGCGCGCTGGTTGGGTGGCATTTGGTACGGACTGGAAACCCGCTCCAGGTTATTGAAAACGTTCACCAATTCACCGGGGAACTCGCTCTGCTCGAGCACCAGATTGCGGCGCATCCCAACGATCATGGGCACATGCTCGATGAAGACCGGACACTGCTGCATGCAGGCTCCACAGGTCGTGCAATCCCAGATCTCCTCAGTTGAGACTACCCCTCCGAGAAGATCGCGATCGGACCCGGTGCCCCAGCGGAAGCGCGCAGAATTGGCTCCTTCTCCTAGCTCCCCGGAGAAAATACCGCCATTGTCCGCCATGTATCCGGCGATTTCGAGCACGACATCTCGCGGGCGTAGGGCTTTGCCAGTATTGAACGTTGGGCAGTATTCAAGACACCGTCCGCAATGCATGCACGCATCGACATTCATGAGTTGGGCCCAGGTGAAATCTTCCAGTTTGGCGACTCCGAACGTCTCGGCCTCTTCGATATCTACGATCGGATCCAGCTCGCCCAGCGGTTTCAAACGGCGGAAAAAAACGTTGGACAGGCTCGTGAACGGATGGACCATCTTGCTGTAGGCCAGATAGCTCAAGAACGCGAACGTGGTGGCGAAATGAACCCACCAGTTCGCCTGATGAATGGCCTCCAACCACCCGGTCGGAAGGCCGCGCAACGACAGTGATATTGGATACGAGACAAACGACCAGGGTCCCCATGGATCATGCACCACTGCCAGGCGCAAGGCCTGCAAGGTGAAACCTTGAACCGCGAGAACCAGCAGGAAAGAAAGGAGAACGAGGTCGTCGGCGCTTGTGTCTTTCGTTACTGGCTGGTCGACAAGCCGTTTGTAAAAGGCCATCAACACGCCCGCGATGAGCATCGCGCCGGCCAGGTTCATCGCCAGCTTATAGCCGAGGTAAAAGTTCCCCTTGTAGAAACTGAAGTTGAAGAGGGGTACCGTAACGTCGTCCTCGATCATCACGATGATGGTGCCAATCAGCAGGGTCACAAAACCCCAGAAGATCAGCAGGTGCATGATTCCGCCATACAGGTTCTTCCGCCGGGCGATGCGGCCATGCATGATGCTCTGGGTGAACGCCCCGCGCGATCGCTGCCACCATTGGTCGAATCGATTCTCGGGCTGACCCGCACGCCACATCCGAGCTCGTCTAGCGAGTCCAAATGTCAAGAATCCAACCGGTATGGCGAGAAGAACGTAGATTGCGGCGCGGCCGAGCGTGTCGACGTTCCAGAGAATCTCACGTGTTGGGATCACGCTTGCTCCTCTCCTCGGTCCACACCCGAGATCGCGTTTGCTTGGCAGCGTCGTTCGATCACGCACGGCTTGCACGGAGACGAGCGCAGCCAGAAACGTTCCGACCATGAAGACGAGTCCAATCAGCGCGCCAAGGATTGCGAGCGCGGTGTTCGTTGCGTCACTGGCTCCGGTGAGCGGACCAAATGTCGCGCTTCCCATGGCCAGAATCGCCGGCGTGGCAATTACGACTGCGGCGGCAATCGCGATCAAAACACGCCAGGTGGTCAGCCGCGCCCAAATCTGTCCCCTGAAGGGTGGCGAAAAACCGAATGTCAAACCACCCATCGCACCTCCAGCGGTGATCAGAATGGCTCCTGGCAATCGCATTTGTCCCCAGTTAGCGAGGACACCCACCACGATCAGCGCTATGCCGACGGCAACGACTAACGCCGAAACGATCATCAATCTCCGGACTATTTCCTTCTCGCCGGACCAGATCATCTTCAACATGGACACGTCGCGATTCTCCAGCCAGATACTTCTTGGCCCCCCGTATATATCGGAATCGAACGGTGATGCTAGCCACGCAGTGCTTCGGTCAGCTTCGGGATGACCGTAAGAGCGTCACCAACAATACCCAGATCAGCGTATTCAAAGATAGGCGCCTCGGGATCGTTATTCACGGCGATGATGTGCTTGCTACCACCCATCCCGGCGATGTGCTGTATTGCACCTGAGATCCCGCAAGCGACATACAATTCCGGCTTTACTGTCTTCCCGGTCTGCCCAACCTGATGACTATAAGGAATCCAGCCGGCGTCGACGACAGCCCGGCTCGCACCAATCGCGGCGCCAAGCTCTTTCGCCAGTGATTCAAGCAGCGAGAAGTTCTCGGCCTTGCCGAGCCCCCGTCCTCCCGACACGATGATCGATGCCTCTTCAAGATTGGGGCCTTCAGATGCCTGCTCAATTGTCTCCAGAACCTTCACCCGGCAGGCAGACGTATCGACAGCAATGTCGACCGTTCGCACCTCCGCCGTTCCGCCGACTTCCTCAGCGGTAAAGGATTTCGGGCGCATCTGCACTATGGCAGGTCCGGAGCCATCGACCGTTACAGTCCCGATCGTGTCGGCCCCATATGGAACAGTCACTCGCAGGACGTCACCATCAAATTCAAGACCGGTCGCATTCGCAATGACGCCTACCCCCAACTTGCCAACCAGTCTCGCTTGAACGTCACGAGAAGCAAATGTACTTGGGAAGAGTATGACGTCCGGCTGTTCCGCTTCGATCAGCTTGGCCAATGTCGCCGCATGCGGCTCGGCGACGTATTCGTCATAGACCGGATCATCCGCGTGAAATACGACCTTCGCTCCATGAACGCCCAATTGCTGGACGGCTTCACCTGATGCAGGTCGAAGCAGGATTGCCTCGGCACTACCTAGTCCACGGGCTGGAACGAGCAATTCCAGTGAGAGCCGGTGCGGCATACCTTCCGAGAGATCGGTCCAAACCCAAATTCGTCGTGATGCCATTCGATGCTCCTAAACAACCTGAAGAGTCTTGAGGTAGGCTACGATCTCACCGACACTGTCGCCGCTACCGTCGTCGACGATCTGCCGGACCTGTTTCTCCTGGCGTACCCGCTCTATCGACAGAACCCGCTCGCGAGCACCAGTCTCGCCGACAAGTTCGCCGTCGATTCCGAGTGACTCGACCGAAACCCGTTCGACCTGTTTCTTCTTCGCCTGCATCATTCCTTTGAATGATGGATATCTCGGCTCCGCAATGCTCGCGGTCACCGTCAAGAGCGCCGGAAGCGTCGTTTGAATAACTCGATAGCCGAGCTCGGTGTCTTGCTGTGCTGAAATCGTTGCATCCTCGACGGTGACAGATCGAGCGAACGTGATCATCGGGAGATCAAGCTGCTCGGCCAGCGCTCCGGGAACCATTCCGGTGTAGGCGTCGGTGCTCTCCGTGGCACAGATCACAAGATCTGGTTGCTCTTTCGCGAGGACAGCGGCGATAGCTCGAACAGTGCCAACGACATCCGAACCAGACAGCGCGTCGTCACTAATGAGGACTGAGCGGTCGACGCCCATCGCCATCGCTCGGCGCAGGGCATCATCGGCGGAATCGGGTCCCATTGTGACGGCAACGACCTCGCCGCCGTGCTCTTCGATCAGCCGGAGTCCCGTTTCAATTGAGAATTCGTCGGCCGGGTCGAGAATCGACTGGCCCTGGTCACGAACGAGACGTCGAGTCTCCGGATCGACTGACATCGGCAGGTTCGGATCAGGAACGTGCTTAACGCATACGCAGATTTTCATTTTTGAGAACTAATCCTTCCAGCATACGCTGATCCGGCGGTAGAGAAACTTGTGAGTTGAACGGCTTCGAGCGAAAAATCGCGCTCGTCCCCAATCTCCACGCTTCCAACTTTCCCTTCGCAGTTTCAAAGTCTGGAGATTGTGAACTTTTGGGCGATCATATAGTAACCCTGTTCTGGATTTCAACAGTTTGGCCACAGCCGTCCACTTGATGGTTTGAGCATATGACGGTCACGTTGTCTAATTTCCTGTTGACGCGATCTTCATAAGAGGGTAGCTTATGCTGAGACAGAAGGGACGACACGAGCAAACCGCAATAGTCGGCACGTGCCGGAAACTGCGCGGAATGTGTTTGGAGCAGCTTCAAAATAGCTGCTGGGTTTTCCGAATCTGGAAGACACCGAGCACGCTACCCGTCGTGACGGCGGGAGATCGTTCAGGGAGGTTCCCCACATGGATTTGAATTACACCGCGGAAGACCAAGCGTTCCGCCAAAAAGTGCGCGAGTGGCTGCAAGAGAACATGCCGAAAAAGAAGCCGGAGACGCTCGACGAGAAGCGAGTCTGGCACACGAAACTTTACGAAGCCGGCTACCTTGGGATGGGATGGCCAAAAGAGTATGGTGGCCAGGAAGCCCGTCCGATGGAGCAAGCGATCGTTGGCGAAGAGCTTGCCCGGGCCAGTGCTCCAGCTTCTCTCAACGGCCTCGGTATTTCGATCATGGCACCGACCCTCATCCATCATGGCACCGAACACCAGAAACAGGAACATGTTAAGAAGATATTGACTGCCGAAGAGATTTGGTGCCAGCTCTACTCTGAGCCAAACTCGGGATCCGATCTCGCGAGCCTGCAATGTCGTGCCGATGTCGATGGCGACGAATTCGTGATCAACGGACAGAAAATCTGGACTAGCGGAGCGTATCAGTCGGACTGGGGGATGATGCTGGCCCGTACCGACCGCAACGCGCCAAAGCACCAGGGCATCTCGTGCATCATGATTGATATGAACGCACCTGGAGTTGAGGTACGGCCGTTGAAGCAGATAAGCGGCAGTCAGGAATTCTGCGAGGTCTTCTTCACCAACGTGCGCGTGCCAGCCGACAACCTTGTTGGTGAGATGAATTCCGGCTGGCGAATCGCACAAACCACGCTCGGTTACGAGCGAGGCGGAAACGCGCTCAGCCGCGTGTCACGATTGCTCCAATCCTACGATCGGCTTCTCGAGGTCGCTCAGACGATGCGGGTGAATGGTGCACCGGCAATTGAGGACCCGATCATTCGTCAAAAGCTGGGCCAGATCTACTCTGAGATCGAAGTCTTGCGCTACGCCTCCTTGCGAATACTCAGTCGCCTCGAAAAGGGACAACGTCCAGGTCCAGAGTCCTCCATTGCCAAGCTGCACTATTCGGAACTTGACAAACACGTACAGGAAATGATTCTGGACATCCTCGGGCCGTATGGTCAGCAAGTCGTTGGCGCGCCGGACGAATTCAAGTTCGAGACGGATGCTGAAGACTACGGCGAGACCGGTACCTGGGTGTACTCATTCCTCTGGTCTCGAGCCGGGACTATTTACGCTGGGTCTTCCGAAATTCAGAAGAACATTCTCGGCGAGCGCGTGCTAGGTCTACCCAAGGAAGTGCGGGCCGACCGCATCGCCGCAGCGCAGAAGGCCACGGCTGGGGCAGAAGGGGACAACTGAGATGGATTTTGACTTTTCCGAAGATCAAATCATGCTGAGGAATCTCGCTCGAGAGTTCCTCACCGAACAATGCCCAGCCTCACATGTTCGAGCAATGATGGATGACGAACGTGGTTACGATCCGGATATCTATCGACAATTGATCCAGCTTGGAATGCTGCCCTTCCCGGAGGAGTACGGCGGCGGTGGGCTCGGCATGGTCGAGCAGTCGATTCTCTTGGAGGAAATGGGAAGAATCCCGTATCCAGGGCCGTTCTTCGCGACTGTTGTGTTGGCTGGCTCGGCGATCATGCATTCCAATGACGACAATGCCAAATCGCGTTATCTGCCGGATGTCTGTAACGGCGACCTTACGATGACTCTCGCGTTCCTGGAGGACTCAATCGGCTGGGAGTCAAATGCGGTCAACATGTCGATGTCCAAAGAGGGCGGTTTCTACCGGCTGAACGGCGTCAAGCGATTCGTACCGTTTGGTCATACTGCTGATGTCATCCTCGTGGCTGCTCGCTCTGGCGGAAACAGCTCCAGTGGAATTTCACTCGTAGCTGTGCCGAAGAACTCATCTGGGCTGAGCGTCACTCCTGAGGTCATGATGGATCTCACGTCGCGCACGGCGACACTGTCGTTCAACGATGTGCGAATTCCTGTCGAGAACATCGTCGGCCTGGAAGGCGAGGCGTGGCCAATCCTGGAGGCGACGTTCCGAACCGCGGCCGTCGGCGCAAGCGCGGAGATGCTTGGCGCCTCTCGCAAGTCGCTTGAGATGTCGGTCGACTATGCCAAGGTGCGTAAGCAGTTTGGCCAGTTCATCGGCCAGTTCCAGGCAGTCAAACACAAGCTCGCTGAAATGCTGGAACAAGTAGAGAACTCCCACGGGGCGGCTTACTATGCGGCCTGGGCGCTCGACGCGAATGCACCAGATGCCGACCTCGCGGCGTCAGTCGCCAAATCGGCGCTGAATGAGGCATCTCGCAAAGTCTGCGGCGAAGCGGTTCAGGTACACGGCGGCATCGGCTTCACGTGGGAATACGACCTGCACCTCTACTTCAAACGAGCCAAGAATCTCGAACCACTTTACGGGAACACCGAATTCCATCGCGAACGAGCGTTGGAGGAAGTGCTTGCCGGTCGCGTGGCCGGTGCCTCGCGCTAAATCAATGTTGCACACCGGTGATGGGAGGATAAGATGAGTGGCTCGTCGAATGTTGGGGACCGAGTAGTTACGACCGTAGAAGAACTCAAAGGATTGGTTGGCCAGGAGCTTGGTGTCGGCGATTGGGTCGAGATTACCCAAGAGCGGGTGAATCAATTCGCGGACGCTACGGGCGACCATCAGTATATTCACGTCGATCCGGAACGGGCGAAAGAGACTTTCTTTGGCGGTACCGTGGCGCACGGCTACTTGACGCTGTCGCTGCTGCCGACACTCGGGAGCACGCGCAAAGGCATCAAGATCAATCTTGGTGGGAAGATGGGCGTCAACTACGGCGTTAACCGCGTCCGCTTTCCCGCGCCGGTACGTGTTGGGAAGCGCGTTCGGGTAAGAACCAAGCTCATCGCGGTCGAGGAGATTGGAGATCGCGCAGTTCAGATGACTAACCTCCAAACCGTCGAGATTGAAGGCGAAGAGAAACCCGCATGTGTCGCCGAGACGGTCGGGCGAACATACTTTTAGTGTTTCTGAGTGACGGACGATTTGGTATGAGGGCGAACTGATCGCCCTCGAGCTTCGACGGTGAAGCACGCGAAACTGTGAAGCGCGGCGCTGCGCTTTCTCTGATCATCGTTTGGGTACGGGTCAATGGCGAACGGGGATGACGTTCTGCGCGGACCCGTGGATGAGGATGTGCGGATGAGCGGACCGCGGACATTTGCGACTGGAACAACAGACGAGACACTCAAAGAATCTGAAGCATTCACGAGCGCTATGAGCGCGCTATTCCACCCGAAGCGCATCGCAATCGTGGGAGCCACGCCACGACCTGGATTTGCGAGCGGCATCCACAGCCGAATCTTATTGGGCGGCTACGAAGGTGAGATCTTCGGGGTCACGCCACGCCACCAAGAGGTCCTGGGGGCGAAGTGCTATCCGACGATCGACGCGATCCCGGGCGGGGTCGACAAGGCTATCGTCGTTGTCCCCAGCGGACTCGTGCTTGACGTGCTGGCGCAAGCCGAACGTGCAGGAACGAAGGCGCTCAACATCATTACAAGTGGTTTCGGCGAACAAAACGATGACTCGGCACGCGATCGGCAGAACGAAATTCGCGACTTTGCACGGAGAACCGGAATTCGTATCGTCGGCCCAAACTGCCTCGGCATCATCAGCACGCCGGCCAAGATGATCGCGAAGTCTGGCCCGTACACGTCCGTGCAGCCCGGACCGATTGGAATCGTATTTCAAAGTGGGCTGTTGGCCTACAGCATCGTGATTCCACCGCATGACCGCGAATTCGGATACAGCTACGTGGTAACAACCGGCAACGAGGCGGACCTGGACGCAACCGATTTTATTCGCTACATGGTGGAAGATGACGAAACGCGAGTGATCGGTTGCTTCATCGAGCAGTTCCGTGATCCTGAGAAGTTACTGCGTGTCGCCGCCGCAGCCGCCGAACGTCAGAAGCCGATCGTGGTGCTCAAGGTTGGAAGATCTGAAGCTGGCCGTAAAGCCGCACGAGCCCACACCGGGTCACTCGTCGGCTCCGACGCCATCGCTGACGCCATTATGCGTCAATATGGCATCGTGCGCGTCTACAGTCTCGACGAGATGACAGAGACTTTGGCGGCTTTTCATTCCAAACGCTTGCCCATCGGTGGCGGAGTTGGGACGATCTTCGTGTCTGGCGGTGCCGGAGGGCTCATCTCCGATCTCAGTCAAGACCTGGGAATTTCTTTACCGGAACTGTCCCCCGAAACGGTCGAAAAGCTCGACAACGTTATTCCGGAGTATGGCACGGTCGGCAATCCGCTTGACACGACCGGGCAGGCGGCAACCCAGCCGGAAATCACCGAGGGGTCGCTGGTAAGTATGGCTGAAGACCCCAACATTCATACGGTGATTTATGGACAGGCCTATCCGAATCGGGTCGATCTCGCCTCACCGGTCGGTGAGGTCCTGCGGACCATGCCCGAACGTTTTCCCGACAAGGTCTTCTTCATCATGTCGTTAGTCACCGGAAAAGTCGGGGATGGAAGACGCAGGGACGAAGACCCGGTTGAGCCAGTCATGCATTGGGATGGGGTTCCGTTCCTGCAAGGGGCAGAGAATAGTCTTCGCGCTGTCCGTTCGATGATCCGTTACGCCGATTTCCAACGAGCATGGAAACAGACCGGTCGACCGTTAACCGAATCAAGCCCTGTCGCTGAGAAAGCACGAGACATCGTCCGTGGCGCAGGCGATCGGCCGCTGGTTGAACGCGAAGCAAAAGCCGTACTCGCGTTGTATGGAATCCCAGTAACGCGTGAACGGCTGGCATCGACCGCTGATGAAGCCGCATCCGCGGCCACGGAGATAGGCTTTCCCGTCGTACTCAAGATTGAGTCGCCCGATATCGCCCACAAGACCGAGGCTGGCGGCGTTATGCTCGGCATCAAGGACGAATCGGCAGCGAAAGCCGGCTTCGATCGGGTCGTTGCCAACGCCCGTCGTTACAACCCTGATGCTGAAATCGCCGGAGTACTCGTCCAGGAGATGGTTTCCGGTGGCCGAGAGCTAATTCTCGGAATGTCGCAGGACTCCGATTTTGGCCCGGCAGTGGCCGTTGGACTCGGCGGCATCTTCGTCGAGGTTCTCAAGGACGTTTCGTTGGGTGTACCACCGCTAAGCGAACGTGACAGTCACGCGATGTTGTCACGCTTGCGCGGTTCCGCAATTCTCGATGGAACGGGTGCTCGCGGCGCCAGCCCCGCGGACATTGATGCGATCGTCGACATTCTCGGAAGGTTCTCGCAACTCTGCATCGATCTGCGTGATGTCGTGAGTGAGATCGACATCAATCCATTGCTCGTGTTCGATCGGGGTAATGGGGCACGCGTTGTTGACTGCCTGATCGTGCCAGGATCGAATGGAGCGAAATGACGTTAGGGAATTTGGTAGCGCTGTTCGCCGATGTCCACGGCGCCCACAAGACCCTCGACAGAGCTTTGGATCGATGTCGCGACATGGGAGTCTCTACCGTCGCTCTGCTAGGAGATCTGATCGATCGAACCGAGCAGGCGGACGCGTGCGCTGGGGTCCTTTCGGGCTGGGATGTCGTCGGCGTCTATGGCAATCATGAACGGGAGATCGCGCTCGCCGCGTCTGAGCTCGGCGATGAGTTGCGCGAAGAGACACTCCGACTCCTGAGTGGCCTGCGCGAGCAGATCATCCTCGACGATGTGTGCCTTACCCACGAAGAGGAGCACTGGGGGCGTCATGACATGCTTGCGAGACTGCTGCGACGCGAGGAATCGAACGGGCATCACTTACAGGCGCGAATCACGTTTGCTGGCCACACGCATTACCGGCACGCGCAAGATGAGCACGGTCCGATAGATATCACGAGGGGCACCCTGACGATCAAAGATCAGCGACGGTATCTGATTAATCCCGGCGCTCTCGCGTCGGGCCAGTACGCGATCTGGGATAGAGAATCACACCTTGTTCTCTTCCGCCAGATTCAAGACTAACGGGAGGCACTATGGGCAAACTAGATGGAAAGGCTGCATTGGTTACCGGTGCTGGTCGCGGCATCGGCCGGGCTGTAGCAATGCAGCTTGCCTCAGAGGGAGCAGCGGTGGTCGTCAATGACCTCGGCACCAGCCTGGGAGGCGAAGGTACCGATGAGTCGATCGCACAACAGGTCGCCAATGAGATCATCTCGGCGGGCGGCCGAGCGGTTGCGAACACCAGTTCGATCACCGATTACGACGCTGCTGGCGAGATGGTGCAGCAGGCGGTCGACAATTTCGGGCAAATCGATATCGTCGTGAACGTTGCCGGTATTCTTCGCGACCGCATGATCTTCAACATGAGTGAAGACGAGTTTGATATCGTCACTGCCGTTCATCTCAACGGCACGTTCAACACGGTGAGACACGCGTCGGCGCTGATGCGAGAGCAGCGGAGTGGGCGAATCATCAATTTCTCCAGCGTTTCCGCTTGGGGTAGCCCCGGTCAGCCAAACTACGGCGCCGCCAAGTACGGCATTCTTGGCTTCACTGCGGTCCTGGCCAACAGCCTCAGCAAGTACAACGTGACGGCCAATGCGATTCTGCCCTACGCGACAACTCGCATGATCGATTCGACGCCACGTGGACAGGAATTCAAGAAAGAGCATGGCAAGATGCCGAGCGAGATGGCCGGCGGCACGGAAGGTGATCCGGCCAACGTTTCTCCGATGGTGACTTATCTTGCAACGGATGACGCTGCCCACATCAACGGCCACTTCTTTGGCGTTCGCGGCACGACGATCTCGATCTACTCTCACTGGGAGATGGCGGGAATTCTGCAGGCGAACCGTACCTGGAACCCACAGGAACTCATCGACCTGTTCCCCGAAACACTCGGAAAAACGACCCAGATCCCTGACGCGATTCAGGTTCCGGGATCGGATCGTCCGCTCAAGGGGACGTCCGCGATGCAGACAGACCCAAATAGTTGGTCAAACGTCGCACCGGGCATCGACCTTTGGGCGCGTTCCGTCTACTTTGACGCGAAGAAGTGAGGGAGAGAGCGATGGGCGTACTTGATGGAAAAGTCGCACTGGTAACGGGAGCAGGTCGCGGAATCGGCCGGGGAGTTGCCCTTTTGCTGGCCAAGGAAGGCGCATCAGTCGTAGTCAACGACCTCGGCGCCAGCCTTGATGGTCAGGGAGTGGACACCGGGCCGGCCGCTTCCGTCGTGAACGAGATCAAGGCAGCGGGCGGCAACGCCGTAGCTAACACCGACTCGGTAACCGATTACTTGGCCGCCGAAGCAATGATTCAACAGGCCGTCGATAGCTTCGGAAAGATCGACATCGTCGTCAACGTGGCGGGCATTCTCCGCGATCGCATGGTCTTCAACATGGCGGAAGAGGAGTGGAAGGCAGTATTGAACGTCCACCTCAAAGGGACCTTCAACACTTGTCGTTGGGCCTCGGTGCGTTTCCGCGAGCAGCGCTCTGGCCGAATGATCAACTTTTCCTCAACCTCGGCCTTCGGCGCCCCGGGACAGCCAAATTATGCGGCCGCCAAAGCGGGCATCATCGGCCTGACACTGAGTTGTGCGAACGGACTATCACGTTACAACGTTACCGCGAACGCGATACTTCCGACTGGTCACACGCGAATGATTGATTCGATTCCACGTGCTCGCGACGCCGTTGCCCACACCGGGAAACTGCCGAGCGAACTCGCGGAAGGGACGGAGCGAGATCCAGCCAATGTAGCGCCCTTGATCGCATTCTTGGCAAGTGACGAAGCGCAGTCCGTAAATGGGCATATCTTCGGCTCCTTCGGCTACAACGTCGCCATGATGTCGCAGCCTAAGATCGTGAAGACATTGCGGTCTGACCATCGCTGGTCGCTCGACGAATTAGCCAAGATCATTCCAGAGGCGTTCGGTCCTGAAATTGAGTCGATTAAGAACGACAGCGGGTTCTCCGGCAAGATCGAATCGATCCCTGGCGGGGAATGGGTCGATGTTGGAGAAGGTCTTCGATTCTGGGGAACAAAGCTCGAGCCATATGGTGAACAGGTCTGGTAATCACACGGTATACGAGGAGTGTGGTGCGCTTCTCAAGACGAAGATAGTGAAGGGTGCGTACGAGTGTGAGTATTTCTGGAAAGACCGCCATCGTTGGCGTGGCGGAATCTGACGAGATCGGAAAAGTTCCCGACAAACCGGCGTTAATGCTGCATGCCGAAGCGGCGAGGTCGGCGCTGGCTGAAGCTGGGCTGACGAAAGACGATGTGGACGGCCTGTTCACCGCAGGAGTCTCAACGCTGGAACTGGGCGAGTATCTGGGCATCGAGCCAAAGGTAACCGACAACACGTCGGTCGGTGGATCATCGTTCGTGATTCACGTGGCTCATGCGGCGACGGCGATCGCCACAGGGCGATGTGAGGTTGCGCTGGTTACGCACGGTGAAAGCGGACGGTCCCGTGTCGGTATGCCACGGCGATCGAATGATCCGGATTCACTCCGGGGCCAGTTCGAAGCTCCATTTGGACTGCCTCAGCCGGTCGGCGCCTATGCCATGGCCTGTTCGCGTCACATGCACGAATATGGAACGACCCACGAGCAACTCGCCGAAATCGCGGTAGCGACACGCAAATGGGCAATGCTTAACCCCAAAGCGATGATGCGCGATCCGATCACGATCGATGATGTGCTCAATTCACGGCCAATCTCCTGGCCGTTCAACCTGCTCGACTGCTGTCTCGTGACTGACGCGGGTGGTGCCTATGTGATGACAACCGTGGAACGCGCTCGCAGTCTCAAGCAGAAACCAGTCGTTGTCATGGGAGTCGGTGAAGGTCACGATCACGCGATGATCTCGCAGATGCCGAGCTATACCAGCTTTGCAGCTCGTCATTCTGGTCGTCGTGCGTTCGAGATGGCCGGTGTCAAGCATGACGACATCGATCTCGCGCTGATCTACGACTCCTTTACCTACACCGTTTTGCTGTCGCTCGAAGAGCTTGGATTCTGTGCCAAGGGCGAAGGCGGAGATTTCGTCAGCGGACAGCGAACGGCTCCCGGTGGTGAGTTCCCAATGAACACTAACGGTGGTGGCCTCTCGTACACTCACTCCGGCATGTACGGGATGTTCGCGGTCATTGAGACGGTTCGCCAGCTTCGGCACGACTATGAGGATCAGGGTATCCGTCAAGTCAAAGACGCTGAACTAGCGGTAGTCCACGGGACTGGTGGCGTGCTTTCGTCGGCAGGCACCGCAATTCTGGCGAGGGGATAAAGATGGCTGAGTACAAGAAACCACTGCCGAAGTCAGATCCGGTTACCGAGCCTTACTGGGAGAGCCTCAAGGCGCATGAGATGAAGATCCAACGCTGCAACGACACCGGAAAATACTTCTTCTACCCTCGCGGCATGAGTCCGTTCACCTGGTCAGACAACGTCTCCTGGGAGCCGGTATCGGGCAAGGGCAAGGTTCACGCTTTTACCGTTGTCCATCTCAATCGAGCACCTGGTTTTTCGGACGAGCTTCCATACGTGGTGGCCATGGTCGAGCTGGACGAAGGGCCACGTATGATGACCAATCTCATCAACATCGAGCCGAATCCGGAACACGTCAAGATCGGGATGCCGGTTGAACTCGTCTACGACGACGTGACGGAGGAGATCACTTTGCCGAAGTTCCAACCGGCGTAGGCTCTAACCGAAAGATAATCATGCGCAGGGGGCGGCTTTCGAGTCGCCCCCTGTGCATCTGTCCGGAACCCCGGAAGACTGCAGACCCGGCTTTCGAGGTAGTCCAGCTATTGGTGGAGAGATTTGGCAATCCAGTCAGCCGGGCACCTTCTGCCCGGGTGCGGGAGTGGCCACGACGTCAGTGCATCAATTTCAACCGCTTACATCTCCGTCGCCGACACGCTGGTCGGGTTCCACCACGAGTGATGTTTGGGTGTGCCTACGTACCTGTCGACCTAACTGGTTGGCGGAATGAACTGCTCCGCCGTCGGCTCATGTTTCCTAGACCGCGTGGCCGCAGTAACACCAATGCTTTATAGTGTACGTACATATACAAACGTGGTGCAATGATTGATCAAGATCATTAGTCCGTACGCATGTACGTTCAGATTCTTGGACCAGATGACGGCAAGTTCCGAATTTGGTTGATCGCCGCGAGATAGTCGTCGCCGGGATTGTCGAGATCACTTGGCAACGGGAACCCTAGCGTGTCGATGAGACCACCTAATCGGCCGCCGATCAGATCACCGATCTGGTCATACGTAGCCGAGAGGCAGAACCCATCAAGCACCTCGTCGGGTATGACCGACGGGAGGTCGCTCCACCGATCTTGAGCAATTAGCGCGCGAAGCTTCGGGTTCAAGTCTTCCCAACCATGATGCGCCAACACTGGGAGGTAGGTTCGGGTCGATGCATAGAAGGCAATTCGATATCGAACGTTTTCCCGCGCAGCTGCAACCGTTTCTTCATCCGGTCCAGTCGCGATGAATCCCGTTCCAATCAACTCGAAGTCGTCGAGAGATCGGTCCGATTTCCGCGCGCCACGTTCGACGTTGGGCCAAATAACGTCACGTGTGTACTCTGGCGTTGAAAACGGGTGAACGCGAAGTGCATCACAGATTTCGCCAGCCAGTCGGATGTTGTACTCGTTGACCGCTGCTATCTGTACCTTGATCGGGCCGTGCTTTGACGGCTCCGGACTGAATTCGGGAGTCATTAAAGACAAGTTGTAAAAGTCCCCCTTGAAATTCAGTGGTTCACCATGATCCCATGTATTCCAGATGGCCCTCATTGCCAGTACGTATTCACGAAGACGAGGACCCGGTGAGACCCATTCTGTCGCAAAACGTCGTTCAATGTGTCCTTTGACCTGTGTCCCTAACCCGACGGCGAACCGCCCCCCGGAAAGATCGTGAAGATTGCGCGACATGTACGCGACGACTGTCGGGCTTCGCGGAAAAGCAATCGCCACAGACGTCGCAAGTTGCACTTTCTTGGTGCCTGACGCAGCCAGCACGAGAGGCAGAAACGGATCGCGCTTGAGTTCGGGCGTGGCGATACCGTCGAATCCGAGCTCCTCAATCCTCGCGGAAATATCCGCGATTTCGGACCAGGGCACGTCTCCCAATGTCGCTTCGAGTCGCATAGGTTGGCCGACCTTCCGTCCAGTCTAGTTCGCCGCTATTACATAGACATCTGGTCACAGTGTAGAAGTTGAGGCCGGATCGTCAACGGCTGTCTGGCTCACGTGCTGCAAACCCCGCTGGCCAATAGAGTTCGTGCGATCTCACTACAGCGATGAAGACTGCCGGCAATCTCCCTCTTCCGGAACTTGTCCGTGTCTGTTACGGTTGCGCTTACTTGAAAACGAAGTCAGCGTATGGCGAATTCCGGAAGGAAGAAGGGACTCGCATGAGAATCGACGTGCACACACACTTTTATCCGTCCGCCTACCTCAAGGCAATCGAACAGCATAGTGATCACGCAACTATCACATACGATGACCGCAATCGTATGCTGATCAACTATGCGGGCGACTACAACGTCGTAGAAGGCGCGCATCGGGACGTCGACGTCCGACTTCGTGACATGAACAATTTCGGCATCGACATGTCCGTGATGTCCCTCACGACTCCAGGCGTGCATGTCGAAAAGCCTGACACTGGTGTCGGGTTGGCCAAGATTGCCAACGATGAATACTCGGAGCTGGTCAAACAACACCCAGACCGCTTCCAATTCTTCGCCACATTGCCGGCACAGGCGCCAGATGCCGCGGCAAAGGAGCTAGAGCGTGCAGTCAAGGATCTGGGCCTCGTCGGAGGGATGATCTTCTCTAACATCAACGGCGATACGCTCGAGCAAGAGAAATTCTGGCCGATTTATGAAGCAGCGGAAGCGCTTGGCGTGCCGATCGTGGTTCACCCCACCGCGCCGGCGTTTGCGTCCTACATGGACGACTACCGTCTCGTTGCAATATTGGGTTTCGCGTATGACACCACCATGGCCGCGGTGCGGATGGTCCTCGCCGGCGTACTGGATCGCTTTCCGAAATTGACCCTGATTCAGACGCACCTGGGCGGAGTTCTGCCGTATATGGCAGAGCGTGTACAGCGCGGCTACAACGTCTATCCAGAGATCGCCGGCAAGCTCCAGCGCGAGCCAATGGACTATTTCCGCGAGATGTATCTTGACACTGTATTGTTCGACGTCGAAGCGATGAAGCTTGGGCTGTCTTTTGCCGGTGAAGATCGTCTCATGCTGGGGAGCGACCACCCACACCAGGTAGGCGATCTGCGCAAGTGCTCGATCGTCGTCGATCAACTTCCCGTCGGCCAGGACGTGAAAGAAAAGATATTCGCGAAGAATGCGATGCGACTTCTCGGAGTCAACCCACCCAAGTCAGCGTAAGGTTACCTTCATTTCGTGATGAAACGGGGCGTCGTCGAAGAAATTTCGGCAACGCCCCATCCACTCGTTCAGGCGTTCGCCAGTGTCGTCAGGAGGTTGAGTTCATCCTCGACCATGCGTGTGATGAGAAAGTGTTGTCGCACGTGCTCTTTTCCGCGAGCGCCAAGATCCCGCGCCAAATCACGATCTTCGAGCAACTGCAACGCTCGCTTGGACATTTCCTCCTCATCGTGAGGATCGACCAAGAAACCGCCGACTCCTTTCTCCATCTGCATGGGGATCCCACCAGTCTTTCCAGCGATTATCGGGGTGCCTTTCCACAGTGTCTCTGACACAATCAGGCCGAAACCCTCACGGATGGATTTCTGCAGTACCACGTCCGATTTTCGCTGAAAAACGTTGACCTCGGTGTTGCCGATACCGGTCAGATTCGTCGCCACGGTAATCGCTGGATCGTCACCTACCTCATGGCGGATCTCTTCCAACAGGTTCCATGCCTCGGGATCGTCGAGCGCCATGGAGCCTAACAGAGCCAGTTGCAGATCGGGGACTTGTTCACGCAAACGGCGGAAGACACGAATTACGCCCATCGGATCCTTCCACGGATCAAAGCGCGAGACTTGCGTCATGACCGGATGATCTGGCTGAATCCCGACCCAGGCCATGATCCGGCGGCACTGAATATCCGGAATATCAAAGTTTTTCGGGCTGAGTGGATCGATTCCAGGAGGAATCAGAAACACGTTGTGGTCCTTCAAATGTCGTGGCACAAACTTATCCATGGTGAAGACAAGCGCATCATGCTCATCGATATACGGGAGCAGAAACTCGAGCACAGACTCGTTGGGCTCTGAAGTATCTATGTGGCATCGCCAGATCCACTTCGCGTGATCTCGGCCCCGATAGTGAACGATCGCGGCGGGCTGCGGATCATGGGCAAAGACGAAATCGTACTGTCCCTCGCACTGTTCCCCGTTATAGCTGTTCTGAAGGAGGTAGGTTTCCCGCGCCTCAGAGGTCAACTCGTTGTCCGCTCCCTGCAGGGCATTATGAATGCTCTTCGTCACTTCGAAGAAGCGCGCATTGCCGCTAATGACACGCCATTCGACGTCGAGTCCGAGGCCTCGCTGAATCGCGACTGAAGATCGCAGCAGCTCTGACACCCCGCCGCCATATGGAGTTGCGTTTAGATGTAGGATGCGTGCACCTCGAAGTTGACTGGCAAGTCCTCGCAATCGATCAATGACGTCTTCGCCTACGATCTGCACGTAGTCGTCAGTTGTCGCGGTCGCGACATCAATCAACCGAAGCATTGTCGTTCTTCCCCTCAGATCGTTCGCTCGATGGCCTACCGCGTTCCGAGCCTAATCATCGCCTGCACTGCCGCTGAGCGCCAGAGCACCGCCAACTCAACGAACGAACTGAAACCGTGGTACATTCGAATAGACGGAGCGTAGACGGGTCCTTCGATGTCGGCGCGACCTGCTCATGGATGCTCAACTCGGGAGCCGGTGAGCGGTGGCCGGCGCGAGCATTGAGAGAGGCAGAGAAGTGTACGCCCGACTGATCAACCTTAAATTCGGCGAAAGCGTACCTCATGACAAAGCGCACGAGGTTTTTCGCCAACTCGTAGACGAGTCTCGAACGATCGATGGATTTCGTGGTTATGTCTTCATGCTGATGAGCGCCGACCGGCGTGGCACAACGCTGACTTACTGGGATGATGCGGACTCTGCGTCGAAAGCCGGAGAACTGATTCTGCCGCTGATGATCGAACTCTTGCACGGATTGTTAGCAGAACCGCCCGAGATACTCGGCTACGAGGTTGTTGACTACCTCATGCTCGATCCGAGCCAGACGAATTAGCCAGCGTCTGCTGTCACATCGCTTTACGTCGGGCACGCGGCGGACTAAGATGTGTCCGAATTATCGCCACTTTCCAGAGTTCGGAATGGCGATCACGGAATTGGTCCACGACGTATGGGAGGGAAAGTCCAATGGCTTCTGAGGTGCGGTTGCGTTTGCCAGGTATCATTAACGGTTTTCTGGCATTGTGGCTGATTCTCGGTTCATTCATATTCCGGTTCGGCAATATTCCTTCAAAGGTGAGTGACATCATCATGGGCTTCTTCATCATCTTTATGTCGATGCATCGGAGTATTCCTTCGGATGAGTCACGCTGGATGTTTCTCTTCACCGGCATGCTTGGCCTCGCCGCAATAGCTGCTCCTTTCGTCTTCAGCTATACCGATATCTCCTCCGCCATGACGAACAACATCATCGTCGGTGGTGCGATCTTCCTGGTATCAGCATGGGGCTACCTGACGTATCGCGAGCCGGCGGCTCAGCACTAACACGGTTGCGCTTCGGTCTACGAACTACTGCATCCCGCCCGACTGGCCCTGGCCCGGCCAGCTAGCCTGTCCGTGACGTCCATATTGTCTGATAGTCAGTCTATTGGAGCTCGAATGAATTCTAGCCCGCTCGTCGGCATCATCATGGGTTCTCGCTCCGACTGGGAAACCATGTCTCATGCTGCCGCGACGCTCGAGTCACTCGGCATACCGTTCGAGACGCGGGTGGTCTCCGCTCACCGTACGCCCGACCTGTTATTCGAATACGCGGAGACGGCCGCTGATCTCGGAATTGAAGTAATCATTGCGGGAGCTGGTGGAGCTGCCCATCTTCCCGGTATGGTCGCAGCCAAAACGTCTTTACCGGTTCTCGGCGTACCGGTGCAGTCAAGAGCGCTCAATGGGATGGATTCTCTGCTCTCCATCGTTCAGATGCCGGCCGGGATTCCTGTTGGAACACTGGCGATTGGTCGATCCGGGGCCGTCAACGCGGCGCTTCTCGCGGCGGCTATTCTCGGCAACAAGTACCCGGCGCACCGAGAAGCGCTCGATCGCTTTCGAGCAAATCAGACCCGAAACGTCATCGACCATCCAGACCCGGCGGATCAATCGTGAGGGTTGGCATTCTCGGCGGCGGCCAACTCGGGCGAATGATGGCACTGGCTGGATATCCGCTTGGCATTTCGGTTCGTCTCTTCGAAGCAACATCCGACGCCTGTGGCGGGCAAGTCACCGAGCTATTCGTCGGTGACTATCAGGATCACGATGCTCTTGATCGCTTCGCGCATGGTCTTGACGTTGTCACGTATGAATTTGAGAACGTTCCGGTCGAGTCGGCGAAGCACCTGACGACGAAGGTACCCGTTTACCCACCCCCGGTGTCACTTGAGGTCGCACAGGATCGGCTGGTCGAAAAGAATTTCTTTCGGGGGCAGGGCATCCCAACAGCCAAGTTTACCGCGGTCGATTCACTGAACGACCTGATGGCGGCCGTCGAACGCTTCGGGTTGCCGTTGGTACTCAAGACGCGCCGGATGGGTTATGACGGCAAAGGTCAGGCCATCATTCGCACCAGAGCGGAGATTGAACGAAGCTGGAACGAACTAAACGGCGTTCCTCTGATTGCCGAATCATTCGCTAATTTCGAACGTGAACTGTCGATTATTTCGGTGCGATCTGGCGATGGTTCAACTCGATTCTATCCACTCGTCGAAAACCAACACCAGGATGGGATTCTGAGATTGTCGAGAGCCCCGGCGTCGGACGTTTCCTCGTCGCTCCAATTGCTCGCTCAGGAGTACGCCAGTCGAGCGCTGGATGAGCTTGGCTATGTCGGAGTTCTGGCCATCGAGTTCTTCAGCGTTGGTGACGACCTGTTGGCAAATGAGATGGCTCCTCGGGTTCATAACTCCGGGCATTGGACCATAGAAGGAGCGGAGACGAGTCAGTTCGAGAATCACCTTCGTGCGGTGACAGGGTTGCCGCTTGGCTCCACTCAATCGGTCGGAAGTTCAATCATGGTCAACATCATTGGAAACCTGCCGTCGACATCAATGGTTCTCGCGACCGAAGCGGCTCACCTCCATTTGTACGGCAAGTCTCCGCGTCCAGGAAGGAAACTTGGCCACGTGACATTGCGGGGCGACAAGTTTGCCGACATTGAGCCGCGGTTGACGGATTTCGCTCCTCTGTTACCCTAGAACTCAGTGGATCATTCGCACGGACGGTCCCTCCCAAAGCGAGGCAAGATTTCTGCGTTACTCACTTCTAGCTGAAGATCAGTCCGCGCCTACGATTGAGACGGGCACCGATGAGTGACGTCGAAATGTATGACGCTCATCTTTGGTGTTCTTGAAGACTGCTCGCGGAGGAACCGACTACTCGTCATCGTTCATTCATGTTAGAAGGCACATTGCAGCGAAAAGTTCTACCAGGGAAACCATATCCACTTGGAGCGACCTGGGATGGGGCTGGAACCAATTTCTCGATCTTCTCAGAAAACGGTACGTCGGTTGAACTCTGCCTGTACGACTCGGATGGCCGGCGCGAGATTGAACGTATCCGTCTGACAGAAGTAACCGCTCACGTCTGGCATGGGTATCTCACCTCAATCGAACCAGGTCAGCTATACGGTTATCGCGTTTACGGCGCATTTGAACCAGAAATGGGATCGCGCTTCAATCCGAATAAGCTCTTGATCGATCCCTATGCCAAGGCAATCTTCGGGAGCGTGAACTGGGACGCGCCGGTCTTTGGCTACGAGCTTGGGAACGAGGCACTCGACCTGTCGTTCGATGATCGCGACAGCGGATGGGGCGTGCCTAAGTCCGTTGTTACAACCCCCTGGTTCGACTGGGACGAGGATCGCAGACCGCGGACTCCTTGGCACGAATCGATCATCTATGAACTGCATGTGAAGGGATTTACGCAGCTCAGCCCATTCCTACCCGCCGAACTGAGGGGTACCTATGCGGGGCTAAGCGCCGGTCCTGTTATCGACTATCTAAAGCGACTCGGTGTCACCGCGGTTGAACTCTTGCCGGTTCACGAATTTCTTGATGACAAGCACCTGATCGATCAGGGACTCAGCAATTACTGGGGCTACAACTCGATCAACTTCTTCGCGCCGGATAATCGATACGCGAGCAATAAGAACAAGGGCGGGGCGATCGCGGAATTCAAGGCGATGGTCCGAGCGCTTCATCGCGCGGGGATCGAGGTCATCCTCGACGTCGTATACAACCATACAGCGGAGGGCAGCGAACTCGGACCAACGCTCAGCTTCCGCGGAATCGATAACAGTTCATACTATCGGTTGTCCTCCGACGGCTCCCGCTATTACATGGACTACACCGGAACGGGCAACAGTCTGAACGTACGCCATCCGCAGGTCCTTCAGATGATCATGGATAGCTTGCGTTATTGGATCGAGGAGATGCACGTCGACGGATTCAGGTTCGACCTCGCGGCCACGCTTGCCCGCGAACTTCACGACGTCGACAGACTATCCGCCTTTTTTGACATCATCCATCAGGATCCCATCATTTCACAGGTCAAACTTATCGCCGAACCTTGGGACGTCGGAGAAGGAGGTTATCAAGTTGGTAATTTCCCGGTCCTCTGGACGGAGTGGAACGGCAAGTATCGAGATACGATCCGACACTATTGGCGAGGCGACGAAGGTCACGTCGCCGAGCTCGGCTACCGCCTAACGGGCAGTAGCGACCTGTACCAGTGGGACGGCAGACGACCTCACGCCAGCATCAATTTCATAACAGCGCACGACGGGTTCACGCTGAAAGATCTGGTCTCTTACAATGAAAAGCATAACGAAGCTAACGGAGAATCGAACCGAGACGGTACCGACGACAATTTGTCGTCGAATTACGGCACCGAAGGTCCAACCAACGACCCAGCGATCCGACAAATCCGGAATCGCCAGATGCGAAATTTCCTTGCGACATTGATCCTGTCTCAAGGGGTTCCGATGATCGTCGCTGGAGATGAAATCGGACGCACACAGTTCGGCAACAACAATACATATTGTCAGGACAATGAGCTCAGCTGGCTCGACTGGCAATTGTCGGAAGACCAACAATTGCTGTTCGATTTCACTCGACGGTTGATTCAAATTCGCCGAGATCATTCGACCTTCAGGCGAAGAAAGTTCTTCCAGGGACGGCGAATTCGCGGTGCTGACATCAGGGACATCACCTGGTTCAGTCCAGACGGAACCGAGATGAACGAAGAACAGTGGGACTCCAGTTGGGTCCGCTGTGTTGGCATGCGACTTGGTGGGGGACCGATTGGGGATGTCGACGAGAACGGTGAGCCCATCACGGATGACACGTTCCTTGTGATGCTCAATGCGTCGACCAACAAGGTGGAATTTCGATTGCCGTCCGGTGATCCGACGCGACCCTGGAACGTGATGATCGATACGAAGGAAGCAGAACAGCCAACAGGACGATTACGAGCAGTCGAGACACCGAACTATTCGATCGTCCCTCGATCACTTGTGCTCTTGCGCAGACAAGCGATGGGTCCGGTAAAGCCGAAGACGCCAGCCGGTCAAAGACTGGAGCAAATTAGCGTCGCCGAGTAGGACAATCGGAACATCGAAGATCTTCGATGCCTGCCATGGCCGAACAAGATCGGTGGGCCACGACGCGCACACCGCAAAGAGTAGCATCAACATGCGTTTCTTGACGATGTATCGGTATTTGCGTGTAGACTGGAGATTATGGAAAAGACATCACTTCAAATAGACGTGCAGCACGACCCTCTTCAGCTTCCCGATCGAGGACGCAACCGCGTCGTTATTGAGAACGTGACCCCAGCGATCGATGGTGGGCGATTTGCGATTAAGCGAGTTGTCGGTGACACGGTAGTCGTCGAAGCTGACATCTTCACGGACGGACACGACGCAGTATCAGCCCAACTTCGATTCCGGCTATCCGGCATGGACACCTGGGATACGGTAGAGTTCGAGCCACTGGTCAACGACCGATGGCAGGCGTCATTCATGGTGATGGAACTCGGTCGTTATCAGTATGCGCTGAGCGCGTGGGTCGATCATCTCAAGTCGTGGCGACGGGACATTCAAAAGAAGATCGATGCGAATCAGCACACACTCATAGACATGCGTATTGGTGGTCAGCTTATTTCTGCGGCGGCAGAACGTGCAGATGGAGACGACCGCGAGAGTCTTGAGGCTTGGGCGAACGAACTAAGCCAGACATCAGATCTTGATCAGGCCACCGAACGAGCGCTCGACGATGATCTTATGTCGATCGCCCAGAGATATCCTGACGTTCGGTTCGCGACCCAATTCCCTGGTGCCCTAGAGATTATTGTCGATCGCAAGCGCGGCGAGTTCAGCACATGGTACGAACTCTTTCCACGATCCACAGGTCCCGCAGGGAGCCACGGATCCTTCAAGGATGTCGAGAAGAGGCTCCCGTACGTCGCCGGAATGGGCTTCGACGTACTGTATCTTCCTCCGATCCATCCGATCGGAACGAGCTTCCGCAAGGGAAAGAATAACGTTACCCTGGCGGACCCGGACGACACCGGAAGCCCATGGGCGATCGGTGCTGCTGAAGGCGGTCACAAGAGCATCTTGCCCGAACTCGGAACGATCGAAGATTTCCGTCACCTCGTTCAGACGGCCTGTGACCACGATCTTGAGCTTGCGATGGACATCGCGTTTCAGACGTCACCTGATCATCCGTACGTTGCCGAGCATAGCGACTGGTTCCGCCAGCGACCTGACGGCACCATCCAGTACGCGGAGAATCCGCCAAAGAAGTATCAGGACATCTACCCGTTCGAATTCGAAACAGAATCTTGGCGAGAGCTTTGGCAAGAACTCAAGAGTGTTTTCGACTTCTGGATTGGTGAGGGGATACGCATTTTCCGGGTCGACAACCCTCATACCAAACCATTTGCGTTCTGGGAGTGGCTGATCACCGCACTCAAGGCTGAGCATCCGGACCTGATATTCTTGGCCGAGGCTTTCACAAGACCAAAAGTGATGTATCGGCTGGCGAAGCTAGGGTTTACCCAATCCTATACGTATTTCGCGTGGCGCAACGCGACGTGGGAAATCAAGGACTATCTCACTGAAGTGACCAAGCCTCCGGTAAGCGACTACTTTCGACCAAGTCTCTGGCCGAACACGCCCGATATCCTGGCTGAATATCTACAGACAGGACAACGTTCGGCGTTCATCGTGCGTCTCATCCTGGCAGCGACACTTGGTGCCAGCTACGGCATTTACGGTCCCGCTTTCGAATTGCTCGAGCATGTGCCAGTCGAACCAGGCAAGGAAGAGTACCTGAATTCGGAGAAATACCAGCTGCGCGATTGGAACCTCGAACGAAGTGACTCGCTGCGAGATCTCATTGCTCAGGTCAATCTTATTCGTCATGAAAACGCCGAACTTCAGAGCAATGCGAGCCTTCATTTTCACGAGGTTGATAACCCGGCATTGATTGTTTACAGCAAATCTGACCCGGCGACCGGACAGACTATTCTCACGGTCGTAAACGTTGATCCCTACAACGATCATTCAGGATGGCTGGACCTCGATCTGGACGTCCTCGGTGTGGAATCGTCTCGTCAGTTCCAGGCCCATGATCTGTTAACCGATGAGCGCTATCTATGGTCAGGAAATGCCGCGTTCGTACGGCTGAGCCCGCACGATTTGCCGGCACACATCATGAAGATTCGTCACCACGTGCATAGCGAAGCGGATTTCGACTACTTCATGTGATTATCAGATCGTCAAACAAGGAGTCATGCGAACATTATGTCGAGAACTGGCACGGAATCCTCTTCGATCGAGTCCAATCCTCTCTGGTACAAAGACGCCATCATCTACCAGCTACATCCGCGCGCTTTCTTTGATAGTAACGGCGACGGAATCGGCGACTTTCGCGGTATGACGAGGAGGCTCGACTACATCAAGGATCTCGGCGTAACGGCAATTTGGATTCTTCCGTTTTATCCATCACCGTTGCGCGATGACGGCTACGACATCGCGGACTACTCCGGCGTTCATTCAGACTACGGAACGATCGCGGACGTCAGAAGGTTCGTTCGAGAAGCACACAGTCGAGGGTTACGCGTCATCACCGAATTAGTCTGCAATCACACGTCCGATCAGCATCCGTGGTTTCAACGAGCCCGACATTCGCCGCCAAATAGCGCTGCACGAAATTACTACGTATGGAGCGATAATCCTGACAAATACTCGGAAACACGCATCATTTTCAAAGACTTCGAAAGCTCTAATTGGACCTGGGATTCGGTAGCCAACGCCTACTACTGGCATCGCTTCTATCATCATCAGCCAGATCTCAACTTTGATAATCCACAGGTCCGTAAAGTCATTCATTCGATCATGGACTTCTGGCTCCGAATGGGAGTTGACGGGTTACGACTCGACGCAATCCCCTATCTCATAGAGCGTGAGGGAACGAACTGCGAAAACCTTCCTGAGACTCACGAGATTCTCAAAGAGTTGCGGCGTCACGTCGACGAAAACTTCACCGATCGCATGCTCCTCGCCGAAGCCAATCAGTGGCCGGAGGACGCAGTCGCCTACTTCGGAGACGGCGACGAATGTCACATGTCGTTCCACTTTCCGCTAATGCCACGCATGTTCATGTCGTTGCGAATGGAAGATCGGTATCCGATCGTCGATATCATGGCGCAAACGCCGGACATCCCACCGACGGCTCAGTGGAGTGTCTTCCTTCGAAACCACGACGAATTGACGCTCGAGATGGTGACCGACGAAGAACGCGACTACATGTACCGCGTATACGCGCACGATCCGCAGATGAGAATTAACCAGGGCATTCGCCGTCGCCTGGCCCCACTTCTCGGAAACAATCGCCGCCGGATAGAGCTCATGAATGGCCTCCTCTTTTCGCTGCCGGGAACCCCCGTCATCTACTACGGGGACGAGATCGGCATGGGCGACAACATCTATCTTGGCGACCGCAACAGCGTGCGGACTCCGATGCAGTGGAGCGCCGATCGCAATGCTGGCTTCTCAACCGCAAGCCGGCAGCGTCTTTACTTGCCGATAATCGCGGACGCCGAATATCACTACGAAACCGTCAACGTGGAAGCACAGCAAAACAATCCTCATTCGCTTCTCTGGTGGATGAAACGTCTCATCGCCCTTCGTAAGCGCTATCAAGCGTTTGGACGCGGCACATTGACGTTCCTGCACCCGGACAATCGCAAGATCCTTGCGTTCGAACGCGAGTTTGAAGACGAGCGAATTCTGGTCATTGCTAATCTGTCGCGCTTTGTTCAAGCTGCGGAGTTGGATCTCTCTCATTGCCGCGGAATGGTTCCGGTTGAAATCTTCGGGCAGACCGAGTTTCCATCGATTGGCGAATTGCCCTACTTTGTGACGCTCGGCCCGCATGCGTTCTATTGGTTCTCGCTGGAACACCCTCGAGTCGATGGTCGCGTGCCGTCCCAACCCGAAGAAACGATACCGACCCTCTCGACAACGGGAGACTGGGAGCACTTCCTGGTTGGTCAGGGTCGAAGCCAACTTGAATCCAAGTTGCCGACGTACATCGGCGCTCGCCGATGGTTCGGCAGCAAGGCGCGCAAGATCAAAGCTGTTCAGATTGTCGACTCGGTAACGATGCCCTACCCGGACGGGATGGCGCAGATCGCGTTCGTTCGAGTCGAGTTCATCGAGGGCGATCCAGAGACATACACCCTGCCAATCACGTTGGTATCGAATGAGCGGGCCGAGGATATGCAACGCTGGACACCACAGGCGCTCATTGCAAACGTGAGCTCGCGACTTTCAGGTCCTCAGGGAGTACTCGTCGACGCAACATACGACCCACGCTTCGCGTCCGCGTTGCTCGATGCTGTGCGTGGCCGGCGGCGTATGCGCGGCGAAGGCGAGATCAGAAGCAGTACTACACGTGCCCTACGATCCATTATCCCGAACTCCGTGAATGGAACGGACGCGCTCAAGCCAAGCAACATTCGGGGAGAGCAATCAAACTCATCAATTACCTTTGACGAAAAGTTGATTCTGAAACTCTATCGACGAGTCGAACCTGGGCTGAACCCGGACTTAGAAATTGGGCTGTTCCTGGCCGAAAACGGCTTCGAGCAGACTCCTCCAGTTTGCGGATGGCTCGAGTATCGAAACAGCGCTGGGGAAACCGCGACACTGGGAATTCTCCAGGGATACGTTCCAAATGAAGGCGATGTCTGGCAGTACACGAGAGATGTGCTGCATCGCTATTACGAGCAGACTGCTGCATCCCCACTGACTATCGACCTACCAGAAATTGTCAACTCGGCCGAGCTCATACGCTTGACATCTGAAGAACCACCGGAAGAACTTCACCAGTTGTTCAATTCCTATCTTGAAGACGCGCGAATGATGGGGGAACGAACCGGTCAAATGCACCTGACACTGGCGAGCGGCAAAGTCGCGGCGTTTGCACCTGAGCCTTTCACCACACTGTACCAGCGGTCAATCTACCAGCGTATGCGAGGCTTGTCCGGTAATATCTTTCAATTGTTGAGACGCAAAATACCGACGCTCCCTGAAGACGTCAGAGCGATGGCGCAACAGGTCGCCGATTCCGAGCAGGAAGTCGTTCGCCGATTTCGCATGGTCATCGATCACAAGATCGGCGGAACGCGCACGCGGTGCCATGGTGATTTTCATCTGGGTCAGGTACTTACCACGGGCCGCGACTTCTCGTTCATCGACTTCGAAGGTGAACCTGCGCGTTCGCTTGGGGAGCGAAGACTCAAGCGATCGCCTCTTACGGATGTAGCCGGAATGCTTAGATCATTCCATTACGCAGCATACTCCACGTTCTTCGAGGCACAGCGCACTGGGCTGATACGATCCGAGGATGCTCCGTCGCTCGATCAATGGGCTCGATCATGGAATCTATGGATAAGTGCCCATTATCTGAATGGGTATCTGGCCGTTCCAGGAATAGATCGCATTCTGCCCCGTGACCAGAATGATGTACAGATTCTGCTCGACGCGTTCATGCTCGAAAAAGCCATATACGAAGTTGGTTATGAGATGAATAGCCGGCCGGATTGGCTCGCAATTCCGCTGAACGGGATCATTCAGATCATCGGCCACGGGGCCTAAGCCGAGACCCACTTGTGTTCGCTGGCGCGGATCGTGCCGGTTCAGAGGCAAGAGCGATCGATCGATGTTCGTATAGAAGTGATGTGCGAAACACTTCGAGCCGCACGATGCACCGTCCCTTTTACGCGGCCGCCACGTCTTTCGACGACCGTCACCGCAATGACAAGCAGCGGGAACTTTGATCGATCACAGTGCAGACTGAGCAAGGGACAGACGATATCGATCCAACTACACGACCCACAATCAGAGGAGATGTGCCTACGTGATAATTGCAAACAGCCTTCTAAGCAACGACGACCTGTATCTGTTCAACGAGGGGAACCATTTCCGACTCTACCGGCACCTCGGAGCCCACACCGCAACGCTCAATGGCGTCGATGGAACACAGTTCGCCGTTTGGGCGCCAAACGCGCGGGAAGTTTCAGTGGTCGGTGACTTCAATGGGTGGAATCGGTCTGCCGATCAACTGAGGGCTCACGGGAACTCGGGAATCTGGGAAGGCTTCATTGAAGGTGTAAAAAAAGGGACAATCTATAAATATCACATAAAATCTCACCACAACGATTATGAAGTGGACAAAGCCGACCCGTTCGCTGTTCATGCTGAGACGCCGCCCAAAACCGGATCGATCGTTTGGGATCTCGATTATGAATGGTCGGACGACGATTGGATGAGCATACGTGGCAAGCGCAATGCGCTAGATGCTCCGATCTCCATCTATGAAATGCATCTCGGCTCCTGGATGCGTGTTCCAGAGGACGGTTTCCGTTCGCTGAGCTATCGTGAAATCGCGCCAAAGCTCGTTGAGCATATGCAGCGAACCGGGTTCACGCACGTCGAGTTTCTGCCTATCATGGAACACCCGTTCTTTGGATCGTGGGGATACCAAACAACGGGATATTTTTCTCCGAGCAGCCGACACGGTACGCCTCAGGACTTCATGTACCTCGTCGACTTCCTTCACCAGAATGGTATCGGCGTGATCCTGGACTGGGTTCCGTCCCACTTTCCGTCCGACGAGCACGGACTGGCCTATTTCGATGGGACCCACCTCTTCGAGCACTCTGATCCTCGGCAGGGATACCATCCGGACTGGAATAGCTACATCTTCAACTATGGTCGTGACGAAGTCCGAAGCTTTCTGCTGAGCAGTGCTCTCTACTGGCTTGATAAGTACCATGTGGATGGGCTGCGCGTCGACGCGGTTGCATCCATGCTCTATCTCGACTACTCACGAAAACAGGGAGAATGGATTCCGAACGAGCACGGCGGACGCGAGAACCTTGAGGCAATCAACTTCCTTCAGCACCTCAACCGCGAGGTGTACGGCGAATATCCGGATGTTCAGACATACGCTGAGGAATCCACTGCCTGGCCTATGGTCTCCCGCCCAATATACGTTGGTGGTCTGGGTTTCGGCATGAAGTGGGATATGGGCTGGATGCACGATACGCTCGACTACTTTAGCAAGGATCCGATCCATCGTCGTTTTCACCACAACGAGCTCACTTTTCGTTTGATCTATGCATTCAACGAGAACTTCGTCATGCCGCTTTCACACGACGAGGTCGTGCATGGGAAGGGTTCACTGATCGGCAAGATGCCGGGAGACGACTGGCAGAAGTTCGGCAATCTTCGCCTGCTGTTCTCGATGATGTTCGCGCAGCCCGGAAAGAAACTGCTCTTTATGGGCGCGGAGATTGGTCAAGATCGCGAGTGGAATCATGACGGAAGCATCGACTGGGATCTCCTGCAACATCCGTTGAACGAGGGCGTTCGACGCTTGGTAGAGGATCTTAACCGTCTTTATCGCGACGAGCCCGCGCTCCACGAGCTCGACTTCGATCACGCCGGTTTTTCCTGGCTAGATCCAAACGATTCTGAAAACAGTGTGCTCAGCTTTGCGCGGAAAGCTCGCGACTCGAGTGATATGGTCATCGCGATCTTCAATTGCACGCCGGTGCCTCGACACGGATACCGAATGGGTGTACCGGAAATGGGCACCTGGCAAGAGATTTTGAATAGCGATGCAGAGGTCTATGGTGGCAGTGGCGTGGGCAATTATGGCGAGGTCGAGACGACACCGGTGCCGTGGCACGGACAGCCCCGGTCGCTCAAGCTGAGCCTGCCGCCACTCGGCGCAATCTTTCTTCGCCACGCTGGATGATCCAGATGCAAAACAATGACTCGGCACTGGGCGCCACGGTCCGCTCAGACGGTTCGACGCAGTTCCTGCTTTGGGCTCCAAAGTCAAGCTCTGTCGATCTGCATCTCGTCGCTCCAAACGACTGCATGATTCCTATGGAGAGCCTGGAACGGGGTTACTGGGCTGTATCAGTCGACGCAGCTCCTGCTGGGGCACGCTACTTCTTCCGCCACGACGGTTCGCACGAGTGGCCGGATCCGGCGTCTCGCTCTCAGCCGGACGGTGTGCATGGAGCATCTGAGGTCATCGATCCGTCGACATTCGAGTGGACCGCAGATCTCTGGCGGGCACCCGCTCTCGATGATTATGTCATCTATGAGCTTCACATTGGTACGTTCACCCGCGCTGGAACATTTGATGCCGCCATCGAGCAACTCGACCGTCTGGTCGACCTCGGCATCACCGCCATCGAGATCATGCCTATCGCGGAGTTCCCCGGAGGTCGCAACTGGGGGTACGATGGCGCATACCGGTTTGCCGCTGAGTCCACCTATGGCGGTCCCTGGGCCCTTGCACGTCTCGTCGACGCCTGTCATATACGTGGGTTGGCCGTGATCCTGGACGTTATCTACAACCATTTTGGTCCAGAAGGAGCATATCAAGGTCTCTTCGGGAACTATTTCACGGACACTTACCGAACTCCCTGGGGATCGGCAATCAACTTCGATGGACCAGACTCCGATGAAGTTCGGCGATTCTACATCGAGAGCGCGCAGTACTGGCTGCGTTCACTTCGTATCGACGCATTCCGACTTGATGCGGTACACGCCATGTTCGACCAGAGCGCCCGTCCGTTTCTTCGGCAATTCACGAGCGAGATTCACCGAACTGCTCAGGCACTCGGAAGAACGGCCTATCTTATTGCCGAGAGTGATCTGAACGACCCACTTATGATTCAGCCCCCTGAATTGGGCGGCTTCGGGCTCGATGCACAGTGGAGCGATGACCTACATCATGCGATCCACGCCAGTCTAACTGGCGAGTCCGAAGGCTACTACGGTGATTTTAGCTCGGTCGCGGACATCAAACGTGGGCTGTCGAACGGTTATGTCTACACGGGACAGTACTCCGAATATCGGGGACGATCTCACGGCGCCATACCGCATATGCTCAGTCCGAATCGCTTTGTGGTCTGCTTGCAGAACCACGATCAGGTAGGCAATCGAGCTGTAGGTGACCGGCTCAGCTCCCATTTGAGTTTCGAGCAACTGAAGTTGAGTGCCACCACGATCTTGCTCTCGCCATTCATCCCACTATTGTTCATGGGGGAAGAATACGGCGAAAAAGCGCCATTCCAGTACTTCACCAGCCACAGCGATCCAGGTGTGATCGAGGGCGTGAGGCGTGGCCGGGCTGACGAGTTCAAGTCGTTCCGTTGGTCGGGAGACGTGCCCGATCCTCAGGACAAAGCAACCTTCGAACGGTCGAAACTACGACCTGAGCAACGAAGTTCCCCGACGGGGACTTGGCTTGAAGCGTATTACCGATCTCTAATCCATCTGCGCAAAGTACTCCCCGGTTTTGACGACGCGCAGTTCGATCGACAAGAGGTTGATCTGGGCGGCAAGGAGGACTCGGTCATCGTTATGCGCCGCTGGAACGGGCGAAATGCGGTTCTAATCCTGCTCAACTACCACGACGAAGCTCAAACTATTCGCATTCCTGGACTAGACGAGGTCTGGCGACTGGTTCTCAATTCAGCTGAAGAGAAATGGGGCGGACCGCTGCGCGATTGCCAGAATCAGGATCTCATTCGATCCGGGAATGATGTTGTTATTCGAGCCAGTTCCGCGATTGTGCTTGAGATTAATCGCGTTGAGAAGTGCTCATGACTTCGGGACGTTCCCGCATCCGGCGAATTCCGGCATCGACTTATCGCGTTCAGATGACACCGCAATTTGGATTCGCGGCAGCAAGAGAGATCGTTCCATATTTGAGCAGACTCGGGATTACTACCCTGTATTGTTCGCCCATTCTCACCGCGCATCCGGGCAGCACGCATGGTTACGATGTTGTCGATCCACTGCACCTCAATCCAGAACTCGGCGGGCGAGCAGAGTTTGACAGTCTTGCGCTCTCTCTCCGTGAACACGATATGGGTCTACTGCTTGATATTGTTCCGAACCACATGGCTGCCAGCGTCGAGAATCCCTGGTGGCTCGATGTTCTCGAGAACGGACCGAGCTCTCAATACGCTGACTTCTTCGACATCGAGTGGGACCCGACAGGTCCCGGCGCGCTTGAGAACCGGGTCCTTCTGCCTGTTCTCGGAAGCCCCTACGGAGAGACGCTCGAAAATGGTGAACTCCGAGTCGAGTCAGATGACACTGGCTACCACCTTCGCTATTACGAGACAGAATTACCCCTGTCGACCGTCTCCTACGCGCTAATTCTCGGTCTAAGGGCGGTTCAAATCGAACAGGCGCTTGGTTCCAAAAGCGACGATTGGGTCGCATACTCGGAACTCCTGAAGGACCTCGATCGAGTTCCCTCACGTGTCGCTTCAAAACCGTCGCTCATTGAGACGCGACGTAAGATTCGGCAGCGTCTCGAAGTCGAACTCCCACGTTTTCGTCAGATACCGGCGATTCGCCGCGAACTTGAAACGGCGATTGACATCGTCAACGGAACGCCGGGTGATCCTCGGACTTTCGATATTCTGGATCAATTAGTCGCGGGCCAAGCGTATCGACTTTCCTACTGGCAGCTGGCACGGGAGCAGATCAACTACAGACGTTTCTTCGACATCAACGACCTCGTGTCGATGCACGTTGAGGATCCCAATGTGTTCCGTGCCACGCACGAACGAATCTTGGAGCTTGTTGGAAGCGGAGACGTGACCGGACTGAGGATCGATCACGTGGACGGATTGTGGGACCCGGAGATCTACTTGGCGCGACTTCAGGATTCGCTCGCTAAGGCGACCGGAACGACGGCGTCTCACCCCGCACACTACGTAGTCGTCGAGAAGATCCTATCCACCGAAGAGCGTCTGCCGGGCCATTGGCCAGTAGCCGGAACCACCGGCTATGAGTTCATTGACGTATTGAACGGATTGCTCGTCGACCCTGATGGAGTCAAGAAACTCGACGAAATCTACCAGCGAGCCACTGGAGTCACCACGTCGTTTGCCGAACTCGTTTACCAGGCGAAAATCAGAGTTCTGAACGAGTCTTTCGCTGGACATGTGCAATTGCTCAGCGTCACTCTGGGGAAGCTGGCGGATCAAGATCGCCACGGCAGGGATCTGACGTTCGAATCCATGAAAGAGGCACTGATCCAGGTCACCGCAACATTGCCCGTTTACCGCACCTATATCAACGAGCTTGGGGTACACGAGACAGACAAGTACTGGATAGAAACAGCCACCGAAACATCGTTGACGCGGCGGCCCGATCTCCGTCATACCCTAGCCTTCCTGCGGCGGGTATTGTTGCTACAGGTTCCGGCTTATGCATCAGAGGACGTGTGGCGATCTTGGCTCGACTTCATCATGCGTTGGCAGCAGCTTACTGGCCCAGCTATGGCAAAGGGCCACGAAGACACGGCTTTGTATCAGTACAACCGGCTGTTGTCGCTCAACGAGGTAGGGGGCCATCCTGATTCACTCGGCACTTCGATCGACAGCTGGCACATGCACAACGAGCGCATGAGCGTTGACTGGCCGCATTCGTTGATCGCAACCTCGACACATGACACAAAGAGAAGTGAAGACGCCCGCGCTCGGATCGCCGTAATTTCGGAAATGCCGGACGAATGGGCTCGCCGGTTCGCTCTCTGGCAGGAACTCAACGCCGGGCGACGACCGGTGCGCAACGGTATGCCCATCCCAGACGCCAATGTTGAGCTTCTGATTTATCAAACGATGCTCGGGTCTTGGCCAAATCAACAGGACCTTGTGGATGAGTTTGTCGAGCGAATTACCGCCTATCTGATAAAAGCCGCGCGCGAGGCCAAGACGTACACGAGTTGGATAGACGTCGATTCAGTTTACGAGACCGCCCTCGCCGACTTTGTCGGCGCGATCTGCGATCCGAAGATATCTTCGGAGTTTCTGGATAATTTTGGAGAACTTCAGAGATTGATCAGTCGCGACAGGCGCCATGAATTCCCTGAGTCAGACCCTGTTGAAATTGACCGCGCCCGGAGTGCCCGATACATACCAGGGAACCGAGTTCTGGGACTACAGTATGGTTGATCCAGATAATCGGCGAGCGGTCGATTTCAGGTCTCGTAGCGATGCACTTGAGCGTCTCGACTTACAGACGCCGTGGGGTGCTGATCGTCTCGCCAATCTTTCCGAGCGCTGGCAGGACGGCCACATAAAGCTCTATCTGGTCCACCGCGTACTACAATTGCGAAATAAACATCCGGAAATCTTCACACACGGTGACTACCTTCCTTGTCCGGTAGTTGGCCCGTTCTCCGAACATATCGTCGCCTATGCGCGGCGGCGCGGTAGCCAGACGGCCATCGTTGTTGCGCCTCGACTCGTGCTCGACTTCGTTCGTCATGAATCAGGTCTGAATCTCGCGGAGCATTGGGATGGTACATATGTCGAAGTCCCCGCCGGAGTGACAGGACCGTTCACAAATGTGTTGAGTCAGCGAGACGTCACACTACGTGTATTTGGAGACGAGACTCGCCTGTTAGTCGATGACGTTCTGGCGCATTTTCCATGTGGGTTGTTGACCAATACCACGTGAACGACGCACCGGCCAAAGATTGGAAAGCAGCGAAGCGGTTATCAGTTGGTCGAACCGCGCCGAATCAATTAGAATCATAGTCGGTCCTGATGAGTCGGGCCTGTAGCTCAGCGGCAGAGCAAGGGGCTCATAACCTCAAGGTCGCAGGTTCGAATCCTGCCAGGCCCACCCGATGTCTACCCATTGCCAGGAAGGCAATGCCGTGTTATATTACGTACGTACGCATTGAACGGACAATGCTTAGTGATTGAACCCGCAGATCTCGCGCGTCGTATCGCAGACATCGCATCGGACGCTTTGGCGACCGATATTCAAGTTCTGGACATTCGAGAACTAACAACAATCGCAGAGTATTTTGTGATCGCCTCGGCCGACAACGTACGTCAGTTGAGAGCGATGGGTGAAACAATCGCCCGTGAACTTCGCGACGAGGGCATTCGCCCTGATCGTCGTGAAGGCGTACCGGAAACTGGTTGGATCGTTCTGGATTACGGGTGGGTCATTGTGCATCTGTTCACCGAAGAACAGCGGGAGCACTACCGGCTTGAGGATCTATGGACTGACGCTCAGCGACTGCTGGTGATTCAGTAACTGGACGTTTCTCGAAATTGGCGCGAGGAGGAGCGTTTTGACCGCGCGATCAAAATCGGGCTTTGTGCTTCCATTCACATTGGGTACCGCATTCGGAGTCGTCGGTGGTGTGACCCTCGGGGCGCTGCTGGGACACCGTCTGTTCACCGCGATACTAGATCTATGGTCGTTATTTGGACACGATAGCGATCAGGAGCCACCCTTCGATCTGTTGCTCCAGTAGCTACCCGGTCCCGACTGGCTTGAGGTTATTCGTCTAGCGGCGGTGGGTCGCTCTCCTCAAGTCGTTCGATGACTTCTTCCGGATCTGCGCCCCGTTCGAGGTCCGATAGAGCCAGATCCAGATCGGCATCGAGCGGCTCTCCCATCTGAGCGCTCATTTGCCTGGTCCATCGGGCAATCTCGCGCGGATCGGTATCGTCGTCAAATCCAAACGGGTTGGAATCGAAATCATCACCGAACGGGCTTCCGTATGGATCTCCTCCCATCCCCATCCCCATATCCGATCCCATCCCACCGAGATCGTCCATACCTCCCGTGTCTGGCTGAGGTTCGGATCGACCACCGCCTCGCCGAACAACGACTCGCGAGAATAGACGTTCAAGATTCTGTCCGCCACAAAGTGGGCATTTTGGGTCGGACACGGACGAATACGAACGGAAGAAAACGCTAACCTTCTTGCGGCAGTCCGCGCAGCGATACTCGTAGATCGGCACTTCAAGGTCTCCTTGGAAATTCGGTAACCGGGCCATCCAAATGACGCCGGTTGATCCTTGCGAGCAGCGTCAACAACATCACACCGACGATTCCGGCGCCTACCAACGCGAAAAATTTCAGTTCGGGCTTCGGGATGAACAGAGATGCCCCACCCAGAACGGTCGATAACCCGGTAAAGAGAAGTACAATCTGGCGCTGAGTCCAGCCGAGGTCAAGCAAGCGGTGGTGGAGATGTCCTCTGTCCGCCTTCAGCGGAGAGCGTCCGTTCAAAATCCGATAGACGATCACCCAGGCAACATCGAGTATCGGAAGCCAGAGCGCAAGCAGGGCCGTGGCTATCTTTGCACCTCCGATAATCGAGATCACAGCGAGCGTAAAACCGAGGAACATCGCGCCGACGTCCCCCATCAATATCCGAGACGGGTGCCAATTGTACGGAAGAAACCCGATCACGGCTCCGCCGAGCGCGGCCGGCAGCAATGAGATGGTGAACTGCGGATCTCCGGGCGGTCGGAAGAACGTGTGGAAAAATAGCACGCTGGCTGCAACGAGCGTTACGCTGCCGGCCAGGCCATCCAGCCCGTCTATCCAGTTCAGCGTGTTCATGAATCCGACGATCCAAAAGAGGGTGAATGCAATCGCGAAAATGAGTGGTAGATGGACGACCCCGCCAAATGGATTATTGAACTGGCCGATAACGAGTCCATGATCCGGTCCACGAAGTCGAGGCACGATGATGATCGCAGCGGCGCCTATTTGCCAGGCGAGCTTGACGACTGGAGAGATCCCGACAACGTCGTCTACAACCATGACAGACACGATGAGAACGGCTCCGGCCAACAGCAACGTTATTCGTTCGACCTCGATCGGGAATCGTTGAACGGGCAGCCAGAAGCTGACCGCAACAGCGGCGACAAAAGCGATGAACATCGCGAGGCCGCCGATGCGCGGAAGCGGTGTGGTGTGGACATGTCGTTCCTCGGTCGGCGTAGATACCAACCCGAGTTGATGAGCAACTCGGATCAGCGTCGGCAGCATTGAACTCGTGATGATCGCAGCCAGGCACGCGACCAAAAGGGCAATGACTCCGTGTGTCAGCATTCGTCATGCGCCCGGGTGTGCATCTGCCTAGTCGTCGCCCGTTCTGGCCGCTTCCATCGCGACTCCGGGAAGTGGCAGGTTCGACACAAGATCGGCAACTTCGCCCCGAACCGATTCAACCACACGCTCGTCGTCAGATGAACGCAGCATGCGGGCGATTAATCGTCCAGTTGCCCTCATCTGATCCGGACCAAATCCACGAGTTGTCATCGCTGGAGATCCGAGTCGAATTCCTGATGTCTGAGTCGGCGGGCGCTTGTCACCTGGAATCGTGTTCTTGTTCGTGGTAATCCCGACTTCATCGAGGATACGCTCGGCTTTGCGCCCGCTGATGTCAAGCGAACTGAGATCAACAAGCATGAGATGGTTGTCAGTGCCTCCGGAAACAATACGAAGACCTTCGGATTGCAGCGTTTCAGCGAGCACCTTCGCGTTTTCCAGGACTCGTTCGATGTAGGAGCGGTACTCGGACGTCAGGGCTTCTCCCAGCGCGACTGCCTTACCGGCAATGACATGCATCAACGGACCGCCCTGTATGCCTGGAAAGAGTGTCTTGTCAACGCCAGCGGCATGTTCCATATCGCTCATGATCATGCCGCCACGAGGGCCTCGCAGCGTCTTGTGGGTCGTCGTGGTGGTGATGTGGGCGTTCCCGATTGACGTCGGGTGCAGACCAACCGCCACCATCCCAGCAATATGGGCGATGTCGGCCATCAGGAGAGCACCGACTTCATCTGCGATCTCGCGGAACTTCCCGAAGTCGATCAAGCGTGAATATGCACTCGCACCCGCGATGATCAACTTGGGATGAGCCTCTCGCGCGGCCGAGCGGACTCGATCGAAGTCAATCTGCTCCGTCTCAGGATCAAGCTCGTAGAAATGAGCCTTGAAGAAGCGACCGGAGAAGTTGACGTGCAACCCGTGCGTGAGGTGCCCACCTTCATGCAAGCTCATTCCCAGGATGCTATCTCCCGGATCCAGTATGGAGAACATCGCGGCCATGTTGGCCTGAGCGCCGGAATGAGGCTGAACGTTCACGTGCGCGGCACCGAACAGCTTCTTTGCCCGGTCGATTGCAAGTGACTCGACCTGATCGACGCAGCCACAACCGCCGTAATAACGCTTGCCGGGATACCCTTCGGCGTACTTATTGGTCAGAACAGATCCGACGGCACGCATCACACCTTCGCTCGTAAAATTTTCCGAAGCGATGAGTTCGATGGTGTGGAGCTGTCGGTCCCGCTCGCAATCGATAATCGCCGCAACATCGGGATCTGACGACCGCAAAATATCCATTAGGCGTTCCTTTCCACGGGTCCGGCAGCTGGTTCAATCGCACTTCGCAGCGAGTGTAACATAGCTAATTCCTGGATCTACTCCCTCGGATTTCGCCCCTTGAGTCTTATGACAATTGGCGTTCCCGTGAATCCAAAATGCTTCCGGAGAGTGTTTTCAAGATAGCGTCGGTAGGAGAAATGCACGTTCTGCGGCGCGTTACAGAAAAAGACAAAAGTGGGAGGCTCGGTCGCCGCCTGAGTAACGTAGTAAAACTTCAGCCATTTACCGGGTCTCGTCGGCGGAGCGTGACGTGTGATGACGTCACGTAGCAATCGATTGAGATCGCCAGTCGACACGCGCTTGCTTCGCTCGGTCATGACGCTCAAAGCCAGATTCATAATCTGGTCGACCCGCTGTCCAGTCAGCGCTGACGTGAAGACGATTGGAGCGTAGGGGGCGAATTCAAAGGCTTCTTGCGCCTTTTCGATGAATTCGTTCATCGTCTTGTCGTCCTTTTCGACCAGGTCCCACTTGTTGACGACCAGAATGATGCCCTTGCTCGCTTCGACAATAAATCCGGCGACGTGCTGGTCTTGCGAGGTGAAGGGCTCTGTTGCATCCAATACGAGGACTGCGACGTCGCAGCGTTCAATCGCTCGAAATGAGCGAAGCACGCTGAACTTCTCGATACCGCGCTCTATTCGGCCACGCCGCCGGATTCCAGCTGTGTCGATCATCATCAACCGTTGACCGGCCCACGTGATCTCGGTATCAACTGCGTCCCGCGTCGTTCCGGGTACCTCGGAAACGATTTGGCGGCTATCGCCGAGGATTGAGTTCAGGATGGCCGATTTGCCGACATTGGGACGACCAACTATCGCAATGCTCGGCAGGGCCTGTTCTTCTTCGGTTCCATCCGATGGCGGAAGTTCTCTGACGACTTGGTCCAATAGGTCGCCAACGCCAACGCCATGCAATGCGGAGATTGGATAAGGATCACCGAGACCAAGCTCGTAGAAATCGACGGCCGCGTCCTGGCGTACCTGAGATTCCGCCTTGTTCGCGACGACCAAGACGGGGAGCTTGCTACGGCGCACGAGATCGGCGACCTCGAGATCGCCAGCGGTGACGCCCGCTTCGCCGTCAACCAGTAGAAGCAAGAGATCGGCCTCTTCAAGCGCGAATAGAGCCTGTCGCTGTGTTGCCGTTGAAATCTCGATTGAAGTTGATGAAGAGATTTCCTGCTCTGCCTGAAGCCCGCCGGTGTCGACTACGTCAAAGCGTACACCGATCCACTCTGCTTCGGCGTACATTCGATCTCTGGTCGTGCCGGCAATATCTTCGACGATGGCACGACGCTCACGGATCATTCGGTTGAACAATGTCGACTTACCGACGTTCGGTCGCCCAATAATTGCGACCAGTGGCTTGCGCATGCTGTGTTTCTCTCACTTGAACGTACTTGTTACGGCGAGTAAATCGCTCGTGACAATGAAAACATGTAGGTTGTGATGGCGGCTCTTGGTCTTGCCCCGGTCGTCACGTGCCGATTACCCCATGGAAAATCGCTTTCAACCGCTTGAGATAAATCGAGCGGGCCAGCAGCCCGCTCTCCGCTCCCAGTCAATTGTCTCGTATTCATTGCCTTACGACCAGGGCTGGTGCACCCCAGGCCTTTTCGGCAATGTCGGGATCAAGCACCTAGTGACCGCTCTGCTCCTCGGCAAACTTCGTGTACACGGCCGTGTCCATCAGATTCCCGACCTCAGATGAATCACTCAAGCGTACCTTAACCAGCCATGCCTTGTCGTAAGGCGATGAGTTCACATACTCCGGAGAATCGACGGCTTCCTGGTTTGTTTCGGTGACTTCACCGCTGAGTGGAGTGTAAATGTCGGAAGCAGCCTTAACCGACTCAATGACTCCCAGCGGTTCACCCTGCGTGATCGTCGTTCCTGGTTCTGGCAACTCAAGATAGGTGATGTCGCCAAGCTCATTTTGTGCGAAATCGCTCACCCCAATGGTGGCAACGTCGCCATCGACTTTGGCCCATTCGTGACTCTTGGTGAAGTACAGGCCCTCAGGAATCTCAGTCATCGTCATTACCCTCCTCTATGCCCGGCAGATGCCGCCGGTGACTACCGTTTGTAGAACGGCGTGCGTACCTGTTCCGCCGCGACCGCCTTATCGCGAATGATGATCTGCAGCGGTTTTCCAATCCCAGCGAATGATTTATCGATGAGCGCCAACCCAATGTTCTCGCCCAACGTTGGGGACGACGTCCCGCTCGTCACAAAACCGATGGACTGACCGTCAACCTGAACGTCAAAATGCGCGCGTGGAACTCCCCCGCGCTCAACCATTTTGAATCCGACCAGGCGGCGTTTGACGCCCTCGTCCTTCTGCTTGACTAGCGCGTCACGACCGATGAAGTCCCCTTTGTCAAACTTCACGGCCCACGAAAGACCAGCATCAAGTGGCGTAATTGTCTCGGAAAGTTCGTTTCCGTAGAGCGCCATCTTCGACTCGAGCCGCAGGGTATCGCGTGCACCAAGGCCTATCGGCTTGATTCCATCATCAGCACCGATCTCGAGCAGTCGATTCCAAATCTCGAGCGTCTGTTCGATTGGGCAATAGATTTCGAAACCATCTTCGCCTGTGTATCCGGTTCGGGCGACCATACACGGAACGTGATTCACCGTGGTCTCAATCGCGCTGAAGTATTCGACGTCGGAGAGTTCGTCTTCGGTAATTCGTTGGAGGATTGACTCTGCCAGCGGACCTTGAATCGCAATCATCCCGGTGACACCGGAAACGTCCTCAACCGAAACATTGAGGTCCGAGCGATTCCGTCGCTGTTCGTGAATCCATGCGACATCTCTGTCCGCATTTGCCGCATTGACGACGACGAAGAAGCCTTCACTGTCTGGACGACGATACACGATGATGTCGTCAATCGGGCAACCGGTTGCCAGCAACAGCATTGAGTACTGTGCCTGTCCCGGCCCGAGCTTCGAAACGTCGTTGGTTGTTACGTACTGAAGAAACGCGAGAGCATCTTTGCCACGCACGTCGACCTGACCCATGTGCCCGAGGTCGAACAATCCGGCATTGTTTCGAACAGCCTTGTGTTCGTCGATGATCCCAGTGAATTGAACAGGCATGTACCAGCCGGCAAACTCGACCATTCGGCCGCCAAGCTCCTCATGCCTCTCTGAGAGCGGAGTTCTCTTTGGTTCAGACACGCGCCGATCTCCTTCCCGAAGTCGCGATCTAACCGACCGATTGTAAGGATCGGCAAGCATAGACGTCAACCGCTAACTATACCTATCCGACGTGCTCGAAGGAGAGTTTGTCCATCTCCATCTGCACAGGGACTGGGTAGATTCCTGTTAGACAGGCAGTGCAGAAGCGGTCGCGGGGAAGGTCAATGGCTCGAAGCAGCCCGTCCAGGCTCAAATAACGAATCGAATCGACGCCGATTGTTTCGCCGATCTCAGCCTCTGTTTTGCTGGCCGCGATAAGCTCGTCACGACGGGCCATGTCCACCCCGAGATAGCAAGGCCACATTATTGGCGGCGCATGTACCCGCATATGAACTTCGCGTGCGCCGTTCTGACGAAGCAGCTCAACAATGGGACGGCTCGTGGTGCCACGCACGATCGTATCGTCGACCAGGATAACCCTCTTGCCTTCGAGAACCTCCGGCAGCGCATTAAATTTGAGCTTGACACCCTGCTCGCGCAACCGTTGATCGGGCTGAATGAATGTGCGTCCGATGTAGCGATTCTTGATCAGCCCCTCGGCATACGGAATACCAGATGCTTGTGAGTAACCGATCGCCGCGGGTACCGCAGAGTCTGGCAGCGGAACCACAATGTCGGCGTCGACGTGAGCTTCACGCCACAGCTCAGCACCCATTCGCTGCCGAACCAGATGCAAGCGTTTGCCCATCAGCTGACTATCAGGCCGAGCAAAGTAGATGAATTCAAAGATGCATGTCGCCTGCTGGCCATCCCAATCATCCATTTTGTAACTGTGAATCCCGTCCGCATCGACCACGACTATTTCGCCAGGATCAATATCCCGCTCAAAGGTCGCACCAATGGTCGCGAGCGCGCACGTCTCCGAGGCGATCACCCAGCCGTCCTTGCCAACTCGTCCCAAACAGAGCGGACGGATCCCCTTTGGATCTCGCACACCAACGAGAGAGTCATTTGTCAGTATTGCCAGGCTGTAGGCTCCGAGAAAGCGCGCCATGGCACGGCGCACGCGAATAGCGAGTGTGGCGCCGTGACTTTGGGCAATAGCCCACGTCAGGGCCTCGGTATCGGTCGAGCCCTCGAATTGGACGCCATGTTCAATTAAATCACGCCGCAAGATCGCACTATTGACAAGGTTACCGTTATGGGCGACCGCGACTTCACCCGAATCCCCGTCGACAAGGAATGGCCCAGCATTCTTTGCTTGGCTGGATCCTGTGGTGGAATATCGGGTGTGGCCGATGGCGATATGACCGGTGAGTCGAGATAGGTCGCGTTCAGAGAAGGCGGTGTTTACGAGGCCCATACGAGTGTGAATGCGGAGACGGTGCCCGTCTGCCGTCGCGATTCCGGCACTCTCCTGGCCTCGATGTTGGAGGGCATAGAGGCCGAAGAACGACAAGCGCGCAACATCCTCATTCGGCGCATAGACCCCAAAGACGCCACACTCTTCTCGAGGTTCGTCGAACGGCACCAGGGGCTGCCCTTCCTTAATCAATTCGTTTCCAAACTCAAGTCTATCACGCGATGAACGCTTGTTCTGACCCCATTACTGAACTTCAAGAGCCGATCGCCACGCGTTCTCAGCCGACGACAGCGGGATCTCGAACATGCCATCAATGATGATAGTCGTACCGTCAACCTTGCCGAGTTCAAAGAACGGAACCTGGTGCTCGGAGAGCAGTGCTTCGAGGTTCGCTTCCTTCCCGGGTTTCACCTGAAGGATCACCCGGGAGGCAGCCTCCCCAAACAGGTTCTGATCAATCCGATTGTTGTTATCTTCGGCCAACTGACCGAAATTGAACCTGCCGCCGATCCCTCCACCGATACAACTCTCGGCGATCGCGACGGCGAGCCCTCCCTCAGAGCAATCATGAGCCGCGAGGACCATATGCCTTCGGATAGCCTGCCGAGTTGCTTCCTGCACAGACAGCTCAAGATCTATTTCCACCGCGGGAGGCGTTCCGGCCATCATTCCGTGCAGGATCGAGAGGTACTCACTACCCCCTAGTGAAGCAGTTGCCGCGCCGATGAGATATACCGCGCCGGACTTGCCAAAGGCGGATCCCGTGTGGAGATTGACGTCGTCAAGCACGCCCACCGCTCCGACGGTTGGCGTTGGCAAAATTGCCTCAGAACCGGTCTGGTTATAGAGACTGACGTTGCCGCTCACGACCGGGGCCTCGAGCGCCCGGCATCCGACCGCCATACCTTCCACGGCGTGCTGGAGTTGATGGTAGACCTCAGGCCGCTCCGGATTACCGAAGTTGAGGCAGTTGGTGAATGCCACTGCCTCTCCACCTACGCAGGCAATATTGCGTGCCGCCTCAAGCACCGCGTGAAGACCGCCCGTATACGGATCCAGGTAGCAGTATCGCGGATTACAATCGGTCTTCATCGCAAGAGCGCGATCCGTTCCCTTGATCCGGATCACCGCGGCGTCGCCACTTCCTGGACCTATCACGGTATTGGTCATGATCGTCGAGTCGTACGTGCGTGTAACTGGCAGACGACTTCCGATGTTCGGAGAGGACAGAAGGCGAAGGAGCGCGTCGGCTGCGCCGTCAGCGCTTACGTCGGGAAGTGAGAGCGGATCGAATCCGCGTAGCTCGATAACCTTGGGTGACTCAATTCCTTCGCGTATATAGGTCGGACATTCATCGGTAAGGAGAAATGCCGGAATCTCAGCCACAACCTTGCCATCGTCGAGCACTCGCACAATTCCATCTTCGGTTACGTGCCCCACGACGTCCGAATGCAGATCCCAGTGATCGAAAACGGCGCGAACCTCGTCAAGCCCGCTCTGGGAGACGACGACCAGCATGCGTTCTTGGCTCTCCGAGAGCATCACTTCGTACGGCGTCATTCCCGATTCACGTCGGGAAACTCGCGCTACGTCAATCTCGATTCCGACATTCCCACGGCTGGCGCTCTCGACGATTGAACTAGTCAGGCCAGCTGCACCCAAATCTTGCATCGCGATGACATGCTCGTTCTGCAGCACGTCCAAACATGCTTCGAGAAGCAGCTTTTCGAGGAACGGGTTTCCGACTTGAACGACGCCCCGGTGGGACTTTTCAGGGTCATCGACCGATGCAAACGTCGCGCCGTGAATGCCATCTCTCCCGGTATCGGCGCCCACGAGCAGGACCAAGTTCCCGACACCGGACGCCTTGGCATGCATCAGATCATCGCGGCGTGCTACTCCAACGCACATGGCATTGACCAGAGGATTACCGGAATATGAACGATCGAAGAAGATGTCGCCCGCGACGGTGGGAATTCCGAGGCAATTGCCGTAGCCGCCTATCCCACCAACCACGCCGCTGAATAAATAACGATTTCGCGCCTCCGTCAACGGGCCGAAACGAAGCGAATCAAGGAGCGCAACGGGGCGTGCACCCATGGTGAAGATATCGCGGACGATGCCACCGACTCCGGTTGCGGCGCCCTCGTAGGGCTCCACCGCGGAAGGATGATTGTGCGACTCAATCTTGAAGACCGCGACGAGACCGTCACCGATATCGACGGCGCCAGCATTTTCACCGGGACCTTGCGCGATTCGGGGTCCCTCGGTGGGGAATAGCCGCAAGAGTGGCCGCGAGGTCTTATACCCGCAGTGTTCGCTCCACATCGCGCCGAACATCCCAAGTTCGACGGCATTCGGAGCGCGTCCAAGCTTCTCGACGACGAGACGATACTCGTCCTCCGTCAGCGCAACTTCAGCCAGAACCTCGGGTGTGATCTCTACCACCGCGTCGCTTTCCTCCGTGCCGCCACCGGTTATCAACCGGCCGCAGCAGCAATTCCCGCTTCAAGCACCGACGTCAAAATCCTCAGGCCATCGTCGCCACCGATGATCTGATCGAACGCTCGTTCCGGATGCGGCATCAAACCGACCACATTCCGGGTCTCATTGCAAATACCGGCGATGGCATTGATCGAGCCGTTAGGGTTTGACCCAGGTTCACGATTCCCCATCACATCGGTGTACCGGAAGACGACCTGACCATTCGCCTCGAGCCGTTCTAACGTGTCAGGGTCCGCAAAGTACCGTCCCTCTCCATGGGCGATCGGAAGCGAGAGCACCGTGCCGTCGTCGATGCCGATGGTCCACGGAGTGTCGCTGCGCTCCACCCGGGTGTAGACCCATTGCGATCGAAACTGAAGCGAGCCGTTCGGGAGCAGTGCTCCTGGCAATAGTCCAGCCTCGGTCAGCACCTGAAAGCCATTACACATGCCCAAGATTGGACCACCGCTCCTGGCGAACTCGGCCACTGATTCCATCACCGGCGCGAAACGCGCGATCGCACCAGCCCGAAGGTAATCTCCGTACGAGAACCCCCCAGGTATTAGGAGACAATCAAATCGACGAAGATCAGTTTCGCGGTACCATACTGGCTCGACCGGCTGCTTGAGCCCCATTTCAACGGCCATAAGTGCGTCGTGGTCGCCATTGCTACCTGGAAATGTGATAACCGCAAATCGCATGGACAATCACTCCGATTCTTCGGCCGGATCTTCGGCCAGCGTGAAGCGATATTGTTCGATCACAGGGTTCGCGAGCAGCTTGTCGCACATCTCGGCCACGCGCCTTTCGGCCGCGGCCGTATTGTCGCCTTCTACCCATACCTGGATGAATTTGCCCGCACGTACCGCATCAACTTCTTCGTATCCGAGCATATGGAGTCCATCGCGGATCGCCAACCCTTGCGGATCGTTGACGACCGGTTTCAGAGTTACATAGACATCCGCGCGCCAGCGAGTCGTTCCGTTCGTGGATAACGTAGACAACGTCTCCCCACCCTCCAGCATCAGTTCAGCGGAAAAAGCGAATGGCCAGTCAAACGCTCATACGCCTCAACATATTTCTGTGAAGTCGCCTCGGCGATTTCGTCCGGCAGCGGCGGCGCGGGCGGTTCACGGTCCCACCCCGACGAGGTCAGCCAATCTCGTACGAACTGCTTGTCGAATGATGGCTGTGCCGACCCGGGCGAGTACCGTTCGGCATCCCAGAAGCGCGAACTGTCTGGTGTTAGCGCTTCATCAATCAACGTTACTTCTCCGTCAATGAGCCCAAACTCGAACTTCGTATCGGCAATGATGATCCCCTGGCTTGCCGCAAATGATTCAGCTGCCGAGTAAACACTTATCGTCGTCTCGCGAAGCGTCCTGGCCAGATCGGACCCAACCAAGTTGCACATTTCCTCGAAAGAAATGTTTATGTCATGTCCCGAACTCGACTTGGTTGCCGGTGTGAAGATCGGCTGCGATAGCCTTGAGCTCTCGACCAGTCCAGCGGGCAACCGCAATCCAGCTACCTCTCCGGAGTGCCGGTACTCGGCCCAGGCTGAACCCGAAAGATACCCGCGCGCGACACATTCAACGTCGACGCGTTCCGCCTTCCGCACGATCATCGATCGACCGGTGAATAGATTGTGATCGATCTCGACGCCGTCGGGTAGTTCCGCAAGATCAGTTGAGATCAGGTGATTGGGAACGATTGCACCCGTCCGACCGAACCAGAATTTCGATAGTTGCGTCAGGACGATCCCTTTGTTCGGGATGCCAGTCGGCAAAATCGAGTCATACGCCGAGATTCGATCGGTAGCGATCATCAGCAACCGATCGCCGAGATCGAAGGTTTCGCGTACCTTTCCCCGGCTGAAGAGCCGGAGTCCAGGAATGTCGACATGATCGACCAAAACTGCCACTCGCTCCTCTTATCTCGCCGTTGATGTCGCCGGCACTTCAAGACCCAAACGTTGAAACGTCGCGTCGATATGCTTAAGGTGGTGTTTGACGTCGAACACATCGTCGATTTGCTTGTCCGTTAGTCGGGACCGTACCTCTTCGTTATCGCGCAGTAAGACACTGAGGTGAACGCCCGTGTCCCACGCCTCGTGCGCCGCATGCTGCACGACGCGATAGGCCTGCTGACGATCCATACCCGACTCAACAAGTTCCAGAAGCAACCGCTGCGAGAATATCGCACCGTGCGTCGCGTTCAGATTGGCCTCCATCCGCTCCGGATAGACCTTCCAGCCTGAGACAATCTCAGTCATCAGGTCAAGCATGTAATCGAGCAGAATGAACGCGTCCGGAAACGTAACGCGCTCCGCCGAGCTATTGCTAATATCGCGCTCGTGCCACAGGGGAACGTTCTCCAGCGCGGTAACGACGTAACCACGAACGAGTCGAGCGAGACCGCTGATCCGCTCGCTTTCGTGCGGATTACGCTTGTGGGGCATGGCAGACGAGCCCTGGTTGCCGGGATCGAATGGTTCTTCGAGCTCTCGAACTTCGGTCCGTTGAAGGTGTCGTATCTCCGTAGCGAATTTGTCAAGTGAAGATGCGAGCAACGCGAGCACACTGATGACATGGGCGTGACGGTCTCGTTGAATGATCTGTGTCGACACCGGCGCGGTGTGCAAGCCCAGCCCCGCGCAGACGTCCTCTTCGACGTCGGGTGGAACATTGGCATGTGTCCCAACCGCCCCCGATATCTTGCCGACACGAATATCCTCTCGAGCGGCTTCAAGACGCACCCGGTGGCGTCGAAGCTCGTCGTACCAGACGGCCAGCTTGAACCCGAAGGTGATTGGCTCCGCATGCACCCCATGAGTCCGGCCTATCATAACGGTCGAGCGATGCTTGAGCGCCTCACGGCCCACCGCATGGGTCAGCGCGTCGACGCCTCGAATCAGCAAGTCGATACCCTGAACGACCTGCATCGCCATGGCGGTATCGATGACATCGGAACTTGTTAGACCGAGATGAATGAAGCGAGCGTCCGGACCAACGGTCTCACCCATGGCTCGCAGGAATGCAATGACATCATGGTCGGTCTCTTTCTCGATCTCCTTCATTCGGTCGAGATCACACGTTGCCTGTCGGATCTTCGAGATCGCCGCGGCCGGAATCACTCCTCGCGTCGCCCATGCCTCGGCCACTGCAATTTCGACCTTCACCCACAGATCGATCTTGTTCCGTTCGCCCCAAATACGCCCCATTTCCGGACGCGTGTAACGATCAATCAATGATTATCTCCTCGTCGATTCTGATCGGCGGGCTAGATAGTGCGCCATCCCGAATCCGTTCGCTCAGGTCAACGGTCACAAATCGATTTTCGAGATTGTCGTTTGACGGTACATAGACACGCAGATAGTTTCCGGTAAGACCACTCCAGACCATATCGCCCGGAATCACGTCATCGTGCGCCTGTTCGAGTAGTACTTCCGCCTCGTGGCCCAAATTCAGGTCGACGAACGCCGAATGAAGCCGATCGCCGATTTCGCGGAGCGTCGCCGATCTCTGATCCTTGACACGCGACGGCACCGGGCTCGGCATCGAAGCGGCAACCGTATTTCGCCTTGCCGAAAACGGAAATACGTGGAGCTTTGCAAAGGCCATCTCTTGTACGAACTCGCATGTCTCATCAAATTCTTGGTCAGTCTCGCCCGGGAACCCGACGATCACGTCGGTTGTCAACCCAATCGACGGCAACTCCTCTCGCAGCCGGCGAACCGCCCGGCGGAACTGCTGCACGTTGTACCAGCGCTTCATCCGTCTCAGTACGGTTGGGCTGCCGCTCTGGAGCGCCAGGTGAAGGTGCGGCGCCATTCGTGGCCGGCTGAGTATAGAGATGAAACGTTCATCGATCTCATGCGGACCAACCGAAGTCACACGCAGGCGTTCAATAGCTGTGTTGTCCAGAACATGCTCAAGGAGATCGGCGAGCCGGAGGGTGCTGTCTCCGTCTGGCCACTTGTACGTCCCGACATGCGTTCCAGTCAGGACCACCTCACGATAGCCAGCGTCGACCGCTTCCTGAACCTCGGTCACGATCTCATCCGGACTCATATTACGTGGCGCTCCGCGCGCGAGTGGAATCACACAATAGGTGCAGTGGGCGCGACAGCCTTCCTGGATTTTGATCATGCGTCGGGTGCGAGTCTCGAAATGGTTCTGCGATTGATCCAAGTCAAACGTCTCGTGGGCCCAGTCGAAATGCGCCAGAATGTCGTCGACAACCGTGAGTTTTTCGATCGACCCCACAACAAGATCGACCTCGCGCATGGCATGCAAATCATCCGGTGAAACCGATGGATAGCATCCTACTGCGGCCACCAGTGATTCAGGGTTCTGGCGTTTGGCTCGTCGGAGCATCTGGCGGGATCGACGGTCAGCCAGATGCGTTACGGTACAGGTGTTGACGATGTATACGTCCGCTTGATCAGCGAACGCGACTTCAGTCAAACCCGCGCTGCGTAGGTCACGGCGGATCAATTCTTCGTCGCTTTGGTTGAGTTTACAGCCAAGGGTACATATGGCAAACCGCGGCCTAAGCCGAGTGGAGTGCGTGCGCTCGATCAGAGGAATTGGTGCTTTCATTTTCCCATTCGCGCAAGCTGGCTTGCCGTCAGTAGGATTATACATATTGCCTCAACATTTGGCTCGAAGCGTGTGTCCGTACGCCATGAAATTACCTGACGACAAATCAGCTAAAGGTACTTTCGGCCGTTGAAATCAAGCAACCGTCAAGCTATAGTGAGATCGGAGTCATACATAATGACTCGGGCGGGAAACAGGAAGCGTTTCGACGTATAGCGCCTGGACTTGTCATGGAGGCGACAAGTTGACGCGGTGGAGACTAAGCGAACCATTCGGCGGGTGGTCTCCCGGCTTACACAGTCGTAACGATTGTCCCAAAGGCGTCGAGCGATCGATGAGACAAGAGGCAATCAACGTGTATCACCTCTCTATGTAATTTCCCGCCATGCAGAGAGTTACAGAGGATATCTAGACGCCGGGCTACAGACTTGCCTGTGCGTTTCTATGGCTGTGGGCTGTGCATTTCTGCATGCCCAATTGAGCGGGAAAGGGACCTTCCATGTGTGGAATTTTTGGGTACGTCGGAGCAACCCAGCCGGGTGCTTCCATGATTTTGGACGCACTCCGCAAACTTGAATATCGTGGCTACGACTCATGGGGCGTTGCGGTCGGAGCCAACGGCCACATCGACGTCGCGAAGCGCGCTGGACGAATCGGGGACGCCACCGCTGCGCTACCCGACGCCAAGATCGGTTTCGGACATACGCGGTGGGCAACACATGGCGGTGTTACCGATGCCAACGCGCATCCGCATCTCGACTGCACCGGGCGCTTCGCCGTCATACACAACGGGATCATCGAAAACTATAAGGCCATCAAGGATCGGTTGATCGCAGCCGGACACCAGTTTCTGAGCGAGACTGACACAGAAATCGTCGCGCATCTGGTCGAAGAAATCTTTCAGACAAATGGGCGACACGATCTGGTGTCAGCGGTTCGAGAGGTGTTCAGTCAGCTTCGCGGACTCAATGCCATCATCGTGATGGACAACGTCACCCACCAACTGGTGGCGGTCAAGAACGTCTCCCCGCTTGTGCTCGGGAAAGGCGCCGAATCGTTTTTCCTTGCGTCAGACGCGACCGCGCTGGTGGGTCATGCGACATACATCCACTACCTTGAAGATGGCCAGGTGGCCTGTCTTTCGGCCGACGGCATGTCGCTCTGGTCAGCTGAGACCGGCGATCGACAAGAGCCTGACTTTCGAGAACTGACGCTAACCGAAGCCGACACGTCACTCGGCGGCTACCCGCATTTCATGATCAAGGAAATCCACGAACAGCCCGGTGTATTGCGGCGAATCAGCATGGACTACTCCGAACCAGTGAAAGAACTTGCCGCGCTCATTCGCGATTCCTATGGTGCGTTCTTCGTTGGTAGCGGTACGGCAAGCTATGCGGCTCTGTCCGGCTCGTATCTGTTCTCTCGAATCGCGCGGCGCCACGTTAACTTCACAGTCGGGTCCGAGTTCAAATATCAAGAGCACTTCATTACTGACCGCAGTCTGGTGATCGCGCTTTCGCAGAGCGGGGAAACGGCTGATATTATTGAGAGTGTGCTCGCAGCCAAGAAGCGCGGAGCCAAGATAGCGGCTCTGGTCAACGTGGCTGGCTCGACACTCGATCGTTTGGCGGATTTCAGTATTCCGCTTGGTGCTGGCCCTGAACAATGCGTCCTGTCAACGAAGGCGTACACGGCTAAAATCGCCATTCTGTTGATGGCGGCGCACGAATTGAATGGAAGCTTGCACGTAGCGCGGGAGTTACTGTGGCAGGCTGTAGATGGCATCGAACAGGCCATCGCTCCGCTTTCGGTGGATCTCATCCGCTCGCTCGCAGCTTCGATCGTCGAACGGGAGCACTGCTTCATCATCGGACGCGGACTCTCCTATCCGACGGCGCTCGAGGCCGCTCTCAAGATCAAGGAAGTTAGCTACATGCATGCCGAAGGGTTTGCGGGCGGCGAACTCAAACACGGAGTCATCGCACTTGTCGACAAAGGGACCCCTTCGATCGTCTTTTCTCCTCTTGACGAGACGCGAGATGACATCCTCTCTGGTGCCATGGAGATGCGAAGTCGTGGTGGGATGATCATCGGCGTCTCGCCCGAAAACGATCACACATTCGACGTGCACGTGCCCGTAGCAGACGTGGGCGATGCGTCGCCGATCATCAACGTGATTCCGGCACAGCTTCTCGGATACCACCTGGCGCTGCTCCGTGGCCTCGATCCAGACAAGCCGCGGAATCTTGCCAAGAGTGTGACGGTTAAATAGAGGTGGACGTCCTGCTTGACAGTCATTGCCACCTTGACCTTGAGGCGTTCGAATCAGATCGTGACGAGGTGATTCGGCGGGCAAAGTCATCTGGAGTCGAGCAGATGATCGTTATCGGTTTCAATCCGAGCCGTTGGGAGTCCGGCGCTCGCCTCTGTGCGCGCTTTGCCGGACTTCACCTGGCGGTTGGGCTACATCCAACCGAAGCGGAACAATACGACGACCAATTTGAACAGGGCCTACGCAGCGTGGCGCTTGCCCAGAAGGCGGTCGCCATCGGAGAAACAGGTCTCGACTACCACTGGAAGGCCGAAACGGCTGACCGGCAAAAAGACGCGTTCAAGCGGCAAATCACGTTGGCCAAAGAACTGGATCTGCCCTTTATCATTCACCAACGTGACGCCGAGAATGACACGGTTGAGATACTGAGAGCGTCGTCCCCACCCCACAAAGCGGTGATGCACTGCTTCACCGGAGATGTCGATTATCTCCGCGAATGCCTCGATCTTGGCCTCCATATCGGCTTTGGTGGGGCTGTGACGTTTAGAAAATTGAAGCATCTGCACGAAGCGGCAACTAAGGCGCCGCTAGAGCGACTACTCCTCGAGACCGACGCTCCCTTCATGACGCCAAGTCCACACAGAGGAACACGAAACGAGCCGAGCTATGTCAAGTTTGTCGCGGCTCGTCTCGGAGAGTTACGCGGTGTGTCAGCTGCAACGATCGCGGAAGCAACCACGCGCAACGCGAAAGAGTTGTTCAGTCTGCCTGAGGTGGATTGCGTGGGTGGTCATGGCGCGCGAGGGGAAACATAGATGCGCGTGGTGCTCGCTTCCGGCAATCTTGGCAAAGTCGCGGAACTCAAGCGGCTTCTTCCAGAATGGATCGAAATTACGACATCGAAGGATCTGGGCGTAGAGCTTCCCGAAGAGACTGGCAAGACCTTTCTCGAGAACGCGTTGATCAAAGCTCGCGCCGTCGCCTCCGCGGTCACTATGATCTCGATCGCTGACGACTCCGGACTTGAAGTGGATGCTCTCCACGGAGAACCTGGCGTACGTTCGGCGAGATTTGCGGGAGACGGTGCGTCTGACGCCCAAAACAACGCCCAACTGCTCGCCCGTCTTGAGGGCGTCGAAACTTCAAAACGAACCGCTCGTTTTCGCTCAGTAGTAGCAGTCGTTGCACCGGACGGAACCGAATTCCACGACGAAGGAACCGTCGACGGCGAAATCTTGACCGCGCCACGAGGTGACAACGGATTCGGCTACGATCCCCTCTTTCGTCCGCTCGGACATGAACAAACGTTCGCCCAATTATCGCTTGACCAGAAGAACGATATCAGTCATCGTGGGAAAGCATTTCGCAACGTGGCCGAGCGCCTGGTGCCATTCATTCAGGCACATCAGACAAATGGAAGTCTCGGGGCTCACAACTCCGGGCAAGCATCAAGGTGACATCAATGACCGACGTTCAATCAATCGATACAGTCAAAGCAGCGAGACGCATCACGCGACGTGCTCCCCTGCCGCTTGTTGCGGTCGCGGGCGTGCGAGGTAAGTCGACCATCGTCTGGCTGCTGAATGAAATGCTCCATTCCGCCGGTAGGTCTGTTGGCGTCTGGTCCAGTACCGGCGTCTACATCGACGATGAGCGCCAAGCAGGCGAGCTCGGCCCCTGGAGTGACGTACTCGTCGCAGCGCAATCAGGAGAACTCGACGTTGCCGTTCAGGAGCTTGAGACTCCATTGGTTACCGGAGTTGGTCTTCCCGAGCGTATTTATCCTCTCGTTGCCATATCGACCTTGTGTGGTAACAACGAAGAGTGCCTGATCAGCGTTGAAGCGAGCCAAGGCGCGGCCGCCCAGGCAATCGTGGCGCGCGCCGTCCGATCGGACGGGATTCTGATCCTCAACGCCGATGACCATGCGGTACTTGAGGCGGCCGATCATACCGCGGCCGAGACTGTCCTTTTCGCGTTACATCATGAAAACCCGGCTTTGCGACGACACCTTCAATCGGGTGGGGCTGCTGTTTGGGTTCACGACGGTCGCGTCGTGGTGGGAACCCGCGCAATCAACCGCCATTTGCTCGACGTCTCCGAAGCTCATTTCACGCTTGACGGAGCGTTGACATTCCAAGTGCAAAATCTTCTTTGCGCTGTCGCTCTCGCGGTTGGACTCGACCTGCCAGATGGTGCCATTCGTGACGGACTACGGACGTTCAACCCCGATCCCGTTCGGCTACCCGGAAGCTGCAACATATTCCAGATTCACGACGCAACGGTGGTGCTCGATTCCGCCCGGCAAGTCTGGGCCCTTCGACCGCTAACCCGAGGAATTCGACACCAACCGCATCGCCGGATGGTCACCGTCTCTGGATGTTTTCCGCACCTGCCCGACTATCAGGTGACCGAAGCCGGACGATTGCTCGGACGTCTCGGGGGCGCCGTCATACTCCATGCAGACCCGACGCACCGTGCGACCATTGACCTGATGATCGATGGAATCGCCCAGAACGAGATTCCACCGCTCGTCCTTTCGATGCACGACGAGCAGGAGGCCATCTCCCACGCTATGCGCATGCTCGGTGATGGAAGTCTCTGCCTCGTCGTCACAGATGACGTCGATCAGGCGGTCGCTTCGATTCTGCGTTAGAACAACCCGTGAGGGAAACCGCCTGGCCCAGTCACTCGGGTCAGTGTGCTTCAGTCTCGGCGACTGAGCGATACGCGCCAATGCCTTTCTGAGGCTTACGCTCTGGGCCCCCTCCATTTGGTAGGTAGAGGTGGACAGCCGGCGCCCGCCCGGAGACCTGGTACCAGCAATTTAATGGCAGGAAAGAGGAAACTATGTCACTGTCGGTTTACGAGGTAGGTTCGGCGATCAGCAAGCCAGGCACATATTCGTACGGTGCGATTAGAGTGCTCGATCTTCCCACCGGCGGTCACGAGGAGATACCGGTCGTTATCGCCCAGGGGCAGGAATCCGGTCCGGTCGTTTGGGTAACCGCGAACATCCACGGCGGTGAACTGACCGGCATCGCCAGTGTCCATAGACTCCTCTCGATGGATCTCCCTCAGGAAATGCGAGGGACGCTCATCGTACTACCAACCATTAACCCAGCGGGTCTGCAGGTTATGCAACGGTTCCCGTACTACGAAGCCAAGGACCCAAATCGGGTTTGGCCAGGTTTTAAGGCCGCGAACTCAACCGGTGTACCTCCCGCCGTCTATCAGCAGATTGCTAAACAGATCTTCGATGTAGTTGTCGCCACCGAACCCGATTGTCTGCTGGACCTTCACAACGCGTCGATCGATTCTATTCCCTTCACGATCCGTGACCGCGTCCTATATCCAGCAGAGGCCGGTGATGAAGGCGAGGCGAAGGCAACTGAGCTGGCAGGACGACTTGACTGGCTTGCGAAGACATTTGGACTGTCGCTGGTCAACGAGTCGCCCGCGGCAAAGTACATCGATCTCCTACTCCACCGCTCGGTCGCGGGGAGCATGGTCAACACTGCTGGTATCCCATCCTTGACACTGGAGCTGGGCATGGGGATGGCGATTGACCCTCCCGCCGTTGAGGCAGGTGCTACCGGCATTCTGAATGTGCTTCGCGGCTTCGACATGCTTTCGGGCAACCCTCAGTCCATCAACCAGGTACCAGTCATCGACCTTGGCTTCCCGGTTCGACGGGACGATTCCGCTCGGGCTCCGGTCTCGGGCATACTGGAAGCAGTCGTTCATCCTGGGCAACCGTTCGGCAAAGGCGATCTACTGGCTCGCATCGTCGACATTTACGGACGGCGCATTGACGGAGGCGACATCGTCGCGCAGGCGGACGGTTGGCTTATCGGCTGGAGCAACGGTATAGCGAAGTACCGTGGACAGACGGTCGCATCACTGGCGATTCGCGACGATGAGCCACTGATCGGTCCGCAACCGGAGTGAGTCGCAACACGAACGTCGTCGCTCCTGGTTGTCTTGGCTCGAATCATCAATCCGATTCAACTTTCGCGTAGTTCCGTTACGGACTGCACGTATCCGATCAACTACAGCGAGATGAAAAGATCGGGGTGGCCTTGGCGTTGAGCAATCGGGATCTAGCCGAGCAACTAAAGACGTTTGCCAATCTCATCGAGATCAAAGGTGAGAATGCGTTTCGCGTCAATGCCTTCCGGCGTGCTGCGGACACAATAGAGGAGCTTGAACAACCAGTCAGGGAGTTAGTCGACGCGGCGACGATCACCGATGTACCGGGGATTGGACCCGCGATCGCGGCCGCGTTGACCGAGTTGGTTCAGACCGGACACTTCGCCCTGTTGGACGACGTGTTAGACGAAGTTCCCGGTACTCTCCTTACAATGCTCGACATCCCTGGTGTCGGACCAAAATCGGTCGCCCGTTTCTATCGCGAGCTCGGGATAACTGACCTGGTCCAGCTTGAATCATCGGCGCAACGCGGCGAAATCCGGACACTCAAAGGCTTTGGACCTCGTCACGAAGAGCGCATCATCAAAGGGATCTCGTTTCTCAACCGGCGTACTGGCAGACTGTCGATTGGAACGGCACTGCCAGTTGCCGAATTGCTCGTGCAATCTCTCGAATTGTCTTTGGGGGCTCCGGTTGCCATTGCCGGGAGCACCCGCAGGATGTGCGAGACTGTCGGCAACATCGATCTTGTTGCCGCAAACGTAGACGCAAACGCGATTGTCGCCGCGGCCGACGCGTTGGTTTCTGAGATCGAACTGCGCGATGACGATGTGATCGTCGGCATGCACGATTGCGGAGTTCAGCTTCGGATCAAATCGACCACCAAGGAACGGTTCGGCACAGAATTGATGCGCTGGACTGGAAGCCGTGATTTCGTTGAGACACTCTGCCGGCAGGCGGGAAATGACCTGCCCTCGGGCGCTACCGAGACCGAAGTGTTTGACGCTCTTGGACTCGACCACGTCCCACCTGAGCTCCGAGAAGACAGTGGCGCCATTTCATTGGCTTGCGATCACCGACTTCCCGAGCTGGTCACCTTGTCTGATATCCGCGGAGATCTTCATCTTCACTCAGAATGGAGTGACGGTCACGGCACAATACTGGAACTAGCAACCGCCGCTCGTGAGCTTGGTTATGAGTACCTGAGTATCGCTGACCACTCGGGTGGACTCGCCATCGCAGGAGGGCTCACTCGGGAACGGCTGCGAGAGCAGCGGGCCGAAATCGACCGCGTCAACGAGCTCGTTCCCGAAGTGCGCCTGCTGCGCGCTAGTGAGGTGGAAGTTCATCCGGACGGATCGCTCGACTTTCCCGACGAGGTGCTCGCCGAGCTTGATCTGGTCGTGGCCTCGTTGCACTCAGCCCTGAGTCGCTCGACCCAAGAACTGACCGAGCGAATTGTCAAAGTGTTGCGCAATCCGCATGTCGACATTGTGGCCCACCCTACCGGGCGGATCATCGAGCGTCGACCAGGTGGCACATATGATTGGGAGACGGTCTTTCGGGTCGCACGAGAAACGGACACGGCATTGGAAATCAATGCGAATCCGTCGCGGCTCGACATGAGCGATGATATCGCTCGGGAAGCAAACTCGGCGGGCGTGAGGATTGCTATCGACACTGATGCGCACGACTTGCGGTCGCTCAATCTGATGCGTTTCGGGATCGGCGTGGCCCGTCGGGCCGGCATTGGCCCCGAGGCGGTCATTAACACGCGTGGTCTGGACGAGCTTCTCAGCTGGCTACGCCGTTAGTCGCTGGACGCTCGGTTGACGGAACTCTTCCCGTTCGCTCATCTGGAATGATTCGGGCCCGATCAATTCAGCAAGGGCCGCGGAAAGGTCATCACACCAATCGACGCGAAGCCCCGCCGCCAACTGTGCCTGGTGATCTCCCGCACTAACGTGCAAGATTACCCGATCATCGCCGCGAAACTCATCAAAAAGCTCTCGAATACTGTGCATCGTCTTGATGTCTCCATCAAGGTCAGGAGAAGCCACCAGGTGAAGATGAATCTCGCGGAATCGAACCGGAACAGGCTTTTCAGTCGACATTCGCGTTACCTTCGTGACGACGAGTTGAATGCGATCATTGCGGTTATCGACTCGCGCCGCGATTCGAACGACTGAATCTTCTTCCACTAGCGACCCCGCCGCTTCGAGAACATCTGGAAAGAGTACGGATTCAATAGACCCTGACTGATCCTCGAGCTGACAGATGGCCATCACGCGATTCGACTTGGTGTTGATGCGGCGAATGCCGGTGACGAGGACGATGCAGTCGATCTGCTCTCCCACTGTATCCTCATCAATTTCGGCCAACTGCACGAAGCCGCCATCGCGGATCATCCGCATGAGGTCATTCAGTGGGTGAGAGCTCAGGTAGAAACCGAGCAACTCCTTCTCCCACGTCAGCAGTGTTTTAGCGGGCAACGTCACGTCGTCAAGCGCCGGCATCGCAATCGCCGGCGACTCGACCTGCAATGTGGAGAACATGTCGACCTGGCCCCGTTTGGCGGCCTTTTGTCGTGACTGTGCGGCACTTATTGCCGGCTCAAGTGCCTCGAGCAGCGCGCCGCGATTACCAAGCTGATCTAGCGCGCCGCACTTGATCAGGCTGTCGGCAACTCGCCTGTTGACCAGCGACCAGTCGACTGTGTCGCAGAACTGTTCAAAGCTGGCGAATTTGCGATCGGGCAGTGAATCACGGGCGTCGATGATAGCCCGGACTGCACCTTCTCCAACGTTCTTCACCGTCGCGAGACCGAAACGAATGCCAGAGACGTCGTTCTCGAAGTCCTCCACGATGAAGTCAACGTGGCTGCGATTAATGTCGGGAGGGAGAACCCGGATACCAAGCTTGGCGCACTCCGCAGCGGCAGCGGCCACACGACTGGCAGTTCCTGACGGATGGCTCGAAGCCAACCGGAAGACCGCGGTCATATACTCCGGCGCATAGTTTGCCTTGAGGTAAGCTGTTTGATAAGAGATGGTTCCATAGCAGGTCGCATGCGCCTTATTAAAGGCGTAACCGGCGAACGGCTCGATGAGATTGAAGATTATCTCGGCATCGTCTCTGTCGTATCCCTTTGCCTCCGCCCCCGATAAGAAACGCTCCCGCTCGGCAGCCATCTTCTCGGGAATCTTCTTCCCCATGGCCTTGCGCATGATATCGGCTTCGCCAAGGGTGTAGCCGGCAAACTTCTGGGCAATAAGCAGTACCTGATCCTGGTAAACAATGACTCCGTACGTTTCGTCCAGAATCGATGCCAGATCTGCATGGGGATAGTGGATCGGCTCTTCACCATGTTTCGCGCGACAATATGTGGGGATGTGCTGCATTGGGCCAGGTCGGTAAAGTGCGACCATGGCCGCAAGCTCCGCGATCGACCCTGGACGTAATTCGCGGATGTACCGTCTCATGCCAGCGCTCTCGAGTTGAAAGACACCGAACGTCTCCCCATTCGAGAGTATCTCAAATGTCTTGGTATCGTCTTCCGGCAAATGCTTCGGATCGATCTCTAGCCCATGGCGTTCTCGAATGATATCCACGGCCTCACCAAGAATGGTCAGGTTAGCTAGACCGAGGAAATCCATTTTCAGCAAGCCAATCTCGGCCACTGTCTCCATGGTGAACTGAGTAGTCGGAAGAGCGCCCTCTTCCTGACGTGACGGGCGCTGCAATGGAAGATGGTCAACCAATGGGTCAGCCGAAATCACCACTCCGGCTGCGTGCGTTCCGGCGTGTCGAGAAATGCCTTCAAGCTGTTTCGCGTTGTCGATCAAACCACGCGACCGGTCATCTTGTTCGTACAGTTGACGCAGTTCGGAACTCTCGATAAGTGCACGGTCAATCGACATGTTGAGCGTCTGCGGAATCAATCGAGCAATTCGGTCAACATCACCATAGGCCCAGCCCATTGCACGCCCGACATCACGGAGAGACGCTTTGGCACCCATGGTCCCGAAGGTGATGATTTGCGCGACACGGTCATGTCCGTACTTCTTGGCGACATAGTCAATCACCTCACCGCGACGATTGTCGGCGAAGTCCATGTCGATGTCGGGCATCTCACGGCGCTCTAGGTTAAGGAAGCGCTCGAAGACCAATCGGTTCGCCAGTGGATCGATATCAGTAATACCGAGACAATACAGCACGATGCTTGCGGCGGCGCTACCTCGGACTCCGAAGGGTATGCGGTTACTCCGTGCGAACTCGGCGAAGTCCCTGACGATGAGCATGTAGCTCGAGAATCCTGTTTTCTGAATAACGTCGAGTTCGTACTCAAGTCGTTTTCGGACTTCGTCGGTCATCTCCGAATAGCGATCGGTTACGCCGGCCCAGCACAAATTAACCAGATGTTCGTGGGCTGTGACTTCCTGCGGAATGCCAGGGTCCGGGAGATGAAGGCGACCAAACTCCATGTCTACATTGCAGCGCTCAGCAATCGCGATCGTGTTTTCGAGAGCCTCGGGAATCTCACCGAAGATGCTCCACATTTCATCGGGACTCTTGAAATAAAGTTGGTCAGATTCCATTCTGAGCCGTTTGGGGTCATCGAGTGTCGTGTTCGTCTGAACGCAGACCAACAGTTCCTGTGCTTTAGCATCCTCGCGGTTGACGTAGTGGACATCATTGGTTGCAACAAGCGGCAGATCCAACTTTCTCGCCAGTTCAATCAACTGAGGGTTGGTCTGTCTTTGCCCGTCAATCCCGTGGTCCTGGATTTCAATGTAGAAATGCTTCGTGCCGAACATCTCGCGGAGTGATGTCGCCAATCGGATCGCTTCATCATCTTTTCCGACAAGAAAGTTATTGGCGACCGGGCCACCGAGACAGGCAGACGTGGCGATAACCCCATCGCGCAGCTCATTCAGCATGTCCAGGTCAACTCGTGGTTTGTAGTAGAAGCCATCGAGGCTCGCTCGACTGGCCAGTTTGAGCAGATTGTTATAACCCCGGTCGTTTTCGGCAAGCAGTAGCAGGTGATATGAACTCTTGTCTCGATCCGAAATTGTATGGGGAGCAAGATAGGCTTCGATGCCGAGGATGGGATGAAGATCGTTCTCTTTGGCCGCCTTATACCAGTCGACCACCCCGTACATCACACCATGGTCAGTAATGGCCAAATGCTTCATCCCGTAGTCACGAGCTCGAGTCATGTAGTCATTAATGCGGCCCATTCCATCGAGCAACGAAAACTCGGTGTGAAGGTGCAAGTGCGCGAACTGACGCACGGCACGCCACTCCTCCCATGAAATCAGATCAAGACCCGCAAACAACGCGTCTAAGTATGCATCCTACAGATTATGGTGCGCACGCGCTCAAACCGTTCTCACGCAGACGGAAAGCACCACCATACGACACGACGAGCAAACACACTCCGCCTCAGGATGATCGGCTGTCCCGAGCGACGCTAATCTGCGGCTATGGTATCCGGTGCGGTCCCAGGTCCAGTCGGCCAGCCCTGCGCCGCTAGACGAGCCTGACGCACGACCAACTGCAACATCTGTCGAACGTCATGACGGACCGCTTCCGGAACGTCGCGACTCTGAAGCAGCCGGAACACCTCAGTCAAGATCGGCTCCTCGGCGAGCAGACTCTCAACGCGTTGCGGCATGAATCCGGCCGCGGCCAACAGATTATCTCGGTCCGCCGGAACCAATCCGAGCGCATCCGCAAACTTGACGACAGCATCCCGCGTCGGCATGCGGTGACTACTCTCAAGTCTACTCACGTAACTGTGATCAAAACCGGAAGACTCCGCAAGTTTACTTTGGGAGATTCTCGCCGACTCACGATACTGCTTGAGCAGTTGGGCAAAACCCACATCGACAAATCCATCTGCGATGTCCACCAACCAGCCTCCTAGACTCCACAGTTCGCCCAGAGCGAACGAACACCACTCATTGATGTGAACAGTATACGTACAGCGTGCCAAACTGTCAAGAGTTGTCCACAATATCCACACCTAGCTGTCAACATGCCAGGTATGTGACATGAAGATGGCATCAATGTGTCAGCTGTCGGTCAGTGTCCAGTCTTTCGGGGACAGAGTGCTATACTCGGTGAGTTGATTTGGCGCGTATTACTGCGCGCAATCGCTGAAATGGAGCCGCAAACGGTGTCCGACGACCCTAGTCGAGATGTAGTTCAGTCCTCGTTGCTCGACCTCCCCGCTCGCTCACTCATCTCTCGCGTCGCAGACCCATCCCACAATTCAGGAGGCGGTGTTATTGCCGGGCTCACGCTGGCCGGCGCAGCTGCCTCAGCAGAGCTTGTACTCAGGTTGGCGGCTCGAAGGAAGTCGCTGGCGGATCGGAAGGAACAAATTGAGAAGCTCCTAAACGACGTCGTGGCTCACCGCATTTCATTCGAGAATGCGGCGGATCGGGATATCGCTGCGTTCACCGAGCTCGTGAACACCCAACGCGAAGCGAAGAAGCTGCGGGATGAGGATCCTGCTGCGGCAGATGCGAGTCTTCGGAGCGCGTACGTTCACGCTGCTCAGGTACCACTAGCTTTATCCAGAGAGGCGATCGAGTTTATGGAGGAAGTGCAAAGCGGCCTAGGTTTCGCCTCTCGATTCACGATCAGCGATCTGGGAGCTGCCGCAGCGCTCGCGCGCGGCGCGACGGACGCGGCACTTCTCACGGTTGAAGCCAATCTGGCCTACATTGACGATGACCTGGCGAGCCCACTCCGAGATGAGGCACGAATGATCCGCGAGCGGGCGGGCAAGATTGCCGACGACGTGATTGAACACGCGTCGGATACGATCTCAGGACACACGAAGGGAAGCTAAATCGTGGCCGTGATACTGGAAGGCGGGCCAGTTGCGCGTGGCATACTCAGCGCCGTACGTGACGATATCGCGCAATTCGTCACGCAGAATTCGACCATACCGAAGCTGGCGGTGTTGATGGTCGGTGACGATCCAGGCGCCGCCGCGTATGCGCGGTCAATACGTAGGACCGCGCACAAGGTCGATATCCCATTCGAACTCATCAGCCTTCCAATCTCAATTACCAGCGACGAGTTCGATCGTGAGATCATCCGGCTCAACCGCGACCCGAGCGTCGCGGGAATCATGGTGCTCCAGCCGCTTCCCGCTCATCTTCCCAAGAATCGGCCCGCTGAGATCCTCGATCCCGAAAAAGACGTGGATGGCACGACGCTCGTCAATATCGGACGACTCGCAGCGGGGTCTGCGGATCTTGTTCCGAGTACCCCACAAGGTGGTGTCGAGATCTTGCGCCACTACGACATCCCGGTTGCTGGACGCAACGTGGTTATCGTCGGTCGCAGTCTCGTGGTCGGTAAGCCACTGGCAGCAATGCTGTTGCGACTGGATGCGACAGTGACCATTTGCCACAGTCGTACTCCAGACATCAGTACGTACACTGCGGCTGCTGACATCGTCGCGCTGGCCGTCGGGCGTCCTGGTCTGTTGACGCTCGAGATGATTCGACCTGGCACGACGGTGCTCGATTTTGGAGTGAACGTTCGGGACGGAGAGATGGTCGGCGACGCCGATCCGTCGGTGGCCGAGGTCGCTGGAGCACTCACGCCGGTTCCGGGAGGAACTGGCGTCGTAACGAACGCCGTCCTGATGAGGAATACGGTCACCGCCATTCGAAACGCTCAACCCGCGGTCGCGGTGAGAATTTGAGCGGCAAGTGGTGATCTTTTGTAGCGTTACACGTGAAGAAAGGAGCACTGCGAAGTGCTGAGTGATAGTGAGATTGCCGCGAGCGTGAGTCCGACTCCAATCGCGGAAATTGCGTCGGAACTTGGTCTCATGCCCGATGAGGTTGAGCTTTACGGTCCGTTTAAGGCGAAGATTAAACTGGGAGTTCTAGACCGATTGAAGGACAAGCCGAATGGCAAATATGTCGACGTGACCGCAATCACTCCGACGCCGCTCGGAGAAGGAAAGACGACCGTCACAGTTGGTCTCGGTCAGGCGCTTGCCCAACTCGGTCACCGCTCTATCGTCGCGGTCCGCCAACCTTCTCTCGGACCGGTCTTCGGAATAAAGGGTGGAGCTGCGGGCGGCGGTTATTCTCAGATTATTCCCATGTCCGACCTCAATCTGCACTTGACCGGCGACGCGCATGCAGTGACCTCTGCGCACAACCTCCTTTCAGCATTTCTCGACAATTCGATCTATCACGGCAATCCGCTCGATATCGACATGAATCGGATTGAATGGGGACGCGTTCTTGACATGAACGATCGCTCCCTGCGCGATATCGTCATTGGATTGGGTCCGAGCAACGGAATTCCGCGGGAAACACGCTTTGACATCACTGCGGCATCAGAGGTTATGGCCATCCTTGCGCTCGCCACTTCGTATCGAGACCTCCGTGAGCGCCTCGGACGGATCGTCGTTGCCCAGAACCGGAACAAGCAACCCGTGACTGCTGAGGACATCGGAGCAGCGGGAGCGATGGCTGCATTGCTCGTCGACGCCCTCAAGCCGAACCTGCTGCAAACCCTCGAGCACTCACCAGCGTTGATACACGCCGGACCGTTTGGAAACATCGCCCACGGCAACAGTTCGATTCTGGCCGATCGGATCGGTCTGAAGCTGGCCGACATGGTGGTGACGGAATCAGGGTTTGGCGCTGACCTGGGTGCTGAGAAATTCTTCGACATCAAGTGTCGTGTGAGTGGTCTAAAGCCCGACGCCGCTGTCCTGGTGGCGACCATACGGGCGCTCAAGGCACACAGCGGACGGTACAAGATCATCCCGGGTCGCCCGCTCGATCCCGGATTGGTCGAAGAAAACCTCGAAGCGTTGCAGCAGGGAATTCCGAATCTCGAAAAACAGATTGAAAACGTTCGTCAATTCGGCGTGCCCGTGGTCGTCTCGATTAACCTCTTCCCAACTGATACACCAGCCGAGATTGAAGCGGTTCGACGTGCAGCGCTGCGCGCAGGTGCGGTCGACGCCGTGCCGACGAACATTTTTGCCGAAGGCGGTAAAGGCGGCCTCGAATTGGCGCGCGCGGTAATCAGCGCAACCGAACAACCATCCAACTATCGCCCGCTCTACGAACTGGACGAGCCGATCAAGAAGAAGATCGAGACGATCGCACGGCGCGTGTACGGAGCGGCAAACATCAACTATTTGCCTGCGGCAGAGCGCGCAATTCGCACGTTTACCCGACTTGGATATGAAGACTTGCCGATCTGCGTCGCAAAGACTCATTTGTCATTGAGCGCTGATCCGACCTTGCTAGCGCGCCCTGAAGGCTTCGATGTTACCGTTCGCGAGGTGCGCTTGTCAGCGGGCGCCGGATTCATCTATCCGCTTCTCGGTGAAATGCGAACGATGCCTGGACTCGGCAGCAAACCCGCTGGATTGAATGTAGACATCGATGAGGACGGAAACATTAGCGGGCTCTTCTAAGGACAGGCTGACGCATGAATGGCGCTCCGGTCGGAGACAAAGTACCATTGTCTGCTGTGGTTGATGCAATCGATTTGACTGACTGGTTCGACAGATGTCTGAAGTGACGGCGGCCTTCGTCATATGGCTACCGACCGGAACGCTGCTACCACTGATCATCAGTAAATTGACCGGTGCTGAATGGAGGGGCGCTTTCATCGAGGCGTCCCTCTTCGCGACCCTCGGACTGTTAATCTACCCGACAATGCTTGCGTTGCTTACCGCTCGTTTCATTCACCTCACCTCCACGGAACCACTCTTCTTGGCCGGTTATGCGCTGGCCGCCGTCAGCCTGCTGTACTATCGCAGACGGTCTCACGGACCGCGCCGTTACCGATAGATTGTGTACGTACATTCTGTCCGCGCGCCTGCAGTTCGTGCATCAAACTAACCGGCAGGTTCAGCAGGACCAACCATAATGTACGTACAGTTAATTGGCATTGATCGCTGTTAGCCTGAAGCAGTTCCCATGGTGGGGCCATGGAGGTAGATAATTCATAGTACGTACGCATATTCTTTATGTACGTACAATGATTTGGTTCCGCCGGAGACCGCGCCTCAATGATCGACAATCATTTACATAGCTGAGACTACAGTGGTTTGTGGCATCTTCCGGGTACATACACGGGTCGAACCTTGCTTCAGCATTATCGATGACGGTTTTGACTCGCATCTCGATTAGTGGTTGAAGATGGCGCCGAGTCGCAAATCCAACCTGGCTGACTGAACACGGCGCAAGCACTGACCACCTCCGCCGCGGTCGCAGGAGGACAGCCACGCGGACGATTTCCGAGAAGCCGGCAAGGACCGGTAACAGGCGATGTGCTGTCATCCCGGTGCTCAACTCACCCCTTCCGTCGTCGGGCGAACCACGACACGCTGAGGAGGATGAGCGCCGACACTCCGCCCACAACGAGTATCGACTCCATGAGCGCGTTCCGGCTCGTGTCGGTTTCGCCGGGTCCAAGATCGCTGAATATCATCATGACCTCGGCTGCCAATGTGACCAGCACCACGATCCCGGTGAGAACCCCGGCTACACGCGACACCTGCTGAGCTCGACTCGTCGATGTTCGATTCTCCATCGTCACTCCGCACCTTTCGTTCGGGTGTTTCCTACCACGATCCACGGGCTAATGTTAGAGCATGCTCACAAGGCCAGGCTGCTGGCTTATGCGGTTACCCCGCGCGTGAACGCACCGATGCGTCGGGGCCCACCGTGAGCGCACTGGTCAGAACGGCCATAAACCAGACGAAAACAGCAAAGATGGTCACTCGCATGTTCTACTCTTCCTCAGCCGCGCCTTCGCGCAGATCCGTGCCGATCATGCCCCAGCAGCGGTGCAAGGAGGACGCGACCACGACGACCGCCGGTGCGACAATTCCCGATGCATCGGCTTGCAGCTAGCTCGGAAACTGGACGGAATTCGGCCTCATTCCAGTAGCAGTGCGAGCGTGCCAAGCATGAGCGTAATGACCAACAACTCGGAACTCGTCACGATGGAAGTTGACATTCTGCTCTCCTCGCCACGAAGATCCCGCGCGGAATTGACAGGCGAACAACTTCGAATCGAGCACCTGACGTCCGCCGTCGGGAGCCGCCGCGAACCAGAAAAGGCCCGTCGGCGCCAATAAGGTGCAGCAACCTAGAATTCCGCTCTGTAATCGAGGTCGCCGGAGCACACAATCGAAGCTAGGAAGAAGCGTCTGTAAAGGGTCCATCACGGGTAGCTAGGAGAAAGTCGAGGGGCTTCAGCGGCAGGCGGCGGACCGGAGGGAAGAGGTAATGGGCACCGCATGAGATCGGCAACAGCCCGCCCCACAACGTATATCGCCAGCCATCAACGGCTGACGATTTCTGCATTCACATGAGGTTTATTGGGGGCTGGGGAGCAGGGATTCGAACCCCAACCGGCTGATCCAGAGTCAGCTGTCCTACCGTTAGACGACTCCCCAATACGCTTCCAAGCGTGAAGCTTGGCAAGGGCGATTATAACAGACCGCTCTGAACCGGTTCAAACGTGAGCGGTCGATCGATCCGGCTCTTGCTCCTCAAACCGTATGACACCCTGGTAAACCTCGGCAGACTTAAGATGGGTGAGTGCTGGGTGCATCAGCAGTTCTCTGGACGTAGCGGTCACGATGATCTGACAGCCGGTGTGACCGAGCACACTCAACAAACAATCTTGATGATCCGGGTCGAGTTCCGATAGGACATCGTCGAGCAGCAGGAGCGGCGACTCTCCGGACACGTCGATGACACGTGCGAGTTCCGCAAGCTTCATCGCCACAACCGCCAATCGTTGCTGCCCACGGGACCCGAAGGCTGCCAAGTCCCGGTTGTCGAGCAAGTAGCTGAAGTCATCCCGATGGGGTCCGATCACGGTTGATCCTCGTCGCAGTTCCTCTCCGCGCCTTTCTCTGAGTTGAGCACCGACAGCACGAGAGAACAATGGCTGAGCGTCGTCCATTGAACCCGAGATGACACGCTCGAGCTGTGCGTCCGGGATATCGACCGTTCCACGGTAGGCCAGCTTCAGGCCGAGCTCGCCTCCGTTCAGTCGAGAAAAGGCTTCGGTTGCTTCGCGACTCAATCCAGCGAGATAACGATGGCGCGCTGCAAGAAGATAGGCGGAATAGGTGGTAAATTCCTCATCCCAAAAGGCCAACTCCTCCTCGGCCGATCGACCAGCACCTCGGTTCGCAAGGTCTTTGAGAAGTCGATTGCGCCGCTCAACTAGTTTCCCATATCGACTCAGAGCCCGAAGATAGGAGCGATCCAGCTGGCTAATGGTGATGTCAAGGTAGCGTCGTCTCACCGACGGGGAGCCAAGCACGAGATTCAGGTCCTCAGGAGAAAATAGAACGACCTTCAGTGTCCCGATCAGATCTACGATGCGGCACGAACGACCGTCGATCTTTGCACGTTTACGGATAGCGTTAGACCGCGAAGTGTCGCTGGTGAGCGTCAGTTCGAGTGATCGTTCGGAGCCATCCTCGTAGTTCACGGTTGCAAAAACGCGCGCGAACGGTGCCAAACCGAATTCCTGATTGCTTTCCCAGCCAATGAGCTCGCGCTCCAAAGTGGTTCGTGGCGAGCGAGTTGTGGCCAAAAGGTAGATTGACTCGAGGAGACTTGTTTTGCCGCTCGCGTTTGCGCCGGACAGCCGGAGACCCGGCGCCTGAATAGTCAGTTCGCAGTGACGATAGACACGAAATTCTTCGAGTTGAAGTCGGAGTAATCTCATCTGAAACGGATGGCTCGACCAAATATCCAATTCGGATATTTGGTCGCAGGGACGATGCTAAATCCATCACCAGGCGTCAACGATCGACACAGCGCGGCCAATGTGGTGAACCGCACGATCGCGAACGACAATATCGCTAGCTGTTTCCGATGACCATCGGCATGATCACGTGAGTGAACTCTTCGTTGCCGGCTGTGCGCAGTACGCCTGCGGCATTCGGCCCAGTCATCTCCACCGCGATATCGCCCGCACGCATCACACCCAGCACGTCGGTGAGATACCGTCCATTGAATGCAATCTGTGATTCCGGGCCCTCAACGCGACCATCGATCACGTCCTCGTTGTCGCCGGTCTCGGCCGCCTGCGCTGAAATATTGACAATTCCAGGGTCGAGCTCGCTGTCACCGGGCTTCATCTGAATTCGCACAACATCATTGCTCGACTCAGCGAACAACTTGGCACGCCTGGCAGCCGACAAGAACTGATCCCGATCAACGATCAGCCGCGTCCCGTACTGTCGCGGCACTATCTGTCGATAGTCAGGGAAATGACCGTCAATCAGACGGCTCAAGAATTCAACCTGGCCAGAACGAACAAGAAGCTGACTGTGATTCGGCGTGACAGACAGAGCGATTGGATCGGTCTGGTCTGCGATGATTCGAGAGAGTTCTTGCAGTGCTCGAGCTGGAACGATGACCGAAACGTCTTCGCCCGTGGGCTCGCTTAGCTCAGCCTGGCGCACTGAAAGACGAAAGCCATCTGCGGCTGCCAGCGTAAGCGTCGAACCCGAGAACTCAGCCTGTACCCCGGCCAGAACCGGGCGGCTGTCGTCCGTCGCGGCGGCGAACGCAACCTGGGCGATCATCTCGCGCAAGGTGCCCGGGTCAATTCGGCCGGTCGGCCTCATCTCTTCAATACTGGGAAGAGACGGAAAATCTTCCGCCGGAATTCCTTTGATGTGAGCCTTTGAACGCGCGCAGGCCACCGCAACGCTAAGAGTCTTCGGATCGAGATCAATCGAAATAGTCTCGTTGGGCAGGCTAGCAACAAAATCGGTAAGAAGATCCGAGCGCAAGGTTATTGTGCCCTCGTTCTCGACCTCGGCATCAATCCAGACGGTCACCGCGATTTCGAGATTCGTCGCCGAAAGTCGAAGTTTGCCCGGTTCAGTTGTGAACAAGACATTGCCCAGGACCGGCAGCGTCGATTTTTTCGCTACCGCCCGAGAGACGTGACCAAGAGCCCGTTGTAATTCATCTTGCTGGCAGGAGAGCCGCAATAGTGCTACCCCTTCTGTGTTCGTACACGCAAACGTCTGCGAATTATAGCACACCAATCGATCTCAGCCGGGGGTAGGATTGCGCTCTCACAGTGGCCCAATCGGACGATCTTTTCCCGACCAGATTGGGACCGGGGTACGCCCACCACTAGTTGACATTCCACCCGACCCTGATAGAATAGATTTAGAACCGATGTTCTATTTATTGCGGTCTACGTTTGGCAGGCGAGGAGACGTTTGGATGACTGAGATGACCGCGTTCGATCCCAAGAAATACTTGACGCGCATCAATGGAGCCGATTATCTCGAGGTCAAGTGGCGGCTCGTTTGGTTTCGCAATGAAAACCCGAATGGTCGTATTCAGACCGAGCTTTTTTCGCACGACGGCAACACGGCGGTGTTCCAGGCCCGTGTAGAAATACCCGATGCCGGTAGCGCCACCGGCTGGGGCAGTGAGACAGCGGCTGACTTTGGCGACTACATCGAAAAGGCCGAGACCAAGGCGCTTGGCAGAGCACTTGCGGCGCTGGGTTACGGAACGCAATTCTGTCCCGATTTTGAGTTTGGAGCGGGAGACGATCGAGTGGTCGATTCACCGATCGATCTCAACCGGACGCGATCACGCCGCGACAACCCGGAACAGATGCGCGCGACAGAGCGGCAGATCAAATTCCTGTTCGCAATCGCTCGTGAGGTTGGGCTCCCAGATGAAGAGTTAAGCAGCGAGTCTCAGGATTTGTTTGGACATTCGATCGACCAATTGCGTCGACGAGAGGCGTCGGCACTGATCGAACGCCTTCAGCAACGTCGCGAAGCGGCACACGCGGTTTCATAGTGACGAAGCTGACCAGTTGAGATTAGGATAGACATCATGGCCGCCACCGCACAAGAATTCGATCAGACATCCCGAACCATCAAGGATCATGCCCGCCTCCAAAAGCGTGCAGCCGTGCTCTATCTCCGGCTCGAAGACGGATACGCTCAGATTGAGCGCGGACTGGACGAGGGACAGGACGTGACCAAATGGGAAGATGTGTGGAAGCGACTGCTGCGAGAATACGAACAGGTTTGCGATATCCTGGCTCTCGTCCAAGACTGACATCGAACGTGGCCGCTGAGCGGCCACGTTGGCTCCCTTCCTCAATTTGAACTTCTTCATCCAATTAGTGTGCATTCCGTCGTACACTGTTTCCCTGATTTCAGAGTGACGGTCCTGTTCGCCGTCGTGAGGGGAGCACATGATGAATACCTCGGTGCCACTAGATCTGGAACGTCTTCGGGAGTCGCTGCCCATCCTGAGTACTTTCACGTATCTCAACACCGGCACGGTCGGTGTCATGCCGCAACCGGTGCTGGAAAAACACCTGGAAGCGATCACGAACTACGAGATCGGCGGACACGTTGCACAGCCAGCGGCGCAGGCGGGTTACGAGAAGGCACGAACAGCCCTAGCCAGGTTGATCGGCGCATCACCGGAGAACGTCGCGCTCACTCGCAACGCGACTGATGGCGTAAATTTGGTGGCGGCTGGGCTCCGCCTCGACCCGTCCGGTGTCGCGCTGACCACCGATCAGGAACATCCCGCGGTCATTCTGCCTTGGGCAGCCGCTGAACGACGCGGCGGAGCGAGGCTTGAACTCTTCTCAATTGGCGCCACTCCGGATGAGACACTGGAAAACTTCAAACACGCGCTGACTCCTGAAACTCGCGTCGTTATCGTCAGCCACGTCTCATGCGAGACCGGCTTGCGCCTGCCGGTGGCTGAGATCTGCCGCCTGAGTCGCGAACGAGGCATCTTGACCTTGGTCGACGGAGCTCAATCACTGGGACAGTTTCCGATAGATGTGAACGCGATTGGCTGCGATTTCATGACCGGCAACGGACACAAATGGCTTGCGGGTCCAAAGGGAACTGGATTCCTTTACCTGTCGCCGGACGCGTTGCCCATGGTCGATCCAATTCATGTCGGAGACGGGTCCGTGTCACCACGATTCGACCGGGTGATGCTCGGATTGCGACCCGGCCAAGCGGATTGGACGTTTGAGAAGACCGCCTCCAAGTTCGAATTTGGGACAAGAAATTGGCATACGTACGCTGCGCTTCCGTACTCGATTGATTATCTCGAGCAGCTTGGATGGGACAACGTGGAATCGCATTGTTCTGACCTGAGCGACGAGCTGAAGCGGCGTCTTGAACGAGAGCCGGGGGTGCGTCTTCACTCGCCTCGGGCCTGGAACGACAGCTCAGGACTGGTGTGTTTCGGGTTTGGTGATTGGAACGGAGTCGAATTGAGTCAGCGACTCTGGAACGACTTCAATGTCATTCAACGACGCGTACAAGTACCCAACGGTATTCGGATCTCGTGTGCCTATTTCAACTCAGAAGCTGACCTCGACGACTTATTCGACGGGATACGAGCGCTCAAACGTGAAGGATCCGCGTGACGCATCACTTCTTTCCTACGAGACTGGAGGTGCGTTACACCCGTCCCGGATCTTGACCGAGACGATGTGCGACAGAGCCAGCAACAGGAAACGAGGCCAGCCCGTTAATTCGGACTGACCTCGTTTCGCATCTGCTCGTGTTGAGAGACGTCAGTTCACCGTGATATCGACACTCTTGATTTCAACCGGCTGCGTGGGTTTCGACTTTTCGCCGAAAGCGTTCGCGGTCACCGGGGTATTCGCAATCTTGTCGACGACGTCCATACCCTTCACAACCTCACCAAAGATCGTGTAGTTCTTCGGTAATTTGCCGGTCATGTCAGCCTGGACGATGAAGAACTGGCTGCCGTTGGTGTTCGGGCCCGCGTTCGCCATCGCCACGGTGCCCTTCGCGTAATCCCGCGTCACCGGCTCGTCCTGGAACTTGTAACCAGGGCCGCCGCTGCCGGTGCCCGTCGGATCACCGGTCTGGATCATGAAACCCTTGATGATGCGATGAAACGGAATATTCGTGTAAAAGCCGTGCTGGGCCAAAAACACGAAGTTGTTCACCGTTATGGGGTCTTCTGACGCAAGCAGATTGATGACAATGTCACCATCCGTCGTATGCAAGGTGGCCTCGTACTTCTTGCTCTTGTCGATCTCCATTTTCGGAGGCGACGACCACCGCTGAGTATTGTCTCCGGTCGACACAGGCGATTCCTTTCCACTTGTCGCGCCGCCGCCCGTAGATGCAGAGCTCGCACTGCCACAGGCGACCATTATCGATACGAGCGTTCCCAAAACCACCAGACGCGCGACAGCGCCGATTGGATTGTGAATCCACCCGATTGGTTGATTGCGCAAGGCTGTTTACTACTCCTCTTTAGATGCATGCGCGGTCCGATTGCCAAGGGCTAACCGCGGGCATAGTCTACTCTACTCGAGGTCCCGCCTCACCGACCTCAGCCGGCAACGTCGAAGCGAATTGGCGGAAGTTCTTTGCGAACATCCCCGCCAGCTTTCGTGCCTGCGCGTCGTACGCGTCCTTGTCCGACCAGGCTTTGCGAGGATTCAACACGGATTGTGGCACACCGGGACATCGCTCCGGAACCTGCACACCGAACACCGGGTCGAGTTCGAACGGAATATCGAGCAGGGCGCCACTCAGCGCCGCGTGAATCATTGCACGTGTGAACGAAATTGGCACCCGATCGGAGTTTGAAGCGGTCCCTCCGATCCATCCCGTATTGATCAACCATACATTTGTGTGGTGGTCGACGACCTTCTTACCCAGAAGATCCGCATAGACATGTGGAGGGAGCGCCAGAAACGGCGCACCGAAGCAGGTGCTGAAGGTCGCTTCGGGCTCAGTCAGTCCAACTTCAGTACCCGCGACCTTGGCTGTGTAACCAGACACGAAGTGATACATCGCCTGTTCCGGCGTGAGCCGAGATATCGGAGGAAGTACCCCGAATGCATCGGCCGTAAGGAAGAACACGTTTCGTGGATGGCCACCCGCGCCACTAATAGTGTGATTCGGAATATGGGTCAGCGGATAAGCTGCTCGCGTATTCTCGGTCAGAGTGTCGTCGTTGAGATCAACGCGTCGAGACACCGGGTCCATGATCACATTCTCAAGAATCGTCCCGAACTGCCTTGTGGTCCGATAGATCTCAGGCTCCGAATCGGACGACAGGCGGATCACCTTGGCGTAGCAACCTCCCTCGAAATTGAAGATTCCGTGATCGGTCCAGCCATGCTCGTCATCGCCGATCAACTGCCGGTCAGGGTCGGTCGACAGGGTCGTTTTTCCCGTGCCCGACAAGCCGAAGAAGAGAGCTGTATCACCTTGGGGGCCCAGGTTCGCGGAGCAGTGCATTGAAAGCACGCCCTGGAGCGGAAGCAGGTAATGCATGACGGTGAATATCGATTTCTTGATCTCTCCGGCGTACTCAGTGCCGCCAATAATGATCAAGCGTTTGTCGAGGTTGAGAATGATGAACGCATCGGAGCGTGTGCCATCTCGTTCAGGATCGGAGTGGAAGCCAGGCGCTGACAGGACGGTGAATCCGGGTTCGCCTTCAAAATGACCGCCAGCTCGCTCCTGAATGAACATGTTGCGAACGAACAGATTGTGCCAGGCATACTCTGTCACCACTCGGACCGGAAGTCGGTGCGTCTCATCCGCGCCAGCGTGGCAATCCTGCACATAGACATCACGACCCTTGAAATATTCAGCGACTCGGGCGTGCAGAGCATCGAACTTCTCGGCCGAGAATTCTTTGTTGCCGTCCCACCAGATTTTGTCCTTGGATGATGGCTGAGGAACAATGAATTTGTCTTTTGGCGTTCGGCCAGTGAATCTTCCGGTGGAAACTACGATGGGGCCGAGATGGGCTATCTGCCCTTCCTGGCGAGCGACCGCATGCTCGTAAAGCATCGATGTCGGCGCGTTCCAGTAGATTGCCCCCGGATCGTGAATTCCAATCTTCGCTAGTCGTTGGTGCGCCTCCGAGGTCGTAACATCCGTTGTATTCATTTGGCCTCCAGTTCTAGCCGCTCGCGATCCAGAGTCGCGTGCTCCGAAACCTATAACCGATTATCTTAACGACGAATTTCCGGTCACAAACGACCGCAAGAATTTGGGCGGTACATTGGGCGTCAAAGCGCTACTGCATTCAACGTATCTTTCGATGCTACACGCACTCGCGCGGCTGGGCAACCCATTTCTACCCAGCGCCAAATGCGGGCCGTGTTACTCAGCACAGCACGCTGGCCAGCAGTTTCGACCACCAACATTGACTATAACAGGAAAAAAATCTCCGGGCCGGAAATGACGGAAAGGAGCCCCGATAATTATAGGATCAGCATCGCATCGCCGAAACTGAAGAAGCGATAGCGCTCCGAGATCGCCTCGCGATACACGTTGAAAATGCGGTCGCGTCCCGCCAGTGCGCTCACCAGGAGCAAAAGAGTTGACCGCGGCAAATGAAAGTTCGTTATGAGAGCGTCGACGTTTCGAAACTCGAATCCCGGCGTGATGAAGAGGTTGGTCCACCCTGAAGAAACGTCAGAATGATCCACGCCAATGTCGATTGACTCCAGGGTGCGGCAGCTGGTTGTCCCAACCGAGATCACTCTCCCACCTCGGATTCGCGTCTCACGAATCGCGTTGATCGTTTCCAAGGGAACGTCGTACCACTCCGCGTGCATCTCGTGCGCCCGAACGTCGTCGACTTTTACCGGCATAAATGTCCCTATACCGACGTGAAGCGTTACCGAGGCGATTCGAACGCCTTGGTCTCGCAAACTGTCCATCAGTTGCGGAGTGAAATGCAGTCCAGCAGTCGGTGCCGCAGCCGACCCCGACGCATCGGCGTAAACGGTCTGATATCGGTTTGGATCTGAGAGCCTCTCTCGGATGTACGGGGGGAGCGGCATCTCGCCATACGCGTGCAGGCGTTGCTCGACGACCTCCGGCAGCAGCACGATCGCTTGCCCATCAACGCCTCGCTCGATAACGCTGGCCGATAGTTCTGTCTTCTGACCGGAAACATCCGCCAGAATTACCTCGCTGCCGGGTTTCAGGCGGCGTCCCGGACGAATCAGGGCCCGCCACTGCTGATTACCCTAGCCGGCGCAACAACAGGATCTCCGCCTGCCCCCCACTCGGACGCCATCCACGCAATCTGGCAGGTAACACACGCGAATCGTTCACGACCAGAAGGTCACGATCGGTCAGATAGTTACCGATGTCATAGAAATGTCGATGCTCGATCGTATCGCGTTCTCGGTTCAGTACGAGCAATCGAGAACTATCGCGCGGTTCGATTGGCGTCTGAGCGATCAGATCCTCTGGAAGTTCGTAGTCGTAATCGCTGATCAGTATCGGATCGGCCGAAGAAATGAATCGCTCGCCTGTCATCACCTAGCGCTCGTCTGGATCGAAAAAGCTCGTCTGCTGATCATCGGGGCGATCCGCATATGGAACCGAAAGATGGTTGTAGCCGCGCCTCGTGGCGACGCGTCCGCGGGGAGTCCGTTGAAGGAAGCCTAGCTGAATGAGATACGGCTCGTAAACATCCATAATGGTGTCCGTTTCTTCGCTCGTCGCCGCCGACAGGGTGTCTACTCCAACTGGGCCGCCGTCGAACTTCTCAATGATGGTTAGAAGAATCCGTCGGTCGACGTCGTCGAGACCCAGTTGATCGATCTCCAGCAGATCAAGTGCTTGACGCGCCACCGGTAATGTTATGTCGCCTTCCGCGCGCACCTGGGCGTAGTCACGCACGCGACGCAGCAAACGGTTCGCCACTCGTGGCGTACCCCGCGATCTCAGCGCGATCTCGATCGCGGCAGTTCGATCTATCGGAACATCGAGGATGCCAGCTGAACGCCCGACGATCTGCTCCATCGACTCCTGGTCATAGAAGTCCAACCGGTGAATAGAGCCAAAGCGGTCACGGAGCGGCGAGGTCATGAGCGCGAGGCGTGTCGTAGCTCCAACAAGGGTAAATCGGGGCAAGTTCAGGCGCATCGTCCGCGCAGCCGGCCCCTTCCCCAAAATGATATCGACGGCATAATCCTCCATTGCCGGGTAGAGCACTTCTTCGACGACCCGATTCAATCGGTGGATCTCATCGATGAACAGAATATCGCCGGCCTTGAGGTTAGTCAGGATCGACACGAGGTCACCCGCCCGCTCGATCGCTGGTCCGGCGGTCACCCGAAGACTAACGCCCATTTCGACCGCGATAATGCTGGCAAGAGTGGTCTTGCCCAGACCTGGAGGACCATAAAGCAATACGTGATCGAGCGGCTCGCCGCGTGCCTGTGCGGCTTGGATACCGATGCTGAGCCCCTCTTTGACTTTTCCCTGACCGATATATTCGGCGAGTCTGCGAGGACGCAGCCCTCCCTCAACGGGAGCGTCTTCTTCTCGCCTTCGGCCGGAAACCACGCGCGTACTCATCATCCCTCTGTGTCGCTAGATCGTGTCATTGTGTTCGGGAGTATACCAATACTTCTAGAACATCTGTACGATAATTGACCGTGACAGACTGCTAGTCCTGCTCCGGCATTTCCGCCTCGTCGATCAACATGATCGGAATGCCATCTTCGATTCGATATCGGCGGCCGCAGTTGTCACAAACCAGCTTGCTGTCTTCAAGCCGAACCGAGGTCTTACAGACCGGGCATGCAAGAATCTCGAGCAACTCGTCGCTAATTGGTTTCGTGTCTTGGGTCTCCACCCGTCGCTCCCTTGCACTCGTACCTTCAGAACTTCAATATTCACATCTTATCAGGCTGTAGTCCCAAATCGACCAGTGACTCAGCTACATCGCGTAGTAGATCTTCATCGCCACCCAGACCGAGATCACCTATCGCGCGTCCAATTTGGTCCATTATCGGGTCGAACGATGCTGACGCATCTGGCAATTCAAGATCGATTACTTCGACAGTGTCGACCCTACACGGCAGTGGCAGATCAATCCCGGTGGCGTCTCGCAATACCCGCCAATAGCCAGCAACCATTTCGTTCAGAGTATGGTGTTGTTCGATGTAGGTCCGTGCATTGATCCCGATCTGACTCGACAGATCCGGATCAGCGCTAAACGCTTCAAGAAATGCTTCCACCGTCTCCTCTTCGACCGCATCGACTGGAACCTTCGCAACCGCTATGTCAGGCAGCTCCCGAAACGATCCATCGTCACTGACGAGAACCGGTCGACCCGCCGCCATGATTCTCAGCAGGCTGGCGGACGTTTCTCCCGCGGTCGGGTAACGCAAATTCACCAACACATCAGCGGCGGCCGCCACTAATCTCGCCGTTCGATCGTCAACAAATCCAAGCGTTTCGACAATGCCTTCGAGCCCATACAGGCTGATCCAACGATTCAACGGGACGTGAGGAGATACATTTCCCGCCACCATCATGTACGCGGCGGTCTTCCGGCGGAAACGGCTCAGGGCACGAAGAATCACATCGAGGCGTTTGTATGGATTCACCATAGTGATCGAGGCCACGACAAATACATTCCGCGGCAGACTCAATGCGGCGCGCGCGCGATCTCGATCGATCAGCGGCGGAACACGAATCCCCATGGGGATCACGCCGACATTAGCGTTGGGAACCCAATTGCGTATCTGCCGCAGACCAAACTCACTGTGGACGATGACCTGCTTTGACGCGTCGATCACGTCCTCTGACAGTGGAAAGTCGAATAACGATGGCGGCAGTCGTCCGCGCAGAACCTGATCGGCGACCTGTAAACCTTTATCACCATATCGACGTGACATCGCGCGACGATATCGATCCGCGCCGCCACGTCTTGAGATCATCGAGAGCTGTAAATGATGCAGAACGGTGTCGTGCATCACCACGACACCGGGTCGCTTCAAGGCGACATCGTACATGTAGGCATGTGCCGGGCTGTTCCCAAACTGATACACGACGGTCGCATATCGTTCACGCTTGTCTCGACGTTCGAACTCTTTTGCGGGGAAGATCCGGAGCGCGCCAAATGGACGAAACGGCTTCGGTTCATATCCATCGACATAGACATCGATCGGCCAATGGTCCCCAAGCACTTCGAGAAGCTCTTCATTGTAGAGAGAGATTCCGGATGCCACTGGTCTCAGCGGCGTGAACCAGGCAATGCGAGCTACGGGCTCGTCAGACATGCGCCGTCAGCCGTTGGACAACGAGATCCCAGCGAATCTCTCTGACGCGAGCTTGTCCGGCCGCTCCAAATTGCTGCGCCAAGCCGGGATTGTCCATCAACCGACGAACGCCTGACGCAATCAGGTCCGGAGTGGCGCCGTCGACCACAATGCCGTTCACGTCATGGTCAACCAGTTCAAGTACGCCGCCAGAATCCGCCACGGTAAGCACGGGCTTGCCAGCGGTAAACGCTTCGACAGTCACGAGTCCGAAATCTTCGTCAATCGGACCGTAATAGACGGCGCCAGCGTGATTGTAGAGACGAACGAGCTCGGCGTCCGAAACCCGACCGACGAACTCTACTCGTTCGCCTATTCGCAGTTGATTGGCCAACTTACTGAGCGACTCAGATTCCGGGCCCTCTCCGGCAATCACGGCACGAAAGGATCCGTTCGTACGAGCCATTCCTTCGAGAAGCATGTCGACGCGTTTAGCACGATCAAGCCGCGAAACGCTCAAGATGTAGTCGTCGAATGACTTCGGAGCCAATCCCTTCAGATTGATCGGCACATGCAATGGCGTGGCGTCAAGCCCAATCGATCGCTTCAGGCGCCGGGCGACGTTGGCTGAGTTGGAATAACGGGCGACACATTCACCGAGTCCGCGGCGGTCGATTTCAGCAATTCGGCGCCGAATCGCATTGTCCGCTGGCGTGTTGGTGAAATCACTCATTGGCGTGCCGAACCAGTCGTATGCCTGCCGGTGCTGGTGGATCACCCACGCGACTTTTCGATGATGTTTGACGGCCCAGCTTGGGAACTTGGTGCAGATCACCATGTCGATCGGTACGCCGTTCGCCTCGGAGAGATCGAGTAGACGCCAGGCGAGAGCCGCCTTCAGTATCTCTTCCTTCGGATACCACTTGAATGGAAGAGCCACGATGTCGGCCTGGTGCCCGTGCTCGCGCAGGGCATCCCTTAGCCCTTCAACGTGATTCTCAGCGCCGCCACGTACAAACGGAACCTGCGTGGCGCAAATGACGATGTTCATTCTTGCTGGTCATCCTGAGTGAGGCGTCGTTCGATATCACGCTGGCGATCGTCCAGAGTAGCGATGGCTTTCACTAACGCTTCGTTGAATGCATTCTGCTGCTCGACAATTGGATTGATGTACCAGCGTAGCAAGAGGCGGGTCCCCCGCTTCGCATACGCGAGCGCTCGCCCAGCGATTGGCGTATTCCAGGCTACTGGGAGGTGGGCGGAAATCGTAGCAAGTTCAGCCAGCTCGGCCGTCATCGTCGCTGACGTTGAGACTGATGGCACTTCATCGACTGATGAATATCCAGCGTTTTTGCGAACAGCGGAGCGAATGGCGTCCAGAGTCTTCGCAACATCTCGTGCTTCCGATGGCAATGCGGAGTCCGATCCACCCATCGGCTACATCCCTTCTCCGGACCGTGCCGCTGACGGTCCAAGCAAACTGATATACAGGTCGCGAATTCGTTCGAACCACTTGTCCTCAGTCACGACTTTCGATCGACCGCACCGGCCAAGTTCCGCGGCCAGACTGGACGAATCCACGATAGCCTTGATCGCTCGAGCAAGCCCCGGAACGTCGCCAAAATCGACCAGCAACCCGTCTTCCTCGTCGGACACGACCGAAGGGATCGCCCCTGCACGAGCGCCGATGACGGGTAGACTATTCGCCCATGCTTCCATAAAGACCAACCCGAAAGACTCTGTGCGCGACGGAAGCGCGAGCACCGTCGCGGCCGCCAACAGATCCCGCCGCTCTTCATCCGAGACGAATCCAAGAATATGAATGCCTTCTCGATCCCTGCCGGAGAGCGTCTTCGAGAACCGATCGACCTCGGACATAATCGGTCCGGCAATGACCAGATGCACGTCTTCACCGTCGCGACGCAGTTGACTTACCGCCTCAATAAGATGAATCGTACCTTTATCGAACGCGGCAGCGCCGAGAGCGAGAACAATGGCGCCGTCAATGCCGAGACTGACGCGCATTGAGGCACCATCGCCTCCGGTAACCGAGTCGACGTCGATTCCAGCACCGACCACTCGAATTTTCGCATCGTTGATCCCAACCGAGGTTAGGTATTCGGACTCCATGTCTGTCAGGACCATCACCGCGTCTGCATGCCTGAGCAAGTCGATCTGATGAGGCATCGTGTAATAGCGTCGGACTCGGCGATCGCCAGGCTCTCCCAGATGCAAGAACGGGGTGATCACGTGTGGGATGTCACGATCGCGCGCGTATCGCTGGCCTGCCGCGATCATCGACTCGAAGGCAATGTTGGCCGAATTGATCAGATCTGGCCGATCCAGTTTTCGCAACTCATCGTCAAGTGTCGGGAGCCAGGGGCCGAATCGAGACCCGGCGTCGAGGAACTCACGTTTCCCTGGAATTGATATTCGGGATGATTCGGCCATGAGACGTCGAATCGCACGGTGTGTCAACGATGCCGCGGGAAGATGTCGCACCGGAACGCGTCGGATGTCAACGCCGTTGTGGCTGCCACAAGTCTCGTCGATTCGTTTGCGCCTCGGATCCCAAAAATATTCCAGATCCCAGGCGTCACTTGTCACGACCTGAACGCGAGCACCATCACGAGCGAATCGCTCTGAAAAAGCCTGAAAGAAGCGCTCAGACCCACCGCGAAAGGGATAATAGCGTTGGATGACGTGAAGATAGGCTGGCGGCCGTGAGATCAAGGAGTTGCCCCCGGACTCGCTTGCGGTGTGGCCTCAAGCGCCGTGATTCTCCCGTTGGCGAGGTTTGCGTAGACAGAATCTGGCTGGACGCTCGCTGCCTGCCGGTACATCGCCAATGCTTGGACCGGTTTCGACGGAGTCTCATTCTCGTAAAGTTGGCCAAGCAAGTAGAGAGGTTGCGGATCATTTGGGTTCAACTCGTTCGCCTTTTTCAGCTGTAGCTCGGCGTCCAAGTAGAACTGATACTGCATCAACACAGTTCCGAACGCTACCCGAAGTGAAACGTCGTCGGGCTTAAGCTGCACCGCCTTGTCATACCACTGAATAGCCTCGGTACCCTGCCCCGTGTTGGCCAGAAGGTCGGCGAGAATGATCATGGCGTTGACGTCCTTAGGGTCCTTTGCCAATCGTGCCCTCATTTGAGCTTCTTCGGCTCCGGGAGTGACTTGTACCGTGTGGTTGGAGTTGGATGGTCCTCCGCCCCCACCAAAACTGCTCGGCAGGACCACAATCAGCAAGCTGAGGAGAATCGCCCCAATACCAAGCGCGCTGAGGAGCGGAAGAAGCGCGTTCCTCTTTGACTTTGGTCGTTTGGATGGGCGCCCACTTGGCCGGCCGCTCACTCTGCTCCTTTCGCACGAAACCCGTCGGCTGTCGATCCAACACTAGCATACGGATTACGCAATCCTGCGGCCAGATTCAGCGCTTCAGACGACCAAACTAACCGGTCTCCATCGACGCAAATTCTTGACACGCGGTCGAAACGGTGACTATAATCCCATGCGCTTAGCGAGCGTTCACACCATGCCGAGGTGGCGGAATAGGCAGACGCGCTAGCTTGAGGGGCTAGTGCCCGTTTAGGGCGTGGGGGTTCAAGTCCCTTCCTCGGCACCGATACTAGCTCAGGTATGGGCGATTAGCTCAGCTGGAAGAGCGCCACGTTTACACCGTGGATGTCAGAGGTTCGAGCCCTCTATCGCCCACGAACGTGGGTTGCCCGCGAGCGATCTGCCGAGGTAGCTCAGTCGGTAGAGCACGTGACTGAAAATCACGGTGTCGCCAGTTCGATTCTGGCCCTCGGCACCCACATGAACCGTATATAGATGCGGAAAACGAACGCCTCGGTCTTATTGACCGGGGCGTCTTTTTTTGCACTTACCGCAACTCATACCCTTACACGTCGAAGCTGAGGATACTCTAACTAGATAACCGCTCACCTATTCAGGCTCACTGTCAGGATCGAAAATCGTGCCTATGTCGTCGCGCAACGCCGTCACCGCCTCGCTCACGGACATGTCAAAGTAGTGAAAATAGTCGCCTTCAGGATCATCAGACCACAGCTGAACAGAAACATTTAGCGACTGTGCAACGCCATCGATACCCGGAAACAGCGTAGCGCGGTTAATGTTCATTCGCGACAGGTCCAACATCGCTTCATGACGGCAACTATGAGGTATGACGATTCTGCACGTCGACAGGGTCGGGCGAAAGCCGGGCATCGCCAGTAAGTTGCTGACAAATGACAGGTATGGGTTACCGGCGACCAAGGCCTCGCCCTGTTGATAGATCAGGCGCTCGTGCATTTGCGACGGCCCAACGGCGAAAACTCCGGTTGGCTGCGTATCGAGTATCCACTTATGCAGGATCGGATTTGTCCACAAATAAGTGAACTCCGCGCCTTCGTCTGGCTCTCGAATCGCTTGAGCCGCATCGGCCAATGCGAGTGGGTCGATTGCCCACACGGCCGCGTCGCTCGTTGCACTCTCCAATGCAAAAAAAGGAGGCCACAAACGGTGAATCGGTCCAATCCAGTATTCGAGTTGGACCACCGTAATGCTGCATGAGAACCATCCACTCAATGTCATTCTGTGGACTAAGCTGCGGAGGCAATTTCAACGACACGTACTGCTTGAATGCCATTACGGTTAGCCGCTCCACATTTTCAGTCACGTGGTACTGTCCTCGAAGCAGTCTCTCGAGCGTGGGAACGAGCGACCATTCCGAATTGCTCTGTCCGCGAAAGATCCATGATTGGGGAACCAGCTCAAATACGCGCTTTGCCTCTGCCCATGAATCAACTCGAATAAGCCGATGCCGGAAATCAACTGCCATATTATCAATCTCTCCCAATCGCTCCACGGAGAACGGCCTTCCACGGCAAAAGGTTCATGAAAACAACCGGTCCAACTTATCTGCGGCATCCTGTTGCATGCCTGACAAGGCGTGGATATACACGTTGAGCGTCGTCCCAACGGTCGAATGTCCGAGCCTTTCTCGAACGACTTCGAAATGAAGTCGTGCTCTGCGGATGCGTCCAACAGTCAGCCGGATTCTCACAATGAATGGCCCATCGGATGGGGTCAAGTCATTGCGGCCAAACGTTCGAGAAATCGAGCGCAAGAATACTGAGCGGCGAAGTCGCCTGAAACTCATTCAAGTTCAAATTGTGAACGAAATAGCGTCAGAGGTTGCGGACGTAACGGTCAAAGCGTTATCGCTCCTGATCGAGGCCGCACAGGCCGCTGTTGCGTTCGATGGAACACTTCACGATGTCAGCAATGGCACTGGTAAACATACGGCTACCGCTCCGTCAGGCTACCAGCGCTTGATAGTGGCCAACAAGCGAACCATAGCTCCGACGAAGCCGACACAACCAACGCAATGACGCTGTATACCATCACGCCGATCCATGCGTCCGTGCCAATGAAGAACGGCAACAGTACGTAGACAATTACCGTGCCCAGAGAGAGAATCGCTAAAACGTTCTTACTGTTTGATCCCACGATCGCACCCCCTTTTTCGGACGTCAGGTTTAGTCCGCATTATGAACGCCTGTTGCCCAGGTTGGTTGACCCAATACAAGACGCCGCCGTGATGCGAACACGTGCCGCTTGCATGTTGGCTGTAGCTGAACGTTCCGTGCTTACACTTTGCGGTTGCGTTGGCAGGATCACCTGATGGCGTTTGATCACCATCTCTACGTCACCGATCAGTACGACGGCGCGTTGATGGATCTCAATACTTCTTTAGCGTCGTAATGGCTGGTACTCGGTTGTACATCCAGATCGCAAGCGGCAATCCTATGAGCGTCACGCTGGCCAACCACGCAATGAGTAGCCAGATCGCAGAGAACCACCATCCAATGAACAAGAAGTAGAGCATTCGAAGAATGAACGGTGATTGCGCCAGGCTTCCTTGCTGAATGCGCGTCGCAAGTCCTTGTGTCACGACATTGTATTCTTGGGTCGGCTCCTTCAATGTCGCAATCAGCGGAACTTTGTTAATCATCATCAAGCCGATCGGCATGGTGATAATTAGTGCAACCATCAGCCAGGCAATCGCGATCCAGAGGCCCGATAGCCAGGACCCAATGAAGACGAACCAGAGCAACGTCACGAGGCAGCCATGACCTTTAGGCTTGTTTTCGACAACAACGACTGACATTCTGTGCTCCTCAACTCTTTCGCTCGACTGATGCGAGTTCCACGACCGTGGCGGCTGAACGCTCAACCAAGGTGAAATCCGATCAGGCCCGACAACTTCCCCGCGTGAGTGTGTTTAACATATCGGCCGGGGCGTCTTTTTATGATCTGGCCCCGGCTCAGATCACCGGAAAACGGGTTTCAGGCCGGTTTGAGGCCAAACTGTTACACGTCTCACGCTGTCGACACGGATTTGAAATGCTCTCTGGATGACACTTGTCTTGAGCGGTCGACGACGATGGTCAAATCGAATCGACATCGATGAGGGATGCCGTTCGACGAAATGACCATCGGAGCAGCTTACAGGAGACAATGATGGCAGAGACTATTCCGGTCAGGCTCAGCCCTGAAGAGATTCATCGCCAGGCGATCGAGTATTTCGGGGAGTTCGGGTTGGGAATGAACCTGACGCTGGATGCTCCGGCTCAGATCCGCTTCGAAAGCAAGAACGGTTTCGTCCAGCTTCAAGCCCGCCCAGACGATGACCGGCAAGTCCGGCTGACGATCGATCACCACAACTGCGAGGAAGCCGTGCACGGCTTCAGGCGGTTGATCGCGCACGAAAGCCAGGCAGGTCGTGCCGCGTTGCCGGGCGAACATCATTTACCACGGGAGCGGGAGGTCTGAGTAGCCCTGGCGTAGGAAGACCAATGAACTGGAGGACCGTTAGGTCCAGGCGCGTTAGAATGCTCCTGATATTCATTACCGGTCCGGCGAAAGGAGCACATCATGGCGTCGGGGTTCTATCCGTTGGTCTTTGACGGGCACAATGACACTGTCTTGAGTTTGCGCAAAACAGGCAGATCGTTTTTCGCGCGTGGCGCCGAAGGTCATCTTGACTTGACCAGGGCGCGTGAAGGGGGATTTGGCGGCGGTTTCTTTGCCGTTTACGTTCCCGATCCTAATGTCAACCGTGCGCCCGGACAATCACACCAACAATCGAGCCCTTACAGCGATGTGTCTACCATGCCCCCGATGATGGGGCTCGACTACGCACAGAAGTTCGCTATTGAGCAAGCGGCACGACTCTTCCGAATTGAGCGCGAATCACATGGACAGGTCGAGATCGTGCGAACGGCTGGCGACATCACCCGCTGTCTGGACAACGGAAAACTCGCGATGCTGCTTCATCTTGAAGGTGCTGAGCCACTTGACACCGACCTCGACGCCCTCGAGCTCTTCTATCAGGCTGGATTTCGCTCCCTCGGCATCACCTGGAGCCGTCCGAACGCGTTTGGCAATGGCGTGCCCTTCAAGTTCCCGAGTTCACCCGATCTTGGTGACGGTCTAACGGAAGACGGCAAAGCCCTCGTGAAGCGATGTAACGCACTCGGCGTGATGATCGATGTCTCTCATCTGAACGAGAAATGCTTCTGGGACGTCGCTAATATTACGGATAAGCCAATCGTCGCGACGCATTCGAACGCCAACAACCTCTCGGCAAGTTCGAGGAACCTCACGGACAAACAACTGGGAGCCATCCGCGATAGCGACGGCATGGTCGGCATCAACTTTTCGGTAGGGACGACCCGACCGGACGGTGCTCGCGACATCAATACGCCGGTTTCCATGATGGTCGATCAGATCGACTATCTGGTCGAACGGCTGGGCATCGATCGAGTTGGTTTCGGATCAGACTTCGACGGCACGACTATTTCGGCCGAGCTGGGCGACGTGACTGGTCTTCCCGTGCTGTTCAGAGAGCTCAAGAACCGCGGATACGATGGGGCGGCGCTAAAGAAGCTAGCTCACGAGAATTGGATACGCGTACTCGGGGCAACCTGGGGAGAATAGTCCAACCACGAGTCAATTCGAAGTGGAGCCGATCTTGACGCCGGCAATTACGCCGGCGTCTCAACAGCAAACTCAGCGTTGTGACCAGGGGTCAAGTGCGTCACGCAACCCGTCCCCGAGGAAGTTGAACGCGAGTACGGTAATTGAAAGCGCAATTGCCGGGAAGAGAAGCATGTACGGGTAAGATCTCAGATACCGAATTGCCTCACTGATCATCAGTCCCCAGCTCGGCATTGGTGCATTAACGCCCAGTCCCAGGAAGCTGATACCCGCCTCGTACAGAATCGCCCGGGGAATGCCGAGCGTAACGGCCACGATGATCGGCGCAAGCGTGTTCGGCAGCACATGCCGGAACATGATGCGAGTGTTGGATGCACCGGATCCCCGTGCAGCCTCGACGAATTCCTTCTGTTTGAGCGAGAGCGTTTGGGCACGAACAATGCGGGAGACGGTGAGCCAGCTAATGAGGCCCAAGCCAATGAAGACTCCCAGTAGCCCGCCGAGCCTGGTATTCATCTCCGCGATGCTCTTGAGCAAACCGCCCCCTGGCTGATCGAGCACGCCACGCAAGAACGTCATGATAATGATGACGAATAGCAAACTCGGCATCGCGTACATGACGTCCACCATTCGCATAAGCGCGGTGTCTATCTTGCCCCCGTAAAAGCCGGCTGCGAGCCCAATCGGAACCCCGATGAGAACGATCACGAACTGAACGATGATGCCGACCGATAGCGAGATCCGAGCTCCGAAGACAAGACGGCTAAACATGTCGCGGCCAAGCTGATCTGTGCCGAGTGGATGCGCGAGTGTTGGCGACTTGTTAATCGAACTATAGTTCTGCTCCGAGTAGCTGTACGGGCTCACAATCGGCGCGAAGATCGCGAAGAGCGCAAGCACGATGATGAAGACCGCCGAGGCTGCCGCAATCCGATTGCCTCTGAAGCGGCGGAAGGCGTCGAGCCACAGGCTGCTCTGCAGAGCCGAACGCTCCCAACCACGTTCTTGTTTGTCAGTCGTGGCAGAAGCGGATGCTTGCTCCATTATGAATTCTCCCGATTCAACATTTAGGATAGCTCGATTCGTGGATCGAGGAATTGATACAGAATGTCCACGACCAGGTTCATCACGGAAATCAGCGCGCCAAAGAGCAGTACCGTACCGAGGATTACGGGGTAATCCCGGTTAGAGATACTTAACACGAAATAGCGGCCCATGCCCGGCACAGAGTAGATCGACTCAATGAAGAAGGAACCGGTTACGACCTCTGCCAGAATCAGTCCTGCGACGGTAATGACCGGCAATAACGCGTTTTGGATCGTGTGCCGGATAATCACTCGGGTCTCTCGCAACCCCTTGGCCCTCGCGGTCCGGATAAAATCCATCTTCAGCACGTCCAACATGCTCGACCGTGTATATCTCGCGAGCACGGCCGCAGGGTACAGCGACAAAGCGAAAGCGGGGATCAGTATCTTAGTGCTCCAGACACCCCCCCAACCTCCAGTCGCCAGAAGGTGAAGACGACTTGCCAGCACCAGGACAAGGACAGATACGACTACATACGGGGGAGTGGAAATACCGATGATCGCGGTGAAACTCGTCAGATAGTCGATCCAGCTATTGTGACGTATGGCGCCAATGACTCCGAGCGTCACGCCAACAAGGATTGCGAATCCCATCGCAACCAATCCAAGCTTCAAGGAGACGGGAAATGCCGCCCTGATAATGTCTGACACCGTCTGTGAGCGCTGCGCATATGACGGGCCGAAATCACCGTGTAACACATTGTTGAGATAGGCGACATACTGCTGCCACAGTGGTTTGTCCAGACCATACGACTTGTTCAAACGCTCGAGAACAATGGGCGGGATCGGTTTGTCGCCCTGATCGGACCACGGACCTCCTGGAGTCGCGTGCATCAAGATAAACGTGATCGTGTAGATCGCAAGCATCGTCGGGATAAGCATCAGAACGCGACGTATGATAACGGCTCGTCGATTCATCAGTCTTTGCCTTTGTTCCTGTCGTAGGCTAGCCGTGCGCCGATCCACCTCATCAGGTGGGCCGGCGACACGACGCGCGTGCGACCGCTATCTCCTTGGGCTGACCACACGACCAACTTAGTGCTTCGCGATCTCGACCTGTTCACCGTGGACAGCTGTCAGGAGTGGCTGCAGGTGCAACTTCTTGACGTACGGCTTGGCAAGATAGTAATCGACATGGTGGTAGAGCGGAATGAGCGGCGACTCCTTCGCGATGATCATTCCAGCGTCCTGATACTCCTTGACTCTCTCCTGTTCATTCGTGTTGGTGCGAGCCTTTTCTACGGCTGCGTCAAACTCAGGGTTGTTCCAGTGATTTCGATAGTGATCGCTCGCATGGGTGAAGTTCTGGTTGTACCAGTTGGACGGGTCCTCGAAGTCGGAGCCCCAGTTACCAATATAGAGATTGAACGGTGATTTCTCGCGTGAGGCGCGCCAGTCGTTATATGAAGTTCGTTCGATCGGCTCCAGAGTGATGTTGAGGCCGAGGTTCTTCTTCCACGTCTGCTGCAAGTACTCAGCATCGAGTTTGTAGTCATCGGTACTGATATAAACCATCGACAACTTCAGAGATGCCGGGTCGGAGACGCCCGCGTCGCCAAGCAGAGTCTTCGCCTTGGCCACATCTTCGCCGATCGTCGCTTTCTCGTTGTACCCTGGAATGTCTGGCGGCAGAAGTGTCGGGGCAGGAACCACCTGGCCGTGTCGAACCTGATCAGCCAGCGTCTTGCGATCGGCCGACATCGACAGAGCCTGTCTGAAGGGGATCTTACTTGTCGGATCATTCGTGCAGTCGCACACCACGAACCGAGTGTACGAGGCGGTAACGCTAATCAGCTCTTTGCTGAGATTGGGGTCGTTCTTGACGCGATCGAAGTCTGATGCGGGAACCTGAGCAAAATCGACCTCGTCATTCTCATAGGCCACGATGCTTTGAGCCAGCTGATCCTGGTAGAGCGAGTACACAATCTTGGTAATGGTGGGTTTCGGACCCCAATAATTCGGGTTTTGCTCCAGCGTGATGCTCTCGTTGTGCTTCCACTCCTTCATCACGAATGGCCCGGTAGAGACGATATTCGCCGCCTCAGTCCATTTCTCGCCTTGCTTATCGATAACGTGCTTCGGCACCGGATAAAAAGTCCAGGTGGTTGCAAGGAGCGGGAAATACGGCGTCGGATCGGTTAGCGTCACTTTCAGCGTATTGTCATCAACCGCGGTGACACCAATATCATCAATCGATGCACCGTTCTTTACCGCATCGATGACGCCTTTGATCGGATACAAGGCAGGGATGTAGGCCGACTTGGTCTCGGGCTCTAAGACTCGCTTCCAGCTCCAGACGAAGTCATTCGCATTTAGCGCCGTGCCATCCGACCATTTCAGATCGTTTCTGAGGTTGAAGGTATATTCAGATGCGTCAGCGTTCCCCTCATATTTTTCCGCCAGGTGCGGCTCAACTTGTCCAGTGTCCTGATTCACTGCAACAAGTCCATTGAACACGTTGAACATGATCGCGATGCCGTCACCCGATGTGACCTCGGGGTCCATCGATGCCGGCTCTTGCATCGGAAGCCTTAGTGTTTGATCGGACGCCAAATCGGATGATCCGGTGCTGCCACTTGATGCTTGCGTCGCCGCCGATGTCGCGGCTGATGCCGCCGTAGAAGCACCGCCAGATGCAGTGGTCGGCTGACTCGCCGTGGTGCTCGCTGGCGTCGTCTTGCTGGAACCGCCGCAAGCCGCCAACAAGGTCGCCGCGACAGATGCTCCAAGCCCAAGAGCCGCACTTCGTACAACAAGCGCTCGGCGGGTCATCCGCGAGCCAGATGGAATCAATCCGCGAATACTTCCTTCGATTGCCATATTATCGCGATCCACGTCACGCTCTTCCGACATCTATCTCTCCCTCAATTGCTCTGACCGAGCGACCCGTTGCAATTCGGCGAGCCCAAACTCGATGTTCTGCTTCTTTTGGGATAATCCACCAGGGATCTCGCAGCTTGGCACGCCCCAGTCATTGGTCGACACCTCGCCTATGTTTTGCGAGGCCGATCATCGACTACGAACCATTGCCTTGATACCTCGTTCCTCCTCTCAAGACTTCCACAACCGTCGAGATGTACTTCGTCCGGATACAACCGAACTGCGATTCCCCTCAGGTCGTTGTGAACTTGAACGCCAAAATCAGTTGGATTGACCGCGCAGAAATCAAAAATCCGGATTTGCAGTGGCAGCCCTAACCGATACTTCTATCCGAAGGTGAGTTAGACGAATCCCACGCCGAGCGACCAGATACCATTGTCGATCCAGATTTCTGTGATTTCTGCGCCCATCGTATGTTTGTGTTCTATCGTTGTCAACAACAGGCAGAGTAATGCTGTCTAGAAAGCGGACACGAGACGGATCGGTTACGTGCCATCGCCACCGGTTGACTGCCGGCCCATGGCGTGCCATTAACATGATTTCAACATCGGGGGTCTCTCTGGCGAATTATTGATTACAGACGAGGGAGCACATGACAGCAAATCAACTCGGGATGCCAGGAACATGGTCCACGACATTGACACCGGCGATGATCGCCCGCCAGCCACTGCTGTCAGTCCCGCAAATATCGCCGGATGGATCGAGCATCGCATACCTTTCAATGCTTGATGCACGATCCGACCTGTTCACGCTCACACCCGGTGGATCACCAAGACAGATCACTTCCGACCATTCTGTTGGCAGGAACTCTTTTACCTGGTCGCCACACTCGTCCGAGTTTGCCTTCACCTCAGCACAGGACGGTAAGCTCTGGATCGGATCATCAGACGGCGGCGGACTGCGCAGGCTCACGCGCGTCGAGGGTCTGCACCATTCGCCCCGCTTCTCACCTGATGGTCGCTACGTGGCGTTCCTCAACTTATGCCCCGAATCAGTTGATCTCATGGTGGTGTCCATCGATGGGTTTCGCGTGCGTCAGGTTAGCCACGGGAGTGATATTCCTATGGCCCACTCATGGTCACCTGATGGAACACGGCTGGTCTGGCACGCCTATCCGTTCAATCTGATGCCGTGGGATCAAAGCTCGCTGATGGTCGCCAATGTATTCAGTGAGGAGTTGCCACGGGCGGTGGCTTCCGAAGACCGAGTCGCGTATGCGCAGGCATCCTTCTCTCCAGATGGTGACAGGATCATTTGCGTGAGCGATCGAACCGGCTGGTTGAACCTCACCGAAATGCGTGCCGACGGCTCGGACCAATACATTCTGCATGAAGATCACTGGGAGCACGGTGAGCCGGCCTATTCACCGGACGGACGTTCGATCGTCTACACGCGTAACGTTGACGGCAACTACTCTCTTTGGATGGTCCCGACCGGTGGAGGCGCTTCTCGTCAACTGACCGATAAGATCGGACATGCAACTAACCCCGGCTGGACGCCGGACGGACGTGACATCATCTTTCTGTTCGACAGCCCAATCGCTCCGCCAGACGTATGGACCGTAAACGTTGAGACTCGACAAACAGCCCAGCTCACGCACTCTACGATCGGTGGCATCGACCCAGATGATCTGACGATGCCCGAGACTATCACTTGGTCATCCGCGGATGGCTTTGAAGTGCACGGACACCTCTACGTTCCAAAGACTATCCAGAAAGGGCAGCACGGCTGCCTCGTGAATATCCATGGCGGACCGATGAACCAGTCGAGACTTGTGTGGAACGGGCAAGTTCAGTATCTCGTCCAACGTGGATGGGTCGTCGTTCAGCCGAACTACCGAGGTTCGCTGGGCTACGGTCGTAAATATCGTGAGGCGTTGTTTGGATCGTGGGGCCAGGGCGATCTGCAAGACAATCTCGGTGCAATCGAAGCCTGCGCCGCCCGGGGCCTTATTCGCCGCGACCGCGCTGTCGCCTGGGGCGGGAGTGCTGGCGGATACTCAACGTTCGTTTGCATGACGCAGGCACCGGATGTATTCGCCGCTGGGATCGCACTCTACGGGCTAGTTGATATATATCCGTTTGGACTCGAGACTCATCGCTACGAGCGATACTACGTTCAGACGATTATGGGGCCGAGCAACGAGAACTACGCACGTTGGTGGGATCGCTCACCGATAAACCACGTCGAACGGGTACGGGCGCCAATGCTCATCCTACAGGGTGAAGTTGATCCAGTTGTGAGTCACGCTCAGTCGGACACTTTCGTCGGCGAACTCGATCGCCGAAACATGGATTATGAGTATCATGTCTATCCTGGTGAAGGACATGGATTTCGACAGATTCGACATGTGATCGACTCCACCGAGCGTATCGATCGGTTCCTACGCCAGAAGGTGCTGCGCGATCCGGAACCGCGCGGAGCGACCGTGATGCCCTACCCTCCGATGCCGATGCTGTAGCTGAAGCCACGGCGGCGGAGTCAACCACGTTCGGGCGCGGACAGCGGATCCTGAGTGGATTATGTCACGTTCGGATCGTGGATCGTAACGCATCTCTTCCAGGCAATCACGCCGTCAACTAACTGGCTAGAAGTCCACAAACCATGTGATTCAGGAACTTTCGTTCCTCGCTTGGGACTCAACTGGCTGAAGGGCGGAACCTCGCGAAAACCGAGCCTACGGGCCAAGTCTGCCGATCGCGGATTGTCCGAGTCGCTATCCCAGGTCGGCACTAAGCCCATCCTGAGACAATGATCAATGTAGGCGGTTGAGGCGCGGGCAGCGTGTCCGTTCCGACGGTACTCGGGCATGGTGAAGACCGCGATGTTGGCTTCTCTTTGTCCGATCCCGATGGCGTGGGCGATACTTGCCGGAGCACCCTCAACCATCGTGCAGTAGCCGAACGACTTGGACAGGAATTGGTCTGTTCCGCCCCAGAAGTGTCCAACGTCTTCTTGAAGCTCGCGTTTCACTCTGAGCGCAAGAGCTTCATCAATTCTACGAATGGACACGCCCGGAACCAGTTCACGCCACGATTGCAGTGCGGCCCGGGCATTCAGCGAGTCGACCCAACGAAAGCCGCGCCGCGGTACGACGACCAAGTCTTCATCGTGGTCGGCCAAGATCGCGAGCGACCAGGCGACATTCGCTGGAGCGTAGCCATACAGCTCGGAAAATACTCGGGCTTCGGCCGGAGCATCCCTGATGAACCGGCGAAGTGACTGGGACTTTGGCGATCCCGCGACGTAATACTCGAACGCGTTGGTTATCATCGCTGCGGTCGGATGCTCAGGATCATCGACAAAGAGCCGCCCCTGGTGGTTCCCCTCGAACGTCGCGCCAACAAACGCCGCGTCAAACCATATCTCGCGATAGAGATGTCTGGCGATCTGGAAACGTGACGGGGGCAACTCATAGACGATGAACTCAACGTCATGGCCCGTCATACTTCGCCCAAACTTCCCTCAATTCGCGCTGCCGCGCGTCCCCAGACAACCCTTCTCTGGATCAAGCATATGGTTTGAGCAGATTGACCGCCAATTCGGGCTACGTCCCAGACATTTGGCGAACCACGTCACCGATCAATCTCCTGTCGCGGAGACACCCTACAGCGGATCAATGTTCGTCCGTTCTCCGTATCCCTCCGTTACACTGAGACATGACCGCTTTGCGCAGTAATTCGCTGAGCGGCGAGAGAAATTCTGGACGCATATCAAGTGAATAGGAAGTCGCCATGGGTGTGCTGGACGGTCGAAAGGCGTTGGTCACAGGTTCAAGCCGCGGAATAGGCAGAGCCATCGCGCTCGCCTTTGCCGACGAAGGAGCCGACGTTGCGGTGAATTTTCGCACGCGTAGCGATGAGGCAGAGGACGTTGCGCAGCGGATTCGAAACAGGGGACGCCGGGCTGTGACGGTGCAGGCCGATGTTTCGTTGGAAGAACCGGTCAGGCAGATGGTCGCTCGAGTGAACGATGAGTTTGGCCGCATCGACATCCTGGTTAATAACGCTGGGTTTGTGACATTGGCGCCGGTCGAATCGATGGACGTCTCGACCTGGGACGACATTATCGCGACTCATCTGCGCGGAACCTTTCTGGTGACACGAATGGTTCTTCCGGGAATGCTCGAACGAAAGAACGGTCGCATCATCAATGTCTCCTCGCAGCTTGGGCAGATCGGTCGTGAGTGGTTTGCCCACTACACAGCGGCAAAAGCAGGGATTATCGGGTTTACAAAAGCTCTATCTCGCGAAGTAGCCGATCGGGGAGTTCTGGTCAATTGCATCGCGCCAGGACCGATTGAGACCGGTATTGTGCCCAAAACTGAAGGCGCACCAGAGAAAAGCTATGTCAGCCTGCTGCCGATCCACCGTGAAGGTCAGCCAGAGGAGGTCGCACCTACCGCGGTATTCCTCGCGTCCGATGCCGCCACCTATTACGTCGGTCAAACGCTGGGACCAAATGGGGGAGACGTGATGCTGTAACGCATCGAACCGGTCATAATGAACGATTGGTCTAGAACCTGCGACAAGTGAGGCACGTAAGGTTGACTCACATGTCGCAAGCGAAGGGAGAACCTAATGGAGATCGTGCGAAAGGGCCAAGCACCAGCGGAACAAGGAAAGACATTCACCGGGCCGGTGACGTTGGAGCGGGCCGTATCGATGCAGCGCGAAGGTGGAATGAGCGTGTCGATCGTCCATTTTGATGATGGGGCACTCACGCATTGGCATGAGCATCCGGGCGAGCAGGTACTTATCGTTCTCGACGGTCAGGGACGTGTCGGGACAGAGTCCGAGTCGTATGAAATCGGACCTGGAGACGTCGTCCACGCGGGACCCGGCGAGCGACATTGGCACGGCGCATCTCCAGGTAAATCGATGACGCACGCAAGCATTACGACGGTTGGCTCGCCGGAGTGGTTTGACGCTCCGGAGTGACCGTGACTTCGTTCTAGTAGCAAATTACCGCGAGCGAAATGCGAAAGACCCCGGCGGTGCGTCCGCCGGGGTCTTTCGCTAGCAGGTTCGGATTCATAGCTACGTTGTCGACGCGGGTCGGTCTCAGCTTTCAGTTTCTTCGTATTGCCGTTTGATCTCCTCGAGGACGGCCGGGTCGGTCAACGTGGTGGTGTCACCCATGACACGCCCCTCAGCAACGTCCCGTAGCAGTCGCCGCATAATCTTGGCACTTCTGGTTTTCGGCAACTCCGCTGTGAAGTAGATCCTGTCAGGCCGCGCGATTGGGCCAATCTTCTCGGCAACATGGTCGCGTAGCTCTTCGGCCAGTTCGGGACCCGCCACAACTCCCGCTCGTGGAGTCACGAATGCCGCCACGGCCTGGCCCTTGATCTCGTGGGAGACACCGATAACCGCCGCCTCGGCGACGGACGGGTGACTCACCAGCGCGCTCTCGAGCTCCATTGTTCCGAGCCTGTGCCCCGCGACGTTCAGCACGTCGTCGACACGCCCGAGCAACCAGAAACAGCCATCCTCATCGCGCTTCGCGCCATCACCGGTCACGTAGACGGACGGTCCATATTTGTTGAAATAGGTCGAAACGTAGCGATCCCAGTCACCCCAGATAGTGCGGAACATCGAGGGCCACGGCCGTTTCATGACGAGGTATCCGCCTTGACCATCAGGCACAGAGTTGCCCTGCTCATCAACAACGTCCGGCACGATACCCGGGAGCGGGGTAGTGGCAGAACCAGGTTTCATCGTTGTTACGCCCGGCAGGCCAGAGATCATCATGGCACCGGTTTCGGTCTGCCACCAGGTATCCACGATCGGACAGTTTTCGTGACCGATATGCTCGTGATACCAGATCCACGCTTCCGGATTTATCGGCTCACCTACGGTCCCGAGCAATCTCAGGCTCGACAGATCGTGCTTCTCCGCATATTCGGCACCCCAGCGCATGAATCCGCGAATTGCCGTGGGTGCGGTATAGAAGACTGAAACGGCACGTCGCTCGACGATATCCCAGAACCGATCCCGGTCAGGATAATCGGGAGTGCCTTCAAACATGACTGACGTAGCCCCATTCGCCAGAGGGCCGTAAACGATGTAACTGTGTCCAGTCACCCATCCGATATCAGCAGTGCACCAATAAACATCATCATCCTTGAGGTCGAGCACCCATTTGCTGGTCGCATACGTGCCGACGAGGTAGCCACCGGTCGTGTGCAGCACGCCCTTTGGCTTTCCGGTCGTGCCGGAGGTATAGAGAATATACAGGGGATGCTCGGCATCGAGTGATTCCGGCGGATAGTAGCGCTCTGTGACTTGTTCGACCGCTTCGTGCCACCAAATGTCGCGTCCGGTCTGCATATGTACCGGGTGAACGTGGCGTCCAACCCGTTCCACAACAACGACGTGCTCGACATCCGGCGTGCTCTCCAATGCCTTATCGGCATTGTCTTTGAGGGCCACGACATTGCCACGCCGAAAACCGCCATCCGCCGTTACTACCACCTTCGCGCCGCAGTCATTGATCCGATCAGCGAGTGAGTCAGGACTGAATCCGCCAAAGACAACCGAGTGGGGAGCGCCGATTCGCGCGCAGGCCAGCATGATAATCGCCAGTTCTGGGATCATCGGCAGGTATACGGCGACGCGATCCCCCTTCTTGACGCCGAGGGACTTGAGCATGAGCGCGGCCTGGTTCACCTCACGGTAGAGATCCTGATAGGTGAGGATGCGCTCGTCGCCGGCTTCGCCTTCCCAGATCAGCGCAGCCTTAGTCTTGCGCCACGTCTTGAGATGACGATCAACGCAATTGTAGGAGACGTTGAGCTTGCCCCCCGAGAACCACTCGACTTTGGGCGGATCCCAATCGAGAACCTTGTCCCATTTCTTGTCCCAGTCCAGGTTCTCCGCTACCGATGCCCAAAATGCTTCGGGATCATCGAGCGCTCGTTGATAGATCTCAGAATCGTTAACGTTGGCCTTTTCGACGAAAGCAGGTGCTGGTGGATAACGTCGAGACTCGATGAGTAGACCTTCGATGGTACCGGTCGGATCAACCGACATTGCAGACTCCTTCCTCGGATCGTGGATATTCGGAAGGACAGGCTCACCTCCGGCCGTTCGGAGCGCGTGCCTCCACGGCAATCCGCCTGTCCGCTCCCGTCTGGACTATTCAATACTAATCTACCTTTGCCATACCAGAAACCCCCCTTTTGACGTATTACGCCGTGGACGCTCTGGACGAAAAGGTCCCAGTCACTGAGAATGCCGGAAAACTCCCGACAAGAAAACCCGCGTGTCAGGATTGTCAAAGAATGGATGGATGGTATAACAAAAGCGTGACAAACCCAGAATTACCGTAGTAGCATAATCGCCGGTATTTTTTGTGGTGGCCTGAATTGAGGCAGGGGGGTCTCATTCGCGCTGCGAGGTGAGCAGGGAGGATCATGGCGAAAGGGTCTGGCCGATTGAAGCGTGCCCTGACAACGGCGATGGCAGGGTTGATTTTGTTCATCCTGGGGGGCTGCTCCGTTGTTGGCGGTGGTCCTCAATCGGTGAACGAGCCTGCTGGCTCCAACATGCAAACGATTTGGAACCTCTTCATCCCTATCTTTTGGATATCGGTGGTGATCTTCGTCATCGTCCAAGGTGTGCTTATCTATGCTGTAATTCGGTTCCGCCGCCGACCGGGCCAATCCGCACCGAATCCTACTCATGGGAACACCACTTTGGAGATTGCGTGGACGATCGCGCCCGCAATCATCCTCGCTATTATCTCTGTTCCTACCTTGACTACCATTGCCGAATTCGCCAAAAAGCCCGGGCCGGGTTCGCTCACGGTGCAGGTCGTCGGACACCAGTGGTGGTGGGAGTTTGACTATCCAGGTCAGCAGATCGTCGTCGCTGATCAAATGCACGTGCCGGTGGGAACGAAAATTGAGGTCGAGCTCGCGAGTGCTGATGTGATTCACAGCTTCTGGATTCCAAAGCTCGCCGGCAAGCAGGATGTCGTTCCAAACCAGCACAATCACCTGTCGTTTACTGCCAACGAGATCGGAACGTTTAGCGGTCAATGCGCCGAATTCTGTGGAATACAGCACGCCCACATGGCGTTCGACGTGGTCGTCCAGACTAAAGCCGATTACGACGCGTGGGTAGCTAAGATGCAACAACCCGCCGCCAGCGTCGCCGCGAGCGACCAACTTGCCCAACAAGGGCAGCAAGTCTTCTTCACCGCAGGTTGTATTGGGTGCCACACGATCGATGGAGCCGAGGTCAATGGCGTCAAAGCGCTGGGCACTGTTGGTCCCAACCTCACTCACGTAGGCAGCCGTGGCATCATCGCCGGTGGTGTTCTTACACAGACGGAGGCAAACATCGCCAAGTGGGTCCGCAATCCAGACGCTGTAAAGCCAGGTACCCTGATGCCAAATCTTGGGCTCACACAGGATCAGGCGAACGCAGTCGCGCATTACCTGGAGACTCTGAAATGACGAACTCAAATCGTGATGATCGATCTGCGAACGTCGTGGTTTGGTGCCGTGGGATGGGGGGACGGTAGTGGCGCAATTAGCAATCACACAACGTGAGGTGGAATACGAGGGGTCCGTAATCTGGGATTGGATTACGACCGTCGATCACAAGAAGATCGGCATCCTCTATATGATGACGTCGCTGACGTTCTTTCTCATCGGCGGCCTCCTCGCGCTGCTTATTCGCACGCAGCTCGCGGTGCCGAACAACACCGTGCTTGGCCCGGACACCTACAACCAGGTGTTCACGATGCACGGCACGATCATGATCTTCCTTGCGGTCATGCCGTTGAATGCGGCGTTCTTCAACTTTCTTATACCGCTGCAAATTGGGGCTCGAGACGTCGCCTTCCCACGTCTCAACGCGTTCAGTTATTGGGCGTTTCTCTTTGGATCACTGTTGCTGCTGAGCAGTTTCCTCTTTGGAGCCGCCCCCAACGCGGGGTGGTTCGGGTACGCCAACCTGACGACCCTCGCGTACTCACCTGGCCTCAACGTTGATTTCTGGATCTTCGGGTTGCAAGTACTGGGAATCGCGTCGCTAGCATCAGCGTTGAACTTCTTCGTGACGATTGTCAACATGCGCGCTCCCGGCATGCGAATGATGCGAATGCCGGTGTTCACCTGGATGACGTTGGTCACATCAGTGTTGTTACTGCTCGCCTTCCCGTCGCTAACGGTGGGCTTGATCGAACTGATGTTCGATCGCTACTTCGGCACCCTCTTCTTTGAGCCGACCGCTGGTGCTTCGGTAGTACTGTGGCAGCACTTGTTCTGGATCTTTGGCCACCCGGAGGTCTACATTCTCATTCTGCCGCCAATGGGCATGGTGTCCGAGATCCTGCCGACTTTTGCTCGCAAGCCGCTGTTCGGGTACCCATTCGTGGTTTACTCGGGAGTCGCGATTGGCTTCCTGTCATTCGGTGTCTGGGCACACCACATGTTTGCTGTAGGCCTAGGCCAGGTTCCTAACTCGGTTTTCGCAACGACGACGATGCTGATCGCCATTCCGACCGGAGTGAAAATCTTCAACTGGCTGGGAACGCTTTGGGGCGGCTCGATTGCGCTAAAGACTCCATTGCTCTTCGCGGCTGGATTCGTTGGCATGTTCACTATCGGCGGTATTAGCGGTGTCATGCACGCTTCGGTACCCATCGACTACTGGCAGACAGATAGTTACTTCGTGGTAGCGCACTTCCACTATGTGCTGTTCGGTGGTTCGATCATGGGCATCTTCGGCGCGATCTACTACTGGTTCCCAAAGATCTTCGGCCGAATGCTCAACGACCGACTGGGCCAGTTCCATTTCTGGTTCACGTTGATTGCGTTCAATATGACCTTCTTCCCGATGCATTTTCTGGGAGTCGACGGGATGCCACGGCGCATCTACACCTATCCTGCCGGGATGGGATGGGATTTCTGGAATATGTTCGAGACGACTGGAGCGTTCCTCCTTGGCGCCTCAGTCCTCCTGTTCGCCTTCAACATCATAAAGTCGCTCACCTCGGGCGAACTCGCTCCCGCCGACCCATGGGATGGCCGAACCCTCGAATGGTCCATTCCATCGCCGCCGCCCGTATACAACTTTGCGGTCGTGCCAACGGTTCATTCTCGTGACGCCTTCTGGGAGCAGAAATATGGCGGATCCGAGACTGCACCCCAGGGTGGGCAAGAAAATATGAATCCGGATCCATCAAAGACGGGTGGGATTCATCTCCCGCCGCCTTCGTACTTCCCATTGACGGCCGCGGGCGGACTCGTTGTGATGGCAATCGGAATGGTTCTACACGGAGACGGAAGTGCGGCCTCCTGGTACGTTGTGGGCGCCGGAATTCTCGTTCTCACGGTCAGCCTCTTTGGCTGGTCGTTTGAGCCGAACCACTGATGGAGTCGTGTAGCATGGAAGGATTGGACGCTTGAGTCAGGCAGTGCACGTCGGTGAACATCCCGCCGCCGAGACGCACGCGACTTCGACGGGCATCTCGCACAACAAATTGATGATGTGGGCGTTTCTTGCGTCCGACTGTATGTTCTTCGGGTCGCTGATCATGACCTATATGGTCTACCGTGGACATGCCACTGGTGGTCCGAAGCCACAGGATCTTTGGGATATCCCATACACGTCGGTGAGTGCTGCTGAGCTGCTCCTGAGCAGTCTGGCGATCGTGCTCGCACTCACCTACCTACATCGTGGTAATGATCGAGCATTTCGGAACTGGCTGCTCGCAACGGCGGGTCTCGGTCTCCTTTTCCTCGGAGGCCAGTTTTACGAGTTTACGACCTTCTATCATGAGGGACTGTCCTTGCACAGCAGCCTGTTTGGTTCGACTTTCTTCGTACTAACGGGGTTCCACGGTACCCACGTCGGTATTGGTGTCATTTGGTTGCTGTCTCTATGGGTGATGTCGAAGCGCGGGCAAATACCTCCGGCGCGACGGGAAATGCCAGAGATCGTGGCTCTGTACTGGCACTTCGTCGACATCGTCTGGATTATCATTTTTGCGGTGGTCTATCTGATCCCGTACAAGCCGTAGCTCATGCTCGCCGCGGCGCCTTTAGCGCCGCGGCGTTGAGTCCGTGTGAAGAGAGAGGAACGGGGTAACATGAGTTCAGAATCGGGTTCAGAGGCCGTTCACGCATATCCTGAACCAATAACCTACGTCAAGCTTGCGGTTTTTCTGGCGATATTCACGATCATTGAGGTGGCGACCTACTACATCGATGCTCCAGTGTTGTTGATCACGCTGGTGCTCGTCACCCTGATGGCGGTGAAGTTTGTGCTCGTTGTAGGCTATTACATGCATCTCAAGTTTGACGCGCGCATGCTGTCTTTTGTGTTCGCTGCAGGGATTATTCTCACTTCGTCGCTTATGCTCGCAATGATCGCTCTTTATGGCAATTTCTAGCTGACAGCGAAGTAGCGGTCCTGTGCGCTCACAATTGACAACGGTAGCGACGCGAATGGCGTCAAAATTTGAATGACTAGGCGCACGATCGAGCAAGAATTCGAGACCGCTGAAGCCGAAACAATGTAATATTCATCGCGCGGAGCGCCGGGCCACAGAAGACAGGGTTCCGCGCATCTTTTTGTGTGAGAGAAATCGCTGATTCGTCAATGTGTCCGGGGATGAGCCCGATTGAGCTTGGGTTTTCACGAAGGACACTCGGGGAGTGGAGGGTCTGTGTCCAGTTCCAACACGGTAGCAATCGCGCTAACGGTGGCAATCGCCGCCGGTGCTTTAGCGTTGATTTACGGAGCGTTCCTGGTCCGCTGGGTGTTATCGCGCCCAACAGGAAACGAGCGAATGCGCGAGATCGCGGCTGCGATCCAGGAGGGCGCCAGCGCGTACATGAAGCGCCAGTATCAGCTCGTGGCCATCGTTGCGGTGGTTGTCGCGATCATTCTGGCGTTCGCTTTGGACGTCAGCACGGCACTCGGGTTTTTGGTCGGAGCGACGGCGTCCGCGACAGCTGGATTTGTCGGTATGAGCGTCGCCGTTCGCTCGAACATCCGCACGGCCGAAGCGGCCCGAACCGGACTGTCTCCGGCGCTTGACGTGGCCTTCCGCGGTGGCAGCGTCACCGGATTGTTCGTCGTTGGACTCGGGCTTCTTTCCGTATCGATCTTCTATGCGTTCGTTCGCGAAACCGCACCACTGGTCGGTCTCGGATTCGGCGGCAGCCTGATCTCTGTCTTCGCCCGAATCGGCGGTGGCATCTACACCAAGGCAGCCGACGTTGGTACGGATCTCGTTGGCAAGGTTGAGGCAGGCATTCCTGAGGACGATCCTCGAAACCCTGGGGTAATCGCCGACAACGTTGGCGACAATGTAGGTGACTGCGCCGGAATGGCGGCGGACTTATTTGAGACGTATGCCGTCACAGCAGTCGCTGCAATGCTGCTCGGCCACCTGGTCTTCCACAACGAGTTGGCCGTGATCTTCCCGCTCGTCATTGGAGGCGCGTCGATCGTCTCATCGATTATCGGCACCTTCTTCGTCAAGCTCGATTCAAGTGGATCGATCATGCGGGCCCTGTACAAAGGATTGATCTCTGCGATCGTGTTGGCTGGAGTTGCCTTTCTCCCCATTACTTACTGGATCATGCGCGGAAACGATCAGATCACCGGCGGCACCGTCACAATGTTCGACACGAGCTTTGCCATGTCGGCAACCTTGAAGCTGTTCCTTGCGGCTGTCATCGGCATCGTTGTGACTCTCGGCTTTGTCCTGATCACCGAGTACTACACGTCGATGAAATACTCACCGGTGAAACAGATTGCCGCTGCTTCCGAATCGGGACATGGGACGAACATTATCGCGGGCTTGGGCGTGTCGATGCGCTCGACCGCGCTTCCGATCTTACTGATCTCGCTTGCAATCTACACTGCGTTCAACTTGACGTCAGAAGCGGGTGTGAGCAGCACGGGCACGGGTCTCTACGGAATCGCGCTCGCTGCCATGTCGATGCTCTCCATGACCGGAATCATCGTTGCAATCGACTCCTTCGGACCGATCACTGACAATGCCGGAGGTATTGCCGAGATGGCCGAACTTCCAGAGGAGATTCGCGACGTCACCGACGAACTAGACGCGGTTGGAAATACGACCAAGGCGATCACCAAAGCATATGCGATCGGTTCGGCTGGTCTCGCGGCACTCGTCTTGTTTGCGTCCTACTTCCTTGAGATCAAGGGCAACATCGTCTTCGATTTGAGGAACCCGAACGTCGTCATCGGACTATTCATCGGAGGCGCGCTGCCATACTTCTTTGGTTCGATGCTCATAGACGCGGTTGGGCGAGCCGCGAGCTCAGTTGTCCAGGAAGTGCGGCGTCAGTTCAAAGAGATTCCCGGCATTCTAGAAGGCAAGGCGAAGCCGGAGTACGGCCGCGCAGTCGACATCGTCACGCGCCGTGCGTTGCGTGAAATGATGGTCCCCGCACTGCTCCCGGTCTTGACCCCGATCATCGTCGGCGTAACGCTTGGTAAGCAGGCGGTCGGCGGACTTCTCATCGGCTCGATCGTTACCGGTCTCTTCGTTGCCATCTCAATGACCACCGGCGGTGCAGCGTGGGATAACGCCAAGAAGAGCATTGAAGCAGGCGCATATGGCGGCAAAGGCAGCTTCGCGCATCAAGCCTCAGTCACTGGTGACACCGTTGGTGATCCATACAAGGACACGGCTGGACCTGCTATCAACCCGATGATCAAGATCGTGAACATCGTCGCGTTGCTACTGGTTGTCGCATTGAACTGGTAGACACACGCGGTTGTAGTTGAGACAAGCCCAAGGGACGAGGCCGGGGAGCAAATTCCTCGGCCTCGTCGCTGTGTGGCGACATTGGAGTCACTGCCGACGCTAAGTCTGCGCATGCGTTCGGCGACAGGTCGGTGTCGCTTCGGGTCAACTCTGGGTGCGGCACTCGCCGAGTCTTCTCCTCGGCTTCGGCCGTCGAAGACTGCTACCTGAAGGCGAGGTTAACCAAATAGCGGATGATTTCGGCCGGAGACGCGCATCTTTGTGGGGTTACTGACGAGCCTTCTGTATTTCTGCGAGGGATGGGAGAGATGGCTGGGCCCCGTGACGCTGAACCGCCAGCGATCCGGCCACTGTCGCTGTCACGGCCGCTTCGAGACGCGAAACTCCACGTGCGAGGCTAGCGCAGAACGCGCCACAAAATGCGTCTCCCGCACCCGTCGTGTCGACCACTTCAACCTCACGAGCAGGAATCAATTCGTCTGCCGAATCGTCGCTCAACCAGGCACCATGCGAACCCAGAGTGATTATGACGGCCTCTCGAACGCCGAGGGATCTGAGGTTCTTTGCGGCGGTACCGGCATCATCCAGTGCAACGGGATCGGATCCAAGGATCTGACCCGCTTCAATTTCATTCACAATGAGAACATCGACCAAATGCAGGACACTCATCACCCGAGGGTCAAATGGTGTGGCGTTCAACACTGAGACTGCGCCGCACCGACGACCAATGTCCAGTGCCAGAGTCACGGTTCTGAACGGGATCTCAAGCTGAAGGCAGATTATGTCATCTTTTCCACAGAACTCGGTTAAGGCCGGCCCAACGATTTCGGGCAACACCTGCCCGTTCGCGCCTGGTACCAATGTGATGGAATTCTGACCAGTTGCCGTCTCGACCTGAATGAGCGCAACTCCGCCCGAGCCTTCGACGCGAGAGATGTGCTTTGTGCCAATAGCTTCGGCCTCTAGTGCTGCAAGGCGCTCAGAGCTGTTTGCGTCCTGCCCGATCGCACCGAAAAACTCGACAATGGCATCAAGTCGAGCCGCCGCAATCGCCTGGTTCGCACCCTTTCCGCCTCCGTAGATCGCAAAAGACTCGCCGATGACGGTCTCTCCAGGAGACGGGAACCGTGAGGTTCGGACCACAAAATCGGTATTGATACTCCCGACGACTGCCAGTCTATTCATCGTCGATCGGGCGATTTGCTTGACGATACGAACGCCGCCAGCGACCAAGGAAGAAATAGCGAATCATTAATCCACGCAGTCGCAACCAGGCGTGTCGCGCGCGTCCGACATCCTGAGCTTCTGGCTCCTGCCCACCGTAGCGTTCACGAACGTAGACGTCGGCCAGGAATCGAACATGCTGTCGTGTGCCAGGCACGCGATCACCAATTATCGAGGCGGTTTCGTACGGCGTCATTGACGATTGGACCGACACTCCTCCCCAGCTCGCGCTACGTTGCACCTTGGTAAACAGTTGGGTCGCCGGTGTGAGGCCCCGCGTGCCGCGCAGCCACAGGTAGGACATGAACGCGATAATGCCAAGCAGTAGGACAATCGTCACTCGCACGGCCCAGCCAAATGCACCCGTTTGACGTCTTGGCGCAACAAAGACGGATGACCCACCGCCCCCTGGGTCGTTTTGCTCCAAGAACTGATCTCGGAAACTCTGGGAATTCGCACCGGTATTGGAAGGAGGAGCCTCCCCACCCCCAGATGTCGTCGCGGCGGGCGCCTGGTGAGTTATCTCAGCTCTGGCAGCCGTCGGTTCGAATGGAACCCAACCGTACTGAGGGAAGTAGACCTCCACCCATGCATGAGCGTTAAGATCCCGATACAGATATCCACCCGCCGCTTGGTCAAATTTGGCCGGGTAAAATCCAACCGCAATGCGGCTCGGTATATTCAGAATCCGCAACATTTCAATCATCGCCGAGGAGTAAAACGTGCAGTAGCCCTGCTTCTCATCAAACAGGAACCAATCGACAGCATCCTGTCCATTCGGCGGGACTCCTACATTTTCGTTGTATTTGATATTTCTGAGGTATGCCTCCACTGACGATGCGATGTCGTACGGATTGTTTTTCCCGGCCGCCAGTTCATTGGCCAGCTGACGCGTGCGATCGGTCACCTGCGGCAGTTGGAGGTATCGACTCGTTATTTCAACGGGATAGTCCGTGCCAGCCGATCGAAGCGAATCGGCGGTCGCGGAACTGACAACCGACGTGATGTCATACGTATCACCCGAACCGACACCGTTCTGGGCATAGACGGCTTCAACATCCGAGTACACAGGCAGTTGGCCAGTGAAAAAGAGAGTCTTCACCTTGTAGTCAGAATCGAGCGTGTAATTTGTTTGAATCGAACGAGCGCTGAGCGCGTCCTGGGCGTTCTTAATACTGTTTAGCTCGGCTGGATCGATCGTCGCTGATTGGCCTATTCCAAGCTCAACGGTGACAGTTGGAGATGCTTCCGGGGTCGGAGTAGGCGCTGGCGTCGGGGTCACGGCCGGTGTTGCGATCCCGGCTGTGCTTTCAACCGTCGCCACTGGCGTAGGTGTCGCCTCAACCGGCGGAGGTGCGGAGAAATGCGCTTCCTGCAACGCTTGAACTAAAGGCCACAGCAGCGGTGGTGTATTTTCGACCGTCGCCAAGCTGATATCGAGTGGTTGATTCGTGTAGTTACGCCAGGCAAGCTGAATTTGGGTCGGTTCTGAGACCGATTTAAGTTGACCGGGTGAATAGATTACGGCTCCGCGCGGACTCACCACACTCAAGGAGAACTTTTCGGTCGTCGTCTCCGCGGTCGTCGATGCCGGGATGGGGATGTTTTCACCGGACTGAATCGAAATGAGCGGCGACGATCCGTTGGAAGTTGAGGGAGACTGATACGTGCCGGCGATATCAGATTCCCAGCCCGTTCCAGTGAAGACGTCATATCGATGCGCAGCAAGATACGGCGCACTGCTTCCCTTTACGAGAACCACAGGCTGGTCACTCAGATGAAGCGGACCGCCGACTTGAAACGAATCCCCGAAGCTTGCGAATCCACCTATCCCGCCAACCGTGCCGGGACCGCGTAACGAGCCGAACCAGTTATTGAACGTGTTTTCGACTCTCACCCAGGGTCCGTTCACGTGCTCCCAAGCAGCGTGCACCGACTGGTTCTGCGTTGATACTGGCATCGCCCAACCAAAGATGATGACCGCGAACGAGACGTAGCTTGCCGTCCATAGCCCTCGCCAAACGATATTGTCTGGAAACGGTGTCCCCGAACGCCGCCATTCCTCGATCTTGCGCGAGAAGCTGAACCGCATCATGAGGAGGATTGAGGCAAACAAATAAAGTATCACGAGTCCGTCGGAAACTTTGAGCGAATAGCCAAGGTTCATAAAGAGGACCACGCCTGGGAGCAGCAGCGACAGCCATATCCAGCGAGAACGGAAGATAAACCAAACTGATGTGTAGCTCAAAATGTAAAGTAACGCTGCCATCATGAGTACGAAGAGATAAAGATCTTCTGCGTGTTGTCCGTGGGAAATTGCCGTATACCACTGAACCCAACGTCCCCAGAGGTAGTGCAGTTTGGCTTGACGCCCACCGATATTGTCGCTCAGGAAATTGGTCATCTCGTACATAACAACGATTAGACCGACAAAGAGCGCGATGAGGTGCCCAGCGAATGACGGAATCCGATCGACCTGAGAAACGATCAGACCGACGATCAGCCCGACCATTGTGACTGCCGAGAGAATTCCAAGCCCGTCAGTCCAATCGGCTTGCTGTGTGGACCAAGTCGCGGTGAAGACTACGAGAGCAACGAGGAAGAACGAACTCCAGCCTTCTCGGATTGCGAAGCGTTGCATATTTCGTCCCTGGCTTCTAGGTTTGATGCCGTATTAGTTTTCAGTAGCCAATTAACAAATGAACGACGATGGTCAAGTCACACTATGCGCTTCTGGGGCAAGGCGTGACCTTGCGTAGTTAGCGCTCGTCCGATGTCATCTCCGTATTTGACGAGGTAAGACGGAACGCCGATCGCCGCCAGATCGCTCACCACGAGCAGGCTGCTATCCGGCCCGCCGAATGTGCTCGGTTCGATAACTATCGAGACGACGCGCGCATGACGCGCCACAAGTTCCATAACGGCAGCCGACCAGCGCTCGTCCGTAGACGGCGTAATCACCACCACGGTGCTGTTTCGAGAAAAGAGCGAGCCTTCAGCCAGCAAGGTCTCGGCGACCGGCTGCGTGCCGTCCGCATGCACAACCGTTAGCAGTTCGAGAATCTTCACCATTTGCCGTGCGCCGCGGTCGGTCGGGACTACCGTAGGCTGGCTGTTGTTCACAATCATCCCGACCGTTCGGTTCTGATCGAGGAAATGGTGCGCGAGCGATGCCGCGATGGTAACGGCGTATTCCTCAGTTGAATCGAGCCAGAAGGAAAGAGGAATATCATGCATGCTCGTGTAGTTTTCGCCAATGTCCGGGCTCATGCTACGCGCACGAACGTGATGGCGAGCTTCCAGATCGACTATAAGCCACACATCCGCGGTTGGGTCGAGCTCGAACTCTTTGACCATGAGCTGCCCCGTTCGCGCGGTCGCCGTCCACGCGATGCGATTGTAGCTGTCGCCCGGTGCGTACTGTCGTACTCCGGCGGCATTCGGAGTAACAAACGGCGTTCGGCGTTGAAGCGAGTTTCCTCCGGGAAGATCTCCGACCGGAAGGCGGAAACCAGCGAGGTCGACCGTCGCGGGATAGACCAACAACTCTTGCACATGCGGTACCAAACGACGGCTCGGGAAAAGCTCGAACGGATCCCCCGATCGCAGAGTCAGCGGCCCAATGTGGAATCTCCCGCGCCTGGAACACCACGTCTCGGTACGCCACCGGTTCGCATCATTGGGTCCGAGGTGTACCACTCGACTCATATGGTGTCCCGGGAGATCAGAGTGATCAGCGACCTCGAGCCACAGTTTCGCGATCCGGCTGCGATTCTCCACCCGAATTCGCTCTGACAGAGTCTGTCCAACTTGAGCGCGGTCCGCCCTCGTCTCCCGCGTGACGACCAAACCACGAAGGCTCAACCGGCTCCACAAGAACGTCGCAATGAGCAGACCACTCAACACGAAGAATATCTTCTCGAGGACATCCCATTGATTGAGTTGCGCCAGTAGCAGAACCACCAGCACTACGACCAGAAGTTTGACGCCGTTCACGACGAAGAACCAACTCCACGCCAGCCACGTGATCGCTCAGGTTCGCGCGCGACTGGCCGCGATCCCGGGATTCCTGTTGACATCAAGATTTCGCGAATTACCATTCGGCCATCGACATTTTTCATGCGCGCACCAGGGCTGACGATGACGCGATGAGACAGCGTCGGACCCGCCAACGCCTTAATGTCATCCGGAATAACATAGTCACGTCCGGACATGGCTGCCCAGGCTCGAGCGGTATTGTAAAGCGCGAGCGATCCACGCGGACCGGCTCCCAGGTAGACATCTTCGTGCTCTCGTGTCGCCTCGACGATCGAGACGATGTAGTCCTTCAGCGTTTCATCGACGTGTACCTGCCGTACCGCCTGTTGAGCGAAGATCAGTTCTTCAGCTTCAACCGCCTGCTCCAGCCGTTCGATTGGATGCTGGAAGTGTTGTCGGTTGAGGATCTCCACCTCGCCACGATGACCTGGATATCCGAGCGAAATCCGGATTAGGAATCGATCAAGCTGTGCTTCCGGAAGCGGAAAGGTGCCCTCATATTCGATCGGGTTCTCGGTCGCTAACACGATGAACGGATTCGGCAGAATATGAGTGATTCCATCAACTGTAACCTGGCCCTCCTCCATCGATTCGAGCAGGGATGATTGCGTTTTCGGCGTTGCACGGTTGATTTCATCGGCCAGCACGATCTGCGCGACAACGGGTCCCGGCCGGTATTCGAACTGGCTCGTCTGCTGGTTGTAAACGCTGACACCGGTTACGTCACTCGGCAGCAGATCAGGCGTGAACTGAATTCTTTTGAAGGTGCAGCCGATGCTGCGCGCGATCGCTTTAGCCAGCATTGTCTTGCCAACGCCAGGAACATCTTCAACAAGCACGTGCCCTTTGCACAGAAGTGCGACCAGAACGAGCTGAACTTCTTGACGTTTTCCAACAATGACGGTCTCAACGTTGCGAACAATGCGCTCGGCTAGCTCCTCGGCAGTGTCCATGATGCTCCCTTTCCGCCGTGGAAGGAACAGCCGCTCGGCAAATCGAGCGGAGCGTCCACCGCGGCTGTGTGCGCGTTTGGTGCTACCTGGCTCAGTCCCTCACCTGCCATAGCCAACATCAATGTTGAGGTGCGCTAAATACCACTGACAGAACTTCACCAAGCGTCCTCGATTAGTACGAAAGAGACGTTTCTGGGATTATATCAATCTCGATGCTGCTGAATAGATGTCACTACCCACCATACGTGGGTTTCATTGGTTTGGATGGATTTGACCCCGTTTTCGATGTTCGTTGACCGATTTTCCGGTGTCCCGACCGGTGAATCGAGAAAAACGTCGATCTCGAGCAGACCTCTGTTGGCGGCCGTAGCATCGCCTAACTTTGTCTACCCGGGCGACTCAAGCGCCGTTCCCGGCTATAATCCAAGGATGCAGAGAGGAGCGTCTCACTTATGAAAGCAGTCGCTGACCCCACCGGGCGATCAATTATGCTCGTTGACGGCTATGGACTCGCCTTTCGAGCTTTCCATGCCCTGCCAGAAACCATGGTCACCTCGTCAGGCGAGATGATCAATGCGGTCTTCGGGTTCACGTCAATGCTCCTTGATGCGATTCGTGCCCACAAGCCTGACTATGTCCTGGTGAGCTTCGACGTCGGCAAGACCTTCCGGCATGAGTCGTTTGAGGACTACAAGGCCCATCGCGCTCCAATGGCGGAAGAGATGCGTGCGCAGATGCATCGCATTTATGCGGTACTGGAAGCGCTGAACATACCGATATACACCAAAGAAGGGTTCGAAGCCGATGACGTCATCGGCACGATCGCCCGTCAGGGAAACGACGAGCACATGAAGGTACTCATCGTCACCGGTGACAGCGACCTGCTGCAATTGGTTGACGGCGAGGTTCAGATCATTCTTCCAGGCCGGCAACGATTCGGTGACTATCGCGTCTACGATCGATCGGCGGTTATCGATCGATACGATTTCGATCCGGAACGAATTCCTGAATACAAGGCGCTGGTAGGCGACACGTCGGACAATATTCCTGGCGTTCCGGGAATAGGCGCGAAGACCGCGACCGCCCTCATCCAACGGTATCCGTCGCTCGAAGCAATGCATGAGCACGTAGACGAAATCACTCCGACTCGGGCACGAAATTCGTTTGGTGAGAACTACGAACAGGCACTTGCCGGTCGACAATTGGCGACTATCGTGCGTAATGTGGAACTCGATGTCGACTTGGATGCGTGCCTGCTAAAGGACTTCGACCGGGCGAGCGTGATCGAGTTGTTTCGTGAGCTTGAATTCCGCACGCTCGTTCCCAAGCTCCCCGAGACTCAAGAGGACGAAGCGCCACCAGCGCCCCAGGTCCCCGAGCCCACCCGCACCGTCATTCGTAGCCAGAGCCAGCTGAATGATCTGGTGAACGAGATGACCGGATCAGCCGCGGTTGCATTCGACGTCGAAACGACTGATACGGATTCCATGCGCGCCGAACTCGTCGGAATCGCACTCGCGACTTCACCTGAGCTCAGCTACTACATCCCGGTCAACCACATCGATCTTGATGACCGAATTGAGGATGTTGAACTTCGCAATGCCTTGAATCCTATATTTTCAGGTAGCAAGCCAGAGATATACGCCCACAACGGAAAGTACGATGCGCTGGTTGTCGAGCAAGCTGGTTTCGATCGCCCCCACATCTCGTTCGACTCAATGATTGCTGCATACCTGTTAGGCGATTCCTCGGTTGGACTGAAACAACTTGCCTTCACCAGGCTCGGTATCGAAATGACCGAGATCACCGAGCTTATTGGGCGTGGTCGATCCCAGATCACGATGGACCAAACCAAAGTGGCGGAAGCCGCTGAGTATGCCTGCGGCGACGTTGAGGCGACGTATCTCCTGACCGAACAGCTGAAACCGGAGATTGAGAAACGGGACCAACTCGATCTCCTCGATTCCATCGAACTCCCACTCATCGATGTGCTGATTGACATGGAGGAGACCGGAATCGCCGTGGACGTCGAATTCCTCGAACAACTCTCGCGACAGCTTGCCAGTCAGATCGGTGAGCTTGAGGCCGAGATCTATGATCTCGCTGGCGAGGAATTCAACATCAATTCCACCCGCCAACTCGGAAAGATTCTTTTCGAAGATCTTGGATTGCCCACAGGCCGACGGACGAAGACCGGCTTCTCGGTGAGCCAGGACGTGCTTGAAGGACTGCGCGAGTCGCATGCAATTGTCGGTGCGATTCTGGAATACCGCCAATTGCTCAAGTTGAAGTCAACCTACGTCGACGCGCTTCCATCTCAGGTAAATCCCAAGACCGACCGCGTCCACACCTCATACAACCAGACCATCGCGGCTACCGGTCGCCTGAGCTCGACCGATCCGAACCTTCAGAACATTCCGGTCCGGACGGGAATTGGACGAAGTGTGCGTCGAGCATTTATTGCCGACAACCGACCTGATCGCCGTCCTTGGGAAGATGAGGCCGTATTCCTTTCCGCAGACTACAGCCAGATCGAGTTGCGTCTCATGGCTCACCTGAGTCAGGACGAAACACTGCTTAAGGCATTCCGGGATGGACAGGACATCCACTCGGCAACAGCGGCAGACGTGTTCGGCGTCGATCTCGGCGAGGTGACGTCGGATATGCGACGCGTGGCGAAGACAGTAAACTTTGGAATCATGTACGGCATGCAAGCATTCGGGTTGTCGCGAGACACCGGAATGAGCCGATCTGAGGCCCAAGAGTTCATCGACCGCTATATGGCGCGCTTACCCGGAGTCCGCGAATTCCTGGAACGCACCAAGCAGGAAGCGGCCAGCAACGGATTCGTTCAAAGTATGTTCGGCCGGCGACGCTATCTACCTGAGATCACATCGTCGAACTACAACGTTCGACTCGGCGCCGAGCGAATGGCCATAAACATGCCGTTGCAGGGGTCCGCTGCCGACATCATGAAGATTGCCATGATCCGCGTCCACCAGGCGTTGAAAGATCACCAATATCGAGGGCGAATTCTACTTCAGGTGCACGATGAGCTCCTGTTTGAGTTGCCTCGTGTTGAGGTTGAGACTCTTGCGCCTCTGGTCAAAGAGATTATGGAAAACGTGATTCAGTTGAGCGTTCCGCTTGGCGTCGAGGAATCGGTCGGATCGAATTGGGATCAACTAGAGCCGCTTTAACTCAACCTTGGTGACATCAAGTTGTTCGACCTTTCCAAATCGCGTAGAATCCCTATGATTAATGATTGGTAGTCCAGTCAAGGAGGTTGGGCAGGATGCCCATCTACGAGTATGCGTGTGGATCGTGTGGCCATCGATTCGAGACCAAACAGCGTTTCAGTGATGATCCAATCACCACTTGCCCTGAATGTGGTCAGTCGGTTCGCCGTGTTCTGCATCCGGCGGGAATCATCTTCAAAGGGTCCGGGTTTTACATTAACGACAGTCGCAACGTGGACAAATCTGTTGCCGCGACATCGACGCCGGCGAGCAGCAATGGAGCCGAGAGTGCGCCAACTGCAGAAGTCGGAACGAAATCCGAGAACGGATCCAAGGCGGATAAGCCTGATACAAAAGTGGCACCTACCAGTTCGACAAAGACGGAATCAGATTGACTGCGATTGACAGCACAGCGGTGCATCGAATACGAGAGTCTTGCTCCTGTCCGAAGGGGATGTCGCTGAAGTCGGCGTCCCCTCCGAATGTAGCCCGGTGGAGCACGACTCACGTGGCGAGTCTCTTTTGGAGTACGGAAGAGCGCGATGCACCCGCAGATATCAGACATTCCTCACGTGCACTACAACTTTGGCGTCCGTTGCCCGCGAGCGCGGGTTCGTACGTCTAATCGCAGCGAACTCCCCAATCCGCCTTTCGGCGAGAATGCGCGCAATGTGAGCCAGAGGCTCGCCGTTGGGTCGCTCGCGACGCTCTTCCACATCGTTTCTGAATCGCCTGGACGTGACGCTGTTGAACCCTGCGTAAGTTTGGTTCGACCGCCGAACCGGCACCGCTTCAGTGCATACCCAATCGGTTCATCGTGCAATTGCACCGAAAGCGCCGCGATTCCCGCCCGACGGTTACCGAACGACTGAGAGACGCACGACGAAGGAGATTCGCAAGATGTTACGAATTTCAGACACGCTAACAGGGGAAAAACGAAATTTCGAATCGATCGAACCGAACCATGTTCGCATGTATGTCTGCGGTCCGACCGTATATTCGGACGCCCATGTTGGCCATGCAATGTTTGCCATCGTGTTCGATGTGATTCGGAGATATCTCGAATACTCCGGGTACGAGGTCGAACATGTCCAGAATTTCACCGATATCGACGACAAGGTGATTCAACGAGCGGCTACGCTCGGAATGGCACCTGAGGCACTTGCAGAGCAACTTATCAACGATTGGCACTCGGAAAGCGCCGATCTCAATATTCTTCCCGCAAAGCGCTATCCAAGGGCGACTCAGGAAGTCGATACGATCATCGACATGGTCGAAGAACTGATTCGCGACGGAAACGCTTACGCAGCATCAAACGGTGACGTCTACTACCGTGTCGAATCGTTCCCTGGTTATGGGAAACTATCACACCGGAAACTCGATCAGATGCTGCCGGGCGCCAGGATTGATGTCGATGAAAGCAAAGAGAATCCGATGGATTTCGTGCTCTGGAAGGCAGCAAAATCGGGAGAGCCGTCGTGGGAAAGTCCTTGGGGACCGGGACGACCCGGATGGCATATTGAGTGCAGCGCGATGATCTACCATCATCTCGGCAGTCAGATCGATATCCATGGTGGCGGCGCTGACCTGATTTTCCCGCATCATGAGAACGAGATCGCCCAATCAGAGGCCTTCACGAACGCCGCGCCGATGGCAAACTTCTGGATACACAATGGGCTGCTTCAGCTGGGCGGCGAGAAGATGAGCAAGTCAATCGGTAACCTTGTTAGCATCCGTGATCTGCTCGCTGATGGCGATGGACAAGCATTCCGCTTTCTCGTGTTGAACTCTCACTATCGCAGTCCACTCGTGTTCAATGACGAAACTCTTGAGTCGGCGCGACGGGGATTGGCGCGAATGTCGTCGGCGGTACGAGATTTCGATCCAAACCTTGTAGACGATAGGGATCCGGATGATCCGCTGATCGAAGTGGGATCGAAAACGGAAGAACAGTTCCGTGAAGCGATGGACGATGACTTTAACACGCCCATGGCTCTTGCTACGCTCTTCGATTTAGCGCGAACAATCAACCGTGAACAGGACGCGGGAGCCACGACTGCTTCCATCGCGAAAGCGCAAGCCCTGCTGAAGCGACTCGCGGGCGTTCTCGGGCTGACGTTGGTACCATCTCAAAAGGACTCACGCGCTGATATCGAGCCGCTCGTCGCCATATTACTTGACGTGCGACAACAGCTTCGCGAACGGAAACAATGGGACCTCGCAGACTCCATCCGAACACGGTTGGAGGAGATCGGCGTTCGACTAGAGGACGCGCCGTCCGGAACGGCTTGGCACCAAGAATGAGACCTTCAAGCGCACACGGAACGGAAGTACTGTACGGACGCAACGCGGTGATCGAAGCGATGCGCGGCCGCCGTCAACATCGCCGTTTGTTCGTCGCACAAGGCGCCGAGCGCCAGGAGCGAATCGGTGAACTCCTTAACGATGCACGTGAGCGGCATGTCGCAATTAGCCGACTTCATCCGAATGAGATCGATAAGATTGCGGGGGCCGTCAATCATCAGGGAGTAGCCCTCGAAACCGGTCAATACCCGTACACGGATCTTGATGAAATCGTCGGAGATCAGCAACAGCGTCCGATCGTCTTTCTCGATCACCTGCAGGATCCTCAGAATCTCGGAACATTGCTTCGCACCGCAGATGCAACCAATGTCGCGGGGATTGTCATCCCAGATCGTCGATCGGTGAGTATTACTCCCGCTGTCGTCAACGCGTCAGCCGGAGCCGTGGAACATTTGCAGGTTGCCAGGGTAACGAATTTGAGCCGCGCGATCGAGGTGTGTAAGGAATCCGGATATTGGATTATTGCGCTCGAACATCACGAGGATGCAGAAATCCTATTCGCCGCGTCGATTCCTACACCGACCGCCATTCTCGTTGGTTCGGAGGGAAAAGGTATTAGCCCAGTTCTGATGTCACGAACTGACGTCATGGTTCGAATTCCGATGCTGGGGGCCGTGGAATCGCTCAACGCCGCAGTCGCGGGGTCGATCACACTGTACGAACTACTGCGAAGACGAGTTGATGCTGAGAAATAGGCGGTGCGCGTCGCCTCAGCAGAAGTCGCGAAATTGAATTCGAGAGTCGGTCTGGGTATAGTAGTGATGGTGGAATCGGCGTTCGCGGCTGCGAACGCCAATTTTGGCGCCGGTGGCATCTCCCTGTGAAGGCCGGCGGTTTTTTTGGAAGAAAGGCAATCACAGCATGAAGGTCGTCCTACTACAGGATGTCGCCAAGGTCGGAGACGCCGGCAGTATTCAGTCCGTCAAAGATGGGTTTGCCCGCAATTACCTCATTCCGCAGGGGCTCGCTGCTGAGGCGACCATCGGTCGAATCAAGGACGCGGAGCAGCGTCTTCGTTCGGTTCAGCGAAAGGTCGAACGCGAGGAAGAAGCTCAGAAGTCGCTAGCGGAGAAGCTCGAAGGCACGCGCATCCAAATCGTTGCCCGTGTCGGCGAGCAGGGTCGCCTGTTTGGCTCAATCACCGTCTCGGATGTTGCGGAGAAATTGTCCTCAGAAGTCAATGAGCCAATCGATCGCCGCAAGGTGCTGCTCGCTGAGCCAATCCGAACCGTCGGTGAGCATGTTGTAACAGTTCACCTTGTCGGAAAACTCCGCCCGTCCATTACGGTCGTCGTAACACCTGAAGAGGGAACCGGAGATGCGGCCAACGAGGTCGATTCATCTCAGCCCGATGAGACTAGCGCCTCAAGTGCTCAGACAGATTCTGCGACTGAGGGCGAAGACGACACGATCGGCGACGAAGAAGCATAGGATCGCGCTCCGGGGGACGCAAGCATTATGGTCGAAACGGTTGAAAAGCTTCCTCCCCATAACATGGAGGCTGAGCAATCAGTTCTCGGAAGCCTGCTGATCGACCGCGACGCCGTGATCCGGATCGCATCGTTTCTCAAGCCATCCGACTTCTACAGTTCGGGGAATGGTCTCATCTATGAGGCCATTCTTGATCTTTACAATCGACGAGTTCCACCGGACTTCGTCACCATCGTCGACGAACTCACACGGCGCGAACGCCTACAGGACGTCGGTGGGATTTCGTATCTCACTGATCTAATCAACGCTGTTCCGACCGCGGTTCACATCGAGTTCTACGGTCATATCGTCGAACGGACGGCGACGCTGCGACGATTGATCGATGCCGGAGCCACCATCGTCTCAATCGGATACGACGATTCGATTGAAGTCGACGAAGCGTTGGATCGCTCAGAACGCGCGATTTTCGACGTTTCCCAGCACCGGACCATACGGGATTTCATCGGCATCGGTGAAGTTCTCGAAACGTATTTCGACAAGCTCGATACGATTCAGCAACACCGGGGGGAAGTCGTCGGCGTTCCGACTGGTTTCGTCGATATCGACAAACTGACCGGTGGCTTACAGCGTTCAGACCTGATCATTCTGGCGGCGCGACCGTCAGTCGGCAAGTCATCACTGCAACTGGGAGTCGCCCACAATGCGGCTGTGCGCCACGGCAAGACCGTTGGTATCTTCAGTCTTGAAATGTCGGCCGAGCAACTTGTGCAGAGACTACTGGCCATGGAAACCGGCGTGGATTCTCACAGGCTCCGTCTCGGCTTCATCGATGACAGTGAATGGGATCAGATCTCCCGGGCATTCGGCCGGCTGGCAGAGGCGAATATTTTCATCGACGACACGCCCGGTATTTCGATCATGGAGCTCCGCAGCAAAGCGCGTCGTCTCCTCGCGGAACGTGGTCTCGATCTCGTGATCGTCGACTATCTTCAGCTCTTGCAGGGAAGGCGGTCCGAAAACCGAGTTCAGGAGATCTCAGAGATCTCGCGTAGCTTGAAGGGCCTTGCACGCGAGCTCAACATCCCCGTTCTTGCGCTATCGCAGTTGTCGCGCGCGGTCGAAAGTCGCACCGATCACAGGCCCATGCTATCGGATCTGCGTGAGAGTGGTAGTATCGAGCAGGATGCCGATATTGTTATGTTTATTTACCGCGAAGAGATGTACGATCGTGAGACCGAGAAAAAAGGCATCGCCGAGGTCATTGTCGCCAAGCATCGTAACGGTCCCACAGACACCGTAAATCTTCGATTCTTCGATCGAACCGCCCGTTTCGCCGATCTCGAGCTCTATCTCGAACCACCTGGATAGTGCCGTCAGATCCGATTAGAGGAGAGATGGACCCCACCGAGAGCGACCGGAATCGGTCGATTCCGATTCCTTCGTCCTTCTTTGAACGACACTTGCCTCGCATTCGCGACATGGTCGCGCTCAGGGTGTTGCTCACGATTTATCGTTGCGTCGACGACGTTGAGCCTGATGCCCCGTTTGTTTCAGAAGACGTCATCTACACTGATCGGACGCTGTTGGACGGAATACGACTGGTTGCGTCGAGTCGCGAACTTGAGGGTGATATTCGGCACGGAATCGAGATACTGATCGCGCACGACGCGATCGTTCGGATTTGCGTCGAGGAAGGCCAGGAAGAGTCCTTCTGGCTAATGCCGAAGGAACCTGAGAATCAGCGGAATCTCAATGCATTCGTGCGCGGTGAGCGCGTTTTCCCATATCGACGATTAGATTCTGCAGTGACGGCTCGAGTCGTGGTCGAACGGCCAAACGTATTTCGACTTTACGAACAGAATATCGGTGTATTGACACCATTGATCGCCGATCAGCTCATCGAAGCCATCGAGCTGTACCCAAACGATTGGATTGATGAGGCAATCAACGAAGCGGTAAGCTTGAATCGTCGAAACTGGCGGTATATTCAGCGAATCCTGCAACGATGGGCCACCGAAGGGCGCGGAGATGAGACAAATCGGAGAAATCAGAGCGCTACAGGATTCGTCGAACCGGAAAAGTACCTCCGCGGGAAGTACTCCTCCCTCTTCAATCACGAACGGTAGCTGCCCGATTTGCGGCGGGGCCGGATACTATCGTGTCGACGTTCCCGTCGGACACCCCCTCTTTGGAAAACCGGTCGTGTGTCAGTGTCGGCAGAATCAAATCGATGCCCGGCGGAGCCAGGACTACGGTGACATCAGTGGTCTCGGAGTGCTCGAAGACTGGACGTTTGAAAACTTCGACTACAACGTTCCCGGCGTTCAGCGAGCGTTTGAGGTTTGCCTGGCCTACGCTCAGAACCCGGACGGATGGCTACTCCTGACAGGATCGTTCGGTTCCGGCAAGACGCATCTCGCCGCTGCGGTCGCGAACTATGTCGCGCACGGTCAGGTGATGTTCCCGCTGTTCACCGTCGTACCGGACCTGCTCGATTATCTACGGGCTGCATTCGCGCCGGATCAAGGCTTGAGTTACGACAATCGATTCAACGAGATCCGGAATGCCAGCCTCCTGGTCCTCGACGACCTTGGGACCGAGAATTCGACTCCGTGGGCAACTGAGAAACTTTTCCAAATTATCAATTTCCGATATAATCAGCGTCGTCCAACCATCATAACCACCAATCGGGATCTTGATCGGATGGATCCTCGCATCGCGTCTCGAATAAAGGACAGTGCGATCTGCACCCATATCTACATGGACGCCCGAGACTACCGGGAACGACGTGGGCGTGTATCCGGGCCTCGCTAAGCCTATTTATCCTCATTTCGGTTCCTGAGTCGAACAACGCTCAACCGTACCTCATCGGCCAAAGTTCCGCACTTTGGTACTATCCGCGCAGCCAACCATGATCCGTATACTGATCGAGGATGTCCGAATTAGCTTCGACCATCAATGCGATGCCGAACGTGCAGTTACGATTGATAAACCGGCAACAGGGCACGTTGATTGATACCGACACGAACCTTCTGGGCGCTTGTCTCGCGGACTGGCATGCGGTTACCGGAATGAGCGGGAATTGGGGAGTTCAGTATGGCGGACCGAATTAACGCCGTCAGCAGGAGCGTAGCGGAGGGTCCCACTGCAGCCTTGGTGACACCAACGTCGCGGGAAGATTCAGCGTTCCCAGCAGTGGCAGCGTCCGCACCGCACGAGGATATCCCGTCAACCGATCCTGTGGCACAGACTGGTCGATCTCGGCACATTCATGGTTTGTCAGCCCCTAGTAAGTCATTATGCGATCCCAACTGGTATTTCACGGTTGGTGATCGATGCCGACCGCGACATCATTCGTGGTCGACTTGAGAGCGCACTCGATCTGACGCTTGCCGCTGAGATCGAGCAACCTGGGTGCCTTGGCCTTTATGTGAGGCAGGCTGAGCTGCTACTGGCTACCGGCCGCCACGACTCCGCAGCGAATATCGTGAGCGCGATCGCGGCAGCACATCAGGTGCTACAAGGGCCGTCGGTCGACGTGGAATTAGAGCGAATTCTCACCCACGCCGACCCATCCGAAACGAACGTTCTTCATCTCGCGCGTACCTTGCTGGGCGCCAACCGCACGGATCTCATCGATCGATATTTGCCAATCGCCGTGGATGCGGCGTCTTTGCAGGACGACCCCGAACTTGCCATGGAACTCGCTCAGCGGTGGCTCGAAATTCGACCAAACAATCTCGATGCTGCGTTCAGCGTGACACGAGAGGGGCTACGCCTCGGAAAGATACCTGACGGGAACATCGTTCTCGAGAACGTGCCGAACGAGGACAGGGACCCACGGGCGCTCATCGTACGCCTGGTGATCGATTGCGTGGCAGACGGAACCGATCAATGGGTCTACTCCGCAAAACTGCTCAAGGGCATTGAAACCAAGTCTTTTGACGTGGCGCGGATTGAGTCTTTGCTTCGGGAGATGATTGCGGTTCAGTCATCAAATGAAGCGCTCCTCGTGCACCTTGGAATGCTTGAGGCGGACGCCGGAAATCCCGACGCCGGTCACCAGCTTCTGAATTCGATTCGTCCATCTAACCCATTCTCTTATTACGTGTCCACGGTAACCTGCGCGCGTGCGGCGCTGGCAAGCGGCGACGTCGCGTCTGCGAGTGATGCGCTCGTTCGCGCGATGGAACTCTATGAAAAACCGGAGATTGCGGAGTTTTCGGCGACCTGTCCGGTCTTGCACGCACCTCACGATATGTTCTCCGTCGGCCGGTCCATAGCTGGCGTTCTTCAACAGAACGGCGAGGCTGCCGAAGGAGCTGTCCTGCTAAAAAGGCTTTCTAAACTCAGCCCTGATCGCGGTGACTTGTCGCGCGCCTACGCGGACGCTCTCGCGAAGAGTGGTAAGCGAGAAATTGCCGTTGCCCAGTTGGAAGCGATGTTGCGCCAGCATGAGTCTTCCGGTGAAACGGAAGCTATGATTCTGACGATACAGTCTATCCTCCAGATTGCGCCTGGCAATCTTCGACTCAGGGCTCGACTTATCAACGAGTTCATGAAGCGCGGACGATTGCAGGAAGCAGTTCACGAGCGCTGGACTCTTGCTCAGATTCTGGAACGGGCTGGACGCAATGATGAGGCAATCGATCAACTGAGTCGAGCGTCAGATGTCGCGTCGACTCTTGGTGACTGGAAGAAGCTCGAGCGCATTCTTCGGATGATGATCCGAATCCGACCGGATGACCTTGACGTCCGACACTCGGCGGCAACCAAGTTTCTCGAATATGGTCAGATTCAACTTGCAATAGAGCAACTGTGGGCCGCGGCGCAAATTTCGAACAGATCGAACGATCCGGACGAAACCATCGCAGCGCTCCATCAGATAATCGCGCTGGGTCCACATCACGTTGACGCATATCACAAGCTAGGAGAGGTGCTCGCTTCTGTAGGTGAATATGCGCAAGCCGAGCGAGTTTATCGCCGACTTGCCTCGATGATGCCGGATGATCCCGCGATTCAGGCGAAGCAATCAGCTCTTGCTGCTATGGCAACGAGTGCGGAGTAACAACCATCCAAAACGCGAGAACTAAGAGTTCTCAGGTCGCGTGATACAATCAATTTTGCCAGCGAGGGCGAAACGCAAAGCGTCACGGTGAGAGCATGCCCGAACTCCCATGGATCTTCACACGGCTCGATTTTCGAGCCGTCATTGACATTGTCTCAGTCGCGCTAATCTTCTTTTGGTTACTGTGGGTCGCGCAAGGAACGCGCGCAACACAGTTGATTCGCGGGCTGGCAATCCTCATTGTCGCGGTCGTTGGCGCCGCAAACATCTTTCACCTCACCGCACTCAATTGGCTCTTGACGAGAACACTGCCGGCCCTGATCGTCGCGGTGCCAATCGTCTTTCAACCCGAGCTTCGACGCGCGCTCGAGCAGCTTGGCCACACCAGTTCCTGGCTGCGGCCTCCGTTCACATCACAGAACGAGAGTCAACTGGAAAAGAGCGTTGATGAGGTTATGCGGGCGACAGCGCAGTTGGCCCGGCGTAGGTACGGAGCACTGATCGTTATCGAACGAGAGACTGGATTGCAGGACTACGCAGACCGTGGAGTTCCACTCGATGCCACTCTCACGCGGCATCTGCTGATCAACATATTCTATCCCAATTCGCCGCTCCACGATGGTGCAGTAATTGTGCGCAACGACCGCATATTGTCAGCGGGGTGCGTGTTGCCTCTAAGCGACAACGTGACCGGAGGTCAGTTGGGTACGCGACACAGAGCCGGAATCGGAATATCAGAAGAATCTGACGCGATAGCTGTGATCGTTTCCGAAGAAACTGGACGAATATCGATCGCTCACAACGGTCGGCTCGTCCGGGACCTAGACCAGGAGCGTCTGCGTCGTGTTCTTCGCATGTTGCTCCGGCTCGATCGCGGCGATCGTGCTCGCGAGCGAAATCACGGCAGAGCACGAACTCGCAAAGATTCCGACGATCGGCCAACGGGCGGAGGTCAGGTAACCGAAGATGCAGCGTAGACTACAGCGAGTGCTGAACAGAATACGTCGGTTCTTCGACGCCGGGAATCTTGTTCGGGCCATCGTTGCGCTCATCCTCGCGTTCTCATTGTGGGCGTGGGTAACAGCCGAGCAAGATCCAGAAATCACCCGAACCATCCCGTCAGTTCAGGTGACCGCGCAACAAGTTCCCAAGAACTTACAGATTGTAGGAGAGCTTCCCCGAGTAGAGATCCGTCTTGAAGGTCCCCAGAGCAAGATTCAGGCGCTTGAAACTGGCCAGGTTCAGGCGGTTGTTTCACTGGACTCGGTCAAGCAGCCGGGTCAGGCAACGCTCAGTGTTGACGTGACGACGCCGAATCAAATCAGAGTCCGGAGTGTGACGCCAAGCAAGGTCGACGTGCAGGTTGACACGATCGCATCTGTGCCCGGCATAAAGGTCGAGACAACTCAGCCGTCCGATCTCCCATCTAACTATGTTGTGAAATCGATAACTACCAATCCGCAACAGGTGACGGTCAACGGCCCGCAAGATAATGTCGCGACAGTGAAGGCTGCTCGAGTTGAGGTATCGGTTTCGGGCAGGACCGCAAGCTATACGGAACTCGTCACGCCGGTGCCAGTGGACTCTGACGGAAATCCGGTACCGAACGTGACGCTCGAACCAGCACAGGTGACTCTCAAAGTTGATCTTCAAGTGAGCGGACAGGTTCGTCGGGTAATTCCGGAAGTAACTGGAACGGATGCCCTGGCCCCTGGGTATGAACTCGTGAGACCTCCGACAGTTGTTCCAAGCGATCAGGTGATCATCGATGGTCCACCTGATCAGATCTCCAAAGTATTGTATTTGACCACCGAGCCAATTGATATTACTGGCTGGAGCGAGTCAAAGGATCTTGCTGACGTAGCAATCGACGTCGCGAAGCTTCCGCCTGGAGTGACCGTCGATCATCAGACAGTGACAGTCTCGATCCAGATTCGGAAACAATCATTCCAACAGCAAGTGAGCGGCATCCCGATTAAGTTCGTGAATGCCAAGTCAGGAACGACCGCTTCGCTGTCACCGACAACCGCAACCGTGACGCTCGAAGGCTCGCAACTCGTCGTGCAAGGGCTCACACAAAGTGACATATCGGTTGTCATTGATCTGAATAACGCTGGTCCCGGCGCGTACCAACTGCAACCGAAAGTGATCTTGCCGGCCGGTGTCCAATATCAACAGGTCGATCCTAAGGTTGTAAGTGTTACCGTTACGGAGATCCCGCCGACACCAACACTTGTGCCAACTCCGACGGCCACTGTCGTGCCGACACCGTCACCGACACCGTAGGCGGCAGCATTCCGAGGTTCAAGCCTACGGCTGTACACGTTCGATTTTCTTGTGTTTCTTTTCTGGTTGGATTAGGGGTTGCGTGTCTCGACTTGATGGGTGAGCAAGATCGCTTCGGCAACCTCGCGCATCGATTTGCGGTTGTCCATACTTGTCCGTCGCATACGGCTGAACGCATCCGCTTCCTTGAGGCCGTGGACCTCCATCAGAATCCCTTTCGCCCGTTCAATCAACTTGCGGGTTTCAAGAGCGTCTTTGAGCTGGTCCACTTCTTGCTTGAGTTCCTGCACATCGTTGAATCGAGCAAGCGCAAGCTCAATGACGGGGGTGAGCTCACTTTCTCGAAACGGCTTGACCAGGTAGCCGGATACCCCGGCTACTCGAGCTCGCTCGACAAGATGCCGCTCGCTGTAGGCGGTGAGGAGCACGACCGGTGCGAGACGCCGTTCGGCAATATATTCAGCCGCGTCGATTCCGTCCATCTCCGGCATCTTGATATCGAGGATGACCAGGTCAGGTCGCAGTTTCTCAGTAAGTTCAAGTGCAGTGCGGCCATCTGCAGCTTCGCCGACAACATCGTAACCGAGGTGACTCAGCATCTCGCGGAGATCCATGCGAATGATCGATTCGTCGTCGGCGATGACCACCCGCTCGGGGCATCTCTTGGTTTCCATTGTAATTTGTTCCTTGACGGCCCCGTGCATGACCGTATGAAGTTCAACAGATGCTGAAATTTTTGTGGATGGTCGGGGCGAGAGGATTCGAACCTCCGACCGCCGGTACCCCATACCGGTGCGCTACCGGGCTGCGCTACGCCCCGTTTGATATTCGCGAGTATAGCATATTCTGGTAAGACGATTGAAGAGTCGCGACGGCCGCGGACCCACACGACTCTTCAATCCTGAACAGACTGTCGTAACGAGATCGACTACTTGACCTCGACTTTGGCTCCGGCATCTTCCAGCTTGGCCTTTGCGGCTTCGGCTTCTTCCTTGTTGACGCCTTCTTTGATTGCTTTTGGAGCCGACTCCACCAGATCTTTGGCTTCCTTCAATCCGAGACCGGACGAAAGCTCGCGAACAGCCTTGATAACCTGGATCTTGTTCGGTCCAACTTCAGCCAGAACGACGTCGAACGTATCCTTTTCTTCGGCGACGTCAGCCGCGGCGCCAGCGCCCGCCGGAGCAGCAGCCATAGCCATTGGGGCAGCCGCGCTCACGCCAAAGCGGTCCTCAAGGGCCTTTACGAGCTCCGACAACTCGAGAACCGTCATCTCCTCAATAGTCTTAATCAATTCGTCCATTTTTTCTTGGCCTGCTGCCATTGTTCCATCTCCTGAATACACATCAAACGTTCAATTGCGCGCATCTATGAGCCACGCGCTAACCCGCGGGCTGTTCGCCGCCCTGTAGCTGATCGGCTCGACCTTGCAGAACGTAGGCCAACGCGCGGATCGTGCCTGACAACACCCCGACCAGTCCGGCGAGTGGCGACTGAACACCACCGACGACACGCGCCAGTAAGACTTCGCGCGACGGGAGACTTGCGAGATTTTCGATCTCCTCGGCAGAAATTATCTGACCTTCGAGAACGCCCATCTTGATCTGAAGAACATGAGTCGCCCTTGCGAAGTCGCTGACGACTTTGGATGGGGCCACAGGATCGGCTGACGACGTCACGATCGCGGTCGGTCCGGTCAGAAATGAGCGAATTTCCGCAAGCCCTACATTGTCCGCGGCGATCGCAGCCAACGAGTTCTTTATCACGCGGATTCCGGCGTCATGAGGCCGAAGCTGCGATCGCAATCCCTGCAAATCGGCCACAGTCAGTCCTCGGTAGTCGGTGAGGATCGAAAGCTGCGATTCACGGAGCAAGGCCGTGATCTGCTCAACCTGTTCCACTTTCTTTGGCGTAGGCAATCTGTTCACCTCCTCTCAATGCCTCTAAACAATCAAAAACCCCTGCGCTGGCACAGCGCAGGGGCAAGGCGTTGAGAGACAGCATCAATCGAAATCGATTGCGTCCGCATTGACCCGCGCCTAGGCTGGACGATTAAGCACTTCGTGCCCCAGCGGTCTCGAGCGCCGGCAGGATTATCTAATTGTTCCTATCGCCGCTAAACTGTTTGTTCGGCGGCAAGTTCCAGTGCGCGCGTCACGTCAAGCGGCACGCCAGGACCCATTGTACTGGTAATCGTAATCGATCGGCAATAAACGCCCTTCGCTCCGGAAGGTTTCGCCCGAATCACTGCGTCAAGCAGTGCAAAGAGATTCTCCTTCAGCTTCTCGGCCTCAAAGCTCTCTTTTCCGATGATCACGTGAACGAGCCCGGTACGGTCGTTGCGAAACTCGACCCGACCACGCTTGAGCTCCTGAATTGCGCCCGGCAAGTCTTCGATCGCTCGAACGACGGTTCCACTGCGTGGATTCGGCATAAGTCCACGGCGTCCAAGGATGCGACCTAATCCACCAACGCGCCCCATCTGATCGGCCATTGCGATTGCCGCGTCAAATTCGAGCCATCCGCCTTGGATCTGTTGAACGAGGTCGTCGCTCCCGACATAGTCGGCTCCGGCGTCTTCTGCTATGCGAACAGCTTCGCCCGCCGCAAAGACGAGAACACGCGGCTCCTTACCGGTTCCGTTTGGGAGAACCACCGTGCTTCGGACGAGTTGATCCGCCTGCCGCGGATCGATCCCAAGCCGAATATGCGTCTCAAATGTTTCGTCAAACTTGGCGAAGGACGCCTTCTTCGCAAGCTCGATTGCTTCGAGCGGCTCGTAAAGACGACCATGCTCAACCAGCGCAGCCGCTTCCCGAAATTTCTTGCCATGTCTTGGCATGAGTCAACTCCTCGTGGTGCGTGCGGGGCTAACGCCCCTCCCACATAGCGTAGACCGTCGAATCTATCCGACGACCTCGATGCCCATACTTCGCGCGGTGCCCTCAACTTGAAGCATCGCACCGTCAATGTCGATCGCGTTCAGGTCAGGCATCTTGAGCTCCGCGATCTCACGAACTTGATCCCGAGTGACCTGACCAGCCACGCTGTGAGTCACGTCTCCAGCGCCTTTATCAATGCCAGCTGCTCGTCTCAACAAGTCGGCCGCAGGCGGGGTCTTGGTGACAAATGTGAAGGAGCGATCTTCAAACACCGTGATCACGACCGGAACGATCTGACCGGCCATGTTCGACGTGCGCTCGTTGTACTCCTTACAGAAGTTCATGATAGCGACGCCATGCTGACCGAGCGCCGGTCCAATTGGCGGAGCTGGCGTGGCCTTGCCGGCTGGAATTTGAAGCTTGATGTAGGCGCGAATCTTTCTCGCCAAGTGGAACTAACCTCCTCGTGGTACGAACGGGGGAAACCCTCCCACAGCTCTCACAAGTAACTCGGTTTATGACACGCCAGTTGAGAGTGACCGGCGAATCCCGAATGTGTGTCTCTAACCTTCGCGCTCGACCTGTAGAAAGTCGAGTGTGACAGGCGTCTCGCGACCAAAGAAGGAAACCAGAACTTTGACCTTGCCTTTTTCCTGATCGATCTCGTCGACCGAGCCTCTGAAGTCACTGAACGGTCCATCGACGATGCGAACGGTATCACCCAAGGCAAGCGACACCTTGACCTTCGTCGGTTTCGCATGCATGCCCTTGAGAATCATCTCGACCTCTTGTGCCTCGAGGGCGGCCGGTTTGTTTCCCATGCCGACGAAACTCGTGACCCCCGGCGTGTTTCGAACAACGTACCAGGAGTCGTCATCCATCATCATGCGTACGAGCACGTATCCAGGAAAGACCTTTCGTTGGACGCTTCGACGTTGACCGCCGCTTATCTCGACCTCTTCTTGGGTCGGCACGACGACCTCGAATATTTTATCTGTCACGTCCATCGTGTCGATACGATGCAGTAGGTTCTGACGAACCTTATTCTCGTAACCCGAATACGTGTGAACTACGTACCAGCGCCCCTGCTGCTCGCCGCCGTCAGATTCCGTCAGTTCTTCACGTCGCTGGGCGAGCCGTTCACGCAGTGATCGCGCCACAGGCACCTCCTCTTATGAGGGAAACTAGGGAATTGCTTGCCATAGGCGAACGAACAGCGCGTCTATGCCGCCGAGCGCCAAACCGAGCGAGACCGAGATTGCCACGACCACGATTGTCAAACTGCGGGTCGTTTCGCGATCCGGCCAGGTAATCTTCTTAAGTTCGATGACCGTTTCTCTAAACATGCGCTGCAGTACGGCCAGTCGCGCAAACCGCGAGTTCGAATTCGTGTGTCGTTCGCTCGCCTTCGTTCTCGTGGTTTTAGGTCTCGTCTTCGTTGCCATGGCCCCTTCCCCGGGTTGAGCAATTCTCAGTCCCACTCATCTCGTTCCGACGCGCTGAGTGATTCTCAACAAACAAAGGAGGCGGGCCATCGGCACCGCCCCTGAACGTACAACGCTCTTTGCAGATGCCACTTCTCTATGTTGTGGAGAAATGGCAGGGCCGGCAGGAATCGAACCCGCAACCTGCGGTTTTGGAGACCGCTGCTCTACCAATTGAGCTACGACCCTAAACTGCTAATGAACCGCGCGTCTCCTGGCTACCGCGTCTCGCGATGCAAACGTTGAATACGGCAGCGCGGACAGAATTTTCGAAGTTCCAACCGCGACGGGTCATTCCGCCGGTTCTTTTCCGTGGTGTAATTTCGCTCGCGACACTCAGTGCATTCGAGCGTGATCACCAGTCGATCGGCCTTCGACCTCTTCGCCATGATATCACATCCTAAATGGCCATGCGACCGGGGAGAACGCTCTACGAATCCCCGTCAACGACCAGCTATTGAACGACTTTGGTCACGGCACCGGCCCCGACCGTTCGACCACCTTCGCGAATTGCGAAGCGTAGCCCTTCTTCGATCGCCACCGGCTGGATCAGCTCCACCTGCATCTCGATGTTGTCCCCGGGCATCACCATCTCCACCCCTTCGGGCAGTTCGATCGATCCCGTCACATCCGTCGTCCGTATGTAGAACTGCGGCCGGTATCCCGGGAAGAACGGTGTATGTCGTCCGCCTTCTTCTTTCGACAACACGTACACCTGAGCCGCAAACTTCGTGTGCGGCGTGATCGACTTCGGCTGCGCCAGGACCTGCCCCCGCTGCACGTCATCTCGCTCGATCCCGCGCAACAGACATCCCACGTTGTCCCCCGCTTCCCCCGAGTCCAACGTCTTCTGGAACATCTCAACCCCGGTCACCACTATCGACCGCGTCGGCGTGATCCCCACCAGTTCCACCGTCTCGCCCGTCTTCACGTGCCCTCGCTCGATCCGGCCCGTGACCACGGTCCCACGTCCCTTGATCCCAAACACGTCTTCGATCGGCATCAGGAACGGCTGGTCCACGGCGCGCTCCGGCGTCGGAATGTAGTCATCCACCGCCTGCATCAGTTCCAGGATCGGCGCATACTCCGGACTCGTCGGATCGGTCGATGCGGACTCCAGCGCCGCCAACGCCGACCCGCGCACCACCGGAACTTCATCGCCCGGGAACCCATAGGCCGACAGCAGCTCTCGGACTTCCAGCTCGACCAGCTCCAACAGCTCCGGGTCGTCCATCATGTCCACTTTGTTCAGAAACACCACCATCGCCGGCACTTCCACCTGCCGCGCCAGCAGAATGTGCTCCCGCGTCTGCGGCATCGGGCCATCCGGTGCACTCACCACCAGAATCGCCCCGTCCATCTGTGCCGCGCCCGTGATCATGTTCTTGATGTAGTCCGCGTGCCCCGGGCAATCTACGTGCGCGTAGTGCCGTTTCTCCGTCTCGTACTCGACGTGCGCAATCGCGATCGTGATCCCACGCTCGCGCTCTTCCGGCGCGTTGTCGATCGAGTCGAACGAGCGATACTTCGATCCACCCGACAACCCCAACGTCTTCGTGATCGCCGCCGTCAACGTCGTCTTTCCGTGGTCTACGTGCCCAATTGTCCCGATATTGATGTGCGGCTTCGTCCGCTCAAACCGCTGCTTCCCCACAGTGAATACCCCTCAAATTGAATCAGGGCCGCACACGACCAACCCTGAATTCGGCCTAAACATCCGTCTTCGAACCATATCGACGCGATCGCATAGCACGTAATCGAAACTTCCAGCTACGATCGCAGACATAGCATGCAAAAGAGCCCATCAATGAGACGGGCGTAGTGGGGAGGGAGGGATTCGAACCCCCGAAGCATTCCGCACCTGGTTTACAGCCAGGCCCCTTTGGCCGCTCGGGAACCTCCCCGCAGAGCCGACGATGGGACTCGAACCCGCAACCTGCTGTTTACAAAACAGCTGCTCTGCCAATTGAGCTACGTCGGCATGACACCTGAACCAGGTGCCAGCCAAGGCCGAGATTATATGGGCCAACCCGCGCCGTGTCAAGAAAACTTGGCGCATGCCAATGCGGATCATCAATACCCCAAATAAGATCTCAGCCCCGGCTGATTCGTCTAATCGGCGCGATTCCGCTAGCGATTCATCTCGGCAATCACGGCGTCGGTCATATCGGTTGTCCCGGCACCAAGCTCGCGATTGCGATCGGGCCGTAGATCGTAGGTTACGCGCTCCCCAGATCGAATGACGCTGGCTACCGCGGAGTCAACCGCGTGAGCCGCTTCGTGTTCACCCACGTGTCTGAGTAACATCACCCCGCTCAAAATCATCGCCGTCGGGTTGGCCTCGTTCCGACCGGCGTGGCTCGGGGCGCTACCATGGATCGCCTCGAAGACCGCGGCATCATCTCCGATGTTGGCGCTCGGCGCGACGCCAAGGCCGCCGATCATGCCAGCGGTGAGATCGCTCAGAATGTCGCCATACAAGTTTGGCAAGACGAGGACATCGTAAAGATCGGGCTTCTGCATGAGCTGCATGCACATGTTATCGACGATACGGTCATTGAACTCGATAGATGGATAATCGCTCGCGACCTCCTGGGCCACCTTGAGGAAAAGCCCGTCGGAGAACTTCATAATGTTGGCTTTGTGAACCGCAGTAACAAGCTTGCGATCGTTCTTGGTCGCGTAGTCAAAGGCGAACTTCACGATTCGTCGAGAGTTCTCCGGCGTGATCGACTTGATCGAAATCGCCGACGTTGAACTGATCTTCTTGGTGCTGAGCCGGTTGATCGCGTCGATGATCTGGTGCGCGTCATCCGTGCCGGTGTCAAACTCGACGCCGGCATACAGATCTTCCATGTTCTCACGTACAACGATCAGGTCGATCGAATCGAAAGCGCTCTGGACACCTTCATAGGTTCTGGCTGGTCGCAAGTTGGCGTAAAGCTCGAGCGTGTGTCGAAGTGCCACATTGACGCTACGGAACCCGCCGCCAATCGGTGTCGTCAGCGGACCTTTCAGCGCCACGCCATTCTTCCGGATCGAATCGATAACCGAATCCGGGAGGACGTCACCGTGTTTCTCGAGCGCAGTGACCCCGGCCTCCTGGACATCCCAGTCAAACCCTATGCCGGTCGCTTCGAGCACCCGGCGGGCCGCTCCTGATACCTCAGGTCCGATGCCATCACCCGGGATCAGTGTCACCTGATAGGCCATCTGCTTGCCTTGCCTCTCCAACTATCAACTCATCATGTCATCATGCGCGCGAATCGCATCCTCATGGCATTGTAGGTTGGTTTAAAATCGAGTGTCAATCGAACCCGATCTTCAGTTCGGTCGAACGAACCAATTCGTCCACCCCTACCTCGTCGTACAATTCAAGGCACGTGAGACACATTTCCGGACGCTCGAAGGATTCATTTGAGTGCGAAGCTTTCGCGAACGCTATGGAGCCCTCAACAACCAGAGCCAACCACGTGTTGAATCGCAGTTCGCCGGAACGGCGATCGAATACCTCGAATCCGGCCAATTTCTACACAATCGTGCTGGTGAGATTTTCGTGGCGGAAGCGCGACGACGGGATCCGCACGTCTCCGCACTGGCGACTCGACACGACCTCCGATCAAGCCTGTATCTTCGTGATCAACGGCAATTCGGGATTCGGCCTGAAGACATCTTGTTTCTTGACACGGAAACAACTGGACTGGCTGGAGGAACTGGCACGCATGCCTTCCTTATTGGAATCGGTTATTTCGAAGGTCCCGACCTGGTGTTGCGGCAGTTCTTCATGCGCTCGCCATCGGAAGAGCCGGCACTGTTGGAAGAACTACGCTCGTTGCTGGATCGATTCCGATTACTGGTCACGTTCAATGGCAAATCATTCGACTGGCCACTCATCGATACCCGGTTTCTCATGCATGGTTATCGACTTGAATTCGGTTTTGATCATCTGGACTTGTTGCATCCGGCACGCCGAATCTGGAAATATCGGCTTGCAAGCTGCTCGCTCACATCGCTCGAACAAGGAGTCTTCGGAGTCAGGCGACAGGGCGACGTACCAGGTTACCTGATCCCACAACTCTATTTCGACTACCTTCGCGATAGAGATGCGCGCCGTCTCTCACCAGTTTTCTCACATAACCGTGAAGACATTGTGACGCTCGCTCGCCTTATGGAGGTGATGCTCGCAGCCGAAATTGAACCGGACGTTCATCTCGAATTCGCCGAGGATCGTGTCGGCATGGGCCTGGCGCTGATCTCCGCTGGAGAAACTGAGCGAGGCTACCAGACACTTTCGAAGGCGCTCTCTGCCAGCGTCATGGCCGACGATGTGCGACGACGAGGTGAGATCGCGGTGTGGCGACTGATGAAGCGTCACGGTCATTCGCACGACGGCGTTGAGATGCTCGAAGCCATGTGCCGGCAAGTGTCCGGTGACGCAATTCCCGATCTGTTCCCATTCGTCGAACTCGCCAAATACTATGAGCATGTTGCTCGAGATTACGTTGAGGCGGAACGCGTTGTCGAACGCGCTATCCGGCTAGCTGACCTTCACGGCAGGTTACGGGGTCGAGAGGAGCTCATTCACAGGCTTCAACGCATCCGACGAAAGATGCTCGCACGTCTGGATTGACACGAGTCTAAGTGATAACGGGGTTGGCATCACAACGGGACAGGCCGGCTGGTCTGTTACGATCTGCCAGAGTGGATCGCAATTCGTGAAACGAGGAACAACATGCCATATCGTCCGGTGCTGCTGATCGTGCTTGATGGTTGGGGCATCGGCCCTGATGATCCGGGTAACGCTGTACTCGCGGCCGACACGCCGACGATGGATCGGTTACAGTTCACCTACCCAACTTCATCTTTGCACTGCTCTGGTCGGGACGTCGGATTGCCAGTGGGACAGATGGGTAACTCCGAAGTCGGCCATCTCAATCTTGGCGCCGGTTTCGTCGTGCATCAGTCGATCACTCGAATCGACGCATCAATCGAAGATGGATCGTTCTTTCAGAACAAAGCATTCGAGACTGCCATCAAGCAGGTTCACGAGAACGGCGGAGCACTGCACCTTCTGGGTCTACTCGGAGATGGAGGCGTTCACGCATCGCAGGAGCATCTTCTAGCACTCTTACGGCTCGCACATGACCGGAAATTCGATAACGTCTTTATCCACGGATTCATGGACGGGCGTGACACTCCGCCCCATTCCGGGTTGGGCTTTCTCAAGGACTTGACCGAAGCCATGGCGACCATCGGTACTGGCAAGATTGCGTCAGTGTCCGGTCGCTACTATGCGATGGACCGCGATCGTCGATGGGAACGGACGAAGCGGGCATATGATGCCATTGTGAATGGAGAGGGCACACGTGCGAGCGATCCTCTAGCAGCAGTTCAAGCATCGTACGACGCCGGAGTGACAGACGAATTTATCGATCCAATCGTCATCGAGTCGCCGTCCGGCACTCCGACAGCTACGATCGAAGATGGCGACAGCGTCATCGTCTTCAACTTTCGTTCGGATCGTCCGCGGCAAATAGTCCATGCGATTTCAGATCCATCGTTTGACGAGTTTGATCGTGGAGAGGTCCGCGAGCATCTATACGTGGTGACAATGACCGAGTATCAGCAGGGACTTCCAGTTCATGTCGCCTTCCCACCTCATGACGTCGAGATGCCTCTCGCCCGAGTTCTATCAGAGGCAGGCAAGACTCAATTTCACACAGCAGAAACCGAAAAATACGCGCACGTCACGTACTTTCTAAACGGCGGCCGCGAGCAGTCTTTTCCAGGAGAGGATCGCAAGCTCATCCCGTCACCGAAGGTCGCGACGTACGATCTTCAACCCGAAATGAGCGCGTACAAGGTCACCGACGCTGTCTTAGAGGCCCTGGACAGTGATAGCTACGACTTTGTGATGGTGAATTACGCCAACGGAGACATGGTTGGCCACACAGGAGTCTTTCAGGCAGCGGTGAAAGCCGTTGAAACAGTTGACCACTGTCTCGACCGGGTGATGAATCATGTTCTCGACCACGATGGGGTAGCCATCGTCACAGCCGACCACGGCAACGCCGAAGAAATGCTCGTTCCCGGAACCAACGAAGTATGGACGGCGCACACGACCAACCCAGTACCCGTTGTCCTTGTCGCCCCCGAGGACAGTCCAATTCGTCACGCTGTTTTGCGACCGGGCGGTCGCCTCGCCGACATCGCCCCCACCATCCTGGGACTGCTTGGCATCGCACAACCGGAGCAAATGACTGGAAGATCACTGATCACAAGATGAGATCGTGAGTCGGCAACGCGTATGTTGGCCTGAAAAACATCACAATGACATCGCCGGGACAGATCAAGGAGCACATCGATTGCGCCCTGGTGATTGCTGCTGCAGTCAGCACTCGGGATAGAAGGTCATTCAAGCCAGCCCGGAAGATGTATCACGCTATGACGTAGCCCTCACCTCGGAGGGCCGGCGAATTGTGATTGCGAGCCGAGTGCCTCTTCGATCCGCAACAGCTGGTTGTACTTTTCAACGCGATCCATGCGAGAGGGCGCACCTGTCTTGATCTGACCAGCATTGGTCGCCACCACCAAGTCTGCAACGAACGAGTCGGCGGTCTCGCCGCTCCGGTGCGAGATGACCGCGGTGTACCCGGCTCGATGGGCCATGTCGATAGCCGCGAACGTCTCGCTCAAGGTGCCGATCTGATTGAGTTTGATCAGGATTGAATTCGCGGTGTTGTCTTGAATACCTCTCTCAAGCCGGGTCGTATTCGTTACGAACAGATCGTCGCCAACCAGTTGGACGCGATCGCCAATCCGCTTGGTCAGAAGCGCCCAGCCGTCCCAATCGTCTTCGGCCAGACCATCTTCGACCGAGATGATCGGGAAGCGCTCTGTCCAATCGGCCAAGAATTCGACCATGCCGGCGCTGTCCAGTTCGCGGCCCTCACCGGCCAGGATGTATTTACCATCCTTGTAAAACTCTGACGCCGCCGGGTCAATTGCGAGAACGATGTCTTCTCCGAGCCGGTAGCCAGCCTGCTCGATTGCCCGGGTAATCAGGCTCAACGCCTCGTCATTGCTATTGAGACTTGGAGCGTAACCCCCTTCGTCTCCTACTGACGTGACGTAGCCTTCGGTCGCTAACACCTTTTTCAGTGTGTGAAATACCTCAGCACCCCAACGCAGACACTCACGAAAACTCGGCGCTCCGACTGGCATGATCATGAACTCCTGCATGTCGACGCTTGAACCCTCGGCATGTTTGCCGCCATTGAGGATATTCATCATCGGAACTGGCAAGACATGCGCCGACGGGCCTCCGAGATATGCATAGAGAGGAAGCTTGAGCTCCGCCGCGGCAGCCCGAGCGGTTGCCATCGATACCCCCAGGATCGCGTTCGCGCCGAGTCGACCCTTGTTGGGCGTCCCGTCTAGATCGATCATAATTTGATCGATCTCACGCTGATTGAGCGCGTCATAACCGAGGAGTGCACTTTCGATCTCGCCATCAACGTTATCAACAGCTCGAATCACGCCTTTCCCGCCGTATCTGTGGCCACCATCCCGTAACTCAACGGCCTCGTGTTCGCCGGTCGACGCTCCAGACGGAACCGCGGCCCGACCAAGTGCGCCACCGGACAACCTCACGACTACTTCGACCGTAGGGTTTCCACGAGAATCGAGTATCTCACGAGCGTGGATCAGTTCGATATCGGTCTTGCTCACTCTTTAGCGCCCCTCTCCACCGAAATCATCGTCACGATTCATTGCCCTTCAAGCGATTATAGACGCATCTTGATGATTATCCGGCCACTTATGGGTGACTGCGCCCTTGCCTCTGCTATACTCTGCGCAAATCAAATGCTACGAATGGCGATGACGGAGAAGAGTAGTCGTCAGGAAACGAACAGGGATGGAGAGACATCGACTGAGATCTCTCCTCGGTGAATTGACGATGAAGTTCGCTCTCGAGCCGGGCGGTGAACGGCATTACGCTGGCCCACTAGTCGCCCCTGGATGCTCCCCATTACCGGAGTGGTCTCGGCAGGCTCATACGCTCGGTCGAGACGCAGAGACCGGCACGACTGGCCGGTGAATCAGGGTGGTACCGCGTGGAACCCCTCGCCCCTGTGGCGGCGGGGTTTTTTTGTTGCCTAGAACACAGTTGAATCCGGAACTCATATTCGGGAGGTCTCATGGCAATCGATCGACTCAGCGAATTGAAGCAGGGAGCTGAATCAGCGCTGGTAAAGGCCAGCACGACTGAAGAACTCGCTGGATGGTACGCGAGCTATCTCGGGCGTAAAGGTGCTTTGACCAACGCGATGCGCGAACTCGGATCGCTTCCGGCGGAGGAACGACCCGCGTTCGGTAAGGCGGTCAATGCGCTCAAGAGCGAACTCGCCGAGAGTTTTGAGCAACGACAGCGTGACGTGCGCTCGGGCGAGCTGACGTTGCGGCTCGCCTCGGAGTCGATCGACGTCACGCTACCTGGTCGTCCTCTGAAGATCGGCACGTTGCACCCGGTGACGCAGCTCATTCGAGAAGCGTCGGAGATCTTCAGCCACCTTGGATTTCAGACGATCGAAGGCCCTGAGGTCGAGGACGCATACTATGCCTTCGATTCGCTCAACATTCCGAAAGATCATCCAGCTCGTGACGTCTGGGACACGATCTTCGTCGAATCGAAGTCACGTGAAATCGTCTTGCGTCCGCACACATCACCGATGCAGGTTCGAACCATGGAGCGGCTGGATCCCCCAGTGCGGGTCATCATCCCCGGGCGATGCTACCGCTACGAAGCCCTTGATGCGACACACGAGTGGCACTTTCAGCAAATTGAAGGACTGGCGATTGACGAACACATCACGATGACCGATCTAAAGGGCACGCTTGCTGAGTTCGCCCGTCAGCTATTCGGACACGACCGCAAGGTCCGATTCCGGTGCGACTACTTTCCATTCGTCGAGCCCGGCGTCGATTTCGCGATCGACTGTATGGTCTGTCACGGCGAGGGATGCCGAATCTGCAAGGGAACCGGCTGGATCGAGATTCTTGGGGCCGGGATGGTTCATCCGAACGTCTTGGCGAACGTCGGCTACGACCCCGACCGGTACAGCGGATTTGCCTTCGGCTGCGGAATCGAGCGTTTGGCGATGCTCAAGTACGGCATCCAGGACATTCGCGCATTCTATCAAGGTGATATCAGGTTCTTGTCCCAGTTCGATCGAGCGTCGGTCTAAACTGATCAGAGAGGAAGTGACACGTCAATGAAAGTCCCGATACGCTGGCTTCGCGACCTGGTTGATGTCGATTGGAGCGCCACGGAAATTGCTCGTCGACTCACCATGGCCGGACTCGAAGCCGAAGGCATTACGGAAATCGGCGGGATCTGGGATAAGGTCTATGTTGGCTACGTCGAGCGCGTTGAACGACATCCAAACGCGGACCGGCTCACGCTGGTAACTGTTACCGCTGGTGAGCACCGGCTGACCGTCGTAACCGGTGCACCGAACATCGCCGAAAAGCAAAAAGTTGCCCTGGCGCTGGCGGGTGCGCGTCTGATTGACGGCCACTCGGACGAGTTCCGCATGATCACGCTCAAGCCAAGCAACTTACGCGGAGTCCGGTCCGAGGGAATGGTCTGTTCCGAGAAAGAGCTCGGGATTTCAGACGAGCACGAAGGCATCATGGTGCTCGACGACGATGCGCCAGTCGGCCTCCCGCTTCGCGAGTATATGGGCGATGAGGTTATCGAGTTCGAGATCACCCCAAATCTTGTACACGCCTTTTCGATGATCGGTATTGCTCGAGAGCTTGGCGCGATCGCCGACAAGCGGCCGCGGCTTCCCGAACTGGCCGACCTCTCATCGGTGACACGTGACTCCGCGCTTGTTCAGGTTGAGGATCCGGACCTCTGCGCTCGTTACGTGGGCGCAATCATCGAGAACATCCGAGTTGAAGAATCCCCATCGTGGATGCAGCAAAGATTAATCGCGGCCGGCGTGCGTCCGATCAACAACATTGTTGACGTGACGAATTATGTCATGCTCGAATGGGGTCAGCCGCTTCACGCGTTCGATCGCAATTTTCTCCGAGACGGCCGAATCATTGTTCGGCGAGCGCGACCGGGAGAGACGATCGAAACGTTGGACCACGTCAATCGTGAACTCGATCCAGACACACTCGTGATCGCAGATCCTGGTCGAGCGGTTGGAATGGCCGGTGTGATGGGCGGCGTCAACTCCGAAATTCGGGACGATACGCAGACGGTGCTTCTCGAAGCGGCCAATTTCAACATGGCAAATGTGCGTCGCACTGCACGCGGTCAGCGATTGCGCACCGAAGCATCGGCCAGATTCGAACGGGGCATCGATCCAAACCTCGCCTGGATCGCCATTCAGCGGTCCGTCGCGCTAATTCAGGAGATGCTGCCGGACGCCAAAGTGACCAGGCTTGCTGACATTTACGATCACCCACGCGAACCGTTTGAACTGACGATGCCCAGAAGTGAGATCAAGCGACTTCTTGGTGTCGATTTTTCGAACGAGATGGTTCTGAATATTCTGGACAGGCTCGAATTCCAACCATCAATCGAGCAACGCGATGGTAAGGAGATCGTTCGGGTCATGGTGCCAACATGGCGTTCCGATATCAGTTTGAAGGCTGATCTAGTCGAAGAGGTCGCCCGGATTGCCGGTTACGACAGCTTGCCGGAAACGCTTCCAGTCGGCGGTACAGTACCCATCGAGATCGACCCGATGCGAAGGTTGATAAGCGCCGTGCAGGATATTATGGTCGCTGCCGGCCTCAATGAGGTCATGACCTACTCGATGGTTAATGACGCCGACCTAGATGCGCTTTCACCCAGTGGCGAGAGCGCACCCGAACGATTGGGGTTTTTCGCTCGCCCTCATCTACCACTCGTACGGGTAACCAATCCATTGAGGTCGGACTGGGAGATAATGCGCCCGACATTGCTACCGTCAGTGCTGAAGAACGTTGCCGAGAACCTCAAATTCTCTCGCACGGTGAATGTGTTCGAGACGGCGCGGGTCTACATCCCACAAGGCGTCGACGAACTCCCGGACGAGCGACGAGCGCTGCTATGCGTCATGGCAGGCACTCAGGCGGAAAGTGGGCTCTTCTCTACCGAGCGGGGAGCAGACTTCTTTGACGTCAAAGGAGTGATTGACGAGGTCCTTCAGCGCTCCGGAGCCTCGGAGATTTCGTACGAGCCGATCGGACACCCCAGTTTTCATCCAGGTCGAGCGGCCGAAATCCGCGTGAGCGACACGCCAGTCGGAGTAATTGGTGAAATTCACCCAATTGTGGCCCGGCAATTTGGCATCAACGACGAAGGACGTATCGCCGTCGCCGAGATCGATCTCGTGTCACTCGCCGAGACCGGGCTCGACGATGTTCGCGCCCAGTCCGTTACGCGCTTCCCACCGGTCGAACAAGATTTTGCCATCGTGGTTGACGAGGAAATCCCCGCTGATCGCGTTCGAGCGGCTCTGGCAGCTGGAGCCGGTGGACTCCTTTCCAGCGTTACCCTTTTCGACATTTACCGGGGTCCAGCAATTGACCCTGGTGCCAAAAGCCTGGCGTTTCGAGTGACACTGGCTGCGCCCGATCGCCAGCTTGCCGAACGGGAAGTAGACAAGGTCCGTGGTCGCATTGAATCTCAGGTGAAACGTCAAGTGGGTGGCAAACTGCGCACTTGATCGGACAAGTGACTAACGAGATTAGCGAATGAGGTGCCCGCCACAATGTTGAGTTTGATCAACGGTGGCGGGCCATGTTCGCGTTCACTTGGAAGCGACGTCCTAACAGGCTCAGTCGACTCGAGGCACATGCCGTCTAGGTTCGCGAACTCCTGCCAGCAAACCAAGACCAAGTCCAACGAGAAGGATTGGCAAGACCAAAGCGGGCCGCAGTCGCACGACATCGTATTCGTCGAGCAGAAACAACGTTCCTAGCGCGATGAAAACCAGGCCAACGATGGCCGAACCGGGACTGAATCGCTCGTTCATGGCTGCCTCACATTAATATCGCCAAAGCCCATTTTCACCTCGATGATCAACTTCTTCGCAGCCTGTTCGTAGCCGGGAGTCTGTGAATGGTCGTCCAGGTTGGTGCCGTCGTACGAACTGTCGAAGACGTTGACATTGCCTCCCGAAACTTTCCAATGGACCATGACGGCAACGTCGCTCGGAACGTCTATATTCAACTCACCAAGACCGACTCGTGTTTCGACGGTCGTGACACCGTCTGGGAACTGCAGCCGCGACAGATCAACGTTCATGTTCCCGATCATCAATTCGTAGCTATCGCGAAGGTCCGTGAACTGGACAGGGGCATAATTCGCATCCCCAATCCCGCCACTCAGAGGGACGCTCACGGTCGCTGAGATCGTCAATGCGACCGTTAGGATCACACCCATGGCCACGAGCCCACCATGGGAACCGGTGACCGAACCAGCCAGCAGCGCCAGCCCGACCAGAATTAGCGCCGAAGGCAAGATCAATCCCAGCGTGAGATCGACGACGTCAAGTACATTCAGGATCCAAGCCAGACCTACCAAGACCAGGATCCCGCCTATCACAATCGTGCCAAGGGCCGGCGGCGGTGTGGAGGCGGACCGTGGAGTCAGAGGTTGCGTACTCACCGTTGCACTCCTTTGAGAACAACCGCCAGACCAATCGCAATGAGAACGCTCGCCCAGATAATCTGATCGCTAAACCCGGGCATAAATTCTCGTACCAGCAAATACGCGCCGACGACTATCAGCAATCCGCCAAACACCAGTCGACCTTGACTGACTGACGTGGCATCCGCCCGCGCAAAGTCCTCTTCGGCTGTCGCCTGAGGAATCAAGATCGCTGCCAGAAGGTAGACGAGAATTCCGGCTCCGCCCGCAAACGTCAGCGCAACGAACCCAATTCGCACCAGGACCGGTTCGACGTTGAAGTAGTGACCGAGCCCTCCGCAGACACCCGCAACAATCCGGTCCTGGCGACTACGGTATAGACGTCGGGAACGAACAGGGCTGCTTGCTTGACCCGACGTTTCAAATGGTGGACCTGTCATGCCGGTCGGTTTTTCTTGTTCCATATCGATCGACCTCTTCCAGGGATTCCGTACTCGAAGCGGCGCTTAACATTTTCATGCATTAAGCATAGTCGGGGACGCGTTACAAATTCGTGAAAAACGCGTCACAAATGCGTCGAAAGGCAGGTGTTTTTGTCAAGTAACGATGGAACGGCTCGTCGACCTGACAACTTCACCAAAATGTCGAGCAGCGGCTCTCTTGAGGCCAAAACACGTGATAGACTCAACGATCGTGGCCCGTCGGGGCGTCAATATCCACACTCGTTAATGGATCTTCGGGGGATTTCTCGTTGGGCGATCATCGTGGACCGAACACCTTGACAGACAGAAAACCGCAACTGGAACGATTGCGTGGCATGTCCGATGTTGACGCGACCGAATTTGATCATCTCCAGCGCGTCCGATTGGCTCTCACTGGTCTGATCGCTCGTCACGGGTATGAACAGGTCGACACGCCGATCGTTGAACCGACTGAGTTGTTTCTCAGGAAATCCGGCGGAGAACGCATCGCGCAGATGTACGCGTTCCGCTATCGAGAACGGGACATTGCTCTTCGCCCTGAACACACCGCTTCGGTGCTGCGAATGTATGTCGACTCGATGCAATCCAGATCACTTCCGCTCAGACTCTCCTATTCTGGACCGGTCTTTCGTTATGAGAAGCCGCAAGCAGGTCGTGCCAGACAATTCACCGAAGTCGGTTGCGAGTTGCTTGGCGCGGAAGGTCCAATTGCCGACGCTGAGGTCATTCATCTGGCGCTGGAGGGACTAGGTTCCGTTGGCATCACCGGACATCTCGTTCTCGGGCACGTCGGCCTTGTTCTCGAATACCTTGACCGGCTTCCTCTCCGGCAACGAGCGCGCGACTGGCTGATCTGGAGCATGGAACGGTTGCGAAAGGGGCGCACGGTCGATCTGGAGAGTGACATCGCCGGTCTCATCAGTGGCGACCGGCTGTCGGACTTGTTTGATCAAATGAGTCAGACGCTCGGTCAAGTGCCATCGGACCAGTTAGAGAACTGGGTACTTGGGGTCCTGAATGAAGTAGGCGTTCAGACACAAGGTGGCACCAGAACGCCCGAAGAGATCGTGGCCGGAGTCATCGCCAAGATGAATCGCCGCAGCGATGAGGAACATGTCCGGCGAGGATTCGATTTTGTGCAGCAGATGGCGCAAATGCATGGATCTCCTGCTGAGGTGCTTCCTGAGCTCCGAGCGCTGGTTCGCAGCCACGACCTCGGCGAGGAGCCCATTGAACGTATTGAGGAAGTATTGGAACTGCTGTCGATCTTCGGTCACGACACCGATGGGATCGAGCTGAGCCCTGGCCTTGGCCGTGGACTTCATTACTATACCGGCATGCTCTTTGAGATTTATGCCGACGACTCAGACCGGAGTCAACTGTGTGGCGGAGGGCGATATGATGATCTGGCTCAGACTCTCGGCGCACGACAACCGTTGCCCGCCTCTGGCTTCACCTACGGGCTGGAGCGCATAGCGGAACTCGCGGTGCTGGAAACAACCGGCATAAGATCGATCACGCTCGTAGCGCCATCAGATCCCAGAGCACTCCCACAGGCGATTCTACTCGCCGAAAAAATGCGGCAGGAGGGCAATATCGTTGAACTCGACGTTCGGAGCAGGTCCGTCAGCGCGAATCGCCGTTATGCACAACGCTGCAACATGGCCGCGCTGATCGTTGTCGATTTCGAAGGAAATGCGGAAGTCGAGAAGTTCGGTCCCGAACCAGCAGTACTCGCCGATGGGACTCTGAACGTTGATTGAGCCACTGAGACTCGCTATCTCCTCCAAGGGAGGGTACGAAGAGGCGACCACGCGCTTTCTGGAGCGAAGTGGGATGCCGATTTGGCGCCCGAATCCAAGACAGTACGTCGGACGGCTTACCGGGTTGCCTGACGTCGAAGTTCTGTTCCAGCGGACTGAGGATATCGTTCACAAAGTAGCCGAAGGCAGCGCCGATCTCGGTATCACCGGGCTCGACCTTGTCACCGAGAACGGTCAAGATGAAGCCAACTTAGTTGTCGTTATGGAGGACCTCGGATTCCGTCGCTGTGAGCTCGTGATCGCCGTGCCTGAAGGTTGGCTGGATATCACGACCGTCGCGGATCTTGCCGATCTGTCGATCGATTTCAAGCGGACTGGTCGGACGCTACGTGTCGCGACAAAGTTTCCGAATTTGACGAGGGATTTCCTGTATAAGCACGGCATCAACTACTTCACGGTAGTCGACGCGCACGGCGCGCTAGAGGCGGCTCCCGTATTGGGCTATGCGGACATTATCACCGACCTTTCTGAAACAGGCGTGACGTTGCGGGACAACCGGCTGCGCGTGTTGAATGGCGGAGTCATTTTGCGTGCCCAAGCTTGCATGATCGCCTCACGGCGTACCTTCAAGCATCAACCAGAGAAACTCGAAGTCGCCCGGTCCATCGTTGAACTTGCCGAGGCACGTCTAAGAACCCGTCAGTTTAGGCTGATTACCGCAAATGTTCTCGGCGACTCGCCAGAATCAGTTGCCCAGCATGTAACGTCTCAGGTTGAGACCGCGGGCCGTCAGGGTCCGACCATTGCCAGCGTGTTCCCGAAAGAGAGCAATGGACATGAGCGATGGTTCGCGGTCACCATCATCGTTCCGTCTGATCGCCTGCTCACTGCGGTCGATCACCTCCGTCTGGGCGGCAGCAGCGGAATTACCGTTACATCGCCGGATTACGTCTTTGACAGTGAGTCACCCGGATTCATCCGGCTCGTTGAAGCAGTTGCAGAGGGAAAATGAACTTCGACAGCGTTGTGCGGATGTTTCATGACGTCGACGAGGCTCGAGCATTCGTGCTGAGGAGTCGACGCCTTGAAGAGACCGAACTTCCCCCGGTCGTGCGAGCAAGCGTGCGCCGGATATTCGGTGAAGACTTGACCGCCGCGCAAGTGGTTGACCGAATACTCGCCGATGTCCAGCGTGACGGCGACGCGGCGCTCAGACGCTACACCTCGGAAATCGATGGAGCGGAGATCGAATCTCTTGAAGTATCGAAGGACGAGATCGAGCAGGCACTTCATCTTGTATCCGATGACGTTCTCGAAGCGCTAAGAATCGCTCGTGACCGGATCGAAGCCTTTCACCGGCGCCAATTGCGCTCCTCCTGGATCCACGTTGACGACGCTGGAACGCTCGGACAGATTCTTCGCCCGTTGGAGCGAGTTGGAGTCTACACTCCGGCTGGCCGAGCACCGTACCCCTCGTCATTACTAATGTCCGCGATTCCGGCTAGGGTCGCTGGCGTAGATGAGATAGTCGCCTGTGCGCCGCCGGGACGCGATGGCAGGATCTCGCCGCTGATCCTCGCCGCCGCCGATATCGCTGGCATCGATCGCATGTTCAAGGTCGGTGGAGCGCAGGCTATTGGGGCGATGGCGTACGGAACGCAAAGCGTGCCGAGAGTCGACAAGATCGTTGGCCCCGGCAACATCTTCGTTGTTTTGGCCAAACGCCGTGTGTACGGGGACGTCGACATCGACCAACTCCCAGGGCCGACCGAGACCCTGCTTATCGCCGACGAGAGTGCCCGCCCCGATCTCTGCGCGGCCGATCTTCTGGCGCAAGCCGAGCATGATCCACTTGCCAGCGCAATTTTCTTGACGACCTCTGCCAAGCTTGCCGCAGCTGTCGAAGAGCAGATTGCCGAGCAGCTTCCACTGCTGGAGCGAGCAGAAATCGCCAGCGATTCGCTAAGGACGAATGGTGCCATCGTGGTCGTACCTGATTTGAAAATTGCATTCGGCCTGGCGAACGATTACGCTCCGGAACACCTTTGCCTGCTTGATACAGGACGCCTGGTCGAATCTGGATCAGATAAAGAATGCGGGCGGAGTTTTCATCGGTGAGTCGTCGCCTGAAGTTCTTGGCGACTATACGGCTGGACCCAGTCACGTGATGCCGACTGGACAGACCGCGCGTTTCTCGTCACCGATCAACGTCGAGGAGTTCATCAAGATCATCAGTCTGATTGGACTGAACGAGACTGGACTGAAACGACTCGGGCCGCCAGCTGCAAAGATTGCTCGGTCTGAAGGTTTGACCGCTCATGCTCGCGCCGTCGAACGCCGGCTCAAAAAACAGTAGGAAGAAGAACCCGTTCGTCTAGTTCCTCGCCAATGTCTGAAGTGCGGCGTAGACACGTTCCTCGACGGTCTGCCCATCGAACCGCTCAACTCCCGACAGTGCAGAGCGAGCTTCTGTCCCCGAATAACCGAGAGACTGGAGCGCGTCGAGTGCTTCTTGATCTTGCGCCCCGATCGGAGACACACCGTCCCCGACTCTCTCTGGCAATTTCCCCCGCAGGTCGAAGATGATGCGGCTGGCGGTCTTCTTGCCGATACCAGGAACGCGACTCAAGAGATTAACGTCTTCGGACTCGATCGCCTGATGAACTTCACCAGGGCGCGCTGTCGAGAGAACACTCAACGCCACCCGCGGCCCTACCCCACTCACTGTGAGCAACAGCTCAAATAAGTCGAGCTCATCTTGAGTTGCAAATCCAAACAACGTCAGTTGATCTTCACGCACGTAAAGATGAGTCAGGAGATCGACCTGTTCGCCAGGATCACCGACATCGCTGATCGTCGTTTGCGACGTCAGCACTTTCAAGACAAGGCCGTGCAGTTCCACCAGGATTGCCCCGGGCACTTTGGAGACGATTCGACCGCGTACTCCACTGATCACGATTCGATGCCTTCGAGAATTAGCCGGTAGACGCGGGCCGCATTCCGCCACAGGATACTGTCCAGCACATCGTCCGACAGATCATGCTTCAGGATACGGCGCACGAAGCGATCTTGCCGCAAAACTGGATAGTCTGTCCCCATCAGTACGCGTTCAGCACCAACGAGATCGATGACCCGCGGAAAGACACTGGATCGATAGAGATAGGTAGAAGCAGCTGAATCGTAGACCAGGTTTCGAGTCAGCTCCGCCACTTCGGGCATCAACTCATAGAACGGAAGTCCGCCACCCCAATGGGCAGCGACAACTTTCACCTCCGGAAACTCGATGAGAAAACGGAGCAGGCGGTCCGGAGTTGAGGTCCCCTTTCCAGAATAGAGGTGCCCGACAGGCTCGCTTACGTGAAACAATATTGGCTTATCGAATTCATTGCAGATTTCGGCTATTGCCGCTAACGGCGCGGGGGAATTGAGATCAAAGCCTTGAGCATCCGCGTTGAGCTCCCCGATGCCGACGGCTCCAGCTTCAAAACAACGCTCGGCTTCCTTCGCGGCGCCGGTTTGCATCGGAGAGACCGTGGTGATCGCAGCGATCCGTCCAACGTTTCGGCCGAGCAACATCGAGCAAGTAGTCGTTGTGCTCGCGGCACAGCCCCGGATCACGCCAGGGAAATCCGCACACAATGGACGAGCGATATCCCGCGTCGCTCATACTCTTGAGAATATCCTCTTCGGTGGCAAGTACTGACTTCGGATTCTGATAAAGCTCCGCAAACCACTCGTCACGGAAACAAATCGATTCCCGGTCCCGAGCGAACTCGGGAGGGAAGATATGCGTGTGAGCGTCAACAATTGGACGATCAGACGGCGTGAGCGAGGGGGTTACCGGTAGTTTGTTCATCGAGATCCAGCCAAAATCGTCTTGGTATGAATCACGACTTGAACCATCAAGCGAGGTAGAGAATCAGCACGACAATCGCGATGAAGACCACCAGAGCAAGCAAGACAAGCATCGGGATAAGATAGCTTGCACGCTCCTCTTCGAGATCTCCTTCAGCCACACGCTCGGTGGACACACCCGCCGGAGCCGCCCAGACCACGACCGCAGTCACATTGTCGTTCGACTCGTGCTCTAAGGCCAGGTGGACCAACTCGCGAGCCGCGTCCTCAGGATGACGGCTCAGCGGAACAGAGATCATCTCATCATCATCAACGTAGTCATGCAGTCCATCAGTCGTCATCACTAATCGATCGTCCGGCAAGAGCCGAATTTCAAAGATGTCGACGTCCACCCGTTGGCGGTGACCGAGCGCGCGCGTAATAATGTTCCGATGCTGACTTTCGCGCGCCTCTTGTTCGGTCATCGCACCGGCAGCAACCTGCTCGGCGACAAGCGAATGGTCGCGCGTAACCTGGGTGAGGCGATCGGCTCGGACGAGATAGGCTCGGCTGTCTCCGACGTTCGCGATCGTCAAGTCGGATCCGCGGATCACTGCGGCGACAAGAGTCGTCCCCATCATATTTTGTTCGCCTTCGGCCGAACCGTCGGCGAATATGAGGTCATTCGCTTTGCGAAAGGCCTGCTTGAGACGAAGAGGTACGTCGTTTGGGCCAATTTCGCTGCCGTAAAACTCGGATTGAAGCGTGTCAAGCGCCAAACGTGACGCCACCTCGCCTCGTTGATATCCGCCCATGCCGTCTGCGATGGCAATGAGCCTGCCGTTCGCGTCGACAGCATCGGTCGCCGAGTCGCTGACATACACAGCGTCTTCGTTCTGCTCGCGAACGGATCCGGTGTCGGTTCCGGCTCCGACTATGACGCGTAGCTCATCCACCGCTGTCGTGCCTCTACTCCTTCAGCATGACCGTGTCTGAATACCTGACTGTCCAGGGGCTCGGCGCTCGCGCTTAGGCCGCAGAATCGTAACATAGTGACCGTACATCCGCAAAAACTTGATCGATTGGTGCGCAGATTACTGTGATAGCATTGGTATTCGCCGCCCGATGGGAAAATTGGGGGTAATTCATCGATGAAAATCCAATACGCGGTTCGCACATTCTTTACACTATTAGCCGTTCTTGCTCTCGTCGGCTGTGGTGGTTCGAAATCACAATCGGCTACGCCGTCACCGACACCAATTTCGGCCCAGGCAATTCTTACCGCCGCTTCAAATCGCTTTGATCAGGTCAACTCGCTCCACTTCGTCCTCACCGTCGACGGAACAGTGGCGCTGGACAATGCGGGAACGATCAAACTCCACGGAGCCAGCGGCGATCTTCTACGACCGAATAGCGCCCAGGCTAAAGCCGATGTGACCTTTCTCGGTGCAACTATTTCAATTAGTTTGATTTCAGTTGACAATCAACAATACATGACCAATCCGATCACGGGATCCTGGGAAAAGGCACCGTCTGATCTCGGCTATGCACCTGCGGTGCTTTTCGATAAGAATCAAGGCATCTCAAACATCATTCAAACTCTTCAGAACCCGAAGATCGTGGGTAGTGAATCGATTAGCGGCAAGGACACCTACCACGTCACTGCTTCGGTCAAAAAAGAAGATGCGCAGGCGATTGCGGGAGGGGCACTCAACGGCGTATCGCTTGACGTCGATCTCTGGATCGACAAACAATCAAGTGATTTGGTCAAGCTAACCTTACGCGACACCGGAGGGAACTCTGCGACAACGTGGACGCTTCTACTGACCAAACAGAACGAACCCGTGACGATCACCAAGCCGAACGCCTAGAAGCGGAGTCGTCGCGGACGCTTGTGTCGCGTCCAATGACAATCATCGTGCCAGCGCTTGTCGTTGTGCTTGTAGCGGCACTCGACCTGACGGTCATCGCACCGATTCTTCCTCGAATGCTCACTGATCTCAATGTCAATACCGCGGAGGCCGACCGGTATGTTTGGGTGGTTACCGGCTATTTAGTCGCATACACTCTCACGATCCCATTGCTCGGCCGGTTCTCGGATATTTTCGGGCGGCGCAACGCCTTTCTCGTGGCGTTAGTCGTCTTCTTGATTGGCTCGGCGCTGTGCGCCTCGGCCCACAGTCTCGAAACCCTGATCGCTGCCCGTGCAATTCAGGGATTCGGCGGTGGCGCCATGCTGCCGATCTCGATGGCATTAGTCGGAGATGTCCTTCCTCGCCACCGACGGGCCGCTGCATTGGGAGTGGTGGCCGCGGTCGATACGCTCGGGTGGGTACTCGGGCCAATTTGGGGAGCCGGGTTCACCCAGATATTCGGATCATGGCGTGACGTGTTCTGGCTGAACCTCCCAATCGGATTACTTGTCGGTGCTCTCCTGACCTTCAGCTGGCGACACGTTGTGCCGGCATCTCACAAGCGCGCGCCAATTGATTTGCCAGGGGCGGCCCTGTTAACCCTTGCACTGATCTTCATTAATCTCGGTGTATCTGCAGGGTCGGAAGCGACCGGGCCGAACGGTCAGCGCGCACTCGGGTCGTCGGCAAACCCACTCTCCAACTACCAGGTTCCACTCATTACGATGGGTATTGTCGCATTGGCCGTGCTAATCGCCGTTGAAATGCGGTCCGCTCATCCACTCATTCCATTGTCGCTGTTTCGCGATCGAGTGTTCTCGTCAGCCAATACCACGAACGCTCTGGTGGGTGCGGCACTCATGGTCGGCATGGTCAACGTGCCGCTTCAGGTCGCGCTCATCGCGTCGGAACACCGAAGCGAAATCGTCAGCGCCGAACTTCTCGGTGCGTTCTGTTCTACGATGGCGGTTGGCGCCGTCATCGGGGGCCGATTTACGGCAAAATTCGGTTACCGAACCGTCGTGCTGATTGGTCTGGCGCTCGCCAGCGGTGGTTTCTGGCTCATGAGCGGATGGCCCAACGATCTGCAGGTAGCGCGCATGGGCCGCGATCTCGGCCTAGCCGGCTTCGGTTTCGGGTTGGTCATTGCGCCGGTCGGCGCGGCCGCAATCAATGCAGCGAGATCACGAGATCTTGGAATCGCGTCCGGCATCGTGATCGTCATGAGACTTCTTGGAATGACGATCGGAATTTCCGCATTGACCGGATGGGCCGTAAGTCGACTGAACCACGCTCTGATTAGCCTGCCGCCCCTGCCCCAGAAGGCGGGAGAAACCCTCGCGGACTACCTCGCGCGCCAGCAAACCTATGCCACTGACATGGCGATTCCGCTGACATTGTCGATCATCCGGGATACCTTTTCGGTCGCGGCCATCCTCTGCCTCATCGCCGTCGTTCCGGCATTATTCTTGGGGCGATCGAAAAATGACGAGGTCCGCTAGTTCGCAAAGACCGACCGAAACTCGCGTACCGCCTCCGCTACGGAAATTTCCGGCGTGTAGATAGCCGATCCGGCAACCAGCACATCAGCGCCAGCTTCCCAAACCTCGCGAGCGATTGATGGTTTGATACCACCATCGATTTCGATCAACGCCGGCGAACCCGCGAGATCCAAAATGGAACGGACACGCCGCAATTTCGGTAACGCGTTCGGGATGAATGACTGGCCACCAAAGCCCGGATTCACGCTCATTACCAGCACGAGATCGACGACTTCGGCGATCAGTCCAATCGAGTCAACAGGTGTGCCAGGATTCACGGCGATTCCGGATTGACACCCTGTTTCTCGTATTTGCTGCAGTGTCCGGTGAACGTGTGGGCAGGCTTCCAAATGCACCGTCAAAATGTCGGCCCCAGCCGACGCAAATTGCGGAATGAAGCGATCTGGCTCAACGATCATAAGATGTACATCGAGTGGCAACGTCGTAGCACTCCTGACTGCTTCGACGATTGGAAGCCCGATACTGATGTTAGGTACAAAACGCCCATCCATCACGTCGAGATGAATGTAGTCCACACCAGATGCTTCGACCCGTTTGATTTCATTATGAAGGTGGCCAAGGTCCGCCGTCAGAATCGACGGCGCAAGCAGTGGCCCAGGTCTGCCGACTTGTTCTGGCATACTGATGGAGCGCTCCTACTCTTGCGTAAAGGGCGGGAATGCGCCCCAATACTCGGCCGGATCGATCGAGGATGATTCGTGGCGGTCAAACCGCTCTATTCAAACCGTAGGTTCCAGGCCCGTCAAATCATACCTGGCATTCTGCTTATCGCCTTCTGGTGGCCTGTTGCCTGGCTCCAGATTCGACCGATCTCTGACTACTACTTCTTCCCACTCTGGCTTGGTTACATCCTGACGTTGGACGGTCTGATCATGTTGAGAACAGGCACGTCACTTCTTTCGCGCAGTCCCAGAAACTTCGTCCTACTATTTATCTCGTCAAGCCCGTTCTGGTGGATCTTCGAGTGGATGAACGGCTTCCTCAATGATTGGCACTATCGCACGCCAGTCACCTATTCGTCGATCACCTACGTCATTCTCGCATCAATTGCGTTTTCAACCGTGGTCCCAGCTGTGCTTGAAACAGCGGAGTTGTTGGCGAGTTTTCGGATCGGTGATGGAATTCCGAATTTGCCTCCGTGGCGACTGAGAACACGTGGCATAGTCTCATTCCACCTGCTTGGCTGGATCATGCTTCTGCTGATCATTCTGTACCCCCACGAGGCGTTTCCACTCGCTTGGCTATCGGTGTTCTTCATCATCGAGCCGATCAACGCATTGATCGGGCAGCGTTCGATCAGTGGGTTTGTCCGCGATGGTGATTGGGCGGCACTGTGGAACGTTATGTTGGGAACGCTGATTACCGGATTCTTTTGGGAAATGTGGAACTTCTTTTCCATGCCGAAGTGGACATACTCGGTGCCATTCGTGGGATTTGCGCATGTGTTTGAGATGCCTATCTTAGGGTACACGGGCTATCTTCCATTTGGCCTCGAGGTGTTCGCAATCTTTGCTCTCTTTTTCAATCTCTTCCTGCGAAGACCACAGCACTATGCGATCGTTAGCAACCGAACTGCATCTGCCGACGATCACCAAGTTGTGACCAATTCTTGAAGTTCTGTGCCGGGTGCGCATCGCTATTGATAGATCGTGCTACTGCCTAATTGAAATCCAGATTGCTCGAAGCGTGTGTTTGGTACCCTAACGAGCGACGGACCGTAAATAGCCGGGGAGAATATGGCCGCATCGAGAATGGCGACGCACCGGATCAGATCGCATTTGCTGACCCCGTTTGACCCGTCTCTTTCGGACACCTATAATTCCGCCCGTCCGAGTCGCCTAACTTTTCCACTTTGGATGGCACAACTGCCGTGGTAAATAGCCTTCAGAGATTTGAACGTTTTTTTGAGGGCCTGATGGAGGGATCCGTCGGGCGTATCTTCCGCAGTCCGATTCAGCCAGCTGAGGTCGGTCGCCGTCTTGAACGTGCGATGGAGGGGAATCAGCTTGCCACGGTCGATGGCATTGTCGTACCAAACGATTATAGCGTCTATCTCAACCCACAAGACATGGTTATCTACACCGACTTCATTACCAGCTTGTGTCGCCAAATGGAGGACTGGCTGATCGACCTGGCCGACGAGCGGAATTATGGTTTCATCGACCAGGTGCGGGTACAGATGTTTGGGGACGACAGGATCCCAGTTCGAAATATCAGCGTCGACGCACACATCGCTGAGCTTCCCGGGTACGATCCAATCCAGCAGGAAGCCGTGCAGCGCACCGAGGTTTATCGCGTCGTCGAACGCACCGGCAACGTTCCACCGCAACTCTTACGTGTCGTGAGTTCATCACGACCGGAGGAAATCTTCTCTATCAGGAGACAGGTCACCTCCATCGGACGTTCACTCGACAATGATGTCGTCATTCCCGAGCCGGAAGTCTCTCGCTATCACGCACGTATCCAGTATGTAAATGGACATCTTGAAATCGTTGACCTTGACTCAACCAATGGGACCAGTGTGAACGGCGCCCAGGTAACGCGCAGCGCTATTCAGCAAGGTGATACCGTGATCGTGGGGACCGCACGACTGGAGCTTCTGCCATACCGAGGCAGCGGCGCGCCGGGTACGTAGGGCCACCTACCGTAATGATCAACCAACTGCCATTTGAATGGTTTGTTCTGCTGCTCAGAGTCCTATTCATCTTTCTCCTCTACTTTTTCTTGTTTCAGGTGGTACGCGTTGTCGTGCGTGAAATGAGTTTGTTTGCATCATTTGGCCACGAAGATTCAGACGAGATCGCTACGGCACATCTCATCGTTCAGCAGAGCGGTGAAACAGGTTTGCGTTCGGGGATGAGGCTCGACTTAGAACCGGTTACGGTAATCGGCCGACATCCACGAGCGACGGTTATGCTCGACGACAATTTTGTCTCGAGCGAGCACGTGCAAATCACCTGGCGGGATGGACGATGGTGGGTTACAGATCTGAATAGTACCAACGGCACATTGCTGAATAGTCAGCCGGTGACCGTTCCAACCGGTCTCCGATACGGAGATGTTATCGGGATCGGCGACGTCGAGCTTCAGTTCGCGCCATAATGACGCGAATTCTCGGAGCCAGAAGCGCAACCCGATCGTTGAACGATTGCGATGGGAGATTCATCGCTCCGTGATCACGTCAGGCTACGTTTCGGGCTGCTGTGAGAGGTAAAACAGATCGCCGTTGACATCGTTCGCTTTGGATTGTTCGCGGCGCAACGACTGTCAACCAGCAATGATTGGAACCAGGCTCGTGAGATCTTACGTAAGCGCGGGCTTGGCAAAAGGGGGATTCATTGAAACGTTTACGGCTCTTGCCGATGATCGCGTTGGTACTCATGCTTGTGATACCGATAGGTCAGGCCAGCGCTTCCCCATCATCAGCAGATGACTTGCTCATGCCGCGCTATTTTCCTGAAACCGGTTTCTGGGTTCAGGGCTTATTTCGGCAGTATTGGGAAACGCATGGAGGACTCTACATTCAAGGTTATCCGATCACGGGCGTATTCAAACAAGATGGTTATCTTCGACAGTATTTTGAACGTGCTGTCTACGAATACCACCCAGAATTCGCCGGAACTCAATACGTCGTCGAACTGGTTCGAGTTGGTGCCGACTTAACACAATCTCGCTCGGCTGAAGCGGCATTCCAGCCTATCAGCCCCTTCGCGGATTCGCAGGACCACGTCTATTTCGACGCAACGCACCATGCCCTAAGCTATGGCTTCAAGACGTTCTGGAACCAGAACGGAGGTCTGCAAAATTTCGGTTATCCAATCTCCGAAGAATTCGACGAACAGAATCAACCGCCACCCGCCGGTGATGGGCAGACCCACACAGTGCAGTATTTCGAACGTGCTCGCTTCGAATACCACCCTGAGTACAAGGGCACGAAGTACGAGGTACTGCTGGGGCTGCTCGGTCAAGAATATCTTGCGCGAAAAGGCGCTCCAGCTTCAGCTCTTGCAAAGCAAGATCCGCAAATGCCGCCGGTTGACCCGATCACCGGTCATCGGTATGGCCCGCATGTCGGATACGGTTTCAACGTTTACCTGCGAGGTGATGCGGCGGGCGCATCCTTCACTCAGAAGACACTTTCAACGGTCACGGACGCTGGATTCTCGTGGATTCGAATTCAGGCTCAGTGGCGTACGCTTGAGCCATCTCGGGGCCAGTTTGACTTTCTGGCGCTCGACAACCAGATTGACCCAGCCGCTGCCAAAGGCATACATGTGCTCGTCAGCGTCGTAAAGGCTCCCGCCTGGGCTGATCCATCTGGGGGAATTCCGACCGATCCGGCTCCCTATGGAACGCTCATGCAGCAACTTGCGAGCCGGTATTCTGGAAAAGTACAGGCATGGGAAATATGGAACGAAGAGAACCTCGCCGCTGAGACTGGCGGTAATGTCGACGTCGGTAGATACGTCAACTTGTTAAAGTCTGGCTACACTGGGGTCAAGGCAGGCGACCCGAACGCCATTGTGCTGTTTGGTGGGCTCACACCGACTGGAGTAACGGATCCGTCGATCGCGATCGACGACGTTCAGTACCTTCGTCAGGCGTATCAATACAACAACGGAGAAATCAAAGGATACTTTGATAATCTGGGCGCCCATCCGGGAAGCAATAATAATCCGCCCGACACGATGTGGCCGGGCAACCCAGGGCCCGGACCCGGCTGGCAGACCGATCCGTCGTTCTACTTCCGACGTGTCGAACAACTTCGTCAAGTAATGATCGACAATGGTGATGCCGCCAAGCAGATCTGGCTCACTGAGTTTGGCTGGACTACGCTGAATCAAGCACCCGGATATGAATACGGGGCGCAGATAAGCGCTCAGGATCAGGCCAACTACCTGGTTCGAGCGTTTGAGATCGGCAAGAATGAATGGCCTTGGGTCGGCGTCATGGCGGTCTGGAACTTGAACTACAGCGTGATATCAAGCCCGGCCGACGAAAAGACTCCGTGGTCAGTTGTCAACTCGGATTGGAGCCCAAGGCCGGCATTTTCCGCGCTGAAGGACATGCCAAAATAACCAAATCGACGATTACTGGCTATACTTCGGTCGGTGAATCGCGAGACAAACAACCCGGCCACCATGTCGTGGCCGGGCTGTATCTGTCTGGAGGCTGAATGATCTCGGGCAAGTTGTCGTTAGTGCTGCCCGCTCACAATGAAATTGAAAACATACCTGAAGTGACCCGGCACGCTCTGGAGGTGTTACCCGATCTCGCGGAAGATTTCGAGATCATCGTGGTCGACGACGGAAGCACTGACGGAACGGGCGACGTACTAAACAAGATCGCCGCGGAAAACCCGATGATCGTAGCGATCCATCACCTGGTGAATCGCGGTTACGGTGCCGCTCTCACATCAGGGTTTTCCGCCGCAACCGGCGACCACATCATGTTCATGGACTCAGATCTTCAGTTCGACATCGCCGATCTATCGCATCTGGCGCCGTTCGTTTGCGAGTATGACATCGTCGCTGGCTATCGAATCAATCGACAAGACGCCGGCTATCGAATTCTGTATGCGAACATATTCAAGATTGCCGTGCGCATTTTGTTCGGGATTCGCTTGCGTGACATCGATTGTGCATTCAAGGTATTTCGCGCCGATCTGCTCAAGTCGATGAGCCTCGAATCACCTGGTGCGCTCATCAATACAGAGATCATGGCCAAGTCGACGAAGGCACACGCGAGCTACGTTGAGATCGGGGTCCACCATTATCCGCGCAAGAGTGGCGAATCGTCCGGAGGGAGCCCGCGCGTCGTCTTCAGGGCCATGAAAGAGACAATATTGCTCTGGTGGCGATTACGATCTTACGTGCCGACGACACAGGGCAACGGACAATCGCATGGTCGTTCGGGAATCCGTGCGGTACTGTTCGCAGCCGCGGGTCTTGGGGTCGCGGCTGGCGCCGCGATTTCAGCTCGACTGATTCGCCGCCAGCGCAGATGACTTCTCCGTCGATCTCCGCATAATTTTGATCACAAGGTAGTTGGTCGTTTCAGAAACACGATCACGTCAATCCAAGCTGAGCCTTAACCGTGGCAGCGTCAACGTCTCGTAGCAGTACCTGCTTATGTCGACCGCGAGCGCCGGAGACAATTTCGACCCGTGCCTTTGAGATTTTGAAGTGTGCCGCGAGCAGTTTGACGAGTGCTTCGTTCGCCGCACCGTCGACCGGCGGAGCAGTAAGACGCACTTTGACGCTCCCATCGACGACTCCCTCAATCTGGCTGCGTGATGATCGTGGGCTAACACGCACGTCGATCACGGTGCCGCCCGGTCGCTCCTGAATCACGTGTGTAGCTCAGACAACTTGAAGTACGGACGTCAGCTGCCGCAGGACCTCGCTGAGATTTCCGGCGGCCACGACCGGTCGACCAAGAGATGCCTGCAGTTCTTCAACGTGCATATCGTCGAGGAATGTTTGTGTTCGCTTCGAAATCATATGTTCGGATACGAAGACCGTGTCGGAGCGGTCATCGTCGATCAAGGCGTCACGAACCAGCCCCCCGGTCAACAGCCCCGATACGTTGATTTGTTCCCCAAAGAAGCTATTGACGATCGGAACTACCCTGAGATCGGAGCCGGTGTGGAGATTGATCCGTTCAACGACGGTACGCATGGTCGGGGCAATGAGCACCCCGCAGGCGATTGTCCCTGATGCGCCCCTGGCATAACCACGGGCGTTTCGCTTGATGACCCGTTCGACGTCGTCCAGGAATAGGCGAGTGATGCCAATGCCATCCTCAACTTGTGGGAACCCATCGTAGCTCGAAGCCGGTGGAACCGGCCGGCCGGTCATGAGGTAGAACTCATCACCCAGGTAGACGAGCGTTCGTGACCGCTCGCGTCGAAAACGTCGCTGCCAGTTTTCCACCTGATCGATTACCTGTTCCGCCTCGGCAACTTCGAATCGACGGACGTCTAGTGTCGCTCCAGGTAGACTGCGCATACAGGTGCGGGACAATCTGACTCGACGGCTCTGGCGTTCAACACCAAATTTGGACAATCCAACCGGCACAACCGCGATTGAACGCATGTGCGGACCGCAAGTTATTAACTCACGAATGGTGCGATCGAGCTCCTCTCCATCGTTGATGCCGGGACAGAGCACAATCTGGGTGTTGTAGTCGATACTCGAACGCTCGAGACGAGCCAGATGTTCGAGAATGAGCGCTCCCTTGGGGTTCCCAACGAGAGCGACTCGGAGATCCGGGTTCGTCGCGTGGACCGAAACATTGATCGGGCTAATATGCTGGTCTTCGATCCGCTTCCAGTCCTCTTCGGTTAGGTTGGTGAGTGTCACGAAATTCCCGTAGAGCATGGAATAACGGTAATCGTCGTCCATGACGTAAAGGCTTTTCCGCATGCCTTTCGGGAGCTGCTTAATGAAGCAAAAGGGGCAGGTGTTTTCACAGATATGAATACCGTCGAAGGTGGGATCGGCGAACGTTATACCCCAGGTCTCCTCTAGATCGCGTTCGATCTCAAACTCGACCACGTCGTCCCCGGTATCGACCTCCAGTGTGACGTCTTCATTGGATGCCTCGAACTGGAAATCGATCGCGTCATTGAGCGGCGATCCATTTATCGAGACAATGCGCTGTCCAGGCAGCAGGCCTATTTCATCTGCAAGAGAACCCGGAGCAACGGCGGCGATCACACCACTCTCTGCCGGTGCAAGTGCGACTCGTCGTCTCTTCTGCGGGGCCATCAACCATCCCGATCTCACTGCTGCGAATGTGAACTAGTACGGTGTATTTGAAATCGATCGACCCACTATCATCGCCGCCGCCGCAACGGCCGCCGTCTCAGCTCTGAGGGTCAAATGTCCGAGCGATGCCGTCTTCACGCCGGCTTGCTTCGCCATCTCGATTTCAGCCGATGAAAATCCGCCTTCGGGACCCACCAGGAGCACAATCGGCCGATCAGGATCAAACCTCATCGCCGTCAACGCCGTTGTCGACTCTTCTTCCCAGAGAAGATACGTCTGCGTTGCATCGATCCGACATATCAGATCGTCAAACGCCACCACTGGATCGATGGCAGGTATCGTACATCTACCGGATTGCTCCGACGCTTCCGCGGCGATCTTTAGCCACCGCTCACGCCGCCGCGCCTCACGGTCGACCCGCAATGATATCACGCTATGTTCAGTGATCATCGGGATGAATCGCTCCGCCCCAAGCTCTGTGACTTTCTGCAGCGCCCACTCGAATCGATCTGACTTGATCAACGCAAGCGCGACGTGAATGGGTGGACCGGGTAACGTGAACCCGACTTCGGTACTGACGATATCGACCGCTGTCGCCGATCGATCGATCTCCGAAATGACGGCACGATATTCCGATCCATCGCCATTGAATAGAACGATTTGATCGCCAGACTGTAGGCGAAGCACGTTGGCGACCTGGTGAGATTGCTGTTGACTAAGGTTGACGCGAGCACCCACCGACAGAGAATCATCAATGAAGAATCGATGTCCGTGACGGCTCAATCCGTAGACCTTTTGACGAGCAACAATGAAACCCAATCACCACTCGCGCGACGATCAAGCACGTCGAATCCGACGGTCTGAAATGCGGTGATGACGCTGCTCTCATGCGCTTCGATCACTCCGCTGAGCACAAGCTGAGTGCCAACGTGCGCCACGGCAGCCAGCGAGGTCGCTGCCTCGATTAAGATGCGCGAGATGATGTTAGCAATGATCAGATCGAAGGTTCCCTCGACTGGCAATGCTTGCCGAACATCTGCGGTCTGTGCGCGAATTTGATCGCTGAAGCCATTCAGTTCGACGTTTTGCACAAGAGCCTTCACCGCAACTGGATCGACTTCGAGTGCGTCACTCGACCGGGCACCGCGCTTAATTGCGGCGATAGAAAGAATGCCGGACCCGGCACCAGCGTCCAGCACACGCTGTCCGGCGACCTCAAGCGATTCAATCCAGCTCATGCATAATGCGGTCGTAGGGTGAAGTCCCGTGCCAAACGCCATGCCAGGGTCAAGATCGATGACAACATCACCGGGATTGGGGTCGTAGGCTCGCCAGGTCGGACGGATCACGAAGTGCCGCCCGATTCTGGTAACCTGGAATTGGTCCTTCCAGGAGTTGGCCCAGTCTTCCTGCTTCTGGACACGGCTGCGAAGCTCACTCACCGTGCCAAGCTGGCGCAGATGCCACAACCCTTCGGCAATCTTCTGCGCTGAAGCGTCAACGTGATCGTCGATTGGAAGGTACCCCGCCACAGTAACCGGCCTGCTTGGGTCAATTTCGACGTTGTCGCCATCGGTGTCCTGCTTGAACGGCTCGTCCAGAACCACTCCCTGATTGTAGACGTGTCGGCTGAATAGCTCCACGACTGCATCAACCGACTCTACGTCCGCATCGACGGAGACTTCGAGCCAATCGGTGGAAATGGCTTCCGGCTTGTCATCCACGCGTGACACCAGGAATCTCGCTGGTAGCCGCCAGAACGATATCCGACGAATCCCCGACGTTCATCCGCATGAAATCGCCGCGGACAAGGGCCTGCCGACCGACAATGGAGTCCCGGAGCAGCATTGTCTCGATCTGTGCGCCATCATCAACGATCGAATCGGTGACGATCGAATTGTGAATTGAGACTCCCTTGCCAACGCTCGCGTAGGGGCCGATAACCGAGTTCCCAATTGTCGCGGAAGGATCAATCACAACCGGCGGCACAACTACCGAACCGGGAATACTCGGAGTCTCGGATCGCTGATTCAACAAGAATCGATTGGTGCTAAGCAGCGCTTCTGGCTTACCGCAGTCCTCCCAGACCTGAACGGGAAGATAGTCGAGACGGGTTCCGTGATCGATCAGATGCTGCAGAGCCGCGGCCAGATAATACTCGTTGCCTTGTTGGAGATTATGTTCCATTTGAAAATCAATAGCGTCAAACAATCGCTCGATCTGTTTGAAATAGTAGATCCCCACTACAGCAAGGTTAGAAACTGGCGTCTCCGGTTTTTCGACGAGTTCCGTAATGCGGCCGTGGTCCGTTACGATCACTCCGAAGCGTCGTGGATCCTCGACTTCCTTTGCGAATATGGCTCCGTCGGCGTCAATCGACGACAGTTGGCCCAAATCGGCTTCAAAAAGCATGTCGGGAAACAGGATTACCGTGGGCCCGCTCAATTCGCCACGGGCCATGATCACCGCATGGGACTGCCCAAGCTGTTCTCGCTGCTGAACAAATGCGGCCTCAAAACTGTAATGGTCGCGAACGTACTCTTGTATTTGATCGCCCAAGTATCCCGTTACAAAGACCACTTTGTTGAGGTCAAGGACAGAAATCCGATCGAGCACATGTCCCAGTACTGGCTTGCCAGCCACGCTAACCAGCGGTTTGGGTTTGCTCCACGTTTGGGGGCGTAGCCTCGTACCAAGCCCGGCTACTGGGATGATGACGTTGACCAATTCCTACTCCTTTGACACATCTACTCGCGGACGATTCATTGTCGTGGTCAAATTCCACGCATGAATCTCGGCAGTGAGACCGGCGAGTTCTCGGGTCCACTGCTTCGCCTAATAGTACCCGACTAACGATATTCTACGGCCCGGCAAATTCCTGAGTGAACATCCTCGTGCCAAATGGAGTGATAATCACCCCGATTCCGATCCGGGTGAACTGGTCGGACAGAATGTTCGCCCGATGTCCTGGGCTGCGCATGAGTCCCCGTTCCGCGATGTCCACGGTCGGCGCGTAAGCGATGTTCTCTCCGGCCACGTTGAATGTCGTACCCGCCGCGACAAGCCGATCTGTCGGGCTTCCATGCAACGGAGAAACGTGGGCGAAGTATCCAAGTTCCAGCATTTCTCGACTGTGCGCCCGCGCAACTTGCTGAAGTCCTGAGTCGTTCTTGAGGGGCGCCAGACCATGCTCGGAACGCGCTTGATTCACCAACTGGAGCATCTTCGCTTCATCATTTGGACTCTCCTTCAGACCGGACGACACGGTAAACGGAAGTCGCATGCCTTTCTCTGAGGACGGCTCGGTGACAATCATGAAGTCCGCCAGGTTGATACCGAGACGGCCCTCGGCGTCGCTGGTGAGTTGATTCGCTCCTGAGAGCAAACGCTGCGCAAGCGCAGATCGGCCGATTGAAGGATCGATACCGGAGCCGAACGGCATCAGTACCAATACCATCACGACGGCCATCGCGACGGCAAGTCCCTTCAGCGCTCCCGGAATCAATCCGAGCACCGCATCCAATTGTTTGCTGACCGGTGTGTGTCGAGCAGCCACGATCAGCGGCGAGAGTGGAGCGACTATTAGCAGTGAAAATGCAGCCTGGACAACCAGTCCGATCAATGCAAAGCCTATGACGCTGGCTACGACGGCTGAAGTATGAAATCGGCCAGCTATGAAATCGGACACCCAATGATAGGCAAAGGCGGCGGCCAGAATCGAAGCCACGATCGTCACCAGGTCCATCGTCCCACGGAGAAATCCGCGTCGGATTCCCGCGAAAGCTCCGAGTCCTATGATCACGATGATAGTGACATCGATCCAGCTAACGCCTAACACCGGTAGTTTCCAGCCTTCGAAGTAGCGGTAGACATCGTCCTCAATTTCATGCTTCGGTCTGTCTTTGAGTGTTGGAACAGGTCGTGGTCGGGAGCGACACGACGTGGTTCGATGACATTGAACACTCAACGGGCGTCGAGCAATCTGACTTTGATTGTACTCGCGGAGCATGGTCTATGTGCCGTGATTGCGCACCAAGGCTGTGGAGCCAACTCTATTGCCGTGCCAACGAAATTCCTCGCGCAATTACCGCGAAAATGGGAGAGACACGGTTGAGCAAGACCGAAAATTATGTGAACGGGAAAAGTGATTGGGAATGGGTGGTTGAATCATCGGTGGGATATGGTGTGCGAATTATTGGGACGAAGTTAGCCGGAGATTCGGCGCAACGTGCTCGTGACCCAGAAGTTGAGACTACGACTTGACCGGTGCACTGGCTTGGCGAGCAGAACGAATCAGTCGTGCCAAAACTTTGTCAGCAACCCCGGCGCACTGATCGTCGGGTTGAGAAGCGGACTGCAATTCCGGTCTCGGTTCGGCGAATGTATAAACACCGCCCAATGGCACCACTCGAACGCTTATTTTTCCTGACGTCGCCTGCATTGCTGTTGACCTCCTCGCGCTACTCGTTAGCCTGACTCTACACGTGAGGAAGGTCATTGTCGTCATCAATAAGTCATCGCTTCGGAAGGGCTGAAGTACCAGGACCACGGGATGAACGTCCTAGAGGGATGAAAGATGCCCGGCGTTCTTGCCGGGCACATGCGCCAACTATCCAACGATATCGGACCAAATCGACGTCTCTTAGCCGAGTGTCTTCTGGACGGCTTTGATTCCGTCGATAAGACGCGAAATGTCCTCATCGTTGTTGTAGAAACCGACTGAGACGCGGGCCGCGTCTGGATTGTTGATGTACTTGGTGACGAACCGAATGGTCACGTTGTGTTCCTCAGCGAGGCGTGCCGACAGGTCGGGAGCGTCAATGCCCTCGACATTGAACGCAATCAGCCCGGCCAGGGCTTCGCGTGGAGTAACCATCGTGACGCCATTCAAGCCAGCGAGTTGGTCGTACGTCTTGAGGCCCAACTGGGAGATGTGCTTGCTTGCCCACTCGACTCCGACATCTTCCAGGATCCACTTTGTGGCGGCCAACTGTCCCGCCATCAGTGCGGTGTTTCGGCCGGCGGTATCGAACCGAGCAGCACCTACTGCCGGAGCATATGAACCACCGTAGTAGTCGAGCGTACCTCTGATCATTCCGCCAGATCCAAGAGTCTGATCAAGCTCTCCGATACTCGAAGACTTCACGTAGAACGCACCGGTCCCATCTGGACCACACATCCATTTCTGCCCGGAGCAAGCGTAAAAGTCGACATCGAGATCGTGCATGTTGAGATGCACAGCACCATAGGATTGCGCGGCATCTACAGCGACGAGCACATCATGACTGTGCGCCATTTCGATGATTTCTTTAACCGGAAGACGAGCTCCGGTGGTGTAGGAGACGTGCGAAATAGCAATCATCTTCGTGCGAGGAGTGATCAGACGCTCAAAGGCTCCCACGACATCCTCGGGATCACCGCCGCCGAGGCCAATATCGGCCACCCGAACGCGAATACCAAATCTCCGCTTGGCAAGGAATGACGGAACTAGGCCACCCGGATGCTCAATATTAGAGACGATTAGCTCGTCTCCCACTTGCCACCGGTAACCGATGATCGAGTTATACATACCGTCTGTGGTACTACTCGTGATTGCGATCTCTTCAGAGTCGGCCCCGATCGCGGCCGCGACCACGTCTCGCACTCCATTTCGGAGCTCGCCGATGTGCGGGAAATGGTCACCTGAGATTCGTGCCTTCGTGAGATCGTGGTTGATCTCCTCGACGACGGCCTCATGGGCTACTTTCGGAAGCGGTCCGCACGTACCAGTATTCAGATAAACGGTGTCGAGAACTCCCGGAACCATCTCCCGGAGCTTATTGATGTCGGGCATGCAGAAAACCTTTCATTATGAACGCCTGCCGAACCGTTCGGCGAGTTCAAGAATTCGGCCAAGTCCCACGATTTTTCCGTTCTCCTCCTCACCTGTTTCGGTCAAACTACCCCGTCCGACCGGAATCGTTCGATTGCTACTTCTGAATAGCCCAGATTCGACAACAATTCGTCGGTGTGCTCTCCGAGCAGCGGCGGCGGGCGTCGAATGGTTCCGGGAGTGTCACTGAGTTTGATGGCGATTCCCGGCAACCGAAGCTCGGGAAGTTCTGGGCGCGGTACGTCAACGACCATCTGCCGGTGGTCAACCTGTGGCAGGGAGAGAACCGTATCCAGTGAATTTACCGGACTGGAAGGAACGCCGGCCGCGTCCATCCGGCGCGCCCATTCCTGACTATCCAACGAAGCCAAGATCGAGACGATCGTCTCTTCAAGCTCGCCCCGATGTTCACAGCGAAGCGCATTGCTCGCGAAACGCGAATCATCGATCAGATCGGCACGACCGATGGCGCCGCAGAATCGTCTCCACAGGGAATCCGATGCAACCGCGACAACCAGATACCCGTCTTTTGTCGGATACGCACCGTAAGGGGCGACACTTGCATGGGAGGAGCCAATTCTTTCAGGCACGGCATGGTTCGCGAAATAGGAGACCGCGTGATAGGTCAGCCACGAAACCTGGCCCTCAAGCAACGACGACTCAACCAACTGACCACGACCGGTTCTCTCTCGAACGAACAACGCGGCTAGAATAGCTTGCACCGCATTCGCGCCTGCCGTGAGATCCACTACCGACGTCCCGACCCTGACCGGAGGTCGTTCGGCCTCACCCGTAATACTCATCAGGCCCGCGTACGCCTGCATCAACAGATCGACGCCTGCGCGATCGCGATCAGGGCCATCACGACCTACCGCCGACACCGCGCAATAGATGAGCCGCGGGTTTATCCTACTCAGCTCTTCATAGCCAAGACCCCAGCGCTCGGTCGCGCCCGGCCTGAAGTTCTCTATGAGAATGTCGGAGTTTGCAACCAGCTTCTTGATTATTTCCTGGCCCTCGACGGAGTCGAGATTCACCGTCAGGCTCCGCTTGTTGCGATTGGCACTTAGAAAATAGCAGCTTATCCCGCTCCAGAATGGAGGATAGCCACGGGTATCATCGCCACGTCCAGGCGCTTCGACCTTCACGACATCAGCGCCGAGATCGCCAAGAGTCATGGCAGCAAATGGACCGGCAAGATGACGACTTAGGTCGACCACTTTGATACCGTCGAGCGGTCCAGTCAGCGATCGGTCATCCACAAGCAAAACTCCCGCAATGCCTTATTGTCTAGCTCCGATCAAAGCGCGGCGCTCGTTTCTCCAGAAACGCCGCAAGGGCTTCGTGCCGGTCTTCGGTGGTCGCCGATAACGTTACGCCGGCAATATGATGGGCAGATGCCCCTTCGGAGCCTGCCTGGACGCTCACCCAAAGATTTTCTTTGGTCATCGCAAGAGCCAGCGGCGAGAGCCCTCGAATCGTCTCGATCGTCTGCTCTATCGCGTCGTCAAGGTTGTCAACTGCTCGGGTGATGAGTCCGATCCGTTCACCTTCCTGCGGTTCAACCCATCGTGCCGTGAGGAGCATATCTTGAGCACGGGTCAGACCAACCAGCCAGACAAGTCTGTGTGCGGGCGACGGTACCGCCACGCGGGGCTCAGGATAGCTAAACCGTGATGATCGGGTCGCGAATCGCAAGTCACCAGAAATCATCAGTTCAGTCCCCAGTCCGGCAGTGACTCCGTCGACTGCGGTAATTACGGGGACTGGAATTAGTCGAAGCTTTCTCAACACCCGATGCATGATGGAAACGCGTCGCCTGGCGAACTCGGCTGAAGCCTCACGGGACTCCTTAAGATCAATTCCAGCACAGAATCCGGGCGCAGTCGCCGAGAGGATGATCGCCCGAGGTTGATCTTGATAGAGGGAATCTAGCGTATCTTCAAGGTCGATAAGCAGATCGATGTTGACGGCGTTTCGCACGTTTGGCCGGTTGAGTTTAAGAGTCACGATATCGTCGTCGCGCATCACAATGAGAGGTCGATTCGCGTCCTCAACCGTCATCCGTCATCCTCCATGCTGGTCCATGTCCCCGCTAGCGCCTAATTTCCACGTCGAGACAGCATAGCGCCGCCTCGTCGATCCCGCAACGATTGTGGTTCGATAGACGGAAACGTTGGATTCAAAGCACTGTTGGTAAGCAACATGTGAAGCAGCGTGGAATGAAACCGCATTCTGAGAGGTAATTCGATCATTAGAGCGACAAAGCAACGCGGTGGATCAGAACGCACGGCGAATTTGACGATCACGATCACCAACCGCTCGATAGGCTGATCATCACGACTGAAGTTCAAACGGGATATTTACCCAAGATTTAGGATGAAAAGAATCGACGCCGGTGGGGAAGATAGAAAACCGACAGAGAACGAACAGCCTGTAGCAAGAACTAGTACCCCCTGCGGGATTCGAACCCGCGGTCTCCACCTTGAAAGGGTGGTGTCCTAGGCCTCTAGACGAAGGGGGCGTCACGCGCAACCCGGTAAGGTTACAGGCTGCCGAAATCGCTTGTCAAACTGAGTCTCGGACGATCGGATTCACCGACGACACGCGACGATACGGAACGATGCGTTTCCAACCGAGATAGCCAAGAATAAGCGTCAGATACGTCAGGAACGTCAACGACCAGCTCATGGTCATTGTCGTGCTCGATGCCCAGCTCAGAGAAGACGAAAACTCCGCGATCGCGACAATCATTCGGGCCGGAACCCAGGTAAATGCGCCTGCGATTTCCCCAAGGAACGGGTGAATCGCGGATCCGACGATCGTCGCAATTCCACCACCCATCACCAACTCAACAAGCGGAGCGGTCAGAAGATTTGAAATTGGTGACAACAACGAGTACGTACCAAGATGGTGAAGCAGCAGCGGTGCAACGGCGAGTTCCGCCACGAAGGGAACCGCGAGCGCTGATTGCCACCAGGGGCGTGACCAGTCTGTCTCCAGCAGGAGAACAATCCCAAGTGTGGCGGCAACCGAGAGCTGAAATCCGATATCGAAGCGGATTCCGGGCGTGACCGCAACGATGACTGCCGTTGTCATCAACAGAGATGTTAACAGGTCGCCGGGACGCCCACGCCAATGGGCGAGCAGGAAGATGGTAGCCATACCGCCCGCACGGACAACTGACGGCTCCATTCCAACCAGGAACGCATACGACCAGACGACAGCTAGTCCAGCGATCACCGTAATCCACCGGCCCGGCGAAAACCGGCGGAGTATCAGCGCGATCAAGGCCGCCACGATCGCGACATTCCAGCCGCTTACCGCAGTAATATGCGACATCCCGGCCGATCGAAACGCAGAGCGAGTTGCATCGGTCATGCCAGTATCGTCGCCATTGAGAATGCCAAGCGTGAGCGACCCGGCAGGTTCCGGCACATTCCGATCAATCGCTCGTTTCAGAAACGAATCGATCGTTGTTCGATTCTTTGCGGCGAACGATGGGTGTGATTCCGTCACAACGAAGCTGGCGATAAATAGTCTCCCGTCCCCTTGCGAGATAGGTAATGTCACCTCGCCAGGCCGGGGATTGTCCCAGGTATGAGGCGCCCAAAACCGGATTACGTCGCCATCCACGACAACCGGAAACGGAGGCAACGATGCCTTGATCGTCTGGTTTGTTGCAGTGTTGAGCCTTATATTTACCAACGTTCTGACCGTCGAAGTCGTTGGGACTCCTATTACGGTGGCATCGATCGAGCGGCCGTTCGCGGTCAATTCGATCACGATGTCAGGATGTGATCCCGTATCGCTCTGCGCTATCCATGCACCAAGGCAGGCGAGAATCACGGCAAAGCCGATGACCGTTCGATCGGCACGCGTGGGAACGAGAAAAGTGGCTAATCCCGCGGCCATGCCAATAGGAAGCGCAGACGCCAGTCCAACACCGCTGTCATGGAGCAGCACCCCGGCGAGAAATGCAAGAGATAGAATCAGACCGGCCACTGCTACGGCCCGACCGTTACCTGATTTCTGAACTCATCTACCATTCGCGCGGAGATACCTTGAACGTTCGCGAGAGCATCTACCGTGACGAAAGGTCCGTGCGCCTTTCGATAATCAACAATTCGCTGCGCCAGAGTTGGACCGATGCCCGACAACTTCTCAAGTTCAGCGACCGATGCGGTATTGATGTTCATGGGCCCAACCTGAACCGAATCGGGACTCGATGTCGACGAAGCCGCGGCTGTCGGAGTGGTAGCGGACTGAGTAGGAACGATGATCTCCTGGCCATCCCTCAGTTCAGCGGCCATCTGAAGTTTCGTTGTGTCTGCGCTCTCAACCAACCCAGATTGATCGATCAGAGAGGCGACGCGAGATCCTCGCGGCATGGTGTACAGACCCGGAGTCGCCACGGCTCCGCCCGCGTAGACCGTGATCTCACCGCTTCCGTTGACAGGCTCGACCCTCAGAACGAGATCGCGGGACCGATCGCCTCGGACGATGACAACGATGACTGCCACCGCGAGCGCGATAATTCCACCGATCGTGAGGAGGCGTACGTGATTTCGGTCCATTTCTACCACCCTGAATGTTGTTCACAGAATCTGCCAACAATATAACGGTACAAGCGCGCAAATCAATAGATCTGCGGCACTGATTTGCGTTCAAATTGATATACTTGCGCTCTATTATGGCAGGGCCCGACACGTGTTGCGGTCCTATTTGGCATGTGCGAGAGGATGACTGGCTGTGTCGCTTTCCGGGGTTATTCCTCTTCTTCAACGCGACAGCTGGTTTTCGGCATTCCAGGACTCGGTTGAAAGACTTCAGGCATCGCGTGTACTCGAAATCGACGATCTCCCGGTCGCCGCGAGAGCTGCTTGCCTTACAGCATTGATCGCCGGGCGGCCGAGGCCGACACTCATTGTCACGTCGCGTCAAGACTCTGCTGAAGAAATTGCGGGCCTGATGGCCGCCTATCTTGAGCATGAGCCGCTTATCTGGCCAGCCAACGACACTCTACCGTACGAACAGCTTCCGTTAGATAGAACGACGAGCGCACGTCGAGTCGAGATTCTGGCAGAACTACGCGACAACAGTTCAGTCGTGGTTATCGTTCCCGCCAATGGGCTCTCACAGATTGTGAGTCCACCGGAGATTCTCGAGCGAGAACGAGTCAGCCTACGCATCGGCCAGCGTTTACGGTTGGATCTGCTGATCTCCAATGCGTTGCAGCAGGGATATGACCTTCTTCCGATGGTCACCGAACCGGGTCAGATCAGCCGGCGAGGAGGCATTGTCGACATTTTCCCGCCCTCTTCAGATCATGCGATCCGCATCGATTTGTTCGGAGACGAGATCGAGTCGATTCGCACGTTCGATCCCGAAACACAGCGTTCAATCGAAAGGTTGGACAAAATTGATCTGTTGCCTCCGCTGGAAGTCTCGCTCTCAAGGGCCGAGTATGCAGTCGCGTCCCTTCGAGCACTGGATACGTCCCAACTCAGGCCGGAAGTGGACGAAGAATGGCAGCGGCTGCTCCACCGGGGTGAACAGCGAGACATCACGTCAGGAATCGAACTTCTCGCGCCGTACCTTCTCGAACAGCAAGGATCTCTCCTCGACTACCTACCCGAGGAGCATCTGCTCGTCTTCATCGAGCCTTCGTCGGTCCGGCTTTCAATTCAACAACTCGAGGCCCAATCGGAAGAGCTCCGTGAAGCGCTCGAGAGCGCTGGTGAGCTTCCTCGGGGACTTCTTCCCACCTATTTGACTTGGTCTCAAATATCTGAACGATTGGCTTCAACCCGACAGCTTGCATTCGGCAGCATCCCGATAGGGTGGACTCCCTCCATCGCACGTCCGATAACCGAGATGTCGATGTTCTCAACCGAGATGACGTCCTACGGCGGTAGGATCGACAGATTAACTGAACGCATTCACGACCTTCTCGCTGATGATTGGTCGATAGTCGTTGCCACCGAGCAGGCTCAACGTTTGCGTGAAGTGCTGGAAGAGCAGGACATCTTCCCCAGGGTTCGCAAAGAAAACGTTGCCATCGGTGGCTGGCCAGCGCTACCTCCGACACCAGGCACCGTCGAAGTTATCCACGCGCGCCTGAACGGTGGTTGGAGCAACGACGAGATCAAACTGGTCCTGCTTACGGACCGTGAGATCTTTGGCTATCGACACGTTATTCGGTCGTCACCACAGCGCCGATCGACGACCAACGCGCCAGTTCTGGATCGATTGGAAATCGGTTCGTACGTCGTTCACACCGAACACGGTATCGCCCGCTACTCAGGGATCGTTCGGCTGACGCTCAACGACGTGGAGCGCGAATACCTGCTGCTCGAATACGCCGCAAACGATCGGCTCTATTTGCCGGTCGACCAGATCGACCGCATCACTCCGTACGAAGGTGGCGGCACCTCTCCCAAGCTGACCCGGCTTGGATCGCCCGAATGGGCACGAATAAAGCAGCGAGTGCGTCGCGCCGTGCGAGAAATGGCATTTGACCTGCTTCAACTCTATGCCGCTCGCGAATCGGCACAGGGCTCTCCACTCGGGTCGGACTCTGTCTGGGACCGGGAGCTCGAAGAGTCATTTCCGTACAAAGAAACGCCGGACCAACTCAAGGCCATTCAGGACGTGAAGCTCGACCTGGAGCAGATTCGGCCGATGGATCGTCTTGTCTGCGGTGACGTGGGCTATGGCAAGACAGAGGTTGCACTACGCGCTGCTTTCAAGGCCGTCAACTCCGGTTTCCAGGTCGCGATCCTGGTTCCGACGACCGTGCTCGCCCTTCAGCACACGCGAAGTTTTCAGTCACGATTGGCGCCATTCCCGGTTCGAGTCGATATGCTGTCTCGCCTAAGAACACGTCATGAACAGAATCAGACTTTGGAAGATCTGGCGAGTGGCAAAGTCGATATTGTCATCGGAACTCATCGTCTGCTGCAGAAGGACGTGCGATTCAGACGGCTAGGACTGCTTGTCATCGACGAGGAGCAACGCTTTGGCGTGGCACACAAGGAGATGCTCAAGAAGGCGCGTACTGATGTTCACGTACTGACCATGACCGCGACACCGATTCCCCGCACTCTGTACATGGCCCTATCCGGTATTCGCGACTTGTCAGTCATCAATACGCCACCGCGTGATCGAACTCCGGTTCGCACGTTCGTAACACCCACCGGTGATCGGCTGATTCGCGAGGCGATTCTCCGCGAGATGAGTCGTGGAGGACAGGTTTACTTCGTTCATAATCGCGTTCAGAGCATCCATCACGTACTTCAACATTTGAAGAGCTTGGTGCCCGAAGCACGGTTTGGCGTCGGGCACGGCCAGATGGATGAGCATGAACTCGAGCGAGTCATGCTCGCGTTTGACAACAACGAGTTCGACGTCCTGCTGTGTACGACGATTATCGAATCAGGGGTCGACATTCCCAACGTCAATACGGTCATTATTGATCAGGCGCATCACTTCGGTCTCACTCAGCTCTATCAACTACGTGGACGGGTCGGACGAAGCAATCATCGCGCATATGCCTATCTCCTCTACGACGACAAACGCGCCTTGAGCCAGGAAGCAGTGGCTCGCCTCGAAGCCATCCAAGAGGCGACGGAACTCGGCGCCGGATTTCAAATCGCGCTGCGCGATCTCGAGATTCGAGGCGCCGGCAATATCCTTGGTGCTGAGCAGAGTGGCCACATCGCCGCGGTCGGATTCGATTTGTACACGCGCATGCTCGCAACAGCGGTGGAAGAGGTACGGCTCGGTCATCCGATCGACGAGCCGACGCCAGTTTCAGTCGATTTGCCGATAGAGGCAGTGATTCCGGAAATCTACGCGGGTAGTGAAGAAATTCGAGTGGATCTCTATAAGAAATTTGCCGCCGTTCGGAGCTATGGCGAACTGCGCGACCTCCAGGAAGAGCTTATTGATCGGTTTGGTCCGATGCCAGAGCAGGTCGTTCGTCTGACGGAGCTCGCACGTTTGCGACTCCGAGCAGCTCAGCTCGGCATAACATCTATCATCGAGCGAGAGGGGGAAGTCTACATCCGCCCGGTCATTGGATCGCGACTCATCCAGGAAGACCTACGTGAAGCGCTCGGAACGGGGGTCTTCGTCACGCCGAATCAGGTCCGCATGACTACGTCGAGACTTTCTGTCGATATTTGGAAGGCGGTCTTGGAAGTAGTCGCGTCGGTCGAAGACTGCGACGCGACAGTGCTCGCGACCGCAAGCTGAGACACTCAGCTTCGGGAGCATGGCAAGAAACTAGTCCCTGAGGTAGGCGACGGTGGCACCTTCACCACCTTCGCTGCGCTCCGCAAGCTCAAACCGGTCCACGACCGGATGCTCTCGTAAAACCCTGTGAACCTCCGTCCGTAGAGCGCCGGTCCCCTTTCCATGTACGATCCGCACCGAGGGAACACTGGCCAGAGCCGCCGAATCAAGATAGCGGTCGAGAGCCTCCTCAACTTCGTGAACACGCATTCCGAGAAGGTGAAGTTCGGGATCGACGAGTGGCGCGGACGGAAGTGTTGGGGTCCGAATTCGCCGCGTCTGTGACTCTTTGGATATTTCACGTCGAACAGTCGAAATTGGCTGGGTTATTCGAAACGATCCAGACGCCACCTCAACGCTCTCTCCATCCTCGCCGAAACCGACCACTTCTCCGCTGATCCCGACCGACGGGAGGCTAACCCAGTCGCCAATTCGAATCGGCTCAGATGGAGCCTGAACCGGGCGGCGCCTGCGTGACGCGCGACGGAGCGTCTGCTCAACCCGCTTCACATCGCCCAGGTTAGGCGATTCTTCCGGCGCCGCTTCAACGGTCGGCCGCGGCTCGGCTGAGCGCCGTGCACGCCGCACCAGTTCTCGAGCTTCGCGAACCTCATCTTCCAACTCAGAAATAGCTTCCTGTCTCGCCTGCGCGCGAATGCGCTCTGTTTCACGCAGTGCTTCCTCGGCATCGGATCGGATTCGACGTGCAGCATCTCGCTCAGCGCGAGCGGAGGCAAGTAACGAATCGGCTTCTTCGCGGCGCTGCATAATTTGGGCAAGCAGGTCATCAACGTGCTCGGCGCCTGGGTCGAGATAGGCGCGCGCATTCTCGGCAATCTCCCGGGGAAGCCCGATCCGTTGCGCGATCGCGAGGGCGTTGGAGCGTCCTGGAATGCCGGTGATCAAACGGTACGTCGGTCTCAACGTCTGGAGGTCGAACTCAGCGCTGGCATTTTCAACGCCAGGTGTCGCATACGCGAACGTCTTCAGCTCAGAGTAGTGAGTCGTTACGATCGCGAGCGTGCCGCGCTCCAACAAAGCAGTGATAATCGCCCGGGCGAGCGCAGCACCTTCTTGCGGATCAGTCCCTGCCGCAATCTCGTCGATCAGGACCAGGCTCCGTCCGTCCGCAACCTGAAGCATCGCGACTATTTTCGTTATGTGGCCCGAAAAGGTCGAAAGGCTCTGTTCAATGCTCTGCTCGTCACCGATATCGGCGAAGATGCCATCGAAGACGCTCATGCCGGATTCATCTGCCACAGGAAGGAACATGCCGGATTGCATCATCATTGCCAGGAGCCCGACAGTCTTGAGCGCGACCGTCTTACCACCTGTATTGGGTCCTGTTACGACCAACACACGTTGACCATCGCCGAGCTTTATGTCGACTGGGACGACTGTGGCCGGATCCAACAACGGATGTCGAGCCTGACGGAGATCTACCGATTGACCGATCGAATCGTCGCTACCCGACTCATCACCTAGAACCACTGGTTCACGCGCCTGCATGTCGATCGCAAGTCGCGCTTTGGCCAACGCAACATCGATAGCCGCGACCGCTTCGACCGTCTGAGTCAATTCGGCCGCCACTGAACCGACCTCTTCGGATCGCATGCGCAGAATCCGCTCGATCTCGTGTTCTTCTGCCATCTGCAACTCGCGCCATTGGTTGTTAAGCTGTACGACGTCCAACGGCTCCACGAACAGAGTTTGTCCACTGGCTGATGTACCGTGAACAACTCCGGGAACCTGCCCACGTCGATCCGCCCTCACCGGAATGACGTAACGACCTTCGCGCATGGTCACAATTGGATCCTGGATTGCGCTGTTTGGACCTGCATCCGCAATCATGCGATTGAGACGGTCAAGGAGGCGGCGATGTGCGACGCGAACGTCACGGCGAATTTCTCCCAGTTGAGCGGATGCGCTATCAAGAATCTCGCCGCGAGATCCAACGGTACGCGCCAGGTCAGACTCAAGGCCCGGAACGCTGGCAATCGCCTCCATAAACTCGGACAGGAGAACGTACGTCTCCGCCCAGTTGTTCTGAAGAAACGTTCGTCTTAACGATCCGGACGACTGAATAGTATCGAGTACTTCTCGAAGATCAGTTGAGTCCAGCAGCAAGCCGATACGAGAACGTTCGACGATTTCTCGAATGTCTCGGACGCCGCCCACGGTGAATGATGGGTTTCGGCTAACTAGATCTGTTGATTCCCGAGTGACCGCCAGTAGATATCGGACCGTCTCGACATCGCTCGTCGGCCCAATTTCAAGGGCACGTTCCGAAGCAACCGAATACTGACAGCGTTGCGACAGCATCTCGAGCAAACGAGAAAATTCCAGTACCTTGGCAGAATCAACTGACACGCGATAGCCTTTCAGACAGTTGGTCGAGCGAAAATAATCGGCTGTGCCAGCTTCGGACATTCTTTAACTACTGAACACCAAAACGCCGCTAAACGGCGCAGACACAACGTAGTGAATTCAATCAGACGACGGCAGAGAATTCATCTGATGAGGAAGTTCTCACGGCTACTCGGGTGTTGTCTGACACGGGATGGCAGCCGGAAAACAGAGCGCGAGACTAACATGAATTAGTCTCATGAAGCTGGCTGAAGAATGACTGGCGCCACACCAGGTGTCAACAAATTGACTGAGTCGTAAAGATATGGAGACAACCGCAGCACCTGCCCGGCAAGTGTCGAACCGTCGTACTCATTGTTCAGCCAGGTGGTGCCCCAACCATTCGGAAGTTCATTTACCGTTTTGTTCGATACCTGAGTCAACACAGTCAACGTCGTGGTGGAAATCAGAAATGACAACATGATCAGCCCTAAGATTCCCAGCACGCCGCCTCGAAATTCGAGCGAGAGATGAGATTTCAGACGCGAAATCCGGAACGATCGCACCAACAGATAGTCAGCACCAACGCCTGCGCCAAGCATGAGCAAAAGGAATGCCACGAAATTCGCGATATTCCTGTCAATTGGGATCAGCCATCGCGAGAGAACGTCGCCCAACGTGCTATAGAATATGGCCGACACAACGATAGCGACGAAAAGAGCGATGAGGCCAGCGAATGATCGCGCAACTCCGGCAAAAAATGCTGCCGTGAAGACCCCAAAGAAGACCGCGATGACGACGATATCGAGCGTATTCATCCAACACTCCTGACGGGCCACTTGGGCAGGCGACAGTCAATTCTCTGGGCGGCTGCATGTCTTCGCACGTACGCAATCGTTGACACGAACATCTGTTCGCACCTATAATGCTGAGCAGGTGACCGAACTTTATGGTTACACATGGCGAAGGCAGGGTAGGAGATGGCACGGAACCTTTCTCGTCGGCAACAGTCGATGCTGGAATATATAGAACAATTCCTCGACCTAAACAACTACCCACCAACCATTCGAGAAATCCAGAAGGACCTTAGTATCTCATCCACCAGCGTCGTCGACTACAACCTCAATATCCTCGAACAACGCAGCCTGATCCGCCGTAATCGAAACATCTCTCGTGGTATCGAAGTACTTGGACGCGTTCCAGCGGGCCACAATATTGTGCGTGTCCCTCTCGTGGGCCAGATCGCAGCCGGTCAGCCTATACCCGTCTTAGATGATTTTGTACAGGATGAATTGACCGAGCAATTGGAGATTAGTACTGATTTGGTCGGGAGTCGAGAACACGGGCTGTTTGCTCTTCGAGTCAAGGGGTTGTCGATGGTCGACGCCCTCATCAACGATGGAGACATCGTGATCTTGCGCCATCAGGACAGCTGCGAGAACGGGGAAACAGTTGCCGTTTGGCTCCGGAGTGAAAAAGAGACGACGCTTAAGCGCTTCTACACCGAGGGTGACCGCGTTCGGCTCCAGCCAGCCAATGCTTCAATGGATCCGATATACACATCCGCTGACAATGTCGAAATTCAGGGAAAGCTCGTTACCGTCGTTCGGCCGTACCTCAACTAGGCCAAATCCTTCGGCAGGGTTGGTTGGGTTGTGGAACTGAAAGCCATGCAATTTGCACCTTCGGCACGGCACGGGCGAGCGGTGCGTTCTGCCACTGATTGGTGCGTCTTTCGGTGGTTGAATTGGAATGTCTCTCAGTGAGCGTCGCTGAGCGAGATTCTCGGGCAGTCATGATGCTCGGCACATTTGGTTTACGCCCTAAGGCCACGCTCCGTTCCCGCGCAATTGCTATTGCCCATTCACTCGCCCCCGAATGGGAATTCGAGCTAGTCACGACACCTTGGGACCATCCCTCCGACGCAGGATGTCGGTGGAACGATTCAGGTGTTCTCATCGCAAACACGCGCGTTACTCAGCCTTGGATGTTCCCACTCGCGGCGGCTGAGATGGTACGACGAACAACGCGCATGTCCCCGTCGCTCGTACATCTCTTCAAACCCAAAGGATTTGGCGACATAGCAGCACGATGGCTCGCGAAGAGCATGCCAGTCGTGGTGGATATGGACGATTGGGAAGGCAACGGGGGCTGGAATGAGATCGGTGGTTACGGTTATCTACAGCGTCGCATATTCGACTGGCAAGAGCGAACCTGGCCCCGAATGGCCACCGCCGTAACTGTTGCGAGCCGCCAACTCGAACGCAGGGCACAGCTACTTGGAGCTCGCCCAGAATCAGTCTTCTACGTGCCCAATGGCCTCAGGTCAGAACGTTTCAACGCTCTGAAAGACGCTCGCGACGACGCGGATAACGTCCGAGATCGTCTTGGATTGTCGGGGAGACGGACCGTTCTTCTTTATACTCGCTTCATTGAGTTTGAACCGACCTTCGCCGTCCACGTCATGTCGCTGGTGCGCTCAGAAATCTCGGATGCAGTCCTAGTGATTGTCGGGGCATCTGCGAACGGTGCGGCCGAACGATCGATCCGCACGGAGTTACGTCGTTCCGGGTTACAGGACTCTGTCGCATTCATCGGTTGGACCGATCCGGAGGAGATACCACCAATCGTCGCCGCGTGCGATCTTGCGATTCATCCCTTTGACGACAATCTTGTGAATCGATCGAAGTGTTCGGTCAAATTACTCGAACTTATGGCGGCAGGCTTGCCGATCGTCAGCAATCCCGTGGGGGAAAACGCCGAGATGATTCAACATGGTGAGTCTGGATTGCTGGTCCCCTCTGGCGACGCTCCCGCAATGGCGCAGCAAGTTATTGAGCTATTGCGCAACAAAGCAGGAGCGATGGAAATCGGAACCACGGCACAGGACCGTGTTTACCGCCATTATCTTTGGGCGCACTTGTCTCATCGCGTCGTCGAGGCGTACGAGCGAGCGCTCGATGTGAGACTGATCCCCCGACAGTAGGTAGTCAAGTAACTACATCTCTGTATCTCACCCTTGCACGTCGTCATCGTTGCCAAGAGTGATTGCCCGGCGATCTACCTTGCAACAACTTCCGACTCTTTACGGTCGGCCGTTTCCCTGTTACTATCCAGTTCGTACGCGGGACAACATAGCTGGACTTACGTATGACTCGTCGCGATCGGTTGAGAGGGGAGACACCTAATGGATGTGGGTCGCTCGATTTCGTACGTGTTCCAGGACCCAAGCTGGGTCAAGAAGATTCTGATCGGTGGCGTCCTGTCGGTGATCCCGATCTTTGGAACCCTGGTTACCCTTGGATATTGGATCCGAATCGCGCGAAATGTATCGAACGGTCTCGAAACTCCGTTGCCGGACTGGGATGATTTTGGTGGCGATTTCATGCGCGGATTTAAGGCATTCGTGGCAGTTTTCGTGTGGTCCCTGCCATTCATCATCCTTTTTTCTTGCGGTTGGATACCTTTTGCGATAGCTGGGAACAGGTCGAACGGCGCGGGTTCGGCGTTTGCCGGGTTATTCGGAATCGGGTTGTTTGGCATCGGGGGCTTGTTCGGAATCGCCATTGCATTCATAGCCCCAGTCATCGTTGGACGAGTGGTTATGCGCGACTCAATATCCGCCGCATTCGAGTTCAACGCGGTGATCAACGACGCCCGCGATAACGTCGTACCGCTTCTCATCATCGTTGGCATGAGCTACGCACTCGGTTTCGTCGCATCTTTTGGCGTTATCCTCTGCTTCGTCGGCGTGCTCTTCACGTCATTCCTTTCCTACGTCATGATGAGTCATCTGTATGGTCAGCTGTGGCAGCGCCTCGGCTCGTTCGCACCGAATGGCAACACTGGCACCATTAGTTCGGGACCAATCAGCTAGCCGCATCTCGGACTTCGATCGATCTTCGTCTCGGACCCGGAATACGCAGAGACTGACGTGGGTGTGGTGGCACGGGTGTGCCACCTCTTTTCATGTTAAGGCACGTGACTTGGCGAGGATTGCCACCTAGACCACTCGACACAAATTGAATAGCAGTTAACAGCAAGGTCGGCCACGGTCGACGATCGATTTCTCTATCCCGAGTCTTCGTGCGGAAATATGTGGTTACTTGGGTACAAGAAGTTTGACACTGAACGACTCAAGGTTGTACAATGATCGTGTTCGGGTTTTGCTTGTTGACTGATCCGGGGAGTCGATGCAGTTCAAAGATTATTACAACGTTCTAGGAATACCGCGGGACGCCGATGACAAGGCGATAAAGACTGCCTATCGCAAGAAAGCCCGACAATATCACCCGGACGTGAACACCACGGACGCGTCCGCTGAAGAAAAATTCAAGGAGATCAACGAAGCTTACGAGGTTCTGAAGGATCCCGATAAGCGGAGCCGTTATGATCAGTATGGGTCTGATTGGGAACGGTATCAGCAGACGACTGCCAGTGGCACAGCGTCGACGCCTGGAGATTTTTCCGACTGGTTTTCGGGCGGCCGCAGGACCGGTCGCGGTCAACGGTACGAACGACCTGGCAGCGAATCCACGGGCTTTTCAGACTTTTTCGAAACGCTATTCGGAGACACGTTTGGGCGCACCTCGACGCGCCAGCGTCCACGCGTACGACCTCAACGTGGTCAGGACTATGAATATGCGCTTGAGATCAGTTTGTTGGAGGCTTTCGCCGGCACATCGCGTCGATTCGATGTTCAGGTGCAAGAGCGCTGTGAGACATGTCATGGGACCGGACTGAATGGAAACACCGTCTGTGCAGTCTGTGGTGGAGATGGCTATCTTCGTCGATCGAAGACTCTTGAAGTTAAAGTTCCAGCAGGCGTGCGAACAGGTTCAAAAATCCGGATATCCGGGCAAGGATCGCCGGGAATCGCCGGTGGACCCAACGGTGACATCTATCTCAACGTCGCTGTTAGGACAGATAGCCGTTTCGAGTTGGATGGTGACAACATCCGTACCGACGTTGACGTGCCGTTATACACGGCCATCCTGGGCGGCGAGGTCCGCGTACCGACGTTGGACGGTTATGTGGAATTGAACGTTCCCAAGGGAACACAAAACGGCCAACTGTTCCGTTTGAGGGGCAAGGGGATGACATCGGTCAATTCCAAAAAGGCTGGCGATCTTCTGGCTCGAATCAAGGTCCGGCTGCCGGATGACCTCACCGAGCAAGAGTTCGAACTCTTCGAGCAATTGCGAGACTCCCGCACGGTCAAGGTCTAGGACCCTCCTAGCCTACGGATCAATTCTATCGTTGAACGCTCAACGGACAGAAACCACCATTGCTGCGTGTTATAGTAGTCGATGGTCCGCGGGAATCCTGCTCGCGGACCGTTGACTGTGCCTGACAGGAGGATCGGCGTGGCGGTTACCATCATTATCGGCGGACAATGGGGCGACGAAGGTAAGGGCAAAATAACCGATGCTCTGGCTGCGCGCGCTAGTATGGTCGTTCGTCCCAATGGAAGTACAAACGCCGGCCACACCGTCCAAACCGAGGAAGGCGTGTACAAGTTCCACCTGGTTCCATCCGGGATCCTCTACCCAGGTTGTGACTGTGTTATCGGAGCCGGCGTCGCCATTCCACCCAGCGATCTCTTGCGAGAAATAGACGATCTCATATCCAGAGGCATCGACACGTCTCGACTGTTCATTAGTGATCGAGCAAACGTTATCATGCCGTTCCATCCCCTGTTCGATCAACTCGAAGAGCAGCAACGCGGCACTCACAGCATTGGAACGACGTTGCGAGGCAATGGACCGGCATACGCCGACAAGGCAGGTCGCCGCGGAATTCGAATTGCCGATCTACTGGACGAGAGATCGCTCGTTGAGCGCTTGAACCTCGTCGTTCCCGAAAAGAACGTCCTCCTGTCCAGTCTCTACGGGGTCGAGCCGCTCGACCTGACGCTCATGCTGGAAGAATTCATGGCTTTCGGGGAGAAGCTCAGCAGCCGAGTTGTCGCCTCCGAGATGATGGTTCAGGATGCGATCGAAGATGGTCGATCGATCCTGATCGAGGGTGCTCAAGCTGCACTGCTTGACATCGACTATGGAACATATCCGTTTGTCACCTCAACGTCACCGACTGCCGCGGGAGCGTGTCAAGGCGCCGGTGTTGGACCCACCCAGGTATCGTCGGTTGTGGCCGTTTACAAGGCGTACACAACCCGCGTGGGAGCCGGACCATATCCAAGCGAGTTGACAGACGAAACCGGGGACCTCTTGCGTGAGCGGGGGAAGGAATTTGGCACAACTACGGGACGGCCACGCCGCACCGGTTGGTTCGACGCAGTAGCTGCCCGCTACTCAGCTCGGCTAAACGGGGTCACCCACGTTGCTATCACAAAACTTGACATTCTTGATCCATTACCCCAGATTCAGATATGCGTAGGGTACGAACTTGATGGCAAACGCATGTATTCGCCACACGCTGTGGCCGAAGTCTACGGGCGAGTGAAGCCAATCTATGAGTCGATGCCTGGTTGGCAAGCTGATACGTCGGGGCTCACTGAGTACAACGAACTCCCAACGAACGCGCAGCGATACCTCGATCGGCTCGAAGAAGTCCTCGGCGCGCCGGTCGTTATGGTTGGGCTTGGACCATCGCGAGAGCAGCTTCTCTGGCGCCGAAACGACGATTTGATCTAGTTGATGCAAAGTCGACCAGCTTCAGATGGTTGACGTCGTCAAGAACGCCGCATAGACTCCGACCAGCCTCTGCCGCTAGTTACGCCCTCATCGATAAGGAGTTCTTCCTTGCTTGATGCCAAGCAGATCCAGGAGATCATCCCTCACCGCTATCCATTCTTGCTGGTAGATCGAATCATTGAGATCGAATACGGCAAGAGAGCGGTCGGCATCAAGAATGTAACCATGGGGGACCCCTTTTTCCAGGGACACTTCCCGGACCATCCGGTCATGCCTGGAGTCCTGATCGTCGAAGCATTGGCCCAAGTCGGTGCGGTGGCGCTCCTCGGCATGGAACAGAACCGTGGCAAGATGGCACTGTTCGCTGGCATTGATGGAGTGAGATTCAAACGGCAGGTTATTCCGGGAGATGTCTTAAGACTCGAGATCGAAGTCGGCAAGATGCGCCGCGGCGTCGGCATCGGCAATGGGACCGCGACGGTAGACGGTCAGCTTGCGGCGCGAGGTCAGCTTATGTTCGCGGTTGTCGATGATGGTGTCGAGTCCTGATCGCACGATGCGTAACCACATTATTGCGTTTCTCGCTCGAGCGATCGATCGGGCCGCGAATCGACCGACACCGTCAGGAAGTATTGATCCAAGTTCGATTACGCGCATATTAGTAGTCAAGCCATGCTGCTTCGGCGATATGATGATGGCAACTCCCGTGCTCCGCGCTCTTCGTCACGCTTTTCCCTCAGCGAAAATTCACGTTTTGACGACCGCGTGGTGCGCCGAGGCATTGCGCAACAATCCAAACGTGGACGGCGTCTATCGCTACCCCGCACCGATCACCATTCTGCAGTTCCTGCAACTTATTCGCCGTGTCAGGCGACAACGCTACAGTCTTGGTCTAAGTCTTGACCGTTCGCCGCTCGCCAACGCAATGCTGCTAATGGCGAGGATCCCCGAACGCGCCGGAATAGACAGCGCCGGTCGTGGCGTCGGGCTTACTCGACGAGCACGTCCACGCTCGAATCAACATGAGACGGAACTCTACCTCGAGGTTGCTAAGGGAGTCGGAGCCACTGCGTGCGGAGTCTATCCAGAATATTGTCCAACCAGTGATGCGCGCGCCACGGCCGCGACGCTTCTTGGCGGACTGACAGCACCGATCGTCGTGATTCATCCAGGCGGCGCTGTGAACCCAGAATCCACGCTCCTATCGAAGCGCTGGCCGGCGGAGCGATTTGGAGAACTGGCGTCTGATCTCGTGCAGCGTCACGATGCCAGCATTGTCGTGGTCGGATCCGAATCTGACCGATCCGCGACCCAGGCTACCATCGATTTCACCGATGCTCACGTAACCGATCTTGCCGAGCAACTATCGGTTTCCGAACTTGCTGCCGTTTGCGAGCGTTCCCAACTCTACGTCGGTAATGACAGCGGCATGTCTCACCTGGCCGCTGCGGTCGGTACGCCGACAGTTACGATATTCGGCCCAACCAGCCCAGCAATCTATCGACCGCTCGGCCTTAAAGCAGTCGTATGCGCTCCTACGGTTCAGGGCAGGACAGCAATCGGCGCCCGCGATTTGCGCGGTGAGAATGCGGTGTCCGGACCGGACTCAGTCATCGACCAGATCTCAGTTGAAATCGTGCTGGAAGCATGCGAACGACTTCTGGAGCGAACTGGCAAAGCCGGCCAGTTATGATGCGTAATCTCGCTCGTTCCGCCTTGCGGTCAGTCCTTCTCCAAAGCCAGCAATCTCCATATGAGGTGAACGAGCGCCACGTCTTGCTGATCCGACCTGACCATCTGGGTGATCTTTTGTTCGCCCGGCCAGCAATTAGCAGATTTCGAGCGGCTCTGCCGGACTGGCACATCACCCTCGCAGTGGGACCCTGGTCGAGGGCAGTGGTCGAGCACGAGCCAAACATCGATCAGCTCGTGGAGATTCCGTTTCCAGGATTTGACCGCGGAGCGTCAAAGTATCCTTGGCAACCGTACCAGCAACTCTTCATGGCGGCAGAGCAAGTTCGCACAATCCGCCCGGCCGCCGTCGTGGTCATGCGGGACGATCACTGGTGGGGCGGTTTGCTGGCACGGCGAGCAGGAGTCCCGACAATCATCGGTGCCAGCCGACCGGAAATGGCAGGGCTGTTAACGGATGCCGTGCCCATTTCCGAACGCCACTGGGTTGCGCGTAACGTCGAGATGCTTGAATTCGCTGCACGACGACTGTCGGGACAAGTCGCGGATCACCTGACAACTCCTGCTAGCGATCCACTTATCTGGAAGGTCGCCGAGAACGACCGAGCCGCAGCTGACAACATCCTCACCACGTCCGGGGTAGCCAACCGATTCGTCGTCATCCATCCTGGCAGCGGCGCACCAGTGAAGCTCTGGCCGGCGCGTCGTTGGGCGCGTGTCGCCGAGGCATTAGCCGAAGATGGTCTCGATGTGGTGTTGACCGGGAGTCAGTCCGAGATCGATTATCTGCATCAGATTGAGTCCGAATCGAGAGCTCGACTGCATTCTGTCGCTGGCCGAACGAGCCTCCCAGAGCTAGCTGGCATCTTCGACAAATCCCTGCTCGTAGCCGGCGTTGATAGTGGTCCATTGCATCTGGCCGTGGCCGTCGGTCGTCCTACCGTCCACATCTACGGCCCCAGCGACGCGACAACCTACGGCCCCTGGGGAGATCCGCGAAATCATCGGATCATCAGTGCTGGCCTCCACTGTCGGAGTTGCGGTGACCTTCGGTTGTCCCGTCCCGCAGGCGCGGGATGCATGGTGGCCGTTGGTGAAGACGAGGTCATCACGACGATCCGTGAACTGTTGCCACAATGACAGCGGTCACGAGACGACCGATTATTGGTATCGACGCGAGCAGGGCCACGATCGAGCGCCAGACCGGCACGGAACGCTACTCACGACGGATCATCGAGGAGATCCTTGACCAGGGAGTTGAGCAGTGCTTTAGACTCTATGTGAACGGCAAAGTGCCTATTTCGCTGAGTCAACGAGTCGGAACTCAACAGCGACTGATTCCCTTTCCGCGTTTGTGGACCCATGTTCGCTTGTCGGCTGAATTGGCGCTGCATCCGGTCGATGCGCTCTTCATTCCCGCACACGTCGTCCCACCGATCCACCCGACTCCAACAGTGGTAACGATTCATGATCTCGGATACCTGCACGAACCAGAGTCTCACGCCGATCTGTCACGGGCATATCTCGACTGGTCAACTCGCTGGAGCGTCCGCGCGGCGCAGCGGATCATCGCCATCTCTCAAACGACAAAGAACGATCTGATGAATTTCTATCGCGTTCCGGAGAATAAGGTGACTGTCATCTATCACGGCGTTGATGCGCGATTTGGGCGGAAGAGTAGTGCAGAGATCACCAGGGTCAAGAGGAGTCTCGGAATCACAGGTCTGTTCATTCTGTTCGTGGGTACAATTCAACCCCGCAAGAACCTCGTAAGGCTGATCGCCGCTTTTGATACGATCGCCGACCAGTATCCGGATGTTCAGCTGGTATTGGCGGGCAAAATAGGATGGAAGACCGACGAGATTGTAGCGACAGCGTCCAGGTCACCACATCTGAACCGGATTAAACTTCCCGGACACGTTCCAGATGCCGATCTTCCCGCCCTGTATTCGGCTGCCAAGTTGTTTGCTCTCCCGTCGCTGTATGAGGGGTTCGGAATGCCCGTACTTGAAGCAATGGCATGTGGAACTCCGGTTCTCGTCTCGGATCGTGGCGCCTTGCCCGAGATTGGTGGAGACTCCGCAGTAATCGTGGACCCGAACAACGTTGGCGATATCGCCGACGGGCTGCGCCGATTACTCGATGAAGAGCCGCGAGAAAGACGAATCGAAATGAGCATCAACCGAGCAGCAGAGTTCACCTGGACTGCAGCCGGTGCGCGAACTCTTGAGACTATTCTCGCGTGCAGTCAATCCGTATCGGATTGATCGCATGAATGCATCCTTAGCGCGTGAGCCGCTCGATCTCGACCGCATTCTCGTCGTTAAGCTGGCAGATATTGGCGATGCGGTCATCGCGACCTCTTCCGTGGCGGCGTTACGTTCGAAGTTCCCTCATGCCCGAATCGACGTGCTGACCGCGGGAACCGGTGTTGCGGCGTTTCAACTTTGCGATCGAGTCGACCAAGTCATCTCATTGAACAAGTACGCATTCGACCAGCCGATCGGGCTCCTCAACCCAGTCAACGGCGCAAGGCTGCTCCGGTTGATCACCCGCCTTCGTCTCAATCACTATGACGCTATTGTGCTGCTGCATCATCTGACGACGGAATTCGGAGCACTAAAGTTTCGCTGGATGTGTCGCGCCGTCGGAGCACCGATTCGCGCTGGACTCGACAACGGCTATGGCGACTTTCTAACGCACCGGGCGATCGACTACGGATTTGGTGTTAGGTCAGTTCACGATTACGGGCTCGACGTGGTCTCGCTCCTCGGGGCCGACCAGCGGGATGCGCGTCCTGTTCTCACGGTGCCGGAATTCGCTCAACGATCCGCGGGCGAACTTCTTGCAGGCCATCACGTTAAAGGCGAGTTTGTCGTGATTCATCCGGGAGTGGGTGGATTCAGCCGGGCACGTAACTGGTACCCAGATCGTTTCGCCGAAGTCGCGCGCTCGATTACGAGCGCCTTTGGGCTTCCGATTGTCCTGGTTGGCGCCAGCGATTCCACCGAAGCAGCGAATGAGATAGAGAGATCGGCCGACGTCCGAAATCTCGTTGGATCTACGAGCCTTCCCGAACTCGCGGCAGTGATCAGTCGAGCGAAGCTCGTTATCGGCGCTGATAGTGGTGTAGTACACATCGCAGCCGCCGTTGACACTCCAGTAATAGCCATCTTCGGTCCATCAAATCACGAGGCGTGGAAGCCATTTGGCGCTCAGGTGATTTCCGGCAACGCTCCCGCATCTTTTTCAGGGACGACGTTTGTCATACGTCATGACCTTCCTTGCGCACCGTGTTTCTACGCTGGGTACGCATTGGGGCGACGCGAAGGCTGCACGCTGAGAACCTGTTTGGACGAAGTGAGTTCGCAAATTGTTGTCAAAATCGCAACTCAAATTCTGGCCAATATTGGGGGCTCCGAAATGAGCAAATGTTTGGGCCATTGGCGAGCAACACGCTGGCATTGGTAGTTGAATTGACTATGTGGTGACGGCTGCCGTACAATCACTCAGTATGCGCACTGAGCAATCGCAATCCGTCTCTGTAGTGAATTCGATATTCGCGAAGCAATAAGAATGAGCGTGGATATCGGCGGCGAGTAGTGGAGGACCTAAACAAGGTGAGCGACAAGAAAATCCGTGTAGCGATCATCGGTGTTGGCAACTGTGCGTCATCTCTCGTTCAGGGAGTGGAGTACTACAAGAACGCTGACCCTGGCGAATTCGTTCCAGGACTTATGCACGTTGATCTGGGCGGCTATCACATTGGAGACATCGAATTCAGCGCGGCTTTTGATGTCGATATCAACAAAGTCGGCAAGGATCTTTCCGAGGCGATATACGCTGAACCCAACAACACCTATCGCTTTGCCGACGTGCCAAATCTGGGTATTCCCGTTCATCGAGGGATGACTCACGATGGTCTCGGCAAGTATTTGTCGGAGATCATTACCAAGGCGCCCGGTCCGACCGCAGACATCGTCGGCATTTTGCGTGATACCAAGACAGACGTCGTCATCAATTACCTGCCTGTCGGAAGCGAAATGGCAACCAAATGGTACGTCGAGCAGGTTCTCGACGCGGGTTGCGCATTTGTTAACTGCATTCCGGTCTTTATCGCCCGCGAAGAATATTGGCAGAAGCGCTTCCGCGATCGTGGTCTGCCGATTATCGGCGACGATATCAAAAGCCAGGTGGGAGCAACTATCACGCACCGCATGCTCACGCGTCTGTTTGCCGATAGAGGCGTTCGCATCGATCGCACGTATCAGCTCAACTTCGGCGGCAATACCGACTTCCTCAATATGCTGGAGCGTGAGCGCCTCGAGTCAAAGAAGATCTCCAAGACGAACGCGGTTACAAGCCAGATCGATTACCCCATCGAAGCCGGCAACGTGCATGTTGGGCCGAGTGACTACGTGCCGTGGCTTAAGGATCGAAAATGGGCACACATTCGTCTTGAAGGCACAACGTTCGGCGATGTGCCGCTGAACGTCGAGATGAAGCTCGAGGTCTGGGATTCTCCGAACTCGGCGGGCGTTGTAATCGATGCTCTTGCGTTGCGCGAAACTAGCGATCGACAACAATATCGGCGGTGCTCTCCTAGCGCCATCCGCCTACTTTATGAAGTCTCCTCCAATCCAGTATCATGACGACGAGGCACGCGAGATGGTGGAACACTTCATTCGGGAGACGGCGGCACAGCGAACAACCGTTGAGGTGCCCACGGACGACTAGCCTGACGCACCACCTTGTGGCGACAATGGCGGCTGGGCTTGGTCCAGCCGCCTTCCGTTTTTCCCGAGTACGCCCGTCGACCGTGAACGATCGACCGACTTCAAGTTGACGGCAAGTTAGAGACGAAATGCCGACGATAACTCAGTCTGCTGTAGCATCTAATCTCTCATACGTTTTGCACGAGCCATCGACGTCAGCTGTTGTTCGGAGTCACGTTTCCGGCCTGCAGCGCGAGCGCGATCAAATGGATGCGGCTACTCGTCGACTTGGAGACTTGACCGATGACGAATTCAGTACACGAATTATCTGCGTTCCGGGCAGTCTATTCTCTCATCATGGATTCGCGAGATTCGGTGCAGATCGTGTCAGTCAGGGTCGGAGCATGGCAACTGCTGTCCAGGGCATTGCGAGTCTCCGGATTGATTCCAGATCCAATGACTTTTGACATCACGCTTGTCGATGCCCCAGACTCCTCCAGAACCGAAGCTACGGAGTTCTTCCGTGCGCCGGCTCACCTTCACACTCCAGCTACTGACGCCATTTCTCCCGCAGCGTGGTACTTTGCTTCTGCGGTTTACCGACCAGGACGCAACACGATTTTGATGAGACTCACCTCGCTAGCCGAAGTCACGAGCGGCGAAATCGGGAAAGGCCCTGATTGGCTAACAGCAACGCCATTGGCCGAGAAGACGATTCGCGAATTTGTGCTGCAATGGTGCTGTGAACGGTCCTTATGGGACCGACCTGCAGAGGAAACACTTCCGGAGTTCAGACAGTAGGTGATTGGTACGACTGAATGTGGACGTTGAGAGCCTTACGGGTCGGATCCTTCCTTACGCCCATCTTCCCGGCCTGGTTTGGATACGGTGTTTGTCGCGTTATAGCGGTCATTTTCTACCTGATCAAGATCCCGACTCGTAAACAGGTCATCGAGAACCTACGGCACGTGCAACCAAATCGATCATGGCTCCGCTATCAATTTGACTCGATCAAGGTCTTCGTAAACGTCAATGACAACTATTTCGATATGCTCCGTCTGAGATCGGTTGACCGTGACGTCTTTGACGAGATTCTTGAGGTCAAGGGCCGAGAGCACCTCGACCGAGCCATCGCGGACGGAAAAGGTGCGGTCATCGTGTCGGCGCATCTCGGCAACTTCAGCGTTGTAGGGAAATACCCCGCATCGATCGGCATTCGCTCAGCGATCATCGCGGAACGCGTCCAGCCTCCTGGATTGTTCAACTATATGGTGAGACTTCGAAGTACCGCCGGCGTTGATATATTGCCCCCGGGTCGGGAGGCGATTCCGCCAATTCTTCGCTTGTTGCGGTCGAACGGCATGCTGCTCGTTGCCGGTGATCGTGATGTTTCACGCCAGGGAATCGAAGTTGATTTCTTCGGCGAACCTGCGTCGCTCCCGGCAGGCCCAGCGCTTTTGGCGATGCGGACAGGCGCCGCGCTCATACCGGCATACACGATACGAACGTCCGACCTTCGCTCGGTGGTCTATATTCACCCGCCGCTTGAACTCGTGCGATCACGCGATCGCGAAGAAGATCTCCGGAAAAACGTGCAAATCGTCGCTCACGCGTTAGAGAAGATGATCGCTCACGATCCGACCCAATGGGCTGTTCTACAGCGGGTCTGGGGCGCTGCACCGACAACGATTCAGCAGCGTGGTGAGGGGCTCGGTTCAGTTCCAACCTCGATACCAGATCAGAGTGAAGCCACCCAGCATGACGCGGCCGAATCGAGTCACGAACGGTCCAAATCGACGTCGACGACTCGATAGCGATAGCCCTGATCGACAAGGAAGCGCTGACGACGTGCCGCGAACTCGACTTCGCGGGTTCCCGCAATGACCAACGTGTAGAAGATCGCGCGACGATTGCCAGGCTTGGGTCGCAGCACCCTTCCGACTCTCTGAGCTTCCTCTTGACGCGATCCGAACGCACCTGAGACCTGAACCAAAACCGAGGCATCAGGAAGGTCGACTCCAACGTTCGCCACCCGCGAAAGCGCCAGCGTCGATATCCGGCCAGACCGAAATTCATCGTATAGTGCCGCCCGCGTTGACAACGGCGTCTGCCCGGTGACAACCGGAGCATCAATTGCTCGAGACACGGCCGCCACCTCTTTCAGCCGATTTGCCACAACGAGTGTGGATTCTCCCTGATGCTTCCTCAGAATTCGCCTGGTAACGCTCAACTTGGCGGCCAGAAGACGATCTTCGGTCAATTTTCTTCGTGGCGAGATGTTGATTCGAATCTCGATGCAATCGACTGGCGCAATCCATCCGTGCCGTTCGATCTCTCGCCAGGGCGCCGAGTAAATCGTCGGACCAACGAGCGAAAAAACCTCGCGCTCCCGACCATCCTCCCGAATCAACGTCGCTGTCAGTCCGAGTCGTCGCACTGATTGAACGGTCGCACTCTGACGAAAGACGTCAGCAGGTAGGCTATGTACCTCGTCGTAAATGATCAGACCCCAAGGATGATCGAGGATGTCGGCCAATCCAGATGCGCCGGCTGAACCACGCGTTGTAAGAGCCTGATACGTTGCGATCGATATCGGACGCGGCACGGTGCCGCGACGGTACATAGCAACCGAGTCCGCGCTCGCCGATGTCATCGAAAGAAAGTGCTCATACCATTGATCCCCAATTGTGCGGCTCGGAGTAATCACCAGTGTCCGGGCGTTCAGCTTCGCCGCTGCGGCCACTCCGATTACTGTCTTCCCCGCGCCGCACGGGAGCAGCACTACGCCTCCGGCTGACCGATGTTGGATGAACCGTGCAACGGCAGCGGACTGATATGTACGAAGCTCAATCTCGGGCTTAAGCTCAAACGTGAACGCAGGTGACACCGACCGGAAAGCTTCATCGATTGTTGGATACCCCCTGCGTGCCAACTGCGCCTTCACCCAGCCACGCTGAAGCGCCGGTACGATCAGGGAATCCTTGCGCCGTGTCAGGCCGAGTTCTATGCCTATTGTGGACAGAAGCGCACGGTCGCTAGACTCCAGTCGCAGTTCTTCGCCACTTCCTGTCAACCGCATCACCCCATAGCGCTCCATCACCTGCTGAACGTATGCAGTAAGCGAGATAGGTGGTGCGTTCTGACCAAAATCGTTGAGGCATCTCATGACATCGTCCGCAGTGATTCCTACCGCGGCTGCTGACCAGAGCGAGACATCGGTCAAGCGGTAAACATGGTAGGGTCCAGCAGCTTGCTGCAATTCGGCAAACGGCCGCACGCGATCGCGAACCTCCTCGAAGGCCGCTGACTGCATCATCAGGAGAATCGAGTGGTCGTTCTGAAAGACCAGTGAGCGCTTTGAGCCTGCCAATGAAATCCTTATCGATCGCATCGAATGTTATCTCAGTTGCCGGACACCGGATGATACACGCTCAGTGGCACTGCAGCCTGAAGTCGATATGTGCTGGCAGCAACGGAGCAATCATGCTGTAATCTGTACGAACGGCACTCGTACGCTCGGCATGACCACAAACACGAATCGGGAGAACACATGAACCTCGTTGATGCGCAGGCGGCCGTCCAGCTAGTCAAATCAGGTGACCGTGTATACATTCACGAGGCTGCGATGGCTCCCGTCAGCCTGATCGACGCACTCACCGCTCGTGCCGACGAGCTCGAGAATGTCGAGATCATGCATCTTCACACAGAGGTTTCAGCTCCGTACGTTGATTCGAAATACTCTGGACATTTGAGACTCAACGCTCTCTTCGTTGGCGCCAACGCGCGGACTGCGGTGAACGCAGGATCCGCGGACTACACGCCCGTGTTCCTCTCCGAGATCCCATCTCTAATCGCGGACGGACCACTTAATGTCGATGTCGCATTTGTCCAGCTTTCTCCGCCCGATCGTCATGGATATTGCCGTCTCGGTACATCGATCGCGTGTGCCCGTGCCGCCGTCGACTGTGCTCGCGTCGTCGTCGCCGAGCTCAATCCGCGTGTCCCAAGAACAATGGGAAACTCCGCTATCCACGTAAGTCGGATCACGGCCGCGGTTGAAGTGGATCGCCCTTTGCCAGTTCACGATCCATCAATAATCTCCCCGACAGAGAAGCGGATCGGCGAAAATGTCGCGTCAATCATCCCAAATGGCGCGACGCTTCAAGTAGGGATCGGATCGATTCCCGCTGCGGTGCTCGACGCTCTTAGAAATCACACAGATTTGGGTGTTCATACTGAGATGTTTACCGACGAACTGATCGACCTGGTAGAGGCAGGTGTCGTGACCAACCGGCTCAAAACGCGCTTTCAGGGCCGAATTGTGACCTCGTTTGCAAGCGGAAGCCAGCGACTGTTCGACTTCGTCAACGACAACCCCTTCGTCGAGTTCCATCCCTCAAACATCGTGAATGACCCAGCCGAGATTCGATTGCAGAATTCGATGGTGGCCATCAATTCCGCCATCGAAATAGACCTGACCGGTCAGGTCTGCGCTGACTCCATAGGCGAGCGCATCTTCAGCGGCATCGGCGGCCAAATGGACTTCGTTCAGGGCGCCGTCCGAGCACGCGGCGGGAAGGCGATCATCGCGCTTCCATCTACAGCCCAGAACGGCGGAATGTCACGCATCGTGCCCATCCTCAAACCGGGGGCCGGTGTCGTGACGACGCGCGGTCACGTCCATATCATCGTTACCGAATACGGAGCGGTGAATCTTCGAGGCCGCAATCTACGCGAGCGTGCTGAACTCTTGATCAGCGTCGCTCATCCAGATTTCAGACCCGACCTTCGACACGCGGCTGTGGATCGCAAGCTCTTCGTGGCGTGACCCCAGTCCACCGATTCTCAGCAGAAGCAAGCCTGCCTTATCCTCTGGATCTAGGGCGCATTTCAGACTTTCAAGAGGGCCAGACTGTCGCAAACAAAGTCCGTCTGCACATCGACGTTGATGACGCCCTAAGTCCGATTCACCACTCTGAGGTGTGAATATTTCGGATGTCATCTGCCGGCTGCGATGATCCCTAAGTTGCGCAATATTTTCGTGTTCAATTACGCACCGGGCCGCCATCTCTCTCAGCCGGCGCACCCCGAAAAATGGTAAAATTCGTCGGATAACGGCTTGAAATTAGCTCGTCTGGAGGCCCAGATCCGTGGACATCGGCTCAGTCCGGCCAATCGATATCGACTCGGAGATGCGTCGCTCGTATCTCGATTACGCAATGAGCGTGATCGTTCAGCGTGCGCTACCTGATGTTCGTGACGGGCTGAAACCAGTTCAACGACGAATTCTCTATGCCATGCACGAAATGGGGCTGCGCCCCAACACCCGATACCGCAAGAGTGCCGGCATCGTCGGTGAAGTTCTCAAGTCATATCATCCACATAGCGACACCGCCGTTTACGATGCACTCGCACGCATGGTGCAACCATTTTCGTTGCGTTATCCACTCGTTGACGGTCAGGGGAATTATGGATCCGTCGACGGAGACGCGCCGGCGGCCATGCGATACACGGAGGCCAAACTCGCGGCGATATCTGAGGAGATGCTGCGAGACATCGACAGGCGGACTGTCGATTTCAGACCAAACTACGATGGTGAGGCATTTGAGCCGTCGGTACTGCCCGCTAAGCTCCCAAATCTGCTGATTAATGGTGCTTCGGGTATCGCCGTGGGCATGGCGACCAACATCCCACCACACAATCTCACCGAAGTTTGCAACGGCCTCATCTTTCTCATTGACAATCCCGATGCCACAATCGAAGACCTCGCCGAAATTGTCCAGGGTCCTGACTTCCCGACCGGAGGAATCATCCTCGGCCGCGAAGGGATCCGCGCTGCGTTTGCGACCGGCAAAGGACGCGTGGTTGTACGTGCGCGAGCAATGATCGAAGAGAGCACCCGGGCCAATCGTTTCCACATTATCGTTACCGAGTTGCCCTATCAGGTCAACAAATCTACTCTGGTCGAGCGGATCGCTGATTATGTCAAAATGGGGCGATTAGATGGCATTCACGATCTCCGCGACGAGTCCGACCGCACCGGCATGCGCATCGTCATTGAGCTCAAGCGGGACGCTCAGCCTGGCAAGGTGCTCAATGCACTGTACAAGCACACCGCGTTGCAGCAGTCCTTCGGGGTAAATACGCTTGCGTTGGTCGAGGGCGGAACTCAGCCGCGCGTGTTGACGTTAAGGCGCGTGCTGCAACTCTATTTGGATCATCGCCAGGACGTCGTGCGACGGCGCGCCGAATATGAGCTGAGCCGCGCGCGACGACGTGCCCACCTCGTGGAAGGTCTCAAGATCGCGTTGGATCACCTGGACGAGGTGATTCGAACTATTCGTGCTTCCCGAACGGCGGACCAGGCCCGGCAGCAGCTCATCTCGCAATTTGGGCTCACCGAGCCGCAAGCAGACGCGATTCTCGAGATGCAGCTTCGACGACTTGCCGCACTCGAACGGCGTCGAATCGAGGACGAGTATCGGGATCTGCTGAAAGACATTGCGGCTCTTGAAGAACTCTTGTCCGATCCGGCCAAAATCTTGAGCGTGATCCATGACGAGTTGATCGATTTGCGAGACCGATTCGGCGACGAGCGACGAACGCAGATTCAGGACATTTCGGGCGATATCACCGACGAGGATTTGATCCCTGAAGAAGACGTCTTGGTAACGATAACGAATCGCGGCTATATCAAACGGTTGCTGCACGAGACGTATCGTGTCCAGCACCGCGGTGGCAAAGGTGTTACCGGAGTCACGCTGCGTGAAGAAGACGGCGTTCAGCACATCGTCTCGGCGAATACGCACGACAGCCTTCTCTTTTTCACCGACCAGGGGCGCGTTTATCAACTGAAGGTCTACGATATCCCGGAATCGAGCCGGACGAGCAAGGGCCTTCCGGTAATCAACCTGGTGGGGCTCCATCCGGATGAGACCATAACGACGTTATTGCCGGTCAGCGATTTTGATGCCGCGGCCTATCTCTTTATGTGCACCTGCAACGGACGCATTAAGCGGACGACCCTCGAACAGTTCTCGTCCGTTCGTTCGTCAGGTCTCATTGCGATTGGGCTCGACGAGGGTGACTCGCTTGCCTGGGTACGAATGACCAGCGGCGATGACAATCTCATACTCGTCTCGAGTGCAGGTCGGGCAATTCGTTTCCATGAGAACGATGCGCGTCCGATGGGGCGCACTGCGGCTGGAGTTATCGGCATCCGCATGAATGATGGCGAGCAAGTCATCGCCGCCGAAGTAGTTCAGCCGGACGCCGATCTGCTGGTTATCTCAGAAAACGGCTTTGGCAAGCGGACTGCGCTGGAAGAATTTCGGGTGCAACATCGCGGTGGCAGTGGCGTGTCCGCAATGAGACTCTCAAAACGCAATGGACGTCTTGCTGCCGCTCGTGTCGTTGAGGAAACCGACAGCGTCATGCTGGTCACGGGCAAAGGCATGGTGATTCACGTCCCGGCAAGTCAGATCTCGCGGATCGGGCGTGCCACTCAGGGCGTCAGTGTCATGCGATTGGCGAGCGGAGATCATGTCGCGTCGATCACTCCGATATCGGCCGAAGAAGAACAAGACATTGTTGCGACTGAAAGTGAGTCCGAGGAGATCGAAACGAATTCACCAATACAGAACGGCGCGGAAGAGCCTGAGGAATAGTCGTCAGCCTGCCGATCAGGTTTTGAATTCTTCGAGATCGTCGAGGTCGACCGAGTCATCGATCGATCTCGAACCTCGTTGGGGACGATTACTGATTTTCTCTCGGCGACGAGCCGGACGACGACTAGATCGTCGACGTGGGAGCGAATCGCCAAAGAACCGTTCCGGACTCGGCACCACCGGGGCTAGCAGCGAGAAGCCGAGCACCACGATAAACACCGGGTGAACGAGCGAAATTGGCGCCGGACGACCGCCGAACGAAAGGCCGCAACCGGTGAGCAGTGCGGCGACAAAGATATACGTTGCGTAGCTAATCGCCGGAAAGACGATCGCGAATCCTCCTGCGATAATCTGCACCACCGAGGTAACAACGACCGAAACAAACCATGCGATTGAGAGCGCCAGCACGATCGAGGTCGTCTTGAAATCCGCGTAGGCCGACATGAGAGCAATCGCGGTAAGTGCCGCGGGCAGGAACAATATGCCCCACGAAAGAGCGTGACGGCCGCGAAGCCGTGATCCGAAGAGAATGAGCCCAATCACGACGACGGTCGCAGCAACGATTGTCTGTAGATAGACCGAGGACTCGGCGATCTTCAGACTGCCACTTCCTGTGGCAGCGAACGCGTTAACGACGAGAATCGGAGTTAGGATTCCGAGCACGAGGCCGTCCAGCAGCCAGGAGGCACGGCTCAGCGTGCCGCCCCAATTGGACTGAAGTGTTCCAAGCCCAAGCAATATGAGCACCAGGAGTGGTCCGGTTGCCGACAGCCAGATCGCCGGTACCTTGCCCGATGACGCCAGCAGAAGAACAAAGGCGATTCCCAAGCGGGGGATGATAATTTCGACGGTCTCGGGAACCGCGTCCTGACCTCTGACAAAGCTGAGCGATGGCCGCGTCCTGGACGGCGTAGTCGGACTAGGCGAAGTTGGTGGCTCCCAGCGTTCCACTAGGGCTCCCCTCGGTCGACAACGACACCCGACGACATCACCTCGACGCAAAACGGGCGAGTCACGTGGAAGTACCCAGTTTCGACTCGTTTCCTGTTCGCTTTCATGTGGTTCCAATAATACCGCTTGCCGAAGTTGGACGTCATTGCCGCCACAATTCAGAACGGAAGCCCATTCCGGTGTTACCATACCGTCACCCGTGCGAATGGGGACGGAGTGTACTCGAGTTCACGAGAGAGGTGCGCAACTGAGCGAACGAGAGCGCTTAGGAATATTCGGAGGAACATTTGATCCGATTCACCTTGGACACCTCCTCATTGCCGAGGAGCTTAAATTCAAGCTCAATCTCGACCGCGTCCTTTTTCTTCCCTCGAATCAACCGCCCCACAAGACTGGTCAGAAGGTTAGTCCCAATGAAGATCGCATGGACATGCTCCGCGCGGCGTTGAAGGGAAACCCACATTTTTCGATCTCGACAGTTGATTTGGATCGTCCAGGTTTGTCATTTACATCAGACAGTCTTGCGATCCTGGCGAAGCAGCATCCTCACGCCGAGACCCTATTCCTGATGGGGCAGGACTCGCTGAGAGATTTGCCCACCTGGCACGAGCCGGAAAGAATCGTGCAGAACGCACGCCTTGGCGTGGCACTTCGACCGGGCGTAGATGTTGATCTCGAGGCGATCATCAAGGCTGTGCCGGCCGCCGATAACCGGATAATCCTCGTCCCGGTACCCCTGATCCAGATCTCATCCCGCGAGATTCGTCGTCGAGTTCGTGATGGTGAACCGATTACTTACCACGTCCCAGAACGGGTGGAGAACCTCATTCAACGTCGAGGGCTGTATCGAATTGCCTGACACCAGGCTAAACGGGCCGACCTCCTTTTGACGCGTCGGAGTCGGGAGACTATAATCCCCTTTTGTTCGTCGCCTCGTGGCGGAACTAAGATTGCGATCGGTGCTGTCCCTCCGGTTCGCTGGAGCGGGACAGCCTTGAGGAGTTCCCACATTGCGCAGATTCCGTTGGACACCCTGGATCACGCTTGGCTTCATCGTCCTGCTGACAATTGGCTCGGCGTGGGTGGTGATTCCAGGTCGCACGATTGACCCTTTCAACTGGAAAGATCATATCTTCATTCACAAGGGTCTTGACCTTCAGGGGGGTCTGCAGGTTGTGTTGCAGGCAAATCCTCCTGCCGGGCAGTCTGTGAGCCACGATGAGCTACTCGGAACGATGGACACGATTAAGCGCCGCGTCAACGGACTTGGGGTTAGCGAACCCTTGATCCAGACACGTGGGAGTAACCAAATCGTTATCGAACTTCCAGGAGTAAATAATCCCGAAAACGCGGTCCGCGTGTTGCAGCAAACTGCACTGCTAGAGATTATCAATCCGAATGGGAACTTCCTCACACCGGGCACAACCGTGACAACAAGCCTCGGTGGTCCCCAGGACGTGAACGGAAGTCCGTCCGGTACCCCGGGCGTGAGCGGCACGCCGGGGGCATCACCAGCGGCCGGTAGTGAGGCGACTCCAGCCGCGACGCCAGCTGCCGGGACCACCGCAACACCGACTGGTCCCGTCTATCAGACGATTATCACTGGTGCTGATCTCAAAGATGCATACCCAACGACAGACCAGGTTGGATCGTTGGTGGTTGGGTTCACCCTCAAGTCTTCGGCGGCCCAAAAATTCTATCAATTCACGAGTTCGCATATTGGCCAGCCAATGTCGATTGTGGTCGACAAAAAGGTCATCAGCAGCGCAACGATCCAGGGCGCAATCTCTGACACCGGGCAAATCAGCGGAATGTCGGCGTCTGAGGTGAGAGACTTGGCCCTTCAGCTCAAGTCTGGCGCACTTGCGGTTCCACTGGAAGTCGTTCAGAGTCAGGTAGTCGGGCCGACGCTTGGTCAGGACTCAATTCACAAGAGTCTGATTGCTGGCCTCTCCGGTTTGACGATCGTGGCTCTGTTCATGATCCTCTTCTATCGGCTCCCGGGCTTTCTCTCAGTTATCGCACTCGTGATCTACACCTTGGTGGTGTTCGCCCTTTTTGAACTGATACCTGTGACGCTGACGCTTGCTGGGATCGCGGGGTTCATTCTGTCCATTGGTATGGCCGTTGACGCTAATGTGCTCATCTTTGCGAGGCTCAAAGAAGAATTGCGCCTTGGGCATCCTGTGGCTCGTGCAGTTGACGCGGGATTCGATCATGCCTGGCCATCGATTAGAGACTCGAACATCTCGACTATGATCACCGCGCTAATCCTATTCTGGTTCGGCCGCTATACTGGTGCCAGCATCATCCAAGGATTCGCCTTGACGCTGTTCATCGGTGTTTCGGTCAGCATGTTTACCGCGATCGTCGTAACACGCACTTTCTTAAGACTGCTGTTATCTCAACGCTGGATTCATAACCAGTGGTGGTTTGGGATCGAATCGACAGCGGTGCGCTCGGCCGGACGTGCGGTGGGAGACTGAGTGAATCTGTTCCGTGCTAATCGTGATGCTGTTCGTATTCAAGGGATGTGTGCGTGAAACTCAATATCGTTGGCAAGCGCTACTGGTGGTTTGGTCTGTCGTTATTGGTGATATTGCCTGGGCTCTTCTCGCTGGTCACCAGCGGTTTGAAACTCGGTATTGATTTTACCGGTGGCACCATCTGGGAGCTCCAGATGAGTCGACCCGTTCAACCTGCAGAAGTTTCTGCTGTCCTGAGCAAATTTGGCTACGGTGATGCCCTCGTGCAGACCTCAGCGAACAACGGCATTATCGTTCGCATGAAGGAGCTCAAGGAGGGGTCCAAAACGAAGGCGGACATCACCAACGCTCTCGACAATCAGTTTGGCAGCGTCAAAGAGTTGCAGTTCCAAGCAGTTGGACCTTCGCTTGGTGTCGCGATCCGTAATCGCGCCATTGTCGCCGTGTTTCTGGCGTCAGTTGGGGTCCTTGCTTACATCGCGTACGCCTTCCGCAACACGCAGAATCCATTCCTCTACGGTATCGCAGCGATCATCGCGATGCTCCATGACGTCGCCGTGGTTGTCGGCGTGTTTTCGATTCTTGGCTGGGTGTCGGGTGTTGAAGTTGACTCGCTCTTTGTTACCGCATTGCTGACAGTCATCGGATTCTCGGTACATGACACGATTGTCGTGTTCGACCGAATTCGCGAAAACTTGAACCGACGTGCCGGACGGACGTTCGAGGAAGTGGTCAATTACAGCGTCGTGCAAACACTGGTACGTTCGCTGAACACTTCGCTGACGGTCGTCTTCACGCTGGTGGCGCTCTACCTCTTCGGTGGCGAGTCGACTCACTGGTTTGTGTTCGCGTTGCTCGTCGGCATCGTCAGTGGAACCTATTCGTCGATCTTCAACGCCAGCCAGGTGTTGGTCGTTTGGGAAAATCGGGAGGTTCACCGCTTCTTCGCACGGCTACGCGGCGGTCTCCAGCGACAGGCGACAACGTAAGCCGGTACTCGGTTGCGGGAGCGGGCATGACTGAGCGAATGCGAATTGGAGTCATCGGCGGCGGGATCGCGGGCCTGACCGCCGCTTATCGCTTCGCGTCTGCTGGCCACGATGTGATCTTGTGGGAACAAGCTCCCCGACTTGGGGGTCAAGCCGCCGCCTTTTCAGTACTTGATACCGCACTTGAGTACTTCTACCATCACCTGTTCACCAGCGATCACGCGATCATTGAGCTAATGAATGAGCTCGGCATCGCGGAAAATCTCATTTGGCCGACTTCCAATGTGGGGTTCTTTCAAGACGGTCGAATCTATCCGTTGTCTAGCGCAACCGACTTGCTCAAACTCGATTTCGTGCCGCTGATCGATCGGCTGCGCATCGGGATTGTCACGCTTTACCTGCAGAAGACGAAGTCATGGAAGCGATTCGAGCGAGTCACGACGGCAAGTTGGCTCCGCCGCGCCGTTGGCGATCGTGCGTTCGACCGTGTGTGGGGAGCCCAGCTTCGTGCGAAGTTCGGAAAGCGTTATGACGAAGTCGCCATGGTTTGGTTTTGGAATAAGATCTTCCTCCGGACGCAGTCTCGTCGATCTCCACTTGAGAAGGAACACCTGGGTTATATTCTGGGCAGCTTCAACGTTCTGATCGATCGTCTCGGAGATGCGATTATCGAGCGGGGCGGTGTGATCAAGGCTGGAGTGGGAACCAAATCACTTGAGAAAAGTGGAAACACCTGGATCGTGACGACGACTGAAGGACAGTCGGTTGAACGAGATGTGATTGTGGCGACGGTACCATCGCCGATCTTGCTCCGGTTGGTTCCGGACCTTCCTGACGACTACAAGCGAAAGCTTACTGGTGCGATATATCAGGGCGCGATCACGATGGTGCTCCAGTCTCGACGGCCGTTATCCGACATCTACTGGCTGAATATCGGTGATCCCACAGTTCCCTTCACTGGCGTTATTGAACACACCAACTTGATCAGCCCGGAGCACTACCAGGGCTGGCATTTTATCTACGCCGGAAAATACGTTGACCAGGATCACCCTTACCTGACCATGCCTGACGATCAGTTGTTTGAGGAGTACGTCCCGTATTTGCAGCGCATCAATCCAGAATTTGATCGCAAGTGGATAGAGAACTATTGGGTATTTCGGGAACGTGCCGCCCAACCAATCATCACGTTGCACTATTCGGATCGCATCCCCAGTTTGAGGACGCCGCTATCTGGCCTCTATCTGGCAAACACGTCACAAATCTACCCGGAAGACCGGGGCACGAATTACAGTGTTCGCCTCGGAAACGAAATCGCCCAGTTGGTCGAGAGCGATGCCCGGAAGGTGGGAGATCGTTCCCCATCAGACTAATCCCCAGTGCAATCGATTCGGAATTGTGTCCGTGTTCCGTCTGATGATATAGTGATGCAGGTCTATGTATGCGCCCGTAGCTCAGTGGATAGAGCGTTTGCCTCCGGAGTAAAAGGCCGCAGGTTCGAATCCTGCCGGGCGTACCCATTCCAAACAATTCACCCCGCCGAGGCACGGCAAATATCTGCCGTTTGATCGACTGAGCCCCGAGTCGTTGCGAAGAGACTGAAGCCGTCGCTTCAGCACTTCGTCAATGTGCCGTCTGCGTTCTTCGATGTGATCTGTATTGCGATGGTAAAGCGGTGTGTCGAGGATCTCGGCAGTTCAGTCTTCAGACGTACTCTCAACCCGAGCATCATCTCGTGGTTCTTCGACATGCCACTCCGCATGTTGCAGCTGTTGACGCTTACCTCGAACTCGTACCAGTCGCATCCAGAAAGCGGCCGGTCCGGCTGCGGCCATGAGTCCCGCCCCAATCCAAAGCACGTGCCCGGCGAGGAGAAACACGACCGTGTCCCAGGAGGACGTCAGCCACAGAATGAGCACGAGAGTCCATAATTTGAAGCCCACGAGAATTCCAACGTAGGCATAGAGACCGTTCCGTTCTTCCATGGCTCAAAGTCTACCGTGTTATGTGCGAGCTCCCAAGGATCTGAGTCGAGACAAGTGCTTCAGTTCACGCTCGCTGCCTCACGGGCACGCCGCTAGACATTTGTGTACGTACACTATATACTTACACTATTGGGGCCGATCTTAGTAAGGAAATCCAAAAGGATTCTCGGGCCTGATGCGCTGTTAGACAGACCATAGTAGAATCGCTAGGAGCGAGTACACGATGAGTGCCAAGCCAATTCCAGCGTTCTGGCGTGGAGCGATAAGCTCATTTGGCAATAGTGTATGGCGAACCGGAAGTCTCTCGAACTGGCTCGAACGCACGTGGAAATGGCGTCCGTCGCTACTTGCCGAATGGCGCGCTGGAATTTTCTCACCTAGCCGCCAGACGGAAGCCGACAATGGCGGAGGTAGCTACCAACTCGCGAGCAAGTCTTCAGTCGAAGAGACCCGAGCAGGAGGAATGCTCATGATCTTCCGCAAAGACAGCCGGAGCGAGTCGTTCCAGCGACAGGTGACGAGCTTACGAAAGCAAGCGCAGTCTGACGATGATCTCGGAACCGACGAGTTTCGCTACAATGAGCCGCAGGACACGTCGCAGTTTTCGACTGCCACGCCGGCTCCCCGTAATGAGGAGTTCGCGCCCGTTCGTTCTGCTGCTGAAGACCAACCTGATACACAGGCGATTCCCCAAGCCCAACCGGCCTATCGTGCGACATGGCAAACATCAGCCGATGCGGCAACGAGTGTCATATCTGCCAACTCCAACTGGAACGGCGTGTTGCGCACGGAGGGCTCCATCAACGTTCACGGACGAGCAGAAGGAGAACTTCATGCGGCAAGCGACGTGTTCGTTGCCGAGGGTGCTGAAGTCGACGCCCAGATCTTTGCCGACAACGTTGTCGTCGCCGGTACTGTCCGGGGCAAGGTAGAAGCGCGCGGGCGCATTGAGCTACTCGCCCAGGGGCACGTTTCGGGTGACGTCAAGGCTCCGCGACTAGTCGTACATGAAGGTGCGCAACTCTCTGGGCAACTCAAAATGGAGGCAGGTTCTTCTCCAACTCCGACATATTCGACAGACGCGGGGACCCCGAAAGGGCGCCGATCCTCGCGATAGGCTGTTCTGACAGCAATGTGGAGGGACGCAGATGTCGTATAGACCGACGGGTCCAAGCGCCACCTACGGCGAAAGCTCGGGTCAGGCGACCGAAGCGTATAGCCTTGTGGATCGCCATTCGAACGTGGAGGGCACCTTCACGACCGATCGCGATCTACGCATCGAAGGTGTTCTTCGGGGCAATGTGAAGTGTCAGGGACTGCTCTATGTCGCGGAAGGCGCCGACATCGATGCCACCGTGGAGGCATCGAGCATCGCCGTAGCTGGTCAACTGCGTGGGACTGTCACATGCCGAGGCAAGCTTCAGTTGATGCCGACAGGTCGAGTTTTCGCAACGGTCGTGACGGAGAGCCTCGTGATCAATGAAGGTGCGATCCTTGAAGGCGAGCTTCGTATGGAGAGCACTTCGATGCTTGGGTCGTCCGGATCGACGCCTCCCGAACCGAGTGACAATGCGCAAGTCGTGTTGCGCAGATTCGGGTCTGACGAGGACGACGCGGTTTCCGCAAGCAGGTCGCGCAAGGAGTCGGACGAGTAACCTAATTCGTTCAAATTAGCGCTCAATTTCGTAGCCAGACCGGCCCGAGTGCGTGCTATAATGGCGTCGACGGCTGGGGCAAAATGAGTCGCGGGTTCCGGCAATGGACTGGTCTCGGTCCTGTGCCTGCTGTGCGTTGTGATGGTCTAAGCCCCTCCCCCCATTGATCAGAACGCGGCAGAGAGGGAACTGCGTGACTGTCCGTAAGTGTAGTACGTGCAAGCACTATGAGCCGGCGCCCATCTGGCGAAAAGGATGGTGTCGGAATCCGCTTCTGTACTCGCCGCAACAAAGCCACCTCGTCGGCGAGGATGATCTTGACTGTGACCGCGGGATGGGAAATTATTGGGAGCCAATAGAGGGTCCCTCTGCTGGCGTCACATCTCGATCCGCGCAGATGACCGAAGAGCAATCTATTCATCGCGCCCCAGCTAGCCAGCCTGATGAACCATCGCCCTTAACGATGAGTGATATTCCTGGTCCCCGGGCCACCACGAGTCGGACGATCGACGACCGAGGAGGTGAAATGAACCAGTTCCCACCGTCTGGCCCCCGAAGAAGCCTCGATGATTTTGACGAAGAGGAGGACGTTGGGCGAAAATCACCGTCGCCAACCGATCCGAATCGTCCGGGCGGTAACGATCGACAGTTTACGTATTACCCCGAAGAACGGTACTGGACTGACTACCTTCGAATAGCAGCACCGGTGCTCGGGGTAATTATCCTGCTGGGGCTGGCTTGGTTCTGGTTGAGTCACATCATTGGAGGATCGTCCGGCGGCACGCCCACTCCAGTTCTAACCCCGGCTTCAACGAGCCTTGCGATCATTACGGGCAGTCCCACCGTGACGGCAATCTCGAGCACCCCTCAAGTGATCTCAACCCCGGCTAGTACCGCGACATCAAGCACCGCCACATCATCCGGTGGCACGCTCGCTTCGGGCGCTTCGGCCGCGGTCGCCAATACTGGTGGAACCGGTGTCAATATGCGAGACGCGCCGACAACCGGCGGAAATGTCGTCGACACGTTGTCCGATGGAACCGCTGTTACGATCACTGGTGACTCCGTCGACGCTGATGGATATACCTGGTGGCCAGTAAAGACAAGCGACGGGAAGACCGGTTACATCGTGGCAGATTATCTCCAACCTTCCTCCTGACGGCAAATAGCCACTAAGAAGCGGGCTATGCTATACTGACGCGTGGCAGCAATCGCCGCCAAATTTCCACGTGCCCGGACTGATCCTGGTGTGCCGAGCGTAGCGCGGTCCTGGATTGGGATGAACGGCACGGTCGTGCAAACACCAGGAAGGACACGTCTTTGGTCACGGTCTCCGAGAACGAAGCAACGCGCGTCACAATGAAGGCGCTCCTCGAAGCAGGCGTGCATTTTGGGCATCAGACCAAGCGCTGGAACCCAAAGATGCGCCCATACATATTTTCGGATCGCCACGGAATCCATGTAATTGATCTGCAACAGACCGCTCGACTTTTAAAGGAAGCTCAGGACTTTGCCCGCGACATCGGCCTCAATGGTGGTCGAATCATCTTTGTCGGAACCAAGAAGCAGGCGCAGGAAACGGTCCGAACGGAAGCCGGTCGATCTGGAATGTCATATGTCGATCGCCGATGGCTTGGTGGCACTCTGACAAACTTCGTCACCATTCGATCCCGGCTACGCTATCTTCGTGAACTTGAGCGTCGCGTGTACAGCGGCGAAATCGAGAATCTCCCGAAGCAAGAGCAGGTGAAGACCCAGCGTGAGCTGCAGAAGCTACAGGAATCAGTTGGCGGTCTCAGAGATATGACACAGTTGCCGTCAGCCATCTTCATCGTTGACCCGAAGCGAGAGACGATTGCGGTCGCGGAAGCGCAACGCCTGGGAATACCGATAATCGCAATGGTGGACACGAATTGTGATCCGGATCTCGTGGACTACGTTATTCCGGCAAATGATGATGCGATCCGGTCCGTCAGGTTGATTGCCTCACGCATCGCGGACGCCGTTGTCGAGGGCCGAACAGAGGCCGAAAGTACAATGGCTGGCGAACCTGGGACCGACGAGGATGGCGACCGCTCCGAGTATGAGTTCTCGGAGGAAGGCGAAGACGACGAGGAAGATGAAGAGTCGGGCTCGGCCGCTGGAAAAACTACTCGCCGCTAAGTGTTGACACTCATTGTTCAGGGCCGGCTTGATCGCCGGCCTTACCATATCTCTCAATTCAGACACTGAGGGAGGAAACGTGCAAATCACCACGCAAATGGTGAAGGAACTTCGTGAGCAGACTGGCGCCGGAATCATGGACGCGAAACGGGCGCTCGAGTCCGCAGCCGGAGATTTCACAAAGGCTACTCAGATCCTGCAGCAGCAGGGTCTGCAACGAGCAGAGAAAAAGTCGGATCGCAGTGCTTCAGAGGGCCTGGTGTGGTCCTACGTTCACGGCGGTCAACCAGGACAAAATGGCGGACGCATTGGCACACTCGTCGAGGTGAATTGCGAGACCGATTTTGTCGCGCGTACCGACGATTTCCGCTCACTGGTGCGGGACATAGCGATGCAGGTCGCTGCATTGAATCCACGATATGTCTCCGCGGATGATATTCCAGCAGAGGCGCTGGCGGCAGGCGAGCAGAAAATCGGCGACCGCGGTAAATTCGTTGAGCAGGTTGCACTGCTGTCGCAGCCGTTTATCAAGGACCCGAAGCGGACCATCCAAGATCTCGTGAAAGAGCAGATCGGCAAACTCGGCGAGAACATCGTCATTCGGCGATTTGTACGGTTCGAGCTTGGCGCGTTGGACGAGGATTCATCACAAGGTTCGTAGGAACGGTGATTGTGGCCAGCGAGGACAACAAAACCTCCAGTGAGCGCCGTTCGCCCTATTCGCGAATCGTGCTGAAGCTATCCGGTGAAGCCCTCATGGGCAATATGGGCTATGGTGTCGATCCGGCGGTGGTCACGGCCCTGGCGGACGAAATTTCGCGCGTTGTGGCGGAAGGTGTTCAGGTCGCCATCGTTGTAGGTGGAGGCAACATCTGGCGTGGACTCGCGGCGAGCTCACGCGGTATGGATCGCGCCACCGCCGACTATATGGGCATGCTGGCGACGGTCATCAATGCGTTAGCGCTGCAGGATGCGCTCGAACACCAAGGGGTTCAGACGCGCGTCCAGACGGCGGTCGAAATGCACCAAGTCGCGGAGCCCTATATTCGACGACGGGCGATCCGTCACATGGAGAAGGGTCGTGTGGTTATACTGGCAGGAGGTACGGGAAATCCGTATTTCACGACAGACACAGCCGCAGCACTTCGAGCGTTGGAAATTGGCGCTGAGGTAATCCTGATGGGCAAGAATCACGTTGACGGTGTCTACAGCGACGACCCAAAGCGAAATCCGAACGCGACATTGTTCAAGACGGTGTCCCACCAGGAAGCCCTTGAACGGAATCTGCGGGTGATGGATCAATCGGCACTCGCACTCTGTCGGGAAAACAAGCTACCGATCGTCGTATTCGACTTGCTGAAGCCTGGCAACATCGAAAGTGCCGCGCTCGGTGAAGACGTTGGAACGCTCGTGTCATAATGGCCTGGACGTTTGTTGAACGAGATCTGGCGTAATCTGGCTGTTGAGCGACGACGAGGAGGGGTGAACCATGATCGAAGACATTCTCCTCGACGCAGAAGATCGTATGGAAAAGACGATCGATGCGCTGAAACGAGAACTCTCCGGTATTCGTACCGGTCGCGCCGCGCCAGGATTGATTGAACATCTCGACGTAGAGTATTACGGAACCCCCACTCCACTCAATCAGTTGGCCGGCATTAGTGCCCCGGAGCCGCGACTTCTGGTCGTGCAACCGTGGGATCGGGGATCGCTCGGCATCATTGAGAAAGCGATCCGCAGTTCCGATCTCGGTCTTAACCCAACAAATGATGGGCAACTCGTTCGGATTGCAATTCCTGCGTTGACGGAAGAGCGGCGAAAGTCACTCGTCCGCGTGGTTCGAGCCAAGGTTGAAGAGGATCGCGTCGCCCTGCGCAACATCCGTCGCGACGCCGTATCTCACATCAAGGATCTTATGAAAGACAAGGAGATCGGTGAAGATGATGAGCGGCGCGGCGAGCAGCAAATTCAGGAGTTGACTGATCGGTTCATCAGCGAGGCTGACAAGATAGGAAAGCAAAAAGAGGATGAAGTCCTCGAAGTCTGAGGTTGCTCGTCACGAACGAATTGAGAATGGGTCTCCTTCCTCTTCGACGTCTGAGAACGGTGCCGAACCTCTTGAGCGTCGAGTGCCTCGGCATGTTGCGATCATCATGGATGGAAACGGTCGCTGGGCGACCAAAAGGGGCTTACCTCGGATCGCGGGTCATGAAGCCGGAACTGAGAATATCCGGCGAGTTTTGAACATGGCCGGTGAAATTGGAATTCGTTACTTGACGCTGTGGGCATTCTCAACTGAAAATTGGCGCCGCCCACGAGATGAAGTTGAGGGAATCCTAAGAATTCTCGCCGAGGCCATCAGCAGCGAAACCGAGGAACTGAACAGTCGCGGTGCTCAACTTCGACATATTGGAAGCCTTGAGGGTATCGAGCCTGAGCTTCAGGCAGCAATCAAAGAATCGATTGATCTGACGCGAACCAATGACCGCATTGTCCTCACTCTCGCTTTCAATTACGGTGGTCGTGCTGAATTGATCCAGGCCATCCGCCGCATTGTAGAGGACGAAGTGCCGGTTGATCAGATCAATGAGGACGTCATTGATCGTTATCTTTACACCTATGACATGCCGAATCCAGATCTGATCATTCGAACATCAGGCGAATTTCGAACGAGCAATTTTCTCTTGTGGCAGGCGGCATACGCCGAGTACTATTTTACACCGGTTCTCTGGCCGGATTTTGGCCCAGAGGATCTGGAACAAGCTGTTGAAGAATATCGGAATCGTGATCGACGCTTTGGAGGGATCACGCCGATGGTTCCTGGGCAACCTTCCAACTGAACGGAGGATCGCCCACGAGTGCTACGACAGCGATCAATTAGCGCCATAGGAATCGTCCTCTTCGCTGCCATCCCGGCTTTCGTCGGAGGGTATGTCTTTGCTGCCGCACTGCTCGTTATCGCCGTTGCGGGCATTCGCGAGGCGACGAAGTCCTACGCTGACGCCGGACATCGACCATTTCAACTGGCCGCGCAAATCTCGGGAGCGGCATTCTTGGCGGTTGCAGCGTTCGAGTCACCGAAAAACTCGCTCGAGTGGCTGATGCCAATCCTGCTTCTGACAACCTCGTCCGCGATTATCTTTCGTGACCATCTCGAAGGCGTCGTGGTCGATTGGTCGCTGACCATGGCGACGGTGGTTTATGTCGCATTACCGCTTCTGCTGGCCGTAGGACTTCGGGCCACCAGTGGACCATCAACGCGCGCCTGGTCGACGACTGTCGCTGGGTGGTTCGGAACTCCGGCTCAGGGGCTTGCCTGGGTCGGCATCGTGTTTTCTGTGACCTGGTTGAACGACACCGCGGCATACCTGATTGGTCGACGGTTCGGAAAGACGAAACTGGCACCGAAATTGAGCCCCGGCAAGACTCGGGCTGGCTCTGTGAGTGGAATCGTTGCCGGTACGCTTACGGGGGCGCTCGCGGCATGGATCTTTGGGGCATCGATCAACGTTGGTGTCGCGTGTGCCGTCGGATTCATCCTCGCGGTTGCCGGTCAACTCGGCGATCTCGCTGAATCCGCGATCAAGCGCAGTTTAGGAATCAAAGACATGGGACATCTCATTCCTGGTCATGGGGGCGTGCTCGATCGAATTGACGCTCTTCTGTTCACGTTTCCGGTCACCTACTTGTTGGTTCAGGTCTTGTTGCGGATTGGCTGGATGTGAGTCGAAAGATCGCACTGCTGGGTAGTACGGGATCAGTTGGTCGACAAACGCTTGATGTCGTCTCACGTCTCGGTGACAAATTCGAAATTGCCGCCCTTGCCGCTGGCAACAATTTCGAATTGCTTCGAGATCAAATTAAGACGTTTCGACCGGCGTTCGTTTCTGCGGAATGCGAGATTGATGAATCTTTGTTTCCTGATGTGGAGTTTGGACGCGGCGTCGACGGTCTCGTCGCTGCTGCGACGATCCCGAGTGTTGATATCGTCGTAGTGGCGACATCCGGGCATGCGGCTATCCTGCCCACGCTGCGCGCTATCCAAGCGCGCAAGATCATCGCCCTGGCGAACAAAGAGGTGATCGTTTGTGCGGGTGAGATAATCGTTTCAGAGGCTCGTAAACTCAACGTCGAAATACGACCGGTTGACAGCGAACACAGCGCCATATGGCAATGTCTTCAAGGGTCACGAGTCACCCCGGAAGTCGCATACATTACATTGACGGCATCAGGGGGTCCATTCCTTGAACTGCCGCTTGATGATCTCGACACGGTGACGGTGAATGAGGCACTGACCCACCCAAACTGGAACATGGGCAGCAAGATCACTATTGATTCGGGCACGATGATGAACAAAGGTTTGGAGATCATCGAAGCACATTGGCTTTTCAGTGCGCCATACGACCAGATCGACGTGGTGGTCCATCCTCAGAGTATCGTCCATTCGCTCGTAAGCTTTCAGGATGGGTCTGTCCTGGCTCAGCTAGCAGTGCATGACATGAGGGTGCCGATCCAGCACGCGTTGACCTACCCCGACCGCATCTCGTCTCCGGAGCACACGCTCAATATCGCTCAACTAGGAATGCTGGAATTCCGCCCGCCGGATCTCAATAGGTTTCCAGCATTGAGACTCGCTCGCGAGGCCGGGCTCGCAGGTGGGACGTACCCGACTGTCCTGAGCGGAGCTGACGAAATTGCCGTCAACGCCTTCCTCAACGGAGAACTCCGGTTCACTCAGATCACGGAGGTGGTTGAAAACGTCCTCAATCGTCATCAACCGCAGGGTGGCGCGGTTGACTTGTTGCAGATCTCTGCAGCCGATGCCTGGACTCGATCTGAAACCCGCCGGGTGGTTCAAGCTCTTCACGGCTAACCCGTAGCCATTTCCCTAGCTCAATAATTCCCGCGCCAGCGCGAACCCGTCCACTCGATCCGCACCATCAGAAAGAAGAGCCGTGGCGGCGGCAACCATCGTTGCTCCCGTTGTAATGACATCGTCTATGAGTAGGATCTTCGCACCCGCAAGCGTTTCGCCCTTCCAAGTAAACGCACCCTGGACGTTTGCTTGTCGTTCAGCTTCTCCTCGACCCACTTGCGACGGAGTGTCGATGGTTCGATGGAGTGACTTCGCGTGATCGAGACTGAGTTGTTGCGAGAGATGACGTGAAAGGAGTTCCGCCTGATCGAAGCCCCGTTGACGTCTGCGGTGTTTGTGTAGGGGCACGAAGGCGACCAGGTCCCAAGCGGGACTTTCCACGAACTCGGGTCGGAAGATCCCGTGAAACATCAATTCCGAAAGAAAACCGGCCCTCGCGAACTCCCCTTGGTACTTGAATCGATGTACGGACTCACGAATTGGGCCGTTGAATGCATAGGCGGCACGAATGGATCCAATGCCATCTGGCCAAAGAGCGCAATTTGCACAACTCATGCACGGCTCATCCGCGGGTTGCCCACACTTGTAGCAAATCGGACGCGGGATCGTCTGGAGGTACGCGCGGCACTGGTCGCAGAGCCACGTTCCTCGCTTGCGACAGCCAGCGCAAATGGGAGGGAAAACGATGTCTTCAATAAATGAGGCGACGCGCCGCATACGTTGGATTGCCGGCAACCCCTCGAAGTCTAAGCAGCAATCAGGGTAATTCGGTCACCACGCTCGGTCCCAGTCGCTTCGATCGTACCGGGAGGGAGTTCGATGACGTACTTACCTCGGACAAATAGAGGTCCAAACCTCCACGGCTTCATTGCACGGTCCGCGCGCGCGATTGTGCCGTCGTTATCAATATAAAGCACATCGATTGGGAATCGCATCCACATCGTGTGAATCGACGAACAGGGATCGATAACAAGACCGGAGCCATCATCCAATTTCGCGCGGAACATGAGTCCGCAGCCGCGTTTCCAAAAGGATCGAGCCACATCGACGTGGGTTCCCAATTCAGTCTGCCGAGTCTCGTTCCGAATACGAACTGAAACCACGCCGTCGAGGGTTTTGGATCCCATAGTCACACCTGTTCATCTTCCAAATCTAACCAAGAATACTTCTTCCGTCATCAAGAGCGGGAGCGATCCATGAGTCTCACCGCTCCTTTTGCACGCCACGCCAGTGAATTCCCGAAACGTCTAGCCATGGCTAAACGCCGCGACGATCTGAGGAACCGCCGGCCCGAGAATGACGATGTAGATAGACGGAAAGATCAAGAAGATCATCGGGAAAAGCATCTTGAGTGGGGCCTTTTGGGCTTTCTCTTCGGCACGCTGACGTCGCTTTTGGCGCATTTGCTTTGATTGAATTCGCAGCACCTGACTGATACTCACACCGAGTTGGTCGGCCTGAACGATCGCAGAAATGAACGTATTCAAGTCTTCGACGTTCACGCGTTCAGCTACGCCACGCAACGAGTCTCGCCGGGATGATCCCATGCGGACCTCCGAGAGCATGCGTCCAAGCTCGCGAGTGAGTGCATTGTCCCACTTTTCAACCACGCGCGCGAGAGCTGGATCGAATCCTAGCCCGGCCTCGACGCTGATGGTTAGCAGGTCGATCGAGTCAGGAAGTGCTTTCGTGATCTCGGATTTACGTCGCTTGATCCGGCTGCCAAGCCAGACGCTCGGCATGATGTACCCGAGCATTCCGATACCCATCGGAAATCCCACAATCATCAGTATAGATGAAGATGATATGAGCATCATCATAAGCAATAGGCCGGCGAGCCCGCCACCCATAAGCAGTCGAATTCCGGTGAACTCAGTCGGACCAAGGCCTTTCGGAGCGCCAGCCTCTAGAAGTTGTTGGCGGAGTCGACCTGCATTCTTGCTCGGCGCGAAACGACCCGCGCGCTTCGTCCATGACGACAACATCGGAACAAGCACTCGATCGCTGAACGGTTGCTGCAATTCGACTTCTTCGAGCGATGGCATGCGGTTACCAAACTGCGCAAGCCGTTCCTCTATCGCAATCGCTTTGGAGGGTTTCTTCACGCCGATGATTACGGCTGCGGCCGCTAGCAGCGTCACCAGGATTACCATCAGTAGCAAAGGTGTATTCACGATCGGTTCCTTACCACGTTGCCAACCTAGACTTCAATTTTGACAATTTTCCGCATCGCGAAGAATCCAAGGATAATTAGAACCACTCCCCCTATTGGCATGCAGACCCATGGAAAGACGAACATTCCTGAGATGTATGACGAGTTCGTAAGGAAGACGAAAAGTGCCAGAGCGACGGGCAGTGATGTAATGATGTATCCGGATAACGTTCCCTGGGATGTCAGAACCTTGACTTCTCCCTTGATCCGAACCCGCTCTCGAATCGTCTCGCCGATCACGTCCAAGATTTGAGCCAGGTTACCGCCGACTTCACGCTGAATGTTGATCGCCGTAACCAACAGGTCCAAGTCTTCGCTCGAGATCCGTCGCAGCAAGTGGTCCATTGCCGCTTCCGGGCTTATGCCTAATCCAACCTCGCGGACGACACGCGTGAATTCCTCGTTCATCGGTGGTGTAGCTTCGCGCGAAATGAGTTCCATTGTTTGCAGCAGACTATACCCAGCACGAAGTGAGTTGGACATCAACGTGATCGCATCACCAAGTTGGTTCACAAACTGCGTGGTTCGCTTTGTAGCCCGGTGGGACATGTACCAATGTGGAATCATCCAGCCGACTCCACCTGTGCCGATGGCGACGAGGATTCCAAGCAGCGGTTGCGTGATACCCCTTCCGGCGACAAACCCTATGAGCGCCACGCCCGACATCGAGCCGACCCTCAAGATGATAAATTCTCCGGCAGTCATTTTGAAATTTGCGCGCGCCAATAGGGCCGCGATATTCTCACTGAAACTGCTGCCATGTACGGCTCGATCCATCGCTTGTGCAACAGCTCCAGGAGATCGAGACGAAGTTGTTGAATCCGTTGGCAATTGTTCGATCGAGCCAAATTGTTGAAGTCTCTCTTCCAACTCCGGTGATGCGGCACGCTCTCGCGAGTTCGCAAACCCGAACCCGGCCAACCCAATTGCGGCGGCAATCAACAGCAACGCCATACTTAGCATGAAGGTCTCCAGATTTGCTCAGGCTGCGAAGATCTTCCGCGCCAGCTAAAATAGGCGATCATATCCAGCTCCAAAGATTGTCGGTGGCAGGAAGATGTTCGATTGCTCAAATTTCTCAACGAACTTGGGCCGGATACCAGTTGGCTTCATTCGTCCGACTATCTTGCCGTTTTCGATGCCAGTCTGTTCAAATACGAACACGTCTTGCATGACGATCACATCGCCTTCCATGCCCTGCACTTCGGTTACGGCAGTGATCCGGCGCGTGCCATCTTTCAGACGTGCCTGTTGCACGATAACATCGACAGCAGCGGCAATCTGTTCACGAATGGCGCGAACAGGTAGCTCGACGCCAGACATAAGGCACATCGTTTCCAAACGTGACAGAGCGTCACGAGGGGTGTTTGCGTGGGCAGTAGTCATCGATCCATCGTGACCGGTGTTCATAGCCTGCAGCATGTCGAGTGCTTCGCCAGAGCGGCACTCACCGACGACAATCCGATCAGGGCGCATACGAAGAGAGTTGACCACCAGATCTCGAATCGTGATCTCGCCACGACCTTCAATATTCGATGGCCGTGATTCGAGCGTCACGACGTGATCTTGTCGCAGTTGAAGCTCGGCGGCGTTCTCGATGGTGATAATCCGTTCATCATCTGGGATGAAGGATGACAGCACGTTCAGCGTCGTCGTTTTACCTGATCCAGTGCCACCTGAGACCACAATGTTCAGACGCGCTTCGACGCATGCCTTCAGAAACGTCACCATCTCGCGGCTTACTGTTCCGAAACGAATGAGATCTTCTGACGTCAACGGATCCTTGGCGAACTTTCGGATGGTCAATGTGGGACCAACCAGCGATATCGGTGGAATTACCGCGTTGATACGGGATCCGTCCGGAAGGCGGGCGTCGACCATTGGCGAACTCTCATCAATGCGACGACCGAGTGGTGAGACGATGCGGTCGATCACACGCATAACGTGATCATCGTCTTGAAATACAACATCGCTTCTCACCAGCTTTCCACCCCGCTCAACGTAGACTTGTCTTGGACCATTGACCATGATTTCAGAAACGGAATCATCCTTCAGCAGAGGTTCAATGGGTCCAAAGCCGAGAATCTCGGCAGAAATTGCTTCATACAGGCGTAGGCGTTCAACTCGCGTCAGAACGATGTTTTCTGCTTCGAGAACCGACTGGAATGTCTCTTCGACGGTGCGACGAACCTCTTCGTGGTTTGCGAGATCCATTCGAGGATCAAGCTCTGAAATCAGCCGATTCTGAACCCTGGTCTTCAGATCATTGAAGGAATCGCTGTGCGGCGCCGCCGCGGCTGAAGTCGTAATCGATGGTCGTCGAAAGGTACTGAGCTCGGTCGTCGACCCCTTTGGCGTGCCCGGGTTCGTCAGATTGTCGGTTGCACCCAAACGAGAGGTAGTTCGATTCGGTGGTGCTGTTGGCTGTTCCTCATGAGAGCTTTCTTCGGGAACAGTGCCGAGCCGTTTTAGCAAGGACATGTTGCTTGACCTCCACGTTCTGTCAGTGCCTGAACAGGCTCAGCAATTTCCTCATGATCACTCAACAGTTCCCGTCGTGCTCGCAAACTGGTGAAGTAAGCGTTCGCCTCCGTGGACCTGAATACGAGAGATCTATCCATGACCAAGCGCCGATCTGAGTTTGAATACGAAGCTGCCGGAACGTTTCGAGCCGGCTGCGACTACGTCGCGTTCCGGTGCATCCTGTTGGACTAGCATCGTGCAAAGTCGCGAGACTTCCACGGAGAATCTGTGGTCGGGTTGGCTGCCAACAAGAGGAGACCCCTCGTTAATGCTCCGCAACACGGCCTGGTGATCTTCCGGAATCTTGAACTCCAACTCACGCTTGAGGTTCTCCGAAATATCCAGCACTGGGATTCCGGAGTAATTGTTGAAGCGATTGAGGACCAGCATGATCTTTTCTTCTGGATAACCGAGGAGTTCAGCGATCTCCAGGAACTGTCTTGTGTCCTTGATCGCCGTCATCTCCATCGTGAGGACCAGAAGGAGCTTGTCCGACTGATCCATCAGTGCAAGCATGGTGTCATCAAAGCCTGGACGGGTATCGATCACCACATAGTCGTACGACTTCGCAAGTACCGAAACGGCTGCTCTCAAATGTTCTGGTGATACAGTCTCAGACTCTTGAGGAGTCGACGGTGCAAGGAGCAAACGAACACCGGACGAGTGGGTAACCATCACATCATCGAGAAGCTCTTTATCGAGCAGGTTTGCTGGAATAGCGATGTCGCTGAACGTCTTGCTCTTGGCGACGTTCATCATTACACCGATATCACCGAAGCTAAGAGCCGCGTCCACCAGTACAACCTGCTTATTGGTCAACTGCCGAATGGCGACCGCGATATTGCTCGCGAGAACGGATCTTCCTACTCCACCTTTGTTACTGACGACTGCAAAGACTCTCGCAGATCCAGATTCGACTGGTCGAGGACCGTTGCCGTTTGCCGAGGGCGCGGCAGCAGGCCGCTGGACCTGCTGTGCGAGTCGAGACACGTGACGCACTGCCGTGATCAGTTCTTCGAGGCTGAAAGGCTTTGCAAGGTATTCGCGTGCGCCCGCAAGCATGGCCCGCCGAAGCATGTCTGGTTCATCTTCCACGGACATCATGATGACGCCGACAGAAGGAAGACGCGAGGTGATCTCAGTTGTCGCTGTGATGCCGTCCATGTCGGGCATGTTAATGTCCATCAAGACAACATCTGGTAGCAACTTCAGGGCAAGGTCGATTCCTTCTTGTCCCCGAGCTGCTTTGCCAATCACCTCAACATCGGGTTCGAACCGCAGTAGCTTCTCGACGTTATCTCGACTCTCAGGAACGTCGTCAACGATTAGAACCCGAATCGTCCGAGCGCTCACTATTGGCCTCCGCCCGGCAGTTTCACTGATTTCGGCACTGGAAGACCGAAGTTGCTCACCAGTTGATCATAGGTAACACCGGTCGTCGTCGCTGTCGAATGATCGTCCGGAGCACGCAACACAACCTGGTATTTTCCCTCGTTGTCCTGGAGAAACTTGATGAGTTCAGCCTGTTGTGGATCAACTTCAAGCACCAGCATGTCGGTATTCGGAAGCGTGGCATCAGTGCTTGCCGATCCTGACGAACTCCCACTCGATGGTGTCGCCGTACCGGACGTCGCAGCCGCAGTCGTGTCGTTCACCGACTGATTACCTGCGATGACTCTGAGAACACGCACATTCTGCAAGATGACCTTCGTAACCGGATTACCGGTGGAGGTGTCCCCGACGATGAATTGAGATCCGGGCTCTCCTGGATATGGATACATAGTCCCCGGTGCCTGGTCAGCGGGCGGCACTGTGAGTGCCCCGTCTTTGAACTTGAAAGAATCGTCGCCAAGTCTTGCCTGTATCACGTTGGTTGGCAAGATTTCACTCAGATTGACGCGTGTTGAATAGACGATGTCGACGTAATCGTCCGAGCGGATCAGCCCACCAAGAGCGCTTACGCGATCAACGGGCAGAGCGGCGGCACGCATGCCGTCAGTCAGAAGATTCGTGAGACCTGGTGTTACCAAGTTTGCCATGAGAATTTGCTGGCCCTTGACAACATCGCCGTTAGTTGCGAATCCAAGAACCTGTGCCGAGTTCAGTGCCACGCCTGACGGCGCGGATGCTTTCTCGATCTGGACCGATTTAATGTCTTCCTCGCGAATAACCGTATTCGCCGGTATGTCCCTCGTCGCCTGAATGACGGTAACCATTGCCGTCTGGCCGGCGTCGGGCGTCTTACTCTTGCCGCCTCCGGAAAAAGAAACGACTACAAGCACGACGGCCACGAGGGCAAGTCCGACTCCCAACAAAATGAAGAGACGACCACCCCTGCGCATCTACGAGTCCTCTCTGGATCAGCTTCGATGAGCCATACGACCGAATTTCGTCCGCCGGAAGCGTTACAATCGAAGTACATTCGTGTTTCGCCTCCACAGGAAGTCTAGGAACGACCTACCGGTCTCACCATAGTACGTTGGTAACGAGCGCGTCCTATTGCAGTACCAAGGAACTGAACGTGGCCGCAATTCGGGCAACGTCCAACTCTGAATTCATAGCGGATAGGCGTACAACCTTATGACAACGCTCGCGATTCAAGGACTGCTCTACGGTCACGATTCGACCGAAAGAATTGTGGCCGTAGAGTACTCCCGGAACGGTCAAATCCACGTGATACACCGGACGTTGGAGGACGCGGTCGAATCTCAGATGGTGGCGTTTCGCCCCTGGTTGGTGACCACTGAACAAGGAGTGAACGCCGCGAATACACGCAATGTTGAACCACTGGCGGGGGATTTGCCGCTCAAATTCCGGCTCACATTCGGCTCGTGGTCGTTGTACCGTGGTGATCTCGAGCGTATTACTCACGACAAAATCGCCGTACATCGGTTCGGACAACCAACAGACCAATTCCTGATCTCGAGCGGAAAGACCCTGTTCAAAGGAATGGCGTTTGACGATCTGATTCGCCTGCAAATCGACATCGAAACGACCGGACTAGACCCAGACAGCCCTGAGGCGCGGATTCTTGCGATTGCAGTATCAACTAATAGAGGCGAATCATCGGTGATAGCGACCGGTGAACTGAGCGAGTCCGAGGCACTGGAACAGCTCAATTCCTGGATCGAACGTGTTGATCCCGACGTGATCGAAGGGCACAACATCTACAATTTTGATCTGCCTTTTTTGATGAGACGAGCGCGAACGTTGGGTGTCAGACTCGGTTGGGGCCGTGATGCAAGTGAACCCAGAGAAATGGGAACCCGCCGCTTCAAGGCGGGGGCACGATCCATTCCTTTTCGGTTCATTGCGATCTACGGGCGGCATATCATAGATACGTATCAGCAAATTCAGCGATATGACTTTGCTGGCGAAATGCAAAGTTACGGATTGAAGGAATCTGTAGAGGCTCTTGGACTTACCACACCTGATCGCGTCTTCGTCCCGGGCCATCAGATCTCGTCGGTGTGGGAACGGGATCGCAAACGCATCATCGCCTATGCACTCGACGACGTACGGGATGTCGCACTCCTCAGCAAACTCGCGTCGCCGACCGAGTTCTATCAGACGCAGATCCTACCTCGAAGCTATCAACGCGTTGCCACTGGCGGCCCCGGCGAAAAGATCAATTTGCTTATGACTCGTGTCTATTTGTCAAGGCGACATAGCCTGCCGTTGCCGAAACCACCGCGGGGATATCCGGGAGGTTACACCGAGGTGAGACGCGTCGGCATCTTTAAGCCGGTGGTCAAATGCGACGTGGAGAGTCTCTACCCAGCGATAATGCTAGTCGATCGAATTCGACCATCGAGCGATGTGCTCGATGTCTACTTACCTCTGTTGGAAGTACTCACCAATCGCAGACTCAGTGCAAAGAACGCAGCGCGACTCGCTATCGGCGAGGAACGGGCTCGATGGAATGGACTGCAATCAAGCTTCAAAGTCTTGATCAATTCCTTCTCAGGGTACCTCGGGTACAGCCAAGCGCTATTCAACGACTTCGAGGCGGCCTCGAGAATCACACTTCGAGGACAAGAGCTTATTCAGTTTGTCGTTCGAGAGCTTGAAGCCGTGGGCGCCGAAGCGATCGAAATAGACACCGACGGAGTATATTTCAGTCCACCCGATGACGTTAATTCAGAGGAAGCTCAGGAAGCGTTCGTAGCATCGATTTCGTCCAAGCTCCCTAACGGCATCAACCTGGCTCTTGACGGTAGCTACATAGGAATGGCCTCCCTACGCACGAAGAACTACGCGCTCCTCTCCCATGATGGTCGAATGGTCTTGAAGGGGAGTGGGCTACGGAGTCGACGAGAAGAGCGGGTCCTCAGACGCTTTCTCGAAGAGGCGGCGCGTGTCCTAATTGAGGAATCACCGTCGGAACTTCGCGATCGTTATCTGTCGACGGCCGCAATGATCCAACAACGACGACTGGACGCCGAGGACATCGCCCGATGGGAAACGATTACCGAAAAGACGTTCACCAGTGAATCGAACAAGCGAGTCGCATCCGCGGCCGAGGGGGAACGCATTGGTGAGAGAATCCCCGTCTATCAGAGAGCGGATGGCAGCCTTGCTCGTCTTGACGAATACGATCACGACGAGGACGTTGACTATTTGCTTCGACGGCTGAACGACATGGGACGGCGCTTCGAGCCGCTATTCACTGGCGAGATTTCATTCGATTATGTGTTCCCAAAGCTCACGTCGCGAAGTGACATTGAAGCCGTAAAACGGCAACTGCCCACTCAACAACTGTCTCTGTTCTAGTTGACTCGCAGTCACCGACATTCGTAGGATGGTCTTTGGGCAGATGCCAATACTGCGACGGCATCCCGACTATCCATGCCTTGTCGGACTCAGTGGATTAGCGTCGAGCAAAATGAGGTAAGAGCGCAGGTGATTAACCGACACCACCGCCGGTGGGTGAGACCGGCGGTGGTGTTCCTGGGTAGCGGGGGCGGGATTCGAACCCGCGACCTTTGGGTTATGAGCCCAACGAGCTGCCACTGCTCCACCCCGCGCTACAGGGGAGATGCGGGAACCAACTTGAGGTCAGCTGGGGTGTGCGCGCGACGGCCTCGCCTCCCACGCAGTCGCCCACGCAGTACTCTCCGGCGCTGGCGCCGGGCACGACCCGGTTCGGGATGGATCGGGGTGGTTCGACGCCGCTCTCGGCCACGCGCACACCCCAGCTTCCCTCGCTGCGATTCCCTTGGGAGCACCATCTCTTGTCTCGACACCACGCGTCTACGTCCATCGTTGTTGTGCGGTCCTGTGCTTGCGGAACCGTCGCTGCCGCATGCCGCCCACGCCCGACGTCGCGGTCTCCCCACGACGCGTGACAATGGTGGACATACACCACCCTCGACCATGAGCACGGCTTCGCTCCGGTCGGTTACCCGCCGTCCACGTGCCGCCTCGCAACCGGGTGGTCTACCCGGGGTCTTACCTCTCTCGAGTGAGAAGGTTCATCTTGGGGCAGGCTTCCCACTTAGATGCTGTCAGCGGTTATCCCTGCCGAACGTAGCTACCCAGCAATGCCGGTTTTCCGACAACTGGCACACCAGAGGTTCGTCCAGCCCGGTCCTCTCGTACTAGGGCCAGCCCCCCGCAACCTTCTTGCGCCCACAGCGGATAGAGACCGAACTGTCTCACGACGTTCTGAACCCAGCTCGCGTACCGCTTTCATGGGCGAACAGCCCAACCCTTGGGACCGCCTCCAGCCCCAGGATGCGACGAGCCGACATCGAGGTGCCAAACCCTGCCGTCGATGTGAACTCTTGGGCAGGATCAGCCTGTTATCCCCGGGGTAGCTTTTATCCGTTAAGCCACGGCCCTTCCACTCGGTACCGTGGGATCACTACGTCCGCCTTTCGGCCCTGCTCGGCTTGTCGGCCTCGCAGTCAAGCGCCCTTGCTGCCGTTGCACGCTCCGGCCGGTTTCCATTCGGCCTGAGGGCACCTTTGAACGCCTCCGTTACCTTTTAGGAGGCGACCGCCCCAGTCAAACTCCCCACCAGCCACGGTCCCCTGTCCGGATTACGGAGCAGGGTGAGCGCGTCGATCGTGCAAGAGTGGTATTTCACCGTCGGCTCCCTCAGACCTGGCGGCCCAAGTTCTCAGCCTCCCACCTATCCTACACATGCACGACCCACACGCAATGGCAAGTTGGAGTAAAGCTCCACGGGGTCTTTTTGTCCTGCTGTGGGTCACCCGCATCTGCACGGGTACTTCAATTTCGCCGGGTCCCTCGTTGAGACAGCGCCCAGATCGTTATGCCTTTCGTGCGGGTCGGAACTTACCCGACAAGGAATTTCGCTACCTTAGGACCGTTATAGTTACGGCCGCCGTTTACCGGGGCTTCATTTCAGACCTCATCAGCCCTCCATTTAACCTTCCGGCACTGGGCAGGCATCAGCCCCTATACGTCGGCTTGCACCTTCGCAGAGACCTGTGTTTTTGGTAAACAGTCGCCTGGGCCTGCTCACTGCGGCCCCCTCAAGCTCCGGATCGCTCGGATCCGTCACCCTACACGGGGCGCCCCTTCTCCCGAAGTTACGGGGCTATTTTGCCGAGTTCCTTAACGAGGGGTCTCCCGTCCACCTTGGTCTGCTCGACCTGTCGACCTGTGTCGGT
>CAVUBN010000017.1:0-77029 GCA_963739715.1 uncultured Chloroflexia bacterium | reverse complement strand
TACGAAAATCGTGACTGAAATTACAGCGATTCAGAAAAACGCTATTCTGGCGCGGTTTTTGTCGAATATCTTCAAAACTGTTGTGTGGGGTGACGAGCCTTGCAGGTGGAATCGATTCCCATGCGCCCTCACAACCAATCCACTCATCTCGACATCTTTCGAACAGGGTCAGACTTGGCCGGCAGCGATCGATTTACGAAAAGCGGATGGTTGAGTCACGACACGGTTGCCTGCAGGTTGATTAGCGCTCGTCCGGAAGGAGCGACAATTTCGATCGCTCTTCGCGCACCCCACGTCGAACGTCGGTACGGTTGAATAATTCGAAGCCCGCACGGAAGAAACCTCATCGACCAGAGGACGGCCAGAGATTGGACCACCTGCGCCAGGAGCAGTTCCGCAGTGTTTCCGGTGGGAAGATTGGGGCACCGTTAACGATGGCTCACTCGCGTTCTGCACCCAGTCGGCGTACTCAACGTCGGCCAGACTGCTAATCCGGTCATAGCCGGACGCGATGCGAGGAACGCAGGATCGCGGCGAATAGGCATCTGAGGCAACAATATGCGCCATGCAACTCCGCAGAAGTCGCCACTCTGTTGCACCCGCTCGGCCACTGCTGTAACCCACGATTGAAACAGCGTTCACCTGCCTCAATACGCCGGCAGACAAGAGTTCTTCGAGCAGATCGGGGTCGCGCTTTACCGCCGGATAGCGCTCACCGGTGGCGATGCAAGTGTTGCAGTATTTTGTGGTTGTGTTTCCCGAAGGCAGACCTGCTATGTATCCTCGGCGCCCCACCCAATCAATCCCAAGATCGGCTGGCAGTTCAGCGTCGTGGTGCCGGCTAACGAGACTCGCTCTTAACGCCAATCCGCGTGACTAGATTTTCTCCTGGGTTCGGACAAGGACAACGAATGCGCCGGTCACATCACTGCCGCGAACGCTCGCAGATCCGAGTACACGCCGTCCGTTGGTGATCGCCGCCTCGATATCCGGGTCCGACAATTGATCAACTTTGACTCCACGTCGCTGAAGTTCGACTCGGACGGTAGCGAGCTCGTCAGATCGACGTCGCGCCTTGCGCCGGACCTTCGATGTGATCTGCTGAACGAGACTCGGTCGTTGTTTCATAGCAGTCTTCCATCTCCACCGAGGGCGATCCATCTGACGCTGATGTGAGCCTGACCGGTGCTTGCGCAGATTGGGTGACGTCACAATTCGGAACAGAACCTGTGGCCATCGATTTTCCCAGCGGGACGAACCGACCCGAAATAACCCTCTATGCGCTTACCTACTAAGTGATCATCAACTGTGACGTGCTCGAATTACCTTGAATCGGACGGACCGCAACTTCGAATGTTCAGCCCCACTGAACCCATGGAGACGACAGTTCCATTCACCATGCTGTCGACGGGTATCCGCCCTTCCCAAGACCATCTTACTCGCGCCGAGTCCATCCGCCAACGTCAACCGAGAAAGTCGACACACCCCTCAGTACTTTGAAGCGCCGACGCGAGAACGCTGCAAGCGTGTGTGGCTCTCCACCCGATGCGATTGGGTCCAGCCTTGTCAGCAGCATGCCCGTCAAACCAGAAAGCAAGGATCATATAGTCGAGTCTGATCACTACCTGAGCGACGGTCAGTTGGCCTTGAACCACGTACTTGTCGAGATCCCACTCGACAGTCTATGCCCCAGACTCGGGATCGCCGGTGGTTTACTCTCTGTTGAACTGAGCTTTGCTGGAGTGCGCGTCCAGGTTCATCGACTCTGAATCGCATCTGACACGATGGAAATACGAGTTCCCCGGCCCGCCGGTGCATGCCTCGCCCGAATATGTCGATTGCTTTTCTCAGTGCGCCGGTGCTACCTTCTGGGAGAAACCGACCGGAGCATGGGGACGTTTAGGGGACGGAATCTGGGCGGACCACCTGCGATCATTCTGTCAAGTGAAAACAAGTCACTGACGTATTCGCAAGTTGATTTGGAATCGGGTTATGGACGCCAAACGCATAGCGGGGGCTCGAGTCAACAATCACGAACGCTGGGTCGACGGCCCGCGAGTATTCGTCGCAATCGTGCTGGCGATCACCAGCCTCACCATGCTGCTCCAGAATCCGCTCCCCGTCGCCGCGACCTCCTCCATCTCAGGCGGATCTGATCGGCGTGTCCGGGAACGCCTTCCCCTGGGAGGCGCACTGGTCAACCTTCAGCAACGAGATCGACCAGAGCCACATCGGTTGGGCTCGTGTTGAGCTTCGCTGGAATCAGGTGGAACCCAATCGCAATCAATGGGATTGGGGTGGTACCGATCTCCTCGTCAACTCCTACGCTCAGAAACAGATGAGCCTGCTCGGTCTCCTCGGCTACTCGGTCGCCTGGGCCAATGGTGGCTCCGGAAACGCCACCGTCTTTGGTCCCCCACAGGATATGGATGCCTGGGAGGCCTATGTCCGCGCCACGGTCTCGCGTTACAAGGACCGTATTCACTCCTGGGAGATCTGGAATGAGCCGGATGTCGCCATGTTCTGGAACGGCCAGGATGGCGGTGACCCGGTCGTCTACCAGCAGGTACTGCAGCGTGCCTATCGCGCCATCAAGTCGGTCGATCCTAACGCCACGGTGATGAACGGTGGTCTCACCGGCACCGAGCGTGGTGCCAACTTCCTGAACACGCTGATCAACAACGGTGGTGGCTCCTACCTGGATGCCGTTGCCTTCCATGGTTACGTCGAGAATGGCTCCATCGACAGCCTCTTCTATTACAACGTCATCTGGCCACTCATCCGGCAAGCACGCCAGCATGCCAATAAGCCCCTCTGGATCACCGAATACGGCTGGTCCAGTGGCTCGAGCGGCGGCTCCTCCGCCGGTTCGGAAGCGGCTCAGGAGAACCTCATCGCGCGCCAGTTCTCGATGCTCTTCGATCTGGGTGATGTGGCGCACGTCTTCATCTTCCAGTTCAAGGATCCGAACAATCAACCGAACTTCTTCGGCTTGACCCGACCGGATGCCACCACCAAACCGGCCTATACCGCCGTCTCGACCATCGCCGGACGCCTGGTTGGCCTGCATTTCCAGGAGCACCTGAATACCGGGATCACTGGCTTGTGGGTGCAACGCTTCAGCAACGCCTCCCGCACGGTCGATGTGGTCTGGTCGCAACCAAACACGCAAACCGTGAGCCTGCCGGTCTCCGCCACCTCGGTCACGATCTGGCACATGAACGGGTCATCGGAGACCCGGACCGTCTCGGGTGGTCACCTCACGCTAACGATTGGCACCGATCCGGTCCTGGTGGAGCGTACCGGACAGGATCTGGCTCACTTCCAGGGTGGAACGTGTCAATTCTTCGCGCCCACCAATCAATCAACCTGCAATCAGTTCCTCGACTTCTGGAACAAGTATGGTGGTCTCTCGATCTTCGGCTACCCGATCTCCCCAGAACTGACGGAAAACGGTCTGACGGTCCAGTACTTCGAACGCGCCAAGCTGGAATATCACCCGGAATGGGCGGGAACCGATTGGGCCGTCGTTGGGGAACTGATGGGTCGCTCGGTGACACAGGGCCGCCAGAATGACCAGGCGTTCCAGCCGATCGCCAATGGCCAATCCGACGCCAACTGCAACTTCTATCAGGAGACGGGCCACCGACTCTGTGCCGGCTTCCGCACCTACTGGCAGGATCACGGCGGACTCTGGATGTTCGGTTTCCCGATCTCGGAGGAGTTCCAGGAGAAGAACCCGGACACGGGTCAGGTCTACACGGTGCAGTACTTCGAACGAGCCCGCTTTGAGTATCACCCGGAGTATCGTGGCACCCCGTATGAGGTCCTGCTGGGGCGATTGGGTGCCCAGCTCTACGCGGAGCGCTACGGTGGGCACTGATTCCGTGCAGGACATCGGCGGCCACCCGACCACCTCCGTCGCCGAAAACCCCCCGAAGTCCATGAATGCGTGACGGTTCGTTCGACCGGTGTCCGTCGAGCTGTGAAAACGAGCAGAAATCGTCATCATCGGGATAAAATCCAAAGACAATCAATCGGTTGATCACTCGCGAAACATCATTCGGGGAGCAAATGAACGCGAAAACATTTGACACAATCATTGTCGGAGCCGGACCCGCTGGTTGCGTGCTCGCCTTGCGGTTGACCGAGTCGGATGGCAACGACGTTCTTCTCATCGATGCCGGTCCGGATTTTGGATCTGATCCCTCTGGTTGGCCAGCCGAATTGATTGATCCGGTCGGACCTGAACTGGATACGCATTCGTGGGGCTACGCGCATCGGGCCGACAAGAACGGCCGGCAACTACAGCTTCCGCGCGGGCGAGTATTTGGCGGCTGTTCGGCGGTCAACTCGTGTATCTGGCTGCATGGATCTGGCGCCGATTACGACAGTTGGGCCGCGCTCGGCAATCCAGGTTGGGATTTTGCCAACCTGGCGAAGCACTTTGAGGCTGCACAGCGTGACCCTCTCCAACAGAACGATGGACCAGGAGATCACCTCATTGACGTCTGGCGAACTCCGCGGGATCAGTTGTCCACGATTGACAGAGCGATTCTTGCAACCGCCGACGAACTCGGACTGACTCTGGTCGACAATTTGAACGGTTCGCATCAGCAGGAGCCATCAGCAGGCCCAACGCCGAAGAATCTGCGCGATGGCGGGCGCCTGAATGGCGCACTCTCCTACCTGGCAGCGGCACGCTCGCGCGCGAATCTGACGCTCAGGCCTGACAGTCTCGTCGATCGCGTGATTTTCGACGGCAGGCGCGCGGTTGGAGTCAGAACGGCCGACGGCGACGATCTTCTCGGGCGTGAAGTGATTTTATGCGCGGGAGCGTATGGATCTCCAGCAATTCTGATGCGCTCGGGTGTCGGACCGTCGAGTCATCTGCGCGACATGGGCATCCCGATTGTCGCTGAAATCGCGGGAGTCGGCGAAAATTTGATGGATCATCCGTACTTGGCTCCGTACACGAGTGGTCGCACGATGTTCGTCATCTCCGATCGTGCGATCCCGGATCGTCGGATTTTCATCCAGACCATGATCAAGGCGCGGAGTCGTCAGGTACAGGACGAGATCGACCTCCATATCTATCCACGAGAGCAACGTGATGAGATCGGTCGATGGGTTCTCGGATTCGGAGTGAGCCTGCAATATTCACGATCCCGGGGCCGCGTGAGGCTCACTTCAGCCGACCCGGAAGCTCCGTTGGACATCGACCATCGTTACTTCGCGGACCCTATCGACCTGGAAGCCCTGACCGATGGAATTGAGTTTCTGGACCAGCTGGCGGGCACCAGGCCTCTCGCGGATCTCCTCGAAGGCCCAGCACGACAGGATGAGTCAGACACATCGAGGGAGTCAATTCAGAAGGTGATCCGTGATGAAGTCGGAACCACGTTCCACCCTTCCAGTAGTTGCAAAATGGGTCCAGAGTCCGATCCGTTAGCTGTCGTCGATCAAGAGGGGCGAGTTCGCGGCGTGGACCGGCTCCGGGTTGTCGACGCTTCGATCTTCCCAAGCGGGCCGAGATGTAACCTGCACGCACCCACTGTGGCCGTGGCGGAGCGTATGGCCGGCTTGATCGGAGACTCGAGAGTCGTCCATTGAGCATGAGAAAACACATCTGTGCCACTTCGCTAACCTAAGTTATGTAATTCCGGCACGAATCGGACGAACAAATTGTCAGGAAATCAAAAGGGATAACTGACAAAATGAATCCGGGTTCCGGTCACATGACGAATATGTTAGTGGAAAGCCTTATGGCGACCGGGTCGTTCGTGAACGATCCGGGGGTTGGTTGGTCGTCGTTCGTCTCTCACCTTAGTGCGCGATACGTGAGACAGACAGTCCTTCCACTGGTGGTCTTCGGGTCTTCGTGGACACTCGTGTCCCACGAGTACGAAAACCATAGTATGGGAGGTATGTTTCGTGAACGACGACAGGCGCTACTCAGAATTGATGCGAGCAGCCGGGAACGGTTCGCTCAGCCGTCGTGATGTGCTCAAGAGGGCCGTTGCTCTTGGATTCGCTGCGCCAGCCATCTCCGCATTGCTCGCCGCCTGCGGAACCAGCAACAGCAGTTCGACGACGGCACCAACGGCAACCTCGTCTTCGTCATCAAGCTCTGGATCGACCGCATCGTCACCAACTCCAGTGTCAACCGCGACCAGCACACCGATGGCTGGTTCGACGACGACGGCATCGAGCTCATCTTCCGGATCTGCTCAACGAGGAGGCGGAGGCGAAGTACGCCTGCTCTGGTGGGAAGCGCCAACAATTCTGAACTGCCACCTTTCATCCGGCACGAAGGATTTTGATGCGACGCGCATCGCTCTCGAGCCACTCACCGAGACGCTTGCCGATGGAACCATGATCCCGGTCCTGGCGGCCGAAATTCCGTCGCAAGGTAACGGCGTCGCGGCAGACGGCAAGAGCGTTACCTACAAGCTGCGTCAAGGAGTCAAGTGGCACGACGGCCAGGATTTCACCGCCGACGACGTTCAGTTCACATTCCAGTGGATCTCCGATCCCAAAGTTGCAGCAACTACATCAGGAAATTATCTTTCCATCGATTCTGTCGACGTCGTGGACCCGAATACAGTCAAGATCAACTTCAAAGAGCCAAATCCGGACTGGGCAACGCCGTTCCGATCGGGCGAAGGGGTGATCCTACCCAAGCACATCATGAAGGATTACATGGGCACTAAAGCCCGGACCGCGCCCTTCAATCTCAAGCCGATTGGGACCGGTCCCTTCAAGGTTGTCTCCTTTACTCCCGGTGACAACGCCCAATATGAGATCAACAAGGACTACTGGGACCCCGGTAAGCCATTCTTCGACAAAGTGAATATGAAGGGTGGCGGTGACTCAACGAGCGCGGCTCGCGCGGTGATCCAGTCGGGCGAGGTCGATTACGCTTGGAATATCCAAACCGAAGAAACGGTCATGAAGCAGATCGAATCGGCTGGACAGGACGGCAAGTTCATCACCTGGAATGGCGGAGGTACCGAGAAGATTCTCATCAACCACTCCGATCCAGACACCGATCAGGGTGGCCAGAAGTCGAACAAGAATGTACCTCATCCGCACTTCAAGGTACTTGGCGTTCGTCAGGCACTCAACCTATCGGTCGACCGCGACTCCGTCGCCACTCAACTCTACGGTCGAGGCGGCAAGGCGACACCATTTGTCCAGAACAAAGTGTCGACGATTTTTCCGGACGGCATCAAGTACGAGTACAACACCGACAAGGCGGCCCAGCTGCTCGACCAGGCCGGAGCCAAGATGAATGGCAACGTCCGACAGCTTAATGGTCGTCCCCTCCATTGGGTCTACCAGACCTCAGTCAATTCCGTACGACAGAAGAACCAGGAGATCGTCAAGCAGTCACTCGGCAAGATCGGCGTCGAGATCGAGATTAAGTCGATCGACGCCTCGGTGTACTTCTCCGGCGACCCAGGAAACACCGAAACGACGAACCACTTCTACGCCGACATTGAGATGTACACGAACTCGCCGTCGAGTCCGTTCCCGATCCTCTGGTTCCAGCGTTACCTCTCGACACGGATCGCCCAGAAAGAGAACCAATGGGCAGAGCCGAATTACGCGCGAATTCAGAACCCGGACTTCGACAAACTGTACAACCAGGTGAAGCAGGAACTTGACCCTGCAAAGTCAACTGCACTCTTCAAGCAGATCATGCAGTTGGTCTGGGATCAAGTCTTTGAGCTCGGGGAGATCTCACGACAAAATGTCTCTGCGGTCAATAACAAGCTAACTGGCCAGAAGCCGAGCCAATGGTGCTATGACACGTATGATCTGAAGAACTGGCAGATGAAGAGCTAGCCGATTCATCGGCCCTAGTGCGAGATACCGGTGAACTTGACGGCCCCACGGAAATTTCCGTGGGGCCGTCGTCTAGCTACTGAATCATAAATAGAGACTGTGACGTCACTAACGAGCGAGGGCTCCCATTGGATCCCAGGCCGGCAGCGCGATCGGCTCGAGGTCGAGCGCCTGCTGCAATTCAACCGGTAGCGTGCTCTTGCGTGCGGCGATCTCAAAATTGTACTCGGCGAACCACGAATCGTTCATGGTGTAGAAGCCATTCTGACCATTCTTATCGCCCCAGCTATTCTCAACGCGCCAGCGGCGAGTATGACCATCGACGACATCAACGCCCGTAAACAGCATGGCGTGCGTCATCAGTGTTTCGTGGTATGTAAGCCGGGCAGACTTGTCGAGATTGAATTCGGCGTCATAAAGCCCAGCATAATCGAATAGATTCTTGTCCCAGATTCCAAGATCCCGACGCATCATCTTACCTACGTCGCAACCGAACCAGACGGGCTCGCCGCCGACAATCGTGTCACTGGCAATCTGCTTCATGAGGTCGACATCGACGTTGAGGTACTTCACGATCGCGCCGCCTACGACGTTGCCAAGATACTCGACGGTGAAGGTACGACCAAGCGGACTGCTCGGTCGCGGATCATTTACGAGACATACATATTCGTCGATCGGAAGGGTGATGTATTTCTCCGCAAACTCCTGCGGAGTCATTTCGCCGTCACGATGGAACACGCGATCCTTGTCGGTCCACTGCCAGTCAAAACGCTCTGGAGGGTTACCAAGGTGGATCGAAACGATGCGATAGATCGCCTGAAGGATCTGCTCTTTTTGAGATCGAACGTCTGACATGGTCGCGCCTGAAGCGTGAAGCTCGCGCAGCGTCCTCGCGCCTTGACGCAATTGAGTCCGCAAGATTCGGTTCATCTGCATAGTGCTCGACGAACTCTCGGTTTCCGGCATGACCGACTTCGGCACCACTCCATGCTTCTTGACAATGTTCACGAACATGTTCCACTGACCGCCGTCTTCAATCGGACGATCGAGCAGAGTGGCGACCGTTCGATCGTCGGCATCACGCTCAATGGTTTCGATGATCGCCTCGAGGAAGTAGTTGGCCCGCTCGACCTTGTCCCAGAACAGTGTGTAGCTCTGGCTGAACTCGAAATCCTTGAGGTTCATCGCCTTCATCGCACCAACTCTGAAAAGGTTCAGGCCGGCGAACATCCAGCATCGTCCAGTTCGCTTCTGATTGGTGACGGCCCAGTCGTCCAGCACATGCGAAAACGACGGCGTAACGCTGGTAGCGATTCCATGATCGAGCGCGACGTCCTCGATGCTCACTTTGGTGACGGCATTCTGGGCCAGCCGATTGGCCCGGCGTGCATCGAACTGGTCCCGATAGCCGCGCAGCAACTCGGGGGTCAACTCTCCAGCATTTGTTGAGGCTTCCGGGGTTGGAGATAGAAGGCGAGACGAGGTCATGGAGAACTCCTTACACTCAAAGCAGTACACATTGTCGATACTACACTAGTCCGCGATGCACCGCATCCGTATCTCACACATGAATCTTGTGAGCATACGCCCAACTGCTGTCGGCGCTGTCCGAGTGGGCTCACGTCTGTTAGCGTTAGGCTTCGAGTTGTTCGCCTTGTCGAGATTATTTCGGATAATGAGTTGGAACAGTGCAGAGTCGGCTCAGGCGCAATCCCCTGGTTCACGTCCTGATCATTATCATCGTTCTGGTAGTGGTGACTGTCGGAATCAAAACCAACCACTTCGGAATCGATCAGCCCGCCTCTCAGAACCTATCGTTTGCGGGGAGTGCTACTCCCGTTTCGGTGTCCGAACAGAATCAGCTACTCGCCACCGCTCGTACACTGCGAAACCAAGGTCGGTACGAGGAAGCACTCTCATCGCTACAACCGGTAATCGCGTCAAAGAACTCTGCGACCATAGGGGCAGCATTGCTTGAGACCGCGAAGAATGACATGGCGATTGGCAATAACGGCTCCGCAATGGACGTTCTCAAAGAGCTTCGTCGCAAGTACCCAGAATCATTGGAGTCTGACGAAGCACAATTTCACTTGGCGACGCTCGAAGCTGCGCGGGGAAACCTATCCGCTGCGATAAGCGATCTGAAGGCATACGAAAATCGCCATGTCGAGATCGCTCCGTATATCGATCTATTGATTGCCGGATATCAAGAAAGGCGTGGTGATCTAAACACCGCGTTAACATTGGCTCGGTCAGTCGCCGCGAGCGGAGTCGTATCACGGACCAAGGTGGACGCGCTCGAAAAGATGCGGGAGATTCAGCAGAAAAAGAAGGACGAGGCTGGATATCTCGAAACCACCAGTAGACTTCTTGCTCTTGCCACGATTCCCTCATATCGGGCACAACTGATCTATCAGCGCGCCGCCTCCGAACTGAAACTGGGTCAGAAGGACGCGGCATTCGCCGACATGCGCACGGTAGTCCAGAAGTATCCAGAATCGAGCTACGCAACCAACGCTGCAAACGATTTGACGACGCTGGTCGGAACGTCCTCTGTGACAGACCAGCAGCGCGGACTCATCGCCTACTTGAACGGGAACTACCAGTCGGCGGCAGAAACGTTTCAGGCCATCCTCTCATCCAATCCAGACAGCGATATTGCCTGGTATTACCGCGCGATCAGCGTGCTTCACAGCGGTGATAGCTGGACCGCGGCGATCGCTTTGAACTCGATGGCCGACCGCTTTCCGAACAGTTCGTTGACTCCGCAAGCACTTTACACGGCCGGAAAGCTGTTTGAGGAAGACAGCGATTTCAAGGATGCGCGATCCGCGTATGAAGCGATCATAGACCTTGCTCCTCAATCCAGTCAGGCCACGCAGGGACGTCTGCGGCTCGGAATCATCCTCTACGAGTCAGGCGAATATCAGAAGTCAATTACGATTCTCTCCCCCATTCATGGCACCAGCGCTACGCAGGCACAATCCAGTTTTTGGGAGGGAAAGGCCTTTCAACAATTAGGGGAGTCCACTAAAGCGACGCAGGCATGGATGAACGCGGCGACAGTCGACCCAACAGGTTTCTACGGCCTGCTGGCCAACCAACTGCTCGGCGGTGGCACGCCAGTGGCTCCCGATCAACCTGCTACAGCCATCACTTCAACATTGTCCGAAGATGATTCCTCAGCGCTTTCGACCTGGTTTGGAACCCAGGGCACGACCGAGGCGGCAGCCCAAGTTCAGGTCGATCACGATTCAGACTATAAGCGAATGGACTTGCTTTTCGAGCTTGGATTATCGACACAGGCGGAATGGGAGATGAATGGTCTCGCCGACAAATTCGGTGATAACCCGCCTCTGCTCGCGGCTCTAGGCGAGATGCTCGCGATGTCGGGTCGTTACAATGCGAGCTATCGCGTAGGCATCCGGCTGCAGATCGTCTCCGACAACAACGGATTGGGGTTACCGAAAGCACTGCAGAGATTGGCATACCCGATCGCGTACCCCGAACTTGTTCAGAACCAGGCCACGCTACGCCAGGTCGATCCGTACCTGTTTCTGGCACTAGTGCGGCAGGAAAGTGGCTATGATCCGACGGTCACGTCTTCGGCCGACGCGCGTGGACTGGCGCAAGTCGTCCCTGCCACCGCAGCTGAAATTGCGTCCGGCCTCCGCATCACAAACTGGAACGCTGACATGTTGTACCGACCGTACATTGCGATTCGATTTGGGACGGTGTTTCTGTCTGACCGTCTCCGGAAATACAATGGCCAAATCTTCCCGGCACTGGCGGGCTACAACGCCGGTGATGGGAATGTGGCCCAATGGACGTCGACCGGAGGGATTGGCGATACAGATGTGTTCGTTGAACGCATCCCATTTCCGGAGACGCACGATTACGTCATGATCGTTTACGCCAATTATTTGAATTACTTGCGGCTCTATCGTTGAACTGAGTCGTGGCGGCATAAGTCAACCCGGGAACGTCGATTCATCTGGTATTCTGGAGTTGACGGCACACATTCGTTTCAATGTCGTCGTGGATGACAACATAGGAGGGCCAAATGGCTGGACTCACTGGCAAGCGCGTAGCTATGGTTTTGGCACGAAACTTTGAGGATGTGGAAGCGACTGACCCCAAAGAATATCTGGAGAAACAGGGCGCGTCGGTCACGATTATCGGCCTCGAAAAGGGAGATATTCTGGGCAAGAAAGGGGCGGTCTTGGCCGCCGACACCACGTTCAATGACATATCGGTGGATCAGTTCGACGCCATGGTGATTCCTGGCGGTGGATCACCGGAACAACTGCGAGTCCATGACGGACCGGTTCACTTTACCCAGCAGTTCGTGGCGTCCGGCAAGCCCGTGGCCGCGATCTGTCACGGGGCCCAGTTGCTGATATCGGCGAACGTACTCAATGGCAAGACCATCACCTGTGTGAAGACGATTCGTGACGACGTCAAGAACGCGGGCGCAAACTACGTCGATCAAGCCCTTGTCGAAGATGGCAACCTGATCACGTCTCGCGTGCCGGGTGACCTACCGCAGTTCGATGAGGCCGTCGCCAAGCATCTGTCCAAAGTCGAGGCCAAAGCTTCCTAATCAGGACCATACAAAAGATACAGACGGCGGCTCTATGACCGCCGTCTGTATATTCACGCGTGCTACAGGCGATCATCATCCGCTCGGAATGATCAGCACTTGCCCGGTGAAGACATAGGTTCGGTCAGTCAGTCCATTTGCCGCCATGATGGACTCGATTGTAACTCCATACTTCTTGGAAATTGAATAGAGCGTATCTCCCGCTTGGACCGTGTACGTTACTTGTGGCGCTGGAGTTGGCGTAGGAGCGACTACGTCGCCCCTCGGAATCGTGATGATCTGACCCACCTCGATGTGACTTGGATCCGAAATCCCGTTGGCTGCTATCACGTTTTGAATCGTGACTCCAAAACTTGTGGCGATCGATGACAAAGTGTCGCCAGCCTGCACAATGTGAACTCCGAGATTCGGAGATCCAGACGGTAGGTGCCCGTCCGGGGTCGGGATAAAGAGCGAGGTGCCGACGTCGAGGAGATCAACATTGGTCAAGTTGTTCGCTGCCGCAATGAGTGCAGGTGATACCCCATACGAACTTCCGATTGAACTGAGTGTCTCGCCACTCGTCACTACATGGGTGTCCGGAGTCGCGCGAGTTTCAACAACCACCTGAGTCGGAGTGGTCATCGTCGGTGATGGCGTTGGATTCGGCGTCACAGTCACCGAGATAGCGGTTGAGCTGGGTGTGGCAGTTGGAACCACGGTAGGTGACGGGGAGGCAGTCACAACAGCCGTGGCCGTCGGAATCGGTGTTGGAGCAACAACCACGGCAGTGGGAACAGTCGTCGGCGTGACTGCCAGAACTGGAATCGAACTGGGCTCTGCGGTGGATGTCGCTACTTCAGTGGCTGTGGGCACACTTCCCAGGACGATGGCAGTTGGTTGTACCGTGGCCGCGGTGCTGGCCTTTGATGCGACAGTGGAAGCTGGACCATTGCTGAACCAGCCTGACCACGTGCCTTGGAAGGTGAAGGCCGTCGCAACGACAAGTATCAACGCGGCAACCACGCCTGCGACCAGGAATGTTCGCGAATCGAAGCTGCGCGACCGCGAAACCGCGGAATCGGCTGCTGGAATCTCGGGCACTGCTCGCTGAAATCGTCGACACTGGACGTGGCGATTAGTCAGACAGAATCGTGCTTGATAGTCGACCGAGACGCGCTTCGGCTCACGGAGTGCAATACAGATACAGCCATCTGGTCGCGAGTCAGCGAATGGACAACTCGCGCGGACTTCCTCGTCAGAATGTGTACTCATGGAACTCCGCACCTCCGCTGTGTACGTACACTTATGATTGAAATAATAGCACAGATTGATAGTGAATGCACCACGTTCGTACGCAGGGTTTTGTGAAGTGGGAGATCCTGACGAAGGAGGATGGAGACCAATCATCCCAAGAGGCTGGAGAGCACATCTCGTGACCCGAGGCTCCGATCCGATCGACTACAGAATCGGCGTTGGCTTGCCAATACTGATGAGGAATCGAAACCATCGATATTGTTGAGTGGCATGCGGCACTTCGCATGAAATGCAGGGCCGGTGATAGAGCGAGCCGCTTCGCTCCTTCACCGGCCACCACGGCGGGATTAATTGGGGGGAAATGGCTAGCTCTGCTGGGATCAGGTTAGGATCTCCAGACCGCCATCTTCCAGCGACAGGAGATCCGTCATCATCAGGAATGTGAAACGGCCGTCGCTCTTTGTTGCGCGAACAGGTTCTCGTAAACAGCGATCAGATTTGGAGCCCAATGAGTCCAGGCCAGGTCTTCTTCGATTCGCCGTCGCCCGTAAACACCCATTCGCTCTCTCCGCTCCGGATCGTCCATGAGGTCCGCCAGCGCTTGAGCAAACGCTCGTTCATCGTTGGCCGGGACAAAGATCGCTGCCTGTTGTGCCGTGAAACGATTCTCCGTCAGGTCGAATGCGACGATTGGTTTGGCCAGTGCCATGAATTCAGTGACCTTGATCATGGTGGAGCGATCGTTGAATGGGTTCGAGGGATCTGGATCAACGCAGATGTCGGTAGACGAGAGGTAGCGACGTAGGTCAGCGTCACTGATTGTGCCGGTGAACCACACGTAGTCATCGAGTCCGAGATTCGTGGAAAGTTTTCGCAAGTCTTTCCAGGCGTCCCCGGTTCCAACCAATACGGCATAAAAGTCAGTTCGGTTCAATTCGTGAATCAGATGGTGAAATGCTCGCAGCAAGTAATCGACGCCGTCCTGGTAACCCATAATCCCGACGTAGCCGATAATCGTCTTGCCTTTGGATCTTAGCTCAGGATCGGGGTCCACTCGCTTGATCCGACCCAATTCGGGCCCATTGCGCACGATCGTAATGTGATCCGGACTGACCTTGTCGCGGCGCATTTCCATTTCTCGATAGGACTCGTTTGTCGCGATAACCTCGTCGGCCACCAGACAAGACATCCTCTCGAGGAGGACGAGTGCTTTGTATACGAACGGGTTACCCGCTCCGCCAAATCTCGCGTTATACATTTCCGGCGACAGGTCGTGGTGATCGAAAACATACCGTTTGCCAAAGAGCTTGAAGAACGCTCCGATGACAAACATCGTGTCCGGAGGATTGTGCGAGTGCACGACGTCGAACCCTCCGCGCACTGCAACCCACAGCGAAAGCAGGAATGACACTGCAGTGGAGTACCCGTACTCCATCAAGTAGCCCAGCAGCCCATTGCCTTCCGGCGGATGTGGGTAGCGGATAACGCGGACTCCGTTCACGGTTTCATGCCGCGGTTGTTCACCGTCGCGCGGACAGACAACCGTCACCTGGTAACCGGCTTCTACGAGCGCAAACGATTCCCGCCGTACTCGACCATCCTGTGGAAACGGCTGGTTCTCCAGCAGCATCAGGACGCGTTTACCAGCAGATGCCTTCATATTCCCCCCGAAGATTTCCATTCACCTTGGCCGCACCGACGAGATCGATCAGGGTTTGGTCAGGACGAATCTTATCCGCGACGTCCCGGAATGATTTGCCGCCGTTGGCGACCACGACTACGTCCGACTCGGCAACTACCTCATCAATTGACGAGCGCATGAGCGACGCGATGTGCGGCAGGACATCTTCGATGTATGAGCGGTTCGCACCGATCAATCGCGGGAGTTCGACCGTTTCGTCGTAAACCGACACCTTGTAACCACGACCGACGAGCGTTTCAATCAAGGGAACGATTGAGCTCTCACGAATGTCGTCGGTCCCGGCCTTGAAGCTCAGGCCCAAAATGCCAACCGACTTGTGCCCCGTCTGCTCCACCATTTCAATGCCGCGCTCGATCTGACGCTGATTACTGACCATGATCGAACTGAGAAGCGGTGTATCGATGTCCCGCTCCTTGGATCGATACATCAGCGCGCGGAGATCCTTCGGCAGACAAGAGCCTCCGAAAGCGAATCCCGGTTTGAGATAAACAGGCGAGATATTCAGGCGCGAGTCCTGACACACGATGTCCATTACGTCTCTGCCGTCAATCCCGTGCGCCTTACAAACGTTACCGATTTCATTGGCGAAGCTGATCTTTAGCGCATGGAAAGAATTGTTGGCGTATTTCATCATCTCCGCCGTCTTGATTGACGTACGAATCATCTGGGCACTGATGGACGCGTACATCTCTTCGACGGCATCTCCACTTCGCGAGTTGTATTCACCGATCACGACGAAACTCGGATCGTAATAGTCAGCGATTGCGCTTCCTTCGCGCAGAAACTCAGGGTTCATCGCCACGCCGAACTCATCTCCGGCCCGGCGTCCCGAGAATTCTTCGAGAATGGGCACGATCTTCTCGTTCACCGTGCCAGGCAGGACAGTGCTGCGCACGACTACCGTGTGATACTCGCGTTTGTGGTTGATCGCGAGCCCAATCTCTTGGCAAACGGACTCAACATACCGCGTATTCAGGCTGCCGTTGGGATTGCTCGGGGTGCCAACGCAGATAAGGCTAATGTCGCTTTCGCGGACGGCGCGGCGCGCGTCGAGCGACGCTCGAAGCTGGCCAGTCCGAACGACGTCTCGCATGAGATCGTCGAGCCCTGGCTCAATGATCGGCGACTTCCCTGCCGCGATCGAGGCAACCTTCACCGGATTCACATCGACGCCGATAACCTCATGTCCGTCATGCGCGAGGCACGCTGCCGAGACACACCCGACGTACCCAAGTCCAAATATGCTGACTCTCATCTGTTTCCCTCACTCTTTCCATCGAATCGCGAACCATTCGCGACCATCGTCCGGCAATCGCTTCGATCACCATTTGGCCGCGAACCGCGGCTCCTGTATTTCGCTGACCGACGATCTTTCAATCGCCTTCCTCCACGTGTCCTGCGGCGGACATGCGTGCGGGAGTAGCTCGTTCTCGGGCGTCAACCGGCCCGAGCACACTCCGGTAAAGATCAATCAACTGCTGACCGACGGCAGAGCAAGAAAAGCGAGATACTCTCTCGCGACCATCGGTTCTGGGGCATGTCGCTAACACTGTTCTCAGTGCATCGGCCACACCATTGACGTTGAAATCAACGACGTGACAGGCTTGCGTGCCCTCAATCACCTCGCGAATATCTCCCACATCCGTGGCCACGATTGGGAGATTACAGGCCATCGCCTGCTTGACAACGTTCGGTGAGCCCTCAGAAAAGGATGGGAAGACGAGCGCGTCGGCCGCGCTCATATAAAGCGCCAATCGCTCCTGCGTTTCCTTGAAGACCACTAACATCTCCAGGTTCGGGTCCTCAGACATCAATGAGTCAGCTGCAGCCTTGGCGAGGGCGTAGTTCTTTACGCCGTTCTCCGGTTTGGCGGCGAAGAGCAAATACCGCTTGTGGAGGTCGAGGCCGAGAATCTCGCGAGCCGCGCTCCGCTCAGTCGGGTGGAATAGATCAAAATCGATCTCATGCGGGATAATGTGGGCATTTGAGCCTTTGACTAGGTCAGCCATCTGCTTGCTCTGCACAATAACAGCGTCCGCGAAGCGCGCCAGAAAACGACCAGCGGAAACGGTCAACACGTTCGACCGCTTCAGACTTCCATCGAGATTGCGTGACCCGAGCAGGTCGCTGCCATGGTAGGTTACGACGAGGGGCACTCGCCGCTGAAAACGCGAGACTATGCCCACGTAACTGTAATGAGCATGCACCAAGTCGATGTCGCCACGGCTCAATCGTCGCCGCAGATCAAGCACGCCCTTGGGATAGATTGCTTTGCGCCAGCGCCCGCTCAAGACCATAACTTCAACGTCAACACCAGCGCCGCGCAGACACTCAACCTGTGCCTTTACGAACGACCCAAACGCTGGGTTCTCGGGAGTCGGGTACATCGCGGTAACAACCAAGAGTTTCACTTGACCACCTCGATCAGATAGGGGAACGCGGCTGGATCTGATGGACGCATCAAGAACCCTCGAATTGTTCCCTCGGCAAACAAAGCTCTTTGCACCATGCCGAAAAGGGCTCGGTGCGGGCTGCGCTTACGAACAGAGTCCATGCCGAAGATCGCAGCGACGACCGCTGTCCAGGCGAAAAACCAACGCGGATCGCGGTAAATGACCGCAAACAGCGCGCAAGAGACGCCCCCCACGAGACCGGCGCTTGGTACAAGGCCAAACCCACGCTCCATCGCATATGGCACGAGCAAGCGAGATCCGGCATGGAGCCGCAGCGCCTGGCCAGGACCTAAATACAGATTCCTCTTGCGCCGTCCGAAGAGCGTCGAAATCGCACCGGCCGGATCGGAATAGTGATCGGCAATCGGCTGCCGAAGCTTTACGATCCGGTAACCTGCTTCGCGAATTCGGATGCACAATTCCGGCTCCTCGTCGGAGAAGAGGAATGGATTGAATGAGCCGACCTTGTCCAGGACATCCCGGCGATAAGCGGCGGCGCCTCCACCATGCGGCACTTCATCGTATGACGCCGTACGCAACTGACTGGGCGCGCTGCAATCTGGAGACCCGGCCGCATCACGCGGCTGGTCGACCACGACGCCAGAGATCACCGCGATATCCGGTTCTCTCTCGAAGAGAGACATCGCGTTCTCAATCCACCCCGGCCGCAGTTCCATATCACCATCGAGAAACAGCACGACGTCCCCGCTGGTCTGGTTGATGCCAGCCTGTCGGCCCGCGGCCGCGGTCAGTCGCTGGCGATCGCTCAGACGGACGATGTGAATCGGGAATCGGCTGGCGAAACTGACGGTATCGTCTGACGAAGCTGAATCCACCAGGACAACTTCAGTTCGTGAGCGATTCGCCGTTTGACGAAGGACTGATTCGAGCAGCCGCTCCACGTTCCAGTCTTGATTCTTCGTGATAATCACGACATCCAGATTCATATCATTGTGACTTTCCGCAATCATCACCGCGCTCCTAATCTGACCAGAGATAGCGATAACGGACCTTGAGACTGGTGACACTCCCCGTGTCCGCGATCATCAGAGCCGCGAAGACGAATATGTAGATCAGGCCTGCCGCCGCCGCAGACACGATCTGCCCGTTTGGCAGGAACGCAGCGTAGGCGAGAGCCATCACGCCAGTTGCCGTGGCTGGCTTCCAGATAGACAAAAGTATTTGGCGAGGCGGGAACAGGTTAGCTACCGGTCGGTAATGAAGGAATAGATCGACCCCTCGCGTAATGAGCGCCGTCGCAGCCGCGCCAAGATATCCGAATTGTCGAATCAATATGACTCCAGCTACGACGCTTACGATCAGGTCGATGACCACGATGCGCAGCGTCACTTTCTCACGGAGACTGGCAACCAGAACTTGGCCAAGAATGCTCGTCATGGCGCTCAGGATTAATCCCCAGACCATGATTTGAAGGCCCACTGCTGCGCGCTCCAGACCAGAGCCATAGAGCAACGAAATCGCGGTAGTCGAGAGTAGAAATAGTCCGACGGCCGTCGGCAGCGCTACTCCGAGCATCAGCTCGATCACCCGCTCACCGATACGCTTGATACCTTGAAGTGTCGGCTCGTAACGGCGACACATCACAGGGAAAACACTCAAGACGATGCTCTGGTAGATCAGCGCGACTGGAACCATCAACTGGGTGCCAGCATTGAATAGGCCAACTTCGGTCTCGTTGCGCAGCTTTGAAAGGAGAATCACGTTTAGGCTGCCGGTGATCGCGATTATTCCGTCGATCCCGAGAAACGTGACGGTTGAGCGAGCCATCCACGTCATAACGTCCCAGCTCAACCGCAACTTCGGGACAGAGATGAACTTCAGAGTCAACCACCATTCGATCACGACGATGACCGTGTACGACCCCACGAGCAGCAGGACGATGAGGTTCAGTCCCGAACCGAGCACGAGCACCGCGACCGAAAGCCCGATCTTGATGATGTTGACCGGGATATTTGCGATCGCAATGAGCCGCATCCGCTCCCAACCCTGAAAAACGGCCTCATATATCGCCGTGAGCGCATAGGGCAACAACCCAAGAGACAGGAGCAGAACAACTTCGGATGTGTCTGGCGTATAGCGCATGACTCGAACGAAGACGGCCAACGCCGCGATCGACGCTGCGGCGGTTGCCAGAACAACAACGGTACCGTTGACAAGCATTTCATCGGTGCGCTCGCGATGCTTGGCGACTTCGCGCGTGACCAATGTCTTGAGTCCCGCAACGGCCAGGATTTGAAACGTGTAAAAGAGCGTCAAGGCCAGCGACAACTGACCGAACTCGTAAGCACCCAGACTTCGAGCAACCAGCGCGTAAAGCGCGAACGTAGTGGCGCGATTGATCACGTCACTCGCAAGCATTGAGGCTGCGTTCCCCGCGATTCGTTGCAGTGCGGCCGGGATCCTCGGGCGAGAACCTCTCATGAATGTCACCGCCCTCCGTATCGACGTGCGGTGACATTCGTGCGCACGGGGACCGCCACCGGCTGCAGCGTGTGCAGCTTGCGCAGGGACCATAGGGCGTGATCGACACGATCCCAGCGGTTCTTCGGTTTGGGGACCTCATCGGTTTCCCGCTTGATCGCGACCAACGCCGCGATGAGTCCGGCCACGATCACCAGCAACTGAACCTGCTGGCGCCCGTTGAGAATATCCACTGACATGTGCATCATCTGAGCCAAAAGTCCCGACGTTAATCCAATGGCGATAGAAGCGAGCACACGATCGCTGATCTGCCGACACCGCCAGCCATTACGCAGCGTGCCGAGAAGAAACGTGACGAATGCCGCTAGAGCAAAGAAGCCGTCCTCCGCCCAGATCAGCAGATACTTGTTGTGGACCGTGTAGAGCCAATCGGCGCCAAACTCGGGAGTCGCATACCGGGCGATGTTGATTCCAAAATTGTTGGCGCCCACCCCGAACAACGGGTGATCGCGGATCATGTGAAGCGCTAGGACCATAAGTGGAACTCGTGACGACGCGGCACCCGAATCATTGTTCAGAAAGCGAACGAGTAGCTCGTTTCGGAACAGAAACAGGACCGCGGCAAGCCCGACGATGATAGCCGCGGGCCCAAACCCTGGTATCCAGCCGCGATACCACGAGTAGGCCACCACGAACGAGCACGACAGCGCGACCGCGATCCATCCGCCACGAGAGAGCGTCAATACAAGGCCGACGCATCCGAACACGAACGCGGACGCGGCGATCAGCCGGTAGGCACGCCGAACCGGCGCGAGTGCCAGGCTCAGGATCGGAGCCAACAACAAGTCCAAAAAGGCTGCAGCCGCATTTGGACCTCCGACCGTTCCGCCAACGCGAGAAACGTTGTCCGCGCTACTTGTTGCCGCATCCAAACGAGTTGAAATACCCGCAAACGAGAAGTCATGCTTCGTCGTGTATGTGGCCACCATGAGAAGACTCTCGAGAAGCACGGTGCCCGCCAGGATCACGAGCATAAAGACGACATCGTCACGAGAGCGAACTGTGCTCGCAATATAGATGAAGATCATCAGCGATTGGACAAGCATAAACAGTTCGAAGACCGACAGTGTTGGGCTTGACGCTTGCCGAATGGACAGAATCGCAAACCCGACGTAGATCGCCAGTGGGATCGCCGGACGCAGCCACAGCCGTGTTCCATCACCCCGACGTACTAACGCAGTGCCGACCCACAGCGCATACAGAGCTGGCACTGCGACGGTCGTCAACGAGATGTCGAGACCTCCGAGCGAGCCGAGCTTTGCTGCGTCAATGTTGTATCCAAAATGATGACCTATGCTGAATGGAACGTCGAAGACGAGCGCCGCCAGCATGAGCCGGCGAAGGTCGCCAACGATCACCCCGACTGCGGGCAGTAATGCCGCTAAGATCAATAGGGGTTTCCAATGAGACGATTGTGTCGACAGACCAACCGTGTACGCACCGATAGAGACGCCGGCCACGACCGCGAGCAACCACGGACGCGTCGCGATTCTTGGCAGGCGAGACTTGAGCTCGTTGAGCTCAAGTCCTCCAAACCCTAGTGCGAGTTCTCCGATTCCACTGATCTTCAATCGAGATACCGTTCTTGACGATTCATTGCCGACATTCCAGCTAGCGAGGCAATGAGGTTGATAGGCCGTGCTCGGCCGAAAATTCGTTGATTGCGTCGGCTACGTATCGGATTTGCTCGTCGCTCAGTTCCGCGTACATCGGAAGCGACAGCATCTCAAGAGCATCACGTTCCGAGACTGGGAAATCCCCTTCATTCAAGCCGAGGTCCGCGTACGCCGGCTGCATGTGAATCGGAATTGGGTAGTGAATACCGGTTGAGATTCCACGTTCATTCAGGAATGCACGCAGCTCTTCACGCCGATTGGTACGGACGGCGTAGAGGTGCCAGACCGGCTCAACCTCAGGCATGCGCGGAGGAATGGATATTCCACTTCCGGCGATCAGTTGGTCGTAGAGATCGGCATGGCGTCGGCGGGCAGCGTTCCATTCGTCGAGGTAACGCAGCTTGACCCTGAGAACGGCGGCTTGGATGGTATCCAGTCGGTTGTTGTAGCCCTGTACAGCATGATGGTACTTCGCGGTCTGCCCGTAATTGCGCAGCAAGGATATTGAGTCGCGCAATGCCGAGTCATCGGTGACGATCATGCCACCATCACCATACGCACCCAGGTTCTTAGCCGGATAGAAGCTGTAAGCCGCGGCAATACCGAATGTTCCGGTCATGCGACCTTTGTACTTGGCGCCATGAGACTGACAGGCATCCTCTACGACGAACAGCTCGTGGCGATTGGCGATCTCCATAATTGGATCCATATCCTCGGGATGACCAAAGAGATGGACCGGCATGATCGCCTTGGTGAGCGGCGTGATCGCAGCCTCGAGACTGTTCGAGATTGAGCGTGAGTGTTTCCGGGTCGACGTCGACAAGCACCGGCTTCGCGCCGGCCGCCGAAATCGTGAGCGCCGTAGCGATGAACGTATTGGCGCTGGTGATCACTTCATCGCCAGGGCCGATACCCAGGCCTTTCAGAATCAAGGCCAGCGCTGACATACCCGAATCCACGCCTATGGCGAACCGCGTTCCGATATAGTCGGCGAAATCTTGTTCGAACAGCTCTAGTTCATGTCCGAGAATGAAATCGCACCGCGTGAGCACGCCTTTCATCGCCGCATCGACCTCGGGCTCGATCGAGGCATACTGCGCCTGAAGATCGACAAACGGGACCGACATTCGGCGTGCTGTGGTTTGAACCGTCATTGAGATATCCCTTTCAATCGAATCAATTCCTCACGTGCTGATTTCATCGCGGGTTAGTGCGCCGGGACTCCAACCGGCGTCGCGTAGTCGCCATCTGCGAGGCGGTACACCTCTCCTACTTTCACATCGACCGGCGCACCGTGGCGTGCCATGGACCGATCGATCGCTTCGAGCACTGCGACCACGTCACGGCCTTCGGTTCCGCTTGAGATCGGGCGCGTACCGTTAATCACGCAGTCGACGAAGTGAGTGCACTGATTCTTCAGCGGTTCGCTTACGTCGACACGAGGACTGACGATGGCACCATCTCGGATCTGAAAATGGTAGTCACCGAAGCTGGTCGCTTCCTCTGGGGCCGGCGCGAGACCCTTCTCGTACACCCGAACCTGTTCAGGAACGCCAAGATCGTTGAAGACGATTCGCTTCTCGCTGCCCACTACGACTACCTCACGGACCTTATGCGGGTCCGCCCAGCTAACATGCACGTGCGCAACGACGCCCTCGCCGTAACCAAGTGAGATGAAGCCGACGTCCTCGCGACCATTGTTGAGGACCTGCGTTCCGACCGCGCTTACCCAGGTCGGAACGGCGCCGAGGAGGTAATTGAAGATCGACACGTCGTGCGGAGCCAGATCCCAAAGCGCATTCACATCGTTGCGAATTGGACCGAGATTGGTGCGACGTGCGTATAGGTAGTAGACGCGCCCGAGTTCGTCACGATCAACGTATTCCTTGACTTTTTTGATTCCGGAATTGAACAGAAATGTGTGCCCCACCATCAGTGTCACGTGATGCAGATCGGCCAACCGAATCAGATCATTCGACGCGGCAACTGTGGTTGCGACGGGCTTTTCTACCAGAATGTGCTTCCCCGCCTCGATACACTGCTTGGTGACTGAGTAGTGAGATCCTGCCGGCGTGCAGACGACTACCGCGTCAACGTTGTCCATCGCAAGGACTTCATCCAACGATGTCGAGGTCTTAATCCCCGGGAACTGTTTTTCCAACTCGCGGAGCCGATGCTCACGCTGGTCACATACGACGGCGAGTTCAGTGTCTGCGAGTTGGCTAAAGACTCGAATGTAATTCACACCCCAATAGCCAGCGCCGACAATTGCAACTCTTACTGGGCTTTTCACGTTCAGCTCCTCCACACTTCCATGGCGATTCATGCCCGACATTTAGGCGGCTCCCTTGCCGCGAACAACAGCTGGCAATGTCTGGAAAATAATCTTGAGATCAAGCCAGAATGACGCATTCCTGACGTACCAAATGTCCATGCGAACCATCTCCTCAAACGAAACCTGGCTGCGCCCTTGCACCTGCCAGAATCCAGTAATCCCGGGCAGTGCATGTAGCCGTTCGAAATGTCGGGCCTGGTAGCTCTCCACTTCGTAGAGCGGCACCGGACGCGGGCCGACCAGACTCATCTCCCCCTTGATGACGTTGATCAACTGCGGAAGTTCATCGATGCTCGTGCGGCGAATAAACTTTCCGACCCGGGTAATCCGCGGATCATTTTCGAGCTTGAAATTTTGATCTTCATCTTCGTGCTCCAAAGATCCAGTTACAAATGCGTGAATGTGACTCTCATGAACCGACTGATCCGCGTCCTGGGTCATTGATCGGAACTTCAGAATCTCAAATGGTCGTAGATCCCAACGTGCGCCTTCCCCATCAGCCGCCATACGGCGCGAGCCCATTCGCTCCTGAGCGAAGAACACGCTGCCGCGGGAGTCGAGCTTGATCAATATGGCAACAATCGCGAAGATCGGTGAGAATGCCACGACCAATCCTGAAGCGACGACAAGATCGAAGGCCCGCTTCGCCATCAGGTATGCCCTCGAGTCCGATCGCACCAGAGTCAACTCACTCATCGATCGTTCGCTATCCGCGTTTCGATGTCGAAGCATTCGGGCGTTCCCCCATCCTGTCGATGAAATCGGTTGATGTCGTGGAATCGTCGTAGGATCGTTAGCTCCCCCTTACGTTCCAGGCTGCCAGCACGAGGTTCCACGCCGGTCTCGGTGGATCGCCGCAGAATCTCCGGCGGTTCCTGCAACGAACGAACAGTCGGGAGTTTGGTGGAGATGACACGCAGCGATGGCTTTCCGCGGGGAGATGACTGCGCAGGATTCTGACTGGCGCCGACACCCGCTCCTCCATCAACATTCCGATCGTAATGGAACTCAGAGGTGCGCTCTGCACGATTGATAATCACACCCAACGGCTTGCAATGTACCGATGCGAGCTCCTCAAGGGCGGCATCGACCGTTTCTCGACGTACGCGTCCTCGCGCAACGACCACCACGGTCGCATCTGCGATCAGAGAAAGAATCGGTGCATCAGCCACCGTTTGAAGCGAAGGAGCGTCAATAAGCACGTAGTCAAATTGCTCGGCAAGCCGATTGACGACGTCAGTCATGTGCTGCAGTCCGAGGAGTTCGGCGGGATTCGGCGAGGATGGACCACTGGTCAGCACCTGAACTCCCGGAATCATGCTGTACTGGATCGCTTCATCGAGGTCGATATCCTCGGTGAGAACGTTGGTAAGACCCACGGTGTTGGTGACGCCGAAGAGTCGGTGCATAGTTGGCTTTCTCAGGTCACCATCGACCACGATTACTCTCCGTCCGGCTTGCCCAATCGCAAGAGCGAGATTCGCCACCGTCGTTGACTTACCCTCAGATGGCTCAGAGCTCGTGATCATGATCGTTTTCGTCGTGGCATCAGGATCCAGGGCAAAAAGTGTCGTTCTGAGACGGCGAAACGCCTCTTCTTGTGGAGACTTCTCAGTAAAGAGAACCGTCGTAGGTACACGGCTTGTGACCGGAATACGTCCGAGAACTGGAAGCTCAACCTGCGTTGATATCTCTTCGGACGAATGCAAGGTCGTGTCGAAGTTCTCCAGAAGGAACGCGAGACCAGTCCCCGCGACCAGTCCAAGGAAAAGCCCAAGCGGAATAATGAGCTTCTTTTTGGGATTCGACGGAGCGTCCGGCACCGTTGCCTTCTGAACCACCGACATCTTGCTGGCACCTTGCGCCGTTGCATCACGAAGCTGCTGATATTGGGTGAGGAGCGATGAATACGTGCTCTCATTTAGCTGGATCGATTGCAGCGTCGCATTTATTAGCTGGGTGTTTTGTGGCGACTCCTGCAGCAACTTATCGTAATCGGCACGCTGTTTGACTAGATCCGCCTGGGTTTGATCGATCTGCTGCTTCACGATGTCGAGACTACTCTCGCCAAGGCTCTTGTATTGCGATTCGATTTGAGTGACGAGGATATTTGCTACAGCGTCGGCCGCGGCGGCCGCCTGTTGCGGATTCGTGTCCTGCACCTGAATCACCATGAGCTCGGTGTTGGCTGGGATTGACACCGAAATCTGTGGCGGGGCGCTCAAGTGGAGTTGATCCATCACCTGGCCAGCGGTCTGTTTGCTGACCACAATGGTTTTATAGGTGTTCATCAACCGGTCGGTGTATTGGATGTCATAGCTCACCCAGCCAGACGATCCCGTATTGGCGGTCCCCATCCGCAACGTCGTCGCTGCAGTGTACTGAGGAGTAATAAGAGAGATGCCCGCAACGGTAACGATCAACGCAAGCACCGTGGTAATCGCTACCACGAGACGTCGTCTCCAAAGAATGGACAAAAATGAGCTAAGATCCATGCGCGCGCTCTCCCTGCTCGAATACCCTGATTTTCGACAGTCTCTGTTTGATATGCCGCTCCTCTGTATCGAGCATTGAAATCACTGATCAAACCCATTTCGGACAAACAAATACCGGCTCGACATACATGTCGGCCGGTTGCACCACTGGCTCGGCGTGGATCAGGTGCCCAAGTTGCAATCCACGCGTCATGGCTTCCGTCAATTTGTATACCGGGCCGTGCTTGACCGTGGTTACGTGCTCACCGGTATGACTTGAGAATACGGTCCAACTAAGCCGCCAACAACGGCCATCCTTCCCGTGCTGTGCGGGACTTTCGTACTTGACGGTCCTATGCCAAAACGGCTATCCACGTAAGTAGGAATCGGCGATCCCATCCCGGCCTCGACGATTTCGGTTTGATTCACATTAGTCGGATGTCGGAACCTCCTGGCATCGTACCCGGCGACGTACACTTCTTTAGAAGAGTCGGCGGATTGGCCTCGCGCGTGAGGTCTCGACGAGACCATCAATTCATGTCACGGGTCGATCGACCTTGAGCAGACGTACCGTTTCGTTCGATCGGTTGAGCCAGCGTAGGAATACACATTTCATGCAGTCGAATCCTTTTGACCTGAGCAAGCCTGAATCAATGAGTTCGGACAATCGTGTAAACGCCAGAAAACCTGGCGTGATTCGACCGATATCTGTTGTCACTCGAGATTCGATCAACGCAGCCACACTTGGATCTGGCCGAGGTGGAGCGCCTACGACCGCGAATAACGCAAGAGTAAGACGATGGCCGCGGTATCTACGGCGCACGCTAATTGTACTATTTCTCGTCTTCGTGGTCGCGGGTAGCTTGACCGCCTACTTGGGCTACAAGCGTGTCCGCGCGGCTCAGTCGACCTATCATCGGGTGACGGCTGACGTACAGACGTTACAGTCACTTACGTCAACCAAATTCTCCTCATTCACACCCGCCGACGCCGATCGAGTTCGCGGACAATTCGTTCAGCTCCAGGACGACGTGAATCTCCTCGATAAACAGACGACCGTGCCTGATCGGCTGAAGCCTTGGGTGCTGAAACTTCCGTATTTCGGCCCACGTTACACCGCCGGCAAGCAAGTTATTCAGGTTGTGAAACTTCTGGCTGACTCCGGAGTTCAAGCATCAGAGATTGGACAGCAGGCCCTCGACGCGTACAAAGCGACTGGTTTGTCATCGAGTGTCGCCCCGACGAGCCCGACATGGCTCGACGTGATCAATAAGCGAATGCCGGATATCGTTCAGATCAAGAACCAAATAGACGAGGCACTTCAGCTGCGGGCTCAAATTGATGAGAGCGTCCTCCCGGCTAACGCTCGCGCAAAGCTGGACAAACTAGACCAGCTTGCATCGAGCCACGATCTGAACAAGCTCATTGATACGCAGCTTCCGGCGTTGCAGGCGGCTTTCGGAGGCGACGGACCGGCTCGTTACCTCGTGCTAATTCAAAATCCGTCAGAACTTCGACCAAGTGGTGGCTTCCCTGGAACGCTTGCAATCGTGACATTTGATCGTGGGCAACTGCGGAGTTACGAATTCTACGACGTCTATTCTCTCAACCAGGCCTATACGACGAGCATTCACGATCCAGTCCAGCAACCGTGGCCACTTTCCAAATTCGCGCCATCGCCAGAGCTTTCGATAGCGGACGCAAGCTGGTGGAGCAATTTCCCCAAAAGTGGTGCAACGATCATGCAGATGTATTCGTCGACTGGATGGCCGCCCATTCGGGGTGTTGTCGCAATCGATCCTGCGATGGTGAGTTCGATGCTGCGGCTGAGCGGGCCGATAACTATCGACGTAGATGGCGAAATGAGAACGATCACTGCTGACAACGTTCATGATGAAATCGAGCGACAACGACGGCTGGCACGAGAGGGTCAGAAAACGGAAGACGTCCACAAGCAAGTGGTCGCGATTATCGGCAAAGAACTCATTGATCGATTCAAAGGCGGGGATAGATCGACCGTATTGAAAATGGTCGATGCCATAAAACAGACGGCGGACAGCCGCGACCTTCAGATTTACTCGTCGGACCCGACGGTCCAGGCGCTCATCGAAAAGCATCTTTGGGCTGGCCGGCTGACACCGGACCCGGCAATGCCAACCATCGACGTCACGTTCGCCAACGTTGCGTTCGGCAAATCGAGCGAACTCATGGTTCCGTCATACACCTTGACACTGGGACCGGCAATCAATGGACTGCGATCGGCTCACCTTCAGATCTCGATGGTCCATACTGGATCTCCTCTAGACGATCAGTTCTACTCCGGTTTTCAGCGCTGGTGGGTGGATGTGACATTACCTGCAGGAAGTATTCGAACGAGCAGCAACGTGCCAAACACCCGAAATCCGGACGAACCCAATGGCGGCAGCTATGAAATCCCACTGATGCCATCCTCGTCAACCACCCTGACCATTGATTTCGTCATGCCGGACAGCGGATCGATACTCATTCGACGGCAGCCGGGTCTCCACACAGCACAGGTTTCGGTCGTCGATCAGACGTGCCATACCGCCACCAAGTGGCAGCCACTGAGCGCCGATCTGACGTTTGCGCTCAACGAGATTTGCGCTGCGCCATAAAAGCCCGCACAGAAATGTGTTGGCGACTTTATCTGGTCGAACGTTTGGCCAGTTCCCACAATGTGCCGCGAAGGATATAATCATCTTGCGAGTCCGCCGCAAGTAGTAAGGATGGCCAATGGGTTTACTTTCACGCACCACGACGCTCATCAAAGTCAAGGTGAACAAGATCTTGGGAGCCGCCGAAGACCCGAGAGAGATGCTCGACTACTCATACGAGAAGCAGCTTCAGATGCTTCAGGATGTCAGGCGCGGCATCGTTGACGTGACCACATCAAAGCGACGCCTAGAACTGCAAAAGGCAAAGCTTGAGGAAAGCTCAGCCAAGCTTGGCGGTCAGGCAAAGCAAGCTATGAGCGCTGGTCGCGAAGATCTCGCTCGCACCGCCCTCGAGAGACGGGCGATGATCGACGAGCAGTCTAGCGGGCTCGACGTTCAGATTCAGAATCTGGATGGCGAACAGGCTAAGCTCGAGCAGGCCGAGTCAAGATTGCGCACGAAGATCGAGTCATTCCGGACCCGTAAAGAGGTCGTCAAGGCTCAATACTCTGCTGCTGAGGCACAGGTCCGAATCGGTGAGGCCGTTACGGGTCTTTCCGAGGAGATGGCTGATGTTGGTATGGCCGTCGACCGGGCACAGGAGAAGACCGAAGCAATGCAGGCCCGTGCTGGCGCAATCGACGAGTTGATCTCTTCTGGGGCGCTCGAAGATGTCACCGGTTCAAGTCGAGATTCCATCGATCGCGAGTTGTCTCAGATTTCAATGAAGGAGAGTGTTGACTCGCAACTCGCCGCTCTTCGCAACGAAGTCGGTGCTCCCGAAGAACCAAAGAAGTTGGGGGAGGGGTAGTAGAGATGATTGTACGGATATCGTCTGAAGGGCAATACCGCCTTGACAGCTCCTACCTCGATCATATCAATGCGATCGATAACGATATCGTCGCGGCCATTGCCGGCGGTGATCGCGGCAAGTTCCAAGTTTTGTTCAAGAACCTGATCGATCTGGTCCGGGATCATGGTCAGGCCGTTGCAGACGATGAACTCGTCGAATCTCAGGTCGTTCTCCCACCACCAGATACGACGTTCGACGAAGCATCGAACCTTTTCGTCGCGGACGGACTTGTGCCGGATTAGACGTTCGGCCGGGTGAAGGCAAAAGTGAGCGAAAACCCCCGATATGTTCGGGGGTTTTCTTATTTCTCTGGAATACGTCTGGACTCTAGAACGGGATGTCCCACATCGGGTACCAGCGCTCGAGTTCCTTTTCCATCGGCAACTCTCGCTCCATAGCCGACGACAGACGTAGTTCGAGAGCGTTATCCCGATTGCGTCCGTGAGGTTCCGGAACAAATGGATAGAAGCTGCCTCGCTTGTAATTATAGAACCAGTACGTTCGACGACCATCAGCCGTGTCGTAGCGAAACACCGCCGAAAGAAGTTGTTCACCGAACTGTTGTTCCACAAGAGTCTGGCTGATGATGTGGATGGTCGCTACGAGGTCCTCGAATTGCGGATCGCTGAGCAGAATCCAGCGAAATCGGAACTCGTCGGTTCGAGTCTCGTAAATCGTCCCAGTGTCGTGAGTGCTGATCTTCAGCAGATCATTCAGATCCTGGCTCGCTTGATCGAAGTAGGCCGAGTCGACCGGTCGAAAAACGATCCCGGCGTGTGAGTCCGCCGTCATGCTGAGCTGAGTCTCGAGCGTGATCTGTGCAGTTGACATTGCAAATAGCCGCTCGATCTTCGATGGCGCCGGTCGCGAACGGCCGAGCAACGAATCAAGAAATTGCCTCACAGGCCCTCCATCTCACGCGATAGTTCTCTGAGGCGCTCCAATCGATGCTCGAGCGACGGGTGAGTCGAAAAAATCTCAGAAAAACTGTTGCTGACGGCGGCCGGGATGATGAATAGCGCGTTCATTTGTTGCACTTCACGAAGATCCTGCTGAGGGATTCGCTGCATGACCCCACTGATCTTCATGAGGGCCGACATCAAGTTTGACGGTGATCCGGTGATAATCGCGGCACCTCGGTCCGCAGCGTATTCGCGATAGCGAGACAAGGTGCGGATCAAAAAGAAACTGATCACCCACACCAGTATCGACGCCATGTAGATAATCGCGATGGATCCGCCGTCACGGCGACCCCGGCGACCGCCACCCATCATGCTGCCCCAGAAGAACCAGCGCATCATCAACTGCGCGACGACTGCGAAGAAGCTCGCAAGCATCATCACCATGACGTCACGGTTCCGGACGTGCGACATCTCATGTGCGAGCACAGCTTCGATCTCTGCCGAATCAAGGCGGTTCATCAAACCACGGGTGACAGCGATAACCGCGTTCTTCGGGTTTCGTCCGGTCGCAAACGCATTGGGAACGTCGCTATCGGCGATCGCAACGCGTGGTTTCGGCAGATTCGCGATGGAAGCGAGCCGCTCGATCATCCCGTGAAGCTCGGGAGCCTCATTCGGGCTGACAATGTGTGCCCCCATGCTCCAAAGTGCGATCTTGTCCGAGAGAAAATACTGCGCCCCGATCAGGATGGCTGCGAAGAAGAGCACCGAAACGGCGCTCACGCCAGCTGAGACCAGGACGGCGATAAATGCGAGATACAAGGCAGCCAGCAGGAACATCACGACAAACATCCGAACCGAAAGCCCGGTGTCGCGACCCCAGCGAGACATGCGCCCAACGTTAGAAGCCATTTACGTTCCTACTCCAAAGAATTCAAATTAGGCGAGCTTAAGTATACTCCTGTCGCCACGGGGTCATATGTATCCTCTGACCGTACATTCGCATGAACGCCTCTTGTTTCACCCCAGCCAGAGTGAGAAAAGGGTATACTCGGTCACGAACTCAAACGGCATTTCAGCCGCCCTGTTCTCTCGGAGTGGCTGTGAACGCGAGGGGGCAAGTGCGGTTCGAATCGAGCTCTGAATGGATCGTTCAGACTTCTCGCCTTCGTAAGACGTATGGCACGGTTGTGGCTCTCGATGAGTTATCGGTCGAGATTCCGCGTGCCGCGGTCGGCCTATTGGGAGCGAACGGGGCAGGCAAGTCAACTCTCATCAAGCTCCTTCTCGGGCTCCAAGCACCCACTCGTGGACAGGCATCCGTGCTCGGATTCGACGTACGGCTCACAGTCTTTAGCGATGCGTGAGCACGTTGGGTATATGCCGGAGGTCGACTGCCTTCCAGCTGATGTTACCGCCGCCGATTTTGTTGGCCACATGGCCGAGATCAGCGGACTGCCGTCGCGCGCGGCGCGGTTGCGTGCGGCCGAGACGCTCTACCAATGTGGGGTCGACGAGGAACGCTACCGGCTCATCCGCGAGTTTTCGACCGGGATGAAGCAGCGGGTCAAGCTGGCACAGGCCATAGTTCACGATCCTTCATTGGTGTTTCTCGACGAGCCAACAAATGGCATGGACCCTTCGGGCCGCGACGATATGCTCAGCTTGATCGGGCGAATTCATCGGGATCTCGGCATCACCGTGATTCTCAGCTCACATCTCCTGGAGGATGTCGAGCGAGTATGTGATTTTGTCCTGATGCTGCAAGACGGTCGACTGGCAATGTCAGGCCCCATGGCGGATCTCGTTCAGGGAGAAGGGGACATCGTTATTCAGGTTGATGGACCCGTCGAGCAGTTCGTTGCCGCGCTCGAGCATCACGGGCTGCCAGCCCGTCGGCGTGGGTTAGATTTGCTCGTTCCGCACTACGATGATGGGGTGTTCGACGTTCTGCGGGATCTCAGCATCGATACTGATGTGCTGCTGCGGGGCATGCGATTGGACGCCCGCACTCTTGAGGACGTCTATCTGCAGCGAGCAGGCGAGCAGCGAATTGACGAGGGCATAGATGTTTCCGCCCAGTAGTCCGTCGAGCAGCGATGCCGACTTGGCGGCACAATCTGACGCTGAAATCTATGATCGCGGATACCGTCACTATGAGGGTGTTCGGGAGGGTCGTTCTGGGGCGATTCGGGCGCTAATTGGATACTCGATAAAGCGCGGCCTGGGAATCAAAAAACGCTGGACCGCCAAAATCATCCCGATCATCCTTTACGCGTTTGCCTTCTTCCCCGTTATCATCATCGTCGGCATTCGTGCGTTTGCCGGTAGGCTCGCTTCTGGGTTCAACTATCAGACGTTGTATGACCTGCTTGCGACTATCTTGCTCGTATTTGCGGCGGCGACAGCTCCTGAAATGTTGTGTGATGATCGACGCCAACGCGTGCTGCCCCTCTATTTTTCGCGGGCAATTGGTAAGGGTGACTATCTTCTGGCCAAAGTCGGCGCTCTCGGAATCCTGATGAGCACGATCGCGCTTCTTCCGGCGATGCTTCTGTTCCTGGGCGTGACGTTTCTGGCCGACAGCCCAGTCAGCTACTTTTTCAATCACATCGCTGACATTCTCCGGATCCTCGTGAACGGCTCACTCCTTTCTCTGTTCTTCGCCGCCATCGGACTACTCATTGCGAGCTTCACCGATCGAAAGAGCATCGCTGCGGCTGTCTATATCGGCACGGTTGTCCTGATATCTGGATTCGTCGCGGCGCTGTTTGACGCGATCAAGTCCGATTGGCACCGCTACATCGCTTTGCTGAGCCCTACCGTCGTACCTCAAGCACTGACCAGCTGGATTTTCGGCACCAAACTTGGAGGCGATTCCGCGGCCGCGACGGCGCATCTAGCTGGCCCACTCTATCTAATATCAGTCGCGGCGGTTGTACTTGTCTCGTCGTTCGTTATGTACCGACAGTACCTTCGTGATGAGTGATTTCAACGCGGGAACATCCGCCGAATCGATTTTCGACGAATCCCCAATTGGGCCTCCTGATGACCTTATGGGTCCTTCGTTCAGCGATGGATATTTGGCTTCCAAGGAACCGACCATTGAAGTCGATCGACTCTCGAAATGGTACGGGGATGTCGTCGCGGTGTCGGAGGTTTCATTCAAGGTTGGACCCGGAGTGACGGCCTTACTCGGCCCAAACGGCGCAGGCAAGTCAAGCATTCTCAAAACCCTCAGCGGGTTGCTCAAACCATCAACCGGGACCGTTCGAATGTTCGGAACCGAGATAAGATCAAACATCAATCTCTACCGGAAGATCGGGGTCGTGCCTGAGTCCGAAACGATCTACCCGTTTCTCACCGGACGTGAGTTTGTGCGTTGGAGCGCGGTAATGCATCGACTGCGCAATCCAACGACGGCAACGGAGCTTGCGCTCAGAACGGCCGATCTCGGCGCCGCGGCATCCCGCCAAATCGGCGGCTACTCAAAGGGCATGCGCCAACGGATCAAGGTTGCGGCGGCTCTCGTTCATGATCCAGATGTGCTCATTCTTGACGAGCCGCTCACTGGAACCGATCCGGTACAACGCGTTCACCTGATCGATCTTATCCGTGATCTTGGGGATCAAGGTAAGACTGTGCTGGTGTCGTCACATGTTTTGCATGAGGTTGAGCGCGTCGCGGACCGCATCATTGTGATCGTCGATGGCAAGCTTGCCGCGGTTGGGAATTTCCGGGCAATTCGGGACAAAATCGACGAGCATGCACGCACGGTACGAGTACGGTCTTCCGATAATCGTATTCTGGCGTCGGCGCTGATCAATGCGCCCGAAATCCTTTCGATTCGGTTGGAACCAGATCGCGAAGCGATTGTGATCGAGTCGATGGATGTACGCGCGGTCTATTTTCTTGTTCCCCGAATCGCCCGGCACCACGACATTCGGCTGTTCGAAGTCTCCGCTGTCGATGATTCATTGGCGAGTGTGTTCGCGTATGTAACTGAGCGAAAATGACACGATCAAAATCGGACTCATCTGAACATGGATTGGCAATGGGATCAACACAGGTTCCGATATTCTGGCTAACGCTCAGACAGTTTGCCGCTGGTCGCGCCACTCGAGTTGTCGCGCTGTTTTCCGCAACACCGATTCTATTTGCTTTCATTTTTCTGCTCAATTCGAACAACACAACGCCCAACGTCTTCCTCGGAGATGTCTTCAATCAATTCATGGCTCCAACAGTCATACCGCTTGCCACGTTGATTCTTGCGACGGCAACGCTCGGCAATGAGCTCAGCGACCACACGATCGTATATCTCGTCATCAAGCCTGTATCGACAACGCGAATCATCATCGAGAAATTCTTGGGGACATTCTTGGTAACGAGTGCGGCGTTGACGATCGGCCTGCTGCTAACCTGGCTCGTCGTCATTCCTGGACCCGGGTCACCGACCATTGGCGCTCTAGGATCGATGTTCGTGGCATCTCTCGTCGGAGTTGCGTCGTACGGGGCAGTCTTCTTGTTTATTAGCCTCGTGATTCCACGAGCGCTCTTGGTTGGCGTGATCTACATCCTCATGTGGGAGAGTCTGCTGGCCAGGTTCATTCCGGGCATACGCGTGCTCAGCATTCGCCACTTTGTTCAATCGATTTTTGTCCATCTCCTCAGAAATTCGTCGGTTACCATCCCGCAGCCATCTGGTCTTCTGGTCTCCATCGTTGTAGTTGCATTTATAGTCGCCGCGTCTCTGACGTTCGCCGCCCTTCGTCTTCGCCAGATGAACCTCGATTGAAAATCTGAGCGACTTGCTATGACGGTAAGTTCACCAGACAACGAGTGACTTTAGGACCGACAACATTCGCGGCACGACACGATTGGGATCGTTATGCCGGTGCTCTTCGGGGGACCATCTCAGCTATTCAGCCACCGCAGGCGCTATGCTGAAATTATCCGAATTCTGTCTCGGCACGGCGTCCGGTCAGTCGCCGAGCAACTGGGCGTTGCATCGCTCATTCCCTTTAACCGGGGGTGGTTTCGTACGCCGGCCGACGGGCAGCCGGCGACTCAGGCAGAACACCTGCGTGCGGCTCTCGAGGATCTTGGCACAACGTTTATCAAGCTCGGGCAGATCATGTCTACCCGGGAAGATCTGCTTCCTCCTTCTTTCATCACTGAGCTCGCAAAACTGCAGGACCGGGTGCCACCTGTGCCAACAGATGGCATTCGTGGCGTCATCGAAGATTCCTTTGGGCAGCCAATCGAGAAACTATTCAAGTCGTTCGAGAACGAGCCTCTAGCTGCCGCGTCAATTGCACAGGTTCACGGAGCGGTCCTGCGTACCGGCGAGCAAGTGGTCGTGAAAGTGCAAAAGCCGGGGGTCTCGGCTCAGATCGACCAGGATCTCGCCATCCTGCAGCAGCTTGCGAGGTTCGCGCAGAATAGAGCGCCGATCGCCGAAGCGTACGACTTGGTGGCCCTCGTTGATGAATTCGGATGGACACTACGGAGCGAGTTGGACTATCAGCGTGAAGGGCGAAACGCTGACAAGTTCCGCGAGAATTTCCGTGGCAGCAAGTCGCTGACGATTCCGCACATCTACTGGGAACTGACAGGCCCAAGGGTAATCACCCAGGAACGCATCGAAGGCGTCTCCATTGACGATATTGCTGCAATCGCCGCCATGGGCATCGATTGCAGCGAACTGGCCAGCAGAGCAGTGCGGATTAACCTCGACGAGATATTTGAGCACCGCTTCTACCATGCTGACCCTCATCCCGGAAATTTCTCGGTCCTGCCAGACAGCCGCATCGTCGCCTACGATTTCGGGATGGTTGGCCGTATCGACGACCGCACACATGACGCGTTGTTGAGCCTGGCGGCTGGAGTGATCCGTCAAGATGCCGACGAAATCGTCGACGGTCTTGCAATCCTGCACGTACTGAAACACGGCGCGGACCGACCCGGGCTTCGCAGAGACGTACAGCATCTGATCGATCGGTACGTGGGAATGTCCTTGCAGGAGTTCCGGTTTGACGTGATAGTCAACGACATTATGACAATCGTACGTCGTCGCCAGCTCCAGATGCCTTCGGAGCTAGCCCTGTTAATGAAGACGCTCGCGATGCAAGAGGGAATGGGTCGGCGACTCGATCCCGAGTTGAAACCAGTTGAGATGGCTGCTCCGTATATCCGGCGGGCCCTGCTGGAGCAATGGCTTCCAGGCAGCTGGATTCCGCAGCTCGTGGCGTCGGGCGAAGACATTCGCCAACTGATCAAGCGACTGCCTCGGCGAATCGAGCGCCTCCTGACGCGGTCTGAACAAGGTGACATCGAGATCGGGATTCGCCTCGTTCGGGCCGATGAGATACTCGATTCTCTTCAGTCGATGGTGAATCGCCTGGTGCTAGCCATCCTGCTCGGTGCGAGCCTCGTGAGCCTTGGACTTCTGCTCACCGTATACAGCCCGAATTGGCTCGCTTCCTGGTTGGGACCGCTTTTCGCCATCGGTGTGATGGTGACAATATTGGCGGGTCTGCTGCTCGGTTGGCGAATCCTGCGCGGGAGTGGTCATCATCGATAAAGCGCGCCCATGTCTCTGCTCGTCAACGGGCGTTCGGCCAGTGCGATATTCTTGAATCGGCGTGCTTATCGTTGAACACGTAGCCGTACGACATGTACGGTAGTTGTGCTTGCGCCCAAGCGACCACTCCGCCCGTGATGTTTTTCACGTCGTCGAATCCTGAGGCGAGCAGGAACTGGGTCGCGTACGCACTCCGCACGCCCGAATGACAGAGTACAAACAGTGCACGATCGCGTGGGAGTTCACGGACGACGGTATGGAGTGAACCGAGTGGAATGTGAATCGCACTCGGTACCGAGATCTCGGTCAGTTCATCCGCCTCGCGCACGTCGACAATATACGATGTGTGTTCGCGTGCCATTTCCCAGGCAGTGACGACATCGACCTCCGGAACACTCGGAATTTGATCCAGACTCGACATGCAATGCCATCTTTCTTCCCGTAGTGCGAAAATCATCCTCAGCGGTCTAATAATAATGACGCTTGTGACGGTGCTAGTATTCCAAAGGAACTGGACAGTATCAGGTCCGCGTTGGAACGATCTGGTTCGCTTGCTCGATCAGAACAGACAGGCGATATGTGGACATTCGTCGCTGTAGCGTCCAAACGATTTGGACTACACGTGGAAGGTCTCAGAGGACCGTGAACGACGATCACCCTGCTCTGCGGCAAGAGATTCGCAACTTTGCTGAGTACACTCTCTTGCCCTCAATCGAGAACGACTTCATTCAAGAACGGATGAATCCTGACGCCTTGTCCGCGCTCGGAAAGGCCGGCTATCTCGGCCTCTGCCTGCCGCCATGTTTTGGCGGTCGAGGCCTCGACTACTCCGCGCTCGCGCTCCTCGCCGAGGAATTAGCTCGCGTTGATATTGGTCATCAGATTTCGGTCACCGTACATCTGGCATTGGCCGGGCTCACGGTATTGCAATGGGGAACCGGCGAACAGCGCCGTCGCTGGCTACCACGGTTCGCGACCGGTGAAACGATCGCGACGTTCGCGCTGACTGAGCCAAATGCTGGTTCGGACGTCGGCGCTATGAGGGCGACTGCTCGACGCCACGGAAGCGAATATGTCCTCAATGGTGAGAAGGCGTGGATCAGTCTTTCAGATGTGGCCGATCTGTTCGTCGTGTTCGCATCGATCGATCTTGCAAGCAAGCACCGGGGAATTTGCGCGTTTCTCGTAGAACGTGACACACCAGGCCTGTCAACCACGACCTATCACGGTAAGCTCGGTGTTCGTGCGTCGAACACCGGTAGCGTCGTTTTGAGTAATGCACGAGTGCCTGACACAGCACTCATCGGCAACGAGGGAGAGGGATTCGCCGTTGCGCTCGCGGCGCTCGGCAATGGCCTGTTCACCGTCGGGGCAGGCGCGGTCGGCGTGGCGCAAGCGGCGCTCGAGGCTGTTCAGCAACGACTCATTGCTTTGCATAATGAGACGGGATCGAGCGAAAGCCGGCAGACAATCCTGAGCCTGATGGCGACGATATCCCGGAACGTCGAGATCGCACGCTTGATGATCTATGATGCGGCTAAGCGGAAGAACCGGGGCGAGCCGAATTCCCAGGCGACCTCACTCGCGAAGTGGCAGGCCGCAGAGTTGGCGTTCGAGGCTTGCGAAGCCGCTCTGCAAATATTCGATTTGACTGGGGTTCCACCATTCCCGCTCATTGAACGCCAGCTCCAAAACATCAAAGGGAGCGTGATCTATGGCGGAACGCGTGAGATCCACACAACGATGCAGGCAGCCTATGCTCTAGGTTACCGTCACGAGCGGCCATTCCGTTGCCCGGTACCCACGGCCGGAGCACTTGCCAGGTGGTCCGACGAGGAATGAGACAATCCAAACGAACTGCTACGACGTTGGAGTAGTTGCTGGCAACGCACAGCGAAACCCGCATGCTCCATCGAGAACTCGCCTCGGCGGAAGCGCTAGCCGCGCCGCTCCACGGGCCTGGTCAGGCGGATTGCTCCATGATCCGCCGCGGAGTACGCGTCCACCGGCGGCGTTTGGGTTCTCACGCCCATCTTCTGACCGATATGGATACGGCAAAAAGAGCGACGACGTCCACTCCCAAACGTTTCCCGCCATGCACGCCACACCGTACGGACTGTCACCTGCCGGAGAGAAACGGTCGATCTCGCTTGTGCCGCGATTACGAAAAATAGCGAGGATGCCGGAGCCGGCATTTGCCCTGCCCGATTCCCACGAATCTCCCCACGGCCAGCGGCGTTTCTTGCCCGACACGACATCCCAAGAAGCGGCCTTCTCCCATTCCGCTTCCGTTGGCAGCCGTTTTCCTGCCCACTCTGCAAAAAGTCGGGAATCTTCCCACGTTACGTCAACTACTGGATGGCGCAACTTCTTTCGGTCAGGTAGTCCGCCGCGCCAGCTCGGAGGAGGCGAGTAGTTGGTATTGTGAACGAATTCGGAGTAGGACTCGTTTGTCACAGGAAATCGATCGATCCAGAAAGCACCAACGTACACCTCGTGCTGTGGCATCTCGTTCTGGTTGCCCTCGTGGGAGCCCATGATAAATGTGCCGGCCGCAACGAGCAACATCCCATTGGGAATGTCGCTTTCGACCTGGTGGTTAGTCGCCGGCGTCACGATGACTCTCGCTCCCGAGGCTACTGTCTTTGGAGTCTGTGCCGCGTGCTTTTTCCGCCGTCTCCTCCTGAAGCTCCCGTAGCGCGCCAGATAGCTCGACAGGGAAATGGGCAAAATCTTTCAGCGCGAAGATCTCCTTGGGCATTCGCTCCCTCTCGATGCGATGTCGCTCTTTGATTTGACGAAGGCTCGGGCGCGTGAGTCGCTCCCCATTCTTCATGACAGGCTCGAGAAGCGGCTCCCACCCCTCCCCCGGAGATGGTTCGGCACGACGCGCGACCAAATCTGATGTAAACCTGCCATCCAAATTGGAGTGCCGCCAGACCTGTTTCGGTCCAACCAACGTTGCCTTGCCTTCGCTGAGCTTCAGCTTGGGCGTGTCGCCGAATTGCACGAGCTTGTAAACCATATCGAGCGAAGGAGCATCTGCCGAGGTACCAAGTCTTGTACCGATGCCATAGGCGTCAATCGGAGCATCATTATCGGCGAAATGCGCCAAGTCCAATTCGTCGAGCCCGCCACTTGCCAGAATACCGACGTTCGATAATCCTTCGGCATCCAGAATAGCTCGCACCTGTTTGCTGAGGGTGACCAGATCACCGCTGTCAAGGCGAACCGCCAGGACTCGCCGGCCTTCGACCATAAGCTCTTTGGCGACAATCGCGGCGTTTCGTGCGCCTTGAAGAGTGTCATACGTGTCAATCAGGAGCGTAACGTCACCTGGAAAGGCCCACCCGAATGCGCGGAACGCATCAAGCTCTGTCGGGAAGATCTCGATGAAAGAATGGGCGACGGTACCGGCGACCGGGATTCCAAACTGCTCGCCCGCCAGTAAATTGCTCGTACCAGTGAACCCTACGATAAACGCGGATCGAGCAGCTGCGAGTCCGGCGTCGACGCTCGGCGTGCGGCGAAGACCAAACTCAATCAGCGACTTTCCCGGCGCGGCCGAAACACAGCGAGCCGCTTTGGAAGCAACCAAGGTGGAGTAGTGAAGAGCATTCAACAGGATAGTCTCGGCGATTTGTGCCTCTATGATTGTTCCCTGGACCTCCAGCAGTGGCTCATCGCCGAAGATGATGCGACCTTCCGGAACGGCCCAAACATCGCCGGAAAAGCGAAATTCTCTCAGCGTATCAACAAAATCCGGTCTTACATGACGGATGGAACGCAAATATCTAAGAGCTTGATCGTCGAATCGAATATTCTCCAGTCTCGATAGGGCCTCGTCCAAACCCGCGGCAACGAGATAGCCTCGTTCTGGTGGCAACCGGCGAACAAAAAGACTGAAGGTAGACAAGCCGGTGATGTCGAGCGCGTGATAGCTCGCTCCCATTGTCATCTGGTAAAGATCGGTCGATAGTCCGATTTCGTGCGACCGTTCGGCCATTCCACCTCCCCGAATCACTGATACATCTAGCTGAGGTTACTGGTTATCAAGCCTCGGGGCAACGATGCTGCCAATGTCATCGACTGAATCTCACTTCGCCGCTTGAAATTGACATGTATATGCTCATCACTTACGTGGGATCGCCAACGATCAACAGCGCGGGTCTCATTTCGCTGATTCAACGGCGCCAATCCGATGCACACATATGGAAATGTCACGGTCACGGCATGAATCGTGGCAATTTTGTTGCTGCGCAGGGTATATGCTGGTGTTGGTGTGCCGAGGAAGCATGGCGAATTCCACGATCGAACGGAGGAAAACATGAGCATCACACCACGATCCCGTTTCTTGGATATGGACACTCTCCGCGAGAGGTTCGACCGTTTGTTCACGGATTTGACGAGCAGCACCGGAATGATAGACGAACGAGGAACGATGCCGCTCGACGTTCACGAGACAGACGATCAGGTGATCGTAAAGGCGTCGATGCCGGGTATCAAGCCCGATGATATCTCAGTCGAAGTACGCAATTCGATCTTGACGATCAGGGGCGAAAGCCAAGAAAAGCGCGACGAGGCGAGAGGAAAATGGCACGTCGTCGAGCGCCGTGTTGGTAGGCTCGAACGTACCACCACGTTACCTTCCTCAGTGGAGGAATCAAGTGGTGACGCGACCTACGAAGATGGCGTCCTGACGATTGCGTTCAACAAAAGCGTGGAGAAAACCGCCAATAAGATTGTCGTGAAGACCGCGAGTCACGAGTAACCACTTCCTACTTGAAAACTGGCACTCAGCGGACGAGGAGCCGGCCAAATGGCCGGCTCCTTCATCATCGTCACGTCATGGCTTCAGGACTAGCTGGCTTCAAGAATATGTCGTTTGACTTCGTCCCGGTCGACGTTCAGGAAGACGGAGCCCTCATCTACCCCGGCAATGAACTCGCCAGGAAGCTCAAATGCCAGGTGGTGCAGAAAGCCACCTTTAATCTCAAGGCTCAGAAGCTGGCCGGTCCGTGTATCGAAGCGTAGCTGCTCGATATCACCAACATGATTCATATTCTTGGTGTAGACGCTACTCCCCTCGCCCAGGACGATGACGTCTGTATCGACCATTCTTACCATCTCTTCGAGTTCACTATGCATCGGGATCGACGCCGTTTGGCGGCGCTTTGATGCGAACGTATCCGCGGGCCAGACCCCTCCGCCGGCGCTTGCGGCGACGGCCGTTCCGGCCGGCAACTCCGACTCATCTGAAACGGTTGCGTGGGTCAAGTGCCTGGTATCAATCTCATCGATATTGGCGATCAGGTGGTCGAGTGCCGGGCTAATCTTGATTTCTTCCAACGGCAACTTGATCGCGTTACTGCGAATCCATCCGTGCCGGACTCCAATGCTCATTACCGTTCGCGTCTCCGGATCGACCAGAATCCACTCGACCGATCCGAGCGCCTTGTCATCCCTGGAGCGAACTGGTGTGCCGAGCTGTGCTCTCATGATCAAACTCCCTTTTCGAAAGCTGAGCCATCTGACGGATCAAAATCAAATCAGCATCTCAACGGCCCATTGCTGTCAGCGTAACCTTCACGGTTCGCCTCGTCTATGTACCATCATCCCCAATTAGAATGACATTCGCGCGTTCATTTTCGTTGGATACATTTCAACTTTGTGAACGCATGTACGCGTTAGCGCCGGAAACGAACCGGAACGAGATACCACGTTACGTAAGACGTGCCACGCCGATAATTCCTGAACTCTAGGATCCGCAAATTCGACGTTGTTTTGCAGGTGGATAGTATGATTACGTGACGTGATTTGGACGTCAAGGGGATGTTGATCGACCGCAGCTGGGGGTTCCGCCAACGCCATGAGTCGGCTTCACGCACTCGCATTTGGTCTCGTTCGCCGCTGTCCAAACTGTGGGCAACCAAAGCTCTTTCGACGCTGGTTCAAAATGGCAGATCGTTGTCCGAGATGCGGTCTATTTTTTGAACGTGAAGAAGGCTACTGGACCGGTGCCGTTGCGATCAATACCGTGGTCACCGAAATGGGATTTGTGACGATGTTGGTGATCGCAGTTGTCTGGACCTGGCCTGACGTACCGCTGGTTCCGGTTCTCGCCGCGGCTATTGCGTTAAACGCTCTCTTTCCACTCTTCTTCTACCCGATATCGAAAACGCTTTGGGTTGCTATCGACCTGATGATCCACCCGCTGGAGGAACGTGAACAGCACGAAGTGATCTCCCTCCGCCAGACGAGGCAACAATTCAATGCCGACAACGATTTGATCACCTAGTACTGTCTCATATCAGTGTTGAGCCGCCCGTAAAGATCTGCCAGGTCACGCAGTTTTCCAGCGATGCGTGCAGTGAAGGCATCGGATTTGGCACGCCACTCCCAATCATTCTTCACCGTTCCTGGAATGTTCATCCGATGTTCGCTTCCCAGCCCAAGCAGGTCTTGCGCCGGAACGATTGCCGTTGCAGCCACGGACGCGTAGGCCAATCGGATCATCATCCAGTTGATTTCCTCTCGACTGTCACCCGCATAGCGTTCAACCCGATCACGGGTGTGCGCGTCCAGCTGCGCAAACCAACCAACCGTTGTGTCATTGTCGTGGGTACCCGTATAGACAACACAGTTCTCATCAAAATTGTGCGGCAGATATGGGTTTCGATGATCGTCACCGAAGGCGAATTGAAGAACCTTCATACCTGGTAATCCAAGCTGTTCACGTAGCTCTGTCACTTCCTTAGTGATCAAACCAAGGTCCTCGACGATGATTGGGAGCGGTCCCAGTGACTTCTCAACCCAATCGAAGATTTCACTGCCTGGACCGTCCACCCAGCGCCCGTTCATAGCCGTGGGTTCGTCCGCGTCAACCTGCCAACCGGCTTGAAAGGCCCTGAAGTGATCTACGCGTACGATGTCGGTTAGTTCGAAAGCTCGTCGAAATCGCTCAGTCCACCAACGATAATCGGCTCTTCGTAAATTGTCCCAGCGATAGCACGGATTCCCCCAGCGCTGGCCAACAGCCGAAAAGTAATCAGGGGGAACCCCAGCGACAACGGTTGGTAGACCCTGCGCATCGAGCTCGAACAAGTTCTGATGGGACCAGACGTCGGCGCTATCAAAGGAAACGTAAATTGGGATGTCTCCAATGATCTGAACTCCATGGCGGTTGGCATAGAGACGGACTTCATGCCACTGTTCGTCAAACAGGAATTGGACGAACTCGTGGAACCGCAATTCTCCTTTTAGGTCCGACCGCCACCGTTCTAGCGCGCTTGCTTCTCGTCGCCTGAGGTCTTCTGGCCATGCAGTCCATGGAGCGTTGCTATGTGCGTCGTGGATCGACTGATACAGTACGAAGTCTTCGAGCCAATCGGCTTCGCGCCGTCGGAACGCGTCAAATCGGCCGTCAAGTTGCTCAAAATTTCCATAGGTGAATCGATCGTATGCACGTCTCAGGACACGTTTCTTGCGTTCACGGGATCGTCCAAAATCGGCGTAATCCGAGGATCCGACTCCGGATTCCAGCTCGGAGGGGATGAGCAAACAATGATTGACCAGCCAGTCTTCTGCAATAAGTAACGGGTTCCCGGCGAAGGCTGAGCTGCTGTCGTATGGCGAGTTGTTGTCTCCGACCGGACCAAGCGGAAGCACCTGCCATAAGCCTTGTCCAGCTGACACCAAGAAGTCAACGAATTTGCGTGCTTCGTCACCCAAGTCACCTATATCAGACGATCCAGGCAACGAGGTCGGGTGCAACAGGACACCACATCGTCTGGGCAGCTCGGATCCTGGCATCTGGGCAGTGCTCCTCACCATGTAATCGTCCTCGGCCGTCTGCACTCGAAAAGCAGTTCTTCCGTATCGTTCGATGATCTCCGACGAACGTAACCCATGTGACCCGCCGTGACCACCCGGCAGAAAATCATGTGTACAATGGAATCATGTTCGGAACGAGAAGCGGCAACGATCAGCACAACGGGCGAGCTACCGAGGTACTCTGCCGACTTGAGCAAGAATACGGCAGACCGGACTGGCACGTCTCTCGACCTCCTCTCGATGAACTGGTCATCACAATTCTCTCTCAGCACACCTCAGACGCAAATTGCGAGCGAGCGTTCGCGTCGCTGCGAGCCGAGTTTCCGACCTGGGAGGACGTCGCAGAAGCGGATGAATCAGACATCGCAAATGCAATTCGTAGCGGGGGTTTGGCCGACGTGAAGGCACCACGTATCAAATCGGTGATCAAGGACGTGCTTGCGGGCAACCTCCTGGATGATTTGACGGTGCTTCCCCTCGACGAGGCCAAGAGACAGCTTCAGGCCCTACCAGGCGTTGGACCAAAGACAGCCGCCTGCGTTCTCCTTTTTGCATGCCAGAGACCCGCTTTGCCCGTCGACACGCACGTTTTTCGCGTATCACGACGCGTCGGCCTCATTGATGACAAGATCGATGCCAACCGGGCGCATGAGCAATTGGAATCGATGCTGGCCCCGGAAGACATCTATTCATTTCACTTGAATGTCATCAAACACGGGCGTCGAGTGTGCCGTGCGCGGATACCAAGATGCGATATCTGTGCCTTGGCAGACTTGTGCGACTATGCTGCCAGGTCCGAAGGAACAAACGACGAGATGGTGAGAACCAATGGCAACGACTGAAATCGTGTTCGTTCGACATGGACAGACCCGCAGCAACCTCGAGAAGCTACTGCATGGTCGAACTGACGAACCACTCAATTCCATGGGTCGATGGCAGGCTCAGCAGGTGGCTGAGCGCATCAACACGATTGGCCGCATGAGTCTGGTTCATTCGAGCCCGCTCTCACGGGCCCGGGTCACCGCGCAGACAATCGCGAAACGGATCGGCGCCGATACCAGATTCCATGAAGACCTGGCAGAGTTCTACTTCGGTGAGTTCGAAGGTTACACCTTGTCAGGAATTCAAACGTCGCATCCGGAGATCTACCGGCGAATGTTCGATTTCGCGGATCTGGACTTCCGGTTTCCCAACGGTGAATCACGAAGAGAATTTCATGCCCGAGTATTTCATGCTGTGAACGACATAGTGGCTGCCCACACGGGGGAGCGATTCGCGATCGTCGCGCACGAGGGAGTCATTGTTTCGGCGGTGATGCAGATGACTGGCGGTGACCCAAGTGATTGGACGAAGTTCCGGCTCGGTAACTGCAGTATCACCCGGTTGGAAAGCAATGGCTCCCGGATCGCAGACATCACTTCCTGGAACGACACAATGCATCTGGACGGCAAGGGAGAGATCACGTGAGGTTGACTGTTCTGGGAGGGTCTGCGGCTTGTCCGAATCCCGGTGGGGCGTCATCGAGCTATCTGATTGAACAGGACAACTACAGGGTCGTCGTCGATTGCGGACCGGGTAGCGTGCCGGTCCTTAGACAACATGCCAGACTTCGCGACATCAACTCGGTCCTGATTTCCCATCTACACTCCGACCACACAATTGATATCGTGCCTTTTCGATATGGCCTGCGCTATATTCCGGACGGACGTGGTCCTCACGTATCACTCTGGATGCCGCCAAACGGTAGGCGATTCCTCGATCGGCTCGAAAACGTCTTTGCGGTAGGCCCTGAGGCAGGAGATCCCTTCTTCGACACGGAATTCGCCGTGGCAGAGTACGATCCATCTGAGGTCCTCTCAATCGGGCCCTTTCAGGTATCGTTTGCTCCCACCAGGCACTTCATCGATTGTTGGGCGATGCGTTTCGAGTGCAGCGGGAGATCTCTCGTCTACCTAGCCGACACGAACTTCCTGGAATCGTTACAGGATTTTGCGCGTGGCGCGGACCTGTTGATCTGCGAGGCGACGTTGCCTGCCCAGGCGCCAGGGGCCCCCACGAGCGATGGACACCTGACCGCTGCTGAGGCTGGGCAATTGGCCACTCTTGCCGGAGCAAGGCATCTTCTCTTGACCCATATGTGGGCAGAAAACGGAATCGAGGCCTCTGGAGTGCAGGCGCGATCGACGTATGACGGCCCGATTACGTTGGCCGAAAGTGGCGTTCAGATAGAAGTCTGATTGTTCTGTGGCTCACTTGCCCAACGACTTCACAAGGATGAACATGAATCACCAAGACCAGCCGCTGTCGGTTCCCGGATTTCGAGTCGGACATTGGACCCATCCTTCAGGTCGGACCGGCTGCAGCGTCGTGATCCCAGATCAAGCCTCGATCGCCGTAGTCGACGTGCGCGGCGGCGCACCCGGCACTCGCGAAACGTCTCTCCTCGAAGAGGGCCGTATGGTGCAGCGCCTAGACGCCGTTCTGCTTACTGGCGGAAGTGCGTTCGGACTAGCTGCGGCCGACGGAGTCGTACGCTGGCTCCAAGAGCAACATCGTGGATTCCCAACAGGGAGTATTCGCGTGCCGATAGTGTCGGCGGCAGTCCTGTTTGATCTTGTGGGAGAAGATCCCGTGTGGCCGGACGCTGAGGCTGGGTATGCCGCGGCAGCATCAGCCGGTCATGATGGTTGGGTTTCGGGTCGGATTGGCGCAGGTGCTGGGGCAACGATAGCCAAGATCATCGATCGCCACGGACGACCGTCAGGAATCGGAACGTCCAAAGTCACGACTCAGTCCGGCACGGTCGCGGCCTTGATCGCCGTCAACGCCGTCGGGGATCTTGAATCTCAGACGGCAGCTCATGGCTTGTCGGCACCGACGCTAGAGGATCTCATTCTGCGTGGGGATGAGACACAGGCGCGTCCGGGCGAGAACACCACTATCGGCGTCATCATAATCGACGCACCAGTTCGGCGAGATGATCTCGTCCGCTTCGCCGTCGCAGCCCACGATGGTCTGGCGCGTGCTATTCACCCGGCGCATACGCTCTTTGACGGTGATACGTTCTTCGTAATCGGTCGCGAAGAGGGCAAACTCAATGCGCGTGGATCGCTCCAACTCTCGGTTGCGACTCAGCACGCCGTCATGTCTGCTGTGATCAATTCTGAACGACACGCATCCACCAGTTAATCACGTCGCCGGGGCGAATCAACTAGGACTTTGTGCTCACCGCATAGTGTTGTTAGGCGAACAGCATGCTAGACTCAAAGAAGTTGAGAACGATTCACGTGCACCACTTTCCCAATAGAGTTATCAGTCTCAGCATCCCAGGCTGGCGGGTAAGCCTTTGATGAAACTTCTCCTTTCGACCGGTTCGTTGCCAGGTTTTTCCATCGAAAAATCGCTGAACATCGCGCACGATGCCGGTGCTGATGGTGTCGAGTTGATGCTCACGCCTCGCTCGAGACATGTCGATCCCGAGCATATCCGTCGACTCGCAGAACGCTATGATGTGCCAGTACGATCGGTTCACACCGTCATGCGGCTGCGCTCTGTCTCCGCGCAGACTTTAGCCCAGGACATCGTCGAGTCTGCTCGCTTCGCGGCAAGATTTCCACGGTGTAAGGCGCTGGTCGTACATACGCCCGACGTTCAGTCGCTGCATCATCCGGATGCCCGAGTTTGGTTTGATGCCGTGAACACCGCCGTCGAAATCTCCCAGCGCGGGCGGTTTTCCGTGGCGATCGAAAACAGCGGACGGTCGACTCTCAAGACTCCGACCTGGGCATTCGATCATCCACATCGCCTTCTCTGGCTTACTGAAGAGTGGAATCTCCAGATTACGTACGATACGGCACACGCGGCAAGTCGAAACTGGGAGATCCTTGATACTCTCAAAGCCTTCATGCCCCGGATCGCCAACGTGCATCTGAGCGATGTCGCCGAAAGACAATCTCGTTTCGGGCTTTGGAATGCATTGCATCGCGATCATCAGATCCCGGGTCACGGGATCCTACCGCTTGACGACGTTCTCCTCAAGCTAGCTCAGTCGCAATATGATGGACTGGTGACGCTCGAATTGAGCCCCCTAGCGGTACAGGCGTGGTGGCGACCGACAAGTCGTCGCCGCATTAGCGAAGCTGTCGAGCGCTGCCGCGTCTCAATGAAACAGTTGCATCCTCCTCAGGAGCGACCCCAAGAACGCACTTGATTGACTGATGCTAGTCAGGCGACGGGTGTCTTCCGACGTTCACAGGTTTCGAATCATCCGGGGAACGACGACACGCGTCTTTCGACCATACAAAACACCGGGAGCAAGAATATGCTCCCGGTGTCGAAATCGAACTTTGTACCCAGAATAAACTAGCGCTTTGTGTACTGAGGTGCCTTACGCGCTCGCTTGAGGCCAACCTTCTTGCGCTCCTTGACTCGAGCGTCACGAGTTAGGAAGCCGGCCCGGCGCAGCACGGCACGAAGTTCCGGATCAGAGCGAAGGAGTGCTCGCGCGATGGCGTGACGCACTGCTCCAGCTTGACCAGTCATGCCTCCGCCAACTACGCGGATCTGGACATTAAACTTGTCGACCGTATTGGTGAGACGCAATGGCTCAGCAATCATAGTCTGATAAATGTCTCGGCCGCCGAAATAGTCGCGTGCGCTCTTGTTATTGACCTCGAAGTTTCCACGACCCGGATATAGACGCGCCCGCGCGACCGCGCTTTTTCGCCTGCCAGTGCCGTGAACGTATTTCTGCTGTCGGTCTGCGTTCGCTCCTGCTTCCACTGTTGCCTGTCTCTCCTCTATCCTTCAATCCGCAACGGCTGCGGGTTCTGAGCCGAGTGCGGATGGTCCGGCCCGGCGTACACCTTCAGCTTCCTGAACATTGCGTCACCGAGCGAATTCTTCGGCAACATTAGACGCACCGCGTGCTCAAGTGGCCGCGTCGGATGCTTCACGAGCTGATCGCGTAATGCAGTGGAGCGGAATCCACCCGGATGCTGTGAGTGCCGGTAGTATATCTTCTTGAATTCCTTATTACCGGTGACTCTAATCTTCTCTGCGTTGACAACAACCACGAAGTCGCCCATGTCCATGTGCGTGGCAAACGTCGGCTTGTGCTTGCCGCGCAAGATCGTCGCAATCTGAGAGGAAATGCGACCAAGTGTCTGATTCTCGGCGTCCACAATAAACCAGTCACGCTGGATCTCGGATGCCTTTGGCGTAAACGTTTTCATTCGAACCGTTGCTCCTCAATGGAAACGACGCCGCCAACATCCGGCGTCAAACCTATCACCCTTTCGGGTATGCGACGCTCCAAAGCACGAGGCCGTGCGGTGGTGCCGGTGGATCAGCCACTCTGCGATCACGCGCGGCAATCATCGATGTAAACCAGTCAACCGACTTCGTTCCGCGTCCTACCTCGATCAGGTTTCCGACGATGTTTCGCACCATATGGGGCAAGAATCTGTCGGCCCGAACCCGAAACTCCAAGAGACAATCGTCAGCCGCTCCGCGTTCCCAGTCCTGATCGATCCTTCGCCACTCTGCCGCGATCAGACTCCTCGAGCAATCGACGACCGATCCCGGAACTCCGAGGCCAGCACCAGCAAACGACGAGAAATCTCGCCTTCCGATAAGCATTGCCGCCGCCGTGTTCATGCGCTCCACATCCAGCTCAGACCTTACGTGCCACGCGAAACGTCGGAGCAAGGTCGGCGGCGTTCGCGCGTTCCAAATCCTGTAGCGGTACTCCCGCTCCTGTGCGTCGAAGCGCGCATGGAACGAGTCGGAAACATCTCGCACCGCCTGGATAGTCACATCATTCGGCGTGAGCGAATCGACTGCGAACCTTAGCGACTCAACATCTTGTCGCCATCTAACCGAACCACTCGCTACTTGCCCGACCGCATGCACACCTCGATCGGTGCGGCCCGCCAAGGCAATGGTAACGTCTTCTCCAGTTAGATGGCTCAGCGTCTGTTCGACAACAAGTTGAACGGTTCGTACTACTCGTTGCCGCTGTGACCCAAAGAAGTCCGTACCATCGTAGCCGAGATCGATGCGGACGCGCCGCTGGGTCGCCTTCACCGAAGGATGACTCGACCAGCAGGAACGCTAAGCGACAAACTCAATCATCGCCATCGGAGCAGCATCGCCACGACGCACTCCAAGCTTATAAATCCGCGTATATCCGCCTGCTTGACCGTCAAACCTCGGGCCTATCACGTCGAACAGTTTTGCGGTCGCCCGCTCATCTGCCAGGCGCGCCATCACCAAGCGACGGTGATGTTCGGAATCATCACGAGCCATCGTGACAAGCTTTTCAACGATGGGACGAATAGATTTCGCCTTCGTATCGGTCGTCTGGATCCGCTCATGCAAGATCAGGGATACGGCAAGATTGCGAAAGAGCGCTTTACGCTGGTTAGTGTTACGGCCGAATTTTCGACCGGCGACACGATGCCTCATTCTTTAGTCTCCCCAACCCTATTCGGTGGCGTCCGAATCGGTACCACCGTCTGAATCGTCGTCCTCTGAACTATCGCCGTTCGGCATCTCGAAGTCATATCCGAACTCAGCCATGCGCTCTTTGAGTTCTTGCAGTGACCGCGGGCCAAAATTGCGAATCGATAGTAACTGCTCTGGCTCCATGTCGAGCACCTGGCCCACTCGGTCGATATGCCGGCTTCGCAGAGCGTTTAGCACGCGGGGCGACAGTCCAAGTTCGGCCAAAGCCCGAGTGTCGGCCTCAGAAACTGTACGCGCCGCTTCCTCTACTTCCTCAACCTGCTCACGGTTGAAGTCGGCGATAAGTTTGGCGTGATCGACCATGATCTGCGCGGACCTTGCCAGCGCGTCGTCCGGCTCGATCGTACCATCAGTGATGATCTCAAGAATCAACCGGTCGTAGTCAGTCATCTGACCAACGCGCGTGTGCTCCACGACATAATTTACCTTCTCGATCGGTGTGAAGATTGCGTCGACTGGAATTTCACCGATAGAAAAGATCTCCTGCGATTCAGCAGGTTGATAACCCCGGCCGCGAGCGACAACCAGATCCATCTCGAGTCGAGCTCGATCGTTGTCGAGCGTCGCGATAATCTGGTCAGGATTCACGATTTCGATCTCGCCCGGCCAGTCGATATCACCAGCCGTCACGACGCCCTCACCGTGGGCATACAGGCTTGCGCGCGTCTCATGGAAGGATTCCGTGACCACGCGAAGTCGAACGCGCTTGAGATTAAGTACGATCTCAGTGACATCCTCGCGAACGCCATCGATCGTCGCGAACTCATGCCAGACATCCGCTATTCGGACACGAACGATAGACGCGCCGGGCAAAGACCGTAGCAAAATCCGACGGAGTGAATTTCCCATCGTGATCCCGTAACCGGGCTCAAGTGGCTCAACGACAAAACGACCGTAATTCACCCCTGAATGTGTTTGTTGAACTCGTGGTTGCGCGATTTCTAGCAATCGAATCAGCCTCCTCCGGCCAATAGGTAGCGCGCGACGCCGATTCCGTCTGTCAGGCGTCGCGCGCCAGGGACGTGGCGCTACCGGCTGTAAAACTCAACGACAAGCTGCTCGTTGAGCGGTGGAATCTCAATCTGATCACGCGCCGGAGCACTCACAACTCGCCCACTCAGAGTCTCCATGTCCCGAGTTAGCCAATCGGGAACCTGCTTTGAGCCGGCGGTTTCCACAACGATCTTAAAATATTCACGTTCGCGACTTTGTTTGCGAACAGCAACCACATCCTCCGCCTTGACGATAAAGGATGGGATGTTCGTCTTACGGCCGTTCACCGTGAAATGACCGTGACGGACGATTTGACGGGCTTGCTTCCGAGAATCGGCGAACCCGAGACGATACACGACGTTATCCAGACGAGTCTCAAGGATCTGCAACAGGTTCTCACCGGTCACACCACCGCGGCGCTCAGCCTCCGAAAAGTGGCGACGAAACTGACCTTCTAGCACGCCGTACATCTTGCGAATCTTCTGCTTCTCGCGCAACTGAATTCCGTACTCCGACGGCCGTCGAGTGCGCTTCTGTCCGTGCTGCCCAGGCGGGAAGTTCCGCATTGGTCGCCGCTGCACGATCGGACATTTTGGGCTGAGACACCGCTCACCTTTGAGGTAAAGCTTCAGCCCTTCCCGACGACAGATCCGGCATACCGGACCGGTGTACCTTGCCATTCATCCTCCTCGACTCGCCGAATCACCCGACCAGCAAGCCTGAATCTCAAACTCACGCTAGACGCGGCGCCGCTTCGGTGGTCGGCAACCGTTGTGTGGTACCGGGGTGACATCGGCAATGGATATCACCTGAATGCCAGTTGCCTGCAAAGACCGAATTGCCATCTCGCGACCAGATCCTGGTCCCTTAATAAACACCTCAACCTGACGCATCCCATGTTCCATGGCCTTGCGCGCCGCAGTCTCGGCTGCTACCTGAGCGGCGTACGGTGTGCTCTTTCGTGATCCTTTGAATCCGGAAGCACCCGCGCTGGACCACGCGACCACGTTGCCGACCTGGTCGGTCAGCGTCACGATCGTGTTATTGAACGTCGACTGCACATAGGCACGTCCACGAGGGATATTCTTTCGATCGCGTCGCCTTACTCGCCCCTTGGTTCGGCCTGCTCGTCGGCGATCTGCCATGCGCTGCGAGTCCTTTCTTCGTCAACTCACGAATGGAACGGCGAATTCGCCCGTTCATAAATCATCGTGTTCATCGACTGCTCGATCAATGTCGGGAATTAGCGGCCCTTGCGTCTCATGCCGATAGCCTTCTTCGGGCCCTTGCGTGTGCGCGCGTTCGTCTTCGTACGCTGCCCATGAACTGGCAATCCTCGACGGTGCCGGAGGCCTCGATAGCTCCCGATATCCATCAAACGCTTGATGTTCATGCTTATTTCGCGTCGAAGATCACCCTCTACGAGCATCTCCTTCTCGACAATATCGCGAAGACGCTGAACTTCGTCGTCAGTCAAATCACGGACGCGAGTGTCCGGGCTCACGGCAGTTTGCTGCAACAACCGTTTGCTCGTCGTCAACCCAACGCCGTAAATGTAAGTAAGACCAATCTCAACACGTTTTTCACGCGGAAGATCGACACCGGCGATTCGTGCCATAGATTACCCCTATCCCTGTCGCTGCTTGTGTTTCGGATTCGTGCAAATGACTCGCACGACGCCGCGACGCCTGATGATTCGGCAATTGTCACAGCGACGCTTGACTGATGCTGCCACTTTCATAGGTTCACTTCTTCCCAACCGCGAAGACCAAATGCTTACGTTCTCAACCGGTACGTAATTCGGCCTCGAGACAGATCGTACGGCGAGAGTTCGACCCTTACCCGGTCACCGGGCAAGATCCGGATGAAATTGAGGCGCAACTTACCGGATATATGAGCAAGCACTTCATGCCCAGTATCCAACTCTACACGGAACATGGCATTCGGCAGCGGTTCCGTAACTTTGCCTTCGACCTCGATGACATCCCGTTTGGCCACTTGTCACCTCGGACCTGCGCACGCCTAAGTGCGCACGTCGAACGCATGCGCCACAACGGCGCATTATACCATAGAAACTCCTCAACGGGTCAGCAACTCTGGGTTCCCAGATGTAATCAGCACCGTGTGCTCGTAATGAGCCGATAATCCGCCTTGTTCAGTAACAACTGTCCAGCCATCATCAAGAAAACGAACCGTCGGATCGCCAATCGTAAACATCGGTTCGATGGCGATGGTCATTCCTGATCGCAACAACGCACCGGTTCCAGGCCGACCGTAGTTGGGAACCGACGGATCTTCCCACAATGAACGGCCAATTCCATGACCAGTCAGCTCGCGTACAATTCCGTAGCCCGCCTCGTTCGCAACTTGCTCAACTGCTGCCGAGATATCGCCAACTCGGTTCCCAGCACGAGCTTGCATCGCGCCACGGGTGAACGCTTCTTCGGTGACGGACATCAGCCGGGAAGCTTCCTGAGAAACGATACCCACTGGTAGGGTCAACGCCGAATCTGCGTGGTAGCCCTCAAGATTTACGCCGATATCAATCGAGAACAGATCACCCTCCACCAGCTTGCGAGGACCCGGGATGCCGTGAACAACCTCTTCATTTACGGATGCGCAAATGCTCCCCGGAAACCCTTGATGGCCCAAGAATGAGGGCCTGGCATCGTGTGATTCGATCAACTCACGAGCCATCCGATCAAGCTCAGCAGTGGTGATTCCCTCACGTACTTCTGAACGCATGAGATCAAGAACTTCGGAAACGATCCGTCCGGCTCTTCGCATAATCTCGATCTCGCGCGTTGACTTGAGCGTAATAGCCATCAGACAGCGGAAAGTCGTGAACGGAGCTCGTCAATAATAGTCGCACTTACTTCGTCGATCGGCCGGTCACCGTTCACATCGATGAGCAATCTCGCCGCTCGGTAATAGTCCAGTACCGGAGATGTCTGTTCATAGTAGATTGAAAGCCGACGTTCAACCGCATCAGGAGTATCGTCAGATCGTTGAGTCAGCGCTGAGCCGCAGACATCGCAGACTCCCTCATTCTTCGGTGGATTGAACACCCGATGGAACGTCGATCCACAGTTCGGGCAGACGAGTCTTCCCGTGAGACGATCCATGAGAATTTCGCGCGGAACATCGACGTGAACGACGGCCGCCAGCCGGTCTCCTCGAATTTGCAAAGCGCTGTCGAGTGCTTCGGCCTGATTCTGATTCCGGGGGAATCCGTCCAACAGCATTCCCCGAAGATTCGCATCGCCGCTCAGAACGTCGTCGACTCGAGCCATCAGCATTCGAATCGTCAGATCGTCAGGGACGAGCGCCCCACGATCGTAGTAGGAGCGTACCTCTCTGCCCAGTTCGGAATCGCCCGCCATCACCTCACGGAACAGATCGCCGGTAGCGACATGCGCCAAACCGAGTTTCGGGGCGACGACCGCCGCCTGAGTTCCTTTTCCCGCTCCCTGTGGACCCATGATGATGACATGGGTTGCTCCGGTCCCTGTCACGATCCTCCCACTCTTACCGTATGAATCCTTCGTAATTCCGCATCGTCAGCTGAGCCTCAAGCTGGCGCATCGTGTCGATTGCTACTCCGACAACAATCAACAACGCCGTCGCACTCAGCAGCAGTGTCTTGACGTTGGTCAATAGGCTGGCGAAGTAGGGCAGGATAGCCACAAAACCCAAGAAGAGCGCTCCCGCGAGCGTGATACGCATCAACACACGCGTCAGGTAGCTGTTTGTGTTCTTACCCGGACGCACGCCAGGAATAAACGCACCCTGCTTCTGCAAGTTCTCGGCGATATTCTGCTGTTGGAACAGAACCATCGTATAGAAGTAGGTAAACGCCACCACCATCGTAAAGTAGATCAATTGGTAGGTGCCAGACTGTGGATTGAAGAAGTTGGCCAGGTTCGTCGCTGCATTCGTGACCCACCCCTGGTTCGAGGTCTGCAGGAAGTTCGCGACCATACCCGGGAACACCATGATGCTCACCGCGAAGATCAGCGGAATCATTCCCGCCGAATTCACTTTGAGTGGGATGAACGTGCTACCACCGCCATAAACTCGGCCACGGCGAACGCGCTTGGCGTGCTGCACAGGAATGCGGCGCATGCCTTCGTTCATCAATACCATACCGACAATCGTAAACAGCCCGATGATCAGAAAGACAAACGTGCCCATCACGTTTTGTGACAGCGTTCCACCCGAGATCAAATTTCCCACCGCGGAGGGAAGACTTGCGACAATGCCACCAAAGATGATGATCGATACACCGTTGCCGATGCCGTACTCTGTTATGAGCTCTCCGAGCCAGACAAGAAGAATGGTTCCGGCGGTCATCATCAGCAAAATGGCGATACTTCGCAGCGCCGTCGCCGAGTTGAACAATCCGAAGTTCGACAGTACGTTGTTTCGCTGCATCAAGACGGCCTGTCCGTAGCCCTGCAGCAGCGCGATCGGAACTGTGATCCAGTGAGTGTACTGGTTGATCTTTTGCTGCCCCGATTGCCCTTCTTTGGAGAGCTCATCGAGCGCTGGGATGGTCGGAGTCAACAGCTGCATAATGATCGATGCAGTGATGTACGGGTAAACACCCATCGCCAGGATCGAGAAGTTCTTGAGGGTACTCCCAGAGAACAGATTCAGCATTCCGAGCAGCTGATTCTGCGACATGAGCGTGTCTAACGCTGCCCGATCAACTCCCGGAACCGGGATTGTCGCAAGGAACCGGAAGATGACGAGAATTCCGAGCGTGAAAAAGATCTTTCGCCGCACGTCAGGAATCTTGAACGCATTAACGGCTGCGTCGAGCATTATTCAATGACCTCCGCGGTCCCGCCCGCTGCTTCAATCTTCGCTCGCGCACTCTGAGAAAACTTGTGCGCCCGGACCGTCAGAGGGCGCGTTACACGGCCATCACCAAGAATCTTCACCGGGAACTCGAGTCCTCGTGTGATCCCTGCTTCATACAGCAACTCAGGGGTGATCGCCGATTCTGTCTCGCCTAGCGTGTTTAGACGCTCGACATTGACAACCTCAAATACTGTCTTGAAGATGTTCGTGAATCCACGCTTGTACGACATACGAGTGTAAAGAGGATGCTGTCCGCCCTCAAAGCCGGGTCGAATGTTCCCGCGAGCACGCTGCCCCTTTGTGCCGCGACCCGCAGTCTTCCCCTTCCCAGCAGAAATACCGCGACCCACGCGTTTGCGTCTGGTGCGTGCTCCTGGGTTAGATTTTAGATCGTGCAGTTCCATGCTGGTCTCTCCCACATGCCACCGCGCCAGAGGCTGGCAGCTATTACTCAGTTTCGACTTCTTCTACCCGCACGAGGTGTCGGACCTTATTAACCATTCCTCGAACCGACGGGTTGTCGGGCTTTTCAACCGTCTGGTTCAACCGATGAAACCCGAGTGAATGAACGGTATCGCGTTGGTCCTGCGGATACCCAATAACGCTTCGGAAATACGTGATTCGAATCGTTTCGCCACTCATGCCTGCTCCGTTTTCTCACGTCGACGGAACCGCTCTGCAGGTAACCCACGGCGAGCCGCCACCGACTCAGGGGATTCAAGCTCGGTTAGAGCAAGGATTGCCGCTCTGGTGACGTTCACCGGATTATTGCTGCCGAACGACTTGGTAAGGATGTCCTGAATGCCGGCCGCTTCAACCACGGCACGCACACCAGCCCCGGCAATGACACCGGTACCTGGTGACGCAGGCTTCATGAGCACCCGGGCGGACCCAAACTTCACCTCAATTGGATGCGGAATCGTCCTACCCGCCAGCGGCACCCGGATCATGCTCTTCTTCGCCGTTTCGACGGCCTTTCGAATTGAATCTGGCACCTCGCCCGCTTTGCCCAACCCGACACCAACTTGGCCGTGACCGTCGCCAACGACAACCACCGTGCTGAAGCTGAATCGGCGACCGCCTTTTACAACCTTAGAGACGCGGTTGATCTGAACCACTCGCTCGTCGAGCTGCGGCCCGTCCTGGTCTCTACCACGACGTGAATGACTTCGACTTACCATACGCCCTGCCCGTTCACCTCTCGGACCGAAATAGGATCGGTCATTTGCTAGAAATCAAGTCCGGATTCGCGGGCACCTTCGGCGACCGCTTTAACACGTCCGTGGTACTTGTAACCGCCTCGGTCAAATACCACTTTCTTGATACCGCTCGCGATCGCTCGTTCGGCAACGACCTGGCCGACCAGTTTCGCTTGAGCGATCTTTGGATGCTCCTCTGGAAAACGTTCGCGTACCGAAGACTCGAGCGTCGACGCGGCCGCAAGCGTGCACCCCTCGGTATCATCAATAATCTGCGCATAAATGTGCGCGTTGCTGCGAAACACATTTAGTCGCGGTCGCTCTGGTGTTCCCGAGACGCGTGAACGCACTCGTAAGTGACGTCGCTGTCGCGGTGAAAGCTGTCGTTTGTGCTGGTAGCGCATTGCGCTTTACGTCCCTTTCACGCGCGGCCAAGAGCCTGGATTCCGTCCACCAAATGTCGCGCGTCTCACACACGACGGAACGGCAACGATACCACGCTCGCTCCGCACGCTCTACTGCCGTCTACTTACCGACTTTTCCGGCCTTGCCAGCCTTGCGGCGCACCTGCTCATTCAAGTACCGGATCCCTTTGCCCTTGTACGGTTCCGGTGGTCGAACGCGCCGAATCCTCGCCGCCATCTCACCAACCAACTGCTTGTCAATACCCATCACCCCGATGCGAGTGGGCGTGTCTACCACGAACGAAATTCCGGGGAGGGGCTCCATACGCACCGGATGCGAAAAGCCAACCAGAAGCACGAGGGCATCGCCATCGAGTGAAGCGCGATAGCCAACACCCCGGATCTCAAGGTCTTTGCGATATCCGTCGGTAACACCTTTAACCATGTTGGCGACCAGAGATCGCGTTAGTCCATGCAGCGCGCGGAATCGACGCTCGTCCGACGGACGCGAGACCTGAAGCGTACCGTTCTCACGAGTAAACGTCATCTCACGGTCAACCTGCTGAGACAACTCACCCTTCGGGCCTTTGACGTGCACCAAGCCGGGGCTAACGTCGACATCAACACCATTCGGAATCTTAATTGCCAGATTACCTATACGTGACATGATTTTCCTCCGTCGTTTGGCTCGGCGAATTGCTTACCAAACCGTACAGAGAACCTCGCCGCCAATTCCTCGATGACGAGCTTCGCGCCCAGACAACACCCCTTGAGAGGTGCTTACAATCGAAATTCCAAGTCCGCTGCGTACTCGCGGGATCTCCGTCTTGCCGGCATAGACCCGCAAGCCAGGCTTTGACACCCGCTTCAGTTCTCGGATCGCATGCAGCCGGTTCGATCCATACTTGAGCTGGATCTTCAACACCGACACCGGTCGTCGCTCTTCGACGTTGAACCCCTCGATATACCCCTCCTGCTGGAGGATCTTTGCGATCGCAACCAGAAGCTTCGTTGATGGCATCGAGGTTTCGCGCTGACGAGACATTCCAGCATTCCGGATGCGCGTAAGCATGTCCCCAATTGGATCGTTGATCGTCATTGTTTCCCGTTACTCCGCTCTCCGCCTGCTACCAGCTCGACTTTGTGACGCCCGGCAGCTTACCGGTTAAGGCCAGCTCTCGGAAACAGATACGGCATACGCCGAATTTCCGCATATACGCGCGCGGCCGTCCGCACAGCTTGCACCGGTTGTGGGCCCGCACGGTATATTTCGCCGGACTCATTGATTTAATGACCTTGGACTTCTTCGCCATTTCCTCCCCGATCACGCATCTCGCAACGGCATACCGAGAAGGTTCAGAAGCGTGCGCCCTTCTTCATCGGTCTTTGCCGTTGTTACGATCGAGACTTCGAGTCCTCGAACTCGATCGATTCGGTCATACTCGATCTCTGGAAACATAAGTTGTTCTCGAAGACCGAGCGAATAGTTGCCGCGTCCATCGAATGACCGGGGCGAGAGCCCACGGAAGTCGCGAATGCGCGGCAGCGCTGTTCCAATCAATCGGTCCAGGAACTCATACATTCGATCGCCACGAAGCGTTACCATCGCGCCAATCGGCATACCCTCTCTCAGCCGGAACGCGGCAACAGACTTTTTGGCGCGAGTAATAACTGGCTTCTGACCAGTGATGAGCGCCAGATCGTTCGTGGCCGCATCAAGGGCTCGTGCATTGGCGATGGCTTCACCAAGACCAATGTTGATCACGATCTTTGAAAGTCGAGGCACTTCGTGCACGTTCCCATAGCCAAAATTAGCCATGAAATTCGGGACAACCTCATCTCGATAAAGTTGTTTCAATCGCGGGATCATTCCTGCATCCTCACACCAAGCCGCTCAGGTCTACTTCGTCGAATCTGGCTTCTCAATCACGGCATCGCACTTCTTGCAATACCGGAGGCTTTTTCCTTGATCATCAGTACGAAATCCAGCGCGCGTCGGCTGATTGCACGACGAGCACCAGAGCATCACATTCGATACATGCAGCGGAGCTTCCTTCTCAATGATCCCAGCCTGCTGCACACCAGGTACTGCCTTTTGATGCCGGTGCACGATGTTGACACCTTCGACAATCAAACGATCCTCGCGCGGCATGTTCTGTCGAACTCGCCCTCGAGCACCTTTGTCCTTGCCAGCGATGACCAATACGTCGTCACCAGTAACGATCTTTTCTGCCATCCGTTTCGCCTCGTTCCCTGGTTCTACCTACAAAACCTCTGGTGCCAGGGACACGATGCGCATGTACTGCCGGTCGCGCAACTCACGAGCGACCGGACCAAAAATACGCGTCCCTCGCGGGTTCCCCTGCGGCGTGATAAGCACCGCGGCATTGTCATCAAACCGAATATGCGACCCGTCCGGCCGGCCATATTCTTGTGCCGTTCGCACCACGACGGCCCGAACGACCTCGCCTTTTTTCACGCCGGTATGCGGCTGAGCCGATTTAACCGACGCGATAATGATGTCGCCGACCCCCGCATATCGACGCGAGGATCCTCCAAGTACCCGAATGCACATGATCTGTCGAGCGCCGGAATTATCGGCGACCGTCAGACGTGTCTGCGGCTGGATCATTGCCCCGTTACTCCTTCGTCTGCCTGATTCGTCGCTAGGCCTCGGCAGCCCGCTCGAGGATTTGGCGAACGATCCAGCGCTTCGTCTTGCTCAGCGGTCGCGTCTCTTCAATCATCACAAGATCTCCGACGTGGCAAAGGTTTTGCTCGTCGTGAGCCTTGAACCGACTCGTGCGTCGGATCGTCTTGCGATAGATCGGATGGCGACGAACGTAGTCCACCGAGATGACCACGGTCTTATCCATCTTGTCTGAAACCACTCGACCAGTTTTGGTCAATCGCGGCTTCACCTGCGTGGATGCCGACTCTTCCATATCTGACGTGTCCGTCCTCCCACTTCAGGTCGCCGCCTATTCGGCGAGAATGCGCTCCAGTTCGGCGGCCATTACGCGCTCGGTCTGAATTGTCTTGATCCGAGCGATATCTCGTTTGATGTGTCGAATTCGAGTTGGGTTGGTCAGCTTACCGACCGCTTCATCGAACCGTAAATTCTGCCATTCAGTTTTGAGCTCGTCCACTTTAGCGTTCAGCTCAATATCAGTCAGCGCGCGAATCTCAGCTGCTTTCATGTGTCGATCCCCTAACCCTCGGCCGACTCTTGCGCCGGGCCGGTGCCGGTACTTTCCCGGGTGACGATACGACACTTGATCGGAAGCTTGTGGATGGCCCGCATCAACGCATCGTTGGCCAGATCTTCGCGGACACCACCGAGCTCAAACAGAATGCGTCCTGGCTTGACAACGGCAACCCAGAATTCAGGGTTTCCTTTGCCCTTACCCATTCGCGTCTCGGCCGGTTTCTGCGTCACCGGCTTGTCCGGGAAAATGCGAATCCAAACCTTACCACCACGTCGAATCGCGTTGGTAATTGCACGACGAGATGCCTCGATCTGGCGACTATCGATCCAGGCCGGCTCGAGCGCCTGAATGCCATACTCACCGAAGACAACCGTCGTGCCGCGTGATGCTGCGCCCCTCATCCGGCCTCGCATCATTTTGCGGTGTTTCACCCGCTTGGGCATCAGCATGATTGCGGTTCCAATCTCCTCAGTCGACGAACCCGATTAGTCGCCAGTTACTTCGAGGTCAACCGGCTCAAACTCCGGCTTCGGTTCCGGCAGCACGTCACCACGATAGACCCACACCTTGACCCCGATTCGACCGTACGTCGTGCGAGCATGCACGACGGCGAAGTCGATATCCGCGCGGAGAGTGTGCAACGGAACGCGACCGTTCATTTCGGTCACGGTACGGGACATTTCGGCGCCGCCCAAGCGGCCGCCAATCTTGATCTTGATGCCTTTGATGCTGCCACGGCGCATGGCCTGCATTGCAGCCTGCTTGATTGCTCGTCGGTATGCAACACGCCGCGCCAGCTGCTCCGCGATGCTTTCGGCGATCAACCGAGCATCGGATTCTGGTTCCTTGATCTCTTCGATCTTGAGATGAACCTTCTTACCAACCTGATGCTCTAACATTTGGCGCAGGCGCTCAACATTGGATCCTTGCTTACCGATCACAATGCCTGGTTTCGATGTAAAGATCGCGACCTCAATACGATTCGCGGATCGCTCAATCTCTATGCGAGAGATTCCGGCCCGCGTAAGCTCTCCATTGATTAGCCGTCGGATGAACAAATCTTCATGCAGCTGCTCAGTGTAGTTGCGCTCCGCGTACCATTTGGATTCCCAACCATAGATCACGCCGAGACGGAATCCGATAGGATGTACCTTTCGACCCAAGCTATGCCCCCTTCTCGAGCTCGTCCACGATCACAGTGATATGTGACGTCCGTTTGAGCTGCTGGTTCACCCGTCCACGGGCACGGGCACGCCACCGCTTCAACGTTGGGCCTTCATCGGCAAAGATTGCCTTAATGTATAGGCCTTCCGGATCGAGGTCGTAGTTATGTTCTGCGTTCGCAGCGGCCGATTTCACCACCTTGAGGACGTCAACCGCCGACTTCTGGGGCAGGAATCTCAGGATCGCAATAGCATCCGCGATCGGCTTCCCACGGACCGTGTCAACGACTAGACGCGCCTTTTGCGCCGAAACCTGAACGCCTTTGGCTTTGGCTGTCACTTCCATCTCAGACGTCTCCTCGGAAACCGAACGTTAGTCGCCTTCTCATCGGCGCCGGCTTGCCCGCTCGGCATCCCTCCCGTGACCGCGATAGGTCCGGGTCGGCGCGAATTCACCAAGTTTATGACCAACCATCTGCTCGGTCATGAAAATCGGAACGTGACGCCGGCCGTCGTGAACGGCAACCGTGTGCCCAATCATGTCCGGATAGATAGTTGACGCACGGGCCCAGGTTCGGATGACGCGGCGCTCTCCAGACGAGTTCATAGACTCGATCTTCTTCGAAAGATTTGCGTCAATATATGGGCCCTTTTTAGACGATCGTCCCAAAATGCTCCTCCAGCCGATCCAGCGCCGTTATCGCCGCTTGCCGCGACGACGCACGATGAACTTGTCGGTCTTCTTATTGTTTCTCGTTCGATAGCCAAGTGTTGGCTTGCCCCACGGAGTCTTTGGCTGGCCACCAATCGGCGCCTTACCTTCACCACCACCGTGCGGATGGTCACGCGGATTCATCACCGATCCGCGAACAGTCGGACGAACCCCCATATGGCGAGAGCGTCCCGCTTTTCCAATACGAACGTTCTCATGATCCGTGTTGCCAACCTGGCCGAGTGTTGCCATACACTCCAGACGAACGAGTCGGACTTCACCTGACGGCATCCGGATTTGTGCGTAATCATCCTGCTTGGCCATCAACTGAGCCGATACACCGGCCGACCGCACCATCTGACCGCCGCGACCTGGATAAAGCTCAATGTTGTGGATCTGCGTGCCCTGCGGAATCTCTTCCAACGGGAGCGCATTACCCAGCCGAATCGGCGCGCCCGGGCCCGACTGAACCTCGTCGCCGACCTTGAGCCCCAGCGGTGCCAGAATGTAGCGCTTTTCGCCATCGCGATAGAAGAGCAAGGCAATATTCCCAGACCTGTTGGGATCGTACTCAATCGCCGCCACCCGTGCGATGACGCCAAATTTATCGCGCTTGAAATCGATCTTTCGATAATTACGCTTGGCGCCGCCGCCCTGATGACGAACGGTCAGCCGGCCTTGATTGTTTCGTCCAGCCTTCCGCTTGAGCGGTTCGATGAGCGACTTCTCTGGTTTCTTCTTTGTCACCTCATCAAACGTCGAAACCGACATATTTCGGCGTCCGGGAGAAGTTGGTCTGTACTTACGGATCGGCATTATCGATTCCTCTCTACCCCGTCTAACTTCGGCCTATACCGCGCCGAAGATGTCGATTGTCTGCCCCTCTTGCAGGGTTACAATCGCCTTTTTCCATGACGGGGTGCGGCCGATACTCTGCCGGCGACTACGGCGCCCGGAACGCTTTCGTTCTTTACCCCGTACATTCATCACATTGACGGCAACCACGTGCACATCGAAGGCCCGCTCAACCGCCTCTTTGATCTGGATCTTATTGGCGTCCTTGGCAACGACAAAACAGTACTGACCCATTTCCATGAGTAGCGTGTTCTTCTCTGTGATCACCGGGCGACGCAAAATATCTTGGTAATCCATCGTCTCCCTCTCAATTCGCCCAGAGCTGGTGGATTACATCCACGGCGTCACGGGATAACAAAAGCCGCTCATGCGTCAGCACGTCCCGAATATTGACGTACCGAGCGGACAGTACCTTCACACCGACAAGATTGTCGGCGCCACGGCGCACTGGTGCTGTATCCGCAACCACAATCAGGGTTGACCGAGCAGCACCGTTCGGAAGAGCCGCGAGAACCTGTCGCATCTCCCGCGTCTTGGGAGCCACATCTCCAAGACCGTCAACGATCACGATCTGGTCGTCGCGCTGCTTCACCGATAGAACCGATCGAATGGCCAAGCGGCGCATCTTCTTGGGCATGTCCTGCGTGTACTTGCGTGGATGCGGACCCCACACTACACCGCCACCACGCCATTGCGGAGATCGAATGCTTCCTTGCCGAGCGCGGCCGGTGCCCTTCTGCCTCCACGGTTTGCGACCACCACCGCGAACTTCACCCCGCGTTTTCGTGTCGTGCGTCCCGAGACGCGCATTCGCCCGCTGTCGCAAGAAGGCCTGATGCATCACGGGCACATTGGGTTCAATGCCGAATACGGAGTCAGCGAGTTCAATCTCGCCAGACGCTTGTCCGTTGACGTCAAATATCGTCTGCTGCACCTGTTGCTCTCTCTTCCTACGAGGCGCCTGCGGCGGCACGCTCACGCTGTTTCACAGCATGCCGCACGAGGATCACTTCACCGCTCGCACCAGGAACAGAGCCCCGTACGAGAACAACGTTTCGGTCCAGATCGACGCGGACGACCGTCAGGTTCTGCACCGTGACTCGCTCATTTCCCATGCGACCGGCCATCTTCATACCTTTGATGACGCGGCTGGGAGTCGCGCTGGCCCCGATCGATCCTGCGGCACGATGCCGGTCCGACTGGCCGTGAGTCTTGGGACCACCGTGGAAGTTGTGGCGCTTGATCACGCCCGCAAATCCTTTTCCCTTACTCGTGCCAGAGACATCGACCATCTCGCCTGCTTCGAAGACCGTGCAATCGAGAATCTTCCCGACGGTATATTCGGAAATTTCGTCCGTTTTCACCTCGCGAAGAATCTTCGAGGTCGCGCCCGACGCCTTGAGATGACCTCGTTGCGGGCCATTCAGACGCTTACGCTCACCAAAACCAATCTGAAGCGCTTCGTATCCGTCACGCTCCATGGTCTTGACCTGAGTCACTACACACGGGCCAACTTCCAGGACCGTGACCGGCACAACCTGTCCGGTCTCGTCGAAGATCTGGGTCATACCCAGTTTTTTTCCTAGGAGTCCCTCAATCATTGGCTCTCCCCAATTCAGGACGCGACCGTAGACGAGGGTTTGTCCACCGTCGCATGCAGAGCATGATCGTATCGATCAGCTAAAGTTTGATTTCAATATCGACGCCAGCTGGCAGATTCAGGCGCATCAGCGCTCGAATCGTACCCTGGCTCGGCTCAAGCACGTCGATCAATCGCTTGTGTGTTCGAATCTCGAACTGCTCCTGCGAATCCTTGTCGATGAACGGAGATCGAATCACACTATATTTCTCGATTCGAGTCGGAAGGGGCACTGGCCCCGAAACCTTCGCACCGGTACTCTCCGCGGTATCGACGATTTTCGCCGCCGACTGATCGAGAATCTTGTGGTCATACGCTTTGAGGCGTATCCGAATCTTCTGGGTTGCGCGTCGTGCCGTCATCGTTCTCTTTCTCCTGTACTCTTATTGAACGACTTTGGTCACGGCACCGGCCCCGACCGTTCGACCACCTTCGCGAATTGCGAAGCGTAGCCCTTCTTCGATCGCCACCGGCTGGATCAGCTCCACCTGCATCTCGATGTTGTCCCCGGGCATCACCATCTCCACCCCTTCGGGCAGTTCGATCGATCCCGTCACATCCGTCGTCCGGATGTAGAACTGCGGCCGGTATCCCGGGAAGAACGGCGTATGTCGTCCGCCTTCTTCTTTCGACAACACGTACACCTGAGCCGCAAACTTCGTGTGCGGCGTGATCGACTTCGGCTGCGCCAGGACCTGCCCCCGCTGCACGTCATCTCGCTCGATCCCGCGCAACAGACATCCCACGTTGTCTCCCGCTTCCCCCGAGTCCAACGTCTTCTGGAACATCTCAACCCCGGTCACCACTATCGACCGCGTCGGCGTGATCCCCACCAGTTCCACCGTCTCGCCCGTCTTCACGTGCCCTCGCTCGATCCGGCCCGTGACCACGGTCCCACGTCCCTTGATCCCAAACACGTCTTCGATCGGCATCAGGAACGGCTGGTCCACGGCGCGCTCCGGCGTCGGAATGTAGTCATCCACCGCCTGCATCAGTTCCAGGATCGGCGCATACTCCGGACTCGTCGGATCGGTCGATGCGGACTCCAGCGCCGCCAACGCCGACCCGCGCACCACCGGAACTTCATCGCCCGGGAACCCATAGGCCGACAGCAGCTCTCGGACTTCCAGCTCGACCAGCTCCAACAGCTCCGGGTCGTCCATCATGTCCACTTTGTTCAGAAACACCACCATCGCCGGCACTTCCACCTGCCGCGCCAGCAGAATGTGCTCCCGCGTCTGCGGCATCGGGCCATCCGGTGCACTCACCACCAGAATCGCCCCGTCCATCTGCGCCGCGCCCGTGATCATGTTCTTGATGTAGTCCGCGTGTCCCGGGCAATCCACGTGCGCGTAGTGCCGTTTCTCCGTCTCGTACTCGACGTGTGCAATCGCGATCGTGATCCCACGCTCGCGCTCTTCCGGCGCGTTGTCGATCGAGTCGAACGAGCGATACTTCGATCCACCCGACAACCCCAACGTCTTCGTGATCGCCGCCGTCAACGTCGTCTTTCCGTGGTCTACGTGCCCAATTGTCCCGATATTGATGTGCGGCTTCGTCCGCTCAAACCGCTGCTTCCCCACTGCGTCATCCTCCAGATTACTCGCCGGGCGGCACTGTACCGCCAGGATCGATTAGCCGCGTTGTGCTTTTGCTTTCATTTCGGAAGCCAGGCTCTCGGGAACCGGCTCGTAATGATCGAACTCCATCGAATAGGTTGCACGACCCTGGGACATCGACCGCAGGTCCGTCGAATAGCCGAACATACTGGCCAACGGCACGAATGCTCGCACGACCTGAGTGGTCATCTGCATTTCCATGCCCTCGATGTGGCCTCGTCGTGCCGACAGGTCTCCGATGACGTCCCCCATGAAATCTTCAGGGGTTCGCACTTCAACCTTCATATACGGCTCAAGAATTACCGGCTTGCCTCGTCGCACACCGTCACGCAATGCCATCGATCCAGCGATTTTGAACGCCATCTCGGACGAGTCGACATCGTGATAAGAACCATCAACCAGCGCGACCTTCAAGTCGACGATTGGATTACCGGAATCGCCACCCGACTCCATCGCTTCACGCACACCCGCCTGAACCGCCGAGATGTATTCGCGAGGAACGGCACCACCGACGATTCGGTCCTCGAAGACATAACCGCTTCCGCGATCGAGAGGTTCGATTTCGAGCCAGACGTGACCATATTGACCACGACCACCGGACTGTCGAACGAACCGGCCTTCAATTCGAACCGGTTTCGTGATCGTCTCTTTGTACGCAACTTGCGGCTTGCCGATGTTTGCGCCAACTTTGAACTCGCGCAGCATTCGGTCAACGATCACCTCGAGGTGCAGCTCTCCCATTCCCCGAATGATCGTCTGCCCGCTGTCGGGATCAGTATGCATCTGGAATGTTGGATCCTCTTCAGCCAGGCGAGCCAGAGCCATGCCCATCTTGTCCTGGTCGGACCGAGTCTTCGGCTCAACCGCAACTGAGATGACCGGCTCAGGAAACTGAATGGTTTCCAGCAGGATGGGTGAATCACCGTCACACAACGTATCTCCGGTGAAGGTCGTCTTGAGTCCGATCACCGCGCCGATGTCACCAGCGTAAATAGTTTCAATCTCTTCACGATGGTTGGCATGCATTCGAAGCAATCGACCGACGCGCTCACGCTGATCTTTGGAAGAGTTTGTGACATAGCTGCCTGAGCTCATTTGACCGGAATAGACCCGAACATAGACCAATCGGCCAACGTGCGGATCGAGCGCAATCTTGAAAGCGAGAGCCGAGAACGGCTCATCGGGATCTGTCGTTCGCTCTTCGGGCTCACCTGTGGACGGATTCAGACCATGAATCGGCGGAACGTCCATTGGAGACGGAAGGTACGCGATAATCGCGTCAAGCATGCGCTGAACGCCCTTATTCTTCAGGGCAGTTCCGCAAAGTACCGGTACCAACTTTCCATCGATCGTCGCGGTTCGCAACGCCGACTGCAACTCGGCGGTGCTGATCTCCTCGTCCTCGAGGTACCGCATTGTGAGTTCCTCGTCCGACTCGGCGATCATTTCGACCAATTCACGTCGACGCTTCTTCGCCTCGTCCATCATTTCGGCCGGCACTTCGCCGATCTCAATGTTCTGTCCGAGGTCGTCGTGGAAGATATATGACTTCATGTCTATGAGATCGATGATGCCGAGGAATTCCGCCTCTTGGCCGATTGGCAATTGGACGACTGCCGGCTTGGCCTTCAGGCGCTCGACGATCATCTCGACGGTCCGCCAGAAGTTCGCACCGGTGCGATCCATCTTGTTCACAAAGCAGATGCGCGGAACACGGTACTTATCGGCCTGGCGCCACACCGTTTCGGATTGCGGTTCGACTCCCGCTACCGCGTCGAACACGACGACACCACCATCGAGCACTCGCAGAGAGCGCTCAACCTCGACCGTGAAGTCGACGTGACCCGGGGTGTCGATGATGTTGATGCGATGATCGGCCCAATAACAGGTTGTCGCGGCCGACGTGATTGTGATCCCGCGCTCGCGCTCCTGGACCATCCAGTCCATTGTCGCGGCGCCTTCATGGACTTCACCCGTGCGATGAATTCGACCCGTGTAAAACAGAATTCGCTCAGTTGTAGTCGTTTTACCGGCATCAATGTGCGCAATGATGCCGATGTTCCTCGTCTTTGCGAGGTCCTGCAATACGCTTTCGATTTTGTGGGTTGCGGTGCTACTCATGATCAGTACGTGATTCCCAATGCATCCCGGCCGTCGCCGCCCGGCATGTGACTCATTACCATCGGTAATGCGCGAACGCCCGGTTTGCCTCGGCCATGCGGTGCGTGTCTTCGCGTCGCTTGATTGTTGCTCCAGTGTTATTCGACGCATCCAACAGCTCGGCAGCAAGCTTCTCCGCCATCGTGCGACCCGCTCGAGATCGGGAAGCTTGAAGCAGCCAGCGAATCGCCAATGAAAGTCGGCGTGCCGGCTCAATCTGAACCGGTACCTGATAGGTGGCGCCTCCGACCCGGCGAGGCTTTACCTCGACGATCGGAGTGGCGTTATGAATGGCCTGTTGGAACACGTCGACGGGATCGCGACCGGTTCGCTCCTGGATGATGTCAAGCGATCCGTACACAATCCGCTCGGCGACGCCCTTTTTGCCCCGGGTCATGACCTTATTCACCACGCGCGAGACCAACTCGCTTCCGTACCGCGGATCCGGCGGAACTACACGCCGCTCTACTTTTGCTCGTCTCGGCATCCCGTGCTTGCCTCCCACGCGCCCTATCAGCGCTTCATCTCCGATGGCCACCGAAGTGGTCTCACTGACTGTATCGGCTGCCGAACACGACAGCGTCAAAGATGGCGAACGCTCTTCGCGACGGCTCGCATAAGAGCATTAGTATTCACGACACGAAAAAGCGGTCGCCACGAGAGAAACTTCGTGAGGCCGCTTTCCGTACCGTACGATCTAGCGAAGAGGATGTTTGCCGCTCAAACGTGCGACAAACAATGGCAAGAACTGCCTAGCTCTTCGTCCTTTTAGTCCCGTACTTTGACCGCCCCTGTTTGCGGTTCTCAACGCCACGGGCATCCAAGGCACCTCGAATTACGTGATACCGAACACCGGGAAGGTCCTTAACTCGACCACCACGGATCAGCACCACCGAGTGCTCTTGCAGATTATGCCCCTCGCCCGGGATATACGCGGTCACTTCCATACCATTTGTGAGCCGCACACGGGCAATTTTGCGTAGCGCCGAATTAGGCTTCTTGGGGGTCATGGTTCGGACCTGGGTGCATACCCCGCGCTTCTGCGGAGAGCCTTTCCCACGGCGTAAACGTCCAGCGTGCCGTCCCAACGCATTGTTGGTAAACCGCAACGCCGGTGCCTTGGTCTTCTTCGTGACCTGCGTTCGCCCTTTACGGACTAATTGATTGATCGTCGGCACGTCCGAAAACTCCTTCTGGAACCACCGGCTAAATGAAAAACCGTGCTCTGCAACCGTGGCCGCAGCTGCGGCGCCGGGTGAGTTCCGAGGAAGACTCTTCCTCACTGTTGTGGCCGTCCGTAAACGGCCACAAGCACACAGTCTAGCATTTTGGCCAGGTACTGTCAAGAAAACAGCGAACCTTTGCTACTCTTCGTCGTCAGTATCCTCGCTGCCATCATCGTTTCCGCCGGATCCGAGACTCGCTACCGAATCCGACTCCACGTCGGGTCGCTCAAGCACCGCCGTCGATGTTGTCGGGAGGTGGCCTTCAGATACCAACTCCTCGACGTCTTCGATAGAGGAGGCCTGGGACTCTCGCGCCAGTGCCATCGCGGCAATCTGGGCGCGATCAAGATCGCTAAGCGCCAGCGAATGGCGCTGATCGTTGTGAAATCCTGACCCAGCCGGGATGAGCTTACCGATGATGACATTTTCCTTCAGACCGCGAAGGTAATCCACCTTGCCGTGAATTGCTGCCTCGGTCAGAACACGTGTCGTCTCCTGGAACGATGCCGCCGAGAGGAAGCTATCAGTCGCCAGAGATGCCTTGGTAATACCAAGCAGAACCTGGTGCGCGGTGGCAGGTTCACCACCCTCGATAATGATCTCTTCGTTGATTCCATTGAACACGAAGCGATCCACGAGCTCGCCAACCAGCAGATCGGTATCACCTGGGTGCTCAACCGCGACCTTTCGCAGCATCTGTCGCACAATGACCTCGATATGCTTGTCGTTGGTGACGACACCCTGGGATCTGTAGACCTTCTGGACTTCATCCACGATGTACTTCTGAACGAAGTCGCCACCGAGTGTCTGCAAGATCTCTTGTGGATCAAGGTTGCCGTCCGTCAGTTGCGTCCCGATCTTCACGAGATCACCGTCAGCGACCCGGATATTGGCAGCAGCGGAGACCGAATATTCGGTCGTATCTTGTTCTTCATGGCGAATTACGATGCGATCGCCATCAATGAACGCGACTCCATCGACCGAGGCCGTGGTCGGCTTCCCTTCTTCGCCCTCGGGCAGAGCCGCCAGAACCTGACCGAAAGCCACCATGTCACCATCCGCGATCGCGATCTGCTGGCCTTCCGGAACCGGCACCTCATCCGTGACGATCTCTTCAGATGTCAACAGGAGGCGGCGACCTTGCTCGTCCTCGATGATACGTAAAATACCGCTATTTCGGGCAATGACAGCCTTACCTTTTGGCTCTCGTGCTTCAAATAGCTCTTCCACACGAGGAAGACCGGTCGTGATGTCTTCACCCGCGACTCCACCTGTGTGGAAGGTACGCATCGTAAGCTGCGTTCCGGGCTCACCGATACTCTGTGCGGCGATGATGCCCACAGCCTCACCCGGATCAACCAACCTTCCGCTCGCGAGATTGCGGCCGTAGCACAACTGGCACACGCCGTGCACCGCGTCGCAGTGAACCGCCGTTCGGATGTACACACGAGGAATGTTCAGCTCCAGGACCTTGCTGACGATCGCCTCGTTGATCTCCTCATTGCGCTCGACCAGGACTTCTCCTGTCGAAGGATCGACGATTGGTGCAGCCGCAATTCGCCCGGTTACCCGTGTTTCGAAGGAATCAATATCCGGCATGTCTTCGGGGGCCACCCAAGTTCCAGCCAAGGTGCCACAGTCACGCATCGATATGATGACGTCTTGCGACACGTCGACGAGTCGCCGGGTGAGATATCCGGAGTTTGCTGTGCGAAGCGCCGTATCTGCCAGACCTTTGCGAGCACCGTGTGTCGAGATGAAGTACTCGAGCACAGAGAGTCCCTCACGGAAGTTGGAGCGAATTGGCAGTTCAATGATGGTTCCTCGCGGATCAAGCATGAGTCCGCGCATACCCGCCATTTGGCTGATCTGGTTGATATTACCTTTGGCACCCGATGTACTCATCATGAAGAGCGAGTTATCGCTGCCAAGCTCCGCCTCAACGGCGTCGGAGAGATCGTCGCGGGCCTCGTTCCAGATGCTGATGACCTCACGATAGCGTTCAGAATCAGTGATAAGACCGCGACGGTACTGTCGTTCAACCTCACCGACGCGCTGATCGGCTGAATCGATAATCTCAGGCTTCTTTCCAGGAATCTGGACGTCAGACAAAGCGATCGACAGTCCACCTCGGGTTGCATAGGCAAACCCAACGTTCTTCAACTGGTCCGCCATTTCAGCCGTGACGTCCGGGCCAAGTTCCCGGTAGCACGCGGCGATGAGTCGGCGCAGTGCCTTTCGGTCCATCGTCTCGTTCCAGTAGCCAAGCTCTTTCGGAACTTCCTGATTCAGGATGACCCGGCCAACTGTCGTCTCGATAATCTGAGAACCGCTGCCGTTATTCGACAACATCACTTTGATTGTCGATTGAACGTCGACGACACCAGTTTGATAGGCCAGGATCACCTCACTCGGGCTCGAGAAGATCTTGCCTTCGCCCTTGGCACCGGGCCGCGGCTGCGTCATGTAGTAGCAACCAAGCACGATGTCGAGCGTCGGAGCGATCACAGGATCGCCGTCCGACGGGTCGAGCAGGTTCCGCGTGGAAAGCATTCGTTCGCGAGCTTCGTGCTGTGCCGATTCCGACAGAGGAACGTGGACCGCCATCTGATCACCGTCGAAGTCAGCGTTGAAAGCAGAGCAGACGAGCGGGTGTAGCTGGATGGCAGAACCCTCGATCAGCTTGACCTCGAACGCCTGAATGCCGAGACGGTGCAACGTTGGAGCACGGTTAAGCAACACGAGATAGTCTTTGATGACCTCTTCAAGCACATCCCAGACGTGTGGGTCGACCCGCTCGACGAGACGCTTTGCCGCCTTGATATTGTGTGCATGTCCGTGAATTACCAGCTTCTGCATCACGAACGGCTTGAACAACTCAAGCGCCATGCGCTTTGGAAGGCCGCACTGATGGAGTTTCAGATCCGGTCCGACCACGATAACGGAACGCCCCGAGTAATCGACGCGCTTGCCCAGCAAGTTCTGGCGGAATCGCCCTTGCTTGCCTTTGAGCAGGTCGGACAGACTCTTCAGCTTGTGCTTGCCACTACCCGAGACAACTCGGCCGCGTCGACCATTGTCAATCAGCGCGTCGACTGCTTCCTGCAACATGCGCTTCTCATTGCGGACGATGATGTCCGGCGCGCCGAGCTCGAGCAGCCGCTTGAGTCGGTTGTTTCGATTGATCACGCGACGATACAGGTCGTTCAGGTCAGAAGTCGCGAACCGGCCGCCATCGAGCTGGACCATCGGGCGCAGATCAGGCGGAATAACGGGAAGAGCGGTGAAGATCATCCATTCCGGACGGTTGCCGCTTCGACGCAGCGCTTCGACGACACGCAGGCGCTTTGTCGCCTTCTTTCGTTTTTGGCCCGACATGTTCTGGATGTCGGCACGCAGTTGAGTCGCGACCTCATCAAGGTCCATTTTGGCGACCACATCGTAAACGGATTCCGCGCCCATGCTGGCGTGGAACGTTCCCGGCGCGAGATCCGAAAGTTCGCGGTATTGGGTCTCGGTCAAGACTTGAAGCATCTTGAGATCGGAGATCTGCTTGACCATGCTGTCGGCCTCAGCCTTCAGCGCGCTCTTCTGCTGATCAATTTCGATCTCAAACTGGCGAATCCGCTCGTCGGCCGCGCTCTGCAATTGATCGCGCTCGGCTTCTGCCAGAGCGTTACCGCTCGAAGCGTCATGCTCTGCTTGCGCGGTGATTTCTTCGATTTCCGCCGTGACGACATCATTGAGTGACCGCAAACGGTCCTCGTTGACGCTCTCTCCTTTTTTGACAATTGTCGCGCCGTGAAAGGAGATTTCCTCCTCGGCCGCGGTGTTTATCATGCCCTGGAGACGCTCTCGCAGCTCATCAGCTTCTGCCTGCAAAGCCGTTCGAAGCTCTTCGCGTCGTTGCTCGACCGACTGCTCCAGGCTGGCAGCGCCTTGCTGTAGGTTCTCTAATTCCGACTTGATCTCGCCGGTAATTTCATCTTTTCGCGTGTTGAACTCGCCACCAAGATCTTCAAGTTCAGCCTCGAGCTCAGCATGGATTGTGCGAATGAGTTCGTCACGCGCTTCGATGTCTACGTCGGTTACAAGGTATGACGCGAAGTAAAGGACGCGCTCAAGATTTCGCGGCGAAATGTCGAGCAACAAGCCCAGCCGGCTCGGAGTTCCTTTTACGTACCAAATGTGCGCAACTGGTGCCGCCAGCTCAATATGGCCCATGCGCTCACGACGAACCTTGGAGCGCGTAACCTCGACACCGCACTTATCGCAGATCGTACCGGCATGACGCACACGCTTGTACTTACCGCAGTAGCACTCAAAGTCCTTGGTTGGCCCAAATATGCGCTCGCAGAAGAGACCGCCGTGCTCGGGTTTCAGCGTTCGATAGTTGATCGTTTCGGGCTTGGTAACCTCGCCATACGACCAGCTGCGGATCGCCTCAGGCGAAGCGAGGCTAATCCTGATCGCATCGAAGTTGTTGACGTCGAAGACCCTCTGCGAATCTCTGTTCCTGGCGTTTGCGCTTGCTGTCTGCATAGTTATCTGCTCACCAATTCACTAGTCCTCGGTCCGTTCAAAACCACTCAGGTTGATCCGGTCGAGGTTCGTCAGCAGGTCTCGCGAGGTATCCTCGGTGAACTCAATCGTCTGCGAGTCTTCATTGATAACCTCGATCGAGAGGCCGAGACTCCGCAACTCTTTGACGAGGACCTTGAATGACTCAGGAACGCCGGCTTCAACAATCGGCTCCCCTTTTACGATCGCCTCGTAGGTCTTCACACGGCCGACCACGTCGTCCGATTTCACCGTAAGCATCTCTTGCAGGATGTGCG
>CAVUBN010000016.1:0-68468 GCA_963739715.1 uncultured Chloroflexia bacterium | reverse complement strand
CCTGCATTATAACAATGCGAAGGAGCGTGCAATGTCCTTGACGCTTTCTCATTCTCTTCGCCGCGCCGAACAACTCTTCGCCTCCCGGGAGGCAGTGGTCTGCGACCAAACGCGGCTCTCCTTCGCCGAATTCGCCGAACGCTGCCGTCGGCTGGCAACTGGGTTGACCCGACTGGGTATCGAGCCAGGTGATCGCGTCGCGACCCTGATGCACAACTGCCATCGCCATCTCGAAGCCTATTCGGCGATTCCGGCGGTCGGCGCGATCATCGTGCCACTTAACACCCGGCTCGAATTGGCCGAGCAAATTGAGATCCTCAGGGACTGCCGTCCACGGATCCTGATCGCCGACCAGGCCAACTGGAAGATTGCGAGTGCTCTGGCTGGAGACATCCCAACAGTGCTGCGCGCCCCGCTCGACTACGAGCGGCTTATCGATGAAAGCGATCCAGCCGACTTTTCGCTTGCAATCGACGAAACGGATCCGGCCGCGCTCTTCTACACCGGCGGGACGACGGGGGTGCCAAAGGGAGTCGTGCTCAGCCATCGTAATCTCGTCACAAACGCATACAACATGATCATCGGGGCAGGCTACGACGAATGCGATCGCTTCCTACACGTGGCGCCGATGTTTCATCTGGCTGACGGCTCGTCGATTTACGCCCTGACCTGGCGCGGTGCCTGCCACGTCATCCTCCCGCGATTCGATCCACCTCGCGTATTGAGGACAATCGAGCGGGAGCGGATCACCTGCATCATCATGGTGCCGACAATGATCCATGCTCTGATCAACCATCCTGAGGTCGAGACCAGCGATCTCGGCTCCTTGCGGCTAATCTTGCACGGCGGAGCGCCGATCAACACCACCTTGCTGCGCCAGGCGGTGGACAAGCTCGGCTGTTCCTTCACTCAGGCCTATGGACTTACCGAAGGAAGCTCTCACATCGCTCTGCTGCCGCACGAAGAACGACTCCTCGACAGCGGACGGATCCGCTCGGTTGGGAGAGCAGCGATGGGTGTCGAGATTGAAGTACGCCGTCCCGACGGCTCGGCCTGCGCCGCTGGCGAGGTCGGTGAAATAACGGCACGCGGACCGAACATGACGCGCGGCTATTGGAACCGTCCGGAGGAAACTGCCGCGAGCACCGACGACGGCTGGTTCCACACTGGCGATCTTGGCTACCTCGACGGCGAGGGATACATCTACCTGGTCGACCGGATAAAGGACATGGTCATCTCTGGTGGCGAGAACGTCTACTGCATCGAGGTCGAGGAGACTTTGAGCGCCCATCCGGCGTTACGGGCCGCCGCTGTGATCGGCGTTCCTGACCAGGTCTGGGGAGAACGTGTCCACGCGGTTGTTGTCACACACCCTGGCCAGCAGATTGAGGCCGATGAGCTGCGTAGCTTCTGCCGCGAGCGGATGGCTGGGTACAAATGTCCGCGATCGATCGAGGTCGTCGATGCGCTGCCCCTGTCCGGCGCCGGGAAGGTGCTCAAACGGGTACTTCGCCAACGCCATCAAGCATCGATTCAGCCGGAGCGGGAGTGAGATAGTGCAGCAGACTGGAGTGGAACGATTCTCGTTGCGCGGCAAGAACGCACTTGTGACCGGAGCTTCGCGGGGGATCGGAGCCGGGATCGCCAGGGCGCTCGGCAATGCCGGTGCCGATGTCGCGCTGCTGGCTCGCTCTACCGGCGCACTGGAGCAGATCGCCGGCAAAATCGGGTTAACCGGCGTTCGAGCCGTACCGCTCAGCTGTGACGTTCGTGACGATGTGGCTGTCGCGGCCTGCGTCGAGCAAGCCTGGGACGAACTGGGAGGAATCGACGTCCTGGTCAATGCGGCGGGAGGTCCGCTCTTCCAATCGCCGATCACCGAGATTCAGGAGACGGGATGGCAACGGGTGATCGACCTGAATCTGACCAGCGTACTGCGCGTCAGCCGGGTAGTCGCCGGGCGCATGCTCGAACAGCGCACGGGGTCGATCGTCAACATCGCCTCCCTGCTGCCGACGCGGGCCTGGCCGGCCGTCGCCGCCTACAGCGCCGCCAAGGCAGCGGTCCTGTCACTGACCCAATCGATGGCGGTGGAGTGGGGAACCCGCGGTGTGCGGGTCAACGCGCTGTGTCCCGGCTGGATCCGCACATCACTCAACCAGCCGTACCTGGCGGACCGAGAACTCGCGGCGACCGCCATCGACGGCACGCCACTGGGACGCTGGGGCGAGGTGGAGGACGTAACCGGCGCGGTGATCTGGCTGGCGTCGGACGCGTCTTGCTACGTGACCGGCGCGCTCATCCCGATCGACGGCGGACTCAACGTCGGCCTCCCACAAGCCTGGCTTGAATCGATGCGCCTGCGCTGAATCGCATCCCTCTCACGTCATCAGCCCGCATCCACGAATGGAGGAACTCTATGCGTCATCGTCTGCTAACCGGATTTGGCCTCGCCGTTATCGCAATGTTACTGTTCGCCAGTAGCGCCTTTGGCGGAACGTATCTGAACACCATCGAGCCAGTCGCGACCATGCACGGCCGTCACTTGCGCGTGACCGTTATCATCGGCTGCGATGCTGGCCAACATCTGACGTTGCGGGTGACGTCGACCCAACGACAAGTCGGCGCGGTTGCCCAGGGTTGGGAACGGACAACCTGCAGCGGCAAGGAACAGCACATCCCGGTCGATATCACCGCGCCCGGCCGCGAGCGGTTCGTACCGGTCGATACATCGGATAGCCGGACGGTCGAGACGTGCGTCCTGGCGATGACGTCATCTCGAGGACGGATCGACGACAGCCACCAATGGTGCAAGGATCTGACGCTGCAGGTGGATAGCTCACTGACCGTCAGGGATTCCTCATCGTAGTTCGATATCCGCTCGATGACTCACCGTGAGATCCATCCGTACCTTTACCCCGGCACTATGTGTTTGCAGGGAGCGAGAACGAACTCTGTTGGCGAATCGCGCGTATCAGCTCAGCAACTTTCACCTCACAACATCAGATTGGAGCGATCCATGAACGATCATCTCTCCAGCCGACCCATCCAACAGCAGACGATTGAAGGACTTCCGGAGGCCGGCGATGGAACCGGGTTGCGCTCTGACGATCTCTTCTATAAGGAAGAGGTGCAGTCCGCCATCCGTAATCGCGGCATCCCACTGGAAGCACTACGCCATCCGCTCACCCCGACCGGCCTGCATTACCTAATCATCCACTTTGATCTGCCGGAGATCAGCCTTGACGACTGGAGCTTATCGGTCAGGGGACTCGTCTCGACGCCGCTACGACTGTCGCTGGACGACCTGCGCGCCCGACCCGCGGTCACGATGCAGGTCACCATGGAATGCGCCGGGAACGGTCGCGCGCTTCTCTCACCACGGTCAACCACCCAGCCCTGGTTCGTCGAAGGGGTCAGCACGGCAGAGTGGACTGGAACGCCTCTGAGTGGCGTGCTGCATGACGCTGGACTCACGGACGACGTGACCGAACTCGTTTTCGCCGGGCTCGATTGGGGCGTTCAGGGTGGGGAGGTCCAGCCGTTCCAGCGCAGCCTGTCGCTCGATGAGGCCACACGCGACGATGTGCTGCTAGCATACGATATGAACGGCGAGCCACTGCCCCCGCAGCATGGCTACCCGCTACGTCTGGTCGTCCCCGACTGGTACGGTATGGCGAGCGTCAAGTGGCTGGCGTCGATCGAGGCGATCGCCGAGCCCTTCACCGGCTACCAGATGACGAAGTCCTACCGCTACAGCCAGGATGCCGACGATCTCGGGGACCCGGTTACGCTCAAGCGACCACGGGCGTTGGTCGTGCCACCTGGCATTCCCGACTTCGCCTCCCGCCTCCGGATCGTGAACGCCGGTCGCGTGCACCTGCGCGGGCGAGCCTGGTCCGGGCGGGCCGGGATCTCACGCGTCGAGATTAGCACCGACCAGGGAGCCTCGTGGGCCGATGCCGAGCTCGGCAGTCCGGTCTCTGAGCTCGCTTGGCGCGGCTGGCGTTTTGACTGGGACGCCCGTCCCGGACGGCACCGCATCTACGCTCGGGCGACCGACGACAACGGCGTCAGTCAACCGAGCGAGGCAGACTGGAACTTCCAGGGAATGGGGAACAACGTCGTCTATCCGATCGATGTCCTGGTGCTCTGAGCGACTACTTCCAACGCACGCCGTCTGTTCACCGTTGCGAATGACGAATTGAACCGGGTGACGAACGTAGCTCGGCCCGGTAGCGCCAGGCAACCCGGTCACTCCCTGAATTCTCAGTCGCGGGTCCAGGGAGTCTGGAACGCGATGCTTGCCGTTCCAGACGTAACCGCTCTTACGACGCAACCCGGACAACCCAGCTGAGCGCCTATGCTGATGGTGACCCAGCGACGACTCGCAGCCCATGTTCGTTTCTGCACGATCTAAGCGATCAGCCGTTATACTGCCCTGGGCACCGAATCCCTGCGAATCTCTTATGGCCGTTTGGGAGCGGGAACTCCCGCCAAAGAAGGCGATTCCCGAAGAATGACGAGTTTGGCATCAATCCGATCCTTTCGCTTCCTGCCGCCGGGCACCACGCCCGATGCCAGGCGCCTCATCACGGCCCGGGCCGTTCGGTCCTTCGGTGACGGTTTCATCAGTGTGCTATTGCCCCTCTATCTCTCCAAGCTGGGCTTTTCCGGCTTCCGCATCGGCGCGGTGACCACCACCACACTCCTCGGATCCGCGGCGCTGACCCTGCTCGTGGGTCTCGTCGCCTATCGTCTCAAGCGCCGCAACCTGCTCCTCAGCGCCGCCCTGCTGATGGTTGCAACCGGTGTGGGATTCGCCTTCGTCCACAGCTTTTGGCCGCTTCTCCTGGTTGCCTTTATTGGCACCTTGAATCCTTCCTCCGGCGACGTGAGCGTCTTCCTGCCGTTGGAGCAGGCGGTGTTGCCGCAAACCGTCAGTGACCGGTTCCGGACTGCCCTCTTTGCCCGTTACGGTCTGGCAGCCTCACTGGTTGCAGCCTGTGGTGCACTTTTCGCCGGGGCGCCGGAGCTGATTGCCGCGCATACGCGATTCAATTTCACACGGGCGGTCGAAGGGATGTTCCTGCTCTACGCGTTGCTAGCATTCGTCTCATTCTTCCTTTATAGAAGGTTGTCGCCGGCTATCGAGCCAAGTGCAGAGCTCCCCGAGGCGCCGCTACGCGAGTCCAAAAGAACCGTCTACACCCTGGCGGCGCTCTTCAGTCTCGATTCGTTCGGGGGCGGCTTCGTGGTCCAGGCACTGCTCGCCCTCTGGCTCTTCGAGCGCTTCCACCTCTCTGTAGCGACCGCTGGCACAATCTTCTTCTGGTCCGGCGTCTTCTCAGCCTTCTCATATCTGGTGGCAGTCTGGCTGGCAAAACACATCGGGCTGATCAAGACGATGGTCTTCAGCCACCTCCCGGCGAACCTCTTTTTGGTGCTCGTCGCCTTCATGCCCAATCTGCCGCTGGCAATCCTCTTCTTGCTACTGCGGAGCATGCTGTCGCAAATGGACGTACCGACACGCAACTCGTATGTGATGGCAGTCGTCACACCGGCGGAACGGCCTGCCGCGGCAAGCGTAACCTCGGTCCCGCGCAGCCTGGCGAGCGCCAGCAGTCCGCTTCTTTCCGGCTACCTGCTTGGGCTGTCGACCTTCGGCTGGCCGCTGGTGATCGGGGGCGTTCTCAAGGGGATCTACGACCTGCTCTTGCTCGGGATGTTCGCCAAGGTACGGCCACCGGAAGAATCCGGCGAGGGAGACGCTAATGCAGCGTCTCCCAGTACGCAGATCGGATCGACGAAACCGTCATAGGCGACAGGGCCAGTGAAACCTCATGACATGCGCCCCGCAACTGATCACGCGATCACACCGCCGGTTCTAGTTCCTCGATCTCAGCGTAACCCGCATCGCCCACGCCAGCCAGATGGCAACGAGTGCGATGGGGTCAGCAGGCTGATCACCGGCAGCAGCGCACTGGCGGACAGTCCTGCCAGGATGATCCGCCCAGAAAACCGCCAAGGGCGGAACCCGCCGCTGGGTTGTGGTCGACAAACTGAGCACGGCGCCCCGTGCCTCAGGGAGACTGTCCTGCAGTAGGATATTCAGTGCCACGACGGCAAACGCACCAGCCATTGAGAACAGCCCGCCGAGAACCAGGATGGCCAGCGCCAGGTTGCCCAACGCCACAGGAAAGGTCAGGGCGGCCACCAGTTGCATGACCATGCTGGCGACGAAGACGCGCCGCGCCGACGTGCGCTGTATGGCCCGCGGCGCCAGGTTGCTGGCGATGAAATAGCAGAGGCCGAAGACCATAACCACCCATCCATAACCGTTCAGCGACAGATGGAACAGCCCGACAAAGATCGCCACACTATAGATCAATCGGCGCGGTCCAGATGACGTTACGGATCAGACTTGCTACGAGGAGATAGGTCGTCTCGGCGTGATGTAACACCTGCCGGTAGCGTGCGAAATAGTCGGTTAGGAACGACTGCCGCGCGTTCAGCTCCCGATCTGGGAGCATCGAGATTCCGCCATGAGCAGCAAGACGAGGATAAGCATCGACGCGACGGCCCAACGCCAGCCAGCGAACGATGCCAGGTGCGTGAGGATCGGCACGCCGATAATGCTGGCGATCCCGGTCGCCGACATGAGCATGCCGACGCAACGATTGCGCTTGTCGACATTGGGAAACGCATCGCTGGCCGCAGCCATAGTGCAACTGCCCACGAAGGCAGCCCCGAAACCCGCGGCGGCACGGGCCACCAGCAGTGCTGGGAACGACCACGCAATCGCCGAGAGGGCCGTCCCGATGGCCACGATCAGCAGACCAGCCCACAAGACCTGCTTCCGTTGGTAGCGGTCCATCAGTGGAGCAGCGAGCAAGCCGATCAGCGCGGCCGTCAAGGCATACGCGGTTGACAGCTGCCCGGCAGTTGACTCGGACACGTGGAAACTCATCGGCTACCAGCTTCAAGAACGGCGTCAGCAGATACAGATTCAGAATGCCGGTAAACGTGCTAAGCGAGAGGACGAGAACGATGGTCCACTCTCGGCGTGTGTAGGTCGTCATTTGAGATATCTCCGATCGGTGTCGAGTGAGGTGGAACCGCTTAGTTACAGCTTTGTGCCAACCGACGCACATCGAACACTCCGACGCCGCAGTCTTGGCCCTGTCGCACTTGCGACTCGTTCTAGGCATGGACCGGCATACTCGTACCGCTCGTTTCCGGGCGCACCGGTGCGGTGGTGCCCGGTGCCAGTCGCGCCGCCAAGGCGACCAGGACGACCGCCATCCACTCGCGCCGGGTCACGCGGCTCGACGTGTTCACCTTCCAGCCGTTCTGGTTGATCGCTGTGTTGGTGCGCTCGTGTGCCTGGAAGACCGCCGCTGCCATCGTGTCGTTCATTTCCTGCCCCTTTCCGTGGGTTGTTCGGTTGTTCCGATGCTCCCACTGTAGGCATTCGGGCCTGCTCGCACATCCGTTGTATGACGTGATCTCCGCGACGCATTTCAGGCACGGATTGAACGCGTCCAGACCACGTAGAATCGACGTATCCGTGCCCACTGAGCGTTCCGCGACTACGTAGTCGAGCGCTGCTGGCCGACGTGCCTGGCTACGTAGGGTCCGGACAGCGGAGAGCGAAGGCACTATGTGGAGGTGAGGATTTGGGATCAGTTGAGACCATTGAGTCAACAGCAGTCACCGCTGCCCCAGCCTCGACGAGCGAGATATCGTAAGTGAAGGATCCGTGCGGTTTGAACGTCGACGAATCGATCTGCTCTACGGATTGATCCCGCTCACACCAGCGCCACCAATGCCCATGAAGAACGGCCCGGTCTGCTCGAGTACACGTAATGTCTCCTGCCACTCCGCATACTCGTCAGCCGTCATGACACTCGCTTCAAACGCTTCGTCGCCGAGGGCGGCCAGATGGCAAAGCTGATTGCCAATGGCGTAGTCGGTGATCACCACGAAGACCGGCTGGGACACACGAACGTCGCGCAACCCGGCGCGGTGGAACTGACCGTAGAGCTGGCTGCCGCTGTAGCGGCCGGTATGCGTATCCAGGAAGTGGCTGCGGATCTTGCGGAAGAGCGCGCGGTTGGGCACGTCGACCACCAGCGTATCCCAGTCTGGATCTCCCACGCTAATCACCCCGCCGGACCGCGTGACTCGGCGCATCTCAGCCAGAGCGGCCAGGCGGATCCAGCAGGTGCTGGAAGACACGGTCGGCGCGCACGGCGTCGAAGGAGTCGTCGGGGAACGTCAGGTGGTAGACGTCTCCCTGCTGGAATTCGACCGGCTCCGGCTGGCCGCGGCGCTTCGCTTCCTGAATCATCGTTGCACTCGGGTCGATCCCAACAGCGCGGCCGGACGGCCCGACCAGTTCTGCCGCCAGTCGCACGTCGTCACCCGCACCGCAGCCGACGTCGAGCACGCTATCGCCCGGCTGGAGGCCCAGCAACGCGATCGATTCGCGCTTGTAGTCCGTGCTCCTCGTCGCAAGGTCGAGATAGCGCACTCGTTCCTGCGGGTCTTCGGATCCATCCACGTCGCTGAATTTGGTCCCACTGATCGATCGAGTCTCAACCTTGCTCGATGCCATGAATGCCCTCCTGTCGTGAATCCACGTGAGCCGATGCCGAACCAGTGGGCTGCTGGAGACGCGACAGCTTGCCTGGATCATCAACTCGTTTCCGATAGTTCCACTGTAGGGAGGCGCATCGACCGGCACATCCGCAGAATGGCGGAAATCGGCAGCACTAAGGATGTAGGCACTCGTCAAGACGCTACGGGAAATTACTCAGGCGACATGGGACGAGGGGGAAGAGGAATAGGTAGCTCACACCAGATTCATCAGTCACACGAGGCCGTGATCGACGGCGAAGCGAGCGGCAGCAGTTCGAGAGTTGACGTCCAACTTGCCGTATATCGCGCTGAGATGGCTACCGACCGTACGCGGTGAAAGGTAAAGCTTCTCCGCGACCTGAACGTCGGTCAGACCCTGAGCTACCAACCCCAGCACCTCGACCTCACGAGGAGTCAGTCCAGCCGGAAATTCCTCGCGAGTCCGGCGACCCGGCCTCACGATAGCTTCGACTTCGAGTATGTTAACTCGTTGCAGCGTTGGCCTGCCTTCAAGCGGCTCGCAGATTGCCCGCACCTCGGCCAGCAACTCGCGTGCTTCGTCAGGCTGCTGTTGTGCGACGCGGAGTTCGGCAAACGCCAGCAGCGTCAGCGCCCGCTCAAACAGCGCCAGACACGCATCGGCCAGTTGGAGCGACTCGCGCAGACTCTCTTCCGCCTCGGCCAAGTGTTGCTCCTCTGTGTCGAGCTCACCCAGGAAACGATGGATCGAAATCAAGGCGAGCGGTTGGCGCGGATTGGTTGCCAGGTCGAGCGCTTGCTCGGCGCGCTCTCTGGCGAGCTTACGATTACCTGTTGCCCAGTGAAATCTGGCCCAGGAGAGCGCGCCGTCGGCCTGGCCGAGTACCGCGCCGGACCACTCCAGCCAGCGGTCGTGCGCCTCCAGCCAGGCTCGGGCCGTCTCCAGATTGCCCCGGTCGAGCGCGACGTCAGCGGCGAGACGCTGTAGCGCCAGGGCCGTGACGAACCCGCTGTTGCCAGGTTCGGTCTTCGGCCCATCCGGAAGGACTTCTGTCACCAACGCCATACTGGCGCTGTCGTTGCCCTGGTAGCGTTCCAGGTCTCCGAGTATTTCAATGGCCATGTCACGATACCAGCCGAAGCTGTGCGCCTTCCGAGAAGCCTCAGCATTGTCACGAGCACCCGTCCAGTCTCCTTCAAGCAACTGCACCGCAAACTCGGGAACGTGGTCAGCGAGCGCAGAGGGCCCCATTCCTTGTCCGCGCGTCGAGGCGTTTCTCGCTTGTTCACGTAGGTAACGTCGCCGATCGATCTGGTCTGCCTGCAAAGGCAATGTCAGAAGATAAAGCTCGCCCGAAGCGAGCAGGGTCACGATGAACGGGAGACCACTAACCTGAAAGTAGCGCGCTGCCAGGTTGAAGAAGCGCTGGGCGTCCTCGACGCGGCCGAGCATCGCATAGAGCTGGGCCAGGCCCAGGCAAGTGTTACCAGCTTGGTAGTCGGGACCAAACGGAGTATCCGGCAGCGGACCGATCCCATCCCCGAGTAGGGAGTCACCAAAACGAGCGAAAAACCTGTCTCGCAGCGGTTCGCCAATTTCCAGTGCTTTGCCAAGCCGGCCCACGATCGCCCAGGAAAAGATGAGAACACTGCGCCGGGCCGCCAGCCTCGTTGTCATCAAGCGCAATCCGAGGCTACTAAAGCGGGCATCCGCTCGGTCCAACGAGCCGGGATGTTGGGCCTCGATCCGGTCGCATGAGCGGACTGCTCGCTCGATTTCCGTCGTGCCCTCCCGAACACGCCCGATCATAATATGGACGAAGCCGCGCTCAGCGCGAGCCAGGTGCTGGGTGAGGCGATCACCCGCCAGCTCGGCGGTCTCGATCGCATCGGCGAGCCGGATGAGCGCGGCGTCAGGATCGGAGTACCGCAACAGCGTGGCGATGTCTAGCAGGAGAGACTGGGGCGGGAAGACCTGCGATGACATCTGTTCCTGGCAGCGGGCGACCGCCTCGAGTCGCTCGGCGGCGCTACGCCAGGCGTACGCGTGTTCCGCTCGTTTGGACGCTCGGAACCACCATTCAACCGCACGCTGATCCCCAGCCTGCTCGAAATGATAGGCGACTAGATCCGGATCTGGTCGGGACATCGACTCAAGCGCTTCGGCGATCTCGCGATGTAGTAGACGGCGCCTCAGCACAACAATTCCGTCATACAGCGCCTCGCGGATAAGAGCGTGGTTGAAGCGAACTACACCGTCTGGCGTTTCGACCAGCACGTGCGTCTCGACCGCTTGCCGGATAGATTCGACCAACGTCTCCTCACCCACGCCGCCCAGTTGCTGCCACAAGTCCAGCGGCACCTCCTGGCCCATGACTGCGGCGACCTGAAGGAGATTGCGGGTCTCTTTGCTCAGCCGCGCCAAGCGTCGCTCGATAACCTGCAGCAACAGCGGCGGCAACTGAACCTGATTGAGATCACCGAGCGACCAGCCACTGTCGCGCTCGACCAGCACACGGTCTTCTTGCAGGGAGCGCAGCAGTTCTCCCGCATAGAGTGGATTCCCCTCGGCGTGGTCAGCCAGGTACCGCTCTAACCGAGCCTGATCACCCGCTTCCAACTTGCAATACTGACGGATTAAGGCGCGAGTTCCCGCCGCATTGAGCGGGCGAACCGCTAACCTCTCGGCTGCCGACTCCCGTACCAGCATGGGTAGGTAGACATAGAGAGGGTGTTGCCGGTGCAACTCATCGGAACGATACGTTCCGACGATCAGAATTCGGTAATCGGCGATCTGGCGCGCCAGATAACGCAGGAAGTCGAGTGAGGCCTGGTCTGCCCAATGCAGATCGTCCAACAACAACACGAGAGGAATCTTCGTCGAAAGTTCCTGGAAGTAGGCGACGACGGCCGCGAAGAGCGTGTCCTGACTGCCGACGTTCGCCAGCGCCTCCGCATCGCGAACGAATGCCGGAACACGCGGCCATTCCTCGCCGAGCGAGTCGACGCGCCGCAGTACCTCCAGCCACGGGCCATACGGCGGCGTAACTGCCAGGTCGTAGGCATGACCCCAGAGAACCATTGCACCGCTGTCTTCGGCATGCTCAGCCAGGTCCTCAACGAGCGTCGTCTTGCCGATGCCCGCTTCACCGCTGACCAGCACAAGGATGCCGTGACCACCGATTGTGGCCTTGAGATGTTGCTGGAGAACAGTTTGTTCGCGCTTCCGACCAACGAGGCGACGGGCGCGAGAGCGTGGCCATTCCGCGAGGTCCACCATGATCGATCTCTTACGGCGAGCCCGTTCCGGAACCGACAAGTTGTTTACTGCGTGCTTGAATATCAGTATAGCAGTGAGTGACCAAAACAGCCATGAACTGCTAAATCAGTATCTTCGCCATGACGTTCTTATCAGGATTGAGTACATGATCGAGCGTGAATTCTGTCCGAAACAGTTCACACCGACAGGAGGCTACACTTCGACGACAGTTCCGACACTGCAGAAGAAGAACCGATCGCCGAATTCGTTAGCCATCCGAGCGGCTACCTTGGGCCCGGTGCAATGCGAGACTCCGATATGCGCGATGTCGAACTCTCTCAGCGCGGCGATCGTCCGATCAACCTGCTCCTGGCCGACCGGTCCAAGATGCGTGCCGCCCATGACCGTATGGATTCGCGTTTTGCCCGTTTTCTGCACCACGTAGTTGAGGATGTTGATCAGACCGGCATGTGAGCAGCCCAGCACGATGAACAATCCCTCGGGCCGGTCGAACACCACCGTCTGGTCGTCACGCACCGGATCCACGACGATCTTGCCAGCAGCATCGTAGTGCTTCATCGAGAGGTCACCGACCTCGTACTCGGTCAACCGTGGCACTTCACCGGTCAGGAACATCCCAGCGGCGAACTCCTGCCAGTCGGAGGTCAGATGAAACTCCGCTCCGGCCGTCTCCAGCGCCGTCGACGTATGCGGTACGCCGATAAATCGGAGTTTGCCTTTGAGTTCGGCAAAACTGTCTTTAAACAGATCCGGATGCCCGTAAACTGGGATGCGCTCCCGGCCGGACCGCTGCCGCATCGTTCCAATCGCGCCGAGCAGCCCGCCCGTATGATCGATGTGATGGTGGCTCAGCAGAATCGCGTTCGCGTCACCCAGCGAGACACCGAAGAAGTCCGCGTTCCGGTGCAGAGTATTCCCCTGTCCCGTATCGAAGAGGAACGGGCCCCCGGGCGTCTCGAGCCAGACCGACCAGCCGTGCTCGGCGACGGCGCCCAAATTCCCGTGCACCGAGTTCTCGCACAGGACTGTTGCCTTTACTGACATGGGTGAATCTCCTGCCTAAACAAACCTGCTGGCCGATCTAAACTATCTACGCGCTCGTCGCTCGAATCATGCCCGACAACTCTCTTCGAGAGCTGATGACCGAGAAGAGAGAGAAGGACTAATTCAGGAAGCAGGCGCTACGCCTCATCGCGGAGCTCGATGTTAGCACCGAGACCCTGGAATTTCTCAAATATCTGCTCGTAGCCCCGTTCCACATATTGCACGCCGCGAAGGCGCGAGACACCTTCCGCAACGGCGGCGGCGATCAGATAGCTGAAGCCGGCCCGCAGATCGGGAATGGTGATGTCGGCCGCGTGAAGAGGCGTCGGACCTTTGACCACGCAGCTATGGGCGAAGTCGCGGCTCTTGAAGCGGCAGGGCTTCTCGCCGAGACATTGCCGGAAGAGCTGAATCTCGGCGCCCATCTGGACCAGCGTTTCGGTGTAGCCGAATCGATTCTCATACACCGTCTCATGCACCACCGAGAGGCCCGCGACCTGGGTCATCAGCATCACGAAGGGCTGCTGCCAGTCGGTCATGAAGCCGGGATGGACGTCGGTCTCCAGAGCTATCGGGGTCAGCGGCCGTTCCGGATGAAAGAAACGAATGCCATCCGAGGCAAACTCGACTCCAGCGCCTATCTGACGCAGCTTATTAAGGAAGGTCAGCATGTGCGCCTGCTCGGCCCCTTCAACCAGCACGTCTCCGCCCGTGATGATTCCGGCGATGGCAAAGGAGACGGCCTCGTTGCGATCGTTGATGATCGAGTGCTCGGCGCCATGCAGCCGATCCACACCTTCGATGACGAGGGTTCGGTCGGTATCGACGAAGATAATGGCGCCCATCTTCTGGAGCAGCATCACCTGGTCGATCACTTCCGGCTCGACAGCGGCATTCTTGATGAGCGTGGTGCCACGCGCCAGCACCGCAGTCAGCAGCGCGTTCTCTGTCGCGCCAACGCTCGGATACGGGAGCTCGATGACCGCACCTTGGAGCCGGTCGGCTGACGCATAGTAGCGGCCGTTTTCGAACGTAATAGTGGCGCCGAGTTCCTCCAGCGCGTGGACGTGGAAGTCGACCGGGCGCCGGCCGATCGCATCGCCACCGAGCATCGGCACAACCGCCTTACCGTAGCGATGCAGTAGCGGACCAAGCAGCAAGATCGGGATGCGATTGAGTCCGCTGAAGCTAAGCGGAACTTCAGGCGTGGTGACGGCTGGAGTCTGTAGCTCGAGGACGCCTGGCCGCGATTCGTCCCAACGTGCGTTGAGGCCAACGCTGCGGCAGACATCGAGCGTCACGGCGGTGTCGCCGATACGCGGCACATTGTGCAGGATCACCGGCTCATCGGTCAGCATACTGGCGACGATCTGTTTGGTGGCTGCGTTCTTGGCGCCGCTAACCCGCACCCGGCCACGTAGCGGCTTGCCACCCTCGATCTCATAGGACCTATCGCTCATGAGTAATTCTCCCTGCACAACGTTTGCTGGCTCTCTCAAGTCGCCCTCAACACAATGTACAGGCCCACGCTGACGATTGCCATGTGATTGGGATCTCTGTGCCTGACTCGAGGCACTCTTTGCAGCCGTTGCCGCTCTGGGAAACGCGTTGAATTTGATCGAGATGCGCGTCAGTCGGGTTGGCGTACCGCGGAATAAACTCGTTCGGTTCAGATCGAACAACCCTCGGAAAAATCGTTCTTCAGGCTTCGCGTCCCACGAGAATCAGAGCTCAAATTGAGACTGGACTATCCCGCACGATGCCTGCCGGCAGCGTATCCTCTCGACTTTCGCTAACGCTGGTAGAGATGTAGGATAGAGAGTGCGCGTCAATAAGACAAATTCAGGCGATTTCGCGTCCGGTGAAGAACAGCAATTCATCGCATCGTAGTGGCAGTCCGGAAAGTGCGAGAAAGAATTACCAGATGATCGGAGTGAGGCGGAAGCTCGCGGCCGCTATCATCATGGCGCTACTGGCCTTAGGCTTCATGAACGGTTCCACTGCGCCTGACCCGCGGCTACCAGCTTCGCCCGAGCAAAGGCAGGTGTTCCTGGCGCTGATCCAACAATACCGACGAGTCTTCTTTGACGGATGGATGACCGGCGATCTCTCCAACTTCCCGGCCGTCTTCTACAACGACCCGGCATATCCACCGAATTCTCTCGTCAAGCAATTGATCCTCAGCCATCGGGAAGAGATCGATGCCGACATCGCATCGGCCGCAGCCGGACCGGTCGGAGCGCGCACCGGTGAGCTCGCTGCGCAGATGGCGGACGTGATTACGAGACGACAAAGTTCCGCGTCCAACGCGAGCGCGTGGATTGAGAAGACGATCTTCATCGAGAATGCCATGCTTCAAGGAGAGCGTCACGCGACCGTCGTCTACGTGGTTGACAGTCCCGCCTCAATGCTGCTCTTTCACCTGCACCTGACGAAAGTCGACAGCACCTGGTACATCAGTGACATGTGGACCACCGGGAATCCGTAGGTAGTATGTCGTGGAACGATCGATGACCGCAGACCGGATTGATCGTCTCAGGCTTAGCGCGACGTTACGGCTCTGCTTCACCGATGAACAGGCAGAAGCGCTATCAACTCGTCTGGTGGACGACGAGATCGATCCATTTCGCGCGCTAGTGCCAGTTGTGCGGCTAGCCCGGCTCAGCTACGCGACCGACCGATGGTTGTCGTTCCTCAAGCTCCGGCCCAAGAAACAACGAACACGGACGCCGTTGCACCCCCGTCTGGGTCTGCCCACCGTAGCGTCACTCGTGCTAGCGTTACATCTTGGTCTTGATCTCAACGTCGAGACACTGGCCCGTCTCTTCCGATCCTCAGTGTCCGAGACCAGCGTCGCGCTGCAGCGCGCCAGGCAAGAGGTCGATCCATCTCACATCTCTCCCTGTCAGGAGTTCGTCGTACAGATCGGTCGTTATCGAGATCCGAGCCACGACCGGCTGGAACGGCTGGACCTGCTACACCATCTCGAAAGCTGCGAGCGTTGTAAGCTGGCGCTCGACCATTCCCGAAAAACAGACGATCAGTTGTTGACTGTGATCAATCAGGCAGAAGAAGCGCTGCCGCGCACTCCAGAATCGACATCGTCACTACGTTCGGTCTGGCTTGGCCCGGCGCTCTTCTGGACGAGTTTGACGTTAGTGGGATTCGCGCTTGTGATGTTCACACTGATTGGCGTCCCACGTCTGCTGGCGTACGGCCGGACGCCGGTGCCATTGCGCGCGGCACGCGTGACTCCACCCTTTTTTGCTGGCTGGGTGCTTGAGACCAGCCACACCGGCGACGTCGAAGCGGTCAATGTCGCTAACGGAGACCGTCGTTTGCTGCTCCAGGGTGATCCGACGCTAAGCGCAACGATCATGATCTCGCCGGATGAGCGACGGCTCGCACGAATGACCCTCAACGACGGCGGAATCGGACGGAAGCTACAGGTTTACTCGATCGAGGGGGTTCAGCAACATGAATGGACCGATCTCGATCAGACCGGTCAGTACCGGCTGGAAGGCTGGCTGAATGCCGACCAGCTACTGGTCAGACGCTTGCCCACTCCGCTGCCTGGTGAAGGCCGGGGAGCGTACGGTCTGCGCGCAGAGCATGAAGCGACGCTTCTGGCATTCGACCCACGAACCGGCGAGCAGCAGGTGGTTTTGCAGGAGTGGGTTGATTCGGCCTATCCATCACCGGACGGCAAATATGTCGCCATTGGTCGCCTTGCCAGCGACAGTTCCGTCACGCTGGAGATTCGACCAACGCGCGATAGTGAGCTCGGCGAGCCGGTCGTGACGCTGCCAGACGCGTCATTTCCACAGAGTGGCCCACCAAACCTCTGGACGCCCGACAGCCAGCAGGTGGTCGTCTCGAGACGGCTGGGGTCAGGTACGCCGGCAGCTCAGCCGAACTTCGAGTTGCTGAACCTCGATGGCCAGATCACTCCGGTACATACACCCCCGGACGGCGCATTCGATAGACTCCTGGGGATCTCGCCCGACGGTAGTCACATTCTCTACGCGGAAACCACAGGACACGTTGGCACCAATCCATGGGCCGTCTTTCAAGTTGGCATCGACGGCAAACCGCCTCAAAAGCTGCTGGACGGTGGCGATCCAACCATGATCGTCCCGGTCCAGCGATACTGGATGCCGATCGGGTTTGCCGGTTCTCGTGCGGGGGACATTCTAGCACTGACTACGGAGCAACCGTTCTCTCGTGCTAATCCTCAACCGGAGAGCCAGCAAACCAGCACGCACGAATACGTCACGCTGGGATTCGACATGAATGGTCGCTCCCTGGGCCCACTTTTCGGTCAATTCACCGAACAAGCCCTGCTCGCCTGGCTACCTGAAAATGCCCTGGTAAAGAACCCCGCTTCAAAGTCCGCGAACGTGGGGTCATTTCATCATGATGGCAGGCCAGAGGGAGTACCTTCATTGACAAGTGACAGCCGGGTAAGTCCGGACGGCGGCAAGGTGCTCATCGACGCTCCTTCGTACCACTTCACGCTGGCATGGCCGTTGAGCGGTAGTCCTCAGGCTCAGCTTGCCGGTGCGCCGTACGATCCGAGTTGGTTGCCCGACAGCAGCGGTGTTATCGGCGTGCAGCGCCACACGACCGGCGACGGCTCGACCAGCCGGATCAGCATCTGGGGCACGGTTGCAACTCAGGGCCCTATGCTGCTTGATTTCGACCCAGCTCAATTGGTAAACAGCACCACTGCCACCTATCACAATCCAATACTGTCTCCGAACGGCCTTCGCTACAGCTTCTTCGTGGTCGATCGACAGTCGGTCACCCTTTGGATCGGTGCTTTTAACCAAACAGCACGCATCGTCGCTAGCTGGAACATACCAGATGACGCGAAGATCGAGGTGCCCTTGATCGCTGCCTGGGCCGGTAACGAAACCTTCATCTTTTCCCAACCTGACGATTGGTCTGGCGGTTTTCTTCGGCGCGTGACCTTACGGCGGATTACCATCGATTCCGAGGACGCTGTCCAGCTTGATCCGCTCTTGACCTGGCACGCACGCGGCGGTGAGAAGGGCGTCGTACTACAGGGTGTACGTCTGTCACCGGATCAATCCCTGGTCGGCTACCGGCTGCGGCGTTTTACCGGTACGAATCTGAACACCGATCGTTTCGATTCGATCACCGTGGCGCAGAGCGCCGATCTGGCGCATTCAATCGAGATTGCTCGAGGCTCATTTGGCGACGGTATGAGCTGGTCACCGGACGGATCCGAGCTTGCGGCCTTCATCAACGGGGGGCTACAGATCACGTCGAGCGACGGCAAAAATGTGCAGAAAGTGGATTCGGGCGACGGCACGTTCGCCTATCCAGTCTGGGTACGCTCGAATGAGATCTGGTATCAAGCCATCGAATCCGGTGGCCAGCCCCTACACTACGTTTCGCGAGCAACGCGGTAGCGACGCGGGTAAATCGCCTCGGACACCATGGACGTGACTTCACCTTCGCCAGAGGAGACCTACACAGGGGATTCGCGGAATGATTCGGGTGATCGGCAGCTACAGGTTCAGATAAGCGTCATTCCGCAACTCTCGGCACGGCGGGGCCGGGCGGCCATCGATTTCTACCTACGCGCATTCGGTGCAGTTGAAGCCTACCGGGTGAACGGCACCGACGAGCATCCGGACGTCGTCTCCTAACTAACGGTGGGCAGCGGATCGTTCTGGGTCTCCGACGAGGCACCCGACTTCCAGAACTTTAGCTCCGAAACGCTGGGCGGTAGCACCGTTCGGATGCTCCTAAACGTCGACGATCCCGCGGCAGTGGCCGCCAGAACCGTTGCCGAGGGCAGCGCCAAACTCGTCCCCCGTTGACCAATCCCACGGCTGGCTGATGGCCCGCCTCCCAGATCCCTTCGGTCATCATTGAGAGACCGGCAAACCGCTCGGTGTTCGGCCACCGCCTGTAACTGAGCGGATCTGACTTTGCCGACAGGCCCAGGGTGTGAGAGAAGCGGGGAGTTCAAGAAACTGGTGACGCGGGACGCCTCGCGGTTCAGTGACTGGGTAGCGGGCTTTCGAGGGTTGGTAGCACGTGATCGGCACCGGCCGCCCGCAGGTCGTCCATCGTGTACTTGCCAGTCGCCACGCCGACTGCCACCGCATCAACCGCATGCGCTGCTTCCACGTCGCGAGGCGTATCGCCAACGACGAGCACACTGGAAGGATCCATCGGGTGGCCGCAGATCTCTTCGGCCCGGCGGATGGCTACTCGGGTGAGCTCGGCCCTGTCGCGCGAGTCGGACCCGTAGCCGCCGAATGTGAAGTACCGGTTCAGACCTCCGCGCGAGAGCTTAATGTGCGTCGCCGCCTCCAATGCACCGCTGACGATGCCGATCAACACGCTGGCGCCGATCAACTCCGGCAACAATGACTCAACCCCCGGCATCACCCGGTAGCCCGGCGATTGCGACACCTCAAACTCCAGACGGTCCAGGTAGGCGCCAAGTAAGCGGGCCATCTCACGGTCAGTCGGTTCCCGGCCGATCACCTGGGAAAAGGTAAGCTGCGCCACCAGCGGGTCTGTCATGCCCGCCTCGGAGAACTGCCCGATATCGGCGGGGATAGCATACAAGCGCTCGAACGCATGCCGCCAGGAACGCGCTCCGGCACCGCCAGTTGAGATCAGGCATCCATCAACGTCAAACAAGACTACGGCGGGATATTCAACTTCCGTTGATTGAGCCATCGCGTTTCAATCCTTCCGGTGCGATTTCCGCCCCCGCGCGGCGCCTACACCGACCGAGGCGGATTGGTAGACCTTGACCGACCCCACGTTCTCGCCATCGTTCCGCTCGGCAACTGCTTCCCGGCCGGTCGAGCTGTCACAGCATCCCTCCATCGCCTCTTGCCAGATCGTTCGAACAGTGGCTAAGCCGACAAAACTGGGTAGCACGGCGGCCGTGCCCATCCCTGCGTCACACGCACCGCAGTCCAGCACGATGCAGGACGCCCGGTTTCAATTATCGGTGCGTAGCTGCTCAGTAGCCCACGAGGACGCTTCCCGGTTATCCAAGCCCTGGACTTTCCAGATGTCCAGTTCGTCTCCATTCCTTTGGAATTCGCCACCGGCGCGTAGCATCGACCTGAGGCGCATTTCACGGCCGAAGTGCTCCACCGGATCACCAGCGCAAGCATACCCGTCGTCAAGAGCATATGTGCCTCGTGGCGAATCAGCAGCAAGACAGTACCACCGCCGACCGTCGAATCCGCGATGGAGAGTTACTGAAGATGGAACCCGCCAAAGGAGGCGATACTGGTGATGACGAGCCAGGCGGCCGTATGAACGACCCCGGCACATCTGAACCACGTCGTTGTCTCCTCGTTGCACACAACCACCAACATTCGACGTCAGCCCATCATGCCGAACACACGTATCTGGTCGCCCTGAGCGAGCCTACGTCGTCAGAAGTCGCTCGACGTTGCTGCGGAGCTGTGACTCAGACAGCATCCCAACAGAGGTTGTCAGGATCTGGCCCGATTTCCCGAAGAACACCGTCGTTGGCATGGCACGGATTCCGAAAATTCGAACTGGCTTGTCATCAACAGCGTAGGCAGTCGGATAATGTATCTTCAGTTCGTCAAGAAGGTTTTTCGCCGACTGATGGGTTCCGAGTCCGGTAAACACACCCAGATCGACGCCAAGAATGATGATCCGATCTCTATACTGGTCGGCCACGTTCTGGAATGCCGGCATCTCCCCCCGGCAGGCCGGACAGTCTCCCGCCCAGAAGTTCAGGATAAGGGGTTTATCGGCGGGGCGGACGTGCGCGAAGCTCGTCTCGCCAGACGGCAAGATGCCACTGCCGCTATCGTAACTGACGAGTTTGAAGTCCGAGGTATTCCCTGCAGTTTGTCCCTTCGCCGCTCCGCACGCGGCGAGATAGAAGGCACCAACTATCGAGGTAGCCCCCAACATGATTCGGCGGCGCGTCAGGGTCTGATGGCCGATGACATTCCAACGCATCGTCGCCAACCGATCACTCTCACTCTGCACGTCGGCCTCCTTGAGAGATTCAAACCAACGACGAGTTCGTCGCGGCATATTCACAGGATAGGTGTCTAGCTATCCGCGGACTGTAAGCGTGCCCACGTTCGATCGGCCGAGATCGTGTGAACATGTAGGCAAGGACTCGCTCGGCACAAGCTGTGCGAGCGCGGCTTGATGTCTTCAAAGAGTAGGCTGTGACATTACTGCGTTCAGATCTCGAACACCGAACGTGATGAAATTGAGTTCACGATGAGCTACCCTGCGATTACCGTTGACCAGATGATGGAACTGGATCGAATCACCATGTCCGAAGCAGGTGTCAGCCTGCTCCAGATGATGGAGAACGCCGGGCGTAGCCTGGCAGCTATCGCACGCTACCATCTGGGAGGTGATCTCGCCGGTGCCCGTATCCTGGTCCTGGCCGGCAAAGGGAACAACGGCGGCGGTGGACTGGCGGCGGCGCGCCACCTCACCAACGCAGGCGCCCACGTTCGCCTCGGGTTGAGCGTTCCCCCAACATTGCTCAACGGAGCACCGGCGCTTCAGCTAGAGACGCTTGCCAAGATGGATCTTCCTGGCCACGATCAGGTGCTCTCATTGGCAAAAGCTCCCAGGCAGATCGCCGAAGCTGATTTGATCATCGATACCTTGATCGGTTACCGGCTCAACGGGCCGCCACGTCCGCCGATTGCCGATCTCATCCGACTGGTCAATGCCGGTCAGACTCCCTGTCTTTCCCTGGATGGCCCCTCAGGACTGGATTTGGATCGTGGAGCGGCCTTGACTCCGACAATACGTGCCGCGGCTACACTGACGCTCGCGTGGCCCAAGCGAGGACTGTTGCTGCCAGCTGCGCGAGCATATACCGGCGCGCTGTGGTTGGCTGACATTGGCATCCCGGACGTTGCTTATCGTGCAGTCGATCTCGAGCGCGGGAGTCTCTTTCGCCGTAGGCCGATCGTGCGTATCGAGCCGTCGAGCGGTGGTGAGTGGGAACCGATTCAGCCAGCCGTGGCAGGACTTGACTGAGCAGTCAATCGGCCCGACGCGGTCACTACAAGGAAACACTGATAGTCCTCGGAATTACCCAGACTCTGTCATGGCGAGGGTCGGCTCATGGACAGAAACGGTGCTGGTACCCAGCCGGTCTGCGGCTGCGCGAGGTCGAGCGAGCGTACTTGATAGAAGTCCAATACCGGGTTCGTCTGGACGAGCAGGATCTTCACCCGTCCTCCGTCCGGTATCCACCCCACCACTTTGCGTCGCATGTGACTGTCATACATCGCGACCTTGGGCTCCACCAGTTTGCCCTGATACCAGCCCGTAATCCACGCTGGAGCGTCCTTGCGCCAAACTCTTGGAATGCCACATTGGGTCGGGTCGGGATTGTCGGCGAATGGGAGTGTGGGGACCGAACCGAGACTGCCAACCTCGGTCGTGGGAGCTCCTGATGGAGTGCCTTGCGGCACTGCCGTTCGAGGGTTCACGCGCGACCCACCGCACGCGGCGAAGAGTGCTGTCAGCAGGAGCACGGCGGCGGCGACGGCGACGAGATGGTGAGCGTTGGTCTCACATGTCGTAGCACGGTGATGCGGGGGAGCGATCGGAGCGTCTTTTGCGCTACGCCGAGAGTTTCTGAGCGCTGAGATCATCTCATGATTCATGGTGGGGCCGATACGTTCGAGCGATGATCTTCCAATCATCCCACTCCGCTTCCACAAACACTGAACGAGTGAGCCTCCGTAGGTGCCCGAAGGAAACAAATCCCACCGGTCAATAGAGACAGCGCTCGTTTGTATCTGCATCGACTTACCGCTACTCTGGGTAAGTCGATCAACAGTGGTCACTTCGGGTCACGAATCGCGACTAAGCTACAGCGGCGCTCGACTCGTCGGGCATCGCTTCCGTCTCGCGCGTCGGCATCCCACCAGCCCGTGGTTCAACGTAACGACGAATGCCCAGGGCAACGGCCGCACCCTCGCCAGCGGCCGAGGCGGCCTGCTTGGTGCTGCCAGTCCGGCAGTCACCCGCTGCGAAAATCCCGGGAACGCTGGTCTGTAGCCCATCTCCCGTCAGGATGAACCCGCGTTCATCGAGATCGACCAGATCCTTGACGACGTCCGTATTCGGACTCTGGCCGATGAAGACGAAAACTCCAGCTGGGTGGATCTCTCGCCGCTGACCCGTATTCGTGTCGCGGAGAACGACTCCTCGGAGCCGTGTATCCCCTACGAACTCCTCGGTGACGGTGTTATAGAGGACGTCGATATTGGGCATCTCTTCGAGCTTCTCGACGACTGCTTTACTCGCGGTTAACCGATCGCGGCGAGCAGCGATTGTTACGTGTCGCGCGAATCTGTCAAGGAATATGCTCTCTTCGCCGGCCGAGTTTCCGTCGCCAATTACCAGCACATCCTCATCGCGATAGAAAGGTCCGTCGCAGGTCGCACAGAAGTGAACTCCCGCGCCGATAAAGTCGTCCTCTCCTGGAATCCCGAGTCGCCGGTAGGTGGAGCCCAGCGCGAGCAGTACTGCCCAGGCGCGATACTCGGCACCGTCAGCCGTGCGCACGAATCGGTAGTTACCGTCGATCCCAATCGCGGTCACTTCCTGAGCCGACAAGATCTCGGCGCCGAAGCGTTGGGCCTGGAGTCCGAAACGATCGGCCAACTCGGCACCCGTGATGCCATCGGGAAAGCCAGGAAAGTTGTCGAGGCGCTCAGTCACCCCGATCTGACCACCTAGTCCAGCGCGATCAATGACCAACGTATCGATCCCCTCACGTGCGGCGTATAGCGCTGCCGTCAGACCGGCCGGGCCAGCGCCGATGACGATCAGATCGTAAAACGGGCACTTGGCGCGTGTCTGCAGTCCGAGTTTGTCGGCAAGCTGTGCGTTCGACGGCTCGATCAACGTTGAGCCGTCTGCGAAAATGATGGTCGGAATGATCTGCTTTCCGTTGTTCGCTCGCTCGACGATCGCACGGCCTTCCGGATTGCTATCGATGTCGACGAAGGTGTACTGAACTCGCTGCTCACCGAAGAACTTCTTGGCTCGCTTGCAATCGCTACACCAATCTGTCCCGTACATCGTAATGTTCATGGTTCTGTGCTCATCCTTCTCAAAGTTGATGCGGGCAACCGACTGCCCGTCACTTGCCGCGGTTACTGAGGGCTCCCCAGGTCGCCACCAGAAACGGCACGAGGTAGTTCAACGGAACACGCCAGGTGAGTGCGTGATGAAGGTTCCCGTTCAGAAGAGCAGGTCCCTCGCTGGTCGTCGAAGCCCGAGACGACGGCACGTCATCAGCGGACACCTCAACGTCCCGGTACGACTCGTCGCCAGAAGCTTTCGACCTCGATCCCAAGCTTGGTCTCGAGTTGTCGCCGGTTCGGTTCGACAAGAATCGACCCATCCGGAAAGACGATCGTCGGAACACTGCGCATGCCGTTGTTGGTCGCCGTAACGAAACGAAGCCCTTCCTCGTCTCGATCAATGTCGATGAAGTCGTACTGAACGTCGTGCTTGTCAAAATACCGTCGAGCCATATGGCATTGTCCACACCACGTCGTGCCGTACATGAGCAAACGATCGCTCGTCACACTTTTCTCCTCTGTCTCTCGATCAAGTTCCCTTGAATCATGGATAGATGCTCTGAACGAGTTAGACCATGTCGATACACCTGATCGGGCTGGCTCGCCCGATGCAACTATTCCGCCATTCCGTCAGCGAAGCAATCTCAGCAAGTGCGTAACACTATCGGCGATCCCGGCACCTCTCCTAGTCGGGGCGCTCATTCGACAGCCCTACCGGACGATATGACGGCGATCATGGTGAAGACGCATCAGTCACTATCGCTTCCTCGTCAAAGGCTCGTTGCCCAGACTCCCCTCGTTGACGGAGTTGCGTGTAAGCGAACCAGGCAAGCCCGATCGCGACGATGGCGATCAGCGAGGCATGACCGCACGCCCAAACCCTTCTGGAGTCTTGGTGCCCGCACGCACGACGATCGCAATTTTGGTTGGTCCGGAGGTTATGGTACGTTGCTCCTCGTGTGTCATCCGTAAACCTGACGCCGATCCATGCTGACCGGTTCATCAAGACAAGTGTAGACCGATGACACGGCACGCTCTGTAGGGGAACTTACATTCGTTGCTCCGGATGACGCCTACACTAGTCATGAAGGACGGTACAACATGGCGATTCCAGTGCTCTATACACAAACCGGTTGTGCCGACAGCGGATGCGTACGGACGTGGCTGCAGCAGCGACAAATCCGCTTCGAGGAGCGCAACACGACGGAGGATCCGACGATGATGGCGGAACTGGCACGCTACCGAGTTTTCGCCACCCCGCTGCTGGTAATCGACGAACGCGTGATCTTCGGGTTTCAGCCGGCAGAGATGGAACAAGTCTTCAGGAGCATGGATCGTAGATGAATGCTACGCTCGAGCAAATGCCAGCTGGGCTGGCTAGTCCGTGGCGATGGCCTGAAGGCTGTTCACGTCAAGCAAGATGACTCGACGCCTGCCAATCTCGATGAGCCCATCATCACGGAATTGCCCTAGGATCGTTGTCGCAGTCTCGCGATAGGTCCCGATCAACTCAGCAAGTTGCTGGTGTGTCAATCCCTGAACGACGGGACGACCACGCCAGTCGGACTCCGTCCCCAATCGCACCAGGAGCGACGCCAACCGGGCCGGAACTGGCTTGAAGGCCATCTCTTCCAGCCGGGCTTCTGCCTGGGTCAAGCGCTCACCCAATGCCTTGACCAGACGCACCGCAATGCGGGGGTCCGCCAGGAGAAGGTCCTCAACGTCACGACGACTCATGATGCAGATGACGCACTCGGTGAGGGCTTCGGCAAACGTCTCGTGCATACGCTGCCCGATGATCGCCATCTCGCCGAAGATCGTTCCCGCGCTTAGGGTGCTGAGGATCAGCTTCTTCCCATCAGGCGAGATCCGTGAGATCGCGACGTCCCCCTTCTTGAGGATAAACAGCACCTCGGCCGGCTCAGCGGGATTGAAGAAGACCCGGCCTACCGGGCTCGTCACCATCGAGGTCACTTGCTCCAGGTGCTTCATCTCCGCCGGGGCAAGATCCTGGAAGATCTCGACACTGGAGAGATAGGTCCGCTTGCTGGTGGCATTATCCTTCGGCAAAGTCACAGGCTTATTCCTTCCTCGGGGGAATCGTCGAGAAGAGACAACAGCTCTTCGACGTGAGGATTGCCGAGAGATATGACCCGGCCTCGCCACAGATAGGTCGGAACCCCGAACACTGCTGGCGGCGGGATTTCGCCATTGTCGAGATAGATCATCTTAACCTGGATGTCGGGACGAGCGCGCGTTACCTCAGCCGCCACGGACTGGGCCGTCCCACACGCGGGACAATCTTGTGTCAGGTAAATCGAAAGCCCTTGTTTCACCACGTGCGACACACTCGTTTCCTCTAATCCTTCATCCCTTATTCCCTTTCTTGAGTATCACATACATCGTCAGAGCGCTCGGTAAGGGTGCTTACACGAACCCGATCCAACGCATGATGTCTCGTCTTGGTGTCATGTAAGTGCGATTACAGTCAACTGGGCATACGGCCCCTATTCTGAGGATCAGACAAGTGTTTGTCGCATCGTCGGTTTCACGAAAGGATCAACAGATGGACTCGGTTCGAACCACTCAATCAACACGACTCGGTGGATGGGCCATGACTGGCATCGCCTGGGGCGTCGTGGCCGGCATCGTTTTCGCGATGTTCGAGATGGTCATGTCCGCGATACTTGGCAACGGCTTCTTCATGCCGCTCCGCATGATCGGCGCTATCGTTCTGGGGAAAGACGCACTCATGTCGTCCTACTCCCTGGCCGGTGCCGCCGTCGCTGGACTCGTCGTCCACATGATGCTCTCCGCCATGTATGGCCTGGTCTTTGGCGTCGTGATCGGGTTGGTCTCGAATCTTCGCTCCAGCCGGGCCATGCTTATGCTGACAGCTACCCTCTTCGGCTTCGCCCTTTGGATCGTCAACTTCTATATGGTTACGACTGTTGCCTTCAACTGGTTCACCAATGCCAATCAGACCGTGCAATTCTTCGCCCACACGTTCTTCTTCGGCAGCATGATTGGTCTGCTGTTCGCCGCTCGTTCGTCACTCGTCGCGGAATCGTAATGATCACTGACTCATTAACTGGGATACGCCAGTGGCGGACCGGCCATGGCGCGGCGGCAACGGGAGTTGCCGTCGCCCTCGTCACCGCGTTGATCATCGGTTTGCCCACCGCCGTGATTCCTTCTCCGTGGTTCGGACGCACGATCCCCGCCCGACCATGGGACTATCTGGTCCTTGGCCTCACCGCACTCCTTTCTGGAGCTATCGGCGCAACCTACGCGTTGCCGGCAGCCTGTCCGATCAACTCCGGCCGAGTGACCGCAGGTGGTGCACTCTCCTACTTCGCCATTGGGTGCCCACTCTGTAATAAACTGGTGTTGCTCCTGCTCGGAACAGGCGGTGCACTTACGTACTTCCAGCCGATTCAACCAGTGCTGGCGGTCGGGTCACTTGGCCTCCTGAGTGTGACGTTGTGGTTACGCCTGAATGCCGTACGGGCGATGAGAGAGGACGTGGCTGATGCCGTGGGTGCGAGTCATCCCAGCTGAGGAAGCCGAGAACGACCTGAAACGTGCCTACGAACATGTGGGCGTAGCGCAGGGATCGATCGGCCAACCCTTTGACGGTCTGACGGCCAATGGGCCGGTCCTGCTGAAGCTGATGGAATTCACGCACGCGGCTAGGTTCGGTCCGTCCGCGCTTACCCGACTCCAACGTGAGATGGTGGCGACTTATGTGTCGGCACTCAACCACTGCCTGTTCTGACTGCTGGCACACCGGCGGTGGATCCGCCGTGAGCAGGGTTCCGAAGAAGTCGCCGATGCGCTGGCGCGTGGGTCGCTGGAGAGCGCCCCGGTTGATGACGCGGACCGCGAGATGCTAACCTACGCCGCCAAGCTGACGCTTCATCCGAAGGAGATCAGCGAACGCGATCTGGACGCGCTTCGACAGGTGGGCTTCGACGATGCGGCGATCTCCGATATCGCGGTGAGCACCGCCATGTATGCCTTCATGAATCGGGTAGTCGACGGCCTCGGACGCGAGCTACCGCGCGGGATGGACCGCGAGGCCGAACGACTGGGGCTCATACATCCCAACGGAGTTGAAGATAGCGTCGCCGGCTAGTCTTCGTCGCACGATCCGGGTGCCTGCGCCACCATCAGCATGTAGCCGAGCCGGCCGTCACGGACCGATTCGACGGCTGATCGCGCGATGGTGGCCGCCTGGTCGAGATCGACGCCCGGCAGGTCGAGCTGTTTGAGCCGGGTCAGCACCTGGACACCCAAAATCCGCTGCCGCACCCGATCAATCACCTCCCGGAGCGCCGTGTCGTGCTGCTCGCTCTCGGTCACTTCGAAGCCCGCGGTCTCCAGCATCGCGGCGTAACGCTCTACCGGCATGGCGCCAGCGATGCAGGCGATTCGACTCAACAAGTTGTCGAGATCGGCGGGTAGGGAGCCTTTTCGAGTCACGTCGCTCAACCCGATTCGTCCGCCGGGACGAAGGACGCGGCCGAACTCGCGGACTGCTCCAGCTTGATCCGCGAAGGTGCAGAGCGCACACTCACACACAACGACGTCAAAGGACTCTGAAGAGAACTCGAGATGGCTTGCCTCTCCGGTCACAAAGCGAACACGCTCCATGACGTTGGATTCCGCCGCACGCTCAGTGGCGCGGGCGACGTTTGTCTCGCTTGCATCCAGTCCAACAACGACACAGCCAAATTCCTCGGCGAGCGTTATGGCGGTGGTACCGATTCCTGAGGCGACGTCCAGTACCCGTGTATCGGAACCCAGATCCAAGAGCTGTCCCAAGCGTTTGGTGAGATCCAGACCTCCGGGATGCCACGCATCTCCCAGCAGGAGCGTTGCCAGATCGCTTGAATAGACATTGGCACAACACCTGGCCACGTCCGCGGAGATGGCGCGCATCGTCTCTCCGCTCATTGCGTCGCCCCCGAGAACCGGTGACCATTGTTCGCGCGCTCGCTTCTCGGGTGCTGGAACGAAAACGTAAGCGGCTCCGGCTGATATTCGCGACCTTCTCGTCGCGCCCGATGACGAGCACGATCGCGGGCGGTGAGCTGGACGCGGGCTTGCTCGCGATAGCCGACGTTGTTGTATGCGCAGAACGGAATCTGTTTGCCGTCCGGCAGGAGAATCTCCTTGCAGCACTTCATGACGTTCTTCTGGTTGAAGGTCCACGGATCCATGAAGTCCTGCAGCATAATCATGAACATGCGATCGGCAAAGGCATCAAGATCCAGTGCGTCCGGAAGCCCACAAGCAGCGCAGCTGAAGGCGAAATCCTGGGCTGCCTGGCTTGAACCCGGTAAGGCCGAGGATGACCACAACCCCTCGAGCGCCGTCTTCAACTCCTGGCCCAGGTCCGGCAGCACGCGATTGCTGATGTAATCGAGATAGTCATCGACGTTGAGGATCCGTGGCAGCGGTGTGACGTTGTCGCCGTCGAGATAGGCGTACGTCACCGAGTTGCAGGTCGGGAAGCAGCAGGGGACGGGAACGAAATCCGACTTAAGGAACAATCCCTCGGTCTGGTCAGCAATCATCGCGACAACATCGGGGATCGTCAGTCGCTGGAGTGGGTCGTGAGGATCATAGCGGCCCGCATGAAATGCCGGCTGGAAATTGATCCCTTTCACGGCGGGATGCCCAAGCGCGAAGCGCACAATTTCGCCTACTTCGTGCTCATTGACCCCATACGCGATGGCCGGCACCAGCACGACATCGCAGCCGATGGCAGCCAGCCGGTCAAGCGCCCGAATTTTCTCGTCCAGTATCTCGGGGGCTCCACGAATCACGCGATACGTTTCCGGCTCAAATCCATCAAACTGAAAATAGATCGAGGGCCGAAGCTCGGCGAGATCCGCCAGGAATCCATCATCATTCGCGATGCGTTTGCCGTTGGTATTGATCATCACGTGCGGAATTCCACGATCCTTGGCCGCACGCAGCATGGAGATGATCTGCGGGTGAATCGAGGGCTCGCCGCCCGAGAACTGCACGACCTGAGGATTCCCCTCAGTTTCGACGAAATGATCCAGGATTTCTTCGACGTCACCGAGCGTGAGATTGAATCCGGCTCCCGCATTGGCGAAGCAGAGTGGACAGGTCATGTTGCAGGCACTGTTGACCTCGATGATCCCGACGCAGGCATGTTGCTGGTGATCCGGACACAGCCCGCAGTCGTGCGGACAGCCAGCATGAATATCGGTCGAGTACGCCAGCGGGATGGTCCCCGGCTTATTGAATCGACTGGCCGTAACGTAGGCCGACGCATCTCCGTAAACTCGGGCTTCAAAGAGTCCATGGTCGGGACAGCGTTTCCGCATGAAGACCTGATTGTCGCGCAGCAGGATCTGGGCATCGATCACGCGCCGGCATTCCGGGCAGATACTTCGGGTCAACTCGTAGAAAACGTAGTCGGCATCCTGTTTCACTCTTTCCGTTCGGGAGATCGCGGTCATGAATACCACCCTCTTACATCACGCTGTACGGCGTGCTCATCGTCGAGAGCAATTCACCATCGACTGGTTCCAGGAGACCACACCCAACGATGACATACAGTAATGATGCTTACCATCGGGCAGTACGGATCCGGAGCGTGTCTGCTATACCGTTTGAGACGATGGTGCACCTGATTCGGCTGGGTCAGTGGCAGGTTGTGGGTAGATCCGGCTCTTAGCGGCGCGGGCCTCGATGATCCGTTTGACGTCGATGACGTGGTTATGCATATGTCGCCGCATAAGCGGCTCGACGACGAGCTTCCCGAGTACCCATCCGAAGATCGACCCGCGCAAGCCAAACGTGCTCTCGTACCGAAAACGAGTGGCCCCGTCGATGTCGTCCAGCGTGAACCGATCCTCGAGCAACACGAGACTGCCGCTGGGCTCCGCCAGGGTGAAATCGATTTGACCAGGTGGAGTAACGGTGACCCATTCGGTGGTCTCGAAGCTGCTCTTCCTGCCAAACCAGAGAGCGTAGCTCGTGTGAAATTCGATCAGCCACCGATCACCGTGCCGCTCGATTACCCGCAGCGCGCCCCCCTCGCGAGCTCGCGCCGAATCGAATGCAGTGAGCACCTCAAACGCCAGGCGACGATCCGCTTGGAGTATCACGTCGACAGGCGGAACCCGAATCGGTATAACGCGCGCCAAGGCTCGATTGGTCATATTTCACGCCTCCGATCCTTGCAACAAGCGTAGCCGCCCGGTTATTCGGGGTGTCGATTAGATAGTGCTCGGCGGCAACACCATTCGGAATACCGCACTGCGCCAAACCAGTGCTGGAAGAGCGGCGCCGAAGGCCGACTGGACAAGCGGACCAAAGACCGATGTAATAGGGGTCACCAGGGAAGAGTAGGCCAACACCATCTGAACCCGTGAACTGCACCCAACCGTAGGGTCTGCTGAAATTCACCCGTTGCGTCCAACGACATCGGCGAGGTGAGACCGAACACTCAGGCACGCAACAGCGCTCACATCAGGGAGGGCCATCGATGTCCGACGCGCGCACGGACAGGGACATGGATCTGCCGCGGCAACCAGTGACGCCCGCCGCCGAACTGAATGTCGATTTCGATGCTGTGATCGTCGGCGCCGGCATGTCCGGACTTTACATGCTTCACCGCCTGCGCGGACTCGGCTTCAACGCTCGCGTCTACGAGACCGGCAGTGATGTCGGCGGCACCTGGTATTGGAACCGCTATCCGGGCGCTCGCTGCGACGTCGAGAGTATGGAATATTCCTTCTCCTTTTCGGACGAACTGCAACAGGAATGGCACTGGTCCGAGCGCTACGCCACTCAGCCCGAGATCCTCCGCTACGTCAATCACGTCGCCGACCGCTTCGACCTGCGCCGCGACATTCAGTTCGATACTCCCGTCCGTGCCGCCCATTACGACGACGTGACTAACCGCTGGCTCATCTCGACCGAACGTGGCGAGCATGTCTTAGCCCGCTTCTGCATCATGGCGGTCGGCTGCCTCTCGACCACTCAGGTCCCGGCGATTCCCGGCCTTGATTCCTTCGAGGGTCCCTGGTATCACACCGGCCACTGGCCGCACGAAGGCGTCGATTTCACGGGACAACGCGTCGGCATCATCGGCACCGGCTCCTCCGGAATCCAATCGATCCCGGTCATCGCCCGGCAAGCCGCGCACCTCTACGTGTTCCAGCGAACGCCGAACTTCGCCTTTCCGGCTCGCAACGCACCACTCGACCCCAACTATGAAGGTAGCATCAAGGAGGCCTACGCCGACCTGCGCCGCGCCGAACGAGAGTCCCGAGCGGGCTACATGGTCGAGCGCAACGAACGATCGGCGCTCGAGGCGACCCCGGAGGAGCGCGATCGCGAGTTCACCCGACGCTGGGAGCGTGGCGGCTTCGGGTTCACCTCGGCCTTCGGCGACCTCCTGATCGATAAGGCGGCCAACGACACTGCCGCCAATTACGTCCGCGATCGCATCCGCGAAATCGTCGACGACCCGGCCGTCGCCGATCTTCTCTCGCCTAAGGATCACCCGATTGGCACGAAGCGGCTCCCGCTCGACACCGGCTACTATGAAACCTACAACCGCGACAACGTGACCCTGGTCGACATCCGATCCGCGCCGATCGAAGCAATTACCACGACTGGTATCCGCACAGGTGAGGCCGAGTACGACCTCGACAGCATCGTCTTCGCCACCGGCTTCGACGCGATGACCGGTCCGTACTTCAGCATCGATATTCGCGGGTGCGATGGCATCGCCCTCAGGGAGAAATGGGCCGCCGGACCGCGTACCTACCTCGGCATCGCTTCGGCCGGCTTCCCCAACCTATTTCTCATCACCGGCCCGGGTAGCCCCTCCGTGCTCAGCAACATGATCGTCTCGATCGAGCAGCACGTTGATTGGATCGCGCGCTGCCTTATTGACCTACGCGACGATGGACTCAACTGCATCGAGCCAGAAGTCGCCGCCGAGGATGACTGGGTCGAGCACGTCAACGAGGTGGCCGGGCAGACGCTCTATCCCCAGGCGAACTCCTGGTACATGGGCGCCAATATTCCCGGCAAACCGCGCATCTTCCTGCCCTACATCGGCGGTGTCGGCACCTACCGTAAAATCTGCGACGACGTCGTCGCCAACGGGTACCGTGGGTTTAGCCTGTCCGCGTCCTGACGCGCGCCACCGTTCGGGCAGGCTGGGGAAATCTACTGATCGGAGAGAGTCTTTGAGCGAGACGACCTACATCGCCTTGCTGCGCGGCATCAACGTGGGCGGGCACAACGTGAAGATGGAGCACCTACGAGGTTTCTTCGGAGAACTCGGGTTCGCTAATGTCCGCTCCTACATCCAAACGGGAAACGTCTTCTTCGAGAGTGCAGAAACCGATCGGGCGAGTCTTCGGTCAGTCATTGAGAAACACCTGCAGTCCACGCTTGGCTACGCCGTGCCGACAATCTTGCGCACGGTCGACGAGGTCGAAAAGGTCATGGCGCTCGATCCGTTTCGCAACATCACCGTAACAGACGACATGCGTCTCTCGATCACCTTTCTATCCGAGCCGGTCGCAGAGCGTCTGCCAGTTCCATATCGGACGCCCGATGGTGCCTACGAAGTGGTCGAGCGCACTCCATCTGAGATCTTCGTCGTCTGGCGTCTGCAGAACGGCCGCCCCGGCAACAGCTATGGTCTGATCGAGAAGATGCTTGGCGTACCGGGTACAGTCCGCTTCTGGCACACGACGGCGAAGATCCTGGCGGCGGCCAAGGCGCCACCACGTCCAACCAAACGCAAGTCTTGAGACTGCCCGTCCGTCGTAACTCTGGACGGTCTCTGCGGCCACACAGACGTATTGAGTAAGCTGCGCCGTCTATTGATACCTTTCCGCCTCCCAGCCTTCAACGTGCAATGGATCTCGAGCTTTTCGGTCAGCCGGTTCGCCTTATCGGGGACAGAGGTTTCGTAGCGCGACGCGTCAGTGCGCATGTTGAGATTGTCGAGCGCCAGTAAAGTCGCTCGAACATTCCTCTCCGGCCGCCCATAAGCGATCTGCACGCATGCCAGACTCGACCATGGTTGATGAATTATCCGAGTGTTGCGGTTACCGCCTTCGTCGCGAATGGTGGTCGGCGATCAATCGCGCGTTGAGACCGGGTTCGCCCGCAGCCAAAAGCCACGTGCGAACCCGGCAACAACCACCGATCGTATGTCGACCAGACTCACTGACGCCCGAGATGCTCATCCAGGAAGCGGAGCGTCTTTGACCAGGCGTCGGCCTGAGCGCTGGCCGATTGTTTCGGGTCGCCGCCCAGGGCAAAGAGGTTGTGAGTGACGGGATGCAGTGTCTCGGTGATGGTCGTTGGCCACCACGGCTGCCCGACGCTATGCCCGGTCCCCTCCAACGCGAGATGCTCGAAAGCGTGCGGATGCATATGCTCCGCCAGGCGTTCCATCACCATGTCGCTGTAGACGGATGAGGGCCACATGGCGTCGTCTTTGCCGGAGATGGCCAGCACTGGTCCGTTGATCCGCTCGACCCGGATCGTGGCCCGCCGCGCCTGTTCTTTGTCTTCCAACGTACGCAGGAAGATCGGCGTTAGCGCGAAGCCTTTGCCATCCTTCGTCTCATACTCCGGCAACCGTGCAGGACGCGAATTGAGGAACGGAATCGCCTCGCCACGGTAGGTCCAGGCGGGCTGTGTGTGCCCGTCATCACCACCGATACCCCCATAGACGATGGCGCTCGGAACACGGGCGACGACCGCCTTGAACTGCGGGTAGCGGGAAGCCAGCAGCAAGCAGAGCTCACCACCGCGCGACGTACCGCCAACGGCCAGGCGCTCCGCATCGACATCGTCGCGAGCTTCCAGCCAGGCAATGGCTCGCTCGAAATACTCGAGCGGGATGCGGACGAGTGTTTCCGGCAGATCACCTGCCCGGAAATAGGCGAGGGCCAATGCCGCATAACCATGCGAGGCATAGAGCGCGGCCTGCGCCTCCGAAAGTCCGCCACCAGATCCACTCAAAAGCATGATAGCCGGGTGTGGTCCATCTCCGGTCGGAGTGAAGAAGGTGCCGTGGAGGCCGTCGTCGCGCACTTCGGTTCGTGTGACTCCTGGTGATGCGACCAGACGAGTCAGGTGCGTTTCAGCAACCGGACGTCCATCTTTCTCGGCCGTGAGATCGATCGTGTCAGGCAAAACCGTCGACTTCCGCGACGCGAGCGGGCCGTCCGACGTCGGCGTCATCGACCAGAGGAACCCCATTGGCTCAACGCCCTCATACGAGCCGCTGTCTGGTGCCTGAGTCGACAGATCGACTTTTCCGTCTGCATCGGCAGTGAAATGAGAGACCGATTCCCAGCTTCCGCCGAGCTCATCCTTGAGGCGCGCTCGGAGCGTCACGTGAGATCCAGGTTCCAATGCGACTAATCGGACTTGAACGACCTCATCGGCCAGCGAGACGACTGGAACACGCTCGAAGCGCGGAACCGAGATTGGGCGGTCTATAGCTGAATTCATTTCACCATCCTCAGGCGACAATCTACCCTGGTAGAGGCCGACTCCCGTGTCGGCCCTGTAATGCAGGTCGACCCTTGCCGTGGGTCATTACGCGTCGACCAGCGGCAGCACCTCGTTGATGAGCCGCTTGAGCTGCCCGAACTGGTCCCAGCCCGCGACGCGCAACGTCACCTCGTCGAACCCGACATCGCGCATAACCCGCAGCCGCTCGGCACACTGCTCCGGCGATCCGGTCGCGACCCAACCGTCGATCGTCTCCATCGGGTAGTCCTCGGTGTAGTAAATATCGAGAAACTTCTTCGACTCTTCGAGCGCAGCCTGCCGGTTCTCATTGATATTGACATTGTGGTACAGGTGGGTCTCGATGCTCTTGGGATCGCGCCCCTTCTCTTGAGCATTCTGGCGCAGGTAGCTGATGCGCCAGCGCAGATCCTCCGGATCGTAGAGTGAGGTCTCCCAGCCGTCAGCATGGTTGACAACTCGACGTAACGTTTTCTCAACCAATTCTCGGGTTCCAGCATAGCCGAATCCGCTACGCCCGGCGTTGTTGGCAATCCAGATCGGCGGCCGGGGCTTCGCGGCTGGCTTGGGATCGATCGTGATGTTCTCGCAGTTATAGTGCTCACCGGAGAAGCTGACATGGTCTGAAGTCCAGAGGAGCTTCATTAGCTTGATCCACTCGATTAGCCGTTTGACGCGGTCCTTCGGCTCCAGGCCGTAGAGCTCGCCCTCGATGCGCCCACCCTCCTGCGGCACGATGCCGGTACAGGTGACGAGAACGGTGCGGCCCTCGGCCAGCAGATCGAGACTGGCCCATTGGTAGGCGAGCAGCACCGGATCGCGCAAGGGGAAGCTGGCCATGCAGGCCGGGCCGATGCGCACGCGCTTCGTACGCGCGGCGATACCGGAGAGGAGCGTGATCGACTCCATGCGCGGCTTGCCGAGCAGGCTGTCGCCAACCCAGACCGACTGGATCGCCTCGGACTGGTCGGCGATCTCCGACATACGGAGCATCTCTTCCGGCGTCGTGACTCCAAACAGAACGCCACGATTGGGAAGTGTCAGACCGATCTTCATCCTTTTCCTCCATCCATTCCATACGTGCGGGTCATGCCTGGAACCATCGATTATCAGCGAACGAGCCTGGGCAGTTGCGGCATGCGTCATCAAGAGTAGAAAACGAGGTGCACAACCTGCTCGTCAGACTGACGGTGGCTTCCCTGTACGACAGTCGCCATTCCCAACATAGTCGCGCTTAACCGGTGGGGTGGGAAGGGAGTCGATTTCGTTGACCAGTTCGATCTTGCGCGGCAGGTCGTCCAGTGCCATCCTCATCCTGTCGGTCATGATCGTGGTCTTCCTTCGGTCTTGGTGGACTCAACCGATGACGACCACGCCTTGGCCATATTCGTCAATGACTCCGACTGATTCGCACGTTCCTTCAGGTATTGTCTGCCAGAATACTCCGCTAGCTGATTGAGAGGCAACGACGATCATGGTGCAACGAATCGTCATACTATTGTCTCTTTTCGGCGTCGGATTAGCGTTATTGTTCGCAGATAGCCAATATCCTGACGTCAGTCTACAAAAAGGGTATGTGACGGCTTTTGCGGCGGCCATCTGCTATTTGCTGCTGAAGCTGCTCCTGGATGAACTTGTAATTCGCCGGGTAAGAACGGCGAAAACTCGCTATTCATTGCGCAAAACAACCGCAACCTTGTTCCTGGTCATGCTGACAGTCGTGGTGCTGCGAATCTGGTTGCCCAACGCTCAAGCCCTGCTGGTGTCGTACGGGTTGATCGGTGCGGGAGTCGCGATCTCGTTACAGGACGTCTTCAAGAATCTCGTTGGTGGAATCGTTATCTTCGCGAACGGCACATATCGAGTAGGTGACAGAATTGAGATTAACGGCACGTTTGGGGATGTCATTGATATCGGGATGTTCTACACCTCGCTCTTGGAAATTCGGGGGTGGGTTGCAGGGGATCAGGCAACCGGAAGAATTGTGACAATCCCCAACGGGTTGGTGCTGCCGCAAAATGTAAACAACTACACCAAGGATCACAGCTTCATCTGGGATGAGATCACGTTACCCATCACGTACAGAAGCAACTGGGAAAAGGCGGTCAACCTCATTCGCGATGTTGTGACGAAAGAAACACAAGAGATCACGCAGGCGGCCGAACGGCAGTTGTCCTCTCTGCAGGAGAAGTACTATATGTCCCAACGAAATGTCGAACCCGACGTGTTCTTAATGCCGACTGATAACTGGATTGCATTCCATATCCGATATATTGCTCCAGTCAGAGATCGACGACTATTACATAACACACTTGTCCAGCAGATTTTGAAAACGGTGCAAGCACATGCTGACATTACGATCGCGTCGACAACGATGGAGATTGTGGGCTTGCCCGAGGTGAACGTGACTCACCCTACTGCGAACGGATAGCGTGATCTTCTGCGTAGTCTCCGGGCAACAAGGTGGTCGGCCAAAGAAGCTGGACACTCTCAAGAAGATCACGATGGCCCAACAGCTATGTGATGATGGCAATCATTTTGACTGACGATATCTGTAAGACGCTGGGCGTGTCGCGGGCAACTTTGTTCCGGATCATCCGGGCTCGGTTAACCGGCTGAGGAGGAGCCATGATCAAGCACTGGCTGTGGGGGAAGAATCCCGTCTTCACTGTCGAACAGATCGCAACCGCGCCGCGGCGTCGATTAGGCCGAGTCATGGGCGTCGAGCTATTGGGGACACCGTGGTCGTGGGTTAGTCCGTTGTGGATGCTGACCGCCGGCCTGGTCCTCGGCTTGGTCGTCCGGCCAGCCGCCACGAGGCCGGCACGCCTGGCCAGTGGATTTGGCTACAGTCTGGCCATCGCCGGCGGTATTCTGTGTCACCATCTTGGTCATCTGACCAGCGGCCGCGCCGTGGGTGCCCCGATGGACGCTGATCTGCTCACGGCCACGTTGCCCGTGAACCTCTACCGCAACGACGAAGGCCGACACTATCCCAGCCGCGTGCACCTGGGACGCGCTCTCGGCGGTCCGGTGGGAAATCTGCTCGTCGGTGTAGGGGTGCTTCGCCTGCGTCGTTTAGGGCTGAACCACCCTGTCGTAACCACGTTCGCCATCATCAACCTCCTCTTTGCTGTCGTCTCGATGGCACCGCTACCGACGCTCGATGGGGGGACTGTACTGCGCGAACTTTCCAACTGGCAGCGTGACTGAGCCCGTGTCGCACACCAGAGCGCCGTCTACGATGATGGAGCTGGGCGGCCGTGCCAATGTCCCCCGGTACAGGGTGAGTGAGGCGATAGACGTGAACTGGCGAGATTCTGCCAGTTGGTACAACGTGATGAACCCGTGGGGACCGAGTGACGACTTCTACCTCGATCTCGTCATGCGTGCCGATTCCGTGCTCGACGTCGGGTGCGGCACCGGAACTCTTCTGCATCGCGCACGTGATGCTGGGCAGAGCGGGCGCCTCTGTGGGCTGGATCCGGATTTGGCCATGCTGCGCCAAGCGCGGGTACGAACCGACATCGAGTGGCTGCTGGCCGATGCTGCCTCTGCTCCCTGGGATCACGAGTTCGAACTGGCGGTAATGACCGGCCACGCGTTCCAGATGCTTATCTCCGACGACGCTGTGCGTCATTCGCTCAAAGCAATCCGCACAGCGTTAGTCGAGAACGGTCGCTTCGCCTTTGAGACGCGCCACCCGCAGGCACGAGCCTGGGAGGACTGGCATGGCTCCTCCTTTGACGTACACAACCCGAACGGAGAGGCCTCGACCGTAACCTATGAAGTCGAAAAAGTGGCCGAAGATGTCATCCGGCTGAGCGAGACGCTCACCGGTCGCTGGTGGGACGACGGCCACACCGACATCGGCGAACTGCGCTTTCTTTCACCCTCAGCACTGGCCGCGTTCCTGAATGACGCCGGATTCATTATCGAAGAGCAGTTCGGCGATTGGCAGCGCCATCCCCTCAGCCCTGCCAGTAAAGAGATCATCACGATTGCGAGGAGGAGCTAAGGGGAGATTCATGGACTACATCAACAGTGAAGTGGTCGGTTGAGACCGGACCCCTTGCTGGCCGTCACGTCGTTCACACCCCCAGTTACCAGGCGTCGGATCCCAGCGCGCATCGTCAGGAATGTTCTCTTCCAGGATCGGATCGAGGAAGTCTGTATTTCGTTCACATCCCGGCGAGAAATCGGTAGAGATCCTCACACGTCGTTTGTCCGCTATTGGTACCTCCTGCTCCAAACGGAAGGCCTTGGCGGCACGGTATTGGGAATCGGATGCATCGTGCGACCAGCGAAGGTCGCGTGGAGTGCACCGCACAATCGGTGTCAGACCGAACTGTGGTAAGGTGCTCGCCCGGTGCCGTGACAGTCTGAGACCGTCTGGCGATTCAGCGCCAGGCGATCTGTGATCTGCCGCACATCGTATGACGGAACGGGTTATTTGGAAGGGCGGACCAGTCAAGTGACGACGCAGGTTATCGTGCTGAATGGCGGATCTAGTTCTGGCAAGACCGGAGTTGCCAGATGCTTGAAGGCGATCTTGGCACAGCCGTGGATCAGCATTGGCGTGGATGACCTCCTCAACGCCCTACCGCCGTCGCTGACGGGCTCGGGTTCCGGCGTCACGTTCGGGCCACAGGGGGAGGTCACCCTCGGCGACGGCTTCCGCGAGATCGAGGCAGCCTGGATGACCGGCGTCGCCGCTATGGCCCGGGCAGGGGCGCGGATCATTATGGACGAGGTGTTCCTCGGCGGTGCCGCCTCTCAGGAGCGTATCCGCACGCACCTGGAGGGCCTCCGGTGCTGTGGGTCGGGGTCCGCTGCGATCCGGCGATCGCTGCCGGCCGGGAGATCGCCCGCGGCGATCGGATGATCGGGATGGCGACCTCGCAAGCGGAGTCAGTGCATCGCGGTGTCGTCTACGATATCGAGGTCGACACCAGCCATAACGAATCCCTGGACTGCGCTCGTGCAATTGCGGCACACATGGGCTGACGTTCGCGAGCTACGCCTGCTCGCCTACCTCGATGCAGCACAGTCCGCAATTGACTGATCGAGTCCCCGATTGAACCGTCCCGACACTTTAAGGGATCCGGCTGAATCATCCGCTGAGTACTTTTTGTCATGGATACGCCAGGCGCTGCCGCTCCAAGGGATGATCGAGCAGGCAGCAATGGCGGCATCGGCGTTCCAATCCGCTTTTACCGCCATGCGCCGCAAGATTCAGCGGCGCGACTAGACAAAGATCCCCACATCAAGTGCATCGAGTGCCGCCTCGATGACGTCGAAACGCCCCACTTTTGCCGCTTCGGACGGTTTGAGACTTCGCAAATAGCGGTTGCTACTATGCATCCAAAGCTTTATCGCGTCTCGCGAATCGAAGGTGTCCTGCAGACGCTGATCCAACTCCAACAGTGTACCGAGCCGCTGGCGGGCATCTCGTTGAGGATAGGTCTCGCCGGTGCGCCAGCGATCGAGCGAGCGCGTCGTCACGTCCAATGCGCCAGCCAAGTCATCATTATCCAAGCCGAGATCGAGTTCCAACTGCTCAAGTGCCTGACCTACCGACATATTGAGTGTTATCACGGCCCATGCCTTTCTCCGAAACGAGCTCGAGCCTTCACTCAAGCCATCAATTAACAAGTCAATCATATTGTGTCCGCCAGAAACTGACGTCCTAAATGAGTGTGGGCCATCGTCACGGGTGTGAGTACGTTGGTTCTGTTGCCGGCCAACAACGGTTACTATCTGTTGCGGGGTCCATAGCTTGGCGCAGCCGATCATTTCGCTGGTAAGGACAGATAGATGGAAAATTCGTTCCTCGGCAAAGTCGTGGTCGTCTCAGGTGCAGCCTCAGGGATCAGCCGGGTGATCCTAGAGCGTTTCGTCCAGGACGGAGCGAAAGCCGTCATTCTGGACGTCGATGACGAGTGGGGCGAAACGACGGCACGCCGGCTGACGGAGAACGGTCACGAGGTAGCTTTCTACCATACGGATGTGCGTGATAGCACCCAGGTTAACCAGGCCATCGCGAAGACCGTGGAACGCTTTGGCCGGGTAGATATCATGGTCCATGGCGCGGGGGTTGGCGTTCATAAAGAGATCGTCGATCTCAGCGATGAAGAGTGGGATCTCCAGATTGATGTGCAGCTTCGCGGGGCTTTTCTGCTCAGTCGAGCGGTTGGTCGCCAGTTGATCCAGCAGGGTGAAGGAGGGCGCATCATTCTCATTGGATCAACATCCGGGAACAATGCACGCCCGAAGTCAGGCCCACATGCTGCTTCTAAGGCAGGGGAAATCCAGCTCATGCGCGTTATGGCCCTTGAGATGGGCAAGTATGGCATCACCGCCAATGTCGTGTCGCCGGGCCTGACCGATATTGCTGGTATTTCGCGTTCTTATCAGACAGATGAGTATCAGAAGGTATTCATCACGCAGGTACCGCTTGGGCGACTTGGACAACCGGACGAAATCGCCGATGCTGTGCTGTTCATTGCGTCGGATGAAGCTCGCTTTATAACGGGTCAGGTCCTCTGTGTTGATGGCGGATACTCCGCCGGCAAGCTCGCGGTTCAAGGCCCCCTCGAAGCGGAACATCATGGTCAAATCTAAGGGCCATCAGTACGGCGTTATCCATACATTGATTCAATCTCGATCTCGCCGCGAACATCGCGGGTCGCCAGTTGTTAAACGCCGATGGCCCGGATCCGTCGGACTATGCGACGACACTGAACATGTCATCACGCAGCCGTGGAATCTCTCCGAACTTACGATGGGCGATTGTTTAGGGAACGAAGAGATCCTTCACTGGAGCTTCGCTCCGTTCAGGATGACAAGATCGCGGCCGTCGTCACCGACGCTGAGCACATGCATATTGCCGGATTTTCCGTAGGCATATGTGACTCTCCCGACACCCATTATCAGGTATGTTCGGGTAAGCTCTGCGCCGTAGGTTTGAGGAGCGCGAACAATGCGAGAAGGACATCGAATTGGTATTCACTACTTGGAAGCTGCGACGGCGCTCCTGCACCGAGTCCGCAGCGTTCACCCGACTGCAGGGTTGTTGGAAGCCGCCGACCTGCAGTGGTGGTGGCGCACCCCGCGCTCAACCGACAATCTCCGTCAGCTCTTCTGGTTCGATCACCTCGATCGCCCAGAAGCTGCAGTGATCGCAACCGACTGGGGCGACGGGATAGTTCTCGACCCGATCGTCATGCCCGACGCAACTCCCGACTGGGTTGCACATGTCATCAAGCGCGGACTCGCTCACGCCAGTGAGTCCGGGTTTGGAGCCGTCGACTTCGTGGTCGACAGTGCCGATAGGGTTATGCGTGAGGTGTTGGCCGGTCATGGCTTCGCGATGAAGGACGACGGGACGGACGTTTCTTCGGCAAGCCTCTCCATAGTCGATGCGTGGCTGGCTGCAGACGCTCGACCGGAGATCAGCCCGCTGCACGAGGACTATCGATTGGCCAGTCGCCTCGACACGATGCTGCGTCCGCATCACATGATCCATCGAAGCGGACCCGACGTCGAGATGCGCCTTCGTCAAACGTCGCTGTACCGACCCGACCTCGACCTTCTCATACTCGACCGTCGAGACAGAGTCGCAGCGTACGGGTTGTTCTGGTTCGATCCGGAAACCGTTACGGGCCTCGTCGAACCCATGCGCACCGAAGACGAACACCAGCGACGAGGACTCGCCCGCCACCTGCTCACCACCGGCATCGACCTTCTCGCCGAGGCTGGTGCAGAGCGTATCAAGATCGGCTTCAGTCCGAACAACCCAGCAGCGAGGGATCTCTACCTCAGCGTCGGCTTCGAACCCGACAAGCAGACCGCGACCTTCTCGCGCCGAGCGAGCACAGGAGCCTCGTAGGCGGACCCTGCGCTTCATCGTCGGATGAACCGCCCGGCAGCAACCGTTCATATCGCCGACGTCGGCCAGACTGGCGACCGAAGCGAGGTCACCGCCTCCAGGCCAAAGCTGGCCACCGGAGGCTGAGATCCCCTGGTAGGCAAGCGATGGGAGCGCCGGACGGTGGCTGGAAAGGGTTGCAGTCGCTTTGCAAATCCCTCATTATTCGGGAGTGTTTTCATGAGAGATCGATCCCGCGATTTCTCGTCCGTCGAGACGGATTGCGTTCCGACGTCCTCGAAAGTGGAGTGATCCATGCCGGTGATAGCGTAAGACCCATCAGCACCACCACTGAACTCTGATCGGAGCCTTTCGCAGGAGACCACTCGTGCGATCCGGCGTTGCCGTTGCGCCATGTCCTTGGCTGGGCATGCGTGCATTCTCCGTTTTGCTCCGATCCTCGACGCCAGACATGAATTGCCGAGCTTTCACCGGCTCGAGCGTTAGCACATGGAGAAGGCTATGGATCTCGAATACATTCGCTTGCTCTATGCCTACAACCAGTGGGCAAATGAACGCATCCTCGATCGGGCTGAAAGACTGACGCCGGAGCAGCTACACGCGCCAATCCGCGGCGGCATCTGGAGCGTCCGCGACACTCTGGTCCATCTAACGGAGACGGACTTCTTCTGGTCGGGTCTCATCTGGCGCGGCAAAGCGATCGACATCGACTGGGAGCCATTCGAGTTCGATTTTGCTGATTTCCCGGATGTGGCCACCATCCGTGCGCGGTGGTCCGAGATCGAGTCGGACCTGTTTGCCTTCATCGACCAGCTCACTCCAGACGGAGAGAACAGCCCCGAGCGCGTCATCGTCTGGAACAGCGATGGCAAAACGATGATGCGCAGGTTGCTGTGGATCTCGATGCTGGACGTTTTCATCCATGCCACGCAGCATCGGAGCGAGATCGCCATGGCGCTTAGCCAATACGGCCAGTCGCCGGGCGAGCTCGATCTCTCGGTCTATGTGCGTGAGCACATGCCAGAGCCGGCCGCCTAGCGTCACCGAAGGCGCTGTCGGAGTTCGTCTCCGGCAGCGTCAACTTTCTCGACCTCGCCGCAGACATTGTGGCTCGCCTGACGTTAGACGCCGGCGAGCCCCGATCGATCCGTTTAGGCAACCACATTGAACTTGTCATCCCGAGGTCACAGCCGAGGGATCTCTCAGCGCTTACGATGAGCGACGGCTTGTAGAACGAAGAGATCCTTCACTTCGTTCAGGATGACAACTTCACGGAGGTCGTCTATCTGGTGAGCCTTCAGACGTGAAACCACCTGGAACTCGCAGCTTCTCATAACACTCATTGGCGATCCGTCGTTCGAGGACCGCCGCTGCTACGTGCGCACTGCGTCAACGATGCGTCCGATCTGCTTGACGTGCGGCCGTTCATGTCGTGCCAGCCGCTGTCCATAGAACAGCACGGTCCGCTCGAGCACCTTGCCCGCCCCTGTCACCGTCGCCGATCGTGACCAGCTTTCTGGTGACAACGGTTGCAGCACGGCCAGAAGGTCGGCACGCTGCGTGGTGAACGCTTTGAACGAGACCGCGAACTCCAGGTCAAGATAGTCCGTCTTCTTGATCCAGGTGCGAGGGTTGATCGCTCGAAATGTCGGATGGTCGGCAGCAAGGATCGCCATCACGGCGTTACCCCACATGTCAGCACACGCCCGCAGATGGGCGAGTACGTCGTTGGCCGACCATTCATCGGGGGCGGGCTTGGTTCGTAGTTCAGCCGGTGTCAGATCGGCGGTGAAGGCGGCGATACGGTCCGGCGTCTCTGCAAGCAAGGTAAGAACCTGGTCAACCGTGAGTGATGTCTTGGGCACGTGGCGCCATCCTTTCCGATCCGGTCCGACCCAGCAACGATCCATCTACTCCGCCGTCGCTACGTTCCAGAGAAATGTCGATGAGACACGGACGGAAACTGTCCGAAGTCCGTGACAAGAATCGGTTGAAATGGGATGCTATCAAGTAGTAACGACACGTTCAACAGGGCCTACGCGGTAGACAACGTACACGAACGCGTGCCGCCAACTGGAGAGAGATCGATGGACCTACGGTACACGGCAGAGGACGAGGCTTTTCGATCACGGGTGCGCGCGTGGCTGGCAGAGAACGCGCCGCGTGAGCCGCTGCAGTCCGTCGTGGAGAAGAAGGCCTGGCACCGTAAACTCTACGAGGCAGGCTACGTCGGCATGGGCTGGCCGAAGGCCTACGGCGGTCAGGAGGCGCGGCCAATCGAGCAGGCGATCGTCATCGAAGAGATGGCACGTGTGAACGCGCCGGGTTCGATCAACTGGGCAGGCCTGGGACTCGTCGGTCCGACCCTTATCCACCATGGCACCGACGCTCAGCGCGAGCGATACATCCGCAAGATCCTTCTTGGCGACGAGGTCTGGTGCCAGCTCTATTCTGAGCCAAATGCGGGGTCCGATCTGGCGGCACTGCAGTGCCGCGCCGACATCGACGGTGACGAGTTCGTCGTCAACGGCCAGAAGATCTGGACGAGCACCGCGCCGGAAGCGGACATGGGCATTATGCTGGTTCGCACCGACCGCCAAGCGCCGAAGCACCAGGGTATCTCCTATCTGATGGTGGACATGCATCAGCCTGGTATCGACGTGCGCCCGCTACGGCAGATCACCGGCATCGAGGACGAGTTCGCCGAGGTCTTCTTCACCAATGTGCGTGTCCCGGCTGATAATCTGATCGGCGAGATGAACGCAGGCTGGCGGATCGCCCAGACGACCCTCTCGTATGAGCGAGGCGGCGACACGATGGGTATTGTCGCCCGACTGCAGCAGTCGTTCGAGCGGCTACTGGAGATCGCAGGCACGGTGCGACCCGACGGCACGCGGCAGCTCGACGATCCGCTCGTTCGCCAGAAGCTGGGTCAGATTTACTCAGAGATCGAGGTGCTGCGGTATTCATCACTCCGCATCCTCTCGACGCTTGAGAAGGGCAATCAGCCAGGGCCGGAGTCGTCGATCTCGAAGCTGCACTACTCCGAGCTAGATAAGCGGGTGAACACGATCATGCTCGATATCCTTGGACCCTACGGCCAGATCACCGACGCTGCCCCGGCCGAGTATGCGTATACCACCAGCGGCCAAGAGGGCGAGCACGGAAACTGGCCCTACCTTTTCCTGCTTCCCTTTGCCGAGACGATCTACGCTGGCTCCTCGCAGATCCAGAAGAACATCATCGGCGAGCGCGTCCTCGGTCTGCCGAAAGAGGTGCGCGCCGATCGGATCGCCCGCGACGCCCAGGCGCCGCGAAGCTAACACCCATGGATGGTGAGCCGATGCTGACCAATCACCCTGCAGAGGACGCGCCGACCGGCACGGTCGACTGGGCACGCCTGGCCGGGGACGATGTGGCATCGCACCCGCTCTATCCGCTCTTCTATCCTCGCTCGGTCGCCATCGTCGGCGCGTCACCCAAGGGAGGCTACGGGCTGCGGGTCATCACCGCGCTGACGTCGTTCGGCTTCGACGGCGCGATCTACCCAGTCAACCCAAACTACGACACGATCGCCGATTTCAAGACATATCCGGAGATCAGCGCCATCCCCGAGCCGGTCGATGTGGTCGCCATCGCGGTGCCTTCACGGGTCGTACCTGGGATTGTCGAGCAAGCGATCGCCGCCGGAGCAAAGGGCGGGATCGCGTTCGGGAGCGGCTTCGCAGAAGCGGGCGAAGACGGTGAATCGCTACAGGCCGAATTGCGGGAGCTCTGCGGCGATCGCTTTCCTTTAATCGGCCCAAACTGCCTGGGTGTGATGAGCTACCTCGGCGGCACGGCTCTCTGGGCGATCCCAGTTGGGTTACGACGCGGGACAGGCTCAGTTGGGCTGGTCGCGCAGAGCGGCAACATGGCCCACACGCTAATGGCTTCCAGTCGCGGACTGGAGCACGCTCACGTCGTCTCGGCCGGCAACCAGGCCGTCGTTGACGCGGTCGACGTGATGAGCTTCTATCTCACCGAGCCCAGCGTACGCGTCATCGCCGCCGTGATCGAGGGACTCTCGGATGTCACGAAGTTCCGGCGTGTTGCCGCCCAGGCGGCCGAGCGGGACGTCCCGATCGTCGTGCTGAAGCTCGGCCGGTCGGAGAAGGCCAGCCGCGCTGCGGTAGCCCACACCGGCTCCCTCACCGGATCGGACCAGCTCTACGATGCGCTCTTCAATCAGTACGGTGTAATCCGCGTCGACGACTCCGAAGAACTGATGGAAACAGCCAAGCTCCTCTCGGCCGACCGGCGACCGGCCGGCCCCGGACTGGGCGTCTTTGCCAGCTCCGGTGGTGAGTGCGGACTGATCGCCGATCTGGCGGCCGCGAATGGTGTCGAGCTGCCCGATTTACCACCGGACACGCGATCGGAGCTTCTCGATCTCCTCCCGCCGTTCGCCGACCCACTCAACCCGCTCGACATCACCGCGTCTGGCTGGGGCAACCGCGACATCTACGGCAACGTCGCCACTCTGTTGGCCAACACACCCTGCGTCGATATTGTCGCCTGCATAGGAGACGCGCCACGCAACTCCGTTCCGCTGTCGGCGACCGGCTGGGATAAGATGATCGCTGGCCTGGCTGACGCTAAGGCACGGACCACCAAGCCGATTGCGATCATCAATACCATCACCGATGTCGCCTACGAGATGACCGACGCACTGGCAGAGCAGGGGTTGATCCACCTCTCCGGCGCGCGCAGCGCAGCCCGTGCGATCGGCCATTCCGGTCGGTACGCGCGCTGGCGTCAGGGCCACTCCGTGCCGCGAAGCGCGTCCACCATCGAAGTCGAGCGTCGGGCCAGCGCGCTCGAACTGCTGCCCGCCGCCGGCACGGGTGGTGTGTCGGAATCGACCAGCAAGGAACTGCTCCGGCTGTACGGTATCCCGGTTCCAGCAGGCGGACTGGCTGAGAACTTTGATGAGGCGTTGGCACTGGCTCACGAAGTTGGCTACCCAGTCGTGCTAAAGATCGAGGCCGACGGCGTCCATCACAAGACCGAAGTCGGTGGCGTCGTGCTGCGGATTGCGTCTGACGACCAACTCCGAAAGGAACATGATGCACTGCTGGAACGGGTCGCGACTCGCGCACCGGGAGCGGGGATACGCGGCGTCCGGGTAGAGCGGATGGCATCCGGCCTCATCGAGCTGATCGTGGGCGGCCGCAACGATCCGTTGTTCGGCCCGGTCGTCGTCGCCGGACTCGGCGGCGTGCTGGCCGAGGCACTGCAGGACGTGTCCAACCGCCTCGCACCGGTCGATCTCGACGAAGCACGGAGGATGCTCGCTGAACTGCGCGGTTCAGCGTTACTCGGCCCATTTCGCGGTCGACCGGCTGTCGATGTCACCGCCGTGGCCGACGTGATCGTTGGCGTGTCCCAGATGTTGATCGAACTACCCGAACTCCGGGAATTAGACCTCAACCCTGTACTCGTCAGTGCCGATGGCGAAGGCTGTGTCGTAGTTGACGGGCTAGCTGTCGTCTAATCCCGCTCTCTCCAGATCGTTACGTCACTTCGCGGGAGCGCATCCGCCCGTTTTGTTCCACGAGTTAGCTAACCTTCGGAACCTGGATCCGTGACGGGAATTCGGGCACACCACGGATACCATCTATCCGCACACGGAACAGTGCCCCGGCGTGCGTACCGTTCTCGTCTTTGTTGCGGCCGCCTGCCGTCGTGACATACATGTCGGTATAGTCGGGGCCACCGAAGGTGACACTCGAGACCTTCTTGGTCGGGAACTCGATCACGCGTTCCTCAACGCCATTCGGAGAGTAGCGCACAAGCCGGCTACCATCCCAGCGGGCCGACCAGATGTATCCGGCAGCATCGACCGTCATGCCGTCCGGCACGGCATCACCCTGATCGATCCGGGCGAAGACCTGCTGGTTACTCAGTTCTCCGCTTTCTCGATCGTAGTTAAAACGGTAGATCACCCGGTTATTTGAGTCAGTGAAGTAGAAAATGGAGCGGTCAGGCGAGAAGCCCATGCCATTCGAGAGTCCGACCCCCTCAAGCACCGTCGTCAACGAGCCATCCGTATCGAGCCGATAGAGTCGGGCCGCACGCTCGCCGGCTGGCATCGTACCGCAGAAGACGCGCCCGGCCGGGTCGGCGATCACGTCGTTGAAGCGTCCCGCCTCCTCACCCGGGATCTCCTCAATCACAGGCGTCACCCGGCCATCACGCCAGTGCCGCACCGCCCCCTTCTCACCGAAGAGAAGGAGCGAGCCATCTTCCTGGATAGTGAATCCGCCAATCACGTCGCCCTGGTAGATCTGCTCGTGGTCGCCTGTTGCTGGATCATAGCGAAATATCCGGCCCGCCGGAATGTCAACCCAGTAGAGCCGCTGCTCACCGGGATGCCAGAGCGGCCCTTCACCGGTGTCACACTGGTAATCACATATTAATTCTGGTTCCATCCCGGTCCCTTCGTTGCACTTACGCTATCTGGACACACCCACCGCTCATGCTAATCCAGGTTCACGCTGAGCACCATCTCGTCTACCCAGCGTGGGGAACCACAGTTCTCGAGAATTGTCGGAGTCCCGCAGCGAATAAGCGCGGTGAGCCAGATCAATTGCGGAATAGGACGAGGCTCGTCCCGACGGCTACATGTCCCCGTAGATTCCCGGCAACCCGTAGTGGCCCAGCGCTAAGGAGAGTTCGCCTGCGTGGAGGATCTCATGTTCGAGCACGTGCCAGATAATCCACTGCCGGCTGATGTCCCCAAACATGCTTCGCTCTTCTTCGCTCATGACGGCTGGAGGCGAGAAGACTTGCGCGAGGTCGGCATGTGTCCAGCGCGAAAGTGCGTCGGCGATCATCTGCCACGTAGATTGAAGCCCAGCCACCAGTTCCGACGTGGTTAGAGGGGCCTGCTCCACCTCGTCCGCCGGGTCCCAGTGCGCGATAGGTGCAAGCTCAGCACTTCCTTCACCCATCCACAGTTGGAACCACCAGACACGATTGGCCACCAGATGTTGTACCACCAATCCGATTGGCCAGTGATGTAAATCGGTTGGCAACGCGAGCTGTTCGTTGGAAAGCTCAGCGATCATATCAACCAGCATTTGCTGGAAAGATCCCCAACCTGAGTAGAAGGTGATGAGTGGGGGAGTCTGATCCGGCATATCGAGTTTGCTCCTTACTTTTGTTCCGATAGCGCCAATCCGCCCACGAGATAGTCAGACTGAACGCAATGACAGGGCAGTCGTTTCCCCAATATCGTCGATGGTTACGCGGCCTGGACTACGTACATGACGACCGTAGATGATTCTCTAAGAAACGTCCAGGAAGGGCGCGTGTCGTTCGCGGCCACGAGATCGGGTCCACCAACCGGTATCGCCCTCACGTGATGCCCTACGGCCCGGCTGAGCACGATCGTCCTTCACCTCATTGTCGAATGAACTCCCGTGAATTCGACATCTCGGCGGCACTGACTTTGCAAGGCTGGCAGAAGCGCGATGATTAGCGCGACGTGGGCACGTTTGACAGAATCGCCATATGCTCTGGTAGACTATCCCCCTACGAGTGGGTAGCTGTCTGGTTTGAGCCTATGTCGCCGTTCGCGAGCGCGCTTTGGATTACCGATATCCAGATTGGATCTTGTGATTTCGCGGTCGGCATCGTGCCAGGTAAGCCACTCTAGTGGTATGCGGCGATCATCGTTGACCGCGGGCAAACGAGAATCAAAATGAAGATATTTTGCCACGACCGTTGCCGAACATCGGGCCGCTCGACGGTCGTGTTGGCATGACGCAGCCGGCGGCTTTGGTGGGCCGTCACGCGTTTATGGTTGTGGTGAAACGAGCGTATCCCTAGTTCTATCGGCGCGAAGATCATTTATCGACATGGAAGGATACTGAACCGCCTGGTGGCACCTGGTGAGGGACACCCTTAAGACTGCGCGATAGTCTCGACGATCTCCCAAAGGGGGTGTTATGCGATCTTTCCGGCGCTGGTTTCGTCGCGCTACAGCCGACGCCCCGGTTGTAATCGGCCACAGTCACGTCCGGCTTGCCGCCATCGATTCCGCCTTATTCATGACACGATCCGATGATCCGACAATTGAAGCATTCGTTTACTTTCGTTCCCCACATCCTGAGATCGGCCGCATCCGCGTGAAGTACCGCGGACCGGAGGCCGAGAAGATTCGCGCGCTCTTGCGCGGTCTGCCGCGACACTAGCCGAGCGCGAGTGATGACGCTCTGGGAGAGAACGATTCTATGACCGAGCGGGACCCTCAGGAGCACGAGACCAACAACGGGCCGGAACGCACCCGCGATACCATTCGGGGCAGACACCCTGGCGATCGCTACGTACGCGTGATCCGCTCCAGCGACCTGCCGGTCAGTCCGCGTTCGCAGGGCTACTACTTGGCGCCGCCGACGGTCCCGGTGACATCCGCTGGTCGCCTGATTGAGCGGCTCCAGCGAACGCTGATCGGCAATCCGCTCGAGTCAGCACAGGCGATCCATGAGCGGCTCAGCAAGAGCAAAGCTCTGGCGGTCTTCTCATCCGATGCGCTTTCTTCGACCGCGTATGCCACCGAGGAGATCTTGCTCATTCTGGTGGTAGCAGGCACCGCCGCCTTTGACGTGCTGATCCCGATCGGCTTGGCCATTGCCCTCTTGCTGGCGATCGTTGTCTTCTCCTACCGGCAGACGATTCATGCCTATCCCCATGGGGGCGGCTCCTACATCGTGACCAAGGATAATCTTGGGCGAAAGCCAAGTCTGCTGGCTGCGTCGGCGCTGCTGACCGGCTACATCTTGACCGTGGCGGTGAGCATCTCGGCCGGCGTCGCGGCGATCACCTCGGCCAGCGAGTCACTGCTCCCGTACCGGATCTGGATAGCCGTCGTGGCCATCATGCTGATGATGCTGGCAAACCTTCGTGGCGTTCGCGAGAGCGGGACGATCTTCGCCATACCCACCTACCTGTTCATCGGCAGCATGGTTGGCTTACTCCTCGTCGGATTCGCGGCCTGGTCGGGAATCGGAGTCACGACAAATGACGTGAGTCATGAGCTGCCGCTCGCGGCTACGTCGCTGACTGCCTTTATCGTCATGCGGGCCTTCGCCGCCGGATGCGCCGCACTCACCGGAGTTGAAGCGATCGCTGACGGTGTGCCGGCATTTAAGGAACCGCAAGCGCGTAACGCGGCGCAAACGCTCGTCTGGATGGGCGTCATACTCGGCACACTCTTCTTGGGAGTGACCATCCTTTCTCACCACTTCCACCTCTCGCCGGTCGAGGGGGAGACACTCGTCTCACAGCTCACCCGAACGATCGTCGGGCGCTCAGTCTTCTACTATGTAATACAGGCAGCCACCGCCAGCATCCTGGTACTGGGAGCGAATACGGCGTTTGCCGACTTCCCGCGCCTTAGTTACTTTTTGGCGCGAGATGGCTTCATGCCGCGTCAGTTCATGGCTCGCGGCGATCGCCTGGCCTTCTCGACCGGGATCGTCGTGCTGAGTGGGGCCGCAATGGTGTTGGTGGTGGCGTTCAAAGCCGAGGTTGCCGGGCTGATCCCACTCTACGCGGTCGGCGTCTTCATTGCCTTCACGATGTCGCAATCGAGCATGACTTTCCGCTGGCTACGATCTGAGCGCAGTCGAGAACGCACGCTCGGACTCATCATTAACGGAATCGGGGCGACCGCCACGGCGATCGTGGCCCTGATCAACATCACCACCCGCTTTCTCGATGGGGCCTGGATGGTGCTGATCCTCTTGCCGTTCATCATCATGATCATGCTCAGGATCCGCAAACACTACGACAATGTGCGCCACCAGCTACAACTTACCGACCAGGATCGGTCCCGGGGATCCAGGATGATAGCGCGGAAGAGTGCCGCCATTGTGCCAATCAGCTCGATCGACCGCGCCAGCCTTCGCGCCATCGACTACGCCCGCCATATCACCAGCGACGTGACCGCGGTTCATGTGACCGACGAGCCGAAAGACGCGTCCCAGATGCAAAGAGAATGGGACGAGCTCGCCCTCGCGGTTCCGTTGGTAATCATCGAGTCGCCGTTCCGCGAAACCGTCGGTCCGCTGGTCAACTATATTGATGAGATGCAGCGAAATACGGAGGGGCTCAATATCAGCGTAGTCCTGCCAGAGTTCGTGCCAGCCCACCTTTACGAGCTACTGCTCCACAACCAAACAGCGCTGCGGCTCAAGTTCGCCCTCTGGACTCACCCCGAAGTCATCGTCGTCAACGTGCCGTACCACCTGGATAGGTGAGTAATTCGGCCGCTAGCGGTTTGTGTCCACCGGAGTTGCTGGTCAAACGCTCGTTCCGCGTTCGACCTCTCCCTCTCTACAGCGAATTGCATAAAGATTGATCAACACGGGTCGGGGTACGCCTGGTTATCCTGAGCCACAGCGAGGGATCTCCCCGTCTCCGCTTTCGCTGTATCGATTGGGAGCAGCGGAGGAGGTGCTTCGGCCACAGCCTCAGCATGACCCGAAGGCAGCTCTCCATTTCTTGGCCAACGGTTTTGCAAACCGCTTTAGTGAGTCCAGGTCAGGCGGACTATTCAGACATTGGAGTTGTGTCGAACGGATCGATCAGTAGCTTGGTCGCCCGAGGTGACGTAACGTGGTCTCTGTGGTCCCTATAAAAGGGAAGATGGACAGCCACGGAGCGCTCCGAGTTGACGGAGTGATTAGCGCGCGCCCTGACCCCAGGCTGTTGGCCCGACCCGTCAGATCAAGCTATGGCATAGAGCAACGAAACTGGGCTACGTTGGTATGGAAAAGATGGCCAGCTGACGTAATCGGTCCCGGCAAGAGCACTGATCCACCGTGAATCCGCGAACCTGCCGGGACCGAAGCCTGGCGCTATTCAATGAACCGAGAACTGACTTGGGCGCTCACGACCCTGGGTCGGCCCTATGCTCCCTCTTCGGCTGAAAGCTGATGCGTAACGAGCCAAGACGCAAACTTCTGTCGCTTCTCGATCGGTCTCAGCGAGCCCTCGACGATCTCCTTGAACTCGGCATCGACAGGTCGGGGATCCAGGAAGGTATCGTACCCCTTCATGAGCGTCGCCATGGCCTCGATAGCTGTTTCGGGATTCGATCGATATCGACAGAGCGTCTGGTACAGCTTCAAAGCGCCATCAGCTGGATCCGTGCGAAGAATTCTGAACGGAGATGACTCCGGAGGCTCATGAGAAGTGACGATGAATTGCAGTCGTTGTCGCAAGTCGCGCTTGTGCTCTACCTGAATCGCGTAGGCGCCCGGGCGAGCCGTTGCGGGTACGTTAAATGAGATGCTGTGATCGCGACCTTCAGTTGGCGAAACGAGCAGCAACGTGTAACCATCTCCGCCGTCAGGCGACCCCCACAGGACACGCCAATCCACAAGCGGCTTGATCGCTCGTCCAGCCACAGTAATCGTCACAGATGCGCCCGGGCCAGCCCATCTACGGGACAACTTCACCCGGTCCGCAGCTGAATTTGAGGCGGACGCGTGGGCAGGTTGAGCACCAGAGCCGCTGGACCGTTGTTTTGCTGATCCACGTTCAGCCGGTTGTTTCGAATCTGAATGGTGTGATGATGAAGCAGTTGTGTGGTCTTCGGGGTCACGCATCAGCCTCTCCTCAGAGTAAGTACCAGCGCTCAATGGCTCAAAGGCGCATTGAATTGTACGATCTTGCACAATTCGGGGCCAGAGGGAAGCCCCAAGCAATTAGAGAAACCTCACTGCCAACATCATAGCGCTCCGTGATCGAATGAGATACACCGGCGCTGATGTTGGGCCGCGTAAGCTCAATGTTCCCGCGCTTGAAGCGCGGAGATCGCCACTGGACCAGATGCTCGAAATCTCTTCGTCCTATAGGTTAACCCGGGGATGAGAATCGCGCATCACCTGGGACGCTTCAAACCGAGTACCATGGGCATCGCTTTCGGAGAGCATCTCGTGCGATGGCTTCGGATGATAGGAGAGGAACCTCGGGATGATCAACCTGCAGGGTTCGGTTCTCGGCGGCATCGTCATCCGAACAGTGGTCGTATACGTCGCGCTACTCCTCGGCTTGCGCGTGGCCGGGAAGCGCGAGCTCGGTCAGATGAGCCCCTTTGATCTCGTCGTCATCCTGCTATTGGCCAACGCCGTACAAAACGCGATGGTCGGCAGTGATTCTTCTTTGACAGGCGGGATATTAGCTGCTGGCTCGCTACTCGCGATGAACTGGGGCGTTGGCCGCTTACGCCTCCGCTTTGGCTGGTTTGAACGCCAAATCCGCGGCTCTGCCACCTTGCTCGTCAACGAAGGTCAGTTCGTCGAGAACCACCTGCGTCGCGAAGGTGTCGACGAGGAAGATGTCTACATGGCGATGCGCGAGCACGGCGTCGACGAACTCAAGGGGGTTAAAGCGGCGATCCTCGAGGTTGACGGCACCATCAGCATCGTGCCGGGAGACTCCGTCGTTCACCGGACTCGTCGTCGAGTTCGCGGTCGTAAGCCAACTGGTTGACGGAGCCTGTGCCCACGTTCTCAGGCCGTCGCGGGCATGTTGTTGTGAAATAGGTAACTCGTACATCCGTGTTCCCTTCACGACTCAAGACCTGAGGGCAATCGGCCCGACCCCAGATGCACCTGCTCCGATGAGGGATCCGCCAACAAGCAGGACATGCAATCAACAGATTAGCCAACGTCATGAGTCCCTTACCCGCTGTCGAATGTCGGCGAATCCACTTGACAACATGAATCTGTGTCATTATCATACGAATATCATTCGTTATTGGAACAACATGATTCGCATAGAGAGGTTTCACCATGACGACGGCAGTTCACCACGACGACACCCGGCAACTCGAGTCCGCTACGTCGCCCACCCAGTATCTCTCAGTTCCTGAGGGCACGATCGCCTATGACGTTACCGGTTCTGGTCCGAGCGTCATTTGTGTCCCGTCGATTGGCGACGTGCGCGCTGAATATCGTTTCCTTCGGCCACAACTCGTCGCCGCCGGCTTCCGGGTGGTGACGATGGACCTGCGTGGTCACGGTGAGTCGAGCGTCGGATTCAGCGACTACTCAACACAAGCGATCGGCGCCGACATCATCGCGCTGGCGCGTGAACTTCAGACCGGACCAGTCACGGTCATCGGCACCTCAAAGGCGGGCGGTTCGGCGGTCTGGGCAGCGGCCGTAGCTCCAGAGATCATCGGACGAATCGTACTGATTTCCCCCTTCGTCCGCACTCACGGCAACGACGCCATGATGCGCCGTTTGATGAAGATACTGCTCGCCCGTCCATGGGGCGCGGCTCTCTGGGCAATGTACTTCCCGAACTTTTATCCGAGCCGCAAGCCGACTGATTTCGACGCGTACCGTGCCGATCTCAAGGCCAACCTGCGAGAGCCTGGTCGACTCCAGGCACTCCGGGCAATGGCTGACAGCTCTGGCGATGTTTCGAATGACCTTGGCAAAGTATCGGCTCCTGCCCTGGTGGTGATGGGCGGTAAGGACCCCGACTTCAAGAATCCGGCCGATGAAGGGGAATGGATCGCTCGTGAAATCGGTGGCACGTCGGTCTCGATCGAAGGGGCTGGGCACTATCCACACGCCGAGATGCCGGATCAGGTCGGGCCCGTGATCGTCAGTTTCCTGTCGGACGCGAGCGTGAGCCATGCCTCGTAGAGGGCTGACGACTGAGATTGTCGTCGAGGCAGCGGCACGGATGGCGGATGCCAATGGGTTAGAGAATCTGACGTTGCAGAAGCTCGCTAAGGAACTTGGAGTCAGGCCCTCCTCCCTCTTCAACCACATTGCCGGGTTGGCCGACCTTCGACGCAAACTCCAGATCCGCGGCTTGCGCGAGATGGCGACCAAGATCGCTCTGGCCTGTGTCGGCCGGGCGGGGGACGAGGCGGTGATTGCAGCGGCGATGGCAGCGCGCGAATACGCACAGGAGCACCCCGGGGTCTACCTGACGACCCAGCCCGCGGTGCAGTCCGAGGAGAATCCGGAACTCGAGGCGGCGGCAGAACAGTTTGTCAGCATCTTCTTCGACACGGTGCGGCAATACGGATTCGAAGGAATCGAGGCGGTTCACGCGGTGCGCGGGCTCTTCGCCACCATTCACGGGTTCATCATGCTGGAACAGGCTGGCCATTTTGGAATGCCGATCGGGATCGACGAGAGTTTCAACTGGCTCATACAACACTACGTGGCGTCGTTGAACGTCCGAAGCGCTGAGACAAGTACGAACGAATAGCAGGTCGAACAGTTCACGAGAACAGCAAGAACGCGGAACGCCCGCGAGAGAGGAAGAAGGATGACGGCCCAGACAACAAATCGATACGCACCAACCGCGACGAACACTCGAGTGAAGAGCAACACAGTACAGGGAGATCGCGGGCGAATGAGCGCAATCTCACTTGCGATCTCCGGCATTCTCTTTGTCCTCTATCCTGCGCTACGCCCGTTCTCGAGCGAGAAAGGCTTGGAGGGCGCGGCGGCCTTCGGCTCCAGCCACTGGATCGTGGCGCACATGCTCGCCATGGTCGGCTTCACGTTGCTGGCGCTCGGTCTCGTCGGTTGGCACCAGACGCTACAGCGCAGCGAGGTCGAGGGAAGCGCCTTTCGCGCGTTCGTCGTCACGCTGGCCGGTATCGGTCTGACCCTCCCTTTCTATGGCGGCGAAGCCTACGGCCTGCACGCCATCGGCCGCGAAGCACTGAATCGTGGCGATGGCTCACTGGTCGAGATGTCTACCGTCGTGCGCGGCGGCGCCGGACTGGCGATGTTCTTGATCGGACTACTGGCGCTGGGCATCGGCGCGATCATGGTGGCCCGTGTCATCTGGAAGTCTAACGAGTTCGCAAAGTGGATTGGAATTCCGTTTGCTACCGGCTTCGCCCTGTACATCCCACAGTTCTTCGGCACCCAGCCATTGCGGGTCGCACACGGGCTCCTGGTCGCTGCTGGTTGTGCCCTGATCGCCATAGGTATGTGGCGGCAGAGCGCCAAGCAAGAGCACGAGCCGAGCTAACGAACAGGAAAGTAACGCTGGACTGGCCTAAACATACAGTTTGCAGGTCAGTCCGGCGGAATCTCAACCCAGAACAAGCGTAATAGCTCACACCATTCAAACTATTAGAAGTGGGAGTCCGATGATCTGGCCCTGGATTCATATTCTTATTGCTTACGCCGTCTACATCCTGTTTGCCCTCGCGTCCTCCGTCGTCATCGCTAAGATCGCCGGTAATCTGCGAGAGATGTCGACCCGCAACTCACCCCGCGTCACACTGCTCGGTTTCGTGGCGAACCTGATCATCATGATCTTGATCGGATTGCTCCTCGTCTTCATGGATGGCAAATCGATCGTTTCGCTCGGGCTGCAATTCCATGGAGCCGACGCGCTCGCCTCGTTTGGTGGATCGCTGGTGATCTTCCTGGTAGCCCTCGGGTTCATTGGCGTTATGCGTAGAACACGGCTTATCGAATCGGTGAGCTTCGTCCGCCCGGCGACGTCGAACCGTGAGGTGCTGCTGATCGCGCTCGGGTTGGGGATGCTCGTCGCCGTCGCAATGCAGGAAGAGGTTCTGAATCGTGGCTACGTGACTCTGAACCTGCGGTCGTACAGTTTACTGGCAATCATCCTGATCTCAACGACGCTCTTCACATTGATCCACTTTCTAACCAATCGCGGCGGTGCGTATCAGGTCTTCAGCTGGGTCGTCGGCGGGCTGGTCCTCATCGTCTCCTACCTAATGAGCGGCTCGCTCTGGGTGCCGATCATCCTTCACTTCGCGACCGATAGCGCTAATCTGCTGCTGTTCAACATCACAGGCCAATACTCGGTCGTCGTGACCTCGCCCCCGATCAGCGTGGGTCAGCGGGCCGCCTTCCGTCTCATCTACGGCACGGCCATCGTTGGCATCCTGCTCGCAATCTACGGGACACACCTCGCGCTGCCGTGAGGAACCCGCGCCTTCACTAATGCTCCGGCATCACTGGTCAGGATGTGCCGAACGTGCTACGCTCAGCCCTAGATCACTTCAAATTTCCAGATCGAATGAATTGTGTCTGGTGGGCTCCGCAAAGACCGGTCGTTTGCTCGTTGATAACCGCACCACCAGCCTTGCGGGTGCGATCAGACCACTGACCTTCGTAGTCCGCTGACCGCGACAACGTATCCGTGGCATCAGTCAAGTAGCGATTGCCGAAGTGTCCGGAGATCAGGAGCACCGAAACATGGATTCCCCTCCGACACCAGCCTCGGTTCCTCCAGTGGCTAGTGATTCGATACTACTCGAGACGCGCATTGTGTCCGTCATCCTCGTGCCAATCCTGACGCTCGCCTTTCTGATCCTATATTTTGAATCGGATAACACGGGCCAGCACTTTGCCTGGACGATTCGTCCGCCAATGACGCCGATGATTATGGGTGCAGGCTACGTCGCCGGCGCATATTACTTTGCCCGCATGGCTATTGCCCGGCGCTGGCATCACTTGGGACGGAGTCTGCCCGCAGTATCCGTATTCGCCTTTGTGATGGCGGTCGTGACGGTACTTCATTGGGATCGATTCAACCACTCACATCTCGCCTTTCAGCTCTGGGTCATCCTTTACGCCGTAGCACCACCACTCGTGTTCTGGCTTTGGGTTCGGAATCGGCGGCAGGATACGGGACGACCCGACGTTGAGGACCGCGAGGTGCCATGGTTCGTCCGTCTTGGTCTTGGGATCGTTGGACTCGCTGCGCTGGCACTCTCAGCCGTCTTACTCTTTGCGCCAACTGCCGCCATCGATTTCTGGCCCTGGACGTTATCTCCATTGACGGCACGAGTGCTTTCCGGGTGGTTTGCCCTCGCTGGAACGGCATCGGTGCTACTGGGCCGTGACGGCCGCTGGAGTGCCTGGCGCATTTCGTTCCAATCGACCTTCCTCTGGGCCATTCTGGTGGCAATCGGCATCATTCGCGAGTGGTCAAATTTCGACTCACACCGTATGGGGACGTGGATATTTGTGGTGGCAGTCACCGCCTGGGTGGTCGGTTTTGCCACGCTCTACGTACGAATGGAGCGGATGCCGGCTGTCCGTACGCTGGACAACAGCCAGTCTTGACCAAGAACAGAGACGTCAACCCGTTCGTCAGAGCCACAGTCAACAGAGGTGCCTGATGTACGACCCGGCCTACATCGCACAATTCTACGACGACTATGGAGAACAAGAGTGGGAGCGCCTGGAGGCAACCCCGGCCGATCGAGTGAGCTTCCACATCCACCACTGGTACCTTGAGCATTACATCCGCCCCGGCGATCATGTGCTTGAGATTGGCGCCGGACCCGGCCGCTTCACGATTGAGTTGGCGCGGCTTGGAGCTCGTATCACGGTCGGAGACATCTCCCCACAACAGTTGGACCTCAATCGGATCAAGGTGCGTGAGGCGGGTGTCGAAGACGCCGTTACCGAGCGGCACGTACTCGACGTTGTCGATCTGTCCCGCTTCTCAAATGAGCAGTTTGACGCCGTGGTCTGTTACGGCGGCCCGGTCAGCTACGTCTTCGATCGAGCGGACGACGCCATTGGCGAGATGCTTCGCGTGACGAAAGCGAATGGGTACGTACTACTCAGCGTCATGTCGCTACTCGGCACAACCCGCCGGTTCATGCCTGGGGTATTGGAGATCGTCGATCAGTTCGGCGTTGAATCGGCCAACCGGATCAACGCGACTGGCGATCTCGCTGGGCTTCCCGGTCAACGGCACGAGTGCCGCATGTATCGCTGGAGCGACCTATCCACCCTGCTTGGCCGGCACCACGGAACGGTTGTTGCCGCCTCTGCCGCGAACTTCCTCTCGACACAGCATGAAGAACTGGTCGCCTCGCTCGTTGACGATGCAACCCTCTGGCAAGCCTTTCTCGACTGGGAGCTCGACTTCTGTCGCGAGCCGGGTGCGCTTGATGGCGGCACGCACATTATCGCGGTCGTTCAGCGATCGAGTGACGACAAGCCGGACTCGCCACGATGACTCGGGTATCGGATAAGCGATGCAGGGAAGATGGCTCGCCAGACCGAGTTCACCGCAGCAGGTTGCGCCTGTTGAGTAACTCAGTCCGGCGAGCCGGATTACCAGTCCTCAGCTATGGATGACGATAGAACCTCCACCCAATGGCGATTTCGAGCCATTGTCATAGATCACGCCGCCATTACTGCCGTCTGCTTGATCGCCCAGATCTTGATCCGGAAGGTATCGGTGCTCCCACCACCGGTGAGCGCTCCATCAACGGCCGTGATCATGAAGCCGTACGTCCCGTCGCCCGTTGATCGTTCCCACGCCTTTGAACTGAGCTTTCGCTCCCGCAACCACCAGCCACTGGTAGCTCGTGCTGTGGAAGTCCAACCCAGCCGCATGGAACTGGAACTCGGTGTTCCCATCGGGGACGTTGGCCCCCTTCTTGTACTTGGCGTTGAACCCAAACGTGGCTTTGCCAGTCAGACTCGGATCTAGCGGCGTAGGCGCCTGCAGGTGACGTCGATCCAGCCACCACCCGTGACAAAACCAGCACTCGGATCGTAGACGACCACGAACTGGAACGTGCTCGATCCACTCGCTCCATCCTTGTCCGTCACCGTCAACGTGATGGTATACACCCCAGCTGCTGTGTAGGTGTGGCTTCCGGTCACTGATCCAGAGCCGGTTGACTCCGTGACCGTTCCGCTGGTGGTCGTGCCATCACCCCAGTCCCAGCTGGCCGTGTGGCTATCGCCCAGCCCGATCCCGGGATCGGTGAAGGTGGCGCTGGCGTCGATGCTGGTGCCGACCTCCACCGGATCGATCGGCGCCGTGATCGCTCCGACGCTCGGCGCGACGTTGTTCACCGTGACCACCGAGCTATAGCTGCTGGTTCCGCCATCCTTGTCGGTGATTGTTGCCGTGACCGTCTGGCTGGCAACATCGTGCGCGACACAGCTGATGCTGGCGGTGCTTCCGGTATCCTGCACTCCAGTCCCATCACCACAATCGAAGCTGTACGTAAACCCGGCCGCAGTATCCGCGCTCGACGGATCGTTCGGGTTGGTCGAGCGACACGGTGAAGGTGTCTCCTTCATTCACCGAGGACGGTGCGCTGATGGTTGCTGTCGGCGCAACGTTGGTGACCGTCACCATCGTCGTGTGCTCGGTGTAGCCACCGTCTTTGTCGATGATTCGCGCAGTAACCAAGTGCGTGCTCGGACCATCGTCGAAGGTGCAGGTCGTGGACGCATCGGCGCTGCTATTGGCGTAGGTGGCGCCGTCGAGTGAAGTGCCGTTACACGCGAACGCGTAGTGGAATCCCGCTGCTGTATCGGCATTTGACGGGTCACCCTGATTTGTGAAGCTCACCGTCGCCGCGCTGCCTTCCGCCACCGACCGTCGTTGGATAGTGTCGCCGTCGGCGACATGTTGGTGACCGTTACCGTGGTCGTGTACTCGGTATAGCCACCGTCTTTGTCGATGATTCGCGCCGTAACGTCAAGTGTGCTCGGACCATCGTCGAAGGTGCAGGTCGTGGATGCATCGGTGCCGCTCTATTGGCGTAGTAGGCGCTATCCAGTGAACTGCCGTCACACGCGAAGGCGTAGTGGAATCCTGCCGTTGTGTCCGCATTCGACGGATCGCTCGGGTTGGTGAAGCTGATCGTCGCCGCGCTGCCTTCCGCCACCGTACCATCATTGGATCGTTGCGGGGCTACCTTCCGCCACCGGCCCGCCATTCGACAGGGTTGCGATCGGCGGTACGTTATCGACCTCATGTGTGGCGCTATTCGATCCGGTCCCATTGTTTGCATCAGTCACCGCGATCGTGACCGAGTAATTCCCGTTATCATCGTAGGTGTGTGACGGCCCATCACAGGTTGAAACGGTCACGGTGCCCGCAACGGCACCGGAGCCGTCGCCGTAGTCGACGGTGCAGGTGTAGGGGCCATCGTTGCCCGGATCACTGAAGCTGGCGCTGGCCGTGACCGCGCTACCTTCGTCCGAAGGCTCCGGACTTACGCTAACGATTCCGACCTGAGGAGCGACATTGTTGATAGTGAAGGTCAGCGCGTTCGACGTACCGCCGTCTCCACTCAGTACCGGATTGCTGACCGTCACACTCGCTGATCCGATGGCAGCGATATTCGCGGCGGGCACCGATGCTGTGAGCTGGTTTGACGAGACGTAGGTCGTGGCGAGCGGACTCCCATTCCAGAGGACTGTTGAGCTCTCGACGAAGCCGGAGCCGTTCAGGGTCAGATCGAAGAGTGCGCCGCCTTCGCCCGCCGAGCTGGGAACGAGACTAGTGAGGACCGGCGCGGGGTTGTAGATCGTGATAGTGAAATCCGCCTGGGCAGTCTCGTTGGTCGTTGTGGTGCACTGCACCGTGACGGTATATGTGCCGCCATCCGTTGGCGTGCCGCTGATGACGCCAGTATTCGGATCAAGCATCAGACCGTCAGGGAGCGTGCTCCCGTTAGCAAGTTCGTACGTGCCACTTGCGCAATTGGCAGGCTGATCCGGCGGTCCGATGAGCCTGGCGGAGGTGGCAGCGCGATTGGCTGTTTGTAGTCACTTCACCACCCTGTCCATGTCGCCGGTGGACCAGCGAAGGTGAACTGCTTGGTTGCCGTGATCTGGCTACTGTCGGTCACCTGAACGGTGAAGCCGAACGTTCCGGCCGTGGTCGGGCGTGCCGCTGATCTCGCCGGTGTCGGGATCGATGTTCAAGCCGTCCGGCAGATGTCCTGACGAAATCGACCAGTGATAGGGCAACGTGCCGCCGGTCGCTTCGATCGTGGTCGGAGTAGGGTTCGACCGACCGTGCCGTTTGGCAGCGGCGATTGGGTTGTAATTACTAGTGATTCGATGGTGATCGTCAGCGTCTTGGTGAATCTCGTAAACGCCCGCGTCGTCGACCGACCAGTAGATGACGGTATGTGTCCCCTCACCACTGACGGTGAACGAGGCGGTGTAGTCCCGTTGGGCGCCTCCGTCGACAGTGTAGTAAGTGTTGGCAATCGTGAATCCAGCCGTTGCCGTCGCCGACAGCGTGACCGTCACTTGACCGGGAAAGACCCCTTGCGTATTTGGCTGTGGAGAAGTCGTGGTCGTGGTGACCGGTGGCGCATGGACGAACTGGAGGACGACGACTTCGGAGATATCGGAAGAGAATGTCACGTTGGATATGTTAAAGGGCGCAAACGGGCTGCCGGACGGTGGGGATAGCGCTCAGTGTGTAGGGTTGGTTGGCGGTCGGGAAGAGCCATAAGGTGACATTCCCTGCGGCGTCAGTCGCCGTCGCTCCTGGATTGTAGTAGGAGGAGCCAAGCCCAGAAAGGGATCCGGCGGTAAGGGGATTCTCATAGTTGTCGCTCGTACCCACCCCGATATTGGCGAGCGGGTTGCCGGCCGGATCCTGAACATGCACGCTCACCTGTTTGAAGGGGAGTGGGATATTCAGCACGGTGCTCTGCGTGAGGAAAAAGGTTTTGCTGAAAAAGTTATAGAACTCGGGGGTGTTCACGGTAGTTGGAGGGGTACCGTTATCTATCTCCAACGAATAGCTACCGGCCCCAGTCTGGAAGGAGTACTGCCCGTTACCATCGGTGGTGGTGCTAAGGCCGGCTCCACCCCCTGCCGGATGCAGCCGCACCGTCTGATTCGGAAGAGGCTGGCCTAATCCACCTGTTACTTGCCCGCCCAGCGTGAGCGGCGGGGTCAAGGTGATCGTCTCTGTTGTATCCGTCGTGAATGTGACGTTGGCAACATTGGCGGCTGCAAACGGGCTGCCGGACGGGGGATAGCGCTCAGTGTGTAGGGTTGGCTGGCGGTCGGGAAGAGCCATAAGGTGACATTCCCTGCGGCGTCAGTCGCCGTCGCTCCTGGATTGTAGTAGGAGGAGCCAAGCCCAGAAAGGGATCCGGCGGTAAGGGGATTCTCATAGTTGTCGCTCGTACCCACCCCGATATTGGCGAGCAGGTTGCCGGCCGGATCCTGAACATGCACGCTCACCTGTTTGAAGGGGAGTGGGATATTCAGCACGGTGCTCTGCGTGAGGGAAAAGGTATTGCTGAAAAAGTTATAGAACTCGGGGGTGTTCACGGTAGTTGGAGGGGTACCGTTATCTATCTCCAACGAATAGCTACCAGGCCCCAGTCTGGAAGGAGTACTGCCCGTTACCATCGGTGGTGGTGCTAAGGCCGGCTCCACCCCCTGCCGGATGCAGCCGCACCGTCTGATTCGGAAGAGGCTGGCCTAATCCACCTGTTACTTGCCCGCCCAGCGTGAGCGGCGGGGTCAAGGTGATCGTCTCTGTTGTATCCGTCGTGAATGTGACGTTGGCAACATTGGCGGCTGCAAACGGGCTGCCGGACGGTGGGATAGCGCTCAGTGTGTAGGGTTGGTTGGCGGTCGGGAAGAGCCATAAGGTGACATTCCCTGCGGCGTCAGTCGCCGTCGCTCCTGGATTGTAGTAGGAGGAGCCAAGCCCAGAAAGGGATCCGGCGGTAAGGGGATTCTCATAGTTGTCGCTCGTACTCACCCCGATATTGGCGAGCGGGTTGCCGGCCGGATCCTGAACATGCACGCTCACCTGTTTGAAGGGGAGTGGGATATTCAGCACGGTGCTCTGCGTGAGGAAAAGGTTTTGCTGAAAAAGTTATAGAACTCGGGGGTGTTCACGGTAGTTGGAGGGGTACCGTTATCTATCTCCAACGAATAGCTACCGGCCCCAGTCTGGAAGGAGTACTGCCCGTTACCATCGGTGGTGGTGCTAAGGCCGGCTCCACCCCCTGCCGGATGCAGCCGCACCGTCTGATTCGCCAAGGCTTGGCCAGCACCTCCCGTGACCTGTCCGCTTAGAGTCACGACGCCAGGCGGAACGAGAACGAAGTTCACAATCGTGTCACTAGTAATCGGTTGATTCTAGTAAAACCGACGGCCCAAAACCACTTGCCGACGGCGGCGTAACCTGAATGTTGTAGGTTCCGCCATCAACGGTTAGCGTCGTAGTTCCCACTCGAGTCAGTCGTTGTGCTGGCGACGGTCGCGCTGGTGGACGGTTCGATCACGGCGATGGTGGTGCCGACGATCGGGTTGCTGGATTGGTCGGTCACCTTCCCGCTGAGCTGATAGGTCGCGGCGAGTGCTGGCGATGGCAACAGGAGACGCCCGAAAGTGTCAGCGCCAGAAGAAGCGCTGTGACGATTCTGATCGATCTGCCGAATCGGTGCCCTTGACATACTCTACCCCCTCTACTTGAACCACGCGCCATCAGTACGTGACGGCTGCCCGTCACGATCGACACAATCCCATCGGCACTCGGGAGACATTTCGCATCCTGAGCAGGCCGTCGACCTGTAACCACTCGCTCACTGGGAGAACAGAGCAAGAAGTATGAAGTGATCAGTTCAGTTCCCAGAGTCTTCTTAGGATAGCGGCTGATACATCAAAGTCAAGTGCTCAGTGCTCAAATTGATATTCAGTGATATGAGCCTGTGATCGTAAAGGTGATGTCACGCAAGTGTCGCGAGTGCTCAAAGAGCCTGGCTGGCCACAAACGCTTCGACGTGACGTCGTTTGCTCCTGTCATGTTCCCATCCTGAGCCCGCACGCTCCTCGTTCCGCCCATACACGCCCGCTGGAGGCCTGTGTCATACTGGCGGAATCTGCGCGCGCTGAATGTGAACTGGTGAAAGAGACGAACCTGAGGACCTCCGCACAACTCCGTCGAACAAGGCAAAACGAGCGATTCGTTCGTCCTGACGTCGTTGATCGTCACGATGATTGTGAATCAGACCGGCGTGGTGATCATCAGCCCACTGGTGGTCGATATCGGCGCCTCGTTCAACGTTTCCGACTCGCTCGCCGGACAGCTCCGCACCGTCGCGGCCCTCTCATCTGCATTGCTGGCACCCTACATCGGCATCCTCTCTGAACGAACCGGACGCAAGCCGATCCTGCTGACCGGGCTCGCGATCATCGGCGCGACCGGTCTGGGCAGCGCTCTGGCGCCGACCTTCTGGGCGCTCGTGCTGGTGCAGTTCATGGCCGGTATTGGCGTGGCCTGTCTCCTGTCGATGGGGATGGCCGCGGTTGGCGACTACTTCGTCCCGGAGCGACGCTCCTGGGCCATGGGGTTGGTCAATATCGGCCAGCCGCTCGCCTGGATCCTTGGTCTGCCGCTCATCGGATTCCTGGCCGACGCCTTCAGCTGGCGTTGGAGCTTCTTTGGCGTTCCCTTCCTGTTCAGTCTGGTGGGGCTCGTTTTTGTGCTACGGCTACCGAAGCCGGAGAGCGCCATCGTCGCCAGTGAGACACTCAACCCAGGCCGAGCGCTCCGCGAAATCCTTTCCGACCGTTCGGCGACCAGTTGGGTTCTTACCGAGCTATGTTCCTACACTGGCTGGGCCGGAACTCTAACCTTCCTCGGCGTCTTCTACATCGACCGCTTCAACCTGAGTGCTGGTACCGCAAGTCCGCTGCTGGCCCTTTCCGCACTTGGATTCGTCTTCGGGAGTCTTGCCGCTTACCGTCTGGCGAGCCGTTTCGGCCAGCGGCAGGCGATTCTCGCGGCTGCCATCCTCTCGGGCGTCTTCGTGATCTGTGCCATGGTCTTCTCCTGGCCGCTGATCCTGACCGTTGGGCTCATGATCCTGTTCGGCTTGAGCCAGGGTGCGCGCGGAGCGACCTCGAATTCACTGGGACTTCAGCAGTCGCCACGCTATCGAGGCGCGATGATGTCGTTGCGAGCGTCCGTCGCTCAGATGGGGTACGTCCTTGGCGGGCTTATCGGCGGTTTAATGCTTGGTATTGGCGGAATGCCGCTCCTGGCGATCGTCTTCGGCACCATGATCGCCGTCGCTGGAGTGCTCCTCCGCCTGAACGTCGATGAGCGGGCGGTG